>WYBT01000021.1 GCA_011525785.1 Planctomycetaceae bacterium
AGTTCACGTCGCGCCAGTACTTGGGCTCCGCCTTCGAGGTGGCGACGACGTAGATGCGCGGAGGCGACGCGCCGGCGTTCGTTCGAACTCGCACTCGCACGCTGGCGCCTGAACGAAGTTCGAGCGGCGCGAGGGTCGTCACACCGTCGCCGATCTCGACGTCTCGAAGCTCGACGGGCGCGAACTGCGGGCCAGCGTCGATCCACAAGTTCCAGCGGCCGGGCGCGAGGTCCGCCGTGCGAGCGAAGGAGTCCGCGATCGGCGCGAAGGTCCACTGTGTCGGCGACGCTCCGCTCGCGCTCGACCAGGCCCCGACCCGCAGGTGTTTGACGCGCGCATCCGTCAGATTCGCGGTCGGAATGCGCAGCTCGCGTCCCGCCGCCAGCTTCAGTGTCACGCCCGTCAGGCCCGTGCGCGTGCTCACGACGCTCCCCTCGGCGGGCGCGAGCCACGGGTGCCACGGCCGCAGCGTGACCTCGCGGTCGCCCGGGATCTGGACCTTGAACGCTCCGTCGGCGCTCACGCGCGCGCCCGAAGGCGCAGCGGCGCCGGGGAGTTCGCGGCGCGGACCCGAGTTCGAATCGAGACCGTCGACGAGCACCACGGCGCTCGTCACCGACTCGCCAGCGGGAACCTCGACGCGTCCCGTCACCCACTGCACGTTGGCGACGTCGAGAACGACTCGCGCTTGCGCTACGCCGGCGAGCAGCTCGGCCTCGTTCGACGCGACGCCGGTCCGCTTGTCGAGCGCGCGCCAGCGTCCGGCTCGGAGGCCTGCGACGCGGAAACTGCCGCCCGGCCCGTTCGGCGAGCGCAGTCCATTGAACATGCCCAGCTCACGGTCCTGCCCCCAGGCGCCGGACTTCTCGTCGAGGCGCTCGACGAGCACCTCGACCTGCTGCGCGGGATCGCGACGCAGCTCGATCCACAGCTCGCCCGCGGGCGTCAACTCGACTTCGGCGATCGCCTCGGAGCCATCCGCTGGCGGCGCAATCTTGACGCTGGCTGTCGAGTAGCCGACAGCGGAGATCACGACGCTGGCAAGTTCGCCTTGCGGCGGGGCGACCAGCTCGAAACGCAGTTCGCCGCGCTCGGGAAGCTCGTCGAGCGCCGGTGGAGCGCAGCGAAGCCGCGAGGGGAGTTGCGGCGCGCCGTCGATGAGCACACGAACGCTGGCGAGGAACGTCGAGGGGAGCGAGACCTCCAGTCGCGCGTCGCCTTGCTCGAGGTTCACGCTGCCGGCGCGGACGGCGCTCTGGCGAGCGCTCGGCGGCTGTACGAACACATCTGCGAGGCCACCGTACAACCCGGTGAGCTGGGCGCGCCCTTCTCCGTCGGTGCGCACGTAATCGCACAGCGGATTGTTGCCCTGGTTGCGCGCGATGACGGCCGCACCGGGAACCGCAGCGCCGCCGGCGTCGCGCACCGTAACCTCGACTGTGCGCGGACGACGGAACGCGAGCGCCTCTCCCACGTCGGACTCGGGGTCGATCCAGGCCTGCGCCAACGCGCCGTCGGGCGCCTGCGCCAGGAGACCACCGTCGCTCTCGAGCCCGTCGATCACGAGCATCCCGTCCTGGATTCGGCCCGGAGGCAGCTCCAACCCGTCTCGTCCGAAGTCGGCGCCCGGCGCCCAGCGCAAGGCGATCGGCGCGCCCTCGGGCGGCGCGGGGACCTCGCCCGCGACGATCGGCCAGCGCACTGTGCGACCGCCGAGCCTTCGAATAGCAACTCGCGCGACGGGCTCCTTGCTCGAGAGCGTCACCGCGCCATTGCGCCGGTCGTAGGGATCGGGTCGCGAGCGATAGCCGTCGGCCTCGACGGCGATCTGGAAGCGTCCGTTGCTCGGCAGGCGCTCGACGCGGGCGCGGCCGTTCTCGTCGGTGACGAGCGGGTCGCGCTCGAGCGCCACGACGGTCATGAACTCCTGGCGCGACATCGGGTCGATGTCGAAGCTCGCTGCGACCGCAAGTGACTCGCTGACGAGGATCCGCGCGCCGGACACCGGCGCTTCGCTCAGCGCGTCGACGACTTCGACGTCGAAGCTCTGCGTCGGAGCGAGCTCGATCGAGAGCGACTCATCGTGCGGCAGGAACGCGCTCGAGGCCCCCGCGAACTCCTCGAGCGCCGCCGAGATGCGCAGCAAGCCGGGCGGGAGCGAGTCGAGCCTCGCCACGCCGTTCGAATCTGCAGTCCCGCGCGCGAGCACGATGGGGGACGCCCCGCTGCCGAGCACTTCGACGCGCGCGCCGCGGGCGGGGACGCCGCCCTGCGTCACGTTCACCGTGAGCGAGCACGACGCCTGGAGGACCAACACTCCGAGGTCCACAGTCGGCGGGCCATCGTTCGCGGGCGGCGGTGTGTATCCGCGCAGTGGCCCAAGGCCGGGCAGCGGGCAGGTGCGCGCCGCAACGGCTCCCTCAGGACTGCGAACGAGCAGCGTGACGCGCTTGCCGACCAGCGTTTCCCGCGGCGTCCGAAGCGGGATCTCGAAGCTGCCATCGGACGACGTCGCTCCGCTCCACGACGGCGCGCCCGCTATGCGCAACTCGAGTGCGGCGTTCTCGACCGGCATGCGGCGCTCGTCGACCGCGCGACCGATCCAGCGACCCGTCAAGCCGAGCGCTTCGCCTGCGTTCGCAGGCAACTCGCCCGCCTCGAGTGCCGGACTGCTCGCCGTCGCCGCGCGCGCGACTGGGTTCGAGCTTTCGGCGCGCGCATCCACTGCGAGTGTCGCCGCGTGCTCCTCCGCCGCTCGATCTGCGCGGTCGGCGGCCGCGGGATCTCCGCGCTCGATCGACCGCAGTCTCCACAGGGCGCCGGCGATCACGAGCAACGCCGCGATCACTGCGCCAACCAGCAGTTTGTGCTTCATGGCGACGATTTGCGGGCCCCAACGGCCAGCGCGACTCAGGGTTCACGCTTGGCAGGCCGTGCTGCACCAGCGCCGTTAGTCACCCTAGCGGCGCGCTCGCGGCAATTCAGCGGCCTCTGCGGCGCCTCGGAAGGCTCGCCAGAAGGAGCATGGGCGTCGTGGAGCGCACGCCGAAGCCGCGCGGCATCGCAGCGCCGAGTGAGCCGAGAGCGACGAGCCTACGCAGCGGCTCCGCCCGGCGGCGCGCAGTGGCTCGCCGGGCGGAGGGACAATGCTCGCGCGCTGTCCTACGGGCCCAGCGTCACCCACCAGGCGTCCGTGAGGAGCGACGCGGGGGTGAAGCTCGGCTCGCGCAGCCAGCCCTGGAAGCACATCGACTGGCCCGCGGTCAGCGGCGTGAGCAGCGCGCCGGGATGCTGCGCCGCCCAGGCGAGGACATCGACGGAAAGCGAGCCGTTGCACGCGCCCGCTGCGCCGCCGGTGGTGGCGAGATCCATGCGTTGGCGCGGAGCGCTCACGCACATCTTGCTGGGATGTCCGGGTGCGAACGGAGTGGCGGTGTTCGAAGCGCCGTAGAAGAACAGCCCCGAGCGCTGTCCGTCGACGCCGTCGACGCGCAGCGTGTAGCCCGCGGGCTGTGCGGCGCTGGGCAGGCCGGTGGCGGAGATCACGCCTGTGCAGCCGTTGGTCGAGGTCGTCGGCCTGCAGTACGAGCCTGCATCGAGGCCCCACAACTCGCGGCGGAACACGTCGGGCTGGCCGTTGGTGTCGCCAGTCACCAGATTCGCGGCCTCGCTGGCGAACACGAACGCGGTGACATCGGCCTGCGCTGCAGCGAAGCGCGTCGGGACGCTCAGTTGCGCGCCGCTCGCATCGACCGATGCGCGCCAAGTGCGCTTCGTCAGCACGTCGCGCACGAACAAGTCGGCGACGCCGTTGGTGTCGCCCGGAACGAATCGGTCCGACGTGCTCGTGAACGCAACGCGCCGGCCGTCGTCCGACACGCCGACGCACACGCTGAGCGGAACGGCGACGGGCGGGCCGCTGAGGCGCATGTCGATGCGCTCGTCCGAACCGGTCTGGACGTCGCGCAGCCACATCTCGAACTCGCCACTCGTGCCGATGATGTTGTAGGCGACATAGCGGCCGTCGGCGGAGATTCCGCACGAGGCCGGCTCCCCGGTCTGGAGCAGCGTCACATGTCCGTTGGGTACGAACGGAACGGGGGAACGTGCGATTGCGGAAGCGCTCCAACTTGACCCGCCGGACTGTCCGTATCCGCCGCTGCTCCATGCGGCCCACGCGCCCGAGCGCGCGAGATAGAAGCCTCCCAGCCAGAAGAAGTCGCCAGAGCCATTGTTGTCTTGTCCGGACACATCGAAAACCAGCGCGCCGCTCGTTCGATCCCAGACGCGCAGGTAGGTCGTGGTCCAACTGGGGTTCTGCTGCGTGGACACCACGGCCACGTACCGACCGTCGGAGCTCATCTGCGGGGGCGCGGGAATCGCGAACCAGTCCCAGAACTCAGTTTCCGTGGGCGTCAACTCGACCGTCGTTCCGGCGAATCGATCGCGAACGAACAGGTCGGGCGCGAACGGGTCGGGGTCGGCGGGCAGCAGGGTGCTCGAGACGAACGCCACGTAGCGTCCGTCGTCCGAGATCGCCGCTCCGCGCGCATCGCCGGCGCCTTGGAGCCCGGCGCCCCACACGCTCACGAGCTCCGTCGACTGAGTCGCGCGATCGAGCACGAAGACATCGCGCACTGCTCCGTTGGTGTCGACGGGCGTCAGATCGGTCGCGGCGCTCGTGTACGCGATGAAGCGACCGTCCGCGCTGGTGGCGAGCGCATCGGGAATCGGTTGCCAAGGGAACACGGGCGTAGTGGGCCCGCTCGGTCCGTTCGCCGGCGCGCCTCCAACACCGCGGCTGAGCAGCTCGAGCGTTTGAGCCTGAACGGCAGAGGCCAACGCGAACGCGACGGCGAGCGGCGCGAGCGCACGAGAGGCGTGAAGGTGCTTCACGGTGCGATCTCCCCAGAAGGGCTTCGACGATTGGATTTGAGTGCAGCTGTCGACTCGCCGGAACTCGACAGCTCCCTGTCCGCCGTCCTCACGCTCGCCCGGAACCCGCGCCACGTCAATCGTGCGCGTCGGTTCTTTTGCGTGGCCGAGTGGGCGTGAAGCGGACTCGCACGGTCGCGGCTGCCCCTGGTGTCGGGCGGCCGCGCGCCTGTTCGCGGCTCTGAACCCGCCGACGACATCGCAAGCGGCTCGTGCTCGCGTTCACAGTGACCTGGCTGTCATGCCAGCGTCGGCGACCACGCGGCGCGCGAGTCTGCGCGACGGCGACTTCGCGCACCGATCGAGCCACCTCGCGATCCGGCGGATCTCCGCCGGCCCGGCGCTCACCAGATCGCGCGCGCGGGGTAGGCGCGGATCGCGCGGTCGGGCGTCAGGATCGCGAGGCCGTGCACCAGCGCCTGCGCGACGAGGATGCGGTCGAAGGGGTCGCGGTGCAGCGCTGGCAAGCGCAGGAGGTGCAGCGCCGACTCGTCGTCGATCGCGAGCGACACGAGGCCGTACTCCTCGCGAACGTCGGTCAGCGACTCGTCGAGCGGGCGGTCGAAGTGCACGCGGCCCAGGGCGTGCTCCACGGCGAGTTCCCACACTGACGCGCTGCTAAGTACGAGTTCGCCAGAGGGCGCGACGAGGTGTTCGCTGGCCGTGCCCGAGAGCTCGTCGGCGTCGAGTGTGAGCTAAAGGAGCGTGCGAGTGTCGAGGAGCAGCTTCACGCGCCGCCGCCGGACCACGCGCTCGAGTCGGCCTCGTCCAGCGCCTCGAAGAAGGACGGCTCGATTCGCACCTGCCCCTTGTGCCGACCGAGCTTGCGCGGCGCGGTGCGTATCGGCGGCAGCGCGCGGAGCTCCGCGACCGGGACGTTGCTGCGACAGATGATGAAGACCTCGCCGCGCTCGACGCGCTCGAGGTAGTGCGACAACCGCTCCTTTGCCTCGTCAACGTTGATCCGCTGCATGACAGCAGCTTAATCCGTTGTCGGGCCATCCATCAGACGGGCTGAAGCCGCGGCTCGGCCGCACCCTCGCTGTGCGTGCTCCGGCGCTCGCACGGCGCGGGCGCTGGACAGCGGCCGCCGCGTGGGCGCGCCAAGCGAATCGGCGCCAGCGCTGGAGCCGTGGGCGCTCAGCCCTTGGCGCCCTTCGCGCGCAGATCGAGCCACATCGCGATCGGGCCGATCACCGCGAGCGAGGCGATGGCGGGGATCGTCGCCACCGGCGCCGCCCAGGCCATGCCGAGATCGTTGGCGATGCGCAGGCCGCACTCGCCCAGCGCGATCAGCGCGACCACGAGCATTCGCCCCTTGGTCGAGCTCACCGTCGTGCGCGGGTCGGTGAGCATGAAGAACATCAGGAACTGGTACATCGGGCCGGTGACCGGCGCCATCTCGGTCAGCCAGCTCTTGTCCATCAGCACGGCGCGCAGGCCGGAGAGCGCGACGAAGCACGCGAGGTAGGTGAGCGTGATGTGCAGCAGCTTGGCGCGCGACACGACCAGCAGCCCGATGGCCCAGATGACCGCGACGGTCCACAGCTCGTTGCCCCACTCGTGGCTGAGCACCGAGATCGAATGCGGCGCGAGCAACACCATCGCGGTGATCGCGAAGTTGGTGGGGTTCCACAGGTGCCGCCCGCGGTACGTGAGCACGTACTTCGAGGTGATCGAGATCGCCGCGCCGAGCGCGAACGGCCACCACAGTCCGGCCGAGGGCTTGATCAGGATCACGATCGAATTGCCGGCGATGTAGGCCGACAGCACGCTGGGCCACACGCCGCGCAGCGAGCGCGAGAGCACTGCTTCGAACGCCATCGCGGTGCCCAGCGTCAGCGGCAGCACCCACAGGCCGGGCAGGATGTGGAAGCGCAACTCGCCGATCACGAGGATCGTCGTGACCAGCGCGCTGACCATGCGCTGCGGCGTGAGGAGCGGCGACTTCTTGGCCGGCTGCGTGGGCGCGAGCGCGGCGGCGGTGCTGGTCATGGGCGGGGCTCCTCGATGCGGTGGCGGCGGCGCACGGCGAGATCGACGATGCGCTCGTCGGGGCCGAGCGTGGCGGCGCTTTTCCCCGCCGTTTCCGGCCAGAGCGTCTCGACGCGCCCGTTGGGCCAGCGCAGAACGGCCTTCTCGACCGCATCCGCCGCGCCCAGGCCGAAGTGCAGCACGAACTCGTTCTGCGAGCAGAAGCCGTTGCCGGCGAGCACGACCTGGCGCTGCTTGCGGCCGGCGAAGTGCAGCGTGAGCTCGGCGCCGATGGCGCTGCGATTGGAGACGCTCGCGCGCAGCTCGAACTGCACCCAGTTGCGCGCGGGATCGACCTCGCTGGTGTAGATCATCAGCGGGCCCGACTGGTTGGCGACGATCACGTCGAGCGCGCCGCGCCGGAACAGATCCGCGAACGCCACCGCGCGACCGTCGTAGAGGTCGTCGACACCGACCTGCGCGGCGACGTCCTCGAACTTGCAGTTGCCGCAGCCGAGCAGGAGGCGCGAGCGCTCGTAGCCCGACAGCGAGCGGTCCTCCATCGGCTCCCACTTGGTCGCGTCCTCGAACACGCCGCCGGCGCCGCCCGCGACCTTCGACATGCCGTACCAGTAGTCGCGCTCGCGGCTCGCGGACACGAAGCCGTTGGCGACGAACAGATCGAGCAGCCCGTCGTTGTCGAGGTCGCCGAACTGCGCGCCCCAGGCCCAGCCGCAGTCGACCACCTCGCGCGCGCGCACCGAGGACGTGTCCTCGGTCACGTTGACCATCTGGCCGCGCTCGGCGAGCAGGTTCTGGCGCAGGTTGTTGCCCTGGAACAGGAAGCGCTCCTTGGAGATGTTCGTCACGAACACGCCCAGCGCGCCGCGGTTCTCGAAGTCGCCGAGCGTCACGCTCATGCCGCTCTTGCTGGTCTCCTCGAGCCCGATGCCCGCCATTCGTTCGAAGCGCTGGCCCTCGACGTTGCGGAAGAGCTCCTCGGGCCCGTAATCGTTGGCGAGGTACAGATCGCTCCAGCCGTCGCCGTCGAGGTCCGCCGCCGCCACGGCCAGCGTCCAGCGCGTGCTGTTCGTGCCCGTGCGCTCGGTCACGTCCTCGAACGTGCCGTCGCCCTTGTTGCGCAGGAGCACGTTGTCGCCGCCGTTGGTCGCGAACTCGAAGCTCGACTGCATGATGCGCGTCGAGCGCAGGTTCCACATGTCGATGTCGGAGCGGAAGTAGCCCGCGATGTACAGGTCGACGAACCCGTCGCGGTCGTAGTCGATCCAGGTCGCGCCGTTCGAGTTCATCCAGCGCCGCACGCCCGCGCGCGCGCTGACGTCCTCGAACGTGCCGTCGCCCTTGTTGCGCAGGAGCGCCTGCTGGCCCCAGCGGTACAGGAAGCAGTCGACGTGTCCATCGTTGTCGTAGTCGGCCCACACCGAGCCCATCGAGACGCCTTCGCCGGGCAGGTTGAGCTGCGCCAGGCCCGCGCGCGCGGCCACGTCCTCGAAGCGGCCGTTGCCCAGGTTGCGGAACAGCGCGTTGGGCTCGCGAAAGCGGCTGGTGGTGGCGTACAGGTCGCTCCAGCCGTCGCTGTCGAAGTCGATCACAGCCACCGCGGCGCCCATGGCCGACACGTGCGGCGCGATGTTGTCGATCTTGGGGTCGAGCGTGGTGGCGACGTGCCGGAAGTCGGCCCCGACTTCGCGCGCCACGTCGCGCAGCTTCAGCGCCACCTCGCCTGCCTGCTGCTTGGGCGGCGCGAGTTCGGCCGCGCGGTCGAGGAACCAGACTCCGGCCAGCATGCCGACAAAGCCCAGCGCCACGGCGCCGCGGATCGGGGTGGGGGAACTCATGGGCGGGCGCGCCTGCGGCAGGCCCGGATAGGTGATCCTAGCGCCTGTGCCGGGCTATCCGGGGTGGGTTGCGAGGCGCAGCGCGGGCGCTCGGGGCACCCGCTGGATGGCCGTGGCCAGCGTGCGTCGTCGCCGGTGCTCGATCTGGTGAGTCGCCCTGGACGGGTTGCGCCGCTGGGACCGCAGGCCCCGTCCGGGCCGCGTCTTGGGCGCCAGAAGCGAAAAATAGGCCCTTCGACGCCCGTCGCCCTCGCCTCTTGCGGATAACGAAGCCGGGGGGAGAGGGGCGCGGGCGGATTTCATGGAGCGCACGCGCGCCTCGAACCCTTGCATCGTCGCGACGGGGGCCCGCCGATTCTCCTGAGGTCGGCGGGTCCTTTTTCGTGCGGCCTCACGCCAGTCGATCGCGGCCCAACCCGAACGCCCCGGCGAGCAACTCGCTCGCGGGGAAGGGCAACACCGGCTGCGCGGCGGCAGCGGGCCGGCGCGACGCGAAGCCCGCGGCCGCGAGTGACCTCGCGAGGTCGCGGTCCAGGCGACAGCCGCAGGCCCAGTGGCGATGCAGCGGGGTCAGCGCGCGTTGGGCGGCCTGCTCGAAGCGGCGCGGCGAGCGCACGTGCTCCGCGAGCAAGAGCACCCCATCCGGGCGCAGCACTCGCGCGAACTCGGCCAGCGCGCGTCTGGGGTCATCGACCGAGCAGAGCACGAACGTGCACACGAGCGTGTCGATGCTCGAACTTGCCAGCGGCAGGTCCTGCGCGTCGCCACGCACCAGCTCGAGCTCGCGTCCGCCCGCGCGCGCGAACACGCGCGGGTCGAACTGCTCCTCGCGCTGCACGGCGCGCAAGCGGCGCAACTGTGCGGGGTAGTGGGGCAGATTGAGCCCCGTGCCGATCCCGACTTCGACGACCTCGCCGCGCGCGCGTGAAAGCAGCGCGCGCCGCAGCTCCTCGACTCGAGGGCGCCGCAGCGCGCGATCCATCAGTGGATTGAAGACGTGTTGCTCGTACCAGCTCGTCATGGCCGCGGGTGCGGCGCATGATCGCGCGCTACGGGCAGATCGTGAAGCGCAGCGCGCTCGAGAGCGCGGTGGTCTTCGCGCTCGGCGGGTCGCGGAAGAAGGCCTGCGCCCACACGTCCTGGCCGGCGCTGAAGGGCTGGCCGAGCGCGCCCGGGTTGGCGTTCGAGAACGCGTTCCAGTCGAGCGTCATGAGGCCGTCGCACGCGCCGGAGTTCCCGCCGGTCGTCTGCGTCGGCGTGCGTTGCGTCGGGGCCTTCACGCACAACAAGTGCGAGCTCTGACCCCACGGCGAGGCGATGGCGCCGTTCACGCCGTAGAAGAGGTGCCCGCTGCGCGCGCCCTCGAGCTGCGTCGCGTTGAGCACGAGGTTCGTGGCCTGCGACGCGCTCGCGCGACCGCTCGCGCCGAGCGTCGGCGCGCACCCGCTGGAGGTCGTGCCGCTCGAGCAGTAGCTCTCGCTCTCGCAAGTGCGGCCCCAGCGCGCGATGTTGAGCGACACCACGTCGCCCGCACTGCGGAACGCGCCGCCGACCCACAGCGACTCGCCCAGTCCGGTTCCGTCGTCGAGCACCGCGAGCGCCCGCACCGAGCCCTCCACGCCGCCGTCGAACGGCGCCCAGCCCGTGCCGTTCCAGCGCGCCAGGCCGCGCTGCGCCTGGGTCACGCCGAAATACAGCTCACCGCCAGCGAGCAGCAACGGTCCGCTGCCGTCGTCGAACACCTCGAGCGCGTACACCTGACCGACCAGGCCGTTGCCGACGGGTTGCCAGCTCACGCCGTCCCAGCGCGCGATACGACCCGCCGCGGCGGGAGGCGCCGAGGAGAACGCGCCGCCTGCGTAGAGCTTGGGGCCGGCGCCGTCGTCGTGGACGGCCAGCGCGAACACACCGGAATTGAAGCCGTTGCCGACCGGATGCCACGCGGACCCGTCGTAGCGCGCGATGCCGTACACCGCCTGTCCGCCGGCCTGGATGAACCCGCCGGCCGCGTAGAGCTGCTCGCCACCGCCTTGGCCGTCGTCGTGGAAGACCAGCGCGTGCACCGTGCCGTTGGGCGCGAGCGGACCGACCGAACTCCACGTCTGACCGTTCCAACGCGCGATGTTGCGCGCCGTCGTTCCGTTGACGGTTTGGAAATTCCCGCCGATGTACAGCACGGGGCCGCTGCCGTCGTCGTGCGCGAGCTGAGTGCGGATGCTCGACTCGCCGCCTGCGATCGTGGCCAAGGCCGTCGACTGCACGCCGTCCCACGCGAAGTGCAGCGTGTGGGGCTGCGAGAAACCGCCCGCTGCGTACAACTGCTCGCCGCTGCCGAAGTCGAACGAGCCGAGCGTGTCGACGCGCCCGTTGACCGCCGGTGCGTTCGCGCTCCACTCGACGCCCGACCAGCGCGCCAGGTACGAGCGATTCGCGCCCGGGGCATCGATGAAGCCGCCGCCGGCGTAGAGCCCGCCGCCGAAGGCCGCCAGCGCGGACACGGACGTGTCGACACCCGCGCCGCGGCCGAGGCTGCTGAAGCCCGCGTCGCTCCAACTGACGACGTTGTGCGCGGACACTGCGTCAGCGCGTTCGAAGGTTCCGCCCACGAACAGGCGCTGGCCCGAGCCTAGATCGCCGCTCGCGACGGAGGTGGCCGCGGCGCCGAAGGGGCCGCTCACCAGTCCGCTCGAGCCGAGGTTCTCCCACTGCGCGCCGTTCCACAGCGCCAGTCCGGCGCTCGTCGCGGCGCCGAGCGAGTCGAAGCCGCCAGCAGCGACCAGTCGCGGGCCGTTCGAAGTCGTGACCACGGCGAGGTCGAACACATCGCCGCCGACGGGCGCGCCGATCTGCTCCCACACGCCGTTGCGATAGCGCGCGACGCCGATGAGCGGAGCTGTCGAATTGCCGGCCGCGTACAGCGCCGGGCCCGAGCCGTCGTCGAACGTCACGAGGCGCGAGACGACGCCTTCGACCGCGCCGCCGACCGCGCTCCAACTCGCGCCGTCCCAGGCCAGGACCGCGGCGTAGTTCAGGGACGTCGTCGGCTGCAGGAGCTGACCCGCGACGTAGAGCTTCTCACCCGCGCCGTCGTCGAACGAGGCGACGTCGAGCACGCGGCCATCGAGGTCCGTGCCGACGCTCAGCCACTGGGAGCCGTTCCACTTCGCCAGTGCGCTGAACGGACTGCCGAGGGGCGAAAAGAGTCTTCGGCCGACGTAGAGCTCCGTCGTTCCGGTGTAGGTCACGCTGCGCAGCGCTGTGACCTCGAGCGGAGTGAAATTGACCGCGCTGTCGAGCGACTCCCAACCCTGGCTCGTGCGGCGAGCGATCGAGCGCGCTGTGACACCGTCGATGGCCGAGAAGTAGCCGGCGGCGTAGAGCTGCGGCCCGGAACCTGAGTCGAAGGACTCGACCAGCGCGACGTGCGAGGTTGTCGCGCTCTGGCCGGGGAACGGTGAGGCATTCGTGGCGACGCGCCGCCAACTCGCGCCGTTCCACGCGGCCACTACGACGTTGTTGACCTCGCCGGCCGCCTGCAGTCGTCCACAGACGTGCAGCGCGGGTCCGGACCCGTCGTCGAGCACGACAACATCGCTCGCCGGCGCTGCGAGGCCGCGCGGCGCGAAGTCCGTCGCCCAACCCTGCGGCTGGGCGCGCGCTTCGAACGTGCCGATGAACAAAGCGAAAGCGAAACAGTGCCAGATCGCGCGCATGGGTTCAGTCCCCTCCCGAGGAGAGAAAAATTCGGACTGGCGGTCCGCCACGCGCCATTCCAGATCCCTCGAGTTCTACGCGCACCCCTGAAATTGGTCAACGCAAGTTACCGAATCGTCCCTCGCACGGGCGCAATTCGGCGCCCTGGGCGCTGGACGCGCGCTGAACGGCCGAAGTCAGCGTCCGGCCTCGGCCAGGAGCCGTTGCAGGTGCTCGACCGCGATGCAAAC
This sequence comes from Planctomycetaceae bacterium, assembly GCA_011525785.1. Taxonomy (GTDB): domain Bacteria; phylum Planctomycetota; class UBA1135; order UBA1135; genus WYBT01. Next base: position 12,713 of record WYBT01000021.1, read on the forward strand.
GCCCATCGATGCGTCGTGCGCCACGCGCGTCGCGATCCCGATCACGCGGCCGTCGCGGTCGAGCAGCGGGCCGCCGCTGTTGCCGTCGAGCACCGGTGCGCTCACCAGGATCGTGCTCTGCATCTTGCGGATCGAGCCCGCGACGGGGGAGCACTCCGCGATGCCGTCTTCGAACACGCTCGTGCCGCGCGGAAAGCCAACGATGAGCACGTCATCGGTCTTGCGCGGCGCGCTCAGCGCTCCCAGCGGCGCGGGCGCGAGCGCGATCTTCGAGCTCACGCTCAGCAGTGCGAGGTCGTTGTTGTCGTCGGCGTGCACCTCTCGCTGCGTTTTGAGCGTCTTGCCGTCGACGCGAACGCGCACTTCGCGCAACTCGAAAGCGTCGGGCGCGCGCGCGAGCAGGCGGACAGAGCCATCGACACTCGAAACCGCGCGCGAGAAATCGAGCTGACCCTGTGCATCGAGCACGCGTGCCCCCTCGGGCCACAGCGCCCAGACGACGCTGTCCTCGGCCAGACGCCAGCCCTCGGCCAGGTGTTGTGCGCAGCTCGCGAACTTCCACGGCTCGACCACATGCTTGTTGGTGGCGACGCAGCCGTCGGCGACGACAAAGCCTGTGCCGAGCGAGAGCAGCTCCAACTCGCGCTCTTCACCGCGCTCGAGCACGTAACGCGTCGCCACGAGCACCAGCGAGCGCTCGATCTCGTGCTCGACCTCATGCCAGCCGGCGCGCGTTTCGAAGTGGCTGCGCGCGCGCCAGCCGATGAGAACGGCGGCCACGACGAACAAACCTGCCGTGATCAGCGTTTGGCGCTGCCGACGGTAGGCGCGCTCGATGCGGCGCTGCTCGGAGGCCTGCTGGCGGCTCGTGCGTTCGGCTTCGCGCGCGTCGTGCGCGTCCAGCGCCAGTCGCGCGAAGCTGGCCGGGCTCACGTTCCAGGCCTGGCGCTCGGCCTCGAGCCAGTCGCGCTCGATCTTGGTGAAGCCGTCGGCCGCAGCGACGCGCAACAACAGCGCGAGGACGTGCTCACCCTCGCGCTGCAAGTCAGCAGGGCGCTCGGACTCGGGCAGTTCCCCCAGGCTGTGCAGCGGCGGGAGCGTCGCGCGCTCGCTCTCGCTCAGTCCGAGCGCCTCGCCCAGTCGGTACAGGAGTTGGCGCTCCGCGGCGCTCTCGGGGCCGTCGACTCGCGCCAGTCCGCGCAAGATGCGATAGGCGATGCGAGCCGAAGCGAGATGCGATTGCTGCTGCAAGGTTCGAGCGCTGCGAGCGCGGGGGCAATCGTCGAGCGCCCCTGCTCCGCGGTCAAGCTCGGTCCGCGGTCAAGCTCGCGCAGTACGAAGCGCGACACGCTGCTTGAAGGCGCGACTCCAAAGCAACTTCCGCAGCCGCCACACGCCCTGGAGGTCTTCGACGGCTGTCTTGACGATCTTCACGCGGCTGTCGTCGTCGTCGATCCAGCGCACGGGCACGTCCGCGATGCGGTAGCCCAGTCGCTCGCCCAGCACGAGCAACTCGGTGTCGAAAAACCAATTGCCGTCTTCGACGAGCGGCAGGATCTCGTTCACGGCGCGGCGCGAAATGGCCTTGAACCCGCACTGAGCGTCCGTGAAGTCAACGCACAGCGCGAGCTTCAAAACCAGGTTGTAGCAGCGCGAAATCACTTCACGCTTGAGGCCGCGCTTGATCTGCGAATCGGGGTGCAGGCGCGAGCCAGTCGCCAGATCGCAGCCACCCTCGTGGATCGCTCGACACAGCTTTTCGAGCGCGCCGAGTTCGGTCGACAGATCGACATCGGTGTAGGCCACGATGTCGGCGTCGCACTCGCTCCAGGCCTTCTTGAGCGCGCGGCCCCGCCCGCGCTGCGGAATCGTGAAGTAGCCGACGTTGGGATGGCGCGCCGCAAGTTGCGCTGCGAGTTCCGCCGTGCCGTCGCTCGAGCCGTTGTCCGCCACGAACACCTCCCAGCGGTACGGGAAGTTCTTTCCCAGGAACTCGCGGCAGGTGTTGACGCTCCACTCGAGCTGTTTGACCTCGTTCAGGCAGGGAATGACGAGGCGGACCTTCGGAGTGGGCTGCGGCATAGAGGGCGCGCGCGGAGTCTATCCCGCTGTGCGCGTGCGTGCGGCGGCGCGCTCGCCCAGTCGCCAGATGCCCCAGCAGACGAGCGCCGTGGCGCCGACGAGCGCTGACGGCAGCGCCGGTCCGCTCAACCAGCTCACGTGCGGCCTGGTCTGGGCGAGCACCGTCAGCCACGGCAGTTGCGGGCCCTCGTCGAACAAACGCATCCACGAGGAAGGAACGGCGGTCTGCGTGAGGAGCACGGTCCAGTAGCCCTCGAGCTGCACGGACCAGACTCCCAGTTGCGAGGCCGCGTGGCGCAGCTCGTTCTCGGTGTCGCTCACTTCGCGCATCATCGAGAGCACCAGTGCATGCGCCAGCACCGCACCGGTCAGCGCGCCGAGCCAGCGTCGGTCGAGCCGCGCGAGGTGATCGCTGGCGGCCAGGAACAGCATCGGTACGACGGGCAGCAAGTAGCGAAACCCCGTGTTGAACTGCAGCAGCGAGTACACGTTCATCGCGCAGAACAACATGAACGCGAGGGTGTAGGCCCAGACCCAGCGGCGCTCGCGGCGCGGGAGCAGCAGTGTGCTCGGAGTTGCCGCGCGCGCCGGCAGGAAGGCGAAGGCGAGCAGCGGCGCAAACGGCAAGAGGCCCCAACTCGGGCTGATGAGGTTCTTGAGGAACACTTCCGGCGACGGGAGCGCGATCCCCCGCGCCCCCTCGTGCACGTACTCGTTCTGATCGGGCATCACGAACTGGCCCGGCGTGAACGGATCGCCGTACATCGCCCACTGCGTGCCGAGCAGGAACGCGATCGAGGGCAGCGCAGCGAGGACCGGCGCAACTGCGTCGCGCAGCGCGCGAGCGAGGCCCGCTTGCCGCGCTCGCTCGGCGACGAAGTACAGCGCCAACATGCCGGCGAGCACGACACCGGCGTAATCGAGGGCGATGCACATGCCGCACAGCGCGCCGGCCCAGGCTCGGCGCGAGAGCTTGGGCTGCGGCGACTCGAGTTCGCGCCACAACAGCACGAACGCGCCGAACGCCGCCGCCATCAGGAACACGTTGTGGTTGAGGTGCGCCGAGCGATAGAAGACCGGCGTCGCGAAGGCGAAGAGCAGCGCGAGCCAGGCCGCTCGCCCGCGCTCGACGCCGCGGCGCAAGAGCGTCGCGTACATCAGCACCACCAGCGCTGCGCACAGCGGCGCCATCAGGAAGGCCGAGGTGATCGCGGTCGCCGCGCCGAAGCGCAGCTCGAGCCCGGCCTCCTTCACCTTGCGGAACATCGCGCGCCGCAGCGGGTACTTGGTGTCGTACGTCGCGTCGACGCTCGGCGTCCGCGCAAGTTCGCGCTTGGAATGTTCCTCCAGCGCGTCGAGCAGCGGATCGAACACCAGCAGCGACGGAACGGCGATCAGCGATCCCAGCAAGTTGTTGCCGGTGTACACGTGTCCGTCGGTGTGCCGGAAGAGGTCCGCGTGCATGCCGTAGTAGCGATCGCAGACCCAGTCGCCGCGCTCGATCAGCGCGAAGGCGGGATAGTGCTCGCGCACGACGTTCGTGGCGAAGAACGCGCTGTAGACGATCCAGCAGATCAAGAACAGCCGGGTCGGAACGCTGGCGAGGAATCTCACGGTTGGGATGTTGGGGCGCGGAAGCGTAGCGAGTTGCTCGATCGACAGGCGCCGCGCGTTCACTTCACTGCGGAGCGCCCCTTCCGGCTCCGCGCGCGCGGATCGCTTCGGGCTCCACTCCTCACCGCCTGTTGCGGACTGCGCACTCGGCTTGCCCCCGAGAAGCCCTTCCGTTCTCCCGCAGTCTCTCAACTCCATCGAGCCCACCGATGAGTTCACCCGACTCGCCTGAGCCTCTTCGACGACGCATCGCTCCACCGGTCCTCGCGCTGCTCTTGATCACCGGCTTCGCCGGCTGGTTCGTCGACGCGTCGTACGACGATGTGCGTCCGCCTCTCGAGGTCACCCCCTGGAGCCTCGATGCTCGGACGGGCGCCGTCGGATCGCTGACGACAGAGGACCCTCTCACCGTGGCGCGCCGCGGAGTCGAACTCGCGAATTCCGACAAGCCCTCTGGGCGCGCGTCCCGCAGCGAGTGGAGGGATCGTCAGCTCGACCTCGCACGAGCGCTGCTGCGTCCTTCGAGCACCGAGAGCGTCCTGCTGCTGATTGTTTGGGCCGCGGGCGGAGATTGGAGAGAAGACGTTGAGCGACGACGACGTGACCGTCATGCGGTGATCGCGGCGATGTCCGCCGCGAACTTCGCCCTCAAGGAGCGCAGGCGAACCCACTTCATCGAGTTCGGGCCCAGTGACGTCGATCCCGACAGCGGCGCGGTTGTGGCGGCGCTGGACGTTTTCGATCGAGCGCCGGGCGCGTCCGTCGGGCCGCCGTCGGCGCCTGTGAGCGAGCACTCACGCGTAGTTGTGCTGTGGCTCGACGAGGACGGCCTGGGCGAACGACCCATGGCGCGGGCAGCGGAAATTCAACAGGAGTTGGTCGGCGACACCCAGATCGACGCGCCCTGGCCACGAAGCCCATGGCGCGTGCAGGTCACGCACATCGGGCCGAGCGGGTCGAGCCAGTTGGGAGCGGTCCTCGAAGAACTCGAGACCGACCCTTCGTTGTCAGCTCCCATCCACTTCGTCTCGCCCTTCGCTACTGAACCGGCCAAGCGCTCCCGAATGGTGGACGAGCTGTGTCGACGGGGCTTGTTCGTGTCGCCTTCTACTACTCAAACGGCCAAGCTCTCCCGCGCGGTGGAAGAGCTGCAACGGTGGCGCTCGAGCGTGACGTTCGAGGCGGAGATCGAGACGGACGATGAGATCGCGCTGTTGTTGGTCGGCGAGCTGTTCCAGCGACTTCCGCGACTCGACGACGCGCTGGCATCCGGACTTGTTCTGGACTCGAACGAGTCGCCGCCGCCGCTTCTGCGCGCACTTCACGCGGCCACTGGCGGAGTCGTTGGACACGTCGACCGAAAAGGGGCTCCGGTAGTCAGACCTCGCAGCAAATGCGAGAAGGCTCCGGTGCGCGTCGCGATCGTCGCGGAGCAGGACTCGGCCTACGGCCGTCATTGGAAGAACACGATGCGCAAGGCGGTAGTGACGCTCGCCGGGCGCACTCAGCACTTCAGGTTCGAGTCGCGATTCGACGAGCACACGCCGTCAGATGACTTCCCAATTCGATTTCAGTTCGTGCCGTACATCGGTGTGATCGACGGGGCCGACGCCGGTTTGCGTGACGAACTACGCGACTACCCGTACGGCTCGAGTCAGCTCGACTACTTGCAGCGCTTAGAGCGTGATCTCTCGGGCGAACGCTTCGACGCGATCGGGATCTTCGGCACCGACGTCTCTGACACGCTGGCGATCCTCCACGCAATGCGGCCGCGATTCCCCGGGGTGCTGTTCTTCACCACGGACATGGACGCGCGCTACCTGCACAAGTCGCACTTGCCGTACACGCGCAACCTGATCGTTGCGTCGCACTTCGGACTCGACGACACGGGAACCACACTGCACTTCCGCGATGCGTACGAGCATGCGATGTTCCGCACCGTCTCCCGCCTGGTCAGAGTTCCGCCGCCTCTAGCCTGTCCCTGCGATCTCTCGCCGCGGCTCTTCGAGATCGGTCGGAGCGCTGCGATCGAGCTGAACACGCCCTGGCTGACATCCAACGGGCGGGGCCCGAGCGAACTCGACGCGCCGACGCTGGGTGCGATCCAGTTCGCCAACGCGCTGTTCAAAACGTTCGGCGCGCCGGCCGACGGAGTGCACGGGTCGTCATCAGGAGTGCTTTCCAGCCCTGCGTTCAGCGTACCAGCGGCTTGGATGCACTTGGCCGTCTTGACGGCCTTCTGGCTCGCGCTGTGCGCCTTCGTGTGGTCGACGAGCAAGCGTACGCAGATCAAACTGCGCTCGTCGGTCAGGAAGGTCGCGCTCGGGGTCTCTTTCCCCGTTGGAGTTCTGCTGGCGGCGTGGTTCGTCGCGGAATTGCAGCTGGCGAGCGAGTACACGGTCATGGAGCCGCTGGTGCTGACACAGGGTGTGAGCGCCTGGGGGGCCGTCGGTCTCTTGCTGCTGAGCTCGGGAGTGGCCGTTCTCGGCATTTCGAGAGTGGGAGCCCAGTTGAAAGACATGGCCGAGCAGACCCGCGCCCGGCTGCAACTGGCCCCTGTATGTCGCTCGTGGCGCCAAGAGTGGGCTGAGTCGTTGCAACTGCTCCACACTCGATCCACGGGTGGGCCTACTGAAGAACTGCAGCGCGGGTTCGCTTCGTCTGCGAAGCTGCGCTGGATCTTGCTGCGTGCGTCGCTCGCGATCAGCCTCGTCTGGGGCGCTACCAAACTGATCGCCGACTTTGATCACGCCGCCGTGGCGGAACGTGGACTGGTCGCGACGTTCCTCCACGAGTGGGCCGAGTTCGCCGCGCTCACGCTCTTCGTCGCACTGGTCTACGTCGTAGTTGAAGTGACCGTGGTCTGCGTCCGGATAGCCGCCGAGGTCAGCAGGTCCACGCGCGGGTGGTTCACCGGAGAGCCGTTCTTCGACGACTTCGACGAGAGTGCGCCGCGAGGCCTGTTGCGTGTGCAGGAGCAACAAAGGATCGCAGCTCAGTTCATCTCGGTGGCCGAGGGTTTGCCCCGCTGGCCCGCGTACGTCGTGTGCGTGTTCGTGCTTGCGCGGGCGCCGTTGCTCGACGCCTGGATGTGGTCGAACAGCGCCGCTGCGGTGCTGCTGGGGGCGCTGCTCGTCCTGGGACTGTGCACGTGGCGGCTGCGACGAGCGTCCTCGATCCTGCGACACGAGCACGAGCACAGCCTCGAGCAGTTGAGCGCGCGGCTGGCAGAGCTGGGCCGGCCACAACGCGAGCGCGCACGTGTTCGTCGCGCGCTCGAAGAGCGGCGCGCGACGCCGGAACCAGGTCTGATGCGCGCACCCGTGATCGGGCCGCTGATCGGGCCGGCGGCCACGTTCCTGGTCTCGTTGATGAGCGACCCGGCCGTCTTGCAGTGGGCCGCAGGGTTGAGCGGGGTCAGCTACTGAGTTGGCGTGGATGGCGCAGCGCATGCGGACCGCTGGCTCGCGTCCGCTACGCTGCGGCCCCGACATGACCGGATGCGCAGCCGCGCTGCGCACCAGGAGAGAACGATGCCTCGCAGAGAACCGCTGTGGAACAAGATCTCGGCCCCGAGCGTGCTGCTCGTCGTGACCGCGCTGTTCACAGGGCTGTTCATCGCGCCGAGCTTCGACTCCGCGCGGCCTCGCACTGCGGCGCTCGCCTGGGATCCGGTGAACGTGGTCGGGCAGGCCGACGGGCTGATCACCTTCGATCCGCTCGAGCAGGCGTACGGCAAGCTGGGCAACTCGAGGCCCTGGAGTGAGGGCAGCGAGGATCAGCGCGCGCGCTTCGAAATCGCGACTCTCGCGGACGGGTTCGCGCAAGCGAGCGAATCCAGCGGCCGCTTGCTCCTGCTGCTCGAGTCCGTGCGCGGCGGGGCGCTAAGCGAGGATCACGAGCGCCGGCTGCGCGGCCGCTACGCCAGTTCCGCAGCACTTGTTCGCGAGGGGCTGTACCCGCGGCAATCCAAGCGCCTGAACCTGTGCTGGTTCGCTCCCGAGAAGGACGCGAAGTTCGCGGACCCCGATCGCGGCGGCGTGCTCGTTCCGTACGAGTTCTTCGACGCGGCGCCCGGCGCCACGGCGAGCTACGAGCACGTCTGCGTGTGCTGGATCGACGAAGCCGCGATTGAGCGCGATCCGCTGGGCTTCGGGCTGGCCTTCGAGCGCGCGCTCGACAAGGCGCTGGCAAACGTGTCCGTGGAGCGTGAGCGCGTCGACCTGTGCTGGCTGGGGCCGACCACGTCGGGGCGACTCAAGGAGCTCGTGTCGGGCTTCACAGCGCTCGGCTCGGCCGCGGGCGCGTCGCGCCTGAAGATCGCAACGCCCTACGCGACCTCGCCGAAGGTGAAGCTGCCGAGCGAGTCCGAGCCGGTCGCGGGCGTGCTCGAATCGGTCGACGCGGACTGGAACAAGCCAGGCCTCTCGATCCGGCGCGCAATCAACACCGACAGCGTCCTGGCGACGCTGCTGGTGGCCGAACTGGTCGCGCGCTTGCCGGCGCTCCTGCCGATGATCGATGTGCGCGACTCAACGCGCGACACAGCCAGTCCTCTGTGGATTCGTCTCGCAGCGATCCCGTTGCGAGTCGTGAAGTTCATTCCTCCGGACCTGGCGACTCGTCCGGTGCGCGTGGCGCTGATCGCTGAGCAGGACTCCACCTACGGGCAGTCTTGGCTGGACAATATGGAGGCGGCGCGCACGGCGAGTTTGCCGCAGCATCCGCAGCTCGAGAGACTCCAGTTCACGGTCTTCCCGGTGTTCGGGTGGGTCGACGCGCTCGTGCGCGACAGCAAGGACAACGCCGCCGCCACCAACGTCTCGCGCGACTATCCCGCCGAGTCGCATCAGCTCGACTACCTCGGGCGCCTGCGCGACGACATCGCCACTGCGGGTCGCTTCGACGCCATCTGCGTGTTCGCCACCGATCAGTACGACACGATGATGATCCTCGAGGCGCTGCGGCCGCAGTTTCCCGGCGCCGCCTTTTTCACGACCGACTTGGACGTGCGCTACCTGCATGCGCGCCACGCGCCGTTCACGCGCAACCTCGTGGTCGCCTCGCACTTCGGGTTGAGCCCGGCGCCCGACGACGCGGACGCCAGCATGGACGCCAAGGCGACCGTCCGCCGCGCCGCGCCAGAGTTCCGCGACGGATACCAGACCGGCGTTTACCTCGCCGTGCGCGACGTCGCCCGACGGCTCGAGCCGCGTCCGCCCGCGACGGCCGGGATCTACGAGATCGGCCGCACGCGCGCGGTCGAGCTCAACAGCGCCGCCCAAGCCGACAGTCCCGAGCCGCTGGTTCGCGCGCGCGCCGACGATCGCACGCAGCTCGAGAACTTCGCCAGCGCGCTGATCTCCGGGCTCGGGGGCGTGGAAGTGCTCGCGGCGCCGCGCGTCGCCGAGAGTCCCTCCGCACCGGGACGAGCGACGCCAGCGCGGCGGCCCGCGGCCATCTACGTTTGGGCCGGCGCCAGCGTGGCGGGCTTGCTGCTCGCGCTCCTGGTGTTTGCGGTCCGGCCGCGGCCCGTCGACTCGCGCCGGCGCCGCTCCGACGCGCGCATCGCGCTGATGTTCTTCGGGCTGACCGTGCCTGCGCTGGGGCTGCTCTTGCTGCTGGGCGTGCTCACCGATGCCGAGGCGCGCTACGTCGCCGAGCCGCTGTACCTGTTCGAAGGCCTCAGCGCCTGGCCCACCTTCGGCCTGCGCGCCGCGGGCGTGGTCGTGTGCGTGGCCGCGTTGGTGTCGATCGAGTTGCGACTGCGGCGCTTCGGTGCGGCGATCGCGGCCGAGCAGGGCATCGATTCGAGCGCCCGGTCCGTCAGCGCCTTCTGGGTCGCCGACTGGAGCAGCCTGGACGCGGCTCGCGAGGCGTTCGCAGCAAGCCGAGGTCAGGGACTGCGCCTTCGCGTGCAAGCGGCGGTGCGCGCGGTGGCGCTCGAGCTGAGCGGCGCCAACCAGCGCGGCGCGCGCGAGGCAACGGATGGCGCCGGCGTTGCGCGCGACATCGACGAGCTGTGGGCGTTCCTGTGTCGCTCCGCCAACCGACCGGCGTGGACGCTCGCGCGCGTCGCGCTCCTGGCGTTCGTGCTGTACGCCGCGATCGCGCCGTTCTTCATCCTTGCGCCGCCTCCGCCCAGTCCGGTGCGCGGCGAACTCGCGTACTTGCTCGACCGACTCACGCTGTTCGCCTCGGTGTTCGTGTTCTTGATGCTGACGGTGCGCGTGATGGAGGTTTCGTTCTTCGCCAGCCGCGCCATCGGCCGCGTCGTGGACTCCAAGGCGATCACGCTGCGCGCGCACGGCGGCGATGTCGTGGCCGAGGGCCGCGAGCGACTCGAGCTCGCCAAGCGCATCGCAGCAGCGGTCGAGCCGCTCGCCTGGGGGCCGATGGCGGCGCTCGGACTGATGATCGCTGCACGCGCCTCGGTGTTCGACGCCTGGCCCTGGCCCAGCGTGCTCATGAGCGTGTTCGCGCTGTTCTTCGTCATGCTCCTGCTCGCGATCGTCGGGATGCGCCGCCAGTGCGAGAGCGCGCGCGCGAGCGTGATCGGAACGCTCGATGCGCAGCGTGAGCGCTGCGCCGACGACCAGGCCGCCAGCCGCCGGCTCGCAGCTCTGCGCGACGAGATCGAGTCGCTCACGGGGGGCGCGTTCTCGCCGCTCGTCCAGCACCCGCTGCTGCGCGCGCTGGCTTTCCCGCTGGCTGCGTTCGGCGCCAACCTGGCCTTCGAACGCAACCTGCTCGAGCGGCTGCTCGGGTCACTCTGACGCTGAGCGTTCTCGGCCCGGACGGGCGCCCGAGTGACCGCTACACTTCGCGCCGTGGACGAACCCGTGATCCGAGGCGCGTGGCTCGCGCTATCGCTGCTGTGCGGGTTCCTGCTGTTGACGCTCGCGGCGTACCACGCGCAAGTGCGCGTCGCGTTTGGCGTGGCCTTCTTAGTCGGCTTCGCGGCGCTGTACCTCCTCGACGTGCATGCAGGGCCGGCGGTGGGCTACCACCACTACCGACTGTTCGACGACGCGGGTGAGTTCCAGAAGCCGCTGGCGTTCGACTTGGTCGCCGCGGTGCTCGGGATGTTGCTGCACTTCGGGTTCAAGCTCGATGGCGCCAGCGAACTGCGACGCGTCGCTCGCGAGCTGCTCGGGGGCTGGCGGGCGATCGCGTTCGCGCTGCTCATGCTCGTCGCGGCCGCCAAGATCTCGCGACCGGCGGAGCGGAGCCTCGCCGAGTTCGGGATGGTCGGCCTGACACAGCTCGTGGCGCTGGCGCTCGTCGCGGCGTTGGTGTTCGAACTCACGCCGACAGTGCTCGCGCGTGTGCGAGCCGCGTGGGAACGTGTCTTCGGCTCGACGCTGGACGACACGCCAGCGCCAGGCAACGCGGATCGCTTCGCGTGGACGCTCGCGATCGCGAGCACGCTGGTCGCTGCAGCACTCAACGTCTTCGTCTACGAGCGCATGCCGCACGTCCCCGACGAGGTCGTGTACCTGTTCCACGCGCGCTACCTCGCCGCGGGCGAGCTGTTCCTCGCGCCGCCCCCGGTCCCGGCGGCCTTCGATCTCGACTTGATGCTGCTCGACCAGGGCAAGTGGTATTGCCCGGTGCCGCTCGGCTGGCCGCTCGTGCTCGCGCTCGGCGCGTGGGCGGGAGTTCCCTGGCTCGTCAACCCGCTGCTGGGCGGCGCGACGGTGCTCGTGGTCTACGCGCTGCTGCGCGAACTCACCTCGCGTCGCAACGCGCGCATCGGCGCGGCGCTGCTGTGCATTTCGCCGTGGTTCGTGTTCCTCAACATGAGCTTCATGACGCATCCGCTGACGTTGCTAGCCGCGAGTTGCGCAGCCCTCGGCGTCGCTCGCGCGCGCCGCACCGGGAGCATCGCGAGCTGCGTCGGCGCGGGACTCGCGATCGGAGTGGCGTCGCTCGTGCGGCCGCTGGATGGAATGCTGCTCGCGCTGCTGCTCGGCCTGTGGTCGATCGGACTGGGTGGAGCGCGGTTGCGCTGGGGCTCGATCGCAGCGCTCGTCGCGAGCACCGCGCTCAGCGGACTGGCCGTGCTCCCGTACAACCGCGCGCTGACCGGCGAACCGCTGCGCTTCCCGATTCAGCGCTACGTCGACGTCGTCTACGGCCCGGGCAAGAACGACATGGGCTTCGGCCCCGACAAGGGCCTGGGCTGGGGCGGACTCGATCCGTGGCCGGGGCACTCGCTGGGGGAGGGCCTGGTCACCGCGCAGTTCAACCTGTTCAGCGTGAACGCCGAGCTGTTCGGCTGGTGCACGGGCTCGCTCGCGCTGGTGTGGCTGTGGCTGCTCGTGGCGCGCTGGAGCAAGACTGACCGCGCCATGGCGTGCGTGGTCGCCGCGATCGTCGGCTCGAGCTTGCTCTACTGGTTCAACGGCGGCCCCGACTTCGGCGCGCGCTACTGGCACCTGATCCTCGTGCCGCTCCTGTGGGCGAGCGTGCGCGGCTTGAACGAGCTCGAGCGCCGCGTCGACGATCCGGCGCGCGTGCATGCGGCGCTTGCGCTGCTCGCGATCCTCTCGTTGTCGAGCTGGATGCCGTGGCGAGCGCTCGACAAGTACTGGGGCTATCGCGGAGTGCGCGGAACGGCGCGCGACGTCGTCGCCAGCGCCGGCCTCGAGCGCGAGCTGGTGCTCGTGCGCGGCGAGCGACACCCCGATCTCGCGGCCTTGGCGTGGCTCAACCCGCCGCGCTGGGACGCAGACGCGCCGATCTTCGCCTGGGCGCGCGACGGCGAGACCAGCGCCCAGTTGCTCAACGAGTTCTCCGACCGCGAGGTGCGCATCGTCGGACGGCGCTCCGAGGAGAAGAGTGAGTTCGAGATCTCCCCGCTGCTCACCGCGCGCGCGGCCTGGGAGACGCTGATCGAGCGCGCGGATCCGAGCTGGCGTGGCGCGCTGACACCGCTTTTCGACGAGCACGAGCGCTGCACCGCCCTCGAGGTGACGCGGTGAGCGTGCTCGACGCGTACCGCGACAAGCGCGCGCTGGTGCTCGGCGGCGGCGGCTTCATCGGGCAATGGGTCGCGGCCAAACTGCACGCGCGCGGCGCGGATGTCGCGGTCGCTGCGCGCGACGCCTTGAGCGCGACGCGCCTGTTGCGCGCCCACGGAGTCACTTGCGATGTACGGGCCGCCGATCTCGCGCGAAGCGGCGAGGCGACGCGCCTGGTGCGCGTGTTCAAGCCGCAGATCGTGTTCAACCTCGCCGGCTACGGCGTCGACCGCGGCGAGCGCGACGAGCTCGCGATGCAGCAGCTCAACTGCGATCTGGTGGGGGAGCTCGCCGCCGCCGTCGAGAGCGATGCGCACTGGAGCGGGCAAGTGCTCGTGCACGCCGGCAGCGCGCTCGAGTTCGGTGAAGTGGGCGGAGATCTCGCCGACCCGTGGCGTTGCGCGCCGACCACGAGCTACGGCTTCACCAAGCTCGAAGGAGCGCGCGCACTGGCGCAGATCAGCCGGCGACGCGGCCTTCGCGCGGTGTGCGCGCGGCTGTTCACGGTCTATGGCCCGGGCGAGCACGCGGGGCGACTGCTCCCGAGCTTGATCGATGCAGCGCAGGGCTCGGGGCCTGTGCCGCTGAGCGCTGGACTCCAGCAGCGCGACTTCACCTACGTCGAGGATGTCGCGGAAGGGCTGCTGCGCATCGGGGCCATCGGCGATCCGATCGAAGCACGCGCGCTCAACCTCGCGACGGGCAGGCTCGCGAGCGTGCGCGAGTTCGTCGAGATTGCCGCGCACCTGCTGGGCCTGCCGCGCGCGCGGCTCGAGTTCGGCGCGCTGCCCACGCGCGCCGAGGAGATGCGCCACGGACCGGTTTCGACCGGGACGCTGCGCGCGCTGTGCGACTGGGCGCCGAGCGCGACGATCGCCGAGGGCGTGCGACGGACGATCGCCTTCCGCCAGCGGCTCGCGCGCTAGCCCGTCCCTGCGCGTCGCACGATTGCGCCGAGTCGATGGCGCCGAGCCTCGCGGTAACGCAGGATCTGCGCCGAGCGCAGCCACCGCCCCGCATGAACACTTCGCAACAGCATTCGCCGTCGGCCAATCCTGAAGTCTGGCCGATCGCCGTGATCGGCGCGGGCGCTGCGGGGCTGCTCGCGGCCTTGTTCGCGGCTCGCGCAGGCGCGCAGGTGCTCCTGTGCGAGACGCGGCCCAAGCCGGGCGCGAAGATCCGCGTGAGCGGCGGCGGGCGCTGCAACGTGCTGCCGTCGCAGTCCGAGCTCGACGACTTCTTCACCCACGGCTCGCGCAACGCGCTGCGCAATCTGTTCGCCTCCTGGCCGCTGGCGCAGGTGCGCGAGTTCTTCGAAAGCGACCTCGGCGTGGCGCTCAAGGTGGAGGAGACGGGCAAGGTGTTCCCCGTGAGCGACGATCCGCGCGAGATCGTCGACGGCTTGCTCGGCGCTTGCGCGACGGCTGGTGTCCGACTGCGCGCGGGCGAGCGCGTCACGGCGCTGCGCTGCATCGACGGGCCCGCGGGGGCGCGTTTCGAGCTCGAGTTCGAGAGCGGCGCACTTGTCCGCGCGCGCAACGTGATCCTCGCCACGGGCGGCCTTTCGCTCCCCAAGACGGGCAGCGACGGCTTCGGCTTCGCGCTCGCGCAGAGCCTGGGGTTGCGCGTCGAAGCGACCTATCCCGCCCTCGTGCCGCTGCTCGCGGCGGACGCGGGCTGGGGCGAGCTGGCGGGCGTTTCGTTGCGCGTCGAACTTCGCGCGCGCGCGGGCGACAAGCTGCTCGGCGCGAGCGCAGGCGACTTCCTGTTCACGCACCGCGGCTTCAGCGGGCCCGCGGCGCTCGACATCTCGCGCTTCCTTGCGGCCCCGGGCGGCGAGAGCGTGCGGCTGGAGGCGGCCTGGCTGGCCTTCGACGCGGCCGAGTGGGAGCGGCGCCTGTCGGGCGGCGGCGTGCGCGCGGTCGGCGGCGCGTTGCGCGAGCTCCTGCCGCGCAGGCTGGTCACGCGGCTCACCGAACTCGCCGCCGTGCCGCTCGAGCGCCGGTTGGCCGAGCTCACGCGCGACGAGCGCAAGCGGCTCGTGACTGCGCTTGCCGCGTGTCCGCTCGCGATCGCGGGCAACGAGGGTTATCGCACGGCCGAGGTGACCGCCGGCGGCGTGGCGCTCGACGAAGTCGCGACCAAGACGCTCGAGGCGCGCGCCGTGCCGGGCCTGTACTTCGCCGGCGAAGTGCTCGACGTGGTCGGCCGCATCGGCGGCTTCAACTTCCTGTGGGCTTGGGTCAGCGGACGCAAAGCCGGAATGGCAGCGGCGTCAGCGGTGCTGTCCGCCGACGCCGCGCGCTGAGTTCACCGGGCCCGCTGAGCGCTCACTTGCGGCGCACGTCGCCGGTCTCTTGACCGAGCTCGGCGTAGGCCTTCCACAGCTCTTCGACGTGCGTGAACACGTCCTTGCCCTCGAGCCCGAAGATCTCCTCGCCCTTCGCGCGCCAGTCGTGGATGAAGGTCGAGGGCGTGCGCGCGTGGTTGCACGCGGCGCGCAGGAACTGCTGACCTTCCTTGCTGCTCTTCTTGGCCAGGAAGTCGATCAGGCTCCAGCACTTGGCCAAGTCCGCGTCGACGAACTCCGCGGTCTTCTTCATGGCCAGCTTGTCGATCTTGGGGCCCTTCTCGAGCGCCAGCGCGTTGAAGTAGTCGCGCATGCCCAGTTGCACGGTCTTCTCGCCTTCCTTGGCGTCGTCGCGCTTGGTCGAGCTGCGGCCGACGACCGGCTCGGCGAAGGCCATGCAGGTCACGCTGTTGCTGCCCAGCCACTCGAGCGACACGAACAGGCCCAGACCCTCGCCGATCCAGTCCTGCGAGATGTCGAGGCGGCGCTTGTCGAAGTGGCACGCGGCCAGGTCGTGACCGATTTGGTGCGCCACCATGCCTTCGAGGTTGGCGTCGTCGCTGGCGCGCCAGTAGTGCACGTAGTGCGGCGCGATCGTTCGCGCCATTCCGGTGCCGGCGCTCTTGAGCATCTCGTCTTTGCGCGTGCCCCAGCTCTGGCGGTAGTAGTCGACCCAGTAGCGCTCTTGCTTGGTCACATCGTCGAAGCCGAAGAACCACTCGGAGACGATGTAGTCGGGGATGTGGTCCTCGTAGGCCGAGTCGAGGTAGGGATCGACGAACTCGACGCGGAAGCCGTCGATGATCTCCTCGGCCAGGATCAGCAGGTTCTTGACGCGCTCGTCGTCGATGCCTTCGCGGTAGATGATCCGCGCGTGCAGGCTCTCCTGCATTTTGAACTTGTCGGCGCCGTTCGAGATCGATTGAGAGGCAGTGATCAGGTCCGGGAAGACCTCGACCATCTTGGGTGAGGCGATCGCAGTGCTCTTGCGCTCGCGCACGGCGTCGACGGTGGCGAGCTTGCGCTGCTTGGCGATCTCCTTGGCGAGCTTGTCGGCCGCGCCCGGATAGAGCGTCGAGCGCAGCCACGACTCGAGCCGCTCCATGTTCATGACCACGCGCTGGTGCGTTCCCATCCACTCGGGCCCGCCCTTGGTCTTCCCGTCGCGCTCGGCGATCAGAAGGTCGATCTCGCGCTTGCGATCGGCGTAGTCGCCGGCGAAGGTCGCGAGCGTGCCGTCCTTGACGATCACCGAGGCGCCGGCGACATCGTCGGCGGGGATCGTCACGACCTTCTTGCGGTTGCGGACGATCTTCTCGGTCCCGTCCTTCTCGCGCTCGATCTTGTACGAGACGTTGAGCGGGTCGTTCGGGTCGGCGACCATCACGTTGTAGGGCTCGCGACCGCCGCCGGCCGCGCCCATGCCGGGCACGCCGCCGCCGCCGGAGTTGTCCTTGAACTGCTCGCCGACCACCATCAGCTCGCCGCCACGCTGGACCACGTGGTCCTTGTAGCGGCCTGCGACCTTCGCGCTCGTGAAGCGAATCGCGATGATGTCGGCGGCGGCGGGGGAGGAAAACGCCGCGAGCGCGGCGATGGCGATGAGTTGGGTGATCAGGCGCATGAGCGACTCGAGTGCGAGCGAGGCCAGCGCGGAAGATCGGTCATCCTAGGGCCAGGTCCCCAGCACTGCGATCGCAAGCCGTCCCGGATGTGCGAGAGGCGCTATGCTCGATGCGGCGGCGCGGTCCGGTGGGCGCGCGTCCAGCCCCTGCCGTTCTCACCCCCAAGAGCCCGTTCCATGCGCCGATTCGTCACTGCCCTGGCCCTCGTCACCGCCGCCTCCGCCGCCAGCGCCCAAGGCGACTTCACGCTCTCGATCGATCAATCGAATTCGAACTTCAACTGGACGGGCACGAGCACGCTGGGCGCGATCGTCGGCAACCCCTCGACGGCCTTCCAGATGAACGGGACGACGCACATCGTGCTGACGCCCTCCGGAACGGATCCGATCGCGACGGGCGCGCTGCCCGGCACGGGCGATGCGGCGGTCGTCCCCGACCTGCGCGGCAAGATCAACAACGTCTTTCCTTTCCTCCCGCCGCTGGCGTTGATCGACGTGAACGGTTTGCACTTGGCGTTCAGCGCGCCGAGCTTCGCCATCGCCTCCAACGGCGCGTTCACGGCCAGCGTGACGGTCACTGCCCTCGCTGGAACGCTGGTCGTCACGCCGTTGGGCTCGAGCGCGTCGTCGACCTCGCTCACGGGGCTCGTCTCCACGCCGCAGGCGCAGACCGGCACGCTCACCCAAGTGGGTTCGAACCTCGCGCTGGTCATGCCGGTGAACACCACCTTCCCGTTCAGCGATCCCACCACCGGCGCCTCGGGCTCGATCTCGATCGTCGGCACGCTGCGCGCCGGCTGGACCTGCCCTGCGGCGAGCACCTACTGCACAGCCAAGGTCAACAGCCTGGGCTGCACGCCCGCGATCGCCGTCAGCGGTGGAGCGAGCTACTCCTCGGCCACGCCCTGCGTCATCAGCGCCTCGAACATCGTCGCGCAGCGCGGCGGCCTGCTCTTCTACGGCTTCGCGCCGAGTAACGCGCCGTTCCAGGGCGGCATCCTCTGCGTCCAGCCGCCCACGCTGCGCACCACCATCCAGAACTCGGGCGGCACGCCCGGCGGCGGCGACTGCAGCGGGACCTTCGCCTTCGACCTGAACGGCCAGATCCAGAGCTTCATTGACCCCGGCCTCTACCCCGGCCGCGAGGTCTACACGCAGTACTGGTCGCGTGACCCCGCGAGCGCGAGCACGACCAACCTCACCAACGCCGCGAAGCTGACGATTTGCCCCTGAGTTCCACTGGCGCGCGCCCGACTACGCGGCTGACTGCGCACCCGACTACGCACTCGAAATCGCGCGATTCTTGACCCGCCGGGCTTTTCAGCCGCGGAACTCCTGCAGTCCCCGAGCGAGGCCCTGAGTCTCAGGGCTCGCTCTCGAAAAGTTGGCGACGCGAAGCCCCGTGAAAGGGGCAGGAGGCATCCTTGGCGCGCTTTCTGGCCCACACCTTGTGCCGACTCTGCGAGTTCGGCTTCGCCTTCTCAGCGATCGGGTTCGCCTACGCCATCGGTCGCTGGATCGGACTTTGAGCGCGCGACTCGCGCCCCAGCGGCGTGAGTCGTGGTGCGGAAGACGGGAGTCGAACCCGTACGCCTTGCGGCGCAAGATCCTAAGTCTTGTGCGTCTGCCAATTCCGCCACTTCCGCAAGTGGTGCGCGCGAGGATAACGCAGCTCTCGAGCGTCGGCGCAGCGCGCCGCGTTCAGGCCAGCAGTTGCTGGGCGGCTGCGCGACGTTCGGCGGCGGTCTGCGCGTTGACGCGCTCGAGCCCGGCCTCGTACTCGGCGAGTTGCGCCGCGCTGTACGCGCGCCGATCGAAGCCGTGCGCCTGCCGGAAGGCCTTGAGGAAGTGGTTGCGTTCGCGGTCGAGCTGGTCCTGGCGCTCGATCCACTGCGCGAGCACTGTGCGCACGGCCCGCGAACGCTCGGCGTCGAGCCCCGCGGGCCACAGTTGCAGCGCCAACTCGGCCGCGCGCGGCGTGAGGTCGAGCGCGATCGCCGCCTCGGTCCCCAGCCCGCACTGACGCTGCTTGTCGTGTTGCTTGAGGGTGGCGAGCTGGGCCAGGGCCGTGCTCGCGGCCTGCTCGGCGCGCGAGCGGAACACGGCCTCCTGCAGGAAGGCCTCAGCGAGTTCGAGCGCTTGCGTCACAACGTGCCCTGGCTCGCCGCGCGGATCAGCAGTGCTGCTCGAAGGCCTTGGTGAGCATCTGCGCGATCGCGGCCGGCTGCTGGCCCTCGATGTCGTGGCGCTGGATCATCGTGACGAGCTTGCCGTCCTTCATCAGCGCGATCTGCGGCGAGCTCGGGCGGTAGGGCGCGAAGTAGCCGCGCGCCTTCTGCGTGGCGTCGGCCTCCATGCCGGCGAACACGGTGTACATCGCGGTCGGCTTCTTGGTGGCGTGCTGGAGCGCGAGGCGCAGACCAGGTCGCGCGCCGCCGGCCGCGCAGCCGCAGACCGAATTCACGAACACCAGGGCCGTGCCGGGCTGGGTCAGCGCGCTGTCGACTTCGCCGGGCGTGCGCAGCTCCTTGAGGCCCAGACGGGTGACTTCATCGCGCATCGGTTGGACGAGTTCGGGGTCGTACATGGCGGCAGGGCGTTGGCGCGGGGCCGTGGGGGATCGAAGAAAGGGTTGGGAGCGGAAACAGGACTCGGGCGACCACTTTCGGCCGCCCGAGTCCTGGATTCTACCGTTCGCGGAAGAGTTCGTCCCACTCGCCGCGGCCGCGCGCTTCAGCGGTGTCAGTCGCGATCCGCTCAGTCGCGGTACTTGGTGTGGCAGTCCTTGCAGGACTGGCCGACCTTCTTGAACAGTCCGGAGAGCTCGTCAGGCGCCTTGCCGGCCTTGACAGCCTCGTCCAGCGCGTCGGCGGCGTTCGCGGAGGCCTTCATCAGGCCCACGAACTCCTCGCCCTTGGCCTTGGTCTCCGCGTCGTCGAGCAGCGAGTGCAGCGCCCGGGCAAGCCCGCCCGAGGCCTTGGCCGGGAACATGTCGGGGTGGTCCTCCGGCGAGGTCCACTTGGCGCGCTCACACGACTTGACGTTGTCGTTCTCGACGTCGATTCCGACCATCCCGTCGACCATGCCGCTCGTGCGGTACACGCTCGGGAACTCGGCCGGCGCGCTCGCCAGTTGCGCGGCGCTGAGCTGCGGAGTCTCGCTCGCGCACGCCCACATGCCCTTGTAGTTTTGCGCGGTGCCCGAGACGCCCATGCGCCCGAGCAGCGTGGCGCTGTCGCCGATTCCGAGCGACATGACGACCGCTGCTGCGGCGCCGGCGCTGCGGTGCTTGCCGTGGTGGCAGTGCAGGTACACCGGTCCGGGCAGCTCGTGCACCGCCCGCGCGAGGTGGGCCTTGCGCTCGGGATCGATGCCGCTGTAGCCGATCGGCAGGTGCACGTAGCGCAGGCCGTAGCGCGCCGCGAGGTCGACATCCGGCTTGCCGCCGTCGACCGAGATGATGGTCTTGACGCCCAGCGCTGCGAGCGTGGCGAAACCCTCCTCACCTTCGGGTTGCGCGCCGCTCATGAGTCGGTCCGCGTAGCGCACCACGTTGTGGAGTCCGGGGAAGTCGGCCGGCTCCTTGAGCTCCATCGACGGCAGCAACAGCGTCGGGGACGCCGCTTCGGCGTGGGCGTCGGTGCGGACCGAGCCGCAGGCGGCGGCGAGGGCGAGCAGGGCGGCCAGGGCGATGGTGTTGAGGTGGCGCATGGTGAGTCGAGAGGCTGGTCAAGATACCCGTGGGCCTAGCGAGGTCCGCGACCGGGGGTCACAACGGTGCAGCGCCGGGTGAGTGGGGCGACTGCGGCCGAGTTCGCGGCTTGCGTCGCCCCGGAGCTCCTGCGCTAATCCCCCGGATGACCGATGCCCCGAGCAGCCAGACCGGCGCGCAGCGCCTCGTGTGGCGGTGGGGTCCGTGGCTCGCGGCCTTGCTGCTTGCCGTCGCGAGTCTCCTGGCGGGCGCGCAGGCGCTCGTCCACGCGCACGGCGCGCACGGGGACGCCCATCTGCACTGGGGCGCACACGGCCACGCTGAGCGGCCGACCCCGGCGGCCGAGCGCGATTCGCAGCATCCTGCGCCGCGCCTGGATCAGCCCGATGAGCTGACGAGCATCGTCGCCGACGCGCCGAGCGCTGAGTTGCGCGCGTCGGGTGCACAGGTCGAGTTTCCCAAGTGCGTCGCGCTGTGCTGCGAGTCCCGCTCGTTCACGCGCGCGGATGGGGCGTCGCGCCTCGAACAGCACCTCTTCCGCGCGCGTTGGAATGCGCTGGCCTTCGCCGAACGTCCAGCGCGAGCCCCGCCGCGACCCGTCGGCCGAGCGCGCAAGAAGCGCTCGACGCTGGCCAGTCTGCTGCTCACGAATCGAGCTCTCCGGATCTAGCGCGCCGCGCTCCGCCCCTAGGCGGAGTGTCGTGCGGGTGCGGCCGCGCGTGCGGCGGTCGCCGAGTCGCTTGGATCCCGAGAGTTTCGAGGTGTCGTCTTGCGCAGAGCTGTTCCGTTCGTCCGTCCTCTTTCGCTGTTCGTCGGGTTGTGGTGCGCGTCGTGCGAGCCGCGCGAGGCCGCGCTGCAAGCAGCGGTGTCGGCCGCTGAGCCCGAGCTCGAGCCGCAAACCGTCACGCACTTCGGCGAGCGCGTGCTCCTGTTCATGGAGCATCCGCCGCTGGTGGTCGGACAGAGCGCGCGCTTCCTCGCGCACTACTCCGTGCTCGCGACCGGCGAGCCAGTGCGCGCCGGGGAGTTGTCGCTGGAGATCGGCGCGTGGCGTGTGAGCGTCACTGCGCCCAAGCGCGAGGGGCTGTTCGTGCCCGACGGCGCGCCGCCGTTGGCTGGCAACCATTCGATGCGCCTGGTGCTGAACAGCGAGCAAGCGCGCGAGACCATCGAGCTCGGCTCCGTGCGCGTGTTCGCGAGCGCTGCAGAAGCGGCCGCAGCCGTCGAGCCGGCGCCCGAAGATTCGAGCGAGATCGCGTTCCTGATGGAGCAGCAGTGGAAGGTGAAGCTGCTGCTCGCGCGCGCCGAGCCGCGGGAGCTCGCCGTCGAACTCGCGGTCCCCGCGCTCACGCGCGCGCCCGACGGCGCGAGTGCGCTGGTGTCCTCGCCGGCAGCGGGGCGTCTGAGCGCCGCGTCGCCCGCGCGCTGGCCCGCTGTCGGCGACCGCGTCGAACTCGGGCAAGTGCTCGCCCACGTCGAGCCGCCGCTGGGGCCGGCGGAGGTCGCGCAACTGCGCGCGCTCGAGTTGGAGCTCGAGTCGTTGTCCCTGCAGCTCGAGCTGCGCGCGCTCGAGGTCACGCGCGACCACGAGAACGCCCGCGCGGCGCTGGAGCACGCCGAACGCGAGTTCGAGCGCGTCAGCGTGCTGCGCGGCGAGTCGCTCGCCACGCAACCGCGCCTGGAGGAGGCGGCGCACGCCGTTTCCAGCGCAAGGGCCGAACTCGCGGCCGCAGCGGCCTCGCTAGAGGCGTTGGAGCGGGCGCGCAAGTCCAAGTCCGAGCGCGCCGACGTCGACCGTGAACGCGTGCTCCGGCTCGAGCTGCGCGCGCCGATCGCCGGCTCGATCGTCGCGGTGCAGGCGGCGCCCGGCGAGTCGGTGACGGATGCGCAGACCGTCTTCCGCGTGCTCGACACGTCGCGCCTGTGGATCGAAGGCCAGGTCGCAGAGCTCGATCAGCCGCGCGTGCGCACGCTGCCCAAGGCGCGCGCCAAGTTCCCCGCGCTCGGGCAGCGCACGTTCGATCTCGTGAGCTCCGAAACGACGCCCGGCTACCTCGCGCCGTCGATCGACACGGCCACGCGCACCTTCGCGATCCGCTACGAATTCCCCAACGTCGACGGCGAACTGAAGGAAGGCCAGCGTGTGCAGCTCGCGCTCGAACTCGAGCGTCGGCGCTGCGCGGTCGTGATTCCCGCGAGCGCGCTCGTCGTCGACCAGGGCGTGCCCACGGTCTACGTCATGGCTTCGGGCGAGGCCTTCGTGCGCCGCGAACTCGAGCTGGGGCTGCGCTCGAGCGAGTACGTCGAAGTGTTGAGCGGACTGGAAGCTGGCGAGCACGTCGCCGTGCGCGGCGCGCACTTGGTCAAGCTCGCGGCTGCGGCGCCCGCTTCGTTCGGCCACGGCCACGCGCACTGAAGGGGTCGACGTGATCGCTCAACTGATTCGCTGGTCGCTCGCCAGTCGTCTGACCGTCGTCGCCATCGCGCTCGCGATCGCCATCTGGGGCGCGTTCGTCGCGACGCGCATGCCGGTGGACGTGTTCCCCGACCTGACCGCGCCGACGGTGACCGTCGTGGCCGAGGGTCACGGTCTCTCGCCGCTCGAGATGGAGACGCAGGTCACGCTGCCGATCGAGTCGGCGCTCAACGGCGCGTCCGGCGTGCGCCGCGTGCGCTCGGGCACAGCGGTGGGCATCGCCGTCGTGTGGGTCGAGTTCGAGTGGGGCTCGGACATCCTGCGCGCGCGGCAGATCGTCGCCGAGCGACTCGGCGCACTGGCCAGCGCTCTGCCGCCCCAGGTCGAGCCGCCCAAGCTCGCGCCGATCTCTTCGATCATGGGCGAGATCGTGTTCGCCTCGCTCACGTCGGATCGGCACGACGGCATCGCATTGCGCAGCGCGGCGACGACGCAAGTGCGCCGGCGACTGCTCGCTGTGCCGGGCGTGTCGCAGGTCACGCCCATCGGCGGCGACGTGATGCAGCTCGAAGCCGTACTGTCGCCCGAGTTGCTGCGCAGCTACGGCATCGGCGCGCACGAAGTGGTCGGTGCGCTCGCACGGGCGAATGAGAACGTTGCGGGCGGCGTCTTGAACGAGGGCGCGCGCGAGCTGCTCGTCGAAGGGATCGGGCGCGTGCGCACGAGCGCCGACGTGGCGGCCACGCAGGTCACCGTGCGCAGCGGCGTGCCGATCACCGTCGCGGATCTGGGCGAGGTGCGCGTCGGAAGCCCGCTCAAGCGCGGCGAGGGCTCCGCTTCGCGGCGGCTCGACGACGGAACGCCGGTCACGGAACGGGCCGTGATCCTGGCGATCCAAAAGCAGCCCGGCGCGAACACGCTCGAGCTGACGGCGCGGCTCGATGGAGTGTTCGAGGAGCTCCAGGCGAGCTTGCCCGAGGGCATGACGCTCAACGCGCAGCTCTTCCGCCAGGCCACCTTCATCGAAAACTCGATTCGCAACTCGACCTCCGCGTTGCTCGAGGGCGCGGCGATCGTGGTGTTGGTCGTGCTGGCCTTCCTCGCCAACGCGCGGGCCAGCCTGATCACGCTCGTGGCGCTTCCGGTCTCGCTGCTCGCGACCGTTCTGGCGCTGCAGGCTACGGGCTCGAACATCAACACCATGACGTTGGGCGGCATGGCGATCGCGATCGGAGCGCTGGTCGACGACGCCATCATCGACGTCGAGAACGTCGTGCGACGCCTGCGCGAGAACGCCGCTTTGCCCCAGGCGCGCCGACGTGCTTCCGCTGCGGTGATCTTCGACGCGAGCGTCGAGGTGCGCAGCTCGATCGTGCTCGCGACGCTGATCATCCTGCTCGTGTTCGTGCCGCTGTTCTTCCTCTCGGGCGTCGAGGGCCGACTCCTGCAGCCGCTCGGAGTGGCCTTCAGCGTCTCGCTCGCCGCGTCGCTGCTGACCGCCGTCACGCTCACGCCGGCGCTGTGCGCGCTGCTGCTTCCGCGAAGCACCGCGATCACGCGCGCGGACCGGCCGTTCGTCGAACGCGTCCTGCTGCGCGCCTACGACGCGCCGCTCGAGTGGTCGCTGCGGCGCCCGTGGGCCCTGGCCCTCCCCGGCGCGGCTCTGTTCGCGGCGGCGATCGCCGTCGCGCTCTCGCTGGGGCGCTCGTTTCTGCCGGAGTTCAACGAGGGCGCGCTGGTGGTGGGCGTGGTCACGACGCCAGGCGCCTCGCTGGCCGAGAGCGACGCGCTGGCGCGTCTGGTCGAAGAGTCGCTGATGAAGCACCCCGAGATCGTCGCCATCGGCCGTCGCACCGGCCGCGCAGAGGAGGACGAGCACGTGCAGGGCGTCGAAGCGAGCGAGATCGACCTCACGCTCGACATGGAAGCGCCGGTGAAGCTGGGGCTGGAGCGTCGCTCGAAGGACGAACTGCTCGACGCGCTGCGCGCCGAGCTCGCGGCCGTTCCCGGCATCCAAGCCACGTTCGGCCAGCCGATCGGCCACCGCATCGACCACATGCTCTCGGGGACGCGCGCGAACCTCGCGGTGAAGCTCTTCGGCGACGATCTCGAGCGCCTGCGGGCTCTCGCGACGCAAGCCGAGAGCCTGATGCGCGACGTTCCGGGTGTGGTGGACCTCTCGACCGAGCAACAGGTGCTCGTGCCCACCGTGCGCATCGAGTTCGACCGCGCGGCGCTGGCCCGTAACGGACTGCACGTCGCCGATGCGGCGGAGGCGCTCGAGCTCGCCACCACGGGCCAAGTCGCCGGGCGCGTGCTCGAGCGGACGCGCGCCTACGACCTCGTGGTGCGCGTGGGCGAAGTCGACGCGCTCAGTTCAGGCGATGTCGCGGGCATCCTCGTCGAGCATCCCGACGGCGCTCGCATCCCGCTCTCGCAGCTCGCTTCCGTGCGCGAGGACCGCACGCCCAACTTTATCGCGCGCGAGAACGCGCAGCGCCGCATCGCCGTGACCTGCAACGTGAGCGGCGGCGACCTCGACGGAATCGTGGACCAAGTGCGCGCGCGCCTCGAGCAGGGCCTGTCGCTGCCGCCGGGCTATTTCATCGAGTACGGCGGCCAGTTCGAGACCGCGGCCGCCACGGCGCAGCGCCTGCTCGTGCTCGGCGCGCTGATCGTGGTCGCCATCGCATTCCTCCTGTATGCGACCTTCCGCTCGGCCCGCGACGTCGCGTTGGTGATGCTCAACCTGCCGCTGGCGCTGGTGGGCGGCGTGTTCGGCGTGTGGCTCTCGGGCGAAGTGCTCTCGGTCGCGACGTTGATCGGCTTCATCACCGTGTTCGGCATCGCCGCGCGCAACGGGATCATGATCGTGGCGCACGTGCGCCACCTGGAGCGCTTCGAAGGCGTGCGGGACTTCCGCGAGGCCGTGCGGCGCGGCGCGCGCGAGCGATTGTCCCCGATCCTCATGACCGCGCTGGCTTCGGGACTCGCGCTCGTGCCGCTCGCGCTGCGCGGCGACGCGCCAGGGAGCGAGATCCTCACGCCCATGGCGATCGTGATCTTGTTCGGGCTGCTTTCCTCGACCCTGCTCAACATGTTCCTGTTGCCAGCGCTGCTCTTGCGCTGTGCGCGTCCGCTCGAACTCGAGAGCGACGAACGAGTCGCCACGGAGGCTGCCCATGCGCTCGCGTGATCTCTCGCTCGCGTCGCTCTGCTGTTCGTTTGCGTTCGCGGCGGCCTGCACGACCGTGGTCGATCCCGCGCCCGATTTCGAGCGCGCTCGCGCCGCCGTCGGGGCCGCGGCGCCCGGAGTGGCCGTGCACGATCCGAACGGCGCGCCGCTGAGCGCCGAGCAGATCGACGCCCGCCTCAGCGGCGGACTCGCGCTCGACGAAGCGCTTGAACTCGCGCTGCTCAACAATCGGCGACTGCAGGCGGGCTTCATGGAGCTCGGCGTCGGCCACGCGGACTTCGTTCAAGCCGGGCTGATCTCGAACCCCAGCCTCAGCCTGGCCTTCCTGTGGCCCTCCGGCGGCGGGCGCGAGCGCATCGGTCTCGACGTGATGCAGAGCGTCGCCGAACTGTGGAGTCTGCGGGCGCGCAAGCACGCGGCGCGGCTCGAGCAGGACGCGCGCATTCTCGAGCTCTCGCGTGCAGCCGCAGAGCTGGTCGTCGACGTCAAGGAGGCCTACTTCGATGGCGTAGCCGCGCGCGAGGAGCGCGAGGCGGCGTTCGCTGCGCTCAGCGTCGCGCGCGAGACGGCGGCGGCCGTGCAACGACGTGTCGAGGTCGCTGTCGCGACGCGCACGGAGCTCGCCGCGGCTCAGGCCGAAATGCGCGCGGCGGAGTTCGCCGAGCGCACGACTCACGTCGCCGAGAGTGCGAGCCATGCGAGGCTGGCGACGCTGCTTGCCCTGCAGCGCGACCTGAGCGACGTCGAGCTGACGTCAGCGTTGCCGGGTGGCGCGGAGTTCGAGGGGGCCGACGAACTGTGGGTGGCTCGCGCCTGTTCGACGCGCCTGGACGTGCAGAGCGCTGACAAGGCGGTCGAGCGCGCGCGCGCGGCCCTCGAGCTCGAGAGCGGGCGGCGTGTCAGGAACGCGGCGCTGGGCTTCACCAGCGAGCAACCCGAGGTCGGCAGCAACACGAGTTTCGTCGGCGGCGTGGCGGGAACTCTCGAGGCGCCCGTGTTCGACACCAACCAGGCGCAGATCCGTCGAGCGCAGTACGTGTTCGCGGCGGCGGACCTCGAGCGCGCGGCGCTGCGGACCGAGGTCGATGCGCAGGTGCGAGCCGCCGTGCGGCGTGCGAGTGCGGCGCGCGACTCTCTCGACGCCTTGGAGCGCGATCTGGCGCCGGCCTGCGAGCTCGCGGTCGACCTGGCGCGCCGGTCGCTCGAGCTGGGCGATGCGACCGTGCTGGAGCTGCTCGACGCGCGCCGCCGACAGTCCCAGGCCCAGCGCGACCGCGTGCGCGCCCGTCGCGAACTCGCGGCGGCGCAGCTCGCACTCGAGCGCAGCCTGGGCGCGCCTTTGGAGCACTTCGCCGGCGAGGTCGCGCCCGCAGACTGAAAGCGCGTTCAGCTCGGATCCGAGTCCGGCCACAGCCGCTCGCGTTCGTGCTCCATCTCCGCCAGCACTTTGGCCAGGGTCCCGTGCTCGCCCAGGAGGAAGATCGAGTCGAAGTTGAGCTGGCACACGGCGCACACCGGCCGGTGCCCGCGGTAGCTCATCACGTCGAGCTTGGGCTCGAGCACCACGTCCTCGAGCCCGTACTCGGCGGCCTCGAGCGGCGTGCCGTCCTCGGCGAAGCCGAAGAAGCGTTTGACCTCGGCCGAAGTGCGCCGGCAGACGTAGCAGCGGTCCTGGTTGCCCGCGCGGTCCAGCGCGTCGAAGTACTCCTGGAAGCGTTGCTCGATGGCCATCAGATCAGCTCTCCGTCGGGGACGCGCTCGACCTCGATCGGACGCGTGGGGCGTTCGGTGAGGCCGTAGTTGAGCTTGATGAGCTTGGCGCCGAAGGCCGTCTCGAGCGTCTCGAGCTCCTTGGCCAGCGCGCCCATGGCCGGCTTGCCGTCGGGCAGGACGATCGCTGCGACCGGCGCGCCGCGCGCGGTGCGGGCGATGGCGCGCACGTAGCGGCCAGGATGTCGCGCGACATCGCTGACCTCGTCACCCAGCGCCTCGGCTGCGTCGCGGCGCAGGTGGTCGAGCACGAAATCGACGCGCGCTTCGTCGTACAGGCGCTCGAAGTCGGGCTTGACGAACTGCTCGTACACGCGGTCGCCGCGCCCGGCGTGGATCAACGAGACGTTGGGCTGCACGTGGCGGAAGTGGAAGGCCAGGAAGCGGTCGGCGATGCGGTACACGCCGCGCCGCGAGCGCAGCGGGTCGGGATCGGTGAGCGGCGTCTCGCGCTCGACCAGCCGCAGCTCGCGCAGCGTGTGCAGGTACTTGTTGGCGGTCGTCGAGTCGACGCCGACCTCCAGCGCGATGTCGTTGAGCTTCTGCGCGCCGCGCGCGACCGCCGCGAGCAGCGAGTTGTACGTGGCCGGCGTGGTGAGCTCCGAGCGCAGCAGGAAGTGCGCTTCGTCGAACAGGAAGCCCTCGGGGCGCAGCACCTCGCGCAGGAGGTTCTCGCGCATCGTGCGCGAGTCGTCGAAGCGCTGCAGGTAGGCCGGCATGCCGCCCAGGATCGAGTAGGCGAGCACGCGCTCGTGCATCGACCAGTTGGGGAAGAACGCGAGCGCGTCGGCGGGCGAGATCGGCTCCAGGCGCCGCTGCGCCGTGCGCCTCCCGAACAGCGGCGACTTCTCCGCGAGCACTTCCTTCTCCATGAACGACACCTGGCTGCCGCACAGGACGAGCATGAGCGAGCTGTGCTTGCCGCGCGTGTCCCAGAAGCGTTGGAGCTGTGAAGGCACGCTCGCGTTCGCTTCGCACAGGTAGGGGAACTCGTCGAGCACCACGGCCACGCGCTCGTCGCCGGCGCGCTCGGCGAGGAATCCCAGCGCGGCGCTCCAGTCGGGGAACTCGACCTCGCTCGCCAGCTTGTCGCCCAGCTCCTCGGCGATCGCCTGGCGCAGCGCGCGCAGGTTGTCGCGGTCGCGCACCTGGGCGGCGAGGAAGTACACCGACTTGCGACCGGCGCAGAAGCGCTGGAGCAGTTCTGTCTTGCCGACCCGGCGGCGGCCGTAGAGCACGAACAGCTCCGGCCGGCCGGAGTCCCACAGCTCGGTGAGCACCTCGAGTTCGCGGTCGCGCCCCACGAAGCGGGCGCGGGCCTGTCCAGAACGCATGGGGGAGGAGGGCGGCATGGGTTGGATTCTAACTCCGAGTATTATACTTGCGAGTATAACAACCGGGTCACCCACGCCCCAGCCGTCGGCGTTCCCGGACTGTCCGTCATCTGGCTGGGGCCGCCGGGCTGTGGAGAGGCCCGCGCGCCCAGCTCCGGCAGGGGGCTGCTCGCGGGGGCGCTTCGACTTCCCGCAGCCGGGCGCGGGCGCGTCGACCGCAGGCCGAAGCGGCGGCGAAAGCGCGCCGACTCGTCACCACGACCCCGCGCGCGTCTAGCGCACGCCCCAGGCAGCGGCGTCGGTGCGGGCCAGTGCTCGCACCCTCGCGCAATCGCGTGGGCTCGCACTCGCGACATGTCGTCGCCGGGGCACGAGCCTTGCCGTTGTCCAAGTGCGGCCGATCCACCGAGGCAAACCGACATGCATTCGACAGCGATCCTCCTCGCCGCGGCATTAGCGCTCTCCCAGGCGCCGCAGACGAGCTCCAACAACGACCCCCTCCGCGCGGAACGCGACATCGCGCGCGAGCGCTACCTCAAGGTCGAGGCTGAACTCTCACGAGCCAGCCTCGACGCGCTTTCGCCGGAGCAGCGCGAGGCCCGCGCGCGCCTGCTCGACGTGCTCGACGCGTACGTCACGCGCGCCGACTTCGGCGTGCAGTCGCTGGATCCGGGCGCCCGCTTGCCGCAGTTCGTCGATGTGGACGGGCGGCGCTGCGCGATCGCCGAGCTGCTCCACGCCACCGGCGAGGACGAGCTGGTGAACGAGGTCGCTGCGACTCGCAACACGGCCTGGATCGTCGATCTGTCGCACGACGCGCGCTTCCTCGGCTGGCTGGACACGCACGGGCTGGCGCTCGACGAGGCCGCTCGCATCCAGGGGCCCCCGATGCCGAAAGTCCCCAACCCGCCGGACATCGGCGATGTGGTCCCGGGGTCGGGCTCGCCCAGTGGTCCCGGTTCGCCCGCCGGCGGGGGGCCCTCCGCGCCAGCACCTGCGGGTCCGCGCTCACCGGGCGGCTTCGCTCCGGCCGGCCCGACCGGCGCAGGCCCGACTTCGCTCGGTCCGACCGCGCCCGACGTCCCGGGCGGCTCGCCGACCGGCGGCGGCCCGCAGAGCGAGGCCGACTCGACCTGGTGGCAGTGGTGGGAGTTCAACAAGCTCCAGTTCCTGCGCCCCAACCGGCTCGAACTGGCGCGCGGTGACGACGCGCCGGGCCGCAGCTCGGCCTCGGGTTTGAGCTTCATGCGCCGCGCGATGGCGCCGCTGCTCCTGCGCGAAGTCGAACACCGCGATGCGCGCATTCGCGCCGCCGCGGCGGGTGCGCTCGGTCGCGTGGCCGGCGCCGATTCGGTCAGCGTGCTGGTCGAGCGACTGGCCGACGGCCAGCAGTCGGTGCGCGACGCGGCGCTGCTGGGACTGGGCGCGAGCGGTGCGAGCGAGGCGCAAACGGTGCTGCTCAGCGCCGTCGAGCACGGCAAGGCGGGTCGCGTGCGCGACCTGGCCCGGCGCGAGCGCGCGCTCGCGCTGCTGGCGCTGGGTCTGGGCCGGCGCGTGGGCTTCGACGAGAGCTGCGATCAAGCCGTGATCGAGCTCGTCCGGCGGCTGCCCTCGGCGGAGCGCGAGGCGCTCGGCGTGGCGGCGATGACGTACGTGCTGCTCAACCCGAGCCACGACTTGCTCGAACTCGCAGCCGAGTGCTCGAACGACAAGAGCTGGCCGGTGAGCGTGCGTTGCCGCGCTGCGGAGGCTTTGCGCGCCAGCGACGACGCCGAAACGCTGGGCGAGCTCCAGCACCTCGCGTCGGGCTCGCGCCTCGAGCTGCGGCGTTCCGCGGCGCTGGCCATCGGCGAGTTCGAGCACCCGCTCGCGGTCGCGGGCCTGATGACGGCCTACGACCTCGAGAAGGAGCCTGTGGCGAGTTCGTTCCTGCTCGTCTCGCTCGGCCGCCGCGGCGGAGCGAAGGCGCGCGAGCAACTCGAGGCCGCGCTGCGCGGGAAGGACGCGCTGGATCGGCCGTGGGCCGCGCTCGGCCTGGGCATCCTGGCGCGCGAAGCGGGCGATCCGTCGAGCGCTGCGGTGTTGCTCGAAGCGCTTGCCGAGGTGCGCAGCGCCGACGATCGCGGGGCGTACTGGCTCGCGCTCGGGCTCACGCGCTCGCCGCGTGCGCAGGCGCCGCTGGCGGAGGCGCTCGAACAGGCCGCCGACCCGCGCTTGCGCATGTACGCCGCGCAGGGCTTGGCGCTGCTGGGAACCGCCGCGGCGCGCGACGCGTTGCTCGGACGGCTCGACGACGAGCGCTCGCCGCTCGTGCGTTCGCAGATCGCACTGGCGCTTGGCGCGATCGGGGCCGAGCAGGACCTCGACGCGATCGTCGCGACGCTCGACTCGGTCGCCGAGCCGCTGCTCCAAGGCCAGGTGGCGTCGGCCATCGCCTTCCACGGCTCGAGCGCAGCGCTCGCGCGCCTGGGCTCGCTGATCGCCGACGAGAAGCACGACGTGGCGACTCGCGCGGCGGCCATGGACGGCCTGGGCATGATGCTGTGCAGCGGCGAGGCGCTCACGCTGGGTGAGTCGGCGCGCTCGGGAAACTACCCGCAGTTCCCCGACTGGCTGCGAGAGGCGTACGCGACGACGTTTTGACGGTCGTCGTAGCTCGAAACGCGCGGGCGGCGTTGCTCGATCTCGAGCAGCGCCGCCCGCGCGCATGTGAAGCGCCACTTTGTATGACCTGACTCCGAGCCTCTCCGGTCGCGGCGGCGCGACGCAAACACCTGGCCCTCAACGCGTCCGTTATCCTCGAATCGCTATCGAGGGAGGCGCGCTCGAAATGCGCCCTCAGAGTCGACGAGCCTGTTCGCGTTCAATCAACCTGTTCGGAGGGATCGTGGATCGGAAGCTGGTCAGCGCGTTAGTGGTCGCAGCGTTCGCGATGGGCGCACTGCTAGGCGGCGGGCTGTTCTCGGCGGACGATGCGCGGCCGTTGGAGTCCAACCAAGAGCGGGCCATGACTCCGAGCTCGGATCGCTTGGAGGGTGCGAGGTCACCTGCCGAACAACAGGCCGATCCAATCCAGGGACGGCAGGCAGTAGAAGCGTTGGTGTCGCCCGAGCCCGAGCGCCAAGAGCTTGAAGCCAAACCGGTGGCGACCGAGGCCGCTCCACGTGGCATTTTTCACGAAGTGTCGCACTACGAGGCGTCCATCGAGTTCAATCCAAACCAGAGGGTCCTGACGAAAGACGAGCGGCAATGGCTCGAGACCCAACTCCAGCACCTTGCGCAGCAGGCCGCTCAGGCGGAGACGCGCGCGATGCTGGATGCTCAGGCTGCGATCCATCGGCTGCGCGAGGCCGGGAAGGCCCGCGCGGTCGTTGTGGGCGAGGACGTCAAGCTCGGATTCGGAGTCGTGTGTACCGACGTCCGCGTGGACCAGAACGGGACGACCGCCGTGGACGTCTATCCACAGGACGCGCCCAGCGCGGTCCTGTTGCAGGAAGAAGCAAACGCACTGCGAAACGAGGGGCTCGCGTTAGTGCGGAGGTGCTTTCAGCCTCGGTAGGGAAGCGGAGGCGCGTCGCTGCGAACGGATGTCACTCATTAGTTGATGTGCGTGTGCTGGAGGCGCCGCGCTGGACGTTTCACTTTGCAGTCGCCGCCGAGCGCGACGCGTCTGCGAGCCTGCTCCCTGACGCGGACGGTTGCGTGTGCCCTGCCTGCCGGAGTGGCCAGTGCCTCAGCTCGCGACTCCGTCCCCGATCTGCTTCGGACTCCGCAACTCGCTGACACCCACGCCGCCGTACCTTCGAGCGCTAGCGATGAAACGGCGTGGCTGCTGATGCCGCTACTGCAGCATCTGTCGGTC
The DNA here is from genome assembly GCA_011525785.1 of Planctomycetaceae bacterium. Lineage (GTDB taxonomy): Bacteria > Planctomycetota > UBA1135 > UBA1135 > WYBT01. The sequence goes on from WYBT01000021.1 coordinate 45,699, forward strand.
ACCGGCGCGCCGGCAGCGGCCTGCATCTGAACTGCGACGCGGTGGCCTCCTCGGAGAGGGTCCGCGTGCGAAGGAGCGTGACGGTGGCGAAGAGTTGAACCGGGCGCGCAGCTACCGCGGCGCCCGCGTCCAGGCATAAGCCAGCGGCACGACCAAGAGCGTGAACGCCGTGCTGGCGAGAATCCCGAACACGAAGGACCACGCGAGCCCCGAGAAGATCGGGTCGAAGACGATCACCCAGGCGCCCATCACGGCGGCGCCGGCGGTGAGCACGATCGGACGCAGGCGCACGGCGCCGGCGTCGAGGCAGGCTTGGACGACGCTCTCGCCGCGCGCGACGTTCTGCTCGATGAAGTCGATCAGGATGATCGAGTTGCGCACCACGATGCCGGCGAGCGCGATGATTCCGATCATGCCGGTGGCGGTGAAGTAGATGGGGCTCTCGAACTCGCCGACCGTGCCGCCGGCGACGACGTTGAGCAGCCAGAAGCCGGGGAACACGCCGATCATGGTGAGCGGGATGGCGAGCATGATCAGCCCCGACAGCCCGAACGAGCGCGTCTGCGCGACCAGGAGCACGTAGATGCCCGCGAGCGCGGCAGCGAAGGCGAGCCCCAGGTCGCGGAACACGTCGACGGTGACTTGCCACTCGCCCTCGCCGGCGAGCTCGACTTCGAAGCCCTCGGGCAGCGGCCGCTCGCGCAGGTTCGACTGAAGCGCGAACACCGCGTCGACAGGGCTCGCACCGACCGCTTCGCCGACCACGTACTGCACGTCGCGCAGGTCTTTGCGGAACAGCACGCCTTCTTCGGGAGCGCTGGTGCGACTCACGAACTCGGCCAGCGGCACTTGTCCGCCGAGCGCGCTGGGCGTGCGCAGTCGCAGGAGATCGTCCTCGACCGAGCGCTCGGCCTGCGGCAGCTCGACGCGCACTGCTAGCGGCGCGCGCTCGCCCTCGACGTGCAGCACGCCGGCCTGCGCGCCCGACAAGGCCAGGCTGACCGTCTGTGTCACCTGCGCCGCGCTCACGCCGCGCATCGCAGCGCGCTCGCGATCCACCTCGAGCCGAACGAGCTCGCGCTCGCTCTCGAGGTACGTGTCGACGTCGCGCACGAAGGGGATGGCTCGCATGCGGGCCTCGACGTCGCGCGTGACGGCCGCGAGTTGCGCCGGCGTCGCGTCGAGCGGCCCGTAGACCTCGGCCACGACGCCCGCGAGCACCGGCGGACCCGGCGGCGGTTCGACGATCGCAATGCGCACGCCGTGTTCGGCGGCGACGCGCTCGAGGTCCGGCCGCACCGCGAGCGCGATCTCGTGCGCCTGTCGCCCGCGCTCGTGACGCGGCGTCAGGTTCACGCGCAGATCGCCCACCGTGCTGCCGCGCCGCAGGAAGTAGTGCCGCACCATGCCGTTGAAGTCGTGCGGCGAGGCGGTCCCGACGAAGGTCGTCACGTCGCTCGCTTCCTCGATGCTGAGCGCCTCGCGAGCGAGCGCATGCATCGCGCGTGCAGTGTCCTCGAGCCGCGCGCCCTCGGGCGCGTCGACCACGACCTGGAACTCGCTCTTGTTGTCGAACGGCAGCATCTTGAGCGGCACGTAGCCCAGCGCCGCAAGCGCCAGCGAACCCAGGAACGAGAGCGCGACGACGACGAGCAGTGCGCCGGCTCGCGCGCGGCTGGCGAGGAACCAACTGGCGACGCTGCGATAGCCGCGGATCACCCAGCCTTCGCGCTCTTCATGGTGGTTGCCCGCGTCGCGCTTGAGCAGGTGGTAGGTGGCCCAGGGAGTGATCGTGAAGGCCACGACCAGCGAGAGCAGCATGGCCACGGGCACGTTGAACGGCATCGGCCGCATGTACGGGCCCATCATTCCCGACACGAAGTACAGCGGCAGGAACGAGACGATCACAGCCAGCGTGGCGAGGATCACCGGCGGGCGCACTTCGTCGACGGCGAACAGCGTCGCTTCGCGCGGCGGGAGCTTCCCGAGCGAGAGGTGGCGGTGGATGTTCTCGACGTCGACGATCGGATCGTCGACGAGCAAGCCCAACGCGAGGATCAGCGCGAACAGCGTGACGCGGTTGATGGTGTAGCCGACCACCAGGTCCGCGAAGAGCGTCCCCGCGAGCGTGAGCGGCACGGCCAGCGCGACGATCAGCGCCGCGCGCCAACCCAGGCTCGCGCCGATGAGCACGACGATCGTGCCGACGGCGATCAGCAGGTGGCCGACGAGCTCGTTCACCTTCTCGTTCGCGGTCTCGCCGTAGTTGCGCGTGACGCGCCAACGGACTTCGCTCGGAAGCAGCTCGCGCGCCAGCTCTTCGAACCGCTCGAGCGCGCGCTCGGCGACCACGACCGCGTTCGAGCCCTTGCGCTTGGCCAGCGAGAGGGTCACGGCCGGTAGCAGCTCTCCATCGATCTCTTGCGTCGTCACCGGCGAGCCCAAGCCGCTCGCCGCAGCCGAAGGTCCGAGCGCGAGGTGCGTGTAGCGCGTCGGCTCGCCCGGCCCGTCGAGCAACTCGGCGACATCGCGCAGGAACACCGGCTTGCCCCCGCGCAGCGCGAGCACCACGGCGCCGAGCTCGTCGATCTCGCGCAGGAACGGCCCCACTTCGACGGTGCGCTCGGTCAGCGGGCCTTCGAGCGCGCCGGCGCGCGCGTTCTGGTTGGCGCCGCCGATGGCGTGAACGACGTCGAGCGCCGTGAGTCCACGCGCTTCGAGTCGCACGCTGTCGAGCACGACCCGCGCCGCGCGCCGCTCGCCGCCGACGACTTCCACGCGCGCGACTTCATCGACGGTCTGCAGCCGCGCCGCGATCTCGTCGGCGTAGCGCACGAGCTGCTCGCCCTCGCCGTCCGCGAACAGCGTCACCGCGAGGATCGGAACGTCGTCGATCTCGACCGGCTTGACGAGCCAGCGCGCGACCTGCGGCGGCACGCGGTCCAAGTTCGACTGGATCTTGTTGTAGACGTTGACGAGCGCCTTCTCGCGGTCTTCGCCGACCTCGAAGCGCACCGTCACCATCGACTCGCCCGCGCGCGTCATCGAGTACACGTGCTCGACGCCTGGGATTTCCATCAACAGCCGTTCGAGCGGCTCGGCGGCCAGCTTTTGCGTCTCCTGCGCGCTCGCGCCCGGCGTCTCGACGAACACGTCGATGAACGGCACCACGATCTGCGGATCCTCTTCGCGCGGCGTCGCGATCAGCGCGACCGCGCCCATGCCGATGCAGATCAGGATCAGGAGCAGCGAGAAGTTGCTGCCCAGGAACGCGTCGACCACGCGCGTGGTCCACGACATCCCGACTCGGCCGCTGTCGTCAGGGTGGCTCACGGCAGCAGCACTTCCTCGCCCGCGCGCAAGCCGCTGAGCACCTCGACGAACTCGCCGTGGCGCTTGCCGGTGCGCACGAGCGCCGTCTGCACGCGGCCGCGCTCGAGCACGCGCACGCGCTCGATCTGGCCCACGCGTTGAATCGCCGCCGCAGGCACGAGCAGCGCCTGACGTGAGCCGAGTTCGAGCGACAGTCGCGCGAGTTGGCCCGGGCGCAGGCCGCGCGAGTCCTCGAGTGCGATGTGCAACGTCACCGAGCCGGTGGCGCTGTCCGAGGCGGGGAGGATGCGCGTCACTGTTCCGCGGCGGGCTGCGCCAGCGTCGAGCTCGAGTTCGCAGCGCGAACCCACGCTCAGCTCCGTGGACTGTGCTTGGGGCACGGCCACGCTCACGCGCACCGCGCCCTCGCGGAACAGCGTCACCAGCGGCGCGCCCGGAAGTGCGAGTTGCCCGACGTCGACGTGACGTGTGAGCACTTGCCCGGCGAACGGCGCGCGCAACTCGAACCAGGTGAGCGCCGTCTCGGCCTCGACCACGCCCTGCGCGGCGCGCTCGTGCGCGGCCTGCGCGCCCTGCTGCGCAGCTCGCGCGCTCTCCCAGTCTTGTTCGGTCGCCGCCGCGCCGCGCTTCAGTCGTTCCACGCGCTCGAAAGCGAGCTGCGCCGCGGTGGCCTGCGCCTGCGCAGCTTCTTGTGCGGCCTTCGCCTGTGCGAGCTGCGCGCGCGCATCACGGTCGTCGAAGCGCACGAGCAGGTCGCCCAGCTCGACGCTCTGTCCCTCGCGCACTGCGACTTCGAGCACGCTCGCCATGACTCGCGCGGCGAGCGGCGCAGCGTCGAGCGCCTCGACGAAGCCCGGCTGGACTTGCGTGCGCGGAACGTCGCGCAGTTCGACCTTCGCCGTCGCTTGACCCGGCGCCGGCGCGGGCAGTGGGGGAACCGTCGCTGTCACGTGCTTGGGGCGCAGGATCAAGCCTTGGAACCACAGCAGCGCGAGCACGAGGGCTGCGAACAGCGCTGCCACGAGGATTCGATTCGCCACGCTCTTCACTGCACGCCTCCGATCGCCGCCACCAGTCGCGCGCGCGCGAGCTGCACACCCGCCGCCGCGGCCACGCCGCGCACCTTGGCGAGGTTCAGCGCGTCCTGCGCCTCGAGCACATCGGTCACCGTCGCGCCTCCGGCGTCCTGCGCCAGCGAGAGCACGCGGAAGGCCTCTTCGGCGGCTTGCACGGCGCTCTGCGCGAGCGCCAGCGACTGCCGCGCGGCCGCTTGCTCAGCCCAGGCGTCGCGCACTTCGCGCTCGACTTCGAGCTCCAGAGCGCGCAGCTCGAGCACGGCCACGCGCTCCTGCGCCTGTGCGCCCTCGATGCGCGGCCCGGTGCGCGCCGAGAGCGGCACGCGCAGTCCGACGCCGACGAGGTACTTGTCGAGATCGCTGTCCAAGCGCAGCTCTTCGTCGTCGAACGCGTACGACGCGAACAGGCCCAGGCTCGGCAGGCGCTCGGCCGCGCGCGCGGAGCTGGCGAGCTCGGCCGTGCGCACGCGGTGCGCCATGGCGACGAGGTCGGAGCGCTCGCGGCGCGCGCGTTCGAGCAGTTGCGCAAGCTCGGGCGCGAGGTCGGCGCCGACCTCGATCGGCGCGGCGTCGACGCGTTGCAGGTCCTCGGCGCGCACGTTCATCAACGCGGCGAGCGCGTTGCGGGCGCGCGCGACGGAGTACTGAGCCTTTGCTGCTTCATCGCGCGAGGCGGCTACGCGCACTTCGAGTCGCAGCACGTCGGCTTGGAGCGCTGCGCCTTCGCGCGCTCGAACACGGGTCTGTTCGAGGCGTTGCTCGACTGCGGCGATGCTCTCTTGCGCCACGCGTTCGAGCTCGAGTGCAGCGCGCAGCGCCAGCCAGGATTGAACGCCGGCGTTGAGCAGTCGACGCTCGATCGCCTCGCCTTGCGCGCGCGCCGCCAGCTCGCCTTCGCGCGCGGCGGCATGCGCCTGCGAGCGACCCGGAGCGAATAACGGCCAGTCGAGTCGGACCTGCTCGCGCCAGTTGCGCGTGCTGCCGGGCGTGGGGTCGAAGGCCGGGCCCAGCGAGAGGCGCTCTTGGTTGAGCAGCAGCGCGAAGGCCTGCGCGGGATCGTCGGTCGCCACGAAGTCGACCTGCAGCGACAACTCGGGCGCATAGCTGGCGCGCGCCTCGCGCACGGCTGCGCGGGCTTGATCGATGCGTGCGAGGGCCTGTCCGAGCGTCGGCGAGCCGCTGGCGATGCGCTCCAGCACTTCGCCGAGCTTCCAGGGCTCGTCGGCGGCGCGTTGCGGCGTCGTTGGCGTGCTGGCGCCGTTCGACACAGCGCGTGGAGGTGCGGCGACCGACGCTCGCGCGTTCGTCGAACGCGGGGGCGTGGCGTGGGTGGCGCAGCTCTGCGTCAGCAGCATGGCTGCTGCGAGCAACGCACTCGACGAAACGCGCGCGCTGCGACGATCGCGCCTTTCGCTCACACCGGGGCTCGTCGATACGTCCATCGACGCACACGCTCGGCCGTTGGCGGGGCGCGGTCAGGTAGCTCGACGACCCAGGCGGACGCGAACTTGGGCCCGCTTACAACCTGTCAAGCAACAGTACGGCGCCAGAGCAAGGTTTCCACGTTAGCCGCAGCGACGCTGCGAGCGCCGGGCGGCCGGCGGCTGACGTGGAAACTCTGCACTGGCGCCGTACTGCTGGCGGTCAGCGCTGGTAGGCGATCGCGAGCGTGTCGAGAGCACCCGCGGCGCCGGTGACGGCGTTCGAGATGAACGACACGCGCGCTTGCACGAAGCGAGCGCCGTCGAGGTCGGTGGTGCTCGACTTCCAGCTCGAGTCGTTGCTGATCGGGTGGAACTGCGGAGTGAACAGCAGGTTCGCGGGGAGCGAGGACTGCGAGAGCTGCGTTGAGTTCAGCGCTTCACCATAGGCGTCGTAGGCGTTCGCGTTGCGCCAGCCCTGCACGCTGGTCGCGCTCATCGAGCTCGCGCCGCGGTACGCCGCGACGATCTGGGCGCCGCTCGGCAGCGTGTTCTCGAACTCGAGCAGCGCCGGCGCGAAGTCCGGCGTCGCGACCTGCAGCGTGAGCCAGCGCGTGTGGAAGCGCGAAATGCGCACCACGAAGTCGGCCTGGCCTTGGTGCACCACGTTGTCGCCGGGGAAGGTCTGTTGACCGCCCGGGCCGATGCTGCCGCTGGCGATCGTTGCGTTGTCGGGGTCGATGTACGTGACCTTGCCAGTGTTGGGATGCACCCCGCCCGTCGACTGCATGCGGAAGTACGGCCGCGCCGACGAGTTGATCGCGATCGAGATGGCGAAGTTGTTGACCACGCTCGGCTGCAGCGCGGGATAGGTGCGAATCTCGGTCAAGAGCGGCAGGCCGATGGTCGGGACCTTGGACTGGCCGTAGAAGCCCTTGGTCACCGCGCCGCCGCCGAGCACCTGCACTTCACGCGCCAAGGGGGCTCCGACGTTGTTCGGGCTGCCCAGGACCTGCTTCGAAGTGTCGCGCCAGGTCCAGTAGGAGTATTGGCTCGGGGCGAGGCCGCGGTTGAGCGGCCACGGTGCGATCGGCAGGCCCGAAGTGCTGGTGACGACATCCGCCGGGTTGACGGTGTAGCCCGCGGACTTGTCGTGCACGACGGTGAGCGGATCGCTCCCGCCGTTGTCGTGGTTGCTGGCGAACGTGAACGCCAGGCCCGAAGCCACGAACTGCGGCAAGAGCCCAGTGTCGAGCGCTTCGTCCGGCAGCCGCAGCGAGTGCGCGAGCGACATCTGGAACTGCGGGAAGCTGTCGGCGCTCACCGGGCCCTGCGGTTGCCACCACAGGCCTTCGACGTCGATGTTGTGCAGCGTCTCATCGCGCAGAGCCATGCCCATGTCGGCGTAGCGCCACAGCGTCATGGTGCGCGAGCCGTACGGGGTCAGCGGTCCGGGAGTGCCCTGCGGGAGCTGCACCATCGCGCCGACCAGCGGTTGCGTGGGGTCGACACTCGCCGAGAAGCGCATCACCGGCCGCGGGCGGAGCACGCCGGCCGTCAGGTCGTACAGCGCTTGCCCGCGCAACTCGGGCTGGCCGTCGCCGTCCTCGTCCGTTGCGTTGAAGCGCAGCACGATCCCGCCGTTCGCGAGCGTCGGTTGGCTCGCCGCGAGCTTGAACTCGATCGCCGGCGGATCGTCGGCGAGCGCGTTGCCGGCGAGGTCCGTGATGCGCGTGCCGTCGAGGTCCACGCGGTAAACCTCGGCCTGGCCCTGCACGTGGGAGAGCGGCAACTGCGGCTGGAAGGTGAACCCGCGCAGGTCGGCGTCGGCGAACACCTGGCCGATGACCCATTGCTCGAGCACGGGGCCGCCGTTGCGTTGGATGCGGAACGAATCGAAGGGGCGCAGCGAGCGCGGCTCCATCGGCTCGTTGAAGCGCACGCGCACCGAGGCGTTGGCGGAGACCTCCGTAGCGAGCGGTCCGCCGGCCGCGGGCGTGAATTTCAGCGCGCAGGCGAGATTTTGGCCAAGCCAGGTGGTCCAAGGGGCCGTGTAGGTCGCCGCGCCGCGCGCGAACGTCGCGGGCAGACCCTGCAGCACCTTGACGCGCACGAAGGTCTCGGTCGCGCTGAGCACTTCGGCGGTGTGCGACGCGGTGGTGATGACGTCGCCCGGTCGCCGGCGCAGCGCGCAACCCGGTTCGTTGAAGCGCACGAGCACGTCGAACTCGTCCGGCGGCGCGCCGGCGGGCTGCGAGACCTTGGTCAGCGTGCAGCCCACGTCGAGCACCAGGCGCGGCGGCGTGGTGTCGGCCATGAAGCCGGCGAAGGGATCGCCGGTCGAAGCGCTCGGCCCGCCCGAGCGGAAGGCGCGCACGATGTCGGCGCCCTCGACGCTGCCGTTCGAGCGCGGCGCGAGCGTCGCGCCCGAGAGATTGCGCAGCGCGCCGTCCGCCGCGCGTGAAGCACTCGCCAGCCGCAGGCCGACGTTGGCGCGCGCTGTCGTGCTCGCCGCGGGCAGTCCCGCGCGCGCCTCACCCTCGCGCGGATCGATCAATACGCGCGTCGGGTGGAAGCGCCCGTCGAGCAGGCCGCCGTGGCTCGGCGCGGCCCACACGCGCGCGGGAAGCGCCAGGTCGAGGGCTTCTCCGCCGACGAGCTTGATGCTGCCGCGGTGGATGCTCTGCGCGTCGAGCAGGTCGTCGAAGTCGAGCGCGATCACCGCGTTGCGCGGTACGCGACTGAAGGGCGGCAGCTCGTGGGGCGCGAAGCTGCGGTCCTCGATCGCGCCGCACTGCGCTTGAACGTGGGCGAGCGTCGACGCGAAGCGCTCGGTTCCGAAGGCGTGGCGGATGGTCAGCTGCTCGGCGCCGTTGACCAGGCTGGCCTCGAGTTCGCACTCCGAGGCGGCGGCGCCGAGGTCCTCGCCGATGAGCACCTCGCGCAGCCGCAACGTGCGTGCTCCGCTGGCCTCGTCGAGGTCGTACACGTCCACCAGCCGGCCCCAGCGCGCCGCCACGAGCCGCAGCGACCGCGCGCGGCCTCCGAGATGCTCCGCCGGGACGAACGAGGCCCCGCTGCTCGGATCGAGCGCGAGCCCGGACGCACCGGCGAGCGACTGGCGCTCGCCGCCACCTTGATCGTGCTGCGTCTGGGCTTCCCACTCGTCCGCCTCGCAGCCGCCGATCAGCAGTCCCAAGAAAGCCGCCGCGTAGAACACCGAGCCACGAGCGCGCATATGCACGTTTCGCATGAACTTGTTTTCCCCGTGAACTCGCTGCTCCGCCAGCATCGAGTTTCGCGTCGCGCTGCCGCGACCGGGGCCGTCTAGTCGGCGCGCTACCTGGGGTTACGCCGGCTCAGCCCTTCGCGGGCCGCGGCAGCGTCGCCCGCACCAGCTCGCACTCCAGGCCGCCGTTGATGAGCTCGATCGTGGTGGCTTCGGGCAGCGCCAGATGGCGCGCGGTGTCGCCGCGCCGACCGAGCAGGGCGACGGAATAACCGCCGCAGTCCGCGCGCAAGCGCTCGCCGAAACGGCGCTGGAGGTCGTGGGCCGCGCGCTGATCGGCGACGCGCTCGCCGTAGGGCAGGTTCGAGACCACGCACGCGTTCCAGCCGCGCTTGAACTCGAAATCGAGGGCGTTGCCGACGTCCAGTTGGATGGAATCGGCCACGCCGGCGCGCGCGGCGTTCTCGGCGGCGCCGGTGGCCGAGGCCGGGTCCCAGTCGCGCCCGCGCAGGATCAATTTGGGCGCAGCGACGGCCTGGGCCCGCGCGCTTTCGCGCATGCGCTTCCACGCGGCCGCGTCGTGCTCCAGCCAGCGTTCGAATCCGAACGATTCGCGCGCCAGGCCGGGGGCCAGGTTGCGCGCCAGCCGTGCGGCCTCGATCAGGATCGTGCCCGAGCCGCAGAACGGATCGAGCAGCGGTGCGCGGCGATCCCAGCCCGAGAGCATCACGACCGCTGCGGCCAGCGTCTCCGCCAGCGGCGCGCGGCCCTGGTGCGCGCGCCAGCCGCGCTTGTGCAGCGACTCGCCCGAGGTGTCGACCAGCACGCTGACGCGGTTCTTGAACACGTGCACGTAGACGCCCAGGTCAGGCGACTCCTTGTCGACGGCCGGGCGCACGCCTGCGGACGTGCGCAACGCGTCGACGATCGCGTCCTTGGTGCGCTGCGCGATGAACAGCGTGTGGTCCAGCTCGGACAGGCTCGAATGCGCGTCGACCGCCAGCGACCCGTCGGCGCGCAGGAAGCGCGACCACTCGATGCTCCGCACGCCCTCGTACAGCTCGTCGCCCGTCGAGGCTTCGAAACGCGCCAGGCGCATCAGCACGCGCACGGCGGTGCGGAGCCACAGGTTCGCGCGCCACGCGTCCTGCAGTGTGCCCTCGAAGTACACGCCGCTGACCTGGCGCTCGATCTTGGCCAGACCCAGCGCCTTGAGCTCCTCGTGCAGGAGCGGCTCGAGGCCCGGCGCGCAGGTCGCGAAGAAGCGCTCTTTGGCAGCGGGGCGCGCGCTCACTCGTGCCCTGCTTTCGAATTTCGCCGAACCTCTCGCTGGCCTCGCCGCCCCTGGCGGCGTTGCTGCGGTTCGGCGACCTGATCAGGTCGCCTGGAATCCTCGCGCCTTGCCAGGAACGTCGATTCCAGCGACATCTTCGACGGACTTCGAAAGCAGGACACTAGGGCTGCCCGAGGTCGGCGTGCGGTGCGAGCCACTCGTAGAACTTCTCGCGGCGCATCGGCTCGCTCATCCACGACACGTCCGGCAGCGGCCGGTGCAGGAGGTCGCGCACGCGCTCGAGTTTGCGCATCGGCTCGCTGCTCACGCCGCCCTTCTTGGTGCGCCAGCGAACCTCGCCGAGTTCCTCGATGCGCGCCACGACGCGCTCGGTGATCTGGCAGTCGCCCGCGACGTACTCGAGCACCTTGGCGTGGTTCCCCGCGGCCCACTCCTTGGGCGCGTCGGCCCCGTGCATCAGCTTCTTCTGCTCGATTCCCAAGCCATCGGCGACGGCCGCCAGTCCGATCGGGAAGCCGCGCTGCACGACGAACTGGAACATCGGGTCGTACAGGTCGAGCGCGACCTGCGCAGCCAGTCGCATGTCGCGCGAGGCCCAGCCCAGCCAGCGCACGTCGAACGACAGGCCGTTCCAGGCGCAGACCTTGACGCCCGCCGTCTGGGCTTCGCGCAGCACGCGCAGCATGTCGCTGGCGATCTCTGCGTCGATGCAGCGCTGGGGCGCGCCCTTCGCATCGCGCTTGTACCAGTGCCGCACCTCGCCGCGGTCGGTCGCGATGGCCGCGCACGAGATGTCGAACGGCCCGTAGCGCTCGAGGTCCTCGCCCGGCGCCGCCTCGAACACGTTGGCGATCTCGATATCGAAGGCCATGCGCGCCGCCGTGGGCGCGGCGGGCTTGCGCTCCGACTCGGGAAACAGGCTGGGCGTGAAGCTGGGGGGCATGAACGCATCATGCGGGCGCGCCGCCCCCGGCGCTACGGCAGGATGAGGAAGTCGATGGCCGCCGTGAGGTTCACGTTATTCGGCGGCGCGAAGCCCGGATCGCGGCTGTAGAACTGCGCCCAGACCTCCTGTCCGGCGACGAGCTGCGGATCGAGCCCGCCCGTGATCCAGGCGTTGAAGTCGCGCACCATCTGGCCGGTGCAGTCGTTGCCGCCCGCGCTTCCACCCGTGAGCTGAACGGGCGTGCGCCGCAGCGGGGCCTGCACGCACAAAAATCCGCCGCTGAAGGGCACGTTGTTGGGTCCGAGCAGGCTGTAGAACAGAGTCCCGGACTTGTTGTTGAGCACGTTGCCGACTGTGAGCAGGAAGCCCGAGGCGAGCGAGACGCTGGGCGTGCCGCTGTAGCCGAAGGTCGGCGTGCAACCCAGGCTGTTGACCTTGGGCACGCAGTACACCGTCGGGGCCGTCGGTGCGCCGCGGTCGCGCGCGATGACGTCGTAGAAGCCCGGAGCGAGGTCCGGGAGCACGATGTTGGTCGCCGCGCTGATGAAGGCCGCGCGCCGGCCGTTGCCCGAGATCGCCGGGTTCGAGCAGACCGAGTTGGCGTCGGCGCCGATGGGCGAGGTGCTCAGGCGCTGCGTGAGCGCGGGCGCGAGGTCGCGCACGAAGATCTCGAGCGAGTTGGTGGTCTTGAGCGGGTCGAGCAAGGTCGAGTCGCTCGCGAAGGCCACATGTCCGCCGTCGGCCGAGATGCGCGGCGACCAGCCTGTTCCAGCGTTGCCCGACGGGGTCGCGGTGACGAGCGTGACGGCGCCGGTGAGCATGTCCTTGACGTACACGTCGGGCTGGAAGTTGAGGTCCAGCGGCGAGAAGCGCTCGTAGGTCTCGAAGGCGATGAAGCGCCCGTCGGCGGAGATGTCGGGCGAGGTGTTGTTCGTCAGCCCCGTGGGCGCGCCCGACGGATAGGTCGAGGCCAGCGTGAGCACGCCGGTCGCCACTTCGTAGCGGAACACATCCAGTCCGCCGTTGGTGTCGTTCGGCACGAGGTTGTTGGCCCCAGACTCGAACACCGCGAAGCGACCGTCGGCGCTGATGCGCGGATTGCCGTAGCAGAACCAGGTCCCCGCGACGCCGCTCGCGCTCTTGCTCAGCAGCGTCGTCACGCCGCTCTGCAGGTCGCGCAGGTAGATCTGGTCGTAGCCCGCGGTCGCCGCGGGATCGATGTTGGTCGCGGGGCTGCGGTACACGACGCGCCGGCCGTCGTCCGACACGTCGGGCCAGCCGCAGAGGTTGTTGGGATCGCCGCCGCCTTGCGCGAAGCTCGCGCGCGCGATCGTGTTCGCCACCAGGTCGTGCACGTAGATGTCGTGCGCGCCGTTCGAGTCGGCCACGCCCAGGTTGTTCGCCGACGTGCCGAAGGCCACGAAGCGGCCAGCGCCGGAAATCGCGACCCACTGCGTGTCACCGTTCGGCGTTGCGGCGCCGATCTCGCCCACCAGGCGCGTGGTCTGCGCATCGAGGTCGCGCACGTAGCCGTTGTAGGTCCCGTTGGTGTCGCTGGCCTTCAGCGAGGCGGTGGTGATGAATGCGACTTGGCGCCCGGTCGCGCTCATGTCGATCGCGTTGGCGAGGTGTCCGCCAATCTGGACGTTGGCTGCGTCCTTGTTGACGTACACGGCCCAGGGCGCGTTCTGCGCGAGGGCGGTGGGGGAGACCAACAGCAGTGCGGCGAGCGCGATCGGGCGGGTGCAGGGCATGGCGGGGGTCCGAGGGTGATGGCGTTGAATGCAACATCCTATGCGGGGCCACGCCCACCCGCGGCTCTGGCGCGCCGCGAGAGCGCGCGTACCCTCGCGCCGTATGAAAACTCTTCGCGCCTGGCGTCTGGTTCCGTCGGGTCTTGCGCTCACCGCGCTCTTGGCAACCCCCGCCGCGTGCAGCGCCGCGCCCGCGCAGAGTGCGAGCGGAGCGAACAGCGCGAAGGCGTCAGGGCCTGCGAGTGAGCCGCGCAGCGAGTTGCGCGAGCTGGTCGAGCGCTACAGCTCCGATCGCCGCGTGCTCGAGCGGCGCTACGACCTCGAGTGGAGCCCGGCGAGGCGCGCGCGGCTGGTCGAGCTGTGCGCGCAGTACGCGCGCGAGCTCGAGGCGCTCGACTTCGAGGCCCTGGGCCCCGAGGGCCGCATCGATCACGTTCTGCTGGCGGGGAAGCTCGAGCACGAGCGACGCGAGCTCGCGCGCCGCGCTCGGCTGGCGGAGGAGCTCGCGCCGCTCGCGCCGTTCGCGGGCGTGGTGTTCGAGCTGCACGGCGCCTGGCGCGAGCGCGCCGACGTGGCGCCGCGCGCAGCGGCCGAGCGCTTGAACGAACTCGTCGAGTCGCTCGAGCGCGCGCGCAAGGGCGTCGAAGCGCAGCTCGACGGCCCGGCGGACGCGCGGCCGAGCCGTTCGCTCGCCCTGCGCGCCGGCGGGCTGGTGGCCGAGTTGCGCGACGGGCTGCGCGAGTGGTTCGAGTACTACGACGGCTACGACCCGCTGTTCTCGTGGTGGTGCGCCAAGCCCTATGAAGCGGCGCGCGACGGGCTCGAGCGCTACGCCAAGCTGCTGCGCGAGCGCGTCGTCGGCGCGAAGCCCGGCGAGGACGAGCCGATCGTCGGCGACCCGATCGGACGCGAGACGTTGCTGGCGCACTTGCAGTTCGAGCGCATCGCCTATTCGCCCGAGGAGCTGATCGCCATCGCCGAAGCCCAGTTCCGCTGGTGCGACGAGCGCATGCTGGCGGCCTCGCGCGAGCTGGGGCACGGCGACGACTGGAAAGCGGCCCTCGAGGCGGTCAAGCGCCTGCACGTCGAGCCCGGCGAGCAGCCGCGGCTGGTGCGCGAGCTGGCGGACGAAGCGGTCGCGTTCCTCGAGCAGCGCGAACTGCTGACGATCCCCGAGCTCGCCAAGGAAGTGTGGCGCATGGAGATGATGAGCCCGGCGCGCCAGAAGGTGAACCCGTTCTTCCTGGGCGGCGAGAGCGTGATCATCTCGTTTCCGACCGACGCGATGGAGCACTCCGACAAGCTGATGAGCTTGCGCGCGAACAACCGCCACTTCTCGCGCGCCGTCGTGCACCACGAGCTGATTCCGGGCCACCACCTCCAGCAGTTCATGACCGCGCGCTTTCAGCCGCACCGTCGCGAGTTCGCGACGCCGTTCTGGACCGAAGGCTGGGCCTTGTACTGGGAGATGCGCCTGTGGGACCTGGGCTTCCCGCGCGGGCCCGAAGATCGCATCGGCATGCTCTTCTGGCGCATGCACCGCTGCGCGCGCATCCTGTTCTCGCTGCGCTTCCACTTGGGCGAGTGGACGCCCGAGCAGTGCATCGACTACCTCGTCGAGCGCGTCGGCCACGAGCGCTCCAGCGCCGAGGGCGAGGTGCGCCGCTCGTTCAACGGCGACTACTCGCCGCTCTACCAGGTCGCCTACATGATCGGCGGCCTGCAGATTCGCGCGCTGCAACGAGAGCTGGTCGAGTCCGGCCGCATGAGCGAGCGCGCGTTCCACGACGCGGTCCTGCAGGGCGGCAACATGCCGATCGACATGGTGCGCGCGCGGGTCAGCGGCGCGAAGCCTTCGCGCGGCCAGCGCCCGCAGTGGCGCTTCGCCGACTGAGCGACGCGCCATGAAACTCGCCACAGTCCTCGTCGGCGCAGCGCTCGCGCTCCTGCCGACGCAATCGAAGAAGTCCGCGGACGACGCGCTCTGTCCGTACTGCAAGAACGATCCCGCGCTGCAGAAGGCGGCGGGGGTCGTGTCGCACGGGCCGATGCCCATCGCGGAAGGAACCAGCGACGAACTCGCGAAGAGCGCCTCCTCAGCGCGCTGGATCTTCCTCGAGACCGCTCATCTGCGCTGGGCTTTCTCGCTGGGCGACACCACGGTCTCGCAGCGCGAACGCGAGCGCGTCGACGCCGAGCTCGCACGCCTGCGCGCGGCGCTGCCCGACGTGCCGCTCAAGCCCAAGAAGCTCGACCGCTGGTTGCGGCTGCACCTGTACGCGATGAAGGGGGAGGAGTTCTACGCGCGTTTCCAGTCGCTCCTGCGCGTGAGCGACGCCGATTTTCCCGAGGCGCCGCGCGTCGAGCCGCCCTACATGGGCATCGGCAAGTTCCTGGGCGAGCGCGACAAGTTCGAAGTCGTGCTCCACACCACGCGCGACCAGCACCGGCGCTTCACCGAGTCCTTCAGCGGCGTGCTCGTGAACGACTCGTTCCGTTGGCACTTCCCCAAGCTACACAAGCTGCTGATCAGCGCTCCGACGGACGACGCCGACCTGCGCGAGGACCGCTGGCTTTGGCCGCACATCGTTCACAACCTCAGCCACGCGTTCCTGTGCGCTTACAAGCACTTCGCCTACGACCCGCCGGCGTGGCTCGATGAAGGACTGGCGCTGGCGCCGGAGAAGGAGGTCGAGCCGGAGTCGCACACGCTCGAGGGCGAGGAGGGCGCCTACAGCGATCAGCGCGGTCCGAGCGACTTCGGCGAGCGCGCGCGCAAGCTCGCGGCGAGCGGCAAGGCCAAGACCCTCGCGCAGTTGACAGCGGCGAAGTCCTACGCGGAGCTCGGCATCGACGGGATGGTGCAGTGCTGGTCGATCACGCGCTTTCTGATGGAGGAGCACCCCGAGAAGTACGCCCAGTTCCTCGGGCGCATCAAGGGCCAGCTCGACGCGAACGGCTTGCAGACCGGCGACGACCTCGCGGGTCTGCAGCGCACGGCGTTGAAGGACTTGTGGGGTTGGAGCAGCGCGGATCTGGACGCCGCATGGACGGCGTGGGCCACCGCGCCGCCCGCGCCGTCGGCGAAATGAACAGCCCGAGTCGCTCGTCGCTCTGCTCGTAGAAGCGCGCTCGCATCCGAGCGAGTTGCAGCGCCCGCGCGGTGTTCCAGACCTCGCGAAGGAGTTCGCCGAACTCGGCTAGGAGTGAGGCTCCGATGCCGTGCATCCATGCGCGCCTCGATGTCCTGGGCGTTGCCCGAAGGACGCTTGCTGGGAAGCTCGTCCAAGTAGCCCGCAGTCTGGCACGCGCGCCTGATGTTCGCGATTCAGCTCCTCACTCCAGGACCTGGCCCGCAGCGCTCAGGCGCGCGCGCAGGTCCTCGTAGTCCAGTTCGTGCGGGTCGACGCCCTGGCGCAACGCGAGCGACGCGGCGATCGCGGCCGACTGGCCCAGCACCATGAACACCGGCTCCATGCGGATCGAGCCGTAGGCGATGTGCGAGGCCGACATGCACACAGGCACCAGCAGATTGCGGCACTGTTCGCGCTTGGGGAGGATCGCGCCGAAGTCGATCGCGTAGGGCGGAAAGCCGCCGACTTGCACGTCGCCTTCGTTGCGCACTGCGCCGCTCGAGTCGACGTAGCGCTGCACGTTGTGCGAATCCATGGTGTAGGCCGCTAGGCCGATCGAGCGCGGCGCCACGCGCGCGCCGCGGCACTCGTGCTCGGTCATGACGTACTCGCCGATCATGCGGCGCGCCTCGCGGATGTAGAGCAGCCGCGGCCAGCCGCCGTTGTCCTGGAACTCGTCCTTGGGCAGGCCGAAGCGCTGGAACTCGGCGCGGATCGCGTCGGGGACGCGCGGCTCGTTCGCCAGGGCCCACAACAAGCCCTGTTGGTAGCTCTTGTGCTCGTCGACGATGCGCGCGCGCTCGGCCCAGCCCGCCTGCGCGTAGCGATCGGCCGCGCCGATCATGTCGAACGAGAACGCGCCGTTGTTGTTCGCATCCGTCTTGCGATTGGGCATGAACAGCGGATGCCACGGCGCCATCGTCTCGCCCGCTTCGAAGTAGCGCAGGAGCAGCTCGTAGCGCCGCACGTCGTAATCCGCTGGTTTCGCGAACGGAATGCGGTTCGCCTCGACGTCGGTGGCGCACAGGCGGAAGCAGTAGGCCTGCACGCGCGAGTCGCCCGAGCCTTCCTCGCCCGGACCGCCGCCGTGGACGCCCCATACCAGGCCGCTCGAGGGATCGCCCGGCCGCACGTAGGGATCGACGCGCTGGCGGAACTGGTGCTTGGTGGCGTTCGCGGTCTGCACGCCGTTGAGCGTCTCGCCGTAGCGCGAGTTCGGCTCGCGCCCGACGTGGTGGCTCACGCCGGCGCGCGCGAGCAGGTCGCCTTCGTAAGTCGCGTCGATGAAGCACGCGCCCTCGAAACGCCGGCCCGACTCCATCTCGAGCGCCTGGATCCGGCGGTCGCGCAGCGGCACGACGCGGCCGAGGTCGAGCCGCTCGCCGCGGAACACCTCGATGCGGTGCTGCGCGACCAGGTCCTCGAAGATCTTCTCCGCCACGTGCGGCTCGAAAGTCCAGCTCGCGTCCTCGTCCGGCCGGTGGCCGTGGCCCTTGAAGTCCGCGCGCTGCTCCCACTTCCACGCCGCGGCGTCCTCGTAGTGCGAGCGCACGCGCCGATAGAACTCGCGCGCGATCCCGCCGATGGCGCGCTTGTTCCCGATGTCGGTCGCGCCCAGGCCCGAGCTCGACAGTCCGCCCAGGTGTTGCGTGGGCTCGATCAGCGCGACGGAGCGCCCCTCGCGAGCTGCGGCGATGGCGGCCGCGACGCCCGCCGACGTGCCGCCGTACACGACGATGTCGTGACGCGTCGTCAGCTTCGCGCTGGGTCCGACGCAGGCGCACGCGAGGCTGACCAGCACTGCAAGAAGCGCGAGAGATCGCATGGCGGCGCAGGGTAGCTCGTTGCGGGCTGCGGGGGGGGCCCTTAGGCTCCCCGCCGACGTCGACGCAAGCTCCCCCGAGTTGGCTTCGACGCGCCGACTCGCTCCGACCGTCACGTCCGCCGTCCCTCCCAATCACGGGGCATCGATGACCGAGCAGAAACAGCAATGGGGCAGCCGACTGGGAGTGATCCTGGCGGTCGCCGGTTCCGCGGTGGGCCTGGGCAACTTCCTGCGCTTCCCGGGCAACGCGGCGCAGAACGGCGGCGGGGCCTTCATGATCCCGTACTTCATCGCCTTCCTCGTGCTCGGCATCCCGATCGGATGGGCCGAGTGGACGATGGGACGCTACGGCGGCCGCAAGGGCTTTCACTCCGCGCCTGCGATCATGGGCGTGTGGGGCAAGGGCGCCGTCGCGCGCTACATGGGCGTGTTCGGCGTGCTCATCCCGCTCGCCGTCTACTTCTACTACGTGATCATCGAGAGCTGGTGCCTGTGTTACGCGTGGAACTACCTCACCGCGGGCGGCATCGGAGTTGATTCAGGGGCCGAGGTCGGCGCACAGGTGCAGTCGTCCAAGGCCTTCTTCAACGAAGTAACCTTTGCCGAGTCCGACGGCTTCCTGGCCGACGGCAAGATCCACCAGAGCGTGTGGTTCTGGGTGATCACGAGCGTGATCAACATCTACTTCGTGTTCCGCGGGCTCTCCAAGGGCATCGAGAAGTTCTGCAGCTACGCCATGCCGGCCATGGCGGTGTGCGCGTTGATCGTGCTGGTGCGCGTGCTGACGTTGCCGGCCGATCCCGCGAATCCGACCGAGCAGAACGTGCTCGCGGGTCTGAACTTCATGTGGAATCCGGACTTCTCGAAGCTCAGCAATCCGCAGACGTGGCTGGCGGCGGCGGGGCAGATCTTCTTCAGTCTGTCCGTCGGCTTCGGCGTGATCATCAATTACGCGTCGTACATGCGAAAGAAGGACGACGTGGTGCTCTCGGGCCTGACGTCGTCGGCCACCAACGAGTTCTTCGAAGTCGCGCTGGGCGGCACGATCACGCTGACGGCCGCCGTGGTGTTCATGGGCGTCGCTGCGACGCAGGCCAACACCGGCGGCACGTTCAGCACGGGCTTCAACGCCCTGCCGGTAGTGTTCGCGCGCATGCCCGCGGGCAACCTGTTCGGCGCGATCTGGTTCTTCATGCTGTTCCTGGCGGCGATCACCAGCTCGCTGTCGATGCTCCAGCCCTCCAAGGCCTTTTTCGAAGAGGCGCTCGGCCTCAGCCGCAAGTCCGCCACGGCGTTCGTCGCCGCACTGGCGATCGCGGGCAACCTGTTCGTGCTGTGGTTCTCGAAGGGATTGGTCGCGCTCGACACGATCGACTTCTGGGTCGGCACGTTCCTCATCTTCGTCGTCGCCGGGACGCAGATCGTGTGCTTCGCCTGGGTGACCGGGCTCGACAAGGGCTTGAAGGAGGCGCACGAAGGCGCGCAGATCCGCATCCCGCCGATCATCGCCTTCACGATGAAGTACATCTCGCCGGTGTACCTGGTCGTGATCTTCGCGATGTTCTGCTGGAACAACGTCCCCGGCTACGTGCGGTCGGTGCTGGGCGACTCCGCTGCCGGCGTGGAGCCCAATAGGGCCGCGATCTACTCATGGATCGTGATCCTGGCGACGATTGCGATCCTCGTGGTCGCAACTTCGATCGGCGCCAAGCGCTGGCGCGCGCAGGGACTCGACATCGACGGCGAGCACCCGCCGCAGGACGAACTACCGACCCGCACCGCGCGCTGACCCGCGGATTCA
Source organism: Planctomycetaceae bacterium (assembly GCA_011525785.1). Lineage (GTDB taxonomy): Bacteria > Planctomycetota > UBA1135 > UBA1135 > WYBT01. The sequence continues at coordinate 65,512 of WYBT01000021.1, forward strand.
ACCCATGACGACCCTGGCCTGGATCTTCATGCTCACGTCCGTGAGCGCCGTCGTTTCGCTGACTGCCTGGTGCTTCTACAAGGTCCTGACCGCGCCGCCCGCTGAGTAGGCGCCGCGCTCAACTCATCGCATAAGCGCGCTTGGCCGCGACGCTGCGGAACTCGTCGAACTCCGGCGAGTAGGCCGTGAGCTTGCCGCCGTAGACGCAGCCGGTGTCCAGGCCGATCGCGATCGGCTTGGCGCGGCGCGAGAAGACGCGCGGCATCGAGCTGGGCGTGTGGCCGAAGAGCACGAGCTCCGCGCCCGAGTATTCCTCGTACCACCAGGGCGCGCCCGGCAGGGCCAGGCGCCGCAGGCTGGTGAGGTCGCGCACGTTGTTGTGCTCGAGCGCGACGCGCGGCGCGAGTCCGGCGTGCACCACGCACCACGAGCGTCCGTCGCGCGTCGGCGCGCCGTTGTCGACGGCGTCGTGCCGCAAGTAGAAGCCGCTGTGGCGCTGCAGGAAGACCAGCAACTCGGCGCGACGGTGGGGCGCGACGGTGCACGAGGTCCCGCCGTCGCCGGCGAGGTCGTCCTCGTCGATCTCCGGGAAGCTCTCGCGCAGCGGCGGTCGATCGGCCGGGTCGGTCGAGCGCGGCGCGAGGCCCACGCGCTTGAGCACCGCCAACTCGTGGTTGCCGAGCACGAACTGGGCGCGGTGCGCGCTCAACAGTTCGACCACGCCCACGGGGTCGGGCCCGCGGTGGAACAGGTCGCCGACGGACACCAGCCGGTCTTCCGCCGCGAGGTTCAGCCGTTCGATGAGCCGCGCGAGTTCCTCGGCGCAGCCGTGAATGTCTCCGATCACCCAAGTCGCCATGTCGGTCAGGATCGACGCGCGCTGTCCGCGCCTTGAGCACGGGGTTGCGACGGTGCGCGGCGCGAGTCCAGGCGTTGGGAATGCCGCGCGGAGCGGATGGCGGGTCGTCAAGCGCGGGGCGGCGGCGCACGAAAAGCTCGCGAGCCCCTCCCTCGCACCATGCACCGATTCCACTTCGCCCTGGCCTCGCTCGCGCTGTGTGCGTCGAGCGCCTGCCAGTCGCAGCCCGTCGACCTGCGCACCACGCAGAAGCACCCCACGCTCTCGCCCAAGCTCGACTGGAGCGCGTTCCCGCTGGGGCCCAACGACGTGCTGCGTGTCAGCGTGTACGGCCACGAGCCGCTCGCGACGCCCGGAACGCGCGTCGACATGGAGGGCAATCTGTCGCTGCCGATGGTGGGCGCCGTCCCCGTCGCCGGCCTCTCGATCAGCCAGGCGCGCGAAGCCATCGCAGCCGCCTACTCGAAGTACGTGGTCGAACCGCGCGTCGACCTCTCGGTCGTGCAGCACGGCGCGCGGCGCTTCTACGCGCTGGGCGAGTTCGCGCGTCCCGGCGCGATCGAGTTCGACCGCCCGCTGACCGTCGCACAGGCCGCGGCCATGGCCGGCGGCGTCACGTCGCGAGGCGTGCTGTCGAAGGTCGTGCTGCTGCGCGGCGATCCGGAAACGCTGGAGGTCGAGACGATCGACCTCCAGACGCTCGACGAGAAGTGCTTCCTCGCGCTCAAGCCCGACGACGTGCTGTTCGCGCGCCGCAGCAGCGCCGGCAAGTTCAGCGACGAGATCATGCCGTACCTGGTGGCGGCCTCCTCATCGCTCGCGTCGGTGGCGACGGTGCTGCTGATCGAAGACCGCCTCGCCGAGGGCCGCTAGCGTGCGCGAGAACTTCGAGCGAGTAGAAGTCGGCGGCGCGCCGCGTCAGGACGAGCGCGCGCTGTCCCTCGAGGGCCTGTACGAGCTCTTGGGCCGCAACACGGCGCTGTGCGTGTGGACCGTGGCGCTGTTCGTCGTCGGGGCGTTCGCGTTGGTGACGACGCGGGCGCCGAGCTATCGCGCGCGGGCCACGCTGGTGCTCGAGGACACTTCGAAGGGCGCCGGCATCCTGGGCGAGCTCGCGATGCTCGGCAAAGCGCCGCAGGCCGCGAGCCAGATCGAGATCCTCCGCGCGCGCTCGATCGCCGAAGAGACCGTGGCGCCTGCGCCCGCGGGCGACAGCGAGCTGGCGCAGCGTCAGCTCGGGCTCACCACGCGCGTCGAAGATCCGCTGCTCAAGCCGCTCGACGAGCTGCTCTTCGCCGACGAACCGCGCGGCAAGCTGCCCGCGCGGCTGGAAGCTGCGATCGAGTGCGACGACGAGTTCGACGCCCTGCGCGAGATCGAAGTCGAGTTCCTCGGTCCCAAGCGCGTCGTGCTGCGGCAGGCCGGGCTGCGCGCGCTGCTGGGCATGCCGCGCCACGAGCCGCTCGAGAGCGAGCTCGGCGACGGCGCGATCGCCTTCGGCCCGCTGCGCGTGCGGCTCATGCCGCACGGCGACCTGAGCGGGCGCAAGTTCACGCTGGAGCGGCTGACGCGCGAAGACGCCGTGCAGCGTCTGATGGACAGCGTGCGCGTGCGCGAGACCGAGCGCGCGTCTGGCGTGATCGAACTCACGGTCGACGACTCCGACCCGCGCCGCGCGGCGGAGATCGCCAACGCGCTGTGCCTGAACTACATGGCGCGCGGCGAGGGCCGCGGCCAGGAGCGCGCCTCGCGCACGATCGCGTTCATCGAAGAACAGCTCGCCAAGCAGAACGCGAGCCTGCGCGAAGCCGAGGACGAAGTCGTCGCCCTGCGCCGCGCCAACCCCAAGTCGGTCAACGTCGGCAAGACGGGCGAGGTGCTGATCGACCACATGGCGCAGCTCGAGCTGCAGCGCATGCAGCTCGCGGTGGCGCGCGTCGGCGTCGCTCAGGCGCTCGAGCAGCTCGAGCGCGGCGACCTGCAGGCGCTCTCGCGCGTCCAAGTCGACCTGGCCGATCCGATCAGCGCGGCCTACCTGCAGTCCATGGCGCAACTCTCGGCCGAGGCTGCGCTCCAGGACCGCAGCGATAGCGGCGTGTACAAATCTCGCCTGCAGGAGCGCGCGCTGGCGCTCGAGGACGAGATCGCGGCGCGCGAACTCGACTTCGCGACGCTCGGCGCGGCGCTGGCAGCGCTCGAGACGGGGGATCGCAGCGTGCTCGCGCGGCTGGGCGGAGGTCCTCCGTCGGCGCGCGATCCGCTGCTCGAGGGTTATTTGCAGTCGCTGGGCGACATGCAGGCCCGCGCGGTGAACATGGAGGCCAAGCTCACCGCCGACCACCCCGACCGCAAGCTGCTCGCCGTCCACATGGACGAGCTGTGCGCGCGCATCCAGGCCTTGCTGACGACGCGCGTCGAAGGGCTTCAGGCGCAAATCAGCGCGCAGCGCGAGTTGCTCGGCGCCTACCGCGGCCGTGTGGCCGGCTTCCCGGCCGACGAGCGCGCGCGCATCGAGAACTCGCTCGCGCAGTTGCGCGAGCGCACCGCCTCGCACCTGAGCAGTCGCATGGCCGGCATCGACGCGAACGAGCGCTCGCTGGCGGTCGAGATCGGGCGCTTGGAGAGCGAACTGGGCGCCCTGCCCGAGGAGGCGCGGCGCGCCGCGGATCCCTCGCGGCGTCTGAGCGCCCACGCCGAGATCGTCAAGTTCCTGCTCAGCAAGCAGCAGGAAGCCGAGATCACGCGCGCTTCGACGGCCGCAGCGGCGGACTTCATCGACCGCGCCGTTCCGCCGGTCGAACGCAGCGGCCCCTCGATTCCGCTGCACGTGCTCGCCGGCCTGCTCCTGGGCGCAGTCTGCGCACTGGCGCTGAGCGTCGCGAAGGAGTCGCTCTCGCGCGGCGTGTTCACGGCGGCCGAGCTGGAGTCGGCCTCGGGGCTGCCCGTGCTCGGATCGATTCCCGACCACCGCCGCGGTCGCTACCGCGTCAAGGGTGCGGGCGAGTTCTTCCTTCCGCTGCGGGACGATCCCGAAGGCGCGAGCGCCGAGGCCTTCCGCTCCTTGCGCGCGACGCTCAAGTACGCGCTGAGCGACGGAGACGTGCGCGTGATCGCCGCGACGAGCTGCTCGCAAGGCGAGGGCAAGTCGTCGGTCAACATCGCGCTCGCGCAACTGTTCTCGCGCAGCGGCAAGCGCGTGCTGCTGATCGACTGCGACATGCGTCGTCCGAGCGTAGAGAAGTGTCTGCGCCTGCCGCTCGAGCCGGGACTGTCGAACGCCTTGCGCGGCGAGTGCGAGTGGCGCACCGCCGTGCGCACGCAGGTCGCAGAGCGACTCGACGTGCTGTGCGCTGGGCCGCAGCCGCCGGACTCGGGCGACCTGCTCGAGGGCGAGCACTTCGCACAACTGATCGCGCAGGCGCGCACGCAGTACGACCTGATCGTGTGCGACATGCCGCCGGCCTTCGCGGTCTCCGACCTCGAGTCGGCCGCGGCGCGCATCGACGCGCTGCTGCTGGTTGCGCGCTGCAACAAGGTCAGCGCGCGCATCATCGGCGAGGCCACCACGCGCCTGCGCCGCAGCGGGATCAAGCTCATCGGCGCCGTGCTCAACGGCGTAGGCAATTCGATCGCCAACGGGAGGTATGGCTATGGCTACGGTTACGGATACGGTCAACGCAGCGGAGCCCAGAAGCGCGCTGCCGGCTGAGCTCGAGAAGTCCCAGGTGCGCAAGCGTGCGGCGCTCATGCGGCGTCGCGCGAGCTTCCGCGCGGGTCCCGAGCTGCGCGTGTGCGTGGTGGGCCTGGGCTACATCGGTCTTCCGACCGCGTCGCTGCTCGGCACCAAGGGTTGCCAGGTCACGGGCGTCGACGTGTCGAGCGAGGTGGTCGCGACCATCAACGAAGGTCGCATCCACATCGAAGAGCCCGACCTGGACTTGATGGTCAAGTCCGCGGTTCAAGCGGGCAAGTTGCGCGCGAGCACCACGCCCGTGGAGGCCGACGTGTACATCCTCGCGGTGCCCACGCCGATCGCGGCGGACAAGCAGCCCGACCTCAGCATGGTCCAAGCCGCCGCGCGCTCGATCGCGCCGGTGGTGGGCAAGGGCGCGCTGGTGATCCTCGAGTCCACCAGTCCGGTGGGCACGACCGAGACCATCGTCGCGCGCGAGCTCGCCGCGGCCGGCCTGGTGATCGGCGAGGACGTGTTCGTCGCCTACTGCCCCGAACGCGTGCTGCCCGGCCGCATCCTGACCGAGCTGGTCGAGAACGACCGCGTCGTGGGCGGCGTGGGCGACACCTCGACCGAAGTCGCGCTCGAGTTCTATCAGAGCTTCGTGCGCGGCGAGGTCGTGGGCGTCGACTCGCGCACGGCCGAGATGGTCAAGCTCGCGGAGAACAGCTTCCGCGACGTGAACATCGCCTACGCCAACGAGCTCTCGATGGTCTGCGCCCGCGCGGGCGTGAGCGTGTGGGAGGTGATCCGCATCGCCAACCGCCACCCGCGCGTGAAGATCCTGCAGCCGGGGCCCGGCGTCGGCGGCCACTGCATCGCCGTCGATCCGTGGTTCATCGTCGCCAGCGATCCGCAAGGCGCGAAGTTGATCCGCGCGGCGCGCGAAGTGAACGACGCCAAGCCGCACTGGGTGATCGAGCGCGTCAAGCAGTGCGCTGCCAAGGTGCGCGAGCCCGTCATCGCGTGCCTCGGGCTGACCTTCAAGGCCGATGTCGACGACCTGCGCGAGTCGCCGGCGCTCGACATCGTCAAAGAGCTCGCGCGCGAGCGCGTCGGCGAACTGCTGGTGGTGGAGCCGCACCTTCTGTTCCACCCCGAGTTCGAGCTCGTTCCGGTCGAAGAGGCGCTCTCGCGCGCGAACATCGTGCTGGTGCTCGTCGACCACAAGCCCTTCAAGCGCATCCGCCGCGAAGCGCTGCACGAGAAGCTCCTGATCGATACGCGAGGGCTGTTCCTGTGACGATCCGCGCGCTCAGCGTCTTCGGCACGCGACCGGAGGCGATCAAGATGGCGCCGCTGGTGCGCCGGCTGGCCCGCGACGCGCGCTTCGAGTCGAAGGTGTGCGTCACCGCGCAGCACCGCGAGATGCTCGACAGCGCGCTGCGCCTGTTCGAGATCGAGCCCGACTACGACTTGAACGTGATGGCGCCGGGGCAGGACCTGTTCGACGTCACGACCAAGGTGCTGCAAGGCCTGCGCACGGTGCTGCGCAGCGAGCGGCCCGACGTTGTGCTCGTCCACGGCGACACCACCAGTTGCCTGGCCGCGTCGATGGCCGCGTTCTACGAGCGCATCCCGCTCGCGCACGTCGAGGCCGGGCTGCGCTCGGGCGACTTGGCCGCGCCGTTTCCCGAGGAATTCAATCGAATCGTGGCCGACTGCGTGGCGCGCTGGAGCTTCGCTCCGACCGCGGGCGCACGCGCCAACCTGCTGGCCGCCGGAGCGAACCCCGCGAACGTGTTCGTCGTCGGCAACACGGTCATCGACGCGCTCAAGTGGGTGCGCGAGCGCATCAGCGGCCGCAGCGCCTTCGACTACGCCGACGCCTTCGGACCGGTGCTCGCCGCGCAGCTCGAGGAGTGGCCGGGGCGCGTCGTGCTCGTCACCGGACACCGCCGCGAGAACTTCGGCGCGCCCTTCGAAGAGCTGTGCCGCGCGATCCGCGACTGCGCCGCCGCGCACGACGACTGGCTGTTCGTGTACCCCACGCACTTGAACCCCAATGTCCAGCGGCCGGTTCGTTCGATCCTCGCCGGCGCCCTGAACGTCTCGCTGTGCGCGCCCTGCGACTACGAGCCGTTCGTGTGGCTGATGAACCGCTGCGACGTGATCCTGACCGACTCCGGCGGCGTGCAGGAGGAAGGTCCCGCGCTCGGCAAGCCGGTGCTGGTGATGCGCGACGTCACCGAGCGGCCCGAGGCGATCGAGGCCGGAACGGCGCGGCTGGTGGGCGCGCATCGCGAGCGCATCGTCGGCTCGCTCGAGGAACTCCTCGGCGACGAGCGTGCGTACCGCGCGATGGCGAGCGCGAAGAACCCCTACGGCGACGGCGCGTCGTCGGAGCGCATCGCCGAGCTGCTCGCCGAACACGTACCCGCGAAGTTGGCGCCGCTTGCCGCGAGCGCCTGAGCTCGCTCGGAGGATCCATGCCCCAGACACAACTGGCGACTCTCGAGCGCTACGCCGTGCACCGCGCGGCGACGCTCGCCTGGCTCGTGCGCGGCATCGAACGCGGGCAAGGCGGCTCGTGCGCGCACTTCTCGGTGGCGATGGGCTGGTCGCGGCCCTATCCGGAGACGACGGGCTATCTGATTCCAACGCTGCTCGCGAACGCGGCGGAGCATCCCGAACTCGAGCTGCGCGAGCGCGCGCTGGCCTGCGGGCGCTGGCTGCTCTCGATCCAGAATGCCGACGGTTCGTGGAACGGCGGACTTCATCCGCCCCGGCCGCCTGCGCGGCCGAGCGTGTTCAACACCGGGCAGATCTTGAAGGGCATGGTCGCGCTGCACCGCGCCGGCGCCGGCGACGCATTCCTCCAAGCTGCGACGCGCGGCGCGCGCTGGCTCGCGGCGACCGCGCAGCGCGACGGCCTGTGGAGTGGCGGCGACTACCGCGCGAGCGTGACGCCCTCGTACTACACGCACGTTCTGTGGCCGATGCTCGAGGTCTGGCTCGAGACGGGCGATGCCGTGGTCCGCGCCAGCGCCGAGAGCGGGCTCGCCACAGTGCTCCGCCGCTTCCGATCCAACGGCGCGCTCGAGCGCTGGGGCTTCGGCGACCAGCCGCGCGCCTTCACGCACACCATCGCCTACGCGCTGCGCGGCGTGCTCGAGTGCTCGCGCATCCTCGGCGCGTGGGACGAGATCGGCGCGCGCACACGGCCGGCACTCGAGACCTTGCTGCGCCGCGCAGAGCTCGGCGGCGGGCGCCTCAGCGGCGAGTTCGACGACGAGTGGCGCTCGACGGCGAATTTCGAATGCCTGACCGGCAGCGCGCAGACGGCGATCAACCTGCTCTCGTGGGAGCACCAGGAGCCCGACCTGCGCATCGTCAACGGCGCGGCCAAGCTCGTCGACCGCGTGTGCGCGACGCAGCACCTGCGCCACCCGCTCCCGGGCGTGCGCGGCGCCGTGGCCGGCTCCTGGCCGATCTGGGGCCGCTACATGACGCTGCGCTATCCCAACTGGGCCGCGAAGTACCACGTCGACGCGCTCTCGCGGCTGAGCGCGCGCGTCGAGCGCGAGACGGAGGCGCTGTGCGCGTCGTCCTGACCGCAGGCTTCGATCGCGCGCTGCACGCGGTCGCGCTGGCGGAGCTGGCGCGGCGCGCGGGACACGTCGTGGCCGCGGTGCTCGTCGTGCAACCGTTGCAGACGCGCCGCGTCCGCCAGTGGCTGCGCCAGCGTGGCGTGCGCTCGCTGTTCGACGCCGCGCGCCGACTGCTCGGCGCCTCGGGCGCGCGTTCGCCCGATCGGCGCATGGAGCAGTTCCTGCGCCAGCACGACATCGCCGAGCGCTCGCTCACGCGCTGGTGCCGGCGGCACGGCGTCGTGTTGCAGCGCGTGCGCGACCTGAATGCTCCGCAGGCGGTCGACGCGCTGCGAGCCGCGCGCGCGGACGGCGTGCTCTACGCGGGCGGCGGGATCCTGCGGCGCGCGTTCATCGAGGCGGCGCAGGGCCACGTGCTCAACGCGCACTCCGGTCCGCTGCCGGCGGTGCGCGGCATGAACGCCTGCGAGTGGTCGCTGCTCCTGGGCATGACGCCGACGGTGACCATTCACGTCATCGACGATGGGATCGACACCGGCGGGGCGCTCGAGCAGATCAGGATCGAGCGCACGAGCGCCGACACGATCGAGTCGCTGCGCGGCAAGTGCGTGGTGGCCGGAGTCGAGGGCCTGCTCCGCGCGTTGGGCGCGCTCGAAGGTCCACTGCCGGCCCGTTCGCCGGCCGCCGGCCGCGAGCGACAGTGCTTCACCCTCGCCCCCGTGCTGCGCGAACTGCTCGAAGAGCGGCTGGGGCGCCGCGAGGCGTCGTGAGCCTGGCCAAGCTGCTGCGTTCGGCGCGCCACACCCGCGCTCGCCAGCTCGTCGAGCGGCTGCGCCGGATCGCGCGACAGCGTCTGCACGACGCGTGGCCCGCGCGCAGCGCTGTTGGGTCGCGCGGACCGACTCCGCCGCTCGCGTCTCGGCTCCCGCGCCCGGTGTTCGCGCCGCGCGTCGAACGCGTCGTCACTCCGGACGGCCGACCGTGGGCTGCGTTCCTCAACGTCACGCACTCGCTCGCGACGCCGATCGAGTGGCGCCCGGCGCTCGCGCCCGAACTCGAGCGCATGAACCTGCACTACATGGAGTACCTCGAAGCGCTCGACGACGAGCACTTCGCGCGCGCCGTGGAGGAGTGGATCGCGGCGGAGCCGCTGGCGCGCGCCGGTTCGTGGCGCATCGCCTGGAACAGCTTCGTGGTCTCGCTGCGCGTCGTGGTCTGGATGCAGCAGGTCGCCGAGCGCCGCGAGCGGCTCGCGCCTCCGTTCGTCGCGCGGGCCGTCGACTCGATCGCGGAGCAAGTGCGCTTCCTCGAGACGCACCTCGAGCTCGACATCGGCGGCAACCACCTGATCAAGAACGCCAAGGCGCTCCTGTGGGCGAGCGCGTTCTTCAAGGGCCCGGACGCGGAGCGTTGGCGCGCGCTGGCCACGGAGCTGTTCGCGCGCGAGCTCGACGAGCAGATCCTGGCCGACGGCATGCACTACGAGCGCAGCCCGGCGTACCACGCGCAGGTCTTCGCCGACCTCGTGGAGGCCGCCAGTGTTGCCGCCAGTGTCGCCGCCGAGCCGCTGCGCACGCGCTTGATGGCGGCGCTCGAGCGCATGGCGCAGCCGCTGGTCGACCTGACGCACCCCGACGGCGCGCCGAGCCTGTTCAACGACGGCGGAATGACGATGTCCTACTCGCCGCAGGCCTGCCTCGAAGCGGCGCGGGCCCTCGGCGTGCCGATCCCCGCTGCGCGCGAGCGTTTCGACCTGCCGGCCGCGGGCTACTTCGGGCTGCGCAGCGGCTCGAGCTATCTCGTGGCGGACTGCGGCGCGCTCGCGCCCGATCACCTGCCCGCCCACGGCCACGGCGACGCGTTGGCGTTCGAGTGGTCGCTCGGCGGCAAGCGCATCGTCGTCGACGCCGGCGTGTTCGAGTACGAGCGCGGCGAGTGGCGCGATGTCTCGCGGGCCACGCGCTCGCACAACACCGTCACGCTCGACGAGCTCGATCAATCGGAGTTCTGGGCCGCTTTCCGCGTCGGACGCCGCGCGCGCGTGCGCTGCGAGCGCTTCGAGCCGCTGGGCCCCGGCTTCGTGCTCGAAGGCTCGCACGACGGCTACGAGCACCTCGCTGGCGGACCGATTCACGCGCGCCGGATGACGGTCAGCGCCGGCCATGTCGTCGTCGACGACACCGTGCGCGGCGGCGCGGGCCAGCAGGTTCGCGCGCGCTTGCTGTTCCACCCGGACGTGCGCGTCCGGCGCGTTCGGCGCGGCCTCTTGCTGCAACACGGCGAGGTGATGGTGTCGCTCGACACGAGCTCGTCGATCGAGCTCGTCGACGCACACTGGTGCCCCGACTTCGGCGTGCGCCGCGCGACGGTGCAAGTCGTGATTTCCTACGGCGCCGCGCCGTGCACCGGGCGCTTCTCGCTCACACGCGTCGCCACGACGCACCAAGAGCCGTTCGAGGTCCTCGCCGCGCTGCCGCAGCGCGAGTCGACAGCGGTGCTTCCATGAGCCGCATCCTGATCGCGTTGCACCGCCTCGCGCACGCGCTCCGCCGCCTGCGCGTTCCGGTGTTGCCGGTGCTGATCGCGCTCTTCAACCGCTTCGTCTTCGGCTGCTGGATCGGACCCGGAGCGCAGCTCGGCAAGCGCATTTCCCTGGGCTACGGCGGCATGGGGATCGTGATCCACGACAAGGCCGTCGTCGGCGACGACGTGCGCATCGGGACGCACGTGGTGATCGGCGGGCGCTCGAAGCACCCCGACGTGCCGGTGATCGGCGATCGCTGCGTGATCGCGACCGGCGCGAAGCTGCTGGGCCCGCTGCGCATCGGACCAGAGTCCGTCGTGGGCGCGAACGCCGTCGTGGTCAAGGACGTCGCGCCGCGCACGGTGGTCGGCGGCGTGCCCGCGCGCGTGCTGCGCACGGACATCGACATCCGCGACTACCACGACGGGATGTAGCGCCACTAGGCCGCGACGCGGTCGTCCTGCGCGCGATCGAGCTCTCGCACTTCGCTCGGCTGGCCGCCGACTCGCAGCAGCACCTCGAGCATCGCCAGCGCGTTGCGCTCGCGGTCGTAGTCCGGCGCGGCGGCGTGTGCGTTGCGGGCGAGGTCGCGCACGCGCTCGGGCGCGAGCGAGAGCTCCAGAACGGTCTTGGCGAGTTCGTCGGGCTTCTCGGCGGGCAGGGTCACGCCGCCGCGCGCGTCGCGCACGATCTGCGCGCCCTCGCTGTCGGGGCCGGCGTAGAGCACAGGCACGCCCATGCCGAAGCACTCGAAGATCTTCGAGGGGATCACGGTGCGGAACACGTCCTGGTCCTTGAGGTGCACCAGGCCGAGGTCGCACACGCTCCACAGAGCGGGCATGTCGTCCTTGGGGAACGAAGCGTGGAACGAGACGTTGGCGAGGCCCTTCGAGCGCGCGAGCTCGACGAGCTTGTCGCGCTCGGCGCCGCCGCCCACGAAGAGGAAGTGGATCCCACGCCGCTCGCGGAGCAGCTCCGCCGCTTCGACGACGCGGTGCAGCGCGTGCGCCATGCCGTGCGTGCCGAGGTAGCCAACCACGAACTGGCCCTGCACTCCGAGCCGCTTGGCGAGCTCTTCATCGCGCTCGCGTGGCGCGTAGCGCGACAAGTCGACACCGTTGCGCACGACGTGGACCTTCCCGACATCGATGCCGCGCGTGCGGAGGTTCTCGCGGAACGCTTCCGTCACCGCGACGATCGCGGTCGCGCGGCGGTAGAGGAACAGCTCGAGCTTCTCGAGCAGCTCGATCGCGACGCTCTGCTTCATCGCGCCGACGGCCTTGATCGAGTCGGGCCACAAGTCGCGCAGCTCGAACACGAACGGCTTGCGCCGCAGCGCGGCCACGATCCACCCGCCCAGCGCGCAGAAGAACTGCGGTGACGTGGCGAGCACGACATCGGGCCGCTCGACGAACAGCGCCGCGAGCGAGCCGTTCGCCATGAACGAGAGGTAGTCGAGGATCCGCGCGCCGAAGCCCTTGTTGGCCGCGATGAAGGTCTTCACGCGGATCACTTCGATGCCGTCGAGCGTCTCGCGCGTGCGCCAGCGGTTCTCGTAGCCCGCGTAGACCTTGCCCTCGGGGAAGTTCGGCGCGCAGGTGACGACCGTGACGCGGTGGCCGGCCTGCACCCAGCGCCGCGCGTGCTCGAAGCCGCGCGTGGCCGGAGCGTTCGTCTCCGGCGGGAAGTTGTCGCTGAGGAAGAGGATGTGCACGGCGTCCTCGCGGTCACGCTGCAGCGCGTTGCTCGCCCGCGTCCTTGCGCAACTCGGCGACCAGCACGCTGCGCCACTTCGCGCCGCCGGGCAGCGTGTTGACCGCGCGCTCGTACACCCAGCCGACGACGTACGTGGGCGCGGTGATGCGCAGGTACTCGGGTCGGTCCTCGTGCGTGGAGCTCGCGACCAGCGAGAGCCCGTGTCGCGCGCCGAGGCTCGCGATCGCGCTCGGAGTGTTCGCTCGATAGCGCGTGGGGAACGTGTCGACGCCGGCGCGCCCGCGCAGGCGGCACACGAAGCGATGGAACGAGTGCGGCGTGCAGCGCGCGATCGTCGGAACGTAGTGCCACGCGTTGGGCGTCTTGGCGAAGAAGCTGCCGCCCGGCTTGAGCACGCGCGCCACTTCGGCGAACACGCGCTCGGGATGGTCGAGGTGCTCGAGCACGTTGTCGGCCACCACCACATCGAAGTGCGCGTCGGGGTAGGGGATCTGCTCGCCGACGCCGACGCGCGCCTCGTCGAGGTGCGGGTTCTGCGCGACGCGCGGATCGGGATCGACGCCGCACACCTGCGCCGCCAGGCCGCGGAAGTTCATCTGCGGCACGATCCCGGCGCCTGCGCCCAGGTCGAGCATGCGGTGGTGCGGCTGCAAACGTGCGAGCACGGCGGCGCGCAGGCGCTCGTCGTCCCAGCGGCTGTTCACGGCCGGGTAGAGGGTGCGGTCGAGCCACTCGACCAACGGGCGTTTGCGTCGGCGCGGCGCCGTGGTGTTCGCATTCATGGGGAGACCTCTCGGTAGTTCGCTGCGGCGCCCGCTCCGCGCCGCGCACGTCCGCACAGATCGAGCAGCCAGCTCTCCAGCCGGCGCTGCCACAGGCCGGCGTCGAGTTCGCGCCCGCGCTCCGCCGCGCCGACGCACAGCTCGGCGTACAGCGCGTCGTCGATCGAAAGGCGCGTCATCGCGGCGGCGAGCGCAAGCGCGTCCTTGGGCGGCGCGAGCAGGCCGCACTGTTCGTCGTGCACGAGTTCGGCAATGGCTCTCCAGCGCGCGGCGATCACCGGCAGTCCGCACTGCAGCGCTTCGACGACCACGCCGGGCATGCCTTCGCCTTCGTGGTAGCTCGGGAACACCAGCGCGTCGTGCTCGGCGAGCACGCGCGAGACGTGCTCGTGCGGCAGGGCGCCGTGGTAGACCGCGCGCGGATGCGAGCGCAGCGCTAGCAAGTCCGTCTGCGGCAGCGACGGGCCGTAGATGTCGAGCGTGCACTCGCGCGGGCACAGCTCGATCGCCCGCAGCGCTTCGGCGAAGCCCTTCTCGGGGCGCAACTGCGAGATGAACACGAAGCGCCGGCAGCGTTGCGAGCGCGCCGGCATCCGCGTTGGAGCGCGGCGCGTCGTCGGCAGCTTGCGGACGGCGCCGAAGCCCGCGAAGCGCGCGCACAAGTGGTCGGTCTGGAGCAGAACCAGGCGCGCCGAGCCCAGCACCGACGCGAGCGCGGCGCGTTTCGAGTCGCTGGCGGCGTCGAAGGCGAGATCGAGTGCGCCGCCGAAGGCGCGCACAACCAGCGGCCGCTCGAAGTGCTTGCACAGCCGCGCGATCCAGGGGCCAGCGGCCATCACTCCGCCCGCTGACGCGTTGAACATCACGAGGTCGGCGTGGCGTGCGCGGCGCTGGAGCGCCCACAGCGTCGACACAAGGCCGCGCGCGTCGGAGAGGCGGCGCCGCCAACCGCGCGAGTACGTGTTCGGACGCGTGGTGTCGACGATGTCGAGCTCGAACGCGCCGCTGGCGGCGAAGTTCTCGCACAGCTCGGCGAACGAGACTTGAGTTCCGCCGATGGGCTCGCCCGGGCGCGGGCGCGGGCCGATCAGCATCAGGCGCGGACGGGGCGGCGAGCTCACGCGGCGACTCCGAAGCGCTGCATCCAGCGGCCGAGCGACGCGAGCAGCCAGACGCGCGTCGCGGCGGCCGTCTCGCTGAGCACGCCAGTGTTGAGTTGCGCGCGACGGCCGTCGTCGAGCGCGCGCTGGAGCTGGCGGCGTTGGAACAACTCCGCGGCGGGCGCGCCCGGCGCGTAGAGCTCGTCGACCAGCGACCAGAACTGCGGGTTGAACCAGTCGAACAACGGGATCGCGAAGCCCTGCTTCCTGTGCTCGTAGACCTCGCGCGGGAGCAGCTCGCGGCCCGCTTCGCGCAGGAGATGCTTGCCGACGCCGTCGCGGATCTTGAGCTCGAGCGGGAGCCGCGCCGCGAAGTCGACGACGCGCAGGTCGAGCAGCGGGACGCGCACTTCCAGGCTCGCGGCCATGCTCATGCGATCGACCTTGGTCAGGATCGCGCCCGGCATGTAGCTCCGCGCGAGCATGTCCATCACGAGTTCCTCCGGCGCGAGCTCGCGTAGCGCACGCGGCTCGAGCGCGCAGTCCTCGCGCAGTTGTCCCGGCTGAACCTCGTGCGCGCACAGTTCGCGCAGCTCCTCGGGTGTCCACAGGGCTCGCATGCGGCGGAGCTGGTGCGCCGGTTCGTGCAGCGAGAGTTCGAGGCCCTTGCGCGCGCGACGTACCTTCGTCGCGAGCGCGCCGCGCGTCAGCGTCGATGCGGCCGTGAGCGCTGCGACTCCGGCGCGTCGCAAGGGCGCGGGTGTCGACTCGGTCAGGCGCCGCACGCGCGCGGCCCAGAAGATGTAGTCGTAGCCGCCGAACATCTCGTCGCCGCCGTCGCCCGAGAGCACGACCTTCACCTCGCGCGCGGCGAGTTCCGAGACGGCCAGCGTCGGAATGCACGACGTGTCGCCCAGCGGTTCGCCAACGTGGTCGAGGATGCGGTCCAGCGCGGCGAGCGAGAACTGTGCGTGTTCGATGCGCGCTTCGTGGTGCTCAGCGCCCAGATGCGCCGCGACCGAGCGCGCCAGCGCACTCTCGTCGTAGTCCTTGCGCGCGAAGCCGATCGAGAAGCTCTGCAGGCGCCGGCCGCTCTCACGCGCGGCGCGGGCCGCGAAGGCCGCGACGGTGCTCGAATCGACGCCGCCGGAGAGGAACACGCCCACGGGAACGTCGGCGACCATCTGCGAGCGCACCACTTCGTCGAGCGTCGTGCGCAGCTCCGCGAGCGCGGCGGCCTCGTCCTGCTCGCGCGGCTCGAGGCGGAGTTCGTGATAGCGCTGCACTTCGACCTCGCCGTTGCGCCAGCGCAGCCAGTGGCCGGGCGGGAGTCGGCGCACGCCCTCGATGAGCGTCCACGGATCAGCGACGTAGCGATCGACGAGCAGCATCTCGAGCGACTTGCGGTCGAGGCGGCGCGCGATCGAGGGGTGCGCGAGCAGGCTCGCGAGTTCGGAGGAGAACACCAGCTCGCGCCGCGGGCCCAAGGCCCAGTACAGCGGCTTGATGCCGATCGGATCGCGCGCCAGCGTGACCGTCTGCTCGCGCGCGTCGGCGATGGCGAAGCCGAACATGCCGTTGAGCGCGGACAGCGCCGCGGGACCGCGCTCGATCCACGCTTGCAGGACGACCTCGGTGTCCGAGCGCGTCGAGAAGCGCGCGCCGCGGGCCTCGAGTTCGGCTCGCAGGCGCGCGAAGTCGTACACCTCGCCGTTGTAGACCAGCGTCCAGCGGCCGTCGGCGCTGCGCATCGGCTGGTGGCCGTCGGCGATGTCGACGATCGAGAGCCGGCGCATCGCCAGCGCGGCGAAGCCGAGGTCGGCGACGCCGCCTTCGTCGGGACCGCGGTGCACGAGCGCGCGGTTCATGGCCTCGGCGATGCTCGCGTCCACGCGCTCGCCGCCGCTCAGCGCGAATCCGTTGATGCCGCACATGGCTAACGCCTCCAGGGTTGGGCCGTTGGGGTCAGCGTTCGGCCGCACAGCACTGACGCTGCCGCGCGCCCGAGGATCCACACGGGAGTCACGCAGGCGCCGAGCACGAAGACCTGCTTGGCGAGCGTGGCGAATTCGTTGCGATGCTGGATCGCGACGTAAAACGCGAAGTAGGGCGCGAGGCGCGCGACGAGTCCGTCGGGGGCGGCATCCCAGCGCCGCTCGACCCACGCAAGCAGAAGGCCGCCCGCACAGCCGAACAGCGCAGGGCCGACCCATGCGCCGAAGTTCAGCCAGCCCTCGGCGACCAGGCTGAAGGCCGCGCCGCCGCCGCGCGAGGCGACCTCGAGGTAGTTCGAGCGCACGAACTGCTCGGAGAGCATCAACGGGCGGTCGGGGTAGATGCCGCGCGGCACGAACGCCAACACGCCGTCGAGCAAGCTGCGGCCGGCCAGCGAGCCCGGCTCGCGGTCGTAGAAGATCTCCGAGGCGGTGATGAAGGGGTGGGAGAGCTCCGAGCCGCCGATCGCGGCCGCAATGGTCTCCATCCCGCGCCCCTGCAGCATCCACAGCGCTTCGCCGACGTCGCCTTTGTACGCGCCGCGGAACAGCGCAAAGGTCTCGAGCACGAAGTACATCGCGAGTGCGAGCGCGATCAGCGCCGGCTTCACGCGCCGCAGCTCCCAACCTGCGCGGCGGCAGTGGATGGCGAGGAATCCCACCACCAGGATGGCGAAGTTGGTCCGCACCGAGATGACGGCGATCGACCACAGCGCGACCGCAACAGCGCAGGCGCGGAACGCACCGCGTTCGACCGGCGCCAGCGCCGAAGCCTCGGCCCACAGGCAGCCCGCGATCATCATCCACAGCCCGAATTGCAGCGGGCCCAGTCCCTGACTCATCAGGTACTTGAAGGCGTAGTCCTCGCGATTCGACAGCGCGCTCAGACCCACGCGCTGCACGTAGAGCGCGTAGAGCGCGCCGCCGACCACGACCAGCGTGGCCGCGACGACGAAGTCGCGTTGGGACGTGTCGCGATTCGTGCTGATGCGAGCCGCCGGCGCGCTCGTCCAGCCGACTTGCATCGCCATCCAAGCGCTAGCGAGCAGTCCGGCCGCGTACGCGACGTACTGGAGCTGCGTCGCGACGACGAGCTCGTCGCTCAAGTGCGAGAGGTTGCGCCAGCTCGTGGGCGCGATGAAGCTCGTGGCGAGCGGATAGAACGTCCCCACCAGGCCGGTGGCGAGCAGCGCGAGCGTCGGCAGGTACAGCGGCGAGCGACGGCGACGCCACCACAGGCCCGTTGCGACCAGGCTCCACAGAAGCGCCGCGACCAGGAAGCGTTCGACTTGCACGGCTCAGCTCGCGGCGATCCGCCAGGCGCCGAGCGCGACGAGCGCGCCGAACATCGAAGCTGCTGCGGCGAGCTTCCAGCGCGGGAGGATCGCGCGCGGGATGCGCAGGCTCTCGAGCGCGAGCAGCTGCAGCTCGGCGCTGCGGGCCGCCGCGAAGGTCGCGACCGCGCCCCAGGCGCCCCACAGCGGAATCGCGACGAGTCCGACCGCGACCATCAGGCACGCGGCGAGCACGTAGGCGCGGCGTTGGGTGCAGAAGTCGCCTTGAGCGCGCTGCCAAGGCGTCGCGAAGAAGCCGAACGAGTGCACGAACAGCGCGACGAGCAGCGCGATGAAGATCGGTGTCGAGGGTGCGAACGAGCTCCCCAGCAGCCAGGGCAGCAGCGTCGGCGCGAGCGCGATGCCGCCAGCCAGGGCGATGAAGTACAGCGGGGTCGCAGCGCTGGTGATCGCGACGAAGCGCGTCGCGGCGCGCTCGTAGCCGTGCTTCTCCACTTCGCGAGCGAGCAGCGGGTAGAGCGCTGCGGAGAGCGCGGAACTGATCACGTGCAGCCGCAGCGCGACGTCGGCGGCGCCGCAGTAAAGGCCGAAGGCATCGCCTCCGATGAACTCGTCGAGCATCACGCGGTCGAGCACCGAGATCGCGCTCGCCGCGAGTCCGTAGCCGAGCAAGTCGAGTGCGGCCTTCTGAAGTCGCTCGCGCTGCGAGGAGGCGCGCAGCGTGGCGAGCGCGCGCAGTCCTGTCGTGCTCTCCCGCGGCCCCGCGGCGCGTCGGTAGGCGATCCACAACGCGAAGTTGGCGCCGGCGAAGGGCAGCACGACCGTCCACGCCGGCAGTGCGGACACGCTCAGCGCTGCGCTCGCGGCGAAGGCGGCCGCCCAGGCGACGTTGCGCGCGGCGTTGGCGAAGCCGACACGCCCGTGCGCGCTCAGGCGCGCGAAGTCGCGCGAACCCAGCCCGTGCAGGCCTGACGCGACGCCCAGCGCGATCGCGGACGCCGGCGGCAACAGCGCCAGCCCGACCGCGAAAGCTAGCGCCGTCACCGAGAGCGCGGACAGGCGAGCGACGGCGGCGCGCTCGTCCTCGTTCGTGGCGTTCGAGGTCTCCTCGCGGATGAGCAGCTGACGCGCGACGTCTTGATAGGTGACGAAGCCGACCAGCGCGACGAACAGCGAGAACTCGCCGTAGGCCGCGGGCCCGAGCTGGCGTGTGAGGACGGGCAGGCTGGCGAGCCCCGAGAGTCCGAGCACGGCCTGGCTCGCGACGACTTTGGCCGCTCCGTCGCGCAGCCCCTCGGGCCGCGCCGGACGCGGTTCGCTCGACGCTGCCGTGCTGCCCGGGCGCTCGCCCGCGTCCACAGCGAACAGCGTCGCCTTGGAGCGAGACGAAACGGCCTGGGCGCGTGCGCCGCCCAGCTCTTGGGCCTCGTCGATCTTCATGTACCGCTCGCGCAGGGATCGACGTGCCCGTCCAGGCCCTTGAGCCCGCGTCCTCCGGATGAAACGCCGGACGCTTTCTTTCGCAAATTCGAGCCGGTTGGGCGTCAGTCCGGCCCTGTCAGGTGGCGAAAAGGACAGCCGCCCGCGCCAGCCCCCAGCTGCGCGAGCGCACGTCGAAACGATCTCGTCCTGTCCCCGTTGCTTTTCCCATGCCCTTGCCCGCTCTCCACACCGACCCGCCCGAGCTGCGCGAACTGGTCTTGCCGCCCGCGCGCCACTCCCGCACGCGGAACGCTGCCGCCGCGCCCCACGAGGTCCAGGGCGACCCGGTGTTCGAAGCGGCCGTCGACTGGGACGCGCTCGAGCCGCGCGGACCTTGGTATCGCGTGGGCCGGCCGCTCGCCGACGAGCTGCTGCTAGCGCTGACCTTGCCGCCGGCGCTCGTGCTCATCGCGCTCGTCGCGCTCGCCAACGCCATCGCCTTCGGCGGCTTCAAGCGCGCCTTCTTCATCCAACCGCGCGTCGGCCACCGCGGGCGCATCTTCAATCTGATCAAGTTCCGCACGATGCGCGAGCCTAGCGGCACCGTGTTCGAGTCCTGGTCGAACGGCGACGTCGCACGCGTGACCGCCATGGGGCGCTTCCTGCGCAGCACGCACCTCGACGAGCTGCCGCAACTGTTCAACGTGGCTCGCGGCGAGATGGGCTTCATCGGCCCGCGCCCCGAGATGATCGAGGTCGAGGAGTGGGCCTGCGCGAACGTGCCGGGCTTCCTCGAGCGCCTGGCGATCAAGCCGGGCATCACCGGCTGGGCGCAGATCACGCAGGGCTACACGCCCAAGGACGTCGCCGCGTACGAGCGCAAGCTCGAGCTGAACCGCGAGTACCTCTCCAAGCTCTCGCTGCGCACGGACCTGGGCATCGTCGCGCGCACGCTGGTGTGGATGGTGATGGGCCGCGGCTGGCGCTGGAACAAGCCCAAGTAGCGCCGCGACGGGCGGCGGGCCCGATTCTTCTTGCCGCGCCGTGATGGAGCGCGAGCGGCGTTCTCGTGTGGGTGCATGGAGCCTCATCCATGAACCAACACACGATCCGCACTCTCACCTTCCTTCCCCTCGTCCTTCCCCTGTTCCCGCTCTGCGGGCGGGCAGCTGCGCAAACCACGTCGCGTGTCAGCAGCTCGCCGATCCTGCACCCCGGCAACGCCGACAGCGGCCGCGCGGTGGTCAGCGCCGACGGCCTGTTCGTCGCCTTCGAGAGCCTGGCCGACAACCTGGTCGCGAGCGACACCAACGGCGTCGGCGACGTCTTCGTGCGCGAGCTGGTGAGCGGCGACGTCGAGCTCGTCAGCATCGCCACGGGCGGTGCGCAAGCCGACGACGAGAGCGGCGTCCAAGGCGTCGCGCTTTCCGCTGACGGCCGTTTCGCGGCCTTCGCGAGCCGCGCGCGCAACCTCGGCGGCGCGCACAGCCGCTCGGACAACGACATCTTCGTCCGCGACCGGCTGCTGCAGCGCACGCTCTGGGCGAGCCCCAACAAGAACGGCCTCGAAGCCGCGGGGAACAGCGAGTGGCCGTCGCTCTCGGCCGATGGCCGCTTCGTCGTGTTCCACAGCGACGCCGACGACCTGGTGAACGGCGACACGGGCTTCACGGACGTGTTCGTGCGCGACCTCGTCGCCAACGTCACCGAGCGCATCAGCGTCGACGCGCAGGGCGGCCCGGCCAACGCACACGCGCTGGTCGGCGCCGGCGCGATCAGCGGCGACGGCCGCTTCGTGGCCTTCACCTCGGTGGCCTCGAACCTCGTCTCTGGCGACGTGAACGGCCTGGGCGACGTGTTCGTGCGCGACCGTCAGAGCGGCGTGACCACGCGCATCTCGCGCGGCCTGAACGGCGTCGAACCCAACGCCATGTCGTTCCAGCCCGCGCTCAGCGCGAACGGGCGCTTCGTGATCTTCCGCAGCGATGCCTCCAACCTCGTCGCCGGCGACACGAACAACATGGGCGACGTGTTCGTGCACGACCGGCAGAGCGGGACCACGCGGCGCGTGAGCGTCGCGACCGGCGGCGTCCAAGCCAACTTCCTGAGCGGCCTGGACAGCGTCGCGGTCTCGAACGACGGCCGTTTCGCCAGCTTTGCGAGCTTCGCCACCGACCTCGTCGCCTTCGACGACAACCTCGTGCCCGACATCTTCGTGCACGACGCGCAGACGCTGGTCACCGAGCGCGTGAGCGTGCACCTCGCCGGCGCGCCCGCGGATCGCGCGTGCGAAGGCGCGAGCATGTCGAGCGACGGACGTGTCATCGCCTTCTGGAGCGCTGCCAATCGCCTCGTCGAAGCGCCCACCGGCGGCTCGCGCCACGTGTACGTCCACGACCGCGCGCCCTACGACGTCGTGAGCTACTGCACCGCGGGTCCGTCGTCGAATTTCTGCTCGGCGGTGATCACGGGGCTGGGGCTGCCGACGGTCTCCGGTTCGGATCAACTCACGATCGTGGTCTCCGAAGTCGACGCCGGTCACCCCGGCCTGATCTTCTACGGCGTCGACAACACCGCCTACACGCCGGCGCCGCTGGGCACGGGCTTCCTGTGCGTGAAGCCGCCGCTGCAACGCACGGCGCTGCAGATGACCAGCGGCGAGCCGATGTCGTGCGCGGGCGAGTTCTCGCTCAACTGGAGCGCCTACATGGCGAGCCATCCGCTCGCGCTCGGCCAGCCGCTGCAGGCGGGGCAGCGCTTCTACGCGCAGGGCTGGCACCGCGACGCCGGCAGCCCGGTCGGCGGCGCGCTCTCGAATGCGCTGGCCTTCATCGTGCAGCCGTAGTCGCGCGCCAGGACTCTTCCGAGCCGACTCCACGCGCGGCCCGTCGCTCTCGAGCGGCGGGCCGCGTTCGTCTTGGCGGGTCGGGCTAATGCGCCAACGCGAGCGTGACCTCGAGCTCGAGTCCGCCGCCGCCCGCGAACAGCGCGCGCGCGACCTCGCCGGGCTTGGACGCGCGCAGGCTGTCGCGCGCGGCGAGCACATCCCAGCGGCCGTGGTCGATCTCCAGGCTCAGCGGAGCGCCGACGAACGAACGCGCCGGCGGTGCGGCGAGCACGTGCGCGTCGATCGCGATCTGGCACTCCAACGCGCCGTCGCCCGCGCGCGCCGGTCGCGCCCACAGGAGCAGGCCGTCGAGCGCGCTCACCACGCGCGGCGCGATCGTGCCGGTGCGCGAGGCGATCTCGACGCTCGCGTCGCTCACCAGCCGCCGTTCGCCGCCCTGCATCCAGGCGCTGGTGTGGCCCACGGACAGAGCGGTGGCGCCTTCGGCCAGCGTCCGCGACCCGCCCGCGGTGCGCCGCCGCAGGCTCCAGGTGAAGTTCGCGGCCGCGGGCGCGCTCTCGGCGAGATTGCCCGCGCTCCCGAACACGTTGGTGGCCTCGTCGCTCGCCAGCGCGATCGCGAAGGGACCGAAGCTCAGCATCTCGCTCGAGCGACTGTCGAGCCGCGCGAGCAGCTCGGTCAGGGGCGGGTTGCGGAGGCTGACGTCGATGCGCCGACTCCCGCCGTGCGCCCACTCCAGCGCGCGCGCGTCGCCCACGACGCTGAAGCCGCTGCTGTCGCCGCTGAGCCAGGCGCTGGGCGCGGCGAGGGCGGAGGTGTCGAAGATCTGCACGCTCGGATGTCCGGGCAGTTTGACGGCCCCCGTCGGCGCGGCTTCGCTCGCGCTGCAGCGCAGCACCCAGGTGCGCCGCGAGCGTCCCGTCTCGAGCGCGCTCGCGCAGTCGATTACCAGCGCGCGGCCCGCGGGCACGAAGCCGTTGAAGCCGCCGGAGAAGATCAGCGTGCTCGGCAGTTGCAGCTTGACCGTCGCGGTCTGGGCCGCGGCGCCGGACTCGCCGGCGAGCATGCCGCCCAGCGAGAGCTGCCGTTCGGCGAGTTCGACCAGCTCCACCGCTTGCAGGCTGAGCGCGAGTTGGACGCCGGCGGCGCTGGGCGCGGCGCGGACAGCCCAGCGCTGACCCGTTCGCAGCGCTTCGACGCGCGGCGCGAACTGCGCCGCCATCTCGGCCACTTCGACGTCGTAGTCGCCGACGAAGCGCTGCACGCTGGTCGCATCGACCAGCCCCACGCGCCCACGCGGCGCGCGCAGCGTCGCCGACCACAGCGCGCCGCGCGCCACGAGCTTGTCGGCGTCCGCGAGCGTCAGCACGCCGCCGCGCAGCGCTGTGTCGGCCGGCAGCTCGACCAGATCGAGGCGCACGTCGATGCTCTGGCGCAGTTGCGCGGACAGGGCGCTCAAGGCGGACTCGATCCGGCGCTGGAGCGCGGCGGGCGCGACGACGTGCAGGTGCTGGCCCTCGACGAGCCGCAGCTCGCAGCCCGGCGCGTTGAGTTCGCGCTCGAACAGGAAAGAGACGACGCGCGCGGCGAGGTCGGCGCCGGACTCGAGCTCCAGCTCGACGGTCTCCTGGTCGCCGTCGAACTCGCCCAGGAGCGGCGCGATGCGCGCGTCGAAGGCGCTGGCGTGGGCCGGCTGCACGATCGCGGCGAGGTCGTAGCTGCGCGTCGTCACGCCCTCGGACTGGGCGGCGCGGGCCGGTGCGGCGAGCGGGCCAGCCACCCAAGCGGCCGCAACGGCGAATCCAAGCAGCATTTTGTGCATCGCGAACTCCTCGTGGACGGGTTGCGGGAGCGAAAGCGCCCGGACGCGGCCGAGCATAGCGGCGCGCTAGTCACGGGGCCGCGGCAGTCACGCCCGCGTCACGGCGGGGTGACGTCGTGCGCGCTGTGTAAGGAATTCGAATTGGAGGTGAAGCCGGCGGTTGCCGCCGGGATAGGTCTGGCACGCGCGTCGACGACGCAGGCAACGCCGCGGCGCACACCTGCAGCTCATCGCGCGCACCCAAAACACGACGCACGTTCAGCACGACGCCGTACAGCACAACGCACCAACCAACACGTCCAGCGCTCGACGAACTCCACGTCGAAAGCCACACGGACCGTGTCGCGTGCATCCGAATGCGGGGGTCGGGTCAGGCAGTTCTCTGGGGGAGACTGTTCGACTCGGCCCTCCGTTTTTTTTCGCGCCGCGCGCCCCCAGGCGCCCGATGCCGTCGCGCCTCTCCGCCGTCGCTTCGTTCAGGCCGTCATGTGGAACTGCCGCCGCCGCAGCGCGAGCGCGCCGACGCTCAGCGCGACGATCGCGATGCCCACGAGCCAGCGCACCGCCTGCGGCCCGCTCAGCGCGTCGCGCGGCATGACCTCTTCGATCTGCTTCCAGGCGTCGGGGTGGTCGCTGACCAGGATGCAGCGCAGGTAGTACTGGACCGTGAGCGCCTGGTTCTTGCCGGGCAGGTTCGCGAGGAAGCCCTCGACGGTGAAGGCGTAGCCCAGGCCCACGATCATCGGGTGCTTGAAGAACACGCCGAGCGCGGCGAACACCGCCGAGTACGTCATCACCGCCAGCGCGCTCGCCACGACGACCGTCCCGGTGAGCCCGGCTGGGATCACGAACTTGTCGGAGCTGGGCGGCGGAAACGAGTTCGAGATCGCGCCCAGGGCCGCGGCGCTGCTCGCGAACAGCGCGATCAGGATCGTGACGCTCGCCAGCCAGCGGCCCACGAGGATCGCCGGCCGCGGGATCGGCCGCGTGACGAGGTAGGTGATGGTGCGGTCTTCGAGCTCCTCGCCCAGCACCGCCGCGCCGACGATCACGGAGGCGAGCGGCGCCATCAGATTGAGCAGCACGAAGAAGCCGAGCGCCGTGAGCACGTCGAGCCCGCGCAACGGGCGCGGCGACTGCGACACGACCCACGCGATGAGTGGCGCGAGCGCAGCGCCAGCCGCGACGATCCACATGCGCCGCGCGCGCAGCGTGCGCACGAGGTGGGCGCTGAACAGGATCCAGGTGACTCGCAGGAAGTTGGCCATCGTGGGCGACGTAGGGCGGGCGGCCGCGTTCAGGGCACCAGGTAGTCGAACACGGCTTCGAGGCTGGCGTCGTGGCTCTCGAGGCTCGTCACTCCGGCGCGCGCCTGCGCCGCCAGCGGTGTGAGCTCGTTGAAGAAGCGCTCGAGGTCGGTGGTCTCGATGCTCAGGCGGCCTTCGCTCTCGGCGACCTGCACGCTGGTGACGAACTCGAGCTCGACCAGCGCCCTCGCGAGCCTCCGCGGCGCGCGTGCACGAACCTCGACGCGGCGCGGGCGGCGCGAGAGCAGTTGGCGCACCTCGCTGACCGACCCTTGAGCCAGCAAGCGGCCGCGGTGCAGCAGCACCATCTGCCGCGTGAGCGCCTCGACTTCGTGCAGCACGTGCGTCGAGACCAGCACGCTCACGCCTTCGCGCCCGAGCTCGGAGAGCAGCGCGGTCATCTCGGCGCGGCCCACGGGATCGAGCCCGTTGAACGGCTCGTCGGCGACGATCAGCTCCGGGCCGTGCGCGAGCGACTGCGCGATCTTCGTGCGCTGGCGCATGCCCTTGGAGTAGCCGCCCACGCGCCGCGTGCGCGCGTCGCCCAGGCCCACGCGGTCGAGCGCCTCGTTGGCACGCCGCGTCGCTTCACCCGCGGCGAAGCCGTGCAAACGCAGCAAGAAGCGCACGACCTCGAAGCCGGTCATGTCGTCGTACAACGCCTCTTGCTGCGGGCAGAAGCCGGCGCGGCGGAACAACTCCGCGTTGGCGAAGGGCTCGTAGCCCAGCACGCGAATCGAGCCGCGCGAGGCGCGGATTTCGCCGGCCACGAGCTTGAGGAAGGTGCTCTTGCCCGCGCCGTTGGGGCCGACCAGTCCGCTGACGCCGCACTCGATCTCGAGCGACAAGTCCGAGAGCCCGACCACCTGGCCGTACCAGCGGCCCAGTTGCTCCGCCTGGATCAGCGCGCCGCTCACGCGACCACCTCCATGCGCCGCACGCGCCACGCCACGACCGCCAGCGACAGCGCGGTCAGCCCGAGCAGCACGCCCAGCGACCACCACGGATCCCAGCGGTGCATCGAGCGCGAGGCCCCGAGCCACCAGTCGGCCACGCGCTCGAAGTGGCTCGCGAGGCTGACCATCCAGAAGTCGCGCTTGCGCATCAGCGCGCTGAGTGCGCCGCCGAGTGCGATCGAGCCCATGAACGCGGCGAACACCGACGCGAGCGCGTAGGACTTGCGCTTGGAGAGCGCCGACACGGCCAGGATCAGCGCCGAGAGCACGACCACGAAGAGCAGCGAGTAGCCGATCGTGGCGACGATCACGTCCCACTTCTCGGTGAGGAAGATGAAGCCCGGCGAGTTGAACACCGCCACCAGGCAGATCAGCAGACCCGGCGCGAGCACGGCGGCGCAGCCGAACGTGAACGCGGTGAGGAAGTGCGCGAGCAGGTAGTCGGCGCGCGTGATGGGGCGCGCGAAGTACAAAAGGTGCGCGCCCGCGCGGCGGTCTTCGCAGATCAGCCCCGCGCCGTACCAGGCCATCGCGAGCAGCGCGAAGAAGCGCACGACCTTCATCGAGTAGATGATCAGGTTGTGCACCTCGAGCAGTTGCGCGGCCCACTGCGCTGCGAGGCCCGCACCAGCGATCGGTCCCGCGGCGCCGGTCTCCTCGAGCGAGAAGCGCATGTAGACCATGAACGAGACGATGATCCCGGTCATGGCCGGCCCGAAGAACAGGATCAGCAGCGGCAGCTTGCGCTTGGTCGCGACGGCCATTTGCGCGCGGTACAGCGGCAGGAAACGCCAGCGCGCGGGCCGCAGCTCGCCCTTGAACGGGCGGTAGAGCTCTTCGTGGGTCGAGGGGATCACGCGCGCTCCTCTCGCGAGCGTTTGAGCACGTCGAGGAACACCTGGTCGAGCGTGGAACGCAGCTCTTCGACGCCCTCTAGCCGCGCGCCGACGCGCCCGGCGTGCTCGAACAGCTCGTCGGTGTCGTCTCCGCGCACTTGCACGCGCAGCAGGCCCTCGGATTCGCGCTCGAAGCCGATCGAGTGGCTGGCGAGCTCGCGCTCGAACGCCTCGGCGGCGCCGGCGACCCGCACGCGCGTCGAGCGCGACTCGCTGCGGGTGAGCTCTGCGATCGCGCCGCTCGCCGCCACGCGCCCGCGGTCGAGCACCACGACGTGATCGCAGGTGCGCTCCACGTCGGGCAGCAGGTGCGAGCACAGGAGCACGCTCTTGCCGCGGCCGTGGCCGAGGTCGGCGATCAGCTCGAGCATGTGTCGGCGGCCCTTGGGGTCCAGGCCGTTGGTCGGCTCGTCGAGCAAGAGCAGCGGCGGGTCGTGCGCGAGCGCCTGCGCGAGCTTCACGCGCTGCTTCATGCCGGTCGAGTACGAGGTGATGTCGCGGTAGCGCTGTTCGTCGAGCCCCACGTAGTCGAGCGCCTCGTGCGCGCGCGTCATCGCGTCGTTCGCGCTCAGGCCGGTGAGCTGTGCAAGCGTGCTCACGAGCTCGACCGCGTTCATCTGCGCGGGGAGGCAGTCGCTCTCGGGCATGTAGCCGACCTTGCGGCGCAGCTCGATGCAGTCGGCGGGCAGGCGCGGATCGAAGCCGAGCAGGCGCGCCTCGCCAGCGTCGGGCTGCACCAGTCCGAGCAGCAGCTTGATCATCGTCGTCTTGCCCGCGCCGTTGGGGCCGAGCAGCGCCGTGGCGCCGGGCGCGAGCGAGAGGTCGACGCCTGCGAGGGCTTTGACCGGGCCGAAGTGCTTCTCGACTCCGGCTAGGGAGATCACCGGCGCGTGGGGATCGATTTCGCTCATGCTCGCGGCGTCAGCGTCGGGGAGCATGACCGCACGGGGCGGCGCTGTGAAGCGCGCGCACAGCGAGGTTTCAGCGCTTGGAGCGAGTTCGCCTCTGAGCGGCGCGAGCGGGCGGAGCGGCGGCGCGCTGTGCGGCGTGGCACACCTCGCACTGGTCCACACCGCCCGGGAACACGCCCGCCGCGATCTCCTTGCGACGCGCCGAATCGAAGCGCGCCCGCGCGCGCTTGACGTCGGGGCGCTCGACGACGCGGCGGCGGTGGTCGATGTACAGCTCAGGACGGAGGCCGCTCTCGACGTCGGCCTCGATGTCTGCGCTGTCGCGCGTGAAGCGGTACAGCTCCCACCAGCCGATCGGCTCTGTGTAGATGCGCTTGGCTCGCGCGATGGCTGCGTCGCGTGAACTGGCGACGTGGTACAGGAGCGAATCGAGCCGCGGGTGCGAGGTGCAGCCCATGAATTCGACGTGCACCAAAACCCACGCGTCGCCGCCCTCGAGCGGGGCTGCGACGCGTGACGTGCGTTTCGGACGGTTGCTGCTCTTGGGTCGCTTCATGTGGGCGCGCTTTCGCGCCCGCAGCCTACTTCAGTGCCAGTTCGATCGCCTGGCGAAGCTCCGCGGACTCCGGCGTGACCTTGGAGGGATAGAACGCGACCGGCTGGCCGTCCTTGCCGACCAGGTACTTGCAGAAGTTCCAGTTGGGCAGCTTGCCGGTCGCGCCTTCGAGCGCTGCGTAGACCGGGCTCTGGCTCGCGCCGGCCTTGGTCTCGCACTTGGCGAACATCGGGAACGCCACGCCGTACTTCGAGGAGCAGAACTGCGCGATCTCCGCCGCGCTGCCGGGCTCCTGGCCGCCGAACTCGTTGCTCGGGAAGCCCAGCACGGCGAAGCCGCGGTCGGCGAGCTCGGCGTGGAGCTTCTGCAGGCCGGCGTACTGCGGCGTGTAGCCGCAGGCGCTCGCGACGTTGACCACCAGGGTCACCTTGCCGCGGTAGCTGGCGAGGTCGGCGGGCGCGCCGTCGAGGGTCTGGGTGCGCAGGGCGTAGACGTCGTTCTTCATGGCGGGTGCGGCGGGTGCGGAGGCTGTGGTGGCGGCGGGCGCGGGCGCGGTTGTCGGCGCAGGCGCCTGAGCCGCGGTCGGCGTGTTCGATTCGCAGGCGGCGACGAGCGCGAGTGCTCCGAGGACGAGGATGCTGTGCTTCATGGGGACGGGACTCCTGTGGGGGCGCTGCGAGTTGCGTACGGTAGCGCGGTGGGGGCGATGACCCGCTCGCTCGAACACCTACGTCGATCGGCGCAGGCCGGATTCAGGTGTGTGCTGGCGATACTGCGCGGATGAAGAAGTCCAACAGCCGCCGCGCAGCTCGCGCCCCGGTCCGACGCGCCGCCGACGATCTCGAGCGCCTGTTCCGGCCGCGCGCGGTGGCGGTGATCGGAGCCTCGCGCCGGCCCGGTTCGATCGGCTGGCAGGTGCTCCACAACCTCGTCGCGGGCGGCTTCGAGGGCAAGGTCTTCCCGGTCAACCCCAACGCCGAGGTCGCGCACTCGATCAAGTGCCACAAGAGCGTCGCGGCGATCCCCGACGCGGTCGACCTCGCGATCATCACCGTGCCCAAGGGGCTCGTGCCGCGCGCGCTCGCCGACTGCGCTCGCAAGGGCGTCGGCGCGGTCGTCGTGATCACCGCCGGCTTCAAGGAGACCGGCCCCGAAGGCGCGCAGGTCGAAGCCAAACTCGTGGCGCTGGCGCGCAAGCACGGGATGCGCATCGTCGGCCCCAACTGCATGGGCATCCAGAACACGCGAGAAGGCGTGCGCCTCAACGCCTCGTTCTCGCGCTCGTTCCCGCGCAGCGGCCCGGTCGCGTTCGTGTCGCAGTCGGGCGCGATGGGGGAGGCGATCCTCGCGCAGGCCGATCACCTCAACCTCGGCGTGGCGATGTTCGTGTCGATGGGCAACCGCGCGGATGTCAGCGCCAACGATCTGATCGCGTACTGGGGACGCGACGAGTCGATCCGCTGCGTGCTCCTGTACCTCGAGTCCTTCGGCAATCCGCGCAATTTCGTGCCCATCGCGCGGCGCGTGAGCCGCGACAAGGCGCTGGTCACGGTCAAGGCCGGTCGTTCGGCGGCGGGCGCGCGCGCGGCGACGAGCCACACCGGCGCGCTCGCTGGTGCGGATGTCGCGGCCGACGCATTGCTCAAGGAGTGCGGCGTGCAGCGCGTGGGCTCGGTCGAAGAGCTGTTCGACGTGGGGCTCGCGCTCTCGAAACTGCCGCTGCCCAAGGGCAAGCGCGTGGCGGTGCTCACCAACGCCGGAGGGCCCGCGATCCTCGCCACGGACGCGCTGGTGAGCTGGGGACTCGAGCTGGCGAGCCTGTCGGAGTCGACGCGCGCCACGCTGCGCGGCTTGCTCGTGCCCGAGGCTTCGATCGCCAATCCGATCGACATGGTCGCGAGCGCCACGGCCGAGAACTACCGCCGCGCGCTGGGCGTGCTGCTCGCCGACCGCGGCGTCGACAGCGTGCTGGTGATCTTCGTGCCGCCGATCACGCACGATCCCGTCGCCGTGGCGCGTGCAGTCTTCGAGGCGGCGCGCGGCTCGACCAAGCCGGTCGCGAGCTGCTTCATGTCGCGCGACGAAGTGCTCGCGGACATTGCGCGGCAGACGGAGCAGGACTGGACGCCGGTGTACCTGTACCCCGAGTCCGCCGTGCGCGCGTTGGCGGCGCTCGACGAGCGCAGGCGCTGGCTCGCGCGGCCCGAGGGCGTCGTCGCGCGCTACGACGTCGACTTCGCGGCTGCGCGCAAGGTCTTGAAGCCCGGCTGGCTCGGCGTGCGCGCGCGGCGCGCGATCGCGGCGGCTTACGGGCTCCCAGCAGTGCCCGGCGGACTCGCACGCAGCGCGCGTGAAGCCGTCGCGATTGCCGAGCGAGTCGGCTATCCGGTGGTCGCCAAAGTCTCCGCGCCTTCGGTGGTGCACAAATCGGACGTGGGGGGCGTGTTGCTCGATCTGGCGGATGAAGCTGCTGTGCGCGCGGCTTTTGCCAGGCTCCAACGCCCCGACGCCGAAGGCGTCAATATTCAAAAGATGCTCGAGCGCGGACGCGAGGTCGTACTGGGCTTCACGCAGGATCCCGCCTACGGCCCGCTGCTCATGTTCGGCCTGGGCGGCATCTACGTGGAGGTGCTCAAGGACGTGTCGTTCGCGCTCTGCCCGGTGAGCGACGTGCGCGCGCGCGAACTGCTGCGCGAGATCCGCGGCTGGCCGATCCTCGCCGGCGTGCGCGGCCAGGCCGGCATCGACGAGCCCGCGCTGATCGACGTGATCCAGCGCCTCTCGCAACTCGCCGTGGACCACCCGCAGATCGCCGAACTCGAGATCAACCCGCTGCTCGCCTACTCGAGCGGCGTGTGTGCGGTGGACATGCGCGTAAGGGTGAGTTGAACGCGGCGCGAGTCGTCGATCCTCCACACCTCTGAGGAACGGCTCATGTTGGACGGTCTCACGCGTGTTCAAGGACACACGTAGACTCAGACCGCGTCGGAGAGATTCCTCCAGCCGGGCGCCGCTTCTCTGCGCTTCGCGCGCTCCAGGGAGAGCCCAGTTCCCCGGTGGGGCGGTTGCGGTAAGGCCGCGACGGGAGGGCGCTCCAGTAGAGCCGGGGCCTCTTGGAGCACCGCCCGCGCAGCCCTGACGGGGGCCGACGCTGAGTCTCCGCAGGCTCCCACTCACTGAGGCCGATCGCGCGGGCGACTGGGGGCCGTGGAACGATGCGCCGGTCGTTGGGTAGGGCTTGCCGCTCCACCTTCAGTGCGGCTTTGCTGGACCCGTCTCGCATTTGGTTAAGCCACGAGTTTCTTGCCGAATCGTGAAACTACTCGTCAAGCGGTGGACACCAACGGGCGTTGGATGGGCTGCCAAGCGCGAGCCGCCATCCGACTGAACCGACAACACCTCGCACAGGAGTTCTTCCATGGCGTCTCAGTCGGGCGAACTGGCGCGCGTCCGCGCGCTCGCGCTAATCGCTTCCACTCTCGCTCCCACCACGTTCGGCTGCGTCTCCGATCTGCTGAGCGGCCCCAGCGACGCGCGGTTCGTTCCAGACCGCGGTCCGCTACTCCCAATCGACCTGAACGGTAGCGTCCCGCTCCAAGAAGGACTTCGCGGGGTGCTCAAGGCGGAGGTGGACTTCGCGAGCGACCTAGTCGACGCTCAGGGAGCGTTCTCCATGCGATCTGCCCGCGCTTTTTGGCGCGTGTTCGACGGCCAAGGTCGCCAAGTGGTTGTTCGAGGGCTAGGCGAGGGAGTTCATGCATGGAACGGAGTCGAGTCTCCGGTGGAAGTAAAGGTCAACTCGTTCGACCGCACGTCGGGTGTATGCAAAGCCACACTCGAGTTGCCGGTCGGCGGACATGACCTGAGGGCCTTCGGTACTGGAGGCGGAACCACATGGACCCAGACGTTCTCGGCGTGGTGCTGCAAGTACGACTACGCGGGCACTGGGTCGAGCAATGTGCCTGGCGTCTCTCGCGCCGTGTGCGGAAACCTGTGATGGTCCAATCGATGCTTGCTGCGGTGTGCGTGCTCGCGCTGGTCGCGCAGGAAGGTCCGGTGTCTGCGCCGACCACGGCCGGCGCCGCGCCGAGTGTCGAGGCCGTGCTGAGTCGCTTCACGATGCCGAGCTCCGGCTACTGGGCCGTGGAGAGTGAGCACCAGGAGTTTGCTCCGACGAGAGAGGTGTGGGAGCGCTCGGTTGCGCACATGCGTTCGAACGCGCGCGCACGCGTCGCCGAGACGCCGTGGGAGGAGACCTGGATCAGGGAGCGCGTGTACATCACCGAGCCAACTTGGGTTCCGGCCGTCGCCCAGCGCTGGAAACAGCCGCCGCTGCATGTGCTGCGGTCCGAGAGCCTCGCGCGCAGCGGGGAGTGCTCTCAGCTCTGCAGTCGCGAGCGATTCGATGGCGCGCAGCCGTGGTCCGTCACGACAACGCGGATAGCGAACTCCGCCGAACTCGTGTGGTGGACGGGCGAGCCCGATCAGCCCAGGCGCATCCAGCGCGAGCGGCTGCGGCTCGAGCGCGGACGCTACGCCGGGGCCACCTACGCGGTGGCGGGCTTCCTGGACAACGCCGCGGCTTCGCTCAGGTTCGCGCGCGACAACGAGGGGGCCATCGCGGGTGAATCGACGCTGTCGTGGTCGCTCGACCTGACGCGCCCGCGCAATCTCGCCGTGCTCGCGGAGTACGACCTCCCCGGCGGACTGGGCGAGATTCCTGGTGGACGGCTGCACGGCGAGCACCAGCAGGCCGCCGGCGGCGCGAGCCTCTCGCTCGAGTGGAGCGATCCTTCGCACGCCAAGGTCGCGCGCCACTTCGGCCGGTGGAACGAGCGAGACGAACTCGTGTTCGTCGAAGGCGAGCTGTACGCGCCCGGAACAGACTTCGTCACGACTCGCTGGATCGTTCGGCTCGCGCGCACTCGCGCGGAAGTCGGCGCGGACGAGTGCCGCTGGCGCCCGCAGGCTGGGGACTACGTCGTGGATCTGCGCTTCGATGGAGTGCTCAGCTACAGCGTGGGGGCCGAAGGACTGCCCGACGACGCGAGTCTGGCTGCGCGCAGCCGCAAGAACGCGTTGCGGCGCGCGGCCACGGCCCCGCCGGTTCGCGCAACCGTCGAGTGTCGCGGCGGCGCGGCGCACGGCGGCGGCTCGCATGCGCTGGGGCTGGGCGCTGTGGACCTTGCCGCGCGAGAAGTCGGTGCGGTGGTTCCGATCGAACTCGAGCTCGTCAACCGCGGGAGCGAGGCGCTCGGGCTCGGGGCGGTCGCGGCCGATTGCGGCTGCCTCGAACCGACCCTCGACGACCGCATGATTCCAGCGCACGGCTCAGTTGTCTTGCGTGTTCGGCAGAGCATCGATCGCGTGGGCCCACGAGTATCCAACCTCCGCATTCCGATCCTCGCCGGCGGCTCGGGAGAGATCGTTGTCACCATCAACTTCATCGGCGCTCCGTCGAGCGGGACGGCGCGATGAGGCTAGCGCCGCTTTGTCTCGTATCGGGCTTGGCGGTCGCGAGCGGCTGTGGCGCTCCGACGAAGCCCGCGGCGGGCGATCGTGGCCGCGAGGTCGAGCGCGCGACCGCTGTGTATGCCGCTTCGTACGCGCATTCAGTCTCGCTCGAGCGCGTCGACGCGCAGGGCTGGCTGGATTCGGATCCCAGGCCCTCGGGACGTCCCGACAGCGACTCGAGCCTGTTGAGTGGTTCGCTGAAGCTCGACTTCGAGGACCGTTTCGACGCGGCGCACGCAAGTCATCGAAGAGAGATAATCGGCGCCGACCTGCGCTACGAGTGGAGCGACCGGCGCGAGGGCGTTGTGATCTCGTCCGGTTCCGTGCAGGGTCGCGGTGCGGTGAGCGTCGCGAACAAGTCGGCGGACGCGGCGAACCAGCCGCCGCCGGGGCACGACCCCGCGGTGCTGTTCGACGGCGCCGACGCCGACGGTCCTGGCTGGACGCTGACGCCGCAGGCCATAGCGTTCCTGCTCGGGCCCTGCGGTGAGCTCGAGTTCGTCGACGTGAACACGAACGCGCCTTGCGTAGATCTGCTCACGACGCTGCGCCGGTCGACGCGCGCGGAAGTCGCCGCGACGCGCTTGCCGAGTTCCGCGGCGGACGTCGAGACGTTTGAACTCAAGGGCTTCATCGAAGGTCGGGTCAAGAACGCGTGGAACGATCGTCCCGACGCGACGCAGGAGGACTCCATGCGCGTCGAACTGCTCGGGCGCATCACGCGCGCTCGACGCGATCCGCGCTGCGTGTCGGTGGAGCTGAGCGGCGAACTCGTGTTCGACGTTCTCAGTTCGCAAGCGACGGCAGGCCCGGGCGGCGCCCCCGATCGACTTCATGTGCGCGCGCGGTCGCGCGGCCCGCTGCACATCGCGTTCACCGCCGAGCGGCGTTGAGCGCCCTGGTCGCGTCGGACGACCGAATCGAGCTGCGCGGCTTCGGCGGCCTCGCTCGGGCCGCGCGCGGCGCTCGAGTGACGACCCGAGCCTGCGTCGCGCTCGAAGGGCTCGCCGAGAGATGGACGGGGAGGGGCTTGCGCGCCGCCGCTGGCCTGTGCATACTGTGCATACGCAACAAGCACAGCGCGCCCCGTGAACGCCGAACTGTTCCTCTCCGCGAGCGATCCGCGGCCCATGTACCAGCAGATCGTCGACCAGGTGACCGCCAAGGTCATGGCCGGCGATTGGGCGGCGGGCGAGGCCTTGCCTTCGATTCGCGAGCTGGCGGCGGCGAGCCGGGTGAGCGTGATCACCGTGCGGCGCGCCTACGACGAGCTCGAGCGCGCGGGCGTGATCGCGACCCGCCAGGGCAAGGGCTCGGTGGTGGCCGAGCGCGACGACCTTCCGGCGGCGCTGATGCGCGAGGAACTGGCGCGACAGCTCGCCGCGTTGCTCGCGAGCGCTGCGCGGCTCGGACTGACTCGCAAGGAACTGCACCGCCTTCTCGACCAGACCGCCGACGCGAACCCGGGCGCGGCGAGCGCCTCAACGACACGCACCGGACGCTGAATCATGAGCTTTGCCTTTTCACTGAACGGGGTCGCCAAGCGCTACCCGCATTTCGAGTTGCAGGACATCACACTCGCGCTGCCCGAGGGCCAGGTGATGGGCCTGGTCGGCGTGAACGGCGCGGGCAAGACAACGCTCTTGCGACTGATTACGGGCATCGCAGCGGCGGACGCCGGCGAGGTTCGAGTCCTGGGCCATCGACTGCCTGCCGAGCAAGTCGCGGCCAAGCGCGAGATCGGCTTCGCCTCCGAGGACATGCGCCTGTACCGCACGCAGACGCTGCGCTGGCACATGGACCTGATGCAGCAGATCTATCCGGCCTGGAGCGAGGACTATGCGCGCGAGCTCGCGAAGCGATTCGACCTGCGCACGGACCAGGCGCTGGGCGGCTGCTCGCACGGTCAACGCGTGAAAGCGCTGCTGCTCCTGTGCCTGGCGCGGCGGCCGCGGCTCTTGCTGCTCGACGAGCCCACCACGGGCCTCGACCCGGTCGCACGCATCGAAGTGCTCGAGGCGCTCGCCGATGTGCTGCGCGACGCGGGCCGCAGCGTGCTGTTCTCCTCGCACAACACGCACGACGTCGAGCAGCTCGCTGACACGATTACGTTCCTGCACAAGGGCCGGCTCGTCGCCTCCGCAGATCGGAACGAGTTCATCGACCGCTGGCGCCGCATCGTGTGTCAGGGCGCGTTGCCGTCCGGGCTGAGCGCGTGGCCCGAGATCGCCAGCGCGCGCGCCAACGGCAGCCTGGTCGAGATCAAAGCGCGGGCCTGGAACGAGAGCTTGCCGGCGCGTCTGGCCGCGGAAGGGCTGCAGGTGCAGCGAACCGACGCCATGGGTCTCGAGGACATCTTCATCACCGCTGTGCGCTCTGGAGGCGCGGCATGAAACTGAATCTCCCGCTCGTGCGACTGTTGGTCGTCAAGGACTGGCAGCTGTTCCAAAAGCAGCTCGCGACGTACGTGCTCGCCGGCATCGTCGCGCTGTGCTTCCTCGGCCTCGCCGAGTCGTGGGCCTTCTACGTCGGCTCGCTGAT
The DNA here is from genome assembly GCA_011525785.1 of Planctomycetaceae bacterium. GTDB lineage: Bacteria > Planctomycetota > UBA1135 > UBA1135 > WYBT01. Next base: position 101,839 of record WYBT01000021.1, read on the forward strand.
GCTGCTGATCGTGATGGTCGCCGCGGCGTGCTTCTCGATCTCCACTTCGCTGGTCGTCGAGCGCAAGGAGCAGACGCTCTCGTTCGTGATGAGCCTGCCGGTCTCACCGCTCGACTTCACCATTTCGAAGCTGGCGGGCAACTTGATCACGTTCGCTGTGCCGTTCGTGATCCTGCTCGGCGGAACGCTGGCGACGGTGCTGCTCACGCCTCTGCCCGACGGGCTGTTCGTCTACGCCTTATTGATTTTCGCCTACATCCTCTTCGCGTTTGCGATCTCGCTGAGTGTGGCGATGTCGGTGGAGTCCGAGGGCTGGGCCACTTTCGCCATGATCGGCTCCATGGTGTTGATCAATCCCTACATCATGGCCCTGGCGCAGATCCCCGACATCGATCAGCGAACTCGAGTCGACGCGGTGGTCTGGACGCTTCCCGCCGTAGGGATCCTGATCTCGCTGGTGGTGCTGTCGATCGCCGTCCTCGGCGCGACGACCTGGTTCCACGCTCGCAAGCCGGCCTTCAACTGAAGCCATGTCGAGCGAGCTCTCGCACGAGCGAGTGCACTACCTGGACCACCTGCGCGCGCTGGCGATGCTCGCGGGCGTGTTGTTCCACGCGGCGCTCGCCTACAGCCCGCTGATGAGCGGCTACTTCCCGACCGCGGACCGACAGAACAGCCCGTGGGTCGACGCCGTGGTGTGGGGGTCGCATCTGGTGCGCATGCCGCTGTTCTTCCTCATCGCGGGCTTCTCCGCCGCCTGGATGCTCGAGCGTCGCGGCGCGGGCGGCCTGTTCCGCCAGCGAATGCGCCGCATCGCGCTGCCGCTCGTCGTCGCCTGGCCGCTGGTGCACTGGGCGCTGAGCGCCAGCACCGTCTGGGCTGCGCGCAGCGTCGAGAACCCCTCGGCAGTGCTCGCGTTGGTGCGCTACCTCACCGAGCTGCCCGATCCGCCGTCGGCCCCGATCACGCTCGCGCATCTGTGGTTTCTCTACTACCTGCTGCTCTTCACGGTGCTGCACTGGGCCTTTCGCACCCTGGGTCTGGCCCGCTACGGCGAGCGCGCGATCCGCGGCGCCGCGGCGTGGGTTCTGCTGGGACTGCCGCTGCTGGTCGCGCCTGCGCTCGCGACGGTCAGCGCTCCTCACCCGGCGCCGGAGAGCCCGCTGCCCCAATTCTGGGCGATCGCCTTCTACGGCGCGTTCTTCGCTCTGGGCGCGTTCGTGCACGGCGCGCCGGACTGGCTGACTCGCGCGCGCGCTCTCGCGCCCTGGCTCATCGTCGGATGCTGCGCGCTCTACGCGGCCTTCCTCTGGCGGCTGGACGCCGAACCTCCGGGAGAAGCACACCCCAGCGCCTCGTGGACCGTCGCGCTCCTCGAGGCCTTCCTCAGCGTGTGGCTCACCGTGCTGTGTCTGCTGGCCGGCCAGCGCCTCCTGCAGCGCCCGAGCGCGACCCTCCAGTACCTCGCTCGCAGCTCGTACTGGGTCTATCTGCTCCACCTGCCGATTCTGTTCGCGCTGCAGTACGCGCTCATGGATTTCGAGCTGGCCTGGCCGCTGAAGTTCGCCCTCGCGGGCGCCGGCACACTCGCGCTGTGCCTGCTGAGTTATCACTTGCTCGTTGCGCGCACACCTCTGCGCCGATTCGTGGGTTGAGGCGCGGCTTGGCGCGCGTCGTCGGGCCCCAACTGCCCGCGGCGAGCGCCGGGCGCTAACTTGCCGCTTCGATGGCCGCCGCAGTTCTCTCGTCGCAGGCACGCATCCTGGTCGTGCGCCTCAGCGCCCTGGGCGATGTGATCAACACGTTGCCGACGGTCGACGCGCTGCGAAGTAGCTGGCCGCGCGCGCACATCGGCTATGCGGTCGAGGAGCGCAACAAGGACGTGATCGTGGGGCATCCCGCGCTCGACCGCGTGCACGTGCTCGAACGCAAGCGACTGCGCGCCGCGCTGGCGGCTCCAACGCGCTGGCTGGAGCTGCGCCGCGAGCTCGCGCGCTTCGTCGGAGAACTGCGAGCGGAGCGCTATGAAGTCGCGCTCGACCTGCAGGGCAACCTCAAGGGCGCACTGCAGACTCTCGCCTGCGGCGCGCCGCGGCGGGTGGGCTTCGCGCGCGGTTTCTGCAAGGAGCTCAACCACCTGTTCACGAACGAGCACGTCACGCCGCCCGGCGCGACGGAGAAGCTCCACCGCGTGGAGAAGTTCCTCGCGCAGGCGGCGCACCTCGGCGCGGCCGTCGACGCACCGCGCTTTCGCTTGCCCGACTTCAGTTCGAGCCGCGCGCGCGTGGCGCAATTCCTGCGCGAAGAGAAGCTCGGCGAGTTCGTCGTGCTGCACCCCGGCGCGAGCGGCAAGGGCGCGCTCAAGCGCTGGCCGGCGGAGCGCTTCGGCGAACTCGCGGCCCGCATCCGCGCGGAGTCGAAGCTCGCGAGTGTCGTCACGTGGGGCCCCAGCGAGCGCGACTTGGCGCACCAGGTCGTCGCCCACAGCGGCGGAGCTGCGCGACTCTCCCTGGCCACGAGCAGCGTGCTCGACCTCGCGGCCTTGATCGGCGCTGCGCGGCTGTTCGTGGGCGGCGACACCGGCCCGATGCATCTCGCCAGCGCGGTCTCGACGCCCACCGTGGCGATGTTCGGGCCCAAGGACCCGCGCACCTACGGTCCGTTCAACGCGCGCAGCCGCGTCGTGCTGCGCGGCGAGCCCGGCGCAGCGCGCATGCAGGACATCTCGGTCGAGGACGCCCTCACGGCTGTGCGCGAGCTGCTCGCGGCGCTCGAGAGCCCATCGGACACCTCGGTCTGGACGAGCGCGGCGCTACAGTAGTTCCAACGTCCGAGGGGGGACGAGCCTGCGCCTGCGGAGCACCGCCGTCGCGGCCCGGCGCCGTCGGACCCCGCTGCATGTCCGCCGACTCCCGCACCGATCCCCACACCTCACAACCCGCCGATGCGGGCGATGCCCCGGCCTCGTTCGAGCTGGTCTGGACCGCCGACGGCGGCGTCGGCGACGGCGGCTGGGACCTCCCTGAGCGCTTCGAGCTCGCCCGCGACCTGGGCGACACGCCGCTGGGGCCGGTGTTCGTCGTGCGCGACAGCACGCGCGGAGGCGCTGCGCTGCGGCTCGAGATCGCGGCGAGCTCGATCGCGCCCACGGACGCCCAGCGGACCGCGCTCGAAGAGGCCCTGCGCGCGGCTGCGCGCGTCGAGTCCGAGTACGTCGCGCGCTGCCTCGAGGTCGGCCGGCTCGGCGACGGGCGCGTGTTCGCGCTGCGTGAGCACGTGGCCGGCGAGAGCCTGGCCCAGCGCCTCGCGCGCGAAGGCGTGCTGCATCCCTCGCACGCGCTCGAGGTCGCGCGGCAAGTTGCGCGCGCGCTCGAAGCGCTGCACGGCGCGGGCCTCGCCCACGGCGGCGTGTGCGCGCGCAGCGTGTGGCTCGCGGCCCACGCGCCCAAGAGCGACGCCAATCCGTTCGGCGTGCGCGTGCAACTGCTCGAAGCCGGCGCCGCGCGGCGCGAGCTGGGCGAGGGCCCCGACGCTGACTTGCGTGCGCTGGGCGAACTGCTCGGCGCGATGCTCGGGCCCGAGCCTCGCGCGGCGGCCCGCGGCGAGGCTGCGCTCGCGTTGGCCCAGGCCCTGCGCGCCGACGGCGCCAGCGCGTACGCGAACGCCGAGCAGGTGCGGCGCGCGCTCGACGAACTACTTGCGACGCCGCTCGCCAGCGCAGCGCCGCGCGAAGAGCGACGCCCCCGCACAGCGGCGGCAGCAACCGCAGCAGCGACCTCGGCGCACAGCGAGCCTGCTGCGGCCCCCGCGCGTTCGCTGGCGTTCAAAATCGCGGTCGCGGCGGCCGTGATCGGATTCTCCAGCGCCGGGTGGTTTGCCTGGAAGCGCGACGGCGCGGTGCAGGCTGCCGAGCGCAGCGCCGCCGATGCGCGCATGCAGTTCGAGCGCGCGGAGACCGAGTTGAAGCAGCGCGCGGACGCACTCGGGGCCGAGCTGGCGAACTCGAAGCAGTCGCTCGAGCGCCTGTCCGGCGAGCTCGCCGCAGCCCAACAGGTCGCGCGCGACGACCGCGCCAGCGCTGAACGCGAACTCGCCAGCGTGCGCGGCGAGCTGGAACGCGAGCGCGAGCGCGCGACGCAGCTCGCGCAGGGCCTGGAGAGCACGCGCGGAGAGCTGCGCACCGCCCAGTTGCGGCTCGAGGAGTCCCTGGGGCGCTCGGATCCGTCGATGCGCGCGGCGCGCGGCCTGGACGCGGCGCTCGCGCTCCTCGAGAGCGGGCAGGCGGCCCAAGCCCGCCGCCAGGCGCAATTGCTCGAGTCCGAGGGCCTGTTCGGCGCGCGCCAGCACTTCACGAGCACGCTGGCCGAGGGCTTCGAGGCGCTGGAGCGTTTCGCGGCGTCGCGCGGGGCCGACGAACTCGACAAGGCTGACGTCGGGGCCGTGCTCCTCGCCGAGCGCGCGCTCGCGCAAGCTCGCGAGCAGCGCGCAGCGTTCGCGGCGGACAGCGCCGAGTGGATCGGGTTGGATCTGGTCGACGCGCCCGGCGCCGAACGCGGTGCGCGGGTCGACGCCACGCTCGCGCGCTTGAACGAGGCCACCCAGGCCGCGCAGCGCGAGCGCGATGCGCTGCACGAGCGCGACTGGAGCGCGCTGGCGGGCGGGGCGCTCGCCCAAGATCCCGCGCGCGCCTTCCGCCACGCCGAGCGCTTCGCCTGCGAGCACCTCGACGAGTTCGGAGCGCGCTTCGTGCGCGAAGTGCGCGCCAAGGCCTTGATCGGCGAGGGTCTCGACGTCGGACGGCTGGCGAGCTTCGAGCAACTCGGCGCCTGGGCCGCACGCGTGCGCGACGGCGTCGTGCACCTGCCCGACGACCTCGCGCGCGACTTGCGGCTGCTCGCCGATGCGCAGCGTTGGTACGACCGCGACGAGAGCAACGACGCGGGCCTCGATTTCTCCGCGGTGCGCGTCACGGCGTTCCCGACGCCGCGCAAGGCTTGGCGCGACGAACTCGCGCTGCAGTGGCGCCTCTCCGACGCCGAGTCGGGCTTCCCGCTGAAACAAGGTCAGCGCGCCTGGCGCGTTTCGATCGATCCCTCCGGCCAGCGCGAGTGGTGGCGCGAGAGCGTCGAAGGCGCCGATGGGACCGGGCTGCGCGTGCGCCGCGCTCGCTTCTCGGCCGATGGACGCACCGCGTTGGGCGAAGGCGTGCTGCGCATCGAGCGCCGCGGACAGAGCTACGCGATCGCGGGCAGCACGCTGCCGCTGCTCGACCTGCGCGCGCACGGCGAGAGCGTCATGGTCGCCGCCACGCCTCTCGATCCGGCGGCCGAAGCGCCCGCCGGGCTCGGCCTCTCGCCGCAGCTCGCCTCCCAGCTGCGCAGCGCAGCCGAGCGCGACGCCTGTCTGGTGTACACGCAAGGCGCCGTGCGGCGCTGGATTTCGCCGCGCCTGGGTCTGGTGCGCGAAGAGACGCAGACTCCCGAGGGCGTGGCCACAACTCAACTCGTGGGTCTCGAGCAGCAGTGAACCTCAACGGATGAAGCTCCCCGTCAGCCTCCTGTCGCTCGCCGCGCTGGCGCTCGCAGGCGCTTGCCGCTCAACCGCGGGCGCGCCGGGCGCGTTGGTCGCCGCGCCCTTTCCCGCCATCGCGGCCGAGAACCTCGACGGCGACGTCGCGGTCGAAGCGCGCCACTACACCGACCACAAGCGCGCCTTCGGCGTCGACCTCCCGCGCGAGGCGCGCGTGCTGCCCGTGGCGCTCAAGCTCGGCCTCGCTCCGGGGAGCACGCGCTCGCTGCGCTTCGACCCCGCGCGCGCGGCGCTGCGCCTGTACCTGCCCGACGGCACGGTCGTCGCGAGCAAGCCGGCCAGCACGATCGTCACGCAGTTCAAGCGCGCCAACGAGCGCATCGTGGCCAGCGCGCTCGACGCGCGCGTGCTGGCGCCCTGGAGCGCGGCGCGCGAGGCCAACGTGTACTTCGACCTGGGCGAGGCCGGCGAGCTGTTCGTCAAGCGCGGCGAGATCTCGCGCCGCGTGGGCGAGGAGGTGCGCACCTTCGGGCTCGAACAGGCGCTGATCGGATTCGAGTTGGAAGTCGACGGCGCGCCGCGCAGCGTGTTCGTCGGTCTCGCGCCGACCAACGGCGCACGCTACCCATGAGCCTGACGCACCCTCCGTTCGCGCGCCTCGTGGCAGGGGCGCTCGGCGCTCTCGTGCTGGCCGGCTGCTCTGCGCCCGCGCCCCGCGCGGAACGCGCCGCACAGCTCGAAACGCAACTCGCCGCGCTGCGCGACGCCAACGCCGCCGGCGAGTTCGTGCGCGCCGCCGATGAAGCCGAGCGACTGCTCGCGCAGATCGACCGCTCGGACGCACTCGGCGCGCGCGCGGCCCTCGACGTCGCGCTGGAGGCGGGTGAGGCGCACGCGCGGCTGGCGGTGAGCGCGCCCTTCCTGCGCGAGCCCGACGCCGACGGCGTGTGGCAGGTCTCGCCGATCGCCCATCGCATGGCGATGGCGCGCTACTACGCGCTCGCGCGTTCGCTTTCGCGCCGCGCGGAAGTCCGCGACGACCAGGAGAGACTGGCCGAGGCCCTGCGCGGCGCGGACCTCAAGGAATTCGCCTTCCACGCGCAGTTGGGGCTCGAGCCCAGCTGCCGCGCCTTCATCCAGCGCGCGAGCGAGCTGCACGATCCGCGCCGCGCGGCCGAGCTGTTCCAGCGCATGCCGCTCGCGGGCCTGCGGCCCTGGCTGTACGCCGAGCTGTTCGAGCACCAGCGCTCACGCGACGAGCGCGCGGCCTTCCGTTTCGCCGTGATGGCCATCGACGAAGCCCCGTCCGCCAGCGGTTTCGGCGCGGCGCGCGTGGCGCAGCTCGAGCGCTGGATCGCGAGCGAGTCTTCGCTCGAGTTCCACTGCCCCAAGTGCGATCTGGCGGTCAACCCCGGCCTGCGCGCCTGCCCCAACGATCGCACGCCCAACGTCGAGTTCGTCGGGCGCAAGCGGCTGTGAGCGCGCGTCCGCATCCGCAGCGCGGGGTCGAGCGCCGCGAGTTCCTGGGTTTTGCCTGCGCGTTGGCGCTCGGCGCGAATGCGCTCGGCCAGGAGTCGCCTGCGCCCGCACCGCCGCGCCGCAAGCTGCGCAAGGCCTGCATGCTCTACATGTGCAAGGGCGGCAAGACGCTGCGCGAGAAGTTCGAGATCTTGAAGCGCGCCGGGTTCGACGGCGTCGAGCTCGACAGCCCTTCGCCGATCCCACTCGAGGAAATCCTCGCCGCACGCGACGCCACCGGGCTGGCGGTGTGCGGCGTGGTGGATTCGGTCCACTGGCGCCTGTCGCTGGCCGATCCCGACGCCGACGTGCGCAAACAGGCCGTGGCCGCGCTCGAGACGGCGCTGCGCGACTGCCACGCGCTCGGCGGCGACAGCGTGCTGCTCGTGCCGGCGCTGGTGAACCAGCGCGTGAGCTACGACCAGGCCTACGAGCGCTCGCAGGCCGAGCTGCGCCGCGTGTTGCCGCTGGCGGCCGAGCTGCGCGTCAAGATCGGCATCGAGAACGTGTGGAACGACTTCCTGCTCTCGCCGCTCGAGGCCGCGCGCTACGTCGATGAGCTGGAGAGCCCGTGGGTCGGCTGGCACCTGGACTGCGGCAACGTGGTGACCTACGGCCACGCCGAACAGTGGGTGTCGATCCTCGGGCCGCGCCTGGCGAAGCTCCACGTCAAGGACTACTCGCGCAAGCGCCGCGACGAAGAGGGGCGCTGGAAGGGCTTCGAGGTGGCGCTGGGCGAGGGCGATGTCGATTGGCCGGCGGTGGTCCGCGCGCTCGACCAGGTCGGCTATCGGGGCTGGGCCTCGGCCGAGGTCGCCGCCGGCGACGAAGCGCACCTGCGCGACGTCGTTGCGCGCATGGAACGCTTGCTCGACGCGTAGCCCCGAGTCGGCGGCGGGCGCGGCCGCGCCGGGGTGCTGGCGCGCCGCTCGACAGATTTTTTTCGGAATCCTGCGCCCAAACGAGCCGTCCGCGGAATGTACGTCCGCGTGGCTAACGCCACGTCTCTGCGCGAGATCGCGACAGGGGGGGTATCGAGGCTTGCAGGCAGCCTCGCGGCCCTGAGTGGTGAGGCGGACACGGACGGCGCGGTCCTCGCGCCGTCCGTCAGTCCTCCCGCTCGCCCTTGCCGCGAAACCAGCGCCCGGGACGGCGGAGGACGCGCTCGGCCAGCCTCTCGAGCTCTCCACGGGTCGCTCGCGTCGGGCCGTTCTCTGCCACCGCCCAAGGCGGGGCGCTCTGCGCCTCGCTCCCAGCGCGACGTCCCACACAACACTTCCACCGAACTGCGCCGCGGGTTGTCTGTCCGCCCCCCTCGGCGTAGCCCGCCGCAGCCCGACCCGTTGGGCTGCGGCGGGTCCTTTTCTGGGGACCGCTCTTCAAGGCGAGCGCACGCGCCGGACGAAAGCAGCGCTGGTTTCGACCGCGTCCGCTCCCGTCCCCTGCGGCGCGTCCCCATGTCCCGCTCCCTGTTCCTCAGCTTCTCGGACGCCGAGCGCGTCCACGCCGAGAACCTCGCCGCGCTGCTGCGCAAGGCCGGGCTCCCGGTCGAGTGCAGCTCGCTCGACGGCGCCGATCTAGGCGCGTCGAACTTCTGGCGTGAGCTCGACCGCACGATCCTGCGCTGCGAGGTGTTCATCACGCTGTGCTCGTCGCGGCCGAACTCGCCCGTCGCGCTGGCGGAGCTGGGCGTCGCCCTGTCGCGCGCCGAACGCGAGCCGCGCTTTCCGATCATCCCCGCGCTGCTGGGGCAGATGGCGGTCGAGGAGCTGCCCGCGCCGCTGCGCTCGCACCAGTACATCGTGCTGCCCGAGGACCTGCTCGACGCGTCCGACGCCGCGCGCGAGGAGCTCGTGCGCCAGTTCCGCGGCCTGATCCGCGTCAAGCAGGAGCCCAACGCCGACGCGGCCTGGCAGAAGGTCGCCGAGCGCGTCGCCGCGCACCTGGAGTACGGCGGTCGCGTGCTGCGCGCGCAGGAGGGGCTGGTCCCGCTCGGGCGCGATCCCGACTCGCACCTGGAGGAGTTCTGGGTGCAGGGCACGGGCGCGCCGCTCGAGCGCGCGGCGAACGGCCGCCTGCAGCGGCGCGAGGACTCCGCCGTGGTGCTGGTCCTGATGCCGCAGGGCGAATTCGAGATGGGCGCCTCCGATCGCGACCTCGAGGCGCGCGTGGCCCTGGCGGAGGAGTGTCCGCGCCGCTGGGTGCAGCTCGCGCCCTACTTCATCGCCAAGACGCCGCTCACCCAGCTGCAGTTCGCCTGCGTGATGGGCTGGAACCGCTCGCGCGTCAGCGGCCCTTTGCTGCCGGTGAGCGACGTGACCTACGCGGAGGCGCAGCAGTGGTGCGCTCGCGTCGGTCTGACGCTGCCGACCGAGGCGCAGTGGGAGTACGCCTGTCGCGCCGGCTCGCGGATGCGCTACGCCTTCGGCGATCGCGAGGAGGACCTCGCGCGCTGCGGCTGGTACGCGGGCAACACGCGCGGTCCGCAGCCGGTGGGCCTGCTCGCGCCCAATCGCTTCGGCCTCTACGACCTGCACGGTTCGGTCTGGGAGTGGTGCGCCGACGGCTGGCGGCCCAACCTCGTCGGCGCGCCCACCGACGGCGCGCAGTTCGAGCCGCCCGCTGCGGGGCTGGCGGCGGCGCGCGGCGGATGCTGGGCCGGCCCGGCGCTGATCGCGCGTTCGGCCCATCGCCGCGCCTTCGGGCTGGACCAGGCGCTCGACACGCTGGGCCTGCGGCCGGCGCGCGCCGTGATCGACTGAGCGCGGCCGGTCGCCAAGTTTCGACGCGCCTGGTCCAACGACGCGGCGGGCGGCGCCCTCAGTGAGCGCGCGCCCGCCGACCTCTGCGCACTCGACGCGGTGAACTCAGCCGTTCGCCGCGCACCACGCGGCGGCCTCAGAGTCCATCGCGCTCTCGGCAGTCTGCCAATCCGTGGCCGACCAGGACTTGACGGCCTTCAGGGTCTGCGAAGCGGGCAAGGGGACTTTCACCCACTCCTCCTTTTTCACCTTGCACTTGTACTCCCACCAGAAAAGGTAGCACCACGACTTCTCGCAGTAGTTCGCGACCATGTACATGTACAGATGACCGCTCTTGGAGAGCAGTTTGTCCGTCAGCGTGCTGAAGGCCTTCTTCACGGCATCTCGAATCTGCTTGGAGGACGTGGGAGAGTGAACTCCACGTCGCGCGACGTCGATCTTGAGCACCCAGTCGACGACCAATTTGGCAGTCTTGACCTCGTCGGGGTTGTACACTTCCAGACCCACTCCAACCTTCGTGATCGTGCAACCACCGCAGTCGTCGTCGGTGAGGCACTCTTCGGGGCACGCGCCCGAGACTTCGAGCCCGAAATTGAAGAGGTCTCGAAGCGCGTACATGCTGCCCTGAAGGTCGGCGCCAGCTGAATTGAACGTCGAAGCGAGCGCAGCGAATCCGTAGGTGTTGAGGACGTTCGCAGGTCCCAGTTGTTGCCAAGTGGTGAGGATCGACTGCGAGATCGGCAGGGCGAGGCCCGTAGCGAGTTCGCCCCCGTCGTTCCACATGCCGGCTTGGTAGTCGACGTCGATGACTTCATACGGGAAAAGGTCTGCCGGCCAGCCGAAGACCGGCGGATCCTGCAGACTCGAGAGCATCGCGCTCGGATTCGACGGGACGTGCTGCTCGAACACGTACTCGAAACACTTCGAGAACGCGCTAGGCGAACCGATGACCATCAGGAGGTCCGCCGCGGCGTCGAACGCGCTCATGGATGCTTGGAACTGCTCCCGCACATCCTCCGGCACGACGCCCGTCCCCTCGAGAGTCATCAGCTGCGACAGCTTGAGGCGGGCCCCGCGCACCTCGATACTCGCTTGCTCGAAGTTCGCTTGCTGGATGTGCTGGCCTGCCAGCGTCAGATGCTGTGAGAGACTTGATGCGGTGTTCGCGGCATCACACGTCTGCAGTCCGTACTGCGAGCACAGAAGGGAGAGCCCGGCGGCGAGCCCGGATGTCATCTGCCCAGTGGTCGCGAGCATGTCCCCGCATTGCTGGATCGCCTGCGGCTTCGTCATTTCGACAGACGCGACCGTGTAGTAAGCCATGACAGATCCCACGTCGCCGATGGACTGGGACACAGCCGAGAGAACCATCTCCTCGACGCCGGACTTGGGCGCCGCGTACGTCGGTAGTGCGAAGGCCACGAGTGGAGTGGCCAACGCCAGATGGCCCATGGTCGAGGACCACGAGCGACTGAGTAGGGAGAGCATGAAGTTATCCGAGTGTTGAAGAAGTGAATTGGAAACAAGACTCCAAGCAGGTCACTCCTGCTGGGTGCGGGCGGAGACAAGCTCCGAGTACCGCGCCGACGTTCGCCTGCCGACCACGGCCGAAGTTGCGCGAAAGTGGAGTCGCGCGCGCACGTGTGACGCCGGGCGAAGCACGAGCTCGACCCCTGGAGCGTCGCAGTTGCACGACAGCGCTGTGAGCGCGCATGTCACCTGCGCCGCCCGGCGGAATTGCGCCGAAGCCATCTTCCAAGCAGCGACGCCGGCCCAGCGCGGGTGGAAACGCCGCGGCGCAGGCGCGAGTTGGGTGGTGCTTTCGGGCCGAGCGCGTAAGCCGAGGCCAACCACCAGCTCAGAGCCGCTGGCGGTTGTGTCGCGTCACTCCCGTGAGCCCTGCTCCGGCGCCGGCAGCGAGTGGCGCTTGATCAGCGGCAGCTGTGTCGCCATGAACACGATCGGGAGCGGGAAGAACAGCGCCAGCTTGGCGATTGCGTAGCCCTCGTCGTCGACCACGCGGCGCACCACTTCGTTGGTCGCCGCCATGGCGAGGAAGAACAGGCCGAAGCGCAGCGTGAACTTGCTCCAGCCCGGCTCGTCGAGCTGCATGGCCGACTCGAACAGCGTGCGCAGCGGCTGTTTGCCGAGCGCGCGCGCGACCAGCAGCCACAGGCCCATGCAGGCGCTCACGATCGTCACCTTGAGCTTGAGGAACGAGCTGTCGTCGAACCACCAGGTGAGCGCGGCGAAGCCCGCGACCGCGATGGTCGACACGACCAGGATCCAGTTCACCTTGCGCTGCAGGCGGTAGAGGATCGCGGTGGAGAGCACCGAAGCGATCGCGAAAGGCAGCGCGGCCTTGACCAGGCCCGCACGCATCGTGATCGCGACCAGCACGACCAAGGGGCCGAGTTCGAGCCCGAGCTTGACGCTGGGCGAGATGGGGGCGGGCTCCGGCTTGTCCATGCGGTGTTGGACGCTCAGAGTGGCGCACCGGAGCGGTCGAGCGCAAGCGTGACGAAGTCGAGCCATTCACAGCGCAGCGGCAGCGCTGCGCGCCGGCGTCTGCTCGCCTGGTTCCGCGCGGAGCAGCGCGACCTGCCCTGGCGGCGCACGCGCGATCCCTACGCGATCTGGATCAGCGAGGCGATGCTGCAGCAGACGCGCGTCGAGACGGTGCTGAGCTACTGGCCGCGCTTTCTCGCGCGCTTCCCGGACTTCGCGGCGCTCGCGGCCGCGAGCGAGGACGACGTGCTCGCGGCCTGGAGCGGCCTGGGCTACTACCGCCGCGCGCGTTCGCTGCGCGCTGCCGCGCAGCGCATCGTCGAGGAGCACGGCGGCACGTTTCCGCGCGAGCTCGAGGCCGCGCGCGCGCTGCCGGGAGTCGGGCCGTACACCGCTGGCGCGGTGCTCTCGATCGCCTTCGACGCGCCGGTGGCGCTCGTCGACGGCAACGTCGTGCGCGTGCTGGCGCGCTGGCTGGGGTGCGAGCTCGAGCACGCCGCAGCGCTGCGCTGGGCCTGGGGCGAAGCGGAGCGGCTTGCGCCGCGCGCGGGCGGCGCGGGCGAGTGGAACCAGGCGCTGATGGAGCTCGGTGCGCGGGTGTGCACGCCGCGCGCGCCCGACTGCGCCAACTGTCCGCTGCGCGAGCACTGCTTCGCGCGCGAGCACGCCCGACAGAGCGAATTGCCGCGCGCCAAGCCGCGTCCCGCGCCGATCGAGGTCGAGCTGGAGTGCGCCTGGATCGAACGACGCGGCGAGCTGCTGCTCGAGCGACGGCCGCCGACGGGCCGCATGGCCGGGATGTGGCAGTTGCCCACCGTCCAAGTGGCCGCGAGCGCCGACGGAGCGCAGCTCTTCCCGACGCGCTACGCCAGCGACCGCATCGCGCCCTACGGCGAGCCGCTGGCCGAGCTGCGTCACGCCATCACGCGCCATCGCATCGCGGTCTGCGTCCGCGCGGCGCGCGTGTCGGGCGCGCAAGCGAGCGAGCCGCTCGCGTGGGTCGCACGCGAACGGCTCGTGGATCTCGCGCTGACGGGCATGGCCCGCAAGGCGTTGCGCGCGCTAGGCGGCGCGCAGGCTCAGAAGTAGACCAGCACCCAGCAGTAGTTGTTGCTCGAGTTCCACTTCACGCGGCCGGTGTCGAACCAGTTGCCCGCCAGGCCGCGATCGAAGGCGGCGTCGATCGCCTGCGCATCGGCCTGCGTGATGCCGCTCAGCCACAGCGTGCATCCGGCGCTCGTGAAGTCGTTGGTCCCGTCGGCGTCGATGTCGAAGCCCGCGTTGCCCTGCACGTTGACGGTGGCGTACATGTTGATGCTCCCCAGGGAGGGGTTCATCGAAGTCGTGAGCGGCGACTCCATGTAGGGGCCCTGCCAGCCCGCGATGGTCTGCGTGCCCGAGAGCTTGCGGTTGACCGCTGCTGAGCCGGCGTACTCCCAGGGCAGTTGATTGGTGTCCGTGTGGTACTGCGCGCTGGCGTTCTTCAGGGTGTCGACCAGCTGGATGACGCGCGACGTCTTGCCCTTGTTGATCACGCCGCCGGAGCGAATCGCGACCACGCCGACGATCATTGCGATCACGGCCAGGGCAATGACGATTTCGAGCAGCGAGAAGCCGCTGGCTCTGGCGGAGGAACGGGATCGGGGCAGGCGCATCGGCTTAGCGGGGTGGGGAGATCGTCGTTGGGGGGGGGCGAGCGAACTCGACGCGCTTACAGCGCGCCGCTTCTCCTTCTCTTCGACGCCTCGACCGGCGCGCTTGAGGGCGGGGGCCCGGCGGGCTCTTCACAATTGCGATTTTTTTGGGAACGGCCCGCAGAAGCGCCGCCGGCGAGCCCGCGGCGCGCGAGTGACGCGGCCGGTTCGCTCCGATAACCTGCGCGGCCCGCGCCCTGCCTTTGCCGAACCCCGCTCCGACCTCCCCCGCGCAACCTGCGCCGCAGCTCGTTCCGCCGGCCGGCCCCGGCGAGCGCGTCAGCGCCGCCGGCGTCACCATCGTTGTGCCGGTCTACAACGAAGAGCGCGGCGTCGCAGGCGTGCTCGAGCGGCTCTCGAAGCTCGATCTGGGCGCGCCGGTCGAGCTGCTCGCAGTCAACGACGGTTCCCTGGACGGCTCCGCGGCGGCGCTGGCCCAATGCGCGGCGCGCATCGCGAACTTGCGCGTGGTGACGCACCGCACCAATCAGGGCTACGGCGCCGCGCTCAAGACCGGGTTCGCGCACGCCAAGACCGACGTGGTCGTGATCACCGACGCCGACGGCACCTATCCCGAGGACAAGGTGCGCGAGCTGATCGCCTGCATCGACGACGGCGCCGAGATGGCCGTCGGCGCGCGCACGGGCGAGGACGTGAACATCCCGCTGCTCCGCCGACCGCCGAAGTGGGTGCTCAAGCAACTGGCCTCGTTCCTCGCGGGCGTCGACATCCCCGATCTCAACTCAGGGTTGCGCGCCTTCCGCCGCGAGCTGGTGCTGACCTACCGCCCGATCCTCCCGCAGGGCTTCAGCTTCACCACCACGATCACGCTCGCCTCGCTCACCAACGGCCACCGCGTCGACTACGTGTCGGTGAACTACGCCAAGCGCTCGGGCTCGTCGAAGATCCGCCCGATCCACGACACGCTGGCCTTCACGGCGCTGATCCTGCGCACGGTTCTGTACTTCAACCCGCTCAAGGTCTTCTACCCGCTTGCGCTGGGGATGCTCGCGCTGTTCCTCATGTCACTGGGCTACGACCTGTTCATCGAGGACCCGCCCAACCTGGGCGACAAGACCGTGCTCTTGTTCGTGGCCCTGGTGCAGGTCCTCTCGGTCGGCCTGCTGGCCGATCTGATCGAGAAGAAATCGCGCCTGTGAGCTGCGCCGCGCCGGCGTGGCCGCAGATGTGCGCAGCGTGAACGGGCAGCGGTTGCGCGCCGCGTTCGCGGCCGGGTAGCGTGGTCGCCCGGCTCGATTCCAGCCCGAACGAAGAGGTTCCCATGAAGTTGCGCGTGCTGTCCCTG
Organism: Planctomycetaceae bacterium; assembly: GCA_011525785.1. GTDB lineage: Bacteria > Planctomycetota > UBA1135 > UBA1135 > WYBT01. Next base: position 117,156 of record WYBT01000021.1, read on the forward strand.
CTGCTCCTCGTGACGTCTGCCCTGGCGCTGCTCGCGCCGGCGCGCGGGCTGGTGCGAGAAGACCTCGCCACGCTGGTCGCCGAGATCAAGAAGACGCGCGACGACGCTGACCCCAAGCTCGTGCAGCAGCTGGGCAACCTGCGCACGCGCGAGGCGATGACCGCACTGATCGAGTTGTACGACTCGGTTTTCGGCTCGATCTACATGCGGCGCGAGGTGGTCAAGGCCCTGGGCGCCTTCGACGGCGTGCCCGACGCCGAGCAGCCGGCGCTGCAGAAGCTGACCGACGTCGCCACCGAGGCGGTCGAGTTCGAGCTGCGCTCGATGGCGATCGACACGCTCGGCGCCTGCCGCAACATGGGCAAGCACTTCCTGAAGACCATCGTCGAGTCCAACGCCGACGACGACGTGCGCGAGCGCGCCATGCAGCTCGTGGTCGGCATGGCGAACGAGTCGGACAAGGACTTCTTCGAGCGCCTGTTCAAGAACGACGGCTCGAACAAGGACAAGGAGAAGGACAAGAAGCCGGCCAAGAAGGACAAGAACGCGCCCAGCGAGAAGCGCGTCGCGTCGCTGCGCTCGATCCGCGAACTGGCCTTCGAGCAGGTGGCCAAGACCACGGCCATCGACAAGCTCTACGAATACGCGCGGGAGAAGGATCCCAACGACCCCGAGTCGTGGGGCGTGCGGCGGCTGGCGCTGCTCGAGATCGAGTCGCGCAAGGACAAGGGCCTGTACGAGCTCGCCAAGACCGTCTACGACGACAACACCGAGCGCGGCGTCACGCGCGGCGAGGCGGCGCGCATCCTGGCCGAGTTCGACGGCGTCAAGCTCGCGCCCAAGTTCCTCGAGGACGGCCGCAAGGGTCCCGATCAGGCGCCGGCCAGCATGACGCGCGCCATCGCCGATGAGCTCGCGCGCATGCGCGACGAGGCGACCGACAAGAAGCTCGTGGCGCTGGTCGGCAAGGGCAAGGTGTACGAGCAGCGCTTCGTGCTGCGCGCGCTGCGCGGCTTCAAGGACGACAAGTTCTTCGAGCGCCTGATCAAGTACGTCGAGGGCGCGACCAAGAAGGGCCCGCCCGCCAAGGAGGACCCGGCCTACAACGAGCAGCGCGATCTGGTGCTCGACACAATCGAGGTGCTGGCCGAGTCCAAGCACGCCGGCGCGCAGGCGATGCTGCTCACGCTGGTGGAGAGCGCCAAGGACCCCAAGATCGCCGCGGATGCGCAGATCCTGGCCGGCGCGCTGCACGCGCTGGGCAAGATGACGAGCATGAGCGGCGACTGGCGCTCGAAGCTCGAGTCGCTGGCGAGCGACAAGCGCGTCGAAGTGCGCAACGGCGCGCTGCTCGCGCTGGGCAAGAGCGGCGACAAGAAGTACGTGCCGCTCCTGGTGGCGGCGCTCGACCACGCGGACTGGTCGACGCGCTACGCCGCGCTCGACGGACTCGAGCAGAGCCGCTCGCCCGAGGCCGTCGGCGCCATGGTTTCGCGCCTGGAGAAGGAAACCGGCCTGATGCTGATCCGCTTCACGGACGCGCTCTTCCGCCTGAGCGGCAAGCCCTTCCGCAGCTCCGTGCCGGCCTGGAAGAACTGGTGGGAGAAGGAAGGCAAGGGCTTCCAGCCGATCTCCGCCGCCGACCTCGCCAAGTTGCAGGCCGAAGAGGAGATCCGCCGGCTCAAGCAGATCACCAAGACGCCGAGCTTCTTCGGCGTGCGCATCCTCTCGCACCGCGTGATCTTCATCATCGACGTGTCGGGCTCGATGAGCGAAGTGCTGCGGAGCGAGTACGCCGGCAAGACCGGCGAGCCGCGCATGGAGGTCGCCAAGAAGGAGCTGACCGCCTGCATCGACGCGCTCGAGCCGCAGTCCCTGTTCAACATCGTGGTGTTCTCGAGCGACGTGAACCACTGGCTCGACGGCGGCATCGCGCAGTTCAGCCAGTCGAACAAGGACGAGGCCAAGAAGTACGTCGCCGCGCTCGGCGCGGGCGGCGCGACGAACCTGTACGACGCGATGAAGCAGGCCTTCGCCGACCCGGACGTCGACACGATCTTCGTGCTCTCCGACGGCGAGCCCACCGCGGGCGAGGTGGTCGACCCCTCGCTGATCCGCGACCGCGTGAAGGAGTGGAACCGCAACCGCCGCATCGTGGTGAACACGATCGCCGTGGGCGGCTCCTTCCAGGTGCTCGAGTGGCTGGCCGAGGATTCGGGCGGCATGCACAAGAAGATCCAGTGAGTCGCGCGCGGCCGGCCCAGGGTGAGCAGCGATCCGAGGCGTCGGCCGCGTGAGTGAGGCACCCTCGCGGCGCACGCGCCTGGCGCTGTCGATCCTCGTGGCGCTGGTCGTGTTGGCCGTGCTGTACGGCCTGGGCGGCGCGGACTGGCGCGAGATGGCGCAGCGCGTGGCCAGTCTGTCGCCGCGCACGTTCGCGCTGGCGTTGGCGCTGCACGCCGCGATCTACCTCGCTCGTGCGGAGCGCTTTCGAGTGCTGATGCCCGTCGCAGAACGGCCGCGGCGCGGACCGCTGCTGGCCGTGACCTCGGCGCACAACCTCGCGGTGTACGCGCTGCCCGCCAAGACCGGCGAAGCGACGCTGCCGGTCTACTTGAGCGCCGCCTGTGGAACGCGCGCGGCGGTCGGCATCGCCTCGCTGGTGATCTCGCGCGTGCTCGACCTCGCCAGCCTGAGCGCGATCATGGCCGGCGTCACCTTGGCGCTCGCGGCGCGGCCGACATGGGAAGCGCCGGTGTGGACGGCCGTGGCCCTGTCCGCTGGCCTCGCTGTCGCGTCGCTGGCGTGCTTCGCGCTCGCCGTGCGCGGAGACCGCCTGGTCGATCTGCTCGAGGCGCTCGCGCGCGCAGCGGGGCTCGAGCGCACGGCGCGAGGCGAGGCGCTGCTGCGGCGCACGCACGAGCTGCGCGAGGCGTTGCGACTAGCGGGCGCCAGCGCGCGCCTGCAGGCCGCCGCGCTCTCCTTCGTGGTGTGGTTCCTGATCTTCGCCTTCTACGTCGTGCTGGCCCGCGGCTTCGGCCTGCCGGACTCGATCGGTCCGCTCGAAGCCAGCTTCGGCGCGAGCCTGGCCGTCGCGATGAACCTGCTGCCGATCAACTCCTTCGCGGGCTTGGGCACGCAGGAGGCCGGTTGGGTGTTCGGCTTCGGCCTCGTGGGCGTCGCCGCGGACGACGCGCTCGCGAGCGGCGTCGGCGCGCACCTGGTGCAGATCTTCGACACGCTCCTGTTCGGGCTCGTCGGGCACTTCGCGATGGCGCTCGTCCGGCGCAAGTAGCGCGCGCGTGGGGTAGTCTTTTCGATTCCCGTGTCTGCGAGCAACGCCCAGGAACAGATCGAGCTGCACAAGGCGCTCGCCCCGCGCTACGCCTTCCGCTACGGCTTCGAGTTCTCGCGCCTGTTCCAGCAGGACTGGCACGCCGAGATGATGCGCCACATGCCGGCGGGAGCGCGGCGCGTGCTCGATCTGGGCTGCGGCACGGGCTTCTTCCTCGCTGAACTCGACGAGCGCCGCCCCGGGGCCGTCGGGCTCGACATCAGCCACGCCATGCTGCGCGTGAGCGAGCAGTACGTCCCGCGCGCCAAGGTCGTCACTGCCGACGCCGAGAAGCTGCCCTTCAAGGCCGCTGCGTTCGACACGATCTTCTGCAAGGGCTGCCTGCACCACACGCGCGACCACGTGCGCTTCCTCGCCAATTGCCAGCGCGTGATCGACCGCGACGGAGTGCTGATCCTCTCCGAGCCCTGCAACGACAACTTCGCCATCCGCTGGGCGCGCACGGCGATGTACCACGTGAGCCCGCACTTCAGCCCCGAGGACCGCGGCTTCATGAAGGAGGAGCTCGTCGCGCTGATGGAGCGCGCGGGCTTCGAAGTGACCTACGCCGGCCGCTACGGCGTGTTCGCGTACTTGTTCGCGGGGTTTCCCGACCACATCGGGGTCTTGCGCTACGTGCCCGGCGCGGCCTGGATCGTGCGCCAGATGATCAAGCTCGACCGCTGGATCTGCTCGACGCGCTTCCTGCGCATCGTGTCGTTCCAAGTGGTCGTCGCCGGCCGACCCAAGCGCGCCTGAGCGCCGGTTCAATTGCGGTTGAGCGCTCCGGGCCCGTAGGCTCTTGCGCCTCATGCCCATCGAAAGCGTCGGTACGCCCGCCATGTGGGCGGGATTCCTCGGACTCGTTCTGGCTCTGCTCGCGCTGGATCTCGGCGTTTTCCACCGCTCGGCGCACGCCGTCACCATCAAGGAAGCGGCGATCTGGTCGGTCGTGTGGGTGACCGTTTCGCTCGCCTTCAACGGCCTAGTCTACCACTGGTTCGGACCCGATCGCGCGCTCGAGTTCGCCACCGGCTACCTGCTCGAGAAGGCGCTGGCGGTCGACAACATCTTCGTGTTCGTGGCGGTGTTCGCGTACTTCGGCGTGCCGAGCACGCTGCAGCACCGCGTGCTGTTCTGGGGCATCCTGGGCGCGCTGTTCATGCGCGGCGGCTTCATCGGGATCGGCGCGGTGCTGATCTCGAAGTTCCACTGGGTGCTGTACGTGTTCGGCGGCCTGCTGGTGCTCACCGCGCTGAAGATGATGTTCGGCGGCGAGGAGGAGATCCACCCCGAGCGCAACCCGGTGCTGCGCCTGTTCCGCCGCTTCGTGCCGGTCACTTCCGAGTTCCACGGCGCGAAGTTCACGGTCGTCAAGGAAGGCAAGCGCTTCGCCACACCGCTCTTGGTCGTGCTCACGGTGATCGAGGTCTCCGACCTGATCTTCGCGGTCGACTCGATCCCGGCGATCTTCGCCGTGACCACCGACCCGTTCATCGTGTTTACCTCGAACATCTTCGCGATCCTGGGCCTGCGCTCGATGTACTTCCTGCTCGCGGGGGTGATCGAGAAGTTCCACTACCTGAAGCAAGGCCTCGCCTTCGTGCTGCTGTTCGTGGGCGTGAAGATGCTGATCATGGACATCTACAAGATCCCGATCGGCGTGTCCCTCGGGGTCGTCGCGGCGCTGATCGGCGGCTCGATCGCGCTGTCGCTGCTGAAGCCCAAGGCGAAAGCTGAGTAGCTGGTTTCGCGCCGCGCCTCTACGATCGGCGCTCGTTGGCGATGGGACCCACTGATCTTGCGACACCGCTGCTCGTGGGCTGCGCGCTGCTGTTCGTGCTGGCGAGCGTGTGGATCTCGCTCACGTTCTTCGTCGGCCATTGGATGCGCCGTCGCGCGGACTCGCGTCCGGGTGCGTTCCCGCGCGCCTTGGTGTGGCTGCATCACGTGTTCGCGCTCGCGCCAGCGCTCTGGATCGTCTCCGCGGCGACGCTGCTCGCGCGCGCGTTCGCCAGCGTCGGCGAGTGGCCCCGGCCCGGTCAGTTCGGACTCTTCCCTCGCTACACACCCTCCAATATCCCCGCGGAGTCTTTCGGCGCTCACCATGAAGCGGCGCTCGCGTTCTTCGCGGCGACCTGGATCTCATTGATCGCCTTTCCGCCGCTTCACCTTGCCGCGAAGCGGCTGCTGGGCGCTCGCGCGACTCCGTGGTTCGCCGGCTGGCTCGTCACCTGGCTCGCGGGCCTGCTCCTCTCCATCTACGAGGGTCCGTACGGCATCGCCGAGTGGATCCTGTGATGCGGCCAACTCTCCCGACTTGCGACTGAACTCACGATGCGACGATTCCTGACTGTCCTCGCGCTCACCCTCTCCGTCGGCTGCGCGTCGACCTCGAGCAACGCGCCGCGCGCGCACGAACACACCTTCGCCTTCCTTCGCATCGGCCCCAAGCGCGCGGAGTTCACCGGCGAGCCGCTGCAAGAGCTCATGCGCGGCCACATGGCGAACATCGGGCGGCTGGCCGAGGAGGGCAAGCTGTGCGTCGCCGGCCCGATGGGCCAGGGCAACCCCGATCCGAACCTGCGCGGGATCTTCGTGTTCGTCACGGACGACGTGAGCGAGGCGCAGGCCCTGTGCCAGAGCGATCCGTCGATCGCCGCGGGCGTGCTCGCGGCCGAAGTCGCGCCGCTGCGCACCGACAAGGACCTGCTCGACGTGCTGCGGCGCGGGATGGAGTTCGAGGCGCGCCGCAAGGCCGATCCGTCGATCCCGATGATAGAAGGGATGAGCACCTACGCGCTGCTCGTCGCCGAGGACGGCGCGCGCGCGTCGAAAGCGCTCGCTCCGCTCCGCGAAGCGAAGCAGATCGTGTTCGAGGGCGAGTTCGGCGGCGCGCGCGAGGGCCAGGCGCTCTACCTGCTCGACGTGCGCGATCTCGCGGGCGCCGACATGCTGCTCACGCCGATGCGCGGCGCGCTCGGCAATCACCAGCTCTACCCCTGGTTCGGCAGCGCCGAACTGCGCAAGTAGCGGCGCGCTAGTCCCGCTCGTTCGCCGCGCCTGCCGGGAAGTCCAGGCGCACAGAATTCAAGCGCGGGCCTTCCACGACATCGACCTCGGCGCTCGCCAGCACGCGGCCGCCGTCGTCGACGGCTTCGATGGTGTTCTTTCCCAGGGGCAGCGGCCCCAGGAGCTGGCCGTTGTCCGTGAAGGCGCGCGAGCGCGACGACACGGTCATGCCGTTGGCGCGCAGCTCGAAGCGCCCCGGGTTCGGCGCGCCTTCGAACTGCACGATGACCAGCCCGCCCGACTGCAGCTGCAGCACGAGTTCGCGCGCGCCCGCGTCGACTTCGACCCGCGCCGAGTGCATCGAACTCGCGCCCGAGCCCCGCGCGACGATCAGGAAGCGTCCCTCCGGCAGCGGCCCGAGCCGGAACTCGCCGCGCTCGTTGGTCGAGCGCGACACGAGCTGTGAAAGCCCCTCGCCGATCGCGTCGACCTTCGCGCGCACGCCGCGCCCCTGCGCATCGACGACCCTGCCGCTGATCTGCTTGCCCGGCGCCGCGACGATGCGCACTTCGTGCTCTTCGATCTCGCTGCGCACGTCGACCAGGCCCATGGCCGCGACGAGCCGCGGGCCGCCGTCGTGCGTCGGCGTTGGCTCGAGGCCCACGGCCCACCGATCGACGTCGAGCCCCTCGAACAGGAACTCGCCCTGGGCGTTCGCTCGAACGCTCGCGTCGCTCGATCCGCTGATCAACGCACGCACGCCGTGCGTGGCGCGATACAAGTGCAATTGCGCGAGCGGCACGCCGCGGCCCTCGCTGTCGACCACGACCCCGCGCAGCCGCGCGCCGAGGTCGAGGCGCACGTCGACGCTCGTCTCGACGCCCGGTGAGAGCACCACCGTCTCGTTCAAGGTCTTGGTGCGGCTGCCGTGGGTCACTCGCACACGCAGTGGCACGTGCGACGGCATCCGTGCGAAGCGTGCGACGCCCTCGCGACTTGCGTTGTGCGACCAGCGCCCGGGCGAACTCTTTCCAACCTCGCTCTGCTCGGCGCGGTCCGCGAGCAAGACCTCGACACTGCCCTGCGCAGGCTCGCCGGGCCGTTCGAACACGTTCACCACCAGCGACGCTTCGCGGCCGAGCGCCAGGACGAAGGCCGTGGCTTCGCTCTCGTGGCCGGCGGTGAGCTCGACGTCCATGGGCAGGTAGTCGGGCGCCGCCACGCGGATCTTCTTCTCGAGCCAGGTGCGCGCGCGCACGGTGAACAGGCCGCGCTTGTCGGACTCGAGCGAGGGTTCGACCTCGCGCTCGACGCGCACGAGCGCGCCCGCGAGCGGGAGCTGCGTGTCGGCGGCGATGACACGGCCCACGAAGACCAAGTCGGGCTCGGTCGGCACGCGCAGCTCGAGCTCTGCCGTCGCTCCGGCCGGAAGGGGAGCGACGTTGAGCGCGCCGCCAGCTTCGAGGCCCCACGCGTCGAGCGAGCGCAAGGTGTGATCCGTTCCGGCTTCGACGTAGAGAGTCGCGCGCCCCGCCGCGTCGCTCAGCGCGGACTCGCCCGGCTGCGCGGTCGCGCCCTTGCCGGGGCGGCCTTCCCATTTCGGCGCCGTGCCCTTCAACGCCGCGACGCGATGCTGGTTCGCCCCGTGCCCGGTCTCGCGCGAGACGACGCGCACGTCGAGGCGCGCGAGCGTTGCGGCCCAGGCTTCGGGCTCGGGCGGAGGCGCCAACGGGATCTCGACGCGAGCTTCGTTCGCGCCGGGCGTCGGGTCGAGCGTCGCCGGCGCTGTGAGTTCGACCTCGGGCTGCGCCGGTTCCTTCGCGAGCGCGGCGTTCGGTGTCGCCGTCGCGCTCGAAGTGCTTTCAGGTTCGCCCGCGAGCAGCCACACGAGCACGGCCGCGGCCACCAGGGCGCTGACGAACAGGACGAGCTTCATGCGAGGGATTCACGCCAGGGGATGAGAGAGCGTAGCCCGCTCCGCACGGATCCCGCCAGCGCGCGAGACCGGGCCGCGCGCGGGGGCTACGCTGCGCCGCCTTGAAGTCCAATTCAAAGAGCACCCAAGCCAACGCTGCTGCGCCGCTCGAGGCCGGACTGGCGCGTCCGTTCGCGATCATCGCGGTAGTGGCGCTCGCGCTGCGCGTGCTTTACCTCGCGCAGGCCTCCAGCACGCCACTGTTCGCTCTGCCGATCATGGACGGCGCGGCGTACCGCGAATGGGCCGCGCGCATCGCGGCCGGCGACTGGATCGGCAGCGAGGTCTTCTACCAGGCGCCGCTGTATCCGTACTTCCTGGCGCTGATCCAGTTCGTTTTCGGCGACGGACTTGGCCCCGTGCGCGCGGTGCAAGCGCTGCTCGGCTCGCTCTCGTGCGGCTTGCTGTTCCTCGCCGCGCGCTGGTTCTTCTCGCGCCGCGTCGGCTGGATCGCGGGCCTGGGGCTGGCGCTGTATCCGCCGGCGATCTTCTTCGACGGCCAGATCCAGAAGGCGTCGCTCGGCGGAGTGCTCGTCACGGCGCTGCTCGCGTTGCTCGCGCGCGCGCGGCACGCCTCGAGTCCCAAGCTGTGGCTCGCCGCAGGTGCGACGCTCGGCGCGCTGATGGCGACGCGCGAGGAGACGTTGCTCCTCGTTCCGGTGTTGCTCGCTGCGTGCTGGGCGTACAGCAGGGCTCGCTCGCAAGCGCCAGCGAGCCTTGCAGCGACGCTCGGCGGCCTAGCGCTCGTCCTCGCGCCGATCGCCGCGCGCAACGCGCACGTCGGCGGCGAGTTCGTGCTCACGACCTCGCAGGCCGGCTCGAACTTCTTCATCGGCAATCACGAGGGCGCGAGCGGCGTGTACGAGCCGCTGCTCCCCGGCCGCAGCAGCACTCCGCTCGAGCGCATCGACGCGCGCCAGCTCGCGGAGCAGGGCGCCGGCCGACAGCTGAGCGCCTCCGAGGTCTCGAGCTACTGGTTCGGCAAGTCGTTCGAGTGGATCACGGCCGAGCCGCTCGAATGGCTCGCGCTACTGGCGCGCAAGTTCGCGCTCGCGCTGAACGCGTACGAGATCCCCGACTACGAGGACCAGGGCTACTACGCCGAGCATTCGTGGCTGCTGCGCGGACTCGGCGCTGTGCTGCACTTCGGCCTGATCGCGCCGCTCGCGGCCGCCGGACTGCTGTTGAGCTGGTCGCGCCGGCGCGAGCTCGCCGTGCTGCACGCGTTCATCGTCGCACTGCTCGCGGGCCTCGTGTTGTTCTACGTGTTCGGCCGCTACCGCTATCCGCTCGCTCCGCCAGCGTTGATCCTCGCGGCGGCCGCGTTGGCGCTCGGCCACGAGCATTGGCTGGCGAACGAGCGCCGCAAGCTCGCGCCCGCGCTCCTCGCCGCGCTCGCACTCGGCGTGCTCTCGAACTGGCCGCTGATCGACCGGCGCGCGCAGCTCGCGATGTCGCTGTCGAACGTCGGTGCGGCGCTGATCGACGCGGGGCGCGGCGCCGAGGCGGTGGGGGACCTGCAGCGCTCGGTCGAGCTCGCCGACGACCCCGACACGCGCGCGAACTTGAGCGTGGCGCTGCTGGCGGCGAAACAGCCGCGCGAGGCGCTCGTGCACGCGCGTCGCGCGAGCGAGCAACGTCCCGACGATCCGGTGCTGCTGCGGCGCTTGAGCGCGGCGCAGCTCGCCAGCGGCGACGAGCGCGCGGCGATCGAGACGCTCAAGGCCGCGATCCAGCGTCGTCCGAGCGAAGTCGAGAGCTGGGAAGCGCTGGTGGCGGTGTTCGTCAACCGCGGCGACTGGATGCGCGCCGTCGAGACCGCCCGCAGCACCCTGCGCACCAACCCCGAGTCGCTCGCGGCCGGCCTGCAGCTCGTGTGGCTGCTCTCGGTCGCCGAGGACCCGGCGCAGCGCGCTCCCGCGGAGGCAGTGCAGCTCGCGCAGGGGCTCGAGGTGCGCACGCGCGGTGAAGACGTGCGCGTGCTCGAGATGCACGGCGTCGCGCTCGCGAGCGCGGGCCGCCGCGACGAGGCTCAGGTCAAGTTCGAACAAGCCGCGCAGCGCGCGCTGGCGCTGGGCTCGCGCGATCTCGCCGATCGGATCCGCGCGAGCGCTGCTGCGATGCGCTGAGGTCGCACATCGATGCCGCTGAGCTTCCAACATCTGCTCCCCCGACTCGTGGCGGCCTACGAGCGCGGTCGGCTCACGCCGTTCATCGGCAGCGGTCTGAGCATGCCCGTCGCGGGCTCGTGGTCGGGCCTGATCAAAGGCCTCGAGCAAGCCGCCGGCCTCGAGTCGTCCACGCTCGAAGCGGACAACAAGCCCGAGGCCCTCGTGCGGCGCGCGAACAAGGCGACGCGCAAGCTGCGCCTCGCGGACGAAGAGCGCTTCTACCGCGTCGTGCGCGGCTTGATGGGCTCGCGTGAGGCCGATCCGCCGCCGCAGACGCTCGCGCTCGCCAAGCTCTGGTGGCCGCTGGTGCTCACCACCAACTACGACAACCTGTTCGCGATCGCGCACCGCCGCGCGCACGGCAAGGACGCTGAAGGCGGCGAGCGGCCGCTGCAGGTGCTCGGCCGCAGCCCGATCGACTGCCAGCACGTGCTCTCGTCGCTCTCGAGCCCCAGCCACGCGATTTTGTGGGCTCTGCAGGGTTTTCTGCGCGCGCCGAACAGCTCGCGGCTCGCGCGCGGCGACGAGGAGCGCCCGCACGAGGTCGTGATCGGCCACCAGGAGTACCGCGCGGTCGCCAATCGCGAGCCGCACTTCCGGCGCGCCTTCGCCGAAGTCTTCCGCAGCCGCTCGCTGTTCTTCCTCGGCTCCGGATTGAGCGAGTCGTACCTGCTCGATCTGTTCGGCGAGGTGCTCGAGATCTACGGGCCGAGCGCGCGGCCGAACTACGCGCTGATGAAGAAGGGCGAGGTCGACCCCGACTTCATGCTCGCGCGCTTCCACACCGAGGTGTGCGAGTACGACGACCACGCCGAGCTGCCCAAGCTGCTCGATCAGCTCGCGGAGGCCGTGGCCGAGCGCGCGTGTCGTCAGGTGCGTTGGAGCTTCGCCGTCCACGCGCCGCGCGCGGAGGCGCTCGCGACGCCGCGCGAGGACTTCACCGTGGTGCGCGGGAACCTGCGCGTTCCCGAAGCGGACGAGTGCCTAGTCGTGAGCGGCGGCGAGCGCAACGGCCAGCTGCACTTCGGTCCGCAGGCTGCGGCCGTGCTCAGCCAGCTCGGCCTGCGCACCGGCCTTCGCCCCGCGCGGGTCGAGCGCCCGTTCACGCGCCTCTCGAGCGCTCCGCTCGTGCTCGCGGCCGTCGCGGTCGAAGCGAGCGGCCCGCGCGACCTGCGCAACGTGTTCAGCGCCTGCGAGACGCTGTTCGGCCTTGTCGAACAGGTTGAGCCCAAGATCCGCCGCGTCGTGATGCAGCAGATCTACTCCGGCAAGCGCTCGCTGTTCCCCGACCGGCTCGCGCTGGCGCAGATCGCGCGCGCCTTCGGCTACTGGAAACGCGTGCAGCCGCAGTCGCGCTTCGAACTCGAGCTGCACACCTGGAAGCCCACGATCTACCAGGAGCTCGCCAGCGGCCGCCTCGATCTGATCGAGATGCTCTCGAGCGATGACATCCGCTTCTGGGCCGAGATCGTCGAGCAGGACGGCGCCGTCGAACGCCGCCTGTTCCACGAGGAGCCGAGCTTCGAGATCCGCGCGCTGCTCGAACGCCTCGAAGTCCCCGCCGACGGCTGGACGCTCGAAGTCTCGCCCGCGCCGAGCCCCGAGCTCGAACTCCGCCCCGCGCGCGAGTGCCTCGACGACAGCCTGATCGAGCTGGGCGTGGTGCCCGGCAGCTCGATCGTGCTGCGGCGCGCGGAATAGTCCACGCTGCGCCCGAGTTCTCGAATTCCCGTGGCGGCCGGGTGGTCACGTCCGGAGCGCGGCTTCGTTCCATGCGCTGGAGAACCCCCATGCGCAAACCGCAGTCCGTCGCTACAGCGCTTCTCACCCTGCTCGCTCCCCCGGCCGCGTTCGCGCAGATCACCACGCGCGTGAGCGTCGACAGCCTCGGCGCGCAGGCCAACCAGACCACCGGCCCGACGATGATCTCGGGCAACGGTCGCTATGTGGCGTTTGCTAGCAACGCCACCAACCTGGTCGCGGGCGACACCAACGGCGTGACGGACGTGTTCGTCCACGACCGGCAGCTCGCGACCACCGAGCGCGTGAGCGTCTCGACCGCCGGCGTGCAGGGCAACTTCCAGAGCGGCTTCAGCGGCAACCCCGCGTTCATGGAGACGCTGCCGGCCGGCCTGTCGATCTCGTCCGACGGCCGCTTCGTCGTGTTCGAGAGCTTCGCGAACAACCTCGTCGCGGGCGACAGCAACGCGCGCACCGACGTGTTCTTGCGCGATCGCCAGCTCGGGACGACCGAACGCGTCAGCCTCACGGCCGGCAACGCGCAGTGCGGCGGCGACTGCTGGCGTCCGAGCGTGAGCGACGACGGCCGCTTCATCACGTTCCAGTCCGGCGACAACTCGATCGTCGCGGGCGACGTCACGGGCTTCGACGTCTTCGTGCGCGATCGAACGCTCGGCACGACGTTCAAAGTGAGCCTTGGAACCGGCGGGACCCAGGGCAACAACGACTCCGAGGTGCAGGGCGGCCCGGGCGCGATCTCGAACGACGGCCGCTACGTCGTGTTCCGTTCGCTGAGCAGCAACTTCGTCGCGGGGGACACGAACGGACGCTGGGACACGTTCGTGTACGACCGCACGCTGCTCGTCACGACGCGTGCGAGCGTCAGCGCCGCCGGTGCGCAAGGAAACGACAACGCGCAAGGCGCGTGCATCTCGGCCGACGGCCGCTACGTCGCGTTCACGAGCTCGGCCACCAACCTGGTCGCGGGCGACGTCAACGGGTTCAACGATGTCTTCGTGCGCGACCTCGTCGCGGGCACGACGGTCTGCGCGAGTCTCGACTCCTCCGGCGCGCCGGCCCTGAGCAGCAACAACTCCGATCCGTACATCTCGCAGAGCGGGCGCTTCGTGAGCTTCGCCAGCTCGGCGACCACGTTGGTCCCAGGCGATACCAACGGCCGCCGAGATGTGTTCGTGCGCGACCTCGCGACGAATTCGATCCGTTGCGCGAGCCGCTCCTCAGCCGGCGCCTTCGGCAGCCAGGACAGCTACGCCGGCTCGTTCTCGAACGACGGTCGCTACGTCGCGTTCTGGAGCCTGTCGTCGAACCTCGTCGCCGGCGACACCAACGCGCGCTGGGACGCGTTCGTGAACGACCGCGGCCCGAACAACTTCGTCGTCTACTGCACGGCCGGGACCTCGACCAACGGCTGCACGGCGCTCATGAGCGCTGTCGGCGCGCCGAGCGCGACGGCCGGCGCGGGCTTCACGCTCACCGCGAGCTCCGTCGAAGGGCAGAAGCAGGGCCTGATGTTCTACGGCGTCGACAACTCGGGCTTCGCGCCCGCGCCGTGGGGAGCGAGCTCCTCGTACCTGTGCGTGAAGCCTCCCACGCAGCGCTCAGCCCCGGGCAGCTCGGGCGGCGTCGCGGGCTCGTGCAATGGCGTGCTCACGCTGGACTGGAACACCTTCGCCGCGACGCCGGGCGTGCTCGGCGCGCCGTTCGCCGCGGGCGACCACGTGTTCGCGCAGGCCTGGTACCGCGACCCGTCGAGCGCGAAGACGACAGCGATGTCGGACGCGCTCGAGTTCGTCGTCGAGCCGTAGTCGCCGGCCGGCGCTGCCGGGAGAGCGCGGACTAGTTGCCGCGCGCGCCTTCGCCGAGCAGGTAGGCCACGAGGTCGAGCACTTCGTCGCGCTCGAGCACGTCGATCAGCCCCGAGGGCATGCGCGAGAGTGGGTGCGGGCGGCGCGCCGCGATCTCGTCGCGCTTGAACTCGAGCAGGTCCTCCTGCGGCGGCAGGCGGCGCAGCTTGAGCACGCCGTCGGCGTCGCCTTCGATGCGCCCGACGAACAGGTCGCCGTCGCGCGTGAGGATCTCGGTGTCCTGGTACTGATCGGAGATCGTCGCGGACGGGGTCAGCAGCGCGTCGAGCAGGTCCGAGCGCGAGAAGCGCGAGCCCGCGCCCGTCAGGTCGGGGCCGGTGGCGCCGCCCGCGCCGTCGAAGCGGTGGCATTCGGCGCAGCGCGCTTTGACGAAGGCCGTGCGGCCGCGCGCGAGATCGCGGTCGCGCAGCGGCTCGCGCAGCAGCGGAGCGAGCTCTTCGCGCGTCCAAGCCCGCACGAACTTCGCGGCGGGAGCGCTCGCCGCGACGGTCGTCGAAGCGGGGCGCTCGAGTTCGGCGGCCAGCGCGGCGCGTTCAGCGTCGCTGAAGCCCGCGACGAAATCGGCGCGGATGCGCTGGACGTACTTCTCGAGGCTGTAGCCGCCCTTGAAGCTGCGCGCCTCGACGTCGAAGAACGCGAGCATCTGCCGGCGCTGCTCGAGCGTCCAGCCCTCGCGCAGCGTGCGCAGGCAGTACGCGGACCACAGCTTCTCCTCCTGGGTTTTCGCCTTGGCGAGCGCGGCGAGCGCGGGCGCGATCACGCGTGAATCGCCCAAGTGCGCGAGCAGTTGCACGAGCTCGCGATCGGTGCGCTCCATGCTGTACGGGAACAGCTCGATCAGGCGCTCGCGCCACTTCGCGCGCGTTGCTTCGTCAACTTCTAAGCGCAGCAGCGCGAGGCCCATGACGCGCAGCGTGTCGAGGCGGTAGCCCTCGCCGACGTTCTCGAGCGGCAGCTCGTCGATGCGGCGCAGGACTAGCGCGCTCGTCGCTTGCGGAGCGGCGCGAAGCGCGCACGAGAGCACCGTGGCGAGGTTGAAGCGATCTTGGAAGTTCGCGGCGAGCTCCGCGAGGGTCTCGGGGCTCGCGCGCTCGATCGCAGCGCGCAGCGAGGCGAGCGAGGCGTCGCTGAGCCGCGTGCGCGTCAGTCGCTTGCCCAAGTCCGCCGCAGTCGGCGCGGGCGCCGCGGGGTCGAGCAACTTGCGGATCTCGACGCGATCCTCCGCATCGAAGTCGAAGCTCTGGCCCCGTCCGCTCGCGCGCTGTTCGGGCTGAGTCGCCGGCGCCCAGCGAACGCGGTACAGCCCCGACTGCGTGCGTCGCCCGCCGGTCGTGATGTACATCGCTCCATCCGCCGCGAAGCACAGGTCGGTCACGGGGAAGGGCTTTCCCGAGAGGAACGTCTCGAACTGATCGCCCCGCACCGCGTAGACCTTGCCGTAGGCCCAATCGGCGGCGAAGAACGCACGCTTGTACTTGGCGTCGAAGCCCGACTTCGTCGCGAAGGCCACGCCCGTCGGCGAGGCGAGTCCGATGTCGCACGTCGCAGGCATCGAGTCGACGTAGTAGCTCGGCCACTTGCCCGAGCCGTGGCGCCAACCGAAGTCCGCGCCGGGCGGCACGTGGCACACGCGCGCAGGCCGGTACCACGGCAGACCCACGTCCCACTCCATGTCGGAGTCGAAGGTGTACAGCTCGCCGCGCTCGTCGAAGGCGATGTCGTACGCGTTGCGGAAGCCCCCGGCCCACAGCTCCCAATGCTTCGCGTTCTCGTCGGTGCGCACGATCCAGCCGCCGGGCGCGAGGATTCCGACCGCGTGCCCGTTGGGATCGTCGAGGCGCGGCGTGAGCAGGTCCTCGGCCCAGGCGCGCGTCATCCACGACGCGTCGACCGGCTCTGGGAGCTTGGTGTGGTTGCCGCCGACGATCCACAGCTTCTGGTCGGGGCCGAGCACGACCGCGTGCGGCCCGTGTTCGCCACTGCCTTCGAAGGCGCGCAGCTGCTCGACGCTGTCGAGCATGTCGTCGCCGTTCGTGTCGCGGCAGCGGTAGAGGCCCGGCTCGTGCGACTTGCTCTCCGCGACGACCGCGTAGAGCGAATCGAAGGCCCAGCACAGTCCGTGCGCCGAGCCGAGCTCGACGGCGACGCGTTCGACCTTGGTCGCATCGCTCGAGCCGACCGCAGGCGCGGTCACGCGGTACAGCGCGCCGTACTGGTCGCTCACGTAGAAGCGGCCCTTGGCGTCCTCGCACAGCACGACCCACGAGCCCTGCTCGCCCTTGGGCACCGAGTAGAGCAGTTCGGCCACGAAGCCTTCGGGCAGCTCGAGCTCGCTGGCGGCCAGCGCGGACTCCTCGCTCGGAGTCGGCGCGCTCTCGCCGCGCATCGCCGGCCCCATGGAGTGCCAGGGCTCGATGCCGACGGGTCCGAGCACGTGCGGCGCGCCAGCGCGACTCGCAGCGAATTCAGCGGCGGTCCACGTGTCGAACGCGCCGCCGTCGACGGCGTGGGCGCTCCAGCTCGCGTCGGTGACGAGTCGCAGCAAGCGCTGCTCGCCCGCGTCGAGCACGAGCTCGACCCACGCGCCCGCTGCGTTCGATCCGTTCCAGGCCAGCGCCGTGACAGTGTTCGCGCCCGAGCGCACCAGCGCCGTGACATCGACCTCGCGCGGTCGGAACCACTCGTCGACCGCGAGCGCCGGCGCGCCGTTGACGAACACGCGCAGTCGGTTGTCGGCGGTCGCGCGCAACGTGGCGCGCGTCGCGGCGCGCGGCAGCTCGAAGTGCCGTTCGAACGCGACGGCCTCGCCTTCGCGAGGCTGCGGGCCGGACCACAGCCACTGCGGAGTCGCAGCGCCCGGTCCAGGGCCGCTCACTTCGCGCGCGGGGCTCGCTTGCGGGGCGAAGAAGCGCTCGAGCGGCTCGTTGGACGCCGTTACGTGCGTCAGCTTCAAGCTGCGCACCTCGATCGTCATCGGCGGGCCGGCGTGGAGCTGGAGCGCGAGCTTGCCGCGCGGCTGGAAGCGCTGCTCGTCGAGGTCGAGCACCTCGACCGTGCGCACGCCGTTGAGCGTGAGTTCGACTCGCGGCCCGACGGCGCGCACGTGGTAGCGATTCCACTCGCCCTTGCGCGCTGCGCTGTCGAGCTGCGCGCTGTCGCCGAAGCTCGCTTTGCGCGCGCCGCTGGCCTCGAGCTGCACGCGCTCGCCGCGCCGCGCGACGACGCCGCGGCCGTCCTGCTCGTACAGGCATCCGCTCCAGTTCGGCCCGTCTTCGATGTCGGCCTGGAAGCCCGCGACCTGCCACTGCGCGCTCTCGCGGCTGCGGAACTGCAGTCCAGAGTTGCCGCCGCTGATGCGGTACTCGAGCTCGACTTCGAAGTCGCCGACCTCGCCGCCGCGCCAGATCAAGTACGTGGTCGTGTCGCACGGCGTCTGCGCGCTCGAGCGGCCGACGAGCACGCCGTTCTCGACGCTCCAGTAGCGCGGATCGCCGTCCCAGCTCGCCAGCGCGCGCTCGTCGATCAGCTCGAGCGCTGAAGCGTGCGTCGCCGTCTGGGGCTGCGCGCCGCCGGGCTCGTCGCTGCGGCAAGTGGAGAGGAGGAAGACGAGCAGGGCGGCGATGGGGGCGTGGCGCATGGGGCGAAGAGGGTGCGGGCCCCGCATGCTAGCCACGGCTCTGCGGGCCGCCGGTGCGAGAGGGGGGATTCTCGCGCGCCGCGCGCGGTGGATACTCGGGCGCATGAAGTCGACCTGGATCACCGTGGGCGCCGCGCTGGCCCTGGCTCTCGCGAGCGCTCGACAGGAGCCCACCGCCAGTCCCGAACTGCTCGCCGGCGAGTACCGCACGTTCGCGGAGCTCGAAATTCGCCGCGGATTCAAGGGCTCCGTGCACCGCGAGCCGAGCGAGGGCGAGTTGCGCGAGGCGTTGCACCTGTTCGAGCAGCGCGCGCTCGAGCTGCCGGCCGCGGTGGCGCGCGAGCTGGGCGAGCGCGAGCAGCGCAACCTCGAGGCGCGCGCGGACCTCGAGACCGGCGGGCCGCTCGCGATGCTGAAGAACCTCGCCGGCGGAGGAGGCGGCGCGCTCGTCGACCTCGTGGCGAGCCGAGACGCGCTGGCGGCGCTGTTCGTGCGCACGCAGCCCGCCACGCGCGTCACGGCTTCGACGAGCGCCGAGGTGCGCGCAGCGCTCGCTCCGGGCGCGACGATCCAACTGCCCGCTGGCGCCTACGCCTTCGACAACCTGCTCGACCTCGAGCCGGCGTTTCCGCCCGAAGTCTCGCTCGTCGGCGCGGGGCGCGAACGCACCTTGATCGTGCTCGACGCTCCGCTCGCCTCGCGCGGCCCGCTCGAGGACTTCCGTCTCGCGCACTGCACGGTGCTGGTGCGCGGCAAGCAGCTCTTCCGCCAGGAGTTCGCCGCGACGGTCGAGCTCGACGACGTGCGCGTGATCGGCTTCGACAACGGCGTGCAGTCCGGCGCCGCGCTGCTCGAGTTCCGCGGCGGCGTGGCGCTCTCGGCGCGCTCGTGCGCGTTCCTGGGCGGCTACGGCGAACTGCCCGGCGGCGCCATCGCGCTCGCCACGCCGAACACGGCGCTCCTGGCGCACTTCGAGGCCTGCGAGTTCGACCTGCACTCGCTCGGACTCTCGCGCCTCGCGCGCGGCGTGAGCGTGACCTTCCTCGACTGCACGCTCTCGCGCATCTTCGACAGCCCGATCAAGGAGACCGAGTCGTGGCTCGGCGTGCGCTTCGAAGGCGGCTCGCTGCAGCGCATTCCAGCCTCCGCGCGCCCCAAGTCGCCGCGCGCTGTCGAGGAACTCTTCCCCGGCTGGCGCGAGCGGCTCTCGCGCTGAACTCGTACTGCAGCGCGCTCTGCGCTCGTCGGACTCGCGTCGCCACTGCTCCGGGCGCGCGTCGCCCGCGATCAGTTGATCGGCGCGAGCACCAGGCGCCCGTAGGCGATGAAGGCCATCACGAGGCCGAGCACGCCGCTCATCACGATCTGCGGGATCTCGCGGTGCTGCACATGCACCCACACGAACACCAAGCTCTCGAGGGCGAGCGCCGCGGCGGCCCAGGCGCTCAGGCGCGGATGCCAGCGCAGCGCGGCCGGCACGATCAGCCCGACCACGCACACCAGTTCGAGCACTCCCAACGCCGTCCACACCGACTTGGGCAGTGCGTTGAACGAGGGCACGTCCTGCGACACCTTGTCGAACAGGAACACCTTCATCACGCCCGACGCGCCGTACACGAGCGCGGCGAGGATCTGCAGGACCCACAAGGTGGAGTTCATTGAGTGCGTGCTCGCGTTTTCTGGTTGCCGGGACGGCTCTTCGAACGCGGCTTGGGGGCGCGCTCGACCCGCGCATCGCGCGCGGCGAGGTAGCTCGCGACGAAGCGCTCTGCGGGCACGCGCCGGATCAACTCC
The DNA here is from genome assembly GCA_011525785.1 of Planctomycetaceae bacterium. Taxonomy (GTDB): domain Bacteria; phylum Planctomycetota; class UBA1135; order UBA1135; genus WYBT01. The sequence goes on from WYBT01000021.1 coordinate 136,705, forward strand.
CCGAGCACGTCGAGCGCCAAGTCCTCCGCGCGCTTGAAGCGGATGCAGCACTTGCCCATGTCGAGCTTCTTGCCGCTCTTCTTCCACGCGTCGACGAACCAGCGGTACAGCTCGCTGTCCTGGTCCTGATGCTTCACGTCCGCGGGCACGACCAGCGGCACGTACACCGAGCAGTAGTTCTTCTGCGAGGCCAGCCCCGCGAACGGCAGCGCTTGCGCGGGGTCGCAGTGGTACCCGGCGGGAAACACGCGGTGCGGGACGACCCAGCAGATCATCCCGTAGCTCATGCCCTCCTCGTAGCCGTCGCGGTCGAGGTTGTCGTTGATGGCCGCGCGCACCGCCTCGAGCGCGACGCGTCGTTCCGCGGGAAGCGACTTCAGATAGGCCGCGACGGTCGGTGCTTGGCTTTGCATGACGGGGTGCGATCTCGGTCGGGCGCGGGCTGCGCTGTCGCAACCCGCGCGAGGATATCCCGAGAGACTCAGCTCGCGCCGTCAGCTCCGTGGCGCGCGCGCCGTGCGGTCACGGCACGTACGTCATCTCGACAGCGTCCGAGAGGTTGGTGGTCTTCGAGGCCGGCGGGTCACGGAACCAGGCCTGCGCAAACACCTTGTCGCCGGGCGACCAGGGATTGCCGAGCGAGCCGGGGTTCGCGGCCTGGAAGGCGTTCCAGTCGAGCGTGAAGGCCCCGTTGCACGCGCTCGCGGTTCCGCCCGAGCTCTGCGCGAGCGAGCGCTGCGTCGGAGTCTTGACGCACAGGAAGCTGTTGCTCGTCGCCGACCACGGTTGGATCAGCGCGCCGGCGACGCTGTAGAAGATCAGGCCCGACTTCTGGCCTTCGACGTTGGCGACCGAGATCACGCACGGGTTGGCCGCGCTGACGCTGGGTTGGTTGCTCGCGGCGATCGCCGGGACGCAGCCGTTCGACGTGGTGCCCGCGGTGCAGTAGACCAGCGGCGAGGACGGCGCGAACAGCGACGGCGCGAAGCCGGCCCCGGAGAAGGTTTCGCTGAACGGCGAGGGTGAGAGGAGCGTGGCCGCGTCGTACGCGCCCAGCGCGATGTCCCACGAGTAGAGGACCTGACCCGCGTCATCGCCGACGAGCCAGACCTTGCCGCCGATGACTTCACAGCCGTCGATGTCGGTCTGACCCGCGGGATAGGCCGAGAGCTTGGTGATCGTGCCCGCGACGATGTCGACCTCGAACAGGCCGCCGCCCACGCCAGCCGGCGCGACGTCGCTGCACATGTAGAACTTGCCGCTGGTCGGGTCGTAGCCCAGGCCGCCCCAGTCGTAGGTCGTGACGCCGGGGTTGAAGACCGGCGTCACCAGCGGCGGCGTCACCGACACGTCGATCGTGTAGATGCCTTCGGGATTCGTCGCGGAGTTCGTGTTGCGGCCGCCCCAGAGGCGACCGGCGGTAGTCGGGTCGGAGGCGAGGCTCGCGAACAGGATCGCCGCGCCGTCGACGGTCGAGATCGGGTTGCCGAGGTTCGTCGTGCTCGGGCCCGAGCCGTAGCTCCACACGTGCATCGGCGTGCCGTCGTTGCAGTAGATCTTGCCGTTGAGGTCGTCGCAGGCGAGTCCCCAGACGTCGGTGTCGTTCCACAGCGGCGTGGAGGAGTTGGTGGCGAGGTCGATGTGCCAGGCGCACACGTTGCCCGTGCCCGCGTCGACGCCGACGATGAGCTGCGCGTGAGCGCCCGATGCCAGTGCGCTGAGCGCGAGGGCTGAAAAGAGAGTGTTCTTCATGGACGTGGAGTCTCGTTGTTGTTGGCGCCCGCGCGCCGGCCGTGCGCGGCGGAGGTGACCGCCATGGTGACTCAAGCGCCGAAACCCGTGGGCCGTTCCAGCACGCTTCTTACTTGTTCGCGCAACTGCGGAACGAGTTCGCGCTCGAACCACGGATTGCGGCGCAGCCACAGCAGGTTGCGTGGACTGGGATGCGGCAGCGGGAACAGCGCGGGCGCGTGCTCGCGCCAGCCGCGGACGATGTCCGTGACGCTGCGTTTCGCCGCGCGCAGGTGGTAAGCGTGCGCGTAGCGCCCGATCACGAGCGTGAGTTCGACGCGGCGGAGCTGGCTGAGCAGCCTCTCGCGCCACGCTGCGGCGCACTCTGGCCGCGGGGGCAGATCGCCGCCCGCGCCCGTGCCGGGATAGCAGAACCCCATCGGCGCGAGCGCGATGGCGCGCTCGTCGTAGAACTCCTCGCGCGTGACGCCCATCCAATCGCGAAGGCGCTCGCCGCTGGGGTCGTTGAAGGGCACGCCGGTCTCGTGGACGCGGCGGCCGGGCGCCTGCCCGACGATCAGAATGCGTGCGCTGAGGCTGGCGCGCACGACGGGCCGCGGTCCCAGCGGCAAATGCTCCGCGCACAGCGTGCAGGCGCGGATCTCGCGCAGGAGCGCAGCGAGCGAGGTCATCCTCGCGATGCTACGCCGCAGTTGGTTGTACGACGCCAGAGCAATCTGTCCCACGCCGCGCGAAGCAACGGGCGCTCCGAACGCAACGGCGGCGTGGGACAGATTGCTCTGGCACCGTACAACCAAACGGTGCTGCGAGGGTCGGTCAGAGGCCGGCGCCGAAGTCGTCGGCGTGGCGCTCGCGCGGCTGCGCGGCCGGGCGCGGCGCGGAGTTGGTCGCGCCGACCGGGGCGAACTGGCGCGGGCGTGCAGGAGCGTGGCGACGCTCGGGCGCAGGCTGCGAATGCGAGTCGCGACGCGGCGCGGGCCGAGAAGTGCGTTCAGGGCGCGAAGTGCGCTCGGGCCGCGAATGAACGCCGCGCGAGTGCGGACTGCGCTCGTGAGTGCTCCGCTCGGGGGCCGGTTGGCGCGGACTGCGGGCTTCGCGCTGCGCGGATTCGCGCTCCGCGGGCGCCGCATCGCGCGAACGAGGCGGCGGCGTCGAACGCGGCGGCGGGCCCGAACGCGCGCCGGCGGCGCGGCCCAGCACTTCGATCGAGCGCTTGGTGAGCTTCTCGATGTCGCGCAGGAACTCGCGTTCCTCGTCGTCGCACAGCGAGATCGCCAGCCCGCTCGCGCCCGCGCGGCCGGTGCGGCCGATGCGGTGCACGTAGGTCTCGGGCACGTTGGGCAGCTCGTAGTTCACGACGTGCGTGATGTCGTCGATGTCGATGCCGCGCGCGGCGATGTCGGTCGCGACCAGCACGCGCAAGCGGCCGTCGCGGAAGCCGTCGAGCGTGCGCTCGCGGTTGTTCTGCGACTTGTTGCCGTGGATCGCCTGCGAGGCCACGCCGTCCTGGTTCAAGCGCTTGGCGACGCGGTCGGCGCCGCGCTTGGTGCGCGTGAACACGATCGCGCGCCCGACGCTGGGGTCGCGCAGCAGATTCGTCAGCGCGGCCGGCTTCTCGGTGCGCGAGAGGAACATCACGCGCTGCGTCACGAGCTCGACCGTCGAGGCCGGCGGCGTGACCATGACCTTCACGGGCGAAGTCAGGATCGTGTCGGCGAGCTTGGAGATCTCCGGCGGCATCGTGGCCGAGAAGAACAGCGTCTGACGCTTGCGCGGGACCGCCGCGAGGATGCGCTTGACGTCGGGCAAGAAGCCCAGGTCGAGCATGTGGTCGGCCTCGTCGAGCACCAGCGTCTCGATTTGATCGAGGCGCACATGGCCCTGGCCCATCAGGTCGACCAGGCGACCGGGGCAGGCCACCAGGACGTCGACGCCGCGCTCGAGCGCGCGGACCTGCGGCGCCTGGCCGACGCCGCCGTAGATCACCGTGACGCTCAGGCGCAGGTGCGCGCCGTAGGTTTCGAAGCTCTCGGCGACTTGCGCGGCGAGTTCGCGCGTCGGGGTCAGCACCAGCACGCGCGGGCGGCGCGGCGTGGGCTTGCGCGGGGCAGCGGCGAGGCGCTGCAGGATCGGGAGCGAAAAAGCGGCCGTTTTGCCGGTGCCCGTCTTGGCGCAACCGAGCAGGTCGCGGCCTTCGAGCAGGTGGGGGATGGCCTGGAGTTGGATCGGGGTCGGAGTCGTGTAGCCGGCGTCGCGAACCGCACGTTGGAGCGGCTCGATCAGCGCGAGCTGTTGAAAACTGGTCATGAACAGAGAGCATCCGGCGCCGCAGGGCGGCGCGGTGGTCGCTCGCCCGCGGCGGGGAGAGCGTGATCGTGGTTTGCCCCCCGAGTGGCGCAGCAATGCGCTCCCGCAGGGCATCTCGAGCGCGGACAGCAGCGCGTCGCCGTAGCGTCGCGCCCCTGGGCGGCTGGGGGTTCCTCCGTCTGAACGATTCTCAGTGGAACGATGCGCGGGCTCTGGCGACCCCAGTGGTCGCCCTTCATCAGCCTTCGTCTCGCCTGCCGCGCGGAGGAACGCACAGCGGGGCTGGTATCGACCAAAGAGGTCGTCAGCACCCAATCCGAGGCGCGGAGCTTAGCACGTGCGGCCCGGATTGGAAACGAGCGCGCCCCGCCAGCAGCTCGAGTGGCCGCTGGCGGGGCGCCGTGGGGAAGCTTCGGTCCGGGGCGGTCCGCTCGCCTCGGACAGCACTCGATCAGGGCAAGTTGAAGTTGAGGATCGAGTTGGTCACGTGCGGGGCCCCGATGCGGCGGGCGGGGTTGCTCGGCGACGTGTTGCAGCTTCCCAGGTCTTCGAACTGGCGACCGAGCGCGAGTCCGGCGGCGTCGAAGGCCGGGAATCCGCCGATCGTCTCAGGCCCTTCGTACCACTCGATCGTGCCGGCGCCGGTGCAGCCGTTCTGCAGGCGCAGTTCGCCGAAGTCGAACAGCAGGTGCTCGACGCCGGGGAAGGCGTTGGCGTTGGTCCAGATGCCGATGCGCTTCTGCGTGAAGCGGCCGGTCGGGCTGTTGGTCACCGCGCTGCCGCACTGGCTCTGGGCCGACACGAAGGTGTCGATGTTCTGCGCGCCGGCCGTGGCCGGGCCGCACAGGCAGTACTGGTTGTTCGCGACGAAGTTGCCGAGCGCCTGCTCACGGTAGGTGCAGATCGCGGGGGCCGCGGCCCAGTTGTTCCAGCGCATCGAGCCGCTCGTGATCGGGCCGTCGCTGATCAGCGTCTGGTTGGGGGCGACGACGAAGCCGGCGGCGGGGCCGACGATCGAGAACGACTTGCCCGGGTCGAAGCCGCCGGCCGGCGCGGGGCGAGCGGAGATCGGCGAGTGGTGCACGGCGTCGCACTCGTGGTTCAGCGACCAGGCCACGCTCCAGGTGTTGGTGGCGCAGTTCAGCGCGTAGTCGATGTGGCCCGAGAAGTACACGCGCGAGTACTGGTTCAGCGAGGCCGGGCGCTCGCAGTTGTTGTTGGGGACGTTGTTGGTCGGCACCAGGTCGCCGTTGATGATGAAGCGCCAGACCGTCAGCGGCGCAGTGCCGGCCGCGTTCGACTCGAACCAAGTGCGCGAGTACGTGGCGCGCACTCCGCCCGTCCAGTGCAGGAGGCCCGTGCCGCAGTCCTTGAGCTGGTAGCGGATGTTGTATTCGCCGCACACCAGCGCGCCGGCCTGCGCGACCGGCTTGGGCTTGCCGATCGACACGCAGAAGGGCCGCTGCAGCGCGGGCGCGCAGTTGTCGAAGCAGATCCAGAGGCCCTGCTGGGACATGGCCGGGAAGCTCGGCAGGTTGACCGCCGTCGGCGCGCAGCAGGGGCCGCCGTCGAGGTTGTCGGGCAGTCCGCACTGAGCCTGGGCGTCGGCGGAGAAGGCGCTGGCGGCGAGGCCGAGCGCGAGGGCAAAGCGGGTGACGGTGGCAAACATGGCAGGAGTTCCGGAGGGATTCGGACGGGAATGGTGATCGTTGGAAGCGCCAGGAGCGGCGACGCAGACCAACTGGCGGCGCGGCCGCCCGTTTGGACAGGTTTCTCGCCGCTCGTGTGGGGAATTCGTCCCAACCGGGCGGCGCAGGCCGTTCCGAGCGCCCCGCGCCCTTGCCGGCCGGCCGCCACAGCGCAGAATCAAGACCCATGGACCCCGCCCGCCGCGACGCGACGGTCTCCCTGCGCGAACTCGCCGCCGGCGACGCGCGCGCGGGCGACGAGCTGTTCGGCCTGGTCTACGCCGAGCTGCGCTCGCTCGCGGGCAGCTACCTGCGCGGCGGGGGCCCGCAGACGCTGCAGCCCACGGCGCTCGTGCACGAGGCCTACCTGCGCATGATCGATTCCGACGGCGGGTCGGGCTGGTCGAGCCGCGCGCACTTCGTGGGCGTCGCTGCCAAGGCCATGCGCAGCGTGCTGGTGGACCACGTGCGCGCCAAGCGGGCGCACAAGCGCGGCGGAGAGCTGGCGCGCGTGCCGCTCGACGAACTGGTGGAGCAACTGGAGCAGTCGGGCTCCGACCTGGTGTCGCTGGACGACGCGCTCTCGGCGCTCGCGGATCTCGATCCACAGCTCGCCAAGCTCGTGGAACTGCGCTTCTTCGGCGGGCTGTCGATCGACGAGACGGCCAAGGTGCTCGGCGTGTCGACCGCGACCGTCGAGCGCTCCTGGCGCACGGCGCGCCTGTGGCTGCGCGCGCGACTGGGCGAGGGCGCGCTGAGCTGAGCAGCGTTGCGCTCGGCGCCGTACGACTCAGCGCTCGATCGCCTTGACCGGCCGCAGGCCGATCTGCGGCGCCGCGATCTCCGGGCTCATCATCACGCGCTTGGCGCAGCGCAGGTCCGAGGCCCGGTTGCTGAATCCGCCGCCGCGCAACGGCCGGTTGAGCACGTAGCCGCTCGTGCGGCGACCGTCGCCCGGCTGCGCGGGCTTGGAGTAGTCGCCGAACACGTCGTCGCACCATTCGCCCACGTTGCCGAGCACGTCGTACAGCCCGAAGGCGTTGGCGCGATAGCTGCCGACCGGCGCGTGGAACGCGAAGCCGTCGTCGAGTTCGGGCCAGTCGCTGATCTCGAGCCAGTCCTGACCGTGTTTGGCGGCCTGGCTGTCGGCGAGGTTCGCCGCGCCGCGCAGCGAGTCGCGCTCGGGGCCTGTCCACCACGCGCTGCGCGTCCCGGCGCGCGCCAGGTACTCCCACTGGGCTTCGGTGGGGAAGGCCAGGTTCGCGCGCCGCAGCCAGGCCGCGCCGACGTCCCAGTTGACGTTCTCGACGGGGTGCGCCGGCGTCGCGGGAACGCCGCGCGGCTCGTCGCGCTCGCGCGAGAGCACGGCCGGATTCGCGCCGGTGAGCGCCGCGTACTGGCCCTGCGTGAGCTCGAACTTCGAGGCGAAGAAGGCGTCGAGCGCGACGCGGTGTACGGGACCCTCTTCGGGTGAATGGCCGGGCTCGTCGGGCGGCGAGCCCATCTCGAATTCGCCGCCGGGCAGCAGCACGAGCACCAGCGACGAATCCTCGAGCACCTTGAAGCCGCCGCGTTCGTCGGGGACCGGCCGCGCGCCGCTCTGCGGGTGCCAGAACTCCCACAGGCCGCTCACTTCGTTCAGGCCCAGGGGCAACAGGCCGCGCTGCGCCGGCAGTTCGAGCCCGCGGTAGATCGGCAGCCGAGCGATCTCGTCGCGCGCCTCGAGCCACGCGCGCGCCGCCGCCGGGCTGTCGAGCGTCAGCTCGTCGACGCCTTCGGCGAACTCGAGGCGCGCGCGCATCTCGCGCAGGGTTCCGATCACGCGCGACTCGCCGTCGAGCAACGCCAGCCCGCCGAGCAGCTTGGAGAGCACCTCGTGCTCCCAGGCCTCCGCGGCCGTGTCGAACTTCCACTCGCCATCGACCTCGCGCCCCAGCGCGCGCACCTGCGCCAGCCGGGCTTCGTGCAGCGGCCGGCGCGCGAGCAGTGCTTCCGCCTGCCGCACCCAGCGCGCCATGTTCGGCGCGTGCTCGCGCGTCGCCGGCCAGTAGCGATCCACGTCCTGCCCCAGCGAGAGCAGGATGTGCACGTCCGACAGGCGCGTGACCTGTTCGGCGCGCTCGCGTGCGATCCACCACAGGCGACTCGACACGATCAGGCCGGCGAGCAGCGCCGCCAGTCCCAGCGCGCCGGTGATGGCGAGCGCGCGATGGCGCTGAACGAGCTTGCGCGTCCGGTACAGCAGGCTGTCGCCGCGCGCGAGCACGGGCCAATCGGCGAGGTGGCGCTCGATGTCCTCCGCGAGGTGGCCTGCGGACGCGTAGCGACGCGCGGGCTCCTTGTGCAGCGCCTTGAGCACGATGCCGTCGAGATCGCCGCGCAGTCGCCGGCGCGCAAGTTCGGGCCGCGTGGCGCCCGAGCGCGAGGGATCGATCGCGTCGACCGCTTCGCTCGGCGGCTTGGGCGTCTGCTCGGCGATGCGCCGCGCGAGCTCGTGGAACGACGTGGTCTCGACCTCGTGCGGGCGCTTGCCGGTGAGCAGCTCGTACAGCACCACGCCCAGCGAGTACACGTCGCTCGCGGTCGTCACCGGCTCGCCGCGCACTTGCTCGGGGCTCGCGTAGGCCGGCGTGAGCGCGTGCGCGCCGGTCTGGGTCGCAGTGCGATCGAAATCCTCGTCGAGCACCTTGGCCAGGCCGAAATCGAGCAGTTTGGGCTCGCCCTGCGCGTTGACGAGGATGTTGCCGGGCTTGAGGTCGCGGTGCACGACCAGGTGCTGGTGCGCGTACTGCACGGCCGCGCACACCTTGACGAACAGCTCGAGGCGCTCGCGGATCGAGAGGCGCTGCTCGTCGCACCAGCGGTCGATCGGCGCGCCCTCGACGTACTCCATCGCGATGTACGGCAGGCCCTCGTCGGTCACGCCGCCGTCGACCAGGTGCGCCACGCCCGGGTGTTCGAGCTGGGCGAGCACCTGGCGCTCGCGCCGGAAACGCTCGACCAGTTGCGGGCTGTCGACGCCCAGGCGCAGCAGCTTGACCGCCGCGCGCTGCTCGAAGTGCCCGTCGGCGCGCACCGCGAGGTACACCGCGCCCATGCCGCCCGCGCCGATCTTGCGCTCGAGCCGCCACGCGCCGACGCGCTCGCCGACGCGCGCGGAGTCGTGCGGGCGCAACTCGCGCGCGGCAGCCGCGAAGCTCGCGGGCGGCTCGAGGTAGTCGCCCAGCTCGTCGTCCTGCGCGAGCAGCGCCAGCACATCCGCCGCCAGCGCCGCGTCGCCCGCTGCGCGCTCGCGCACGAAGCTCTCGCGGCGCGCGGGCGGCTCGAGCTGCGCGGCCTCGAGCAGCTCGCGCAGCTTCTGCCAGCGTTCGCGTTGGGCGGTGTCCATGTCCGGCGGGCTCGCGCCTCGCAGGTTAGCTCGGCGCTCAGCGCGCCGCCGCCGGCGGAAGCGGCTCGGGAACCTTGTTCGAAACCGCGGGGATGCTCTGCAGGTACGCGAACACGTTGCGCAGGTCCTCGTCGGTGAGCGTGGCGACGAACTGCACCGGCATGGGCGGCAGGATCGGACGCCCGCGGCCCAGGTGGCGACCGCTGCGGATCGTGGCGATGAAGTCCTCGGCGGTCCACGCGCCCAGGCCGGTCTCCTTGTCCGGCGTGAGGTTCGCCGTGAAGCTCACGCCCCACGGGCCGGACCAGGCGGTCATGGTGTTCGAAGCCGCGGCCATCCAGCCCTCGGGCAGCTTCGGCGCTGGCGGCGCGGCGACGTCGGACGGGTGGCCCGAGAGCATGCGCGAGAAGTCCGGCTCGGGGCCGTTCGGGCCCATGGCCCAGGGCGTGTGGCAGTCGTTGCAGCTGCCGAACTTGACGAGGTACTCGCCGCGCGCGACGTCGGGCTTGGGTGCGCTGGCGGCGCGCGAGCGCTCGAACGAGAAGGCCGCGACGGCCACGGCGGCGAGGGCCAGAACGGACAGGCTCTTGATCAACATGGTCAGGCTCCGAGGTTGGAGGTGGTGGAAGTAGCGGGGAGTCGAGCGCCTCAGCGGCGCGCGGTTCGGTGGGCTGCGAGTGCGGGCGCGGCGGGGTCCGCGGCGATCCACTCGCGCAGGAGCTCGAGCGCTGCCTCGTCGACTTTCGCGCTGCCGAGCGCGGGCATGGCGAGCAGCGGATCGCGCGTCGACATGCGCTGGATCAGCAAGCTCTCGTGCGGCGCGCCCGGTGCGATGCGAAGTTCGGGCGTGTTCGCGGAGCGATAGCGCGCCGGTGCGCCGACGGCGGTGCTCGCGACGCGCGAGCCGTGCTCGAGCGAGTAGGCGAGGTCGAGTCCGAGCTGCGCCAGCGGCCCGCTCGAGTTGTGGCAGCCGCCGCAGTTGCCGTGCAGGTAGCCGAGCGCTGCGCGTTCCTGCGGCGAGCGCGCGGCGATGCGCGGCAGGCGCGCGCTGAGCGTGTCGGGCAGGTTGCGAACCAGGCCGCGCGAGATCAGGTCGTCGAGGTCGATGAGCTCGGGCGACGGGGCCTGTGCATGCGGCGCGAGTGGATCGCGATCTCCCGACAGTTGGAGGCCGGAAAATCCCAGCACGGGCGTCGCCGAGGCCGCGTGGCAGGCGAGACAGTCCATGCGTCCGGGAATGTCGTGGCGCGCGCCGCCGTCGAGGAGGTAGGCGTTCCGCAGGCCGTACTCGGGCGCGAGCGTCGCCTGACTCTCCTCGGGGCTCCACACGTAGGTCGCGTAGAGCCACTCGCCGTCGGCGCCGAGCTCCATGTAGCGCGTCTCGACGCGGCGTTCGAAGGCGAACTCCTTCCACAGCTTCGTGCCGACCGGAAAGCGCCAGGCGTCGGCGTCGCTCGCGTCGATCGACTCGCCCGGCGGCAGCCAGATCCAGCGGCGCTTCGCCGCGCCGTCGGTCCACAGCGGGTACTGCGGCGCGAACTCGAAGGCGTCCGCGCGCACCGTCAGGCTCGCCGCATCGGAGTACAGCCCCGTCTCGGCCAGTGTGGCGGGCGCGCGCAGCGGCGCGGGGGCGCTGGCGGACTCTGCTCGCGACTCGTCGCCGGCGAGGTGCGGCGCACGCAGCGCGATCCAGGCCGGCGTTCCGAGCGTGACGATCGCTGCGGCGAGCGCAGCGGCGATGCGAGCTGTTTCCGCGGCGGCAGCGGGGCCTGCGGGGCGGCTCTCAGCGCGGGCTGCGTGGCTGACGCTCTGGCTGGCGCTGCGCGCCTCGATCGAGTTGTGGTCGTGCATGGCTCGGCCTCCGTGCCCGTACACGCAGGAGCGCCGCCCGCTCCATCAGCAAAAAGTCGCCGAAAACGCGCATCCCAGTCCGCCAGCGCGGCTTGCGCGCGCCGCCGGGGCCGCCGGCGTGGCCCTGCACGGCCGCTTCATGCGACACTGCGCAGTTCGCACGCCTGCCACGAGATGTCCATGACCGATACGCCGCCTCAATCCGCCTTCGCCGCCCTCGGCCTCGCTCCCCAGCTCCTCAGCGCGCTCAGCACGCTCGGCTACGAGGAGCCCACGCCCATCCAGCGCGAGGCCATTCCGCTGCTCTTGGGAGGTCGCGACCTGCTCGGGCAAGCGGCGACCGGCACGGGCAAGACCGCGGCCTTCGCGCTGCCGCTGCTGCAACGCGTGGCGTCGATCGAGCCCAAGCCCAACCACCCGCTGGCGCTGGTGCTCGTGCCGACGCGCGAGCTGGCGATGCAGGTCGCCGAGGCGGTGCACAAGTACGGCAAGGAGCAGCGCGTCTACGTGCTGCCGATCTACGGAGGCCAATCCTTCGGCCAGCAGCTGCGCGCGCTCGACCGCGGCGTGTCGGTCGTGGTCGCGACGCCCGGCCGCGCGCTCGACCACCTCGAGCGCAAGACGCTGGTCCTCGACGACTTGAAGGTGGTCGTGCTCGACGAGGCCGACGAGATGCTCGACATGGGCTTCGCCGAAGACCTCGAGGCGATTCTCGAGCGCACGCCCAAGGAGAAGCAGACCGCGCTGTTCTCGGCCACGCTGCCGCCGCGCATCCTCGACATCGCCGAGCGCGTGCTCTCGAACCCCGCGCGCATCTCGATCGAGCGCGAACGGCCGGCCGAGGGCGAGCTGCCGCGCGTGAAGCAGGTCGCGTACGTCGTGCGCCGCCAGCAGAAGGCCGCGGCGCTGGCGCGCGTGCTCGACATCGAGACGCCGACCTCGGCCATCGTGTTCTGCCGCACGCGCATCGAGGTCGACGAGCTCACCGAAGCGATGAACGCGCACGGCTACCGCGCCGAAGCGCTGCACGGCGGCTTCAGCCAGGACCACCGCGACCGCGTGATGAAGCGCTTCCGCGGCGAGAAGGCCGACCTGTTGATCGCCACCGACGTCGCCGCGCGCGGCCTCGACATCCAGCACGTCAGCCACGTCGTGAACTTCGACGTGCCCTCCGAGCCCGAGTCCTACGTGCACCGCATCGGCCGCACGGGCCGCGCGGGCCGCGACGGCGTCGCCATCACCTTCGTCGAGCCGCGCGAGCACCGCTTGCTGCGCAACATCCAGCGCGCGACGGGCCTGACCATCGAGGTCGCGACGATCCCCACGGTCGAGGACCTGCGCCGCCAGCGCCTGGCGGTGACCAAGGCCAACCTGCGCGAGGCGCTCATCGCTGGCGAGCTCGATTCGTTCCGTCCGGTGATCGAGGAGCTCTCGGCCGAGTCCGATCCGCTCGACGTCGCCGCCGCGGCGCTCAAGCTGTTCCACGAAGCGTCGCGGCGCGAGTCGAGTGCGCGCGCCGAGGAGGAGGACCTCACGGTCGAGTTCCCGCAGGGTCGCGACTCGCGCGGGCCGCGCGATTTCCGCGAGGGACGTGGAGGCTTCGATCGCGGGCCGCGCGGCGGCGGCTTCGAGCGAGGTCCGCGAGAGGGCTTCGACAGCGGCCCGCGCGAAGGTTTCGACAGCGGTCCCCGCGACGCAGACCGTGGCCCGCGCGACGGCGACCGAGGTCCGCGCCGCGATGCGCCGCGCCGCGGCCGTCGGCCCGAGTGGGACACCGCGCGCCTGTTCGTCGGCGTCGGCCGCCTCGACGGCCTGCGCCCCGGCGACCTCGTGGGTGCGATCGCCAACGAAACCGGCCTGCCCGGCCACGCCATCGGCGCGATCGAGATCGCCGATCGCTTCGCTCTCGTCGAAGTGCCCGCCGAGGTCGCGAACACCGTGATCGACGCCTTGCGCGGCACCAAGATCCGCGGCCGCCGCCCGAACGTGCGCTTCGACCGCGAGACCTGATACGCGGCCAAGCTCCGTACAACCAACGACTACTCGCGGAGCGCATTCTCGGGACGAGGCGACACACTAGTTGTCTCTCTGCGCGCGGAGCTCGACCGAACATCCGAGCGCGTTGAGCTCTGCTAGCTCGTCCACCCCGTCGCCGTCGAGGTCGCCGAGCCGCACCGTGGACGTATTCTCAGGATCACGCCAAGTCGCGTCCGAGACGACCGCGCCCGTGGCGCCCGAAATGAGCTTCGGGCCATCGAGCCAGGTGATGAAGTCGCGAGTACCGTCGCCGTCGCGATCACCGGTGACCGTGATTGCCCGCGGATCGTCGGGTGTGTGCACCAAATAGAGCCGCTCTCCCGTTCGTGTCGAGTGGGCGGCAATCACGTTCGCGCCCATCCAACTCGAACCGATCAGGAGGTCGCCGATGTCGTCGCCGTCGAGATCATCCGTGACGGCCAGCAGCCTCCCGAACGTTGCACGCGTGACCTCCACAGCCGACTGCAGGAATGCCCCGTTCATTCCGCTGACGATCCACACGCCGTACGGCGGCTCGTTTCCGTCCAGCGGAGTCCAGGAGGGATCTGCGACCGCGAAGTCGCGCAGACCGTCGCCGTCGACATCGCCGAGCGTCAGGACGGCATGCCCGAACGAGCAGCCGACACTCCCTCGGTGCCCCGGGCACCACACTTCGTAGTGAACTCTGCCGCTGGTCGGGCAGACCACAACCACCCCTTTCGCGCCGACCCCGTTCCCCGCGCCGCCGACCGCAAGCTCGCGGACGCCGTCGCCGTCCAGGTCATCGAGAGCCGCGACCGACGTGGCGCCCGGAATATCCAATCCACAGGGCCAGGCTTTTGCGTCCTTCACGCCGCCGAGATCCGTGCGCGGAAGTTCAACCGCTCGGCACGCTGCGAGAGCAAATAACACGGCGAACGTCGGGATCCGCTGCATGTGCCCGACGCTACTTCGGATCGAGCACTCGCGACAGCCGCCGCGGAGCCATCGAACGCGCGCGCGGAGCGAGCAGCGTCGCGCCAGTGCGCCGCACCGGGGGCGAAGCGTCGAACGGAGCCCGGGCAAAGCGGGTTGGTTGTACGGTGCCAGAGCAATCTGTCCCACGCCGCTGCTGCGTTCGGGAAGCCCGTTGCGTTGCGCGGCGCGGGACAGATTGCTCTGGCACCGTACAACCAACGCTGCTCGCTCAACGCGCCTTCGACGTCGCGCTGAACGAGCTCTTGCAGGCGAAGTTCATCGTCTGCTCGTAGGCGGTGTCGGTTCCGCTGCCGTCGCGCACGCGCACGGTGCGCACGCGCATCACGCCTTCGCTGGTGTAGTCGAGCGAGTGCAGCACGCCATGCGTGGCGTTCCACACCAGCTCGCCCTCGACCGAGCACTCGTAGTCGGTGCGCTCGTCGGCCTCGCCGCTGGCGACGGGCACGTTGACCAGTTCGGTGCGGCGCTCGCCGAAGGTCTCGAAGTCGCCCTCCAGCCGCACGACGCACAGGCGCAGGCCGTCCTGCTCGCGCTCTTCGACGCGCTCGAGCCGCCACATGCCCTTCGAGTTGGCGAGCAGCACCTCGGGCGAGGCGCCGACGCGCTGTTCGTCGTCGCCGTAGTCGAAGGCAATGCCGGCCAGGCGCGCATCGAACGGGTTGAGCACAGCGATGTCGGCGTCCCACTTCTCATCGCCGTCTGCCGGCAGCAGCTCGGTGAAATCCCAGTCGAGCGCAAGCGCCGCGAGCGCCGCCTCCGAGGCCTCGCCCTTCTCGAGCTTGCGCGGCCCATCGCCTTCGAACGCGACGGTGCACTCGCCGAGCGAAGGCTGGCCCGTGCGCTCGCCGCTCGAAGCGTCGCTCTCGCCGTTGACGCTGACGCGCGTGTCGATGCTGCCGCTGGGCGCGCGGTACTCGCGCCGCAGCTTCGCGGGCCGGCCATCGCGGACTTCGCGGAGCTCGTCGCGCGCCTCGACGCTCGCGCGGGTCGTCACCGCGATCTCGAGCTGCGGCAGGTACTGCGAAGGCACGTCGCGGCCGTTCATGACCACGTTCCAGTCGCTCAGGCTCATCTGGAACGCGCCCTCGAGCCGGCGTTCGAGCGCGAGGCCCTCGCTGGGCGCGTAGCGCAGCGGGTCGGCGGCGGGGACGAGCAGGCAGGCGGCGGCGAGGAGCAGGGTGCGCATGGGTCGATTGCGGTGGTTGGGGCTGCGCGCGGTCGTGCGCGCGCCGTCTGGGTGCCGCGCCGCGGTCGGATCCTTCGCGGAAAATCGCTAGGTTCCGCGGGCCATGCGAACTCTCGCGCTGTGGGCCGTGCTCGCGACCGCCGGCTGCGTTGCTCCGCCGCCCGAATCGGGCGCCGCGCGCGCCCCGCGCAGGCCCAACATCGTCCTGATCGTCGCGGACGACCTCGGCTACGGCGAGCTGGGCTGCTACGGGCAGCAGAAGATCCGCACGCCGCGAATCGACCAGCTCGCCGCAGAGGGCGTGCGCTTCACGCAGTTCTACGCCGGCGCCCCGGTGTGCGCGCCGTCGCGCTGTGTGCTGCTCACGGGTAAGCACAACGGGCACGGAGCGGTGCGAGACAACGCCGAGGTCAAGCCCGAGGGTCAGATGGCCCTGCCCGCGGAGGAGGTCACGCTCGCCGAGCGCTTGCGCGAGGTCGGCTATCGGACCGGCGTGTTCGGCAAGTGGGGGCTGGGTGCGCCGGGCAGCGAAGGCGCGCCCAACGCGCAGGGCTTCGACGAGTTCTTCGGCTACCTGTGCCAGCGCGAGGCGCACAACTTCTATCCCGACCACCTGTGGCGCAACGCAGAGCGCGTCGAGCTCGCGGGCAACTCGCGCGGGCTCACGGGCGCCCAGTACTCGCACGACCTGATCGTCGATGCGGCGCTGTCGTTCGTGCGCGAGCACGCGGACGAGCCGTTCTTGCTCTACGTGCCGTTCACGATCCCGCACCTCGCGCTGCAAGTGCCCGAGGACTCGCTCGCCGAGTACCGCGGCCTATGGAACGACCCGCCCTACGACGGAACGAAGGGCTACCTGCCGCATCCGACGCCGCGCGCGGCCTACGCGGCGATGGTGACGCGCATGGACCGCGACGTGGGGCGCATCGTCGACCTGCTCGCGCAGCTCGAGCTCGCGGACGACACGCTGATCCTGTTCACCAGCGACAACGGCCCGACCTACGACCGGCTCGGCGGCTCCGACTCGGAGTTCTTCGCCAGCGCCGCGGGTTTGCGCGGACTCAAGGGCAGCGTGTACGAGGGCGGCCTGCGCGTGCCGCTCGTCGCGCGCGGATTCGGCGTGACGCCGCGCGGCGCGAGCGTCGACGAGCCCGCTGCGTTTTGGGATCTGCATCCGACCTTGTGCGAAGTCGCGGGCGCGCCCGTGGATGCGCAGCTCGACGGCGTGAGCCTGCGCCAAGTGTTCAACGGCCGCGCGGGGCCGGGCGAGCGCGAGCTGTACTGGGAGCTGCCGAGCTACGCCGGCGGGCAACAGGCGCTGCGGCGCGGCGACTGGAAGGCCGTGCGGCGCAACACGAAGAAGGCCGAGTCGAGAGTCGAGCTGTACGACCTAGCGAGCGATCCGGGCGAGTCGCGCGACCTCGCGAGCGAGCGGCCTGAGCTCGCTGCGGAGCTCCTGCGCGCGATGGCGAGCGCGCATCGGCCTCACCCGCGCTTTCCGCTGTTCCCCGAGGAAGCCGCGAGTCCCGCGGCGAAGTGACCGGCCGCCGGCGTCGCTCTAGTCCGCCCCCGACGCGCCCGCGGAACGCGCGCGTTCGGCCTCGACCCGTCGCCAGATCGACATCTCCATGAATCGCAACGCAGCCCGTATCGCGTCACTGACCCTGCTCCTCGCGTCTTGGACAGCCACTGCCAGCGCTCAGCTGCTCGTCGGAGTCCAGAGCAACGCCGCCAACACCTTCAACGCCGCCGTCTGGCACATCGACGTCACGACGGGGGAGCGCACGATGCTCTTCCCCGGCGGTGCGAGCGCGATCGCGGTCGATGACGCCGGCGGCCGCGTGTTCGTGGCCAACGCTGCTCAGCTCTCGCTGTGGAGCTACGGCAGCGGCCAGACGGCTACGGCGCTGGGATCCGTGCAGCGCGCAAGTGGCGGCGCGCTCAACATCACCGGCATGGCCTTCGGCGGCGGGCGGCTGTTCGCCACCACGACCGCCAGCAACCTGCCGACGGCGCAGTGGTTGTTCGAGATCGACCTCTCGACGCTCGTCGCGACGCCGCTGCCGACGACGCAGGGCCTCTCGTGGATCGAAGCGGTGTCGTTCGACGCGACGAGCGGGCTGTTCTATCTGCAGCACGACGACGGCGACATCTACACGATGGACATCCTCGGCGGCGGCTCGCCGCAGATCGTCGCCGACATCGGCTTCGGCCCGGACGGCGGCGCGCTGGGCGCGAACGGGCGCTACTACGTGACCTACGACAACGCCGGACCGTTCTCGATCTTCGATCTGACGACGAACACCTACACCGGCAGCTCGATCTGGAGTCCGTACTTCAACGGCCTCGACGCTGCGGGCGCGGACTGGGCGCCGAACTTCAACGCGGCCCCTGGGCCGCGCGTCTACTGCCAGCCGTCGCCGAACGCTGTCAACCATCTGCGCACGCTGCACGCCGGTACGCCGAGCGCGAGCGCGGGCTCGGGCTTCACCATCACTCACACGCAAGTCCCGAACAACTCGCGCGTGCAGCCGCACTTCTCGCTCAGCGGCCCGGCGAGCGCTCCGTTCCTCGGCGGCTTGCGCTGCGTGCGCGTCCCGGTGTTCCGCATGCCGCAGAGCACGGGCGTGAGCGGCACACACGTGCTCGACTTCAACGCGTACATCGCGAGCGGCGCGAATCCCGGCCTGGTCGCGGGTCAGACCGTGTGGTTCCAACTCGCCACGCAGACGCCCGCGGGCGCCGCGAACGACACCTTCACGCTCTCCGCGGGCCTGCGCTTCACCATCGCTCCGTAACACGCCAGCGCTACGATCGGCGCGGCATGCTCAAGCTCGCCGCGCTCCTCGTGGTGCTGTACCTCGCGCTGTGCGCCGGGGCGTTCGTGATGCAGCGCTCGCTGCTCTACTTCCCGCAGCCGCGCGGCGCCGCGACCGGGGCCACGGCGATCTCGCTGCCGGTCGACGGCGCTGAGGTCGTGGTGACAGCGCGCGTGTTGAGCGGCGCTCCGGCGGTGCTGTACTTCGGCGGCAACGCGGAAGACGTCGCGGGCAGCCTGCCCGACCTCGCGCAGGCCTTCCCCGAGCACGCGCTGTACCTGATGCACTACCGCGGCTACGGCGGGAGCACCGGTGAGCCCGCGGAGACCGACCTCGTCGCCGACGCGCAGAAGCTCTTCGAGCGCGTCAGCGCCGAACACCCGTCGATCGTCGTCGTTGGGCGCAGTCTGGGCAGCGCCGTCGCGGTGCGCGTCGCGAGCGCGAATCCGATCGCGCGCCTGGTGCTCGTCACGCCCTTCGACAGCATCGAGGAGCTCGCGGCGCACCACTACCCGTTCCTGCCCGTGCGCCTGATGTTGCACGACAAGTTCGAGTCGTGGCGCCACGCGCCGGCCGTGCGCGCGCCGACGCTCGTGATCGCCGCCGAGCACGACGAAGTGGTCCCGCGCGAGCGAACCGAGTCGCTCTTGGCCTTCTTCCGCGAAGGCGTGGTGCGCTTCGAGGTGCTCGACGGCGAGGGCCACAACACCGTGCAGTCGAACGCGCGCTACTGCGCGTTGCTGGCCGGCGCGGAGTGAGATGGCGAGTCGGTTGTCGGCGCGTGAAATCGACCCGCGGATCGGGTGTCACGAACGCGCCGGGTCGGCGGGCCGGACCGCTTGCGACGCGGCGCTCGTCCAGGCTCGCAGGCTGGCGAGTGTCGCAGCGAGCGGGTCGCGCTTGTCGAGCGCCGGCGCCGCATCGTCGCGCTCGCGTCGCAGCGCGCTGACCGCCTCCGGAAGTGCGAACTGCTCGCCCGAGAAGCGCGAGACGAAACGGCCGCCGCGCACTTCGCCGCGCAGCTCCATCAGGCGCAGCGCACGCGCGAGCTCGCGCCAGGGCGTCGGAGCGCGCTCGCGTTCGAGCACGGCGCGGAACACGACGCCGTAGCGGCGCAATAGCACGCGTGCGAGCGACTCGATGTGCTCCTGCGCGGGCGCAGCGGCCGGCTCGACGGCGCTCCAGCGGCCCGCGGCGAGCGCGGTGTCGCGCCGACGGTGCACGGGACGCAGCAGGTGGCGCGCGGAGGCGAAGCTGTCGGCGCTGGCGCGGCCGAGCGCGACGAGCTCGCCCAGGCCGCGCTCCACGTCGGCGGGAAGCTGTCGCGTCGTGCGCACGAGGTCGTCGGCGAAGCTCGCGCCGCGCTGTTCGAGCTGTGCGAGCACCGCGCGCGCCGGCCACGACGGTTCGAGCGACGGATCGCTGAACGCGAGGCGGCTCCACAGCTCGGACTCCTCGCGCGGGAAGAACGCGATCGGCGTCGAGCGCAGCGCACTGCGGCCCGCGCCCCACAGTCGCCGCCACGCAACTCGCCCTGACGCGCCGAGCTGGTCGAGCCACTCGGGCCGGTACTTGGCGACGCGCGCGGGGAAGATGTGCTTCTCCCAGGCGCCGAGCGGCGCTTCGACGCCGGCGAGCTGGCGCACGACCTCGAGCACGCCCGCGGGACCTTCGAGGCGCGCTTGCGCGTCCACGTGCTGCCACGCGCACAGGAAACGCTCGAAATGCGCCG
Source organism: Planctomycetaceae bacterium (assembly GCA_011525785.1). Classification (GTDB taxonomy): domain Bacteria; phylum Planctomycetota; class UBA1135; order UBA1135; genus WYBT01. The sequence continues at coordinate 156,422 of WYBT01000021.1, forward strand.
GGCCGACGGCGGCGATCGCGCGCCGCAGGCTGTCGAGCGCGTAGCTCTGCACACGCGTGAGCAAGCGGCGTTCGCACCACCCGGCGCGACCCTCGAAGTGCACGCGCAGCACGAAGCCCTGCGACTCCAGCGCGCGGAGCAGGCCCTCGTCAGCGTCGGGGTGATCGTCGTGGATCGGTCCGAGCGCCTCGAGTCGCCCGCGCAACACGCTGAGCGGCTCGCGCGACGCCTCGGCGGCGAACCAGCGGCCCTCAATGAGCTCCACACGACCTTGCGCGAGCAGCTGCGCGAGCCACGCGTCCCACTGCGGCGCCTCGCCCTCGCGCACGAAGCCCATCCACGCGAGCGCCTCGTGCAGTTCCTCCGCATCGCGCGGATCGGGCCAGGCCTCCTCGCGCACGCGTGCGATCGCGGCCGGGTCGAGCTGGCCGAGCTCCGCCGCGCGCGCCGGATCGAGCAAGCGCCGCTGACGCACCGCTTGCGTGCGGCGCTCCTCGAGCGGCGCATCGTCGAGGAACCCATACGGCCGCACCGCGAGCACAGAGCGCGCGAGCACCGAGGGCGTCGCGAGGTCCACCGCGCGGTGCTCGATCGCGCCGGTGCGCAGGCCTTGAACGAGCTCGACGAAGCCGTCGACGTCGAGCGCTTGATGCAGACAGTCGTCGAGCGTCTGACCCACGAGCGGATGCTCGCGGGGGATCTCGAGATCGCCCGGCGGCAGGTTCTCGCCGCAGGCGACGACGTTCGGAAAAGCCGCCGCGAGCAGATCGTCGGCGCGCATGCGCAGCAGCGGCGCTGGCGTGCGCTTGCCGGCCTTGAAGCGCTCGACACACAGCGAACGCGCCGCGTTCCAGCGCCAGCGCGCCTCGAACAGCGGCGAGGCCAGCAGCGCTTGCTCCAGCACGCCGCGCGCCGTGCGTTCGTGGAGGAAGCGCACGACGCTGTCGAGCTCGAAGCTGTGCTGCGGCCCGAGCGAGAGCGCGATCGCGTCTTCGTTCGCTGCAGCTTGGAGCTCGAAGCCGAAGTGGCGACAGAAGCGCTTGCGCAGCGCCAGGCCGAAGGCGCGGTTGACGCGGCTGCCGAAGGGCGCGTGGAGCACGAGCTGCATGCCGCCCGAGTCGTCGAAGAAGCGCTCGATCACGACGCAGCGCAGCGTGGGCAACGCGCCGAGCACGGCGTGCGCCTCTTCGAGGTAGCGCGCGATCTCGTCGGCGATCTGCGGCGAAACTCCGCACTCGCGCTCGAGCCAGGCGCGCTCGCGGCCGTGCTCGCGGACGCGCGAGACGGCGGCCGAGAACTCCGCGCTGCGCGAGGGCGCTTCGCCGAACCAGAACGGCATCGACGGCGGCGTTCCGGCGGCGTCGGCGACGCGCAGGGCCCCCGACTCGATCTTCAGGATGCGCCACGACGTCGCGCCGAGCTGGAACACGTCGCCGGTGACCGACTCGATCGCGAAGTCCTCGTCGACCGAGCCGATGAACACGCCCTCGGGCTCGGCCAGCACGCGGTACTGCGTCGAGTCGGGGATCGCGCCGCCGCAGGTCACGGCCGTCAAGCGCGCGCGCCGCGTGCCGCGCAGGAACCCGCGCACGCCGTCTCGATGCAAGAGCGCACCGCGCCCTTGGGTGTGCAGCGCCACCGCAGCGTCGAAGTCCGCTCGTTCGAGCGCGCGATACGGCCACGCGCGGCGGAAGCGCTCGAACAGCTCCGGCTCGCTCCAGGTCTGCGACGCGCTCTCGGCCACGATCTGCTGCGCGAGGATGTCGAGCGCGGGCCGCGGCTGCGGCGTGCGGTCCAGCTCGCCGCGGCGCACGGCGCCGACCAGGGCGGCCGCCTCGACCAGCTCATCGCGCGTCAGCGGGAACAGCACGCCGACCGGAGTGCGCCCGACGCCGTGGCCGGAGCGGCCGACGCGCTGCAGGAGCGACGCGATCGAGCGCGGCACGCCGAGCTGCACGACGAGATCGACTTCTCCGATGTCGATGCCCAACTCGAGCGAGGCCGTGGCCACCAGCAGCTTGAGTTCGCCGCGCTTGAGCCGCTGTTCGGCCGCGAGGCGGCGCTCGCGCGAGAGGCTCGAGTGGTGGCAGCCGACGCGCTCCTCGCCGAGCAGCTTGGCGAGCTCCACGGTCGTGCGCTCGGCCAGCTTGCGCGTCGTGACGAACACCAGCGTCGTGCGCGCGCTCGCGCTCAGCTCTGCGATGCGGCGGTGGATCTCGCTCGCGGTCTCGTGCGAGCAGACCGTCTCGAGCGGCGAGGGCGGGATCTCGACGCGCAAGTCGAGCGCGCGCGCGTGACCTTCGTCCACCAGCTCGACGGAGCGTCCCGCGCCGACCAGGAAGCGGCCCACGTCTTCGATCGGGCGCTGCGTCGCCGACAGGCCGATGCGCTGCAGCGAACCGCACAGCGCTTCGAGCCGCTCGAGCGAGAGCGCCAGGTGCGCCGCGCGCTTGTCGCCGAGCAGCGCGTGGATCTCGTCGACGATCGCCAGGCGCGCGCTGGCGAGCATCGCGCGGCCCGATTCGCTGGTGAGCAGGATGTAGAGGCTCTCGGGCGTCGTCACCAGCACGTGCGGAGGCGTGCGCTTCATCGCCGCGCGCTCCGCCGCCGGCGTGTCGCCCGTGCGGACGAGCACGCGCACTTCGGGAAGCGTCGGGTCGAGCTCTCGCAGCCGTTGTAGCGGCGCGAGCAGGTTCTTCTGCACGTCGTTCGAGAGCGCCTTGAGCGGCGAGACGTACACCACGCGCGTCGTGTCCGGCAGCGCCGCGCCCTCGCGCAACAGGCCGTCGAGCGCCGAGAGGAACGCCGCGAGCGTCTTGCCCGAGCCCGTGGGCGCCGCGATCAACGTGTGCGCGCCGCGTCGGATCAGTGGCCAGGCTCGCGACTGGGCGGCGGTGGGCGCGCCGACTTCGCGCTCGAACCAGCTTGCAACGACCGGCAGGAAGCCTTCGAGCGCCATCGACGCATTGTAGAGAGCCCCGCGAACACCGGCATTGCCGCGGCCGCGTGAGTGCAATAGAACCCACGTGCGATGATCGCTCCTGCCGCCACTGTCCTGACGTTCCTCATGCCGCAAACAGCTCCGACGGCGCTCGAGCTCGCGCCGCTGTTCCAGTCGCACATGGTGCTGCAGCGCGAGACGCACGCTCCGATCTGGGGCCGCGGAGAGCCCGGCAGCACGGTGACGATCGAAGGCAGTTGGTCCGCGGACGCGCGCGCCAGCGTGCGCGTCGACGAGCGCGGCGAATGGATCGCGCGCCTGGAGACGCCGGCGGCTGGCGGTCCGCATCACGTGGTCGTGCGCGGCGAGCGCGAGATCGTGCTCGAGGACGTGCTCATCGGCGAAGTGTGGCTGTGCTCGGGTCAGTCCAACATGGAGTGGACCGTCGGCCCCGGCCCGCTGGGCGGCGTGCTCGACGCGCAGAAGGAGATCGCGAGCGCACGAACGCCGCGCATCCGGCACTTCAACACGCCCAACAACGTGGCGCACACCGAACAGCGCGTGTGCGGCGGCGAGTGGAGCGTGTGCTCGCCCGAGACGGTCGCCCGCTTCAGCGCTGTCGCCTACTTCTTCGCGCGCGAGCTCGAGCGCGAGCTCGACCTGCCCGTGGGGTTGATCAACTCGACCTGGAGCGGCACTCCGATCCAAAGTTGGATGGAGGCCTCGGTCGCGGCGCAGTTCCCCTCGAGCGCTGCGTCGCTCGAACTCGTGGCGCGCCTGCGCGCAGAGGCGCCCGAGCTGAACGCCGCGCAACGCGCGGGCCAGGATCCGCGCCTGGGCCCGGGCTCGGCGACCGTGCTGTTCAACGCGATGGTCGCGCCGCACGCGCCTTACGCGCTGCGCGGCTTCCTGTGGTACCAGGGCGAGTCCGACCGCGAGCGCGCCGCGAGCTACGACGCGATGCAGATCGCGCTGATCGAGAGCTGGCGCAAGCGTTTCGCGGCCCCCGATGCGCCCTTCTACTACGTGCAGATCGCGCCCTTCGCCTATCCGGACGACCGCGGCGAGACGGGCGCGCTGCGCGAGGCGCAACGGCGCGTGCTGCGCGCGCCGAACACCGGCATGGCCGTGACGCTCGACGTCGGCGATCCGGTGGACATCCATCCGCGCAACAAGCAGGACGTCGGCAAGCGGCTCGCGCGACTGGCGCTCAAGCGCACGTACTTGCGCAGCGATGTCGTCGCGAGCGGTCCGCTCGTGCGCGAGGCCGTGCGCGACGGCGAGCGCGTGCGCGTGAGTTTCGACGAAATCGGACCCGGGCTGATCTCTGCGGCGGATCATCTCGAAGGGTTCGAACTCGTCGACGCCGCCGGCGCCGTTGTGCGCGCGCGCGCCGAGATCGAAGGCGAGAGTGTCGTGCTGTGGAGCCCGTCGTGCCCGCGGCCGGCGCTCGTGCGCTACGGCTATGGCGCGGCGATGCAGCCCGTGCTGTTCAACAAGGCCTGGCTGCCGGCGGCGGCCTTCTGCGTGGAAGTGAAGGGCGCCAAGTGAGCGCGTTCTCGCGAGTCGATTGGGAGCGCCTGCGCGAGCTGCGCGAGGGCTTTCTCGCGGCCCAATCGCGCGTTCAACCGGCCGCAAGCGCGGACTACTTCCGCAGCGCGCGCGATGTCGAGCTCTACGACGCCACCTTCGCGCGCCGCATCGAGTGGAAGTGGGCCGCGGCGCTGCGCGAGGTGGAGCTGCGCGCGCGCGAGTTCGCGCCCAAGAGCGTGCTCGACTGGGCCTGCGGAACCGGCGCCGCCGTTCGTGCGCTGCTCTCGAGTCCCGTCGGCGCGCGCGTCGAGCGCGTCACGCTCTTCGAGCGCTCTTCGCTCGCGCGCGAGCACGCGCGGCGCTCGCTGCTCGCGCTGCGGCCTGGACTCGAGGTGCGGATCGCTAAGTCGCCTGCGGACTGCGAGGCGGAGCTCGCGCTCTCTAGTCACGTGCTCGACGAGCTCGACGAGCGCGCCGAAGCCGAGCTCGAGGCCACGCTGCGCCGCTGCACGGCCGCGATCCTGCTCGAGTCGGGCGCGCGAGCGACCTCGCGGCGTTTGGGCCGCCTGCGGGCGCGCCTGGTGGGCGAGTTCGACGTGCTCGCGCCCTGCACCCACCGCGGCGAATGCGGCGCGCTGGCAGATCCAGAGCAGTGGTGCCACCTCTTCGCGCGCCCGCCGGGCGAGGTCTTCCAGGACGCGCTGTGGTCGGAGTTCTCGCGCGAGCTCGAGATCGACCTGCGCTCGCTCTCGTACTCGTTCGTGGCGCTCACGCGCGCTCCACAGCCCCGTGACGCGACGCTCGCGCGCATTCTCGGCCGCCCGCGGCTGCTCAAGGGGCGCGCGCTGCTCGACGCGTGCTCGGCCGAGGGCCTCGCGACGCTCACCCTGCTCCAGCGCGAGGATCGCCAGCTCTTCAAGTCGCTCGAGCAGCCCTCGAACGAGCCGCGCGTTTGGCGTTTCGAGCGCGACGGCGCGCGAATCCTCAGCCCGCGACCGCAGTAGCGCCGCGCGCGCCGATCCTCACGGCTTGAACGTGACCTCGAGCGCCGAACGGACGAGCTTGCGCGCTACCTTGATCGCGCAGTCACTCGCCCACGATCCATGCACAAGGACTTCATCGCCCTCGCGCGCCAGCGCCCGGTGTTCGACGCCCACGCCGATTCGCTGCAGCTCGCGCTCGATCTGGGGCGTGACCTCGGCGAGAGCGGCGCGGGCCACCTCGACCTCGTGCGCGGCAAGTCGGGCGGCCTGGGCGCGCTGGTGTTCGTGTCGTGGTGCGACCCGCGCTTCATCGACGAGGCGCAGCACGGCGCGCGCGAGCGCACGCGGCTCTTGCTGCGCGAGTTCCACCGGCTGGCGCAGCGCCATCCCGCTCAGGTGCGCTTCGCCGGCAACGCGCGCGAACTTGCGGCGGCGCGTGCGGCCGATCAGCTCGCTGGGATTCCCGGCATCGAGGGCGGGCACTCGATCGAGAACTCGCTCGACGAGTTGCAGTGGTTCTTCGAGCGCGGCATTCGCGTGATGACGCTGGTGTGGAACAACCACTTGCGTTGGATCCGCTCGTGCCAGCCCGACGCCGGCGCGGACGTGCCCGCGGGCTTGAACGAATTCGGGCGCAGCGTCGTGCGCTCGATGAACGAGCTCGGGATGGTCGTCGATCTCTCGCACGCCGGCCGCCAGTCGTTCTTCGACGCGCTCGAGGCGAGCTCCAAGCCCGTGATCGCGAGCCATTCGGGCTGCATGGCGGTCAACGAGCACCAGCGCAACCTCGACGACGAGCAACTGCGCGCGCTGGCAGGCAATGGCGGCGTCGTGGGCATCGTGTTCTGCACGCCGTTCCTCGACGCGGCGGCGCGCGCTGAAGACAGCCGCGTGCGCGAGAGCGCCGAGTACAAAGCGCTCGGCAGCGCGCCCGACACGGCGACCTTCCTCGCGCAGAGCGAGCTGCTGCAGGCGCGCGCCGCGCCGCTGCCGCTCGAGCGCGTGCTCGACCACGTGTGCCACGCGGTCGAGATCGCAGGCATCGATCACGTCGGCATCGGCTCGGACTACGACGGCATCCAGCGCACGCCGCAGGGCCTCGAGGACGCGAGCTGCTACATGAACCTCGCGCGCGGTCTGCGCCAGCGCGGCTTCACTGACGAGGAGCTCGTCAAAGTGCTCGGCGGCAACTTCGAGCGCGTGTACGCGGCGGTCACCGGCGCCGGCACGGCTGCCGCGAGCGCCGCGCTGGTCCCGCTCGACTGAGCCGAGCTGCGCGCGCGAATTCTCGTGCTCGGACGCGACCGGTAGCGGTGCGCTGCGCCGCGAGAGATCGCGCAGGGAGCGCGTCACTGGCCGTCAGGCTTCGGACGGGACGGACCGAGGCTGAATTCGAAGCGAACGACCTCCAGCGGCGGCGGTCGTCCTGGGTACGCGAGAGCGGCGAGACGACGATCGACGCGGGGCGTGCTCGTTCGGTCGGTTGGCCGAACTCGCGCGACGGATCACGATCCTCGTCGATCGCTGCCCGCGGGTGGATCACCACGACCTGGCCACCGTGGGCGGGGAAGCAAAGGGCCACTCGCCAAGCGCTCCGGCGCGGAACGAGTCCTGACGGTTCTATGAGCACATTCGGTCGAAGCACATGGCGTGCGAGAACGGCGTCCGAGCAAGCTTCGTAGCGCCGCCGCTGCAGCGCTCGCGGAAGCACTTGATCGAGGCTCGAGGACCGGTTGTCTTGTGCAAGCCACCGTGCTGGTCGCCGACGTCTAGTCGAGCGGCGATCTGAGCGCGTGCTCGTCGCCCAAGCCGCTTGGCAGCCTCTGCAAGCAGATGAACTGCGCGACCTGGGGCGGCTCGACTGAGCGCGAGCGGCGTTGGAAGCGCGCTTGCAACGAGACCTGGCGCACGAACAGGTTTTGATTCGGCCGAGCTCCACCTGCCAGTCGGTGCGCATGCGCAAGGCCATGCTCGCTGGCAAGGTGGAGCGCGCATCGACGCTGCTCGATCCCAAGGCCAGGGCGCTCGTGCGTCTCGAAGACGCCCACGGCGCCGCGACCGAGACCGGTCTCGAGCTTGCGGCGGTGCGCGCGACTCAAGCGGAATTGCGCATCGCGGAGCAGCCGGTGGCGGCGGGGCGTCCGAGGTCATGGGCCGGGAGTGATGGGCCGGAAGTGATCGCATGAGACGGCGAGCGCCGGAGTTCGCGCGTCCTCCGCTTGGTCGTTCACCTCGCGCGGGGGGCCCGACGCGCGTTCGCTCGACGCGCGATCGAGCGGCGGGACAGCGCTGGAAAGCGAGCGAGGCCAGCCGCAGCGAAGCGACTGGCCTCACGGACGACGTGCGCACTTCCACGTCAACGCAGAGTCGAGCGCTGCGATGAACTCACGGCCCGACGAGCAACTCCATCGCGTTCGAGAGATTGCTGCCCCGCGGGGCGCTGCCGTCGCGGAACCACGCCTGCACGTTCAGACTGGCGCCGGCGATGACCGGAGTGCCGCCGATGACAGGGTTGGTGACCAGGTACGCGTTCAAGTCGAAAGCGAACGCGCCGTCGCAGGCGCCGGCAGTCCCGCCGGAGTTCCCGAATGCGGCGCGTTGGATGGGCGCGCGCACGCACACGGAGCTCGAGCTCGTCGAACTCCAGGGAATGCCCGTGCTCCCGTTGGCGCCGATGAACATCACCGTGCTCCTGCCGGCGTCCATGCCCGAGACTTGGACCACGAAGGGTTGTGCGTTGCTCGCGCTTGGGGCGCCGGTGGACGACAACAGCGCCGAGCAGCCGTTCGTCGAGATGCCCGCGGTGCAGTACGTCTCCGGACCTGTTCGCGACTGGTTGAGCAACAGGTCGAGCCTGTTGAGGGCGCTGCTGGCCGCCACGAGATCGGTCCGTCCGTCGCCATTGAGGTCGCCGGCGAGGACGTCGACAGGCAAGGAACCGACGCGATAACGCTTCGCAGCAGCGAAGCTCCCTTGGGCTCTGCCCGGCAGGACCACGACGGCGGGACGCGACTCGTCGAAGCTCGCTACCGCCAAGTCGAGGAGGCCGTCGACGTCGAGGTCGCTTGCGGTCAGCGCGCTTGCGGACCCGCCGATCGGGTACGAACTGACCGACCACAGCGCCCCGGGGCCGGCGTTGATCGCGACCGACACGTCGTTCGAGTCCCTGTTGACGGAAGCGAAGTCGAGGCGACCGTCCGAGTTGAAGTCGCCGAGCACGACTTCGGGCGGCCGCGAGCCGACGGGCAGCGCGAAGGCGAACGCAAGCCCGCCCGCGCCGTCGCCGCGGAGCACGAAGACATCGTCCGAGCCTTCGCACGCGAGCGCCACGTCCAGGTTGCCATCGCCGTCGTCGTTCAGATCCGCTGCCGCGATCGAACGGGGTCCGAAGCCGGCGCCGAACGTGATCGCGCTCGCGAAGCCGCCCGCGCCGTTGCCGAGCAACACCGAAACGTCGTTGGAGCCGAGGTTCGCGACCGCGAGATCCAACGCTCCGTCGGAGTTGAAGTCCGCGAGGGCCAGTGCGTGAGGCGTCTGGCCGGCGGCGAAGTTCACCGGCGCGCCGAACGCGCCGCCCCCCAGGCCGCGCAACACCGACGCATCGTTCGAACCGGAGTTGGCCGTCACCAAGTCAGGGATTCCGTCGGCGTCGACATCGCCGATCGCGACGGCGCGCGGGGCGACACCGGTCGGGTAGCTCGTCACCGTGTAGGACCACCCCGAGCCGTTGTTCTCCGCCACCGAGACGCTGTTCGATCGCGCGTCGGCGGTGACCAGGTCAGCCAGGCCGTCGCCGTTCACATCTCCAGCGGCGAGTCCCGCTGGAGTCGCTCCGACGGAGTAGGAAACCGGATCCCAGAAGCGGCCCGAGCCGCGGCTGATCTGGACGGTGATGCTGTTCGACTCTGCGTTGGCGCTCGCGAGGTCGGGTCGTCCGTCGCGATTGACGTCCGCGACCTCGACGGCGCTGGGGGCGACGCCGGACTCCAGCAAGGGCTCGAGGAAGAGCGGTGTATTGGACTGGGCGCGCGTCGATGGCGCGAGCAGGCATGGGCTAGCGAGGATGCAGAAGAGGAGCTTCGCGTTTGCCATGAAGAGTCCCTTCCCAGTCTGACGAGGAAGTGAGACTCGACCTCGTTCGTCGAACCGCGACGGGCCACTGGCTGTAGCCGACGTGCGCGAACCAAGCGTCGAGTTGAGCTGTGCCTCAGCTCGCCGTGCGAATCGTCCGTTGAAGTGCGCTGGCCGTTGCGCTGGATCCCAGAGACGGAACCGCCGCCGCGTTCTGCCACTCTTCGCGAACCTTGCGACGACGTGCTCGCGCAAGTGGTCCGCTCGGAAACCGGGTGACGCGCACCACGGTTGATAGCTGCGGTCGCAACGCGCGGCTACGGATCTTCCTGCACGAAACGCCCATGTTCGGCTCCGCACATCCGAGCGGTCCGAACCCCATTCGAACCAAGCTCCCGACAGCGCCTGCCACACCGCCTGCGAGAGTGCGTACGTCATCTCCCTGCGGGTGCTTCGCGAGCGCTCGCGAGGTCGCAAGCCCGAACGCTCGGGCTGCTCGATCCACTCCGGCGGCGCCGCTTCGCCCGAGCCGCCGTGCGCGTGACACGCCGGACCACGCCTGTCGGTTGAGGTCCACCGAACTCGCGTCGACGGACCGCCCGTCCCGCGTGCAGTGTCGACGCCCGTTCGTCTTGGCTGCTCGGATGAGAGGTTCGGCCCCCACGCGAGGTCGAGCTTGCGCGACCTCAGTGCTGCGAAGGTGGTGTCGACGACGCCCCGATGAGTCCTTCGAGCACCTCGGTCCAAGTCGACTCGCCCTTGACCTGGCGATCCAGACAACGACTGCGGACGTCGCCCAGTTCGTGAACTCGCATCGCGCGGCGGATCGCGCGCTGTCGGCCAGCGAGTGCGACGACGCGGAACAGGGCTGCGCGCGGCGCATTGCGCTCGATCCGCGCAAGGCGAATGAGGCCTACCGGCGCGCGTGCTTCGATGCGCGTCGCTGTTCGCCGAGCCGGGCCGCTCGACGTTGTGCGTCAAGCAGTGCACGAACGGCGTGTGTGTGCCGTCACTTCGGCCTTCGCCGGGCCGAACTTGGGGATCGAATGTGGCGACGAGCCACGCGCGTCGCTCGCTCTCCAGCGACTCTGCGCGCGCAAATGGGTTGAAGCACGCGTCTGCGAGCGACGATTCAGCCGTCCCGTGATCCCCGTCGCGCGGGATTTCATCTCAACTCTGAACGCGCTGCGTCGGGAGGCCGCCGCAGCGCGGATCTCAGCGCGACGTCCACGCCACGCGCGCGCGAGTTGACAGATTGCGTCATTCGCGTAGGCTCGACATCACTCAGCAGGCTGGCTTCATTCAGCGAGGGTGGACCGCTCGGTGACCTCTGCTGCTGGAGGTACTCGCAATGAACAAGATGGATGCGCCGCTCTCGGCGCTCGGGCGGTTTCGGGGATGGACAACACACTTGTTGGCCGCGGCGACGCTTGTCGCGGGCCGACCTCTCGTCGCGCAGAACGCGATGCTCGAACTCCCACCACACCCAACCCTGCTGAACGCTCGCGCGACCGACGTCTCGGACGACGGTCAGCGCATCGTCGGTGACGCGGGACCGACCGGAGGGGGCCTGTACCTCGCGGTCGAGTGGTCTGGGGCGAGCACGATCGCTTCCATGGGACTGCCCTCCGGGACCAGTCCACTCGCCTTGGCGCGCAGCGCCAACGCGTTTTGCGGGAGCCGGCCGAGTTGGTCCGGCTTCCGCGTGCTCAACGGGTCCACGGCCATGTTCGCGGGGATCGGAGAGGCGATCTCCGACGACGGCCAGACGGTGGTCGGCGTCCGCCTCGCGTCGGGCGCCGGCGGTTACAGCGCGTTTCGTTGGACGGCCAGCGGAGGGCTGGTGGTGCTCGACTCGCTGATCGGCGCTCCAGTCGGTTCCTGGGACGTAGCAGCGGCTCAGGCCGTCTCCGGTGACGGCTCCATCGTTTCGGGAGTCATCTACCACGATGGCAACTCGTTCACCGACGCGTTCCGCTACGACGTAACGTCCGGTGTCGTTCAACGTCTCAACCCGACGGGGTCTGCTTCGGCGGGGGCCATGTCGCGGGACGGCAGCGTGATCTTCGGAGACGTGAACAACTCAGGGGTGTTCCGGTGGAGCGCGTCGAGTGGCTTTCAGAACCTCGGCGCCCCGACTGGGGCGGCGTTCATCCAGGTCATCGAAACCTCCGACGATGGCAGCGTGGTCGTCGGTCATTTGCGACCCTCCGGGTCGAACAACTTTCAACCCTTCCGTTGGTCCGTCAGCACGGGATTCCAGGTGCACACGGTGGCGGCGAACGCCACGGTGAGCGGCATGTCCCCCAACGGCGCATTCGTCGTCGGCCAGATTGTGTATCCCCAAATGGCCGCGCGCGGCTTCGTGTGGGGACCGGACCTCAACGCGAACGGCGTGATCGACGGCTACGAATCTCCGTTTTGCCAGCTTCCGACGACCTACTGCACGAGCAAAGTCAATTCGCAGTTCTGCACGCCAGCGATCGACGTCTCCGGGCCGGCCTCCGCGTCCGGCGGGAGCACGTGTCTGGTCACCGCGTCGAACATGCTCAACAACCGCGCCGGGCTGCTGCTCTACAGCTACCAGGCGAGCGCCACGAGCTTCCAGGGCGGCTACCTGTGCGTCGCCGCACCGCGGCGCAGGACGCCAGTTCAGGTCTCGGGCGGATCGCCGACCGGCTCGGATTGTTCCGGGACCTACACCTTCGACTTCACGGCTCACATCACGAGCGGCGTCGATCCGCAGTTGCAGGTCGTGGGTCAGAGCTTCGCGTGCCAGTACTGGGCGCGCGATCCGCAGGACCCGTGGGGCTCGAGCCTCACCGACGCTATCCAGGGCGTCGTCTGCCAGTAACGAGCCGCGAGACCTGTCGCGAGTCGTTTCGTCGAGGTGAACGTCCGAGGCGCGGCGCTCCAGGTGCTGGAGTGTCCAAGGTGCATGTGCGCCGACGTTTCGGACCTTCGAAGCGCGAGCGCGCGCCGTTGCGGTCTGGGCGCGCATTTGCTGCCGACGCGCGGCTTCGCGTCTCGCCACAGGTGGTCGAATGCGAGCCCTCGCGGTCGTAGACCTGATCCGATTCATAGGTGACGCGCATCCCGCGCTCGGAAAGGCCGAGCACTCCGCCGTCGCCGATTCCGCGCTCTACGGCCCCCGATGTCCTTCGTGCTCGCCGCGTGCGGTGGCTCGAAGGACACTCCAATTCGTGCTGACGTCGCCCGTAGTCAGTGCTTGCACCGCCGCATCAGCACCCAGCGCGGCATGCTCGACGACGCGCTCGAAGCGGGCGAGCATCGTCGGGGATAGCCGTCTCGGAGCCCGCTCTGGGCTTGCTCTGGGTTTGCGGCGGTCCGGGCAGCGAGTTCGGGCCCGAATCCACTCTTTCCGTAACGCAGGCCTCAGTGGCGCGGATTGCAGACGTCACGGCGGCCAGCGCGGCTCGGCGCCGTGTCCGCCATCTCCTACACGCCAGAGGCTCCCTTGAATCGCACCCCGTCCACCGTCCGTCGCTGCGCCCTGCAGCTCAGCGCGCTCGCGTTCCTCAGCTCCGCTCCGCTGCTCGCCCAGCTGCATCTGGGCTCGTGGACGCTGGTCGACCCGTACAACCGGTGGACGACGGTCAACCCGAACGCGACCACGTGCAGCATGGAGGAGACCGCCTCCAGCAGCACTGTCGGTCCAGGCTGGGTGGTGAGCCCCTTCACGCTGCCGAGCACGGCCAGCTTCTCCGTGACCGTGCGCCCGACGAACAACGGGGACGACGATCTGATCGGCGTCGCCTTCAGCTATCAAGCGAGCACGCAGCACGTGCTGCTCGACTGGAAGCGTGCGACGCAGAGCTTCAACTGGGGCGACCCGACGGCGATCAACGACGACGTGGCCGAGGCCGGGCTCAAGGTGAAGAAGATCGCCGGCTCGTTCACGCGCGACGGACTGTGGGGCGGCACGGACGGGCTGGGCGTGTCGACGCTCGCAGGACCGGTCGGAACTGGATGGGTCGGCAACGTGTCGTACGTGCTCCAATTCGACATCACGCCCGGGCGCGTTGTGATCCGGCGCGACGGCGTGCAGATCTTCGACGTGCTCGATCCGGCCATCGGCGCCGGCCGCATCGCCTTCTACTCGTTCAGCCAGGACGCCGTCGCGTTCTCGAACGTGTCGATCGCGCCGGCGGGCCCGCTCGTGTACTGCACGGCTGGAACCTCGACCAACGGCTGCGTCCCGGCGATCGGCGCCAGCGGAACGCCGAGCCTCGCCGCGAACTCGGGCTACACGCTGAGCGTGAGCAGCCTCGAGGGCCAGAAGCAGGGCCTCTTCTTCTACGGCGTGGGCGGCGCGGCGATCTCGCCCTGGGCGCCCGCGAGCTCGAGCTTCCTGTGCGTGAAGTCGCCGACCCAGCGCCTCTCTGCGCTGAACTCGGGCGGCGTGGCCGGACAGTGCAACGGCAGCTTCGCGCAGGACTGGCTCGCCTACCTCGCCGCGAACCCGCTGACGCTCGGCGCGCCGTTCGCGCCCGGCACGCCGGTCAACGCGCAGGCTTGGTACCGCGATCCGGCTGCGGCCAAGACCACCAACCTGAGCAACGCGCTCGAGTTCGTGCTCGTGCCATGATCGCGGAGAAGCGGCGGCGCGCTCAGCTTCGAGCTTCAACGGCCTGATCCAGGTCGGCGCGGCGCCGCGCTGGCCCCGCTCGCTCGAGTTGAGCCGCGCAGTGGTTGCCTCGGCGCGGCGCAGCGGTAGCCCGCCGCGGAGGTTGACTCGAATGGACACTCGAATCGTGCTGGCGGCGCTCGTGGGCGGCGCGTGCGCTGCGGCGGGCGCGGGAGTCGTGACCGTGTTGCGAGCGGAGTCCGTCGCGACGCCTGCGCAGCGCGAAAGCGCCGCTGCACCCGCGCCTGCGCCGGCTGCGGCGGCGGGAGTGGGGCGGGGAGAGCTCGACGCGCTCGTGGCCGAGTTGCGCAGCCTGCGCGACGAGCTCGCCACCAGGCGCGTCGCGGTGACGGACGCCGAGTCCGCGCCGCCGCCGAGCACCTTGCACGGCGAACTGCGCGAGCTGCGCGCCCTGCTCGAGCGCCGGGCCGGCGCCGCGCCGTCTCCAGAGCTCGATCTGAGCTCGAAGGGGCCGCGTCGCGCGGAGTTGTTCGTGCGCTCGAGCGAGCCCGAGCCTGAGACCGACGACAACGAACGACTCTCCAAGCTCTATCGCCTGTGGTCGCCGCAACGCGTGCTCGACGAGTTTGGAGCGCCCGATCGAGTCGACACCAACGATGGGGCGATGTGCTGGATCTACTCCGAGAGCGACGGCGCGATCGCGACGTGCTTCGACTTCGCCGACGGGTACACGGTCGACGTTTGGGTGGGCGACGACTGAAAAGCCCGGCGACGGACTGGATTGGATCGGGCCGGGGCTTACGTAAACTGCCGGCTCGCTTCCGTCCCTTCGAAGGAGCACGTTCCGTGACTCACCAACAAGCGTCCAGTCCCCAGCCCGGCCCCAGTCGACGCGATGTCGTCGTCGGCGCGGCGCTCGGCGCCGGACTCGCCGCCATGGGCTGTTCGAGCACCTCGAGCAGCCCTGCGGCCGCCTCGAACACCAACCCACCCCAACCTCCTCAACCGACCCCGACCATCATGACCACGCAAGCCGCCCCGCACGTCCTGCCCGCTCTGCCGTACGCCGACACCGCGCTCGAGCCGGTGATGAGCGCGAAGACCTTCAGCTTCCACTACGCCAAGCATCACAAGGCGTACGTCGACAACCTGAACAACCTGATCAAGGACAACGCCGAGCTGTCCTCGATGTCGCTCGAGGCGCTGATCAAGAAGGTCGCGGGCGACAGCTCGAAGGCCGGCGTGTTCAACAACGCCGCGCAGGTGTGGAACCACACCTTCTTCTGGCACTCGATGCGTCCGGGCGGCGGCGGCGCGCCCAAGGGCCGCATCCTCGACAAGATCAACGCCTCGTTCGGCGACTTCGAGAAGTTCAAGACGGCCTTCAGCGACGCTGCGAAGACGCAGTTCGGCTCGGGCTGGGCCTGGCTGATCGAAGACGGCGGCAAGCTGGCCGTGGTCAAGACGCCCAACGCCGAGACGCCGATGGCGCAGGGCAAGAAGTGCCTGCTCACGATCGACGTGTGGGAGCACGCCTACTACCTCGACTTCCAGAACAAGCGCCCCGACTACGTCGCGGCCTTCCTCGAGAAGCTCGTCAACTGGGAATTCGCCGAGAAGAACCTGGGCTGAGCCCGTTCGAGCACGCAGCACTGCGCCGGGCGTCGCACGTCGAACTCGACGGGCGGCGCCCGGTGCGCTTGTCCGGGAGCGCGCACACAACGCTCACCTGCGCGTCCGCCCCAGCTCTCGAGCGCTGGAGTACGATCGGCCCGTCGTCTGCTCCGCGTCACCTGCGTCCGCACCGCTCTGGAGAGCCGCCGTCGATGAGCTGCGCCCGTCTCGCCGTTGTCGTCGCCTGTTCCGCCGTGTTCTCGAGCGCCACTGCGCGCGCGCAGAGCATCGCCGACCTCACCGGACTGACCGCGCTGCGCGCGCGACTGGGTTCGACGCTCGCGCCGACCGGCGCCGGAGTGCGCGTGGGGCAGGTCGAGGCCTCTGCGCCCGGCTACCTGCCCGATCCCTCGCACCCGGAGTTCGCGGGCAAGGCCTTCAACGCCTTCAGCGGCCTGTCGGGCGCCAGCGGACACGCCACGGCAGTGGGGCAGTACTACTACGGCTCGGCGACCGGCGTCGCGCCCGGACCGGTCGACGTCGATTGCTACGAGGCGGGCAATTGGCTCTCGAACGGCTTCATCAACGGCAGCGGCCCCACGCCGCCGCTCACGGCGCTGTTCAAGGTGCTGAACAACTCCTGGATCGGCGCGGGCGGCAGCGCGGCCAACATCCAGATGCGCAAGCTCGACTTCGCGATCGAGAGCCAGGGGCTGGTGGTCGCCTCGGGTGTGAACAACGGCGCGGGAGCGCTCGACGTTCCGCTGCTGAGCCACGCCTTCAACGGCCTCGCGGTCGGTCGCAGCGATGGCCAGCACCGCGCCGGCCCGACGCTCTCCGGCTTCGATCGCCCCGGCCGCATGAAGCCCGAGATGGTCGCGCCGGCTGGCGCCACGAGCTTCGCCACGCCGCTGGTCGCCGGCGGCGCGACGCTGCTCGTCGAAACGGCGCGCACGTGGCCGTCGCTCTCGGGCAACGCGAACGCGCAGCGGCCCGAAGTGATCAAGGCCGCGCTCATGGCGGGCGCGGAGCACCGCTCCGGCTGGTCGAATGGTGCGCCGACGAGCGGTCCGGCGCGCGGCGAGACGACCACGCCGCTCGACCCGCTGTGGGGCGCGGACGAGCTCGACGTCAACCACGCGCACTGGATCCTCACCGGCGGCGAGCAGCCCAGCGCACCGAGCGCGGCCGCGGCCCTGCCCGTCGCGCACGCCGGTTGGGAGCGCGTGCTCACCAGCTCGAACACCAGCCGCTACTGGCGCTTCGAAGTCGAGCGCGCCAAGCCCTTCGTGTCGATCGTCGCCACCTGGAACCGCCAGACCGCGACCAACTTCGGCAGCTTCAGCCGGCCCGAGTTCGACCTCGAGCTGTGGTCGATCGACGGTTCGGGCGCGCTCACCTCGCTGATCGGCGACAGCGGCCTGGCGGCTTTCACGGGCGGCAACGTGCGCAGCGCGAGCGCGGTCGACAACGTCGAGCACCTCTACATCACCGGCCTGCAGCCGGGCGCGTACGTGCTCGAGCTGCGCCGCACGAGCGACGCACTGGCGGCCTGGAACGTCGCGGTCGCGTGGGAGCTGCGCTGCGCCGATCCGCTCGCATACGGCACGGGCAAGCTCACCTCGCTCGGCCAGGAAGCGCGCCTGGGCTTCGAGGGCTTCGCGAGCCACGAGCAGGACGATTTCGAGCTGCGCGTCACGCAGGCGGTTCCCAACGTCGCCGGCGTGGCGTTCTGGGGACTCGCGCAGGCCTCGGCGCCGTTCCAGGGCGGCGTGAAGTGGGTCGCATCGCCGACGCAGCGCATGGGCGTCGTGCAAACCGACGCGAGCGGCGCGGTGTCGATCGCCGTGCCGATCGACGCGGGCATGGTGGGGCAGACGCGCTACTACCAGTTCTGGTTCCGCGACCCGTCGCACCCCGACGGCACGACGGTCGGGCTCACCAACGGCCTCTCGGTCTCGTTCTGCCGCTGATCAGCCTTCGTTCGCGACGTACTCGCGCCAGGCGGACTCGAGTTCCTTCTCCTTCACGACCATCGCGTCCTTGAAGGCCGTCATCGACGACTTGCCGGCGTAGGCGCGGCGGAAGAAGTCGAAGAAGCGCACGCGCTGCTCGTCGCCGCCGCCGTGCAGGCAAAAGTGCACGAGCGTGTAGGACTGCGCGTACTTGAGCGCGGCGTTGGAGCTCGCCGCGAAGTCGCCGTGGTCGAAGGCCAGCACGCGCGAAAGGTCGAACGACTTGTCGGCCGTGCGGTGGCGCGCGAAGTGCTCGCGGTTGGGCTTGCCCTTGGAGTACGCGGCGCGCGAGCAGATGCCCTCGCGACAGGCTGCCATGTACTCGGCGAGGCCCTCGTCGAGCCACGCGGGCACGGCGCCGAGCGAGGCCTTGGTGTTGGCCGAGGTGTTGAACAGCAGTTGGTGCGTGGCTTCGTGGACCAGTGCGCCGAGGTCGAGGCCGTCCTGCGCGCTCACGTGGAGCACGTTGGCCTGCGGCTCGAAGTAGGCCTTGCGCCCGGTCAACTCGGGATACTCCGCGCTGCGTGCGTACACGTTGGCCTTCATGGCCTGCGAAGGCTCGTACAGCGGCAATTCCTCGGCGAACCAGCCGAAAAACGCGCGGTAGCACAGCTCGAGCTCGATCGCGCACGCCACGGCGTCGCGCAGCGGCAGGTTGCAGCGCAGCGCGAAGTGCGTGGTGTCGAGCTCCCAGGCGGCGCCCCAGTCGAGGTTGCGCTCGAAGCGCTTGGCGAAGGCCTCGCGCTTGGCGCCGTCGCGCACGTACCACGCTTCGCCGCGCTTCTCGTGGCCAGCGAGTGCGTGCAGCGCTTCGTCGAGCGGCGCCAGCGTCAGTCCGTAGAGCGCGAACACCCGCGCCTCGCGCTCGAGGCCGGCGGTCTTGCACTGCGCTGCGAGCTCGCGCACGGCGCGCGTGTCGGCCGGACTCAGTCGCTCCCACACCGTCAGCGCTTCGGCGAGCTTGCGCGCCGCCGAGGAGACGGAGGCGACGTCGTTCACGTCGATGCGCCGCTCGTTCGTGCCGACGCGCACGACGAGTTCGCGCGACGTGTCGCGCACCACGCGGCCCTCGACGCGTTTGCCGTCCTTGAGCGTGACGAGATCGCCGGCCAGCGCCGGGAGGCTCAGCAGCACTGCGCTCAGGGCGCGCAAGGCGCTCGTTCTCCAATGCATCCGAGCGGTGCGCCACTTCGAAGCGGGCGCGAACGGGTGTGCGAGCAGGTTCACGGGGAAGTGGGCGGGCCGGCCGGGCAGCGAGTCCCGACCCGGGGAGTGTCGTCGAGCGCTCGCGGGCCCGCAAGGCGGCGTGTCCCAACCCTGGGCTCGCGCTCGAGCGCTCACGCACGTCGCGCCCCGCTTGCGTCGATCTTCACCTGCGAATCGCCATGGGCACACTCTCGGACTCGTACCGCATTCAAGACGCCAACCTCGAGCTGCGCCGGCGCTTCCTGCGCTTCGGGCCGCGCGATGTCGCTGCACTCGCCCGGCTGGCGCCCTGGGCGCGGAGCGTCGCCGCCGATCTGGGGCGCGAGTTCTACGACGTCCAGTTCGCCTTCCCGCCCGCGCGCAAGTTCTTCCAGGAGCACGCGGCGCGCACGGGTGTCGCGCTCGATGTCTTGCGCCAGGCCCTCGAGCGAGCCCAGGCGGGCTACTTCGTGCAGATCTTCGAAGAGGCCGAGCGCGGCGGCGACTTCGGCGTCGAGTACTTCGAGCGACGGCTGGCCGTGGGCAAGCTGCACAACGTGATCGACCTGCCGCTCAAGTGGTACTTGGGCAGCTACACGCTCTACTTCGATCTCGTCCGCGCGCGCCTGCGGAGCTCATTCCCGCTGCGCCCATGGCTGCGCGCCCGCGCCGAGCGAGCGGTGTTCACTGTGATGAACTACGACTCGCAGGCCGTGTGCGACGCGTTCTTCTACGACTACCTGCAGTCGATCGGCCTGGACCTCTCGCACGTCGACGTCGCGAGCGCCCAGGAGGATCTGTCCGAGCACTACGCAGAGCTCAAGTCCGTCGTGCGCGGCGCGCTCAGCGAATCGGTGTCCACCGGACGCGATGTCGCCGCTTCGAGCCAGGAGCTGTCCGGCGCTGCGGAGGCGCTCTCGAGCAGCACCCAGCGCCAGGCCTCGGCCCTCGAGGAGACCTCGGCCACCTTGACGCAGCTCACGCGCACCGTCGCCGAGAACAGCGCCAAGGCCGCGCGGGTCAACGCGCTCACCACGGGCGGGGACGGTCAGGCCAGCGAGGCCAGCCTGGTGCAGGTGATGGACAGCGTCGCGGAGCGCTCCAAGCGCATCGCCAGCATCATCTCGCTGATCGACGACATCGCCTTCCAGACCAACCTGCTGGCGCTGAACGCGGCCGTCGAGGCGGCGCGCGCCGGCGAGCAGGGCCGCGGCTTCGCCGTTGTCGCGGAGGAAGTTCGCGGGCTGGCGCTGCGCTCGGCGCAGTCCGCCAAGGAGATCAAGTCGCTGATCGAGGACGCGGTCGCGCGGGTCGATCGGGGCGTTCAGTGCGTGCGCGACGTGGCCTCGCTGGTGAGCGACGTAGCCTCGGCCTCGCAGGCGCAGGCAGCGGCCATCGCCGAAGTCAGCGCCACTGTGAGCGGCATGGACAGGACCACACAGAGCGCCGCGGCGCAGTCTGAAGAGCTCTCCGCCACCGCGGTGTCGCTGGCGAAGGCGGCGCAGCGGCTCGAGCAGGCGCTCTCGGGCTTCCAAGGCGCGACGCAGACGGGCGCGGCCAGCGCCGCACCGAATCCGACGCGGGCTGGGGCTCGGCGCCGGCCCGCTTTCGCGGCCGCGTGAGGTCGACGGAGCGGCCCGGGGCGCTCACGGAGTGAGACCTGGTCGTCCGCGCGCGGCGCGGCGTCGTCGCGAGCGTTGGCGCAGTTGCTCTGACACGCGCTTTGCGCAGCGAGCTGCAACCTGGCGCCGGGCGGCGCAGTCCACTTGCCCAGCGCGAGGCGGACGGTCCGCTCTCGCGATCGCACCCTGGGCGAGGGAGAGGCCGTGCAGTTCGACTTCAGCCGCATCGACGACATCGATTCGTTCATCTCGATTCCCGAAGGCCGGTACGCGTGCCGCGTGGCGGAGGTGCGCGAGGGCGTCTCGCGCGATGGAAGTCCGCGCTGGAGCCTGCGGCTGGAAGTCGCGGCGGGCGACTACGCCGGGCGGACCGCCGGCTGGGACAGCGTGACGTGGAGCGAGCGCGGCATCCGGCGCGTGAAGCACGTGCTCGAGGCGCTGGGCCTGGACGTCAGCGGACAGGTCGAAATCGTGCCGGCCGACCTGCTGGGGCGCGAAGTGCTCGCCACGTTCCAGTCCGAAGAGCGCGAGGACGCCTTCACCGGCCGGCGGGTGTTGCGCCTTCGCGTGCCCTACGCGGGCTACCAGCCTTTCGACCCGCGCACGTTCGGGGCGAGCGCGTTTGGCGCGACCCAGTCCGACGCGCACTCGTCGGGCGTGCATTCGTCCGATGCGCGCGGCCTCGCTTCGCACGCCGCCGGCAACGGGCGCGGGCCGGGCGCCGGTCCAAACGCGGGGCCGAGCGCCGGAAATGGGCACGGCTCGCCGCGCGAGCATGCGCGGGACGCCGGCGCGGGGCCGAACCACGTCACAGCGCGTGAAGCGACGGCCGGTGCTGGCCACGGCGGGCGCGACGCCGACGAGCGCAGCCCCGCCGGCTTCGACGAGGAGTTCGAGGACTGACCTCAGCGGGGCCGCCGCTGATCCGGGCGCGCGTCGAAGCGCTCTGGGCGCCGCTTGCGAGCCGCGATTCACGGGCGCATCGGCCAACGCGCCGGCGCCTCCCGCGGCATTCGGCCGCGCTGCGACGCTGGTTGGGTCGCGACGGGCTCGAAGCGCAACACGGTCGTCTCCGCGCGGCCGGTGCGTCGACCTGGGCCGGCGCGCTGGATCCGAGCGCGCGATTGACGCCCGTGCGCCCGGGGCGAGACCATGCGCGAACTCCAACGCCATGCAACCCAAGCCCCCGGCCGATCGTTCCCGTCCCGGCCCCAACGACGACGTGGAAGACCTGATGCGCGTGGCGCATGCGGCGGCGCAACTTGCCTACGCGCCGTACTCGAAGGTGCGCGTCGGCGCGGCGCTGCTCGGCGAGGACGGGCAGGTCTACACCGGCTGCAACGTCGAGAACGCCAGCTACGGGCTCACGCTGTGCGCCGAGCGTTCGGCCGTGGTGCGCGCCATCGCGAGCGGCGAGCGACGCTTCCGCGCCATCGCCATCGCCACCGACCAGCCGCAGGCCTTCATGCCCTGTGGCGCGTGCCGTCAGGTGCTGCTCGAGTTCGCGCCCAAGCTGTGGGTCCACGTGCAGGGCTCGCAGAGTGCGCTGGAGAGCGTGAGCCTGGCGGAGCTGTTGCCGCGCGCCTTCTCGCCGCGCGACTTGCCGTGACCCTCGCGTTCAGGCACGAATCGGAACTGCCGCCCGCGCTGCGGCCGACCTCGCCATGACTTCGTCCGAACACGCGGCGTCGCAGCGCGCCGACGAGCTGCGCGCTCAGCTCCGCCGCCACAACTACCTGTACTACGTCGAGGCGCGGCCCCAGGTCAGCGACGCCGAGTACGACCGGCTGTTCCGCGAGCTCGAACAGCTCGAGCGCGAGCATCCCGCACTCGTCACGCCCGACAGCCCCACGCAACGCGTCGGTGCGCCGCTCCCCGAAGGTCAGGGCTTCGCCAAGCGCCGCCACGAGCTGCCGATGCTGTCGATCGACAGCCTGTTCACGGAAGACGAGGTGCGCGACTTCGAGAAGGGCATTCGACGCTTCCTGATGCTGGCCGAGGACGCGGCGCTGGACTGGGTGGTCGAACCCAAGTTCGACGGCGCGAGTACCTCGCTGATCTACGAGCACGGCCGTTTCGTGGCCGGCGTGACGCGCGGCGATGGCGACGTGGGCGAGGAGATCACCGCCAACCTGCGCACGGTGCGCAACCTCCCGCTGCGCCTGTTCGAGGCGCGCCGCGCTGCGCCCGCGCTGCTCGAGGTGCGCGGCGAGATCCTGATCGAGCGGGCAGCCTTCGCGCGCTTCAACGCCGAGCGCGAGCGCGAGGGGCGTCCGGTGCTCGCCAATCCGCGCAACGCCGCGGCGGGAGCGCTGCGGCGCAACGACCCGGCCGAGGTGGCGCGCTATCCGCTCCAGTTTCACCCCTGGGCCATCGCGCGCGTCGAGGGCGGGGCGAGCGCCCGCTTCAACACGCACTGGGAAGGGCTCGAGGCGCTGCACGACTGGGGCTTTCCGCACAACCCGTGGGCCGAGCGGGTCAGCGGGCTCGCGGGCTGCTTCGACTACCACGCGCGCATGCTGGCGCGGCGCGGCGAGCTGCCCTTCGACGTGGACGGCATCGTCGCCAAGCTCGACTCGCTCGCGCTGCGCGAGCGCCTGGGCTCGACCTCGCGTTCGACGCGCTGGCAGTTCGCGCACAAGTTCCCGGCCAACGAAGCGACCAGCACGCTGCGCGCGATCGAGTTCCAAGTCGGCGCCCTGGGCCGCCTCACGCCGCGCGCGCACGTCGATCCGGTCGAGATCGGCGGAGTGGTGGTGCGCCACAGCACGCTGCACAACGCCGACTACGTCCGTGCGCTGGGGCTGCGCATCGGCGACAGAGTGTTCCTCGAGCGCGCGGGCGACGTGATCCCGCAGGTCATCGCCGTGGCGCAGGCGGCCGAAGGCGAGGCGCCGGCCGACTGGCGCGCGCAGCGGCCCGCGGAGTTGCTCGACGGCGATGCGCCTCGCGCAGGCGTGCTGTGCGGCTGGCGCGAGGAGTTCGCCGTGCCCGCGAGCTGCCCCGCGTGCGCGACCGCGCTCGTGCAAGAGGGCAAGTTCTGGCGCTGCCCCAACCTGTACGGCTGCGCGCCGCAGGTCATCGGCCGCACGCTGATGGCCACGCGCCGTGGAGCGCTCGAAATCGACGGCCTGGGCGAGCGCATGGTCGAGCAACTCGTCGCGGCCGGTTTCCTGCGCTCGACCGCCGACCTGTTCCACCTCGACGCGCTGCGCGAGCGCTTGGTCGAACTCGAGCGCTGGGGCGAAAAGAGCGTCGCCGGCCTGCTCGCCCAGATCGAGCGCGCTCGCGAAACCAGCTTCGAGCGCTTTCTCGTCGCGCTGGCGATCCCCGACGTCGGCGCCGCGACCGCGCGCGCCCTGGCGCTGCACTTCGCGACGCTCGACGAGTTGCGCGCCGCCTCGCTCGAGGAGCTCCAGCACGTCGAGGGCATCGGTCCCGAGGTCGCGCGCAGCGTGCGCGAGTGGTTCGAACGCCCCGAAAACCAGGCCGAGCTCGAGCGCTACTTCTCGGGCGGTCTGCGCCTTTCGTACCCGCGCGTCGAAGTGCGCTCGGACAGCCCGTTTTCGGGCAAGACGGTCGTGTTCACCGGCACGCTGGCGCAGCTGGGCCGCGCGGAGGCCAAGAAGCTGGTCGAGAGCCTGGGCGGCAAGGTGGCCTCGGCGATAAGCGCCAAGACCCATTTTCTGGTCCAGGGCGAGGGCGGCGGCTCGAAGAAGGACAAGGCGGCCGCGCTGGGGATCCAGGTGCTCGACGAAGCGGCCTTCCTGGCGCTCGCCGGTCGCGCTTCGTAACGGTTCGGGCACGCCCGTGCGTGGGCGACGCCGCGCGCGACGCGATCGATTACCGTAGGGGCCTCACCGACATGTCGAGCGAACCGCAAGAGCAATCCAATCGGCCCGACCCGGCGCGCGACGAAGTGCCGGCCGCTGGCGGCGCCTTCGCGCTGCCCGAGGGCTTCGAGAACGACGAGACGGCGCAACTGGTGCGGCGCGCGCAGGAGGGCGACGCCCAGGCGCTCAACGACCTGTTCACGCGCTACCACACGCTGATGGTCGAGGTGGCGCGCCGCCGCCTGGGGCCGCGCCTGCGGCTCAAGGAGGAGCCCGACGACCTTGCGCAGACGACCTTCCGCGAGGCCACGCGCGACTTCAAGCGCTACGAGTACCGCGGCGAGCAGTCGCTCCTGAAGTGGCTGATCCAGATCCTGCAGAACAAGATCCGCGACAAGGCGGAGTACTACTCGGCCTCCAAGCGCGACACCTCGCTCGAGACCACGCTCGAGCCGACCTCGAACACCGACGGCGACCTGCTGCCGGGCCTGGACATGATCGCCAGCGACGAACTCTCGGTGACGCGCACGGTCTCGCGCGGCGAGCGCTTCGAACACCTGCGCCGCGGCCTCGAGCAACTCAACCCCGAGTACCGCCAGGCGATCACGATGGTCTTCTTCCAGGGCCTGTCGCTGCGCGAAGCGGGCCAGCGCCTGGGCGGCCGGAGCGAAGACGCGCTGCGGATGATGCTGCGCCGCGCTGAGGCCAAACTGGCCGACATCCTGCGCACCAACGTCGGCCGCGACTACGGCGACGCCTCGCAGTCGTCGCCGTTCTGACAGTACCGCTCAGCGCGAGTTGTACGGTGCCAGAGCAATCTGTCCCACGCCGCCGTAGCGTTCGGGACGTCCGTTGCGTTGCGCGGCGTGGGACAGATTGCTCTGGCACCGTACAACCAACTTGGCCGGCGGTCAGCGCGGAGGGAGCCGCACGCGAGTGGTCTCGTTCAGCGCCGCGCGCGAGGGAGACACGACCAAGCGCTGGGGCCCGAACACCGACACTTCGATCTGAGGCCAGTCGGCTTGCGGCAGTTCGCGCAAGTCGCGGAGAGGGCGCTGCGCGGATGCACACACGCCCAGCGCAACGCGCATCGCGCCCACGCTCTTCGCCTGCAGGCGACAGACCCCGTTCGCATCGAAAGCTCGATAGTCGAAGCTCACAGGCGCGCTCGTCAGCGGCGCGAGCGCGGCGCAGTAGCTCTGACCCTCCGGCAGCGGAGCCGCATCGGCGGCGAGCACGATCTCGATCCACGGCGCGGGCTGGAGGACGACATGCAGGTCGCCGCGCACGGCTTCGAAGCGCCCATCGAGGCAGTCTTGGCTCTGTACGCGCAGGTCGAAGGGCGCGAGCGCCGCGGGCACGAGCAACGTCGACGTCGCGCGCGTGAAGGACCACGCGGGCACGGAGTCCGGGCTGCGCGGGTGGTCACGGAGTGAGAAGCCGAACCAGCGCTCGTCCGAGCCGGACACGCTCGCGCTGATCACGATCGGCTGGATCAGCGCGCGCACGTCGAAGCGTCCGGCGTCGGCGCTGGGATGCGCTTCGTCGAGCTGTGCGACGGATGGAACGCGCGCCAGCTCGCGGGGCCCGGCGCCGACCAGCTCGGCCGCGACGACGAAGTCCCACACCCCCGCGGGCACGTTGTCGAGCTCGACCGCGCCCTTGCGACGCGCCGCGAACTCGCGCGCCTCCATGTCGTCGAACGGCGCGCCGCTCGGAGTCAGCGCCAGCAGCAGGTCCACGGCGCACTCGCGCCCCGGCGGCAGGCTCGCGATCTCGAGCTGCACTCGGCCGCCCCACTGCAGCGCAAGCCGGACCTCGCGCGCGCCAGCGACGACCTTCGCGACGCGGCTCGCGCGTCCTTCCGCGGACGCTTGCAGCGCGACGAGCGACTCGTCGAGCGCGAACTGCAGCTCGAAACGCCCCGCCGCGTCCGTGTGCGCCTCGAACGGCAGGCGGGGCTTCGGATCGCCGGCGTCGCTGTCGTCGACGAGCGCCACGCGCGCGCCCGCGACCGGCTGGCCGCGCCAGTCGATCACCAAGCCGCTGGCGAGCAGCTCGACGGGATGCAGCACGATCTCGCCCAGGTCCTCACTTTCGCTCAGCGCCTGCACCTGCGCGCGTCCAGCCGCCACCTCGCGACCCTGGCCATCGAGCGACACGAACGTCAGCACGCGCGCGTCCTCGCGCGGCGGAAGCTCCGGCGCTTCGATGCACAAGCGCCCGTCCGCGTCCGGCGTCAGCGTGAGTTCGCGGCGTTGTCCGAGCACTTGCGAGCCCTCGTTCGCGCGCGCGACGAGAGCACCGCGCCAGGGCTGGCCCTGCTCGTCGATCACGCGCGCAGTCCAGCTCGCAGCGCCGCTCTCCTCGGCGCGCACCACGACGCGCTCGCCCGGCTGCGTGGGCCCCTTGAACTTCAGCTTGCTCTCGAACAGACCGTGCACGAGCGTCGCCTCGAACTCCTCGCCGAGCGCGACGTGCTCGAACAGCACGCTCCCGCCAACCGCCGCGACGAGCGGCGTGCTCGAGCCGGTCGGCCAGCGCTCGAAGCCCGACCGCGGGCGGCTGGACTTCGTCGAACGCAGGATCGCGCGCACCGCTGAAGCGCCGCTCGCGTCCGCGCGCTCGCCGAGCACGAGCTCGACGCTGCCGTACGGCGCGAGCGTGAACTCCAGCGGAGCGCTCGGCGGCCGTTGGAGCGTCACGAACTTGGATGGCGGGTCGGTCGCCGCAACGCCCAGTTGTGCGTGCCATGCTCCGCCGGGTCGCGACAGCAACGCGCCTGCGTGGCGCAGCGTGGCGCGCCCGGCGCTGTCGGTTCGCTGCTCGACGTAGTCGCTCGAAACCGTCAACACGCGCCGGAGCACCACCGGCACGCCGGCAGCCGGCCGCCCATCGCTCTCGCGCACGAGCACCTCGACGTCGAAGTCGCGCACGAGTTTGATCTCCAACGGCTCGCTCGTATCGGCCTCGCCGACATTCCACCCGATGCGGCCGTCGGCCGCGCGCGCGATCGCGATGACGAAGCCCGCGCGTTGGCGGAACCGGGCGGCGCCGGACGAATCGCAGACGCGAGTTTCGTCGGCCTGTGCGAGGCGGCGCTCGAGGCTCGCGAAGTCGAATCCGGCCGCGGGATCGAAGGTGGCGCCGCGCGCGGTGTGCGCGAAGAGCCAGACCTTTGCGCCGGCAGATGCTGCGCGGCGGTCGCCGGTCACGCGGACCGTGAGGTTCGCCTCGACCTCTGCGCTCGCCTCGACTTCCGTTGGCGTGCGCGCCGCGTGTTCGAGGGTGAACACCGACGGGCTCTGCGCAGCGTTCTCAGCGCGCGCCGCGCTGTCGGTCGAAGCGCTGGCGTCGACGTGGCGCGCGGGCGAGTGGGGCGGCGCGAGAGCCGGCGCGGTCTCCGCGTCGAAGGCGAACCACAAGCCCGCCAGCAGCGCAGTGGCCGCGACCAAGGTCCACGCCAGCGTTCGTCGCATTCCACCAACCCTAGCGCGTATCGAGCGCTCGGCTACGGCCGCAGCTCGAGCGCTACTTCTTCGTCGGGGCCGTCGCGATCGCGACCGAGTCATCGACCTCGGCCAGCAACGCCAGCGCGCCCATCGCTGTCGCGTACACGCGGCCGCCGCTGAAGCCCCACGGGTCGCAGGCGGCGTCCCACGAGCCCTTGGCGTGGCCATCCTTGCGCTGTCCAGCGGCGAGCGCCGCGCGCAGCGCCTGGAACCAGGCCTTGGAGTACGGCTCGCCGACTCCGTGCAGCGCGAGCGAGCCGTAGTACCAGCCGTAGAAATCGACGCCCGCTTCGGCGGAGGGCGCGACAGCCCAGGTCGGCGGCTTGCGCGCGATGAGCTCGGCGTGTCGCGCAACCAGCGTGCTCGTCTCGGCGTTCTGCCCCAGCAGCAGTCGCACCAGCAGTCCCGCGCCGGTCAAGCACTCGCCGCGCTGCGCGTTGAACTGATCGTTGATCTTGTTCACGCGCGCCGAAATCGAGCCTGGGTTGGCGTAGCCCACGCGCGCGGTGGAGACGTCCGTCATCGCGTCGATGAAGCGCAGCGCGCCGACGCCCGCGGCCTCGTCGACCGCGATGCCAGCGCGCTCGGCCGCGCACAGCGCGCGCACCATCCAGGCTGTCACCGAAGTGTCGCTCTCGCCGGTCGGCGAGAGTTCGTAGCGCCAGCCCGAGTTCGCGTTGCGCGCCGCGAGGATCGTTGCGACCGCGCGTTGCAGCGCGCCAGCGAGCTCGTCGCTCGGCTGCGCGTGCTGGGCGTGTGCGAGGGCGATCGTCGCAGCGGCATGCGAATAGATGAATCCCGCGCCGACGCGCGGACCGATCAGGCCGGTCTCAGCGCTCTGCTGGCCGATCAGCCAGAACACGCCGCGCTGAACGGCTTCAGCGTAGGGACCTTGAGCCGCGTCGCTGCCGCCGGCGATGAGCGCCTCCAGCGCGAGCGCGGTGACTCCGACGTCGTGGCTCTCCTCGCCGACGTCGCCGCAGGCCTGCGCGGCAGCCACGCCGTGGGCCTCACAGGCGCTGGGAAAGCCGCGCGAACTCCAGCGTCCGTCGGCGAGCTGATGCTCGGCGAGCCACGCCAAGGCGCCGTCGACCAGCGCCTGACTCTCGCGCTGCAGCGCGGGCGCGCGGCTCTTCTTCGCGCTGTTCGCCGCGCCGCCCTTGGCGACCTTGGGCCGACTGCGCTCGGACTCGAGCGCGGCCTCGGCGGCGCCGAGTTCCGCCCAATGACGCTCGAGGCTCGCGGCCTCGTCCGGCGAGGGCGCTGCGTTGCGTGCTCGAGCGAGCCAGTGTCGAGCGCGTGCGAGGCCTGCGAGCTTTGCGCGCGGCTTGCCGAGCTGCTCGTCAACGAACTGCGACCAGCTCCGCGAGAGTCCGATGCAGCCTGCGGCGTCGCTCGGCGCTGCGCTGTCGAGTGCGGCGATCGCCTTGAACGCTTCGAGGTGGCTCTGCGCGAGGTGCGCGAGTCCGCGTTCGAAGTCGCGCCGCTCGAAGCAGTAGTAGTAGCCCGCGTAGTGATTCGCTTCAGGGTCCTGCGGACTCGTCTCGAGCTTGGCGAGCCACTCGCGCATGGTCTTGAAGGCGCGCACGTCGTCGGTCCACAGCGACTCGTACAAGGGCAAGCTGTCGGCGTCGTCGCGCGCGAACTTGCGCAGCTTGACGTCGTCGAGCAGCTCGAGCGCCGACTCGAAGTCTTCCAGGTCGATGCTGCGCCGCGCGAACTCGAGTGCGCGCGCCAGCACCAGCTTGATCTTGCTGCCCGAAGCGTTGCGCGCGAGGCCCTTGAAGGCTTCCACGTGACGGGCCGCGGAATCGAGCGCGAAAACGCCCTCGAGCTTGTCGAGCGACTCGAGCGCAAGCTCGACCTCTGCTCCGTCCACGGCGCAGCGCCACGCAAGCTCGAGCGCCACGAACTGCGCGTCGCTGCCAGCCGTAGCGGCCTTGGCCTCGTCGAGCAGCCGTCGCGCGAGCTTCGCGCTGGCCGACTTCGAAAGACCCGCAGGATCGGCGACGCCCACGCGCTCGAGCAGCTTGCGGCGCTCGAGTTCGACCGTCTCGCTCGAGGGCGGCGGGATCTTGTCCTCCGATCTCGACGCAGCGGCGGCGCACAACACAGCGCTCGCCACCAAACTCAACCCAATCGCGGTCAGCCAACGCATTCGAGGTCCCTCCTTCGCGCCCGCGGCCGGAACGAACTGTCGCCAGAACCCCTGTGGAGCTCTGAAACTCTCCCGGCGGGCCGCGCCCCGTTATAGCAGGTCGAGGGAACGCGTCACTTCGCAGCGGTGCGCGCCGCTTCGATCAGTTCTTCGATCACGCGCTCGACCTCGCGCTGCGGGGCCGCGCCGAGGTAGCGCTTGCGCACCACGCCTTGATGGTCGATCACGAGCACGGTGGGGTAGCCGCGCACGCGGTACTGGCGCGAAATCGCGTTGTCCTTGCCGCCGGCGAAGGCGTTGCGCCAAGTCACGTTGCGTGCCTTGCACTGCTCGAGGAAACGCTGGCGGTCGTCGTCGGTGTTGACGCCGATCACCGCGAAGGGCGCGTCCTTGAAGCGCTCGGAGAGCGTGCGCACGTGCGGTAGCGACGCCACGCACGGTCCACACCAAAAGCCCCAGAAGTCGAGCAGCACGACCTTGCCGCGGTAGTCGGAGAGCTTGAAGGCTACGCCGTCGCCGTCGACCGCATCGAAGTCGGGCGCCGTGCCGCCGACTTCGACCGCTTGCGCGTTGGCCCGCGCCGCCAGCTCGCCCGCCGCGCGCGTGCCCGGGAAGTCCTTGGTGATGCGAGCCCGCAGCTCCACCGCGCGCGCCTGTTCCTCCGCAGTCGACTTCGAGCTGTCGAGGCGCCGCGCGAGCTCGAACCAGGCCGAGGCGCTGACCTCCTTGTTCTTGGACTTGTTCGCGAGTTCCTCGATCCGCGCGCGGACGAACTCCTCGTCGAACCACGGACGCTGGCGCGCGAGCATCGCCACGACTTCGCTGGCGGCCCAGGGCGCGTCGGCGTGCTCGGCGAGCAGCTTCTCGATCCACTCGCGCTTCTTCGCGACGACTTCCTCGCGCACCTCGAGCTTGTCGGCGATGGCTTCGCACATCCACACCAGCCCGCGTGCATCGCCGGCCGTGACAAGTGCCTCGACGCGCGGCCAAAACTCGTGCACAGGCTTTAGCGCCTGATGCGCTGCGCGGGCTTCGTCGGTCTTGAGCGCGCGTTCGGCGAGCAACCAACGGTTCTTGGCCGTGCCGTAGTCCTTGACGAGCGTGAGGAACGCGTCCGCAGGCTGTTGAGCTGCGGGCGCCGGCGCCTGTTGCTGGGTCTGCGGCGCTTGCGGCGTGGACTGGAGCGGGAGTGCGAAGAGGAGTGCGGAGATCAACATGGTGGTGCAGGCCCGCGGGGCGGGGCTTGCGTCCGATCGTACGGTCTGCGCTCGGATTCGAGCGAGTTCGACACGCGCGCGCGTACAGACTCACTCGTCGCGGTCGCGCAAGATCGCGCCGCAGCGCCGGAAGTGCGCCGCCTGCTGTTCGTCGTAGATCGCGCCGCGCAGGTCGACCAGATAGAAGTCCGTTTCTTCGACTTTGGCGCCCCACAGCTTCACGCGCTGCAGATTCGCGGTGCGCACTTCCTCTGGCGCGCGGTGGGGGTTGTCGAAGAACTCGTCGGAGTAAAAGCCCGTGCGCGTGCCCTCCATGGGCGGCGCGTTCAGCACCAGCCCGCTGCGCGTCGTGCCGAGCCGGAAGATCGCGCCCGAGAAGTCCGCGCCGCTGAAGTCGGCGCCTTCGGCGTCGAGGTTTGCGAGCCGCGCGTTGCGCAGTCGCGCCTGTGAGAGGTCCGCGCCGCGCAGGTTGGCGCCGTGGAGCACCGCGCCGGTGAGCACTGCGCCCGCCGCAGAGACGTCGCGCAGGTCGAGTTCTGTCAATTGCGCGCCCTGCAAGTGCGCGGACTCGAGCTTCGCTCCGCGCAGCATGCAGGTGCGCAAGTCGCAGTCGCGCAGATCCGCGCCGCTCAAGTTCGCAGTGCTGAAGTCGCTCTCTTCGAATTGCGCGTCTTGCAGCCTCGCTCTCGTGAGCACCGCACCGCGAAAGAGCGTGAAGTTCAGGCGCGCGCCGTTGAAGCACGCGTGGTCGAGTTCGGCGTTGCTCAGATCGGCGCTGCGCAGGTCACTCTGGCTGAAATTCACCTTGTATGCGTTGATCCCGACCAGCTTGGCGTGGACGAGGCGGGCCTCTGCGATCACGGTCTCCTTCAAGTTCGCTGCGCTCAGATCGGCGCGCGCGAAGTTGCTGCCGCGCAGCTCGCCGCCGAAGAACGTCACGCGGGTCAGCTGCGCATCCGAGAAGTCGCACTCGCGGGCGACCATCTCGCTCAAGAACAGCCCGCTCCACGGCGCGCGTCGCAGGCGCGCGCGCGCGAGGCGCAAGGGGCGCTCGCGCCGTCCGGTGCGCGCTTTGATCCAACCCGCGAAGGAATCGGCGTCGGCCGCGTGCAGCAGGCTCGCCATCACGCCAGCGTCGCGGGGCTTGGCGCTCTCGATGCCGTGCAGCAGCGTGCGCAGCGCAGGCGGCGAAGCGCGCAGTAACGGTGCGGCGCGCCGCTCGACTTCGATGGGAAGGAACTGAAGCGTGTGTTCGGGGACCTCAGCGCGCTCCAGGGCCTTGACGAGCTCGCGCGCCGCGAGCGTGGCGCGCGCTTGCGCGTGCCGCAGGAGCTTGAAATCGCCGGAAAAACGCGGTCCCGCGCCTTCGAGTCGCTCGATCGTCTCGGCGGTGGCGGGCTCCAGCGCGCTGCGCAGGCACAGCGCTTCGAGCTCGCTGCGTGACTCGGTCCGAGCGAGCAGCGCGTCGACCTGACGCGCGAGCGCATCCATCGCGCTCCCAACGCTCTCGTCGGCCGCCAGAACGTCGAGGGCGGTGCTGACCAACTCGGCCGTGCCCTTCAGTTCCGGCAGATCGCCGGCGAACTGCAGGCGGCGCATGACCGACGCGCAGCGCTGGGGGTGACGGTGGAGGAGGTACTCGATGCACTCGTCCTCGCTCCAGGGCGCGAGTTGAAGCGTGACCCACTTGGGCGCGGCTTCGCGCGCGAAGGCTTCGTCGCCCTCGGCTTCTCGCTCCGGCGGCGCAGCGTGAATCAAGCACACGCCGCGCTCGTGCAGTTTCAGGCGCGGCTCGCCTGCGAACAGGTGGGCTGCGTGCTGCAGCGCCGTGCTGAGCCCCGCGCCCGGACTTGCAACGAGCGCGAGGCCCACGGTCGTGCGCTTGGCGAGCCACGACGCGATGTGATCTTCCAGCAACTCCGCGGCGGTGAAAGGCTCTCCCGGCGAAGTGACTCGCGGGCGTACAGCGGCGCGCTGCGGGGTGATGGGCATGGGGCGAGCTCGCCAGCGCGTGGAAACGCGTGCTTGCGGCGAAGGAGATCGTAACCGTGCTCCGAAAGTGGGGCGGTTCGAGTCAGCGCAGGGGCTGGCCGCGAGTGCGGGGGGTGGATGCGGGCGCCGGACAGGCTGTCGAGTCGCGAACTGCCGCGCTGCCGATACGAATTTTCAGCGCCAGCGGGGGATTTGTGGACAAACGGAGGTCTCGCCGGGCTCATGTGTGGCGAACCGACATGACCCCCGCTGCCGATCGGACCCTCCAGGAGATCCTCCTGCGCGGGGGGCCACAGGTTTGGCCCGATCTGTACCGGCGCCTGGGCGCGTCGTTGTACGCCGTGGCGCGCGCACTGACCCACTCCACCGCCGACGCCGAAGACCTCGTGCAGCAGACCTTTCTCGAGCTCTACCGGGCGCGCCAGTCGTTCGAGCGCGCCGAGTCCCCGCGCGCCTACGCCTTCGCGGTGTTGCGCAACAGCGCGACGCGCTTGCGCAAGCGCGCGCGGACATTCGAGCCGCTGTCCGCAGCCGAAGAGCCGCAGGTCGCGGCCGAGGCGGTCGACGCCGGTGAGTTCGATCCGCGCCTGGAGCGAGCGCTGGCGAGCCTGCCCGCCGAGCAGCGCGAAGTGCTCGCGCTCAAGCTCGATGGCGAGCTGACCTTCGCGCAGATCGCCTCCGTGCTCGAGATTCCCTTGGACACGGCGGCCAGCCGTTACCGCCGCGCGCTGGAGAAGCTGCGCGAGCGCCTCGAGGAGCAGCGATGAACGACCTCGACTCTGAACTTGCCCATCTCGAAGCGCGCTTGCAGCAGC
The DNA here is from genome assembly GCA_011525785.1 of Planctomycetaceae bacterium. Classification (GTDB taxonomy): domain Bacteria; phylum Planctomycetota; class UBA1135; order UBA1135; genus WYBT01. Next base: position 190,522 of record WYBT01000021.1, read on the forward strand.
GCGCGCGGCCGATCGCGAGCGCGGGTCTCGAGCAACGCGTGCTGGCGCAGCTCGAGCGCGCCTCCGAACGCGAGCGCCGCGCGAACGTCGTCGCCGTGGCCGCTTGCGTCGTCGCGATGCTCGGCCTGCAGGTGCGGTTGTTCACGCTCGCGCCCGCGAATGAGGCGACGCACGAGTCGGGCGCCGCGAGCCTTCGAGGACGACTCGAACTCCACTCTTCACTCGCCGGTTTGAGCTTGCCCGATCACTCGAACTCCCGCGTGCAGCGCCTGGCCCCGGTGCTCGGCGCGAGCAGCGCTTCCACCCGATCGCGAGGCCTCTGACATGGAAATCGCCCTGCTGTGGACCCTGCATTTGGTGTTCGCCAGCGCGCTCGCCGCGGCCGCAGCCGCACGTTTGGCGAGCCCGGCCCGCCCGCGCTCGGTGTGGGGTCTGGTGACGCTGGCGATCGCGCCGCTCGCGGCGTTGCACGCGTACCTGACGCTCCGCGCGTTCGAGCTGCGCTTTGACGACGGCATCGCGCACGCTCCGTGGTGGTTCTCGATTGCGCTGCTGGTTGCGCACCTCGCGGTGTCGGCGTGGATCGTTCTGCGTGCGCGAAACGGATCCGCGCTGTTTGGTTGGAGTTCGGCGCGTCTGATCTTCGCCGCTGGCTTGGCCCTGGGCTTCAACGTCGCCACGCTGCGAGTGCTCGACCTCGAGGCGCGCTTGGAGCTCTCGGGTCTGCGCACCGAAGCCGGGCGCGTGGCGTACGAGCTCGTGCCGCAGATCGCCGACGAGGACGAGAACGCCGCCGGCGTGTACGAGCGCGTGGCGAACGAGTTGTTCGAGGGCCAGGAGGCGCTCGACCTCGGTCCATTCAAGGACGCGCTTGCGAACAACGCGTCGCTCGCTGCGAACGACTCAGCTGTGCGCCAAGTCCTCGAACGCAGCGCGCAGGCCTTGGTCGAGCTCCGCGCGGCCTCGCAGCGGCCGCACTGTCAGTTCGAGGCCGGAAACGCGACGGATCTCGTCGTGGTTCCGCGCGTTCTGCCTGTCTACCGGCTCACGCAGTTGCTCGCGCTCTCGGCTCGCGTGCGAGCGCAGGACGGCGATGTCGCCGGCGCGGTCGAGGACGTGCTCGCAGCCCTGCGGATGTGCACGCACTTGGCGCGCGCGCCGACCTTGCTCGGACTCGCCGCCGGCTCCGTCGCGCGAGCTGAAGTGTGCGCGACGGTGCTCGCACTGGCTGCGAGCGATTCGCTGCAGGGCGCGGACCTCGGGCGACTCCACGAGGCCCTGGCGGAGCCGTACGCGCCGCTGATGCGCAGCGCGACGCGCATGGAGGAGGCCTTCGGGCTTGCGAGCGTGAGCTCGCTGCTCGCGGACGGCGAGACGAAGTTCTCCGGGGTTGGCGAGTCTTTGTTCGAGTGGACGGGCCCGCTCTTGTACGCGCCGTTCCTGTTGCGCGAGGACGTGCTCGGCTATCGCGCGGTGATCGCGGAGCTGCTCGCGCTCAGCGATGCGCCGCCTGCGCAACTGCGCGCTGCGGCGGACGACGCGGCGTCGCGGGCGAGCGTGCGCTCCCGCGGAGTGCTGGCCTCTGTGATGGCGCCCAACATGGCGCGCGTGTTCTTGCAGGTGCGGCGAACCGACGCCCTGGTCGAGTTGACGCGCCTGGCGCTAGCTGCGGCGCGCGAGAAGCTCGCAACGGGCCGTTTTCCGGCTGAATTCGGGCCTTGGAGCGGCCCGGTCGAGAACGTGCGCTTCACCTCGGACGGTGCGTCGCTGACGCTGGTGCGGACAGATGCCGAGGACTTCGGCGCGCCGCTCGAAGTCGCGCTACCGCCGCGGGCGACGCGCTGAGTGGAGCGAACTGGACGCTGCGCGCGAGGGCGCGCCCCGACCGACGCTTTCGAGAGCGTCTCGCCAGCTCGCGCGCGCGTCGAGTAGCCTTCGCAGTGCTCGTCGAGCCCTCCCTCCGTCCCCAGTCGAGATCCCACCGATGCTGTCGAGTTTCATGCGCCTCAGTTCCCTGGTCGTCCTGTCGCGTGCCACGGCTCTCGTTGCCGTCGGCGCACTGGCCTCCGCGCAGGTCGCCTATGTCGATTCGCTCGGCCGCGAGTGGCGTCAACTCGTCGGGACGACCTCGCGCTCGTGGACTCAGATCGCGGCTGTGTGCCCGACCGATGGCGTGACGCCGGCGGTGGGCGCGGTGAACGGCATCCAGGTGACGGGCTGGGTCTGGGCGACGACCGAACAAGTGCGCGAGATGCTGAGTGAGTTCGAGCCCGCGCTCGCGACGCAGAACAACCTCTCCGGCCCGGCTTACTTGCTGAGCGCGTTCGGCTTCTTCGGGAGCTTCGCGCCCACGTTCGAGTTCTACACGACGTTCGGCGGATACAACGACGCCAGCGGCTGGACCGCGATCGCAGCGAATGGCATGGGCGAAGTGGCTTCGGTCTTCGCGCGCTGGAACCCCCACGACGCGGGCTGGTACATCGACCTCGTGGCTGGTGTGGACACCGCGAGCGCTTACCGCGGGATCTGGATGTACCGCACGAGCGCAGCGACCGCGCCGATCGAGTACTGCCACAGCGAGGCGCCCGGAACGAGCGCCGGCTGCCTGCCGAGCATCGCCGCCAGCTCGCAGCCGTCAGCGTCGGCCGCGACCTCGTGCGTGATCACGGCCAGCTCGGTCGACGGGCTGCGCAATGGCCTGATGTTCTACGGCGTGAGCGGCGCGACGGTCGCGCCGTGGTGCGCCACGAGCTCGAGTCGCATCTGTGTCCGTCCGCCCACGGCGCGCGCGACGCTGCAGTCGACCGGCGGAACGGCCGGCGCATGCGACGGTGCGCTCTTGCTCGACTGGAACCAGTTCCTGCTCACGCACCCCGGAGCGCTCGGCGCGCCCTTCGCCGCGGGCGACGTGGTTCACGTGCAAGGCTGGTTCCGCGACCCGGGCGCGTGCAAGACGAGCAGCCTGACGAGTGCGCTCCAACTCGTGCACTCGCCCTGAGCGGCCGACGTCAGCGCTTCGCCAGAAGTGCTGATCCGTATTCCAGTCACGGGACGAGAATTGGGGCGAGCACAACTCGGAACCCGACGAGCGAGTTGTGCTCGATGCGCCCGTTCATGGTCCGGTTGCCCGACCGGCAGTCGTCTGACTGCCCGTACCAGCTGCCCCCTCGGAGAATCGCCATGGCGCCAACCGGGGTGTACGGGTCCGTAACCGGGGTGGACGGATACGGCGCCGGAGAGTCGAGGCACCACTCGTACACGTTGCCGTGCATGTCGTAGAGGCCCCACGGGTTGGGAGCATAACTGCCAACCGAAGCCGAGCCCGGTACGTCATTGAGCCCCGGAAGAATCCAACAGTACGAGTTCGAGTGGAGTGAGTAGCGGAAAAACGCTTGGTTGCAGAACAGCGCATCGCCCACGTTGAATTCCGTCGTAGTGCCCGCGCGGCAGGCGTACTCCCACTCGGCTTCCGTCGGCAGACGGTACTGGTAGCCTTGCGGTACGAGGTTGAGAGCCGATTGCTGGGCCGTCAACGCCGCGCAGTAGGCCTGCGCCTCGTGCCAATTCACCTGGTCCACCGGCCTATCCGCGCCAGTGTGGAGTGACGGGTTCGCGCCCATCAGCGACTGGTACTGCGCCTGCGTGACCTCGGTCTCGCCCATCCAGAAGCAGGAGCTGATCGTCACCTGGTGAACGGGCCCATCGAAAGTTGGGTCGCCTTGGTACGGCGGCCCGCTCGCGGCGTCTGAGCCCATCTGGAACGTACCCGCGGGAATCAAGACGAGCCCGGGCAGATTCGTCACGCACGGGACCACGGGGGAAACCGCATCCATCGTCAGCTCGAGCGCGTTCGAGAGGTTCGACGACTTCGGGGCGACCGGATCGCGGTACCAGGACTGCAAGAACACCTTGTCGCCAAAGCCCCAAGGATTGCCGAGCGCCGTCGGATTCGCGGCTTGGAACGCATCCCAGTCGACCACGAACACTCCGTCGCACTGGCCTGTCGTTCCGCCGCTGTCCAGCAGCGCCCCCATCCGCTTCGTCGGCGCCTTGACGCACAAGTAGCTGCCCGCGCTGCCGCCGCCCCAAAGGGAAGGCGTGAATCCGGTGTTGTCGACACCGTAGTAGACGAGGCCCTTTCGATTCCCGGGCAGGCCACTCGTCGTGATGATGCAGCCTGCGTCGTTGGTGGTGTTGGGCTGCGTGTGGGCGCTGATCTGCGCGATGCAGAACGTCGACGAGACGCCAGCTGTGCAGTAGGTCGTCGGACCTTGGGCGACCGAGAGCGGGGCGAGCAGAACCAGGAACGTCGACGCGGGAACGAGCTGACTCACGAGAATCCTCCAGGAGGTGGGGCGCGACGGCGCCCTCGATGGGATGAGCCAGTTTACGGCGCCTGGATCTCCCCGCCTCGACTCGGACCCGCGCAGTCGCCGATCTCCGCGCTGCGTCGAATCGTGGAGGGGAGAGCCTCGCGCCGTACTGGCCGGCGTCACGGCAATACGGTGAACTCGAGGGCGTTGGAGAGCAGCGTGTTCGTCGCGGAGCCGGCGTCGCGGCTCCAGGCCTGCACGCGGACTCGCGTTCCAGCGAGCTGGAGGCCGGGGAGCAGCGTGCCGCCGAGGGCGCCGCTCGCGAAGGCGCCGTAGTCGAGTGCGAGCGAGCCGGTGCAGTCGGCGCCGTTCGGGGTTCCGCCGGAGAGCAGCGCGGTCGTGCGAACGCGCGGGGCGCCGACGCAGAGCGTGCCGCCGAAGAACGGGTTGGCGACGGCCGCGCCGGTGCCGACGAGGAAACGGCCTGAGAGCTGGCTCGTCCATGGCGCAGCACGCACGGTGAAGCCGCTCGCGGCGCCCGCGCGCGGCGAGCCCTCGAAGGTGAGGCGTGGCGAGCAGCCCAGAGCGCCCGGCATGCCGGCGCAGTAGCCCTGCGGGATCTCGCTCGCATCGAAGCGCGCGAGCAGCGCGTCGGTCTCGTAGCCGGCGGGAGTGCTCGCCTCGCGGAATCCGCCGGCGATGAAGTGGCGCGTCGAGTCGAGCGCGAGCACGTAGAAACTGTCCGCCGAGCCCGGCGCGGTGAGCGGCACGCTCCAGTTGAGCGTCGCCGAGGGCGAGAGTTCGATCAGCGTGTCGCGGCCGGAGATCGCCCACAGCTGGTTCGATTCGCCGACGATCGGACCCGCCGTCCGCGGGTCCGAGCCCGTGTAGGGGAGCGAGAGCGTCGGGCCTGCGGCGAGGCTCGCGGAGAAGCGCCGCGCGACGAGCGCGGCGGATGCGGTTGGCGTGGCACGCTCGCTGGCGAGAAGCCAGATCGAGCCATCGGGTGCGAACAGACCGGACTGGTTCGTCACGGCGAACTGCACAGGACTCGCATAGTCGAGCAGCACGTTGCCTGCGGAGTCGAACACGCGCATCAAGGTCCGCGCGCCAAGGGTCGGGTCGAAGTCGGCGCCCGCCGCGACGATCCTGCCGCTGCCGTCGACGTCGAGCGTGAACAGGTTGACGCCGGCGCCTGGCCAGCTCGGGGTCAGCTCCTGGACCCACAGCGCCGTTCCTGCGGTCGAGACACGCGCGACCGCTGCGCCTGCGGTGAGCTCGCCGAGCACGACGAAGTCGCCACCGGGCAATCTCCGCGCGCTTCGCAGGTGGACGAGCTCCGACGCGAACGCGCCTTGCGTGCCGTTCGCGAGCACGTTGCCGTCCGCATCGTAGGTCCGCACGAACAGCGTGGTGAACAGGTCGAGCATGCCGACGATGGAGAAGTTGCCGGACGCATCGAGGCTGCCCAAGCCGACGTCGGGCAAGTTGCTGCCGCCGCTGATCTGGCGCGTCCACAGGTGCGCGCCGCTCCCTGAGACCTTGGTCACGAGCACATCGGAATACACGTCCACGTGCCCCCAGAAGTAGATGTCCCCCGCTGCATCGATCTCGGCGCCGAGGTACACCACGCCCGAGTTGGGCGCCGGCGAGACCGTCCACACGGCGGCGCCCGAGGTCGAGGTGCGGTGGAGCTCCGTACGCAGCTGCCAGTTTTGTGTGATCGGATCGAGGAACCCGTGCTGGCTCGACCAGACGAGGTCGCCGTTGCTCGCGATCGCGAGCACTCCCACACTGTCGAAGGTCCCCGCGGCGGGCAGGCTCGCGGTCGAGTATGTCTGCTGCCAGTCGAGTTGGACCTGCGCGAGCAGCGGCGCGCAGCCGAGGACGGCCGAACCGAGGGACACCGTGAGGGTCTTGCGGAGCATCTGAAACCTCGCGCCTTCGTGGCACGAGATACGACTCCCGCTCGGTTGAGGAACGGCGCGGCGGGCGGGAAGCGGGGCTCGCCCGGCACGCTGCGAGGCTGAAGCCGATTACCGGAGACTAGGCGCCCGCGAGCCGCAGGCCACAGCGAGCGTGGGGCGCCGGCGCGGGGGGGGGGGGCGCGCCATATCGCCATTCGTCCTCAACCGCCGTCGGAGGGACTCCGGCGCGCTGAAGATCAAGAGGCAACGGAACTCGACCTGCACCCTCTGCGGGGCACGAGGCTTCGTACTCTCGCGCGGGCTGCGGCGGGTCACCCGCGGCCGTCACTTCGTCGGCACTACGAGCCCGGACCCAGCGACCCAGCGGAGCGTCTGCAGTTGTTTGCCCTCGCGATCGGTGACGACGCAGACGTCGAACAGGCCGTCGAGGTCCTCGTCAGTCCACGTCACCGTCAGGCCGTCGGGGCGCGTCTCGACGCAGCGGCTGTAGAAGCCGTCGACGTACTGGTCGTAGACCGCGGTCGGGGTGGTTCCGCTGCAGTAGTACTCAGTGCGCTCGAACACGCCGTCCCGGTCCTTGTCGTGGCTGCGCCGCAGCAGTTGCCGGTCGCGTATGCGTTCCTCGCACAGCACGTCGTCGCTCCAATAGGTGCGGATGTCGGGGTGATCGCCGCCCGTGAGGTTCACCTCGCGGCGCCACAGGAACGCGAACAACACGGCGGCGCCGATCGCGAGCACGAGCAGCGCGAGCAGCAACGTGCGGGTCGAACGGGCGGCTGCTGCCGCCGCTGCGCTGCCCGCAGCCGCTCCGGCTGGTGCGTCGGCCCGGCTGCGTTCGTGCTGGAACTCGGGGGCTTCGGCCAACGCCTGGCGCACCAGTTCGTCCGCATCGACCTGCAGTGGCTGGAGGAGTTCCTGCGCCCGCTGCAGCGCGCTGGCCGGCACCATCACGCGCGTGCCGATGAGGTTCATCAGCCGCTGGCTGGAGGCGACCTCGTCGACCAGCGAATCGCCGTCGACGCGCGCCGGAATGCCCTCGGCCGATAGCAGCGCCACGAGGAGCTTGGCCCGGGCCGGGGTGCTGGCGACGCACGCGAGGCTCTCGATGGGTTGGCTCATAGCAGGTGCTGGCCGCCAAGGTACGGCGCCGGGCTCTCCCCGCCTCGATTCGGACCCGCGCAGTCGCTCACGCTCGCGCCACGTCGAAGCGTGGAGGGGAGCGTCAGAGTTCGAACTCGCGCGCCGCGCGCCAGCTCACTTGATCAGCTTGTCGAACTCCGGCAGGCCGCGCAGGAAGTCGAACTCGCTGTTGCGCTGCTCGCTGCGGATGAAGTAGCCGCGCAGTTGCGCCGTGGCCAGGGCCTCGAGCGCTTCGGCGGGATTGCCGAGCACCGCGTGCACGCTGGCGGTGTGGAACGAGGTGAAGCCGTCCTTGGGACCGTAGTGGTGGGCGCGCGAGAGCTCGCCCAGCGCCTCTTCGCGCAGGCCCATGCGCGCGAGCAGCATGGCGAGGTGCAGGCGCGTGTCCTGGTCGTCGGGCACGCGCTGGAGTTGCTTGCGCGCGGCGCCGATGCCGCGGTCGGCAGTCTCGATCGCTTCCTGGTAGCGGTCGAGGCGCTGCAGCACTTGGTGCAGGTGGTCGTAGCTCGAGATGTAGCTGGGCTTGAGCGCGATGGCGCGCTGGAGGAGGGGCGAGGCGGCCTTGAAGTTGCCTTCGCGCGAGAGTGCGGCGCCGAGCAGACGGTGGGCGAGCCACTCGTTCTGGTTGAGCTGGATCGCGAGGCGGTACTCGCGCTGCGCGTCGACCATCAGGCCGGTGAGGTGGTAGCCGAAGCCCAGCGAGGTGTGCGCCTCGGCGCAGCCTGCGTCGAGCGCCAACGCCTTGCGCGCGAACTCGCGCGACTCCGACAGGAAGCTCTCGTCGCCATCCCAGTACAGGTACTTGCGCACCAGCGCTTCGCTGATGCCCGCCAGCGCCAGCGCGCAGCGGCCGTCGAGCTCCATCGCGCGCCGGAAGAGCGAGATCGACGCGAGCAGGTGCTTGGTCATGCCGCGGTGCAGCACTTCGTGGCCGCGCAGCGAGTGCTGGCGCGCGCCTTCGGGATCACGAGTGCGCGGCTCCTCGGGGCGCAGCGCGTGTTCGGCGAGCTGGCGGCGCAGTTGGCGCACCGCGGAGCGCACCAGGCCCGCCTGGATCGACCACTCGTCGGTGTCGAGGTGCTCGACCGAGTCGCGCCACACTTCGCGCGTCTGGGTCAGGTCCTGCGACTTGTAGTGCTCGAGCACCAGCGCCAGCCGGCCCTTGAAGCCGTCGACCGCCACGTCGCCGCGCAGCGTGAAGTCCACGCGCAAATCGCTCGGCACGTTCTGGTCGGAGAGCAGCGTCGTGTTCATGCCGGCGCGCGAGAGCTCGGCGGCGATGTCCTTGCGCAGGTCGGCCGCGAAGCCCGTGTGCGCCGAGTCCGAGCGGATCGGCGGCAGCACCAGGTGGCCGGAGAGGTAGTTCTGGCGCTCGGAGGCGCGGCTGGGCGCGAGCCCGTCGGCGATCGCCATCAGCACGCCGTGCGCGATCTCGGCGTTGGGGTAGCGCTCGGCCGCGCTGGCGGCCATGCACTTCATCACGAAGTCCTCGAGCGCCTGCGGGATCCCGGTGCGCGCCTTCGACAACGCCTTGGGTTTGGCGTCGAGGATCGCCATGCACACCTCGGGGAACGAATTGCCCGGAAACGGCAGCTGCCCGCACAGCGCGTGGTACAGCATCGCGCCCAGCGAAAAGATGTCGCTGCGGGCGTCGAGTTCGTCCCCGCGGACCTGCTCGGGGCTCATGTAGAGCACCGTGCCGACCAGCATGCCGTGCTGCGTGATGGTGGACTCGCCGCTGGCGCGCGCGATGCCGAAGTCGAGCAGCTTGATCGTGCCGTCGTGCAGCACCATCACGTTGGCCGGCTTGAGGTCGCGGTGAATCAGGCCGCTCTTGTGCACGAGCGCCAGCGCGCTGGTGAGCTGGACCGCGATGCGCAGCGACTCTTCGAGCCCGAGCTGGCCGTCCTTGATGATCTTGTCGAGCGTGCGGCCCTGCAGGTACTCCATGGCGATGTAACGCCGGCCGGAGTCCTCGCCGTACTCGTAGATCGTGGCGATGTTGGGGTGGACCAGATTCGAGGTGTGGCGCGCCTCGCGTTCGAAGCGCTCGTCCGCCTCGGGGTCGAGGTCCACGTGCGCCCGCAGGATCTTGAGCGCCACGGTGCGCTTGAGCTTCTCGTCCTCGGCCCGGTAGACCTCGGAGAGCGGACCCTCGCCCAACAGATCGCGGCTCGGATCGAACCGGAAGTGGGCGAAGCGCACCTTGGGCTGGGTCTCGGGCATGGGGTTGCCTATCGGCCGCCGGCCCGTTCGGCCCTGACGGCGCGTGAAGATTGTAGGAAGCCAGGGCGCCGGAAGTAACCGCGCTCGCGCCTGCCGCTGCGGCCGACGAGCGACGGGCCGCGTCGAGCCGGCGCCGCCCTTGTCGCGCAATTGACGCCGCACTGCGCCTGGGCTTTTCGCGCGCCGCGTTTCCTCCCGCACCGTCGAGCGACGCGGGGTCGTTCGAGTGCATCGCGAGGCTGCAACACGAGCGCGGCGCCGCCGCTGACTCCAGGACTGGCATATGAAGGAAGAGATCGAACTCCACGACGAGAACCCCAGCGGTTCGAATCCGTCGAACAACCCTTGGCTGCACGAGCTCATCGAGCAGGGCATGAACCGTCGCACGGTGCTCGGCGGCGCGCTGGGCGTCGCTGCGGCGCAGTTCCTCGGCGGCTCGCTGCTGTCGCGGCGCGCGAACGCGGCCGTCGGCGCCGGCAGCCCGCTGCTGGGCTTCAGCGAGATCGCGCCCAGTCAGGACGACACGATTCACGTGCCTCCGGGCTACGTGTGGGACGTGCTGCTGCCCTGGGGCACGCCGCTGTTCTCGAGCGTCGCGGCGTTCCAACTGGACGCGTCGAACACCTCGGTCGATCAAGCGGGCCAGGTCGGCTTCAACCACGACGGGATGGACTTCTTCCCGTTCAGCGCAACGCCCAACGAGCGCGGCCTGCTCGTGTTGAACCACGAGTACACCGACGCCAACCAGATCTACAGCGCGGCGCAGGGTTCGGCGATCACCGCCGATGCCGCGGGCCTCGAGAAGGTCAAGAAGGCGCTCGCCGCCCACGGCGTCACCGTGGCCGAGATCTACAAGGACACCAACGGCCAGTGGCAGCTCCAGGTCGACTCGCCCTACAACCGCCGCGTGACGGGCGAGACGCCGGTGGTCTTCTCCGGTCCCGTCAGCGCGTCGCACCCGCTGTTGCAGTCGTCGATCACGCCCAGCCCGCTCGGCACGCTCAACAACTGCGCGCACGGCAAGACGCCCTGGGGCACCTACCTCGCTTGCGAGGAGAACTGGAACGGCTACTTCGGAACCGAGTCGGCCACCTGGACCGCCACGCCGCTCGAAGCGCGCTACGGAGTATCGAAGACCGGCTTCGGCTATCGCTGGCACATCGCCAGCCAGCGCTTCGATCTCGAGGTCAATCGCAACGAGCTCAACCAGTTCGGCTGGGTGGTCGAGGTCGACCCGTTCAACCCCACTTCGGCGCCGGTCAAGCGCACGGCGCTGGGCCGCTTCAAGCACGAAGGCGCCACGGTGGTCGAGTCGCGCATGCGCGCCGTGGTCTACAGCGGCGACGACGAGAACGGCGACTACCTCTACAAGTTCGTGAGCCGCAAGCCCTGGCAGCAGGCCATCGCGCAAGGCGAGAGCCCGCTCGACGTCGGCGTGCTGTACGTCGCGAAGTTCAACCCCGATGGCACGGGTCAGTGGCTGCGCCTGCAGTTCGGCAAGAACAACCTGACGCCCGCCAACGGCTGGGCCGATCAGGCTGACATCTTGATTCGCACGCGCCAGGCGGCGGACTTCGTCGGCGCGACGCGCCTGCACCGTCCGGAGTGGATCACCGAGAACCCGGTGACCAAGGACATGCTGCTCACGCTGACCAACGGCACGGGCAACAACTCGGCGGTCAACTCCAATCGCGACCCCAACCCCTACGGCCACATCATCAAGCTGCGCGAGCCCTTCGGCGACCACACGCGTCAGACCTTCACCTGGAGCGTGTTCCTGCTCGCGGGCGACAACTTCTACGACACCACCGTGCCCGCCTCGCAGTCGATCTTCGGCTCGCCGGACGGCATCTGGGCCGACTACGACGGTCGCATCTGGATCCAGACCGACATCTCGAACTCGTCGCAGAATCGCGCCGACCGCGGCTACGACCGCATCGGCAACAACCAGATGCTCGCGGCCGACGGTGTCACCGGCGAGATCAAGCGCTTCCTCACCGGACCGCGCGGCTGTGAGATCACCGGCGTCATCACGACTCCCGACCAGCGCACGATGTTCATCAACGTGCAGCACCCCGGCGAGTCCACGACCTTCTGGAACGGACTGTTCGGCGCGCCGTCGGTCACGAACCCGACGACGGTCAGCAGCTTCCCCTTCGGCCAGCGTCCGCGCCCGACGACGATCGTCATCCGCAAGCTCGACGGCGGCGTGATCGGCACCTGATTGGCAACTTGATCCTCAGCAGTGCGCGCCCGCGGGTTCAGTCGAACTCGCGGGCGCGCTTCTTTCTGTCGGTGCGGGGCCGAGCGGCGTGTCGAAGTGACTTCGATGCGGCGCCGGCGGACGCTCTGCGCTCTACGGGCAAATCACGAAGTGCAGCGCGTTGCTCAACGCGGTGCGCTTGGGGCCGGCCGGATCGCGGAAGTAGGTCTGGGCCCAGACTTGGTCTCCAGCCGCGAGAGGCAGGCCGAGTGCGGCGGGGTTCGCCGCGACGTAGGCGTTCCAATCGAGCGCGAACGCGCCATCGCACTGGCCCGGCGTGCCGGCGGTCGACTGCGTGCCCGTGCGTTGCGACGGCGGCCGCACGCACAGGAAGTGCGAGCTCTGGCCCCACGGATTCGCCATGCCGCCGCTCACGCCGTAGAAGATGTGGCCCGAGCGTCCGCCTTCGAGCTGGCTCGCTTGGAGCACGAAGCTCGTCGAGGCCGAAGCGCTCGCTCGACCCAGTCCCGTGATCACGGGCTCGCAGCCGTTCGAGGTCGTTCCGCTCGAACAATAGTTCGTCGCATCGCACTTGCACGCATCCACGATGCGCACGATCGAGCGCGAGGCGTGTTCACCCGCGGCGCGGAAGTCGCCGGCGACGTACAGCGTGCCGTGCAGCTGCAGGCCGTCGTCGTAGAGCGCGAGAGCGAGCCCTTGGCTGGCGCTCTGGCCGAGTTTGATCAAGCCGACGTCGAAGGCCGACCACGACGTTCCGTCGAAGCGCGCGAGTCGGGGAGCGGGGGCCCCGCCTTCGAGTGTCGTGAAGTTCCCGGTCGCGACCAGCTCGCGGCCGCGGACCGTGTCGCGCGCGAGCAGCGCACGGACGTCGCCGAGCGGACTGCCCGCGACCGTCGTCCACGTGCTGCCGTCCCAGCGCCGCACGTTGTTGTTCATGGTGCTGCTGTTGAACGGGTCGAGACCGCCGACGATCAGGTCGCCTTCGAAGGAGGCCATGGTCGCGACTTCCATCGAGACTCCGCCGCCCACGCTCGACCAACTCGCACCGTTCCACTTCGCGATGCGCGACGCCGACACTCCGTCGATCGTGAGGAACTTGCCGGCCGCGTAGAGCGCCGGACCGCTCCCGTCGTCGTGCACGTGCAGGTCGTTCACCGCCCCTTCGAGGCCCGGGAGCCCCTGCCACGTTGTTCCGTTCCACCGCGCGACGTAATCCCCGGCGGCGCCCCCTAGCGAATAGAAGTCGCCCGCGACGAACAGCGAGCGGCCATTTCCGTCGTCGAACTCGAGCATGTCATTCACGATCGGAGCGAAACCGCCTCCCCCAGTGTGGAAGCTCGAGCCGACCGAGCTCCACTGGGCGCCGTCCCACTTGACCACCAGGCCCAGGTGAACGCCGTCGACGCGGAAATAGCCACCGACGTAAAGGCGCGAGCCGCCGCCGTCGTCGTAGGAGACGATCGAGCGCACACCGTCGAAGATGTCCGTGAAGCGACCCGGCAGCAGCGACCAGTTCGCACCGTTCCAGCGCGCGATGGCGCTGCTCTCGTCCGCATCGGCGCCGCGGAGACGTCCCGCTGTGTACAGCGCGGGGCCAGAACCGTCATCGTGGACTCCGAGTGCGTGCAACTCCGTTCCGATCTTGCGCGGGAGCACCGCGGGCTCGGGCGACGCGTAGCTGGTCCAATTCGCGCCGTCGAAGCGCGCCAGGCTCGACTCCGTCGGGGTGCTGAAGCTCCCGGCCAACGAGTCGTAGCTCGAACAACCCCAGAGTCCGGCGGCCGGACCGCTCGACACCTCGGCCAGCTGAGCGGTCCAGAAGTAGGCCTGATCCCAGCGCGCAATCCACTGGATCTGAGCACCATTCCAACGGCCGATGCCGAGATTCCGCTCGAGGAAGTACAGCGCCGGCAGGCCGGCGACCGTCGCGGCATGCGTCGCGCGAGTATGGGTTCCGAACCAACCCGGCAGAGCGCTCCACTGCACGCCATCGAAGCGCGCCAGGCCTTCGTGCGGCATCGAGAACGGCAGCGCGGTGACAGAGCCGCTGCCCGTCACGTAGAGCTGCGGGCCTTGCCCATCGTCGAACACAGTCAGGCTCCGCTCGGTGAACACGCCTCCGAAGACGCTTGTATCGAAGCGCCAAGTCGTTCCGTTGTACGACTGGATGTTGCCGCTCTGGTTCACGATGTAGATGCGCATCCCGTTGGCGTCGTCCATGCGCGCCACGTCTCGGACGGCCGTTGCTCCAGCGCCTGAGAGTGGCGCCGACGTCCAGCTGGCGCCGTCAAACAGCGCCATGCCCGGAGCCGTGACGCCGCCGATCGAGGTGAAGTCGCCACACACGCACAAGCGCGGGCCAGAGCCGAAATCCACGACTTTGAGCTTCAAGATGTCGCCGCCGATCACGTCGCCGATGCCCGACCAGCTCGTGCCGTTCCAACGGGCGAGGCCGTCCATCGGCACGCTGCCGGACATCGTGAAGTCGCCCGCTGCGTACAGCTCTGGCCCCTGGCCCGCATCGAACACGCACAGCTGCGTCACCTCGCGGTTGAGGCCGTTGCCGAGCGCTTCGAAGTGCACGCCGTCGAAGCGTGCGACACGCGACGCGGGTGTTGCGCCCGCTGTGCGGAACAGGCCGCCGAAGTAGAGCTTCTCTCCGTCACCCAGATCACCGCTGATCACGGTTGTGATCGCGTCGTCCATGGCCGGCAAATGGAACCCGGGCACGACCTCGTCGCACTGCGGCGCTGCGCGCGCCCCGGCGATCGAACCCAGCGATGCCACGGCCGAAACAAGAAACGCTCGCACGTTCATGGTTGTCCTCTCCTGCCCGTTCCGCACTTGGACCTGATGATGGCGGGAGCGCTTCGAAGCGGTTCAGGTTTCTGCGAAATCAGGCGGAGCAGTCGAGCCGGCCGTTCACCGAGTCGACCCGCCTACGGCGCGCGTTCCTGGCGCGTCACGATCGGCACGTAGCCGACCTCGAGGCCCTTGGGCGGCGTCACGAGCAGCGCGGGGTCGAGCTTGACCAACTCGCCGCGCGTCGGCGGCGCCATGTAGTCGCGGTCGATCGGCCAGGCGCGGTGGAGCTTCTCGACGAAGGCCTGCAGCGCGGCCTTCTTCTCGGCGCTCCAGCGGTACTGCACGAACGAGGGCTGGTCGACGAAGCGATACCAGCGGTAGGTCACGAGCGAGCCGTCGCCCAGGCGGACCTGTTGCGCCTCGGTCGACGCGCCCGGCTCGGTCCACGCGCCGCTCGCAGGCGACGTGAACGGCTCGCCCGGCGATGCGAGCTCGAACTCAGCGGCGTGCAGGCCCGTTTCCTTCGGCACCGCGGCGGGGGAAACGGCGACGCGACGCTCGCCCTCGTGGCGGTAGTACTGCGGGAATTGGCCGCGCGGCGCGTGGTCAGACTCCTTCCACTCCAGGCCCCAGGTGTTGTCGTCGAACACCTTGGTGTCGAAGGTGCTCGCGACGCCGTCGATGGGCAGGTCGTCTTGATCGAAGCCCGGCGTGCGAGTGCTCAACTTCGCCACGAACGCGCCGGCGGCATCGAACTTCCCGCTCGGCGCCGCGCCGCCGCGTCGCCAGGCGAGGAAGGCGTCGTAGAGCGCGCGCCGCGAGTAGTACGTGACGTCTTGCACGAGCACCGCGCGTCCTTGTTTGTCGATCGGGAAGCGCAGCGCCGGAATCTTCGAGTAGCGCGCGCCGTCGTCTGCGCTCGCGCACAACTGCGGCACGGTGTTGATCTCCATCGCGCCGCCGCCCATCAGGCCCTGGCGACTGTCGAGACCGCGACCGTGCAAGAACGGATAGTCGAAGATGTCGGCGATCTTGCTCCAGGTCTCGGGGATGTAGTACGCGATGGGTCCCTTGAAGTTCGCCGTGGCGAGGAAGCACGTCCAAGCGTGATCGCCCGTCGGCGCCTTGCCGTCGACGCTCGGCAGTGGGTCGGTGAACGGCAGCGCCATGTAGCTGTAGCCCAGGAACTGGCCGTTCGGGCTGCCCGCGAACGGCAGCGCGTCGGGCGGAATCAACAGTCGATTGCTGAGCTGCGCGATTCCAAGGCGGTTGTCGGGCAGAGCTTCGGTGTCATAGAAAAACGACCAGCCGGGCGAGCCCACCTCGTAGTCGTAGCACTGCGGCGTGGCGTTCATGCTGAACTTGGGCGGCCCGTAGCGAAAACGATTGCCCGCCCAATAACCCAGGCCGCCTTCGACCGTCTGGAACACGCTGTCCCACGTCGGTCCGCGCTCTTTCCAGGTGCGCGCCAGCGTGCCCTCGGGCGCGAGCGGCTTGTCCTTGTTGTCGCGGTTGTCCGGCAGGATCCAGCCGCTGGCGAGACCGATCTGGAAGTGGGCGAGGGGTCGATCGATCAACGACCACGCGGCCGAGTAGAAGCCCATGCCCATGCCGTACTCGCTGCGATCGGCTGGCGGCGACGCCTGATAACCGATGTAGCCGTGAAGACCGCGGCTGGTCTGCTCGGGCGGAGTGCGCGTCGCCTTCTGCGCCGCCGCTGTGTTCTGGAACGGAGCGAACAGGGCGACGCCGAGCAGCGGCAGGTTGAGGTTCATCGCCGCCAAGCTACCCGACGTTCGACGCGAAACTCAGACGCTCTGCCAGGGCTGGTGCGCGACGTTGGCGACGATCTCGGCGGCCTCGCGGTCGAGTCCGCGGGCGACCAGCCAGCGCGCCAATGCGTAGCGCACCTGGGGTTGCGTCGAGAGGCGCGCGAATTCCGCTACGGCGAGCAACTCCGGGCGATGGGCCAGCGCGAACAGCTCGCGCCAGGGACCGACTCGATTCACGTCGGCTTGAACGGCCCGCAGCAGCGAATGCACGGCCTGTGTTTCGCGCCCCGAGCGCAACTCGACCAGTCCGAGCGCTTCGTGCGTCGCGGCGCACGCCTGCAGGGCCAGCGCGCGAGAGGCGCAGGCACGCGCTTCGTCGACGCGGCCCTCGCTCAGCAGCGCGCGCACGAGCTCCAACGCGACTTCGGGCGAGCGGTCGCACTCGGGACCGGGCGCCGCAAGCGCGTAGCCGTGTTGCTCGCTCAGCACGCGCGCCGGTCCGTGCGCGGCGAAGCACTCGAGCAGCGCGGGCGCGAGCGGCTCGCAGCGCTGGGGCGCGGGCCCGGCCCACTCGCACGCTGTGTCGAGTCCGAAACTCTTGACGATGCTCGCCATCACACGACCTGGATCGGCGACCAGCTCCTCATCGCGAACCACATGAGCGCGAGCACCCAGGCGCTTGGCGACGCGCGCGATCGGTCCACAGGCGCGGGCCCACTCGCGCGCCCAGTCCAACGCGGCCTGCGGCGTGTCGACGCGCGTCGGCGCGAAGCGTCCATCGCGCACGAGCAGCACGAAGTGCGCCTGTGGCAACGCATCGCCGAGCGACTCGAGTTCGAAGGCGTTGTCGACGCGCGCGTCGACCGACCAGCGCGCACCCCGCGTCAGCGCGTGCGCAGTGACGTCAGCCACGCGGCGAAGCGCGGGCTCGATCCAATCCGCGGGCCGCGCGCCCACGCCTTGCCAAACGGTTGCGCGGTGCTGAGTGGCCTCACGCAAGCGCTGCAAGAACGCCGCGAAGGCGAAATCGATGGGCCGCGCGTCGTCGCGCGCGCTGAGCTCGCGGCCGAGCAGCGCGAGGTTCGGACCCGCCGGCCCGCCGACTAGCACCAGCCCGCTCACTGCGCACCTCCGGCGAGGCCCATGACGGCGCGCGCTGCGTCGCGATCGAGCCCGCGCGCGTGCATCCAACGCGCCAGCGCACTGCGCGCGCCTTGATCGGTGCTGTGCAGCGCGTTCATCGCTGCGAAGAGCGACTCGGGGCGCTCGTGCATGTCGAGCAGGCGCAGCGCGCCTCGAAGGTCCTTCTGCGGCCCGCGAATCGCGCGCAGGAAGGCGAACACGGCGCGGCGCTGATCTCCGCGCGCGAGAGCCGCTTCGCCAGCGTCGAACCACTGCGGCGCGCTCTGGAGCGCCTCCGTCCAATTCGCAGCGTCGGATTCGACTCGAGGCTCGCTCTCTCCGAGCGCCGTTGGCGGATAGCCGAGCTCGCGGTTCAACTCGCTCGCGGCGGTGTCGCGTTCGAACGCGGCGAGCTCCGAGTGCGCGAGTGTTTCGCGCCACGTCTTTCCCGGCCGAAGTCGCGCCGCCATCGTTTCGAGCGCCGCGCCCGGCTCGAGCCCGACGAAGTCGAAGATCGTCGTGAGCACGTCGCGTGGGCGGCTCGTGAGGTCCTCGTAGCGAACCTCGACGTAGCGGCCCGGCGCGAGCTTGGCCGCGTGGGCGCGCGCGGCCTTCACGTGACGCGTCCACTGCTGAACGATGGCTTCCTGCGGAGGCACGCTGCGGTCGCGGCGCCAACCGCGGTCGGTCACGAACGCTGCGTGCGCCGAGGCGAGCACATCGCGGCCGTCGCGCAGGATGTGGACGAAGCGCGCCTGCGGCCACAGCGCGTCGAGCGCCGCGAGTTGCTCGCAGTAGGGCGGGTACTTGTCCGCGTACACGCCGCCGCTCTTTCCTGCCGCGCGCAGTTGCTCCCCGCCGAGCGCTGCGACGAATTCGCGGCCCAGCTCGATGCCCAGCGCAGACTTGGGCGCGTTCGGATCGCTCAGCGGCGCGCCGCGCGTGTCGAACACGGACGCTGCGATGAGCGCCAGCTCGAGCACGCGCAGCTCGTGGCTCACCACCAATTGCGGGTGCAGCGACAGCACCTCTTGCAGGATGCTCGTTCCGGATCGGCCGGCCCCCAGAACGAAAAAGCGCGGTGCTGTCATGGCGCGATTGGAACCCTGCGCCGCTCGCCGATCAACGCGACTGCGGATCGGTGTCGCGCGCCGCGCCGCGTTCAACGCTGCTTCGAGTAGCTCTCGGCCAGCAACTCGCCCAGCTCCACGATCGCTGGCGTCGTCAACACGAGCTTCTGCAGTTCCCCTGGAAGATCGAACGCTCTGATGTGGACGACGTCACTGTCCGACGCGGCCAGTCGGGCCAGTTGCGCGGTCACGTCGATCGACGCGAGGCCCTCGTGGTCGGGCGGGCGCTGCTGGCTCACGAACCACTTCAGCGCCGGCGCATTCAGATCTACGCGACTGCGCGTGACGAGTTCGGACAGGCGCTCGACGGCGCGCTCGCGGTACGGGCCCCACGCCAAGTCGTTCTCGCCCAGGTGATAGAAGACGCCGGCCAGCTCAACCGAGTGTCCTTTCGCCTCCAGCTCCGCCCTCGACTCGCGAACGAAGGCGATGAAGCTCGGGTACAGGTTGCGAGCCTCCGCCTCGCTGCCCTGTGGAGTCCAGTCGACGATTTGTGAGCCGCTGTGCGTGAACTTCGCGATGGCGACGGCGCCCTTCGACTTGCGCGCGAGCGCGGCGCCGAAGCTCAGCTCGGGCCCGAAGGTGTCGTAGGGACCCGCCGGCGCGAGCGCGACCCAGCCGCCGGAGCGCTTGAACCCGCCGCCCACGTCGTACTTGAAGGCGATGCGTTCGTTGTCGCGCGCGAGTGCAGCGCCGCCCTTGATCGACTCGAGCTCCTGCACGAACGCGCGCTCGCCTTCCATGTTGCGGTGCCCGGCGAGGATGAAGAGCTTCACCGCGGCGCCCTTCGCATACGGCCAGCGCTGGAGCGTGCGAGTCACTTGCGGGCCCGCGCCGATGCTCCGCAAGTACGCCTCGGCGTAGTTCTCTCCGTGCTCGAGCTGACCGAGCGTGCCGTAGTGGTAGTGCAGCCCTTCCTCGCCGCCGATCTCGACCGCGATGTTCGAGGTCCGAACGTAGTCGGCGAGCGGATCCGCGTCGGTCACTGCGAGTTGCGCACGGGCGATCGCGTACTTCTCGCGGCGATGGTCCATGCCCCAGATGGTCTTGGTGCACAACTCGCCGACGTAGAAGCGCAACTGCGGCGCGCGCAAGTCGCGCCGCCAGCAGGCGATGAAGTTCGCGAGGTTCTTGGCGTAGCTCTCGCGAAACGCCGCGTCGAACATGTCGTTCTCGCCCTGATGCCACATGAAGCCCTCGAGGCGATAGGGGACCTTGCGCTTCTCGAGGTCGGCCAGCGCGCTGCGAATCCAGTCGAGCGTGAGCGGATAGAGCTTGAAGCCGCTCGGCGCGTCGGGATTCCAGTCGCCGCCCAGGCTCGTGCCGCCCGCGGCGCACTTGATGACGGCGATCGGCGCGTCAATGTGCTTCGTGACGAGGCGCGCGAAGCTCAGCTCGGGGCCGACCATGTCCTCGACCGGCTGCAACTCAACCCAACCGTCGGACTTCGACTTGTCCTCGCGTCCGATGCAGTACGAGAAGCGCACATCCTTCTGCGGCTTGTCCAAGCCGGCGAACGGCGGGTACAGGCGGATGTCGTGGGCTCTCGAGTCGGCGCCGACCATGTTCGACTGCCCCGCGAAGATGAACACCCGCAACGTGCGGCTGTCCTGTTGAGCGTAGGCTGGGGAAGCTGCGGCGAGCGCGAGACTCCAGAGCACGAACAGGCCGAGGACTGCACGCAGATGGGACGCGAGAGACTGCACGCTCGACGACTCTACGTCAGTGCGTGACATCAGCGGCGACGCGCGCGTGCTTCCAGCTGCCGCGGCGGAACATCGCGATCGCGATCAGCGCGAGCAGTGACTCCGACAAGCACACCGACCAGAACACGCCCGACGGACCCATCTCGAGCGGTCCGGCGAGCGTCCAGGCCAGCGGGATCTCGACCATCCAGAAGGCCACGAAGTGGATCCAGGTCGGCGTGCGCGTGTCGCCCGCGCCGTTGAAGCCCTGCACGGTCGCCATGCCCCAGGCGTAGAACACGTAGCCGTAGCTGAGCGTTCGAAGCGCGTCGATCCCGATGCGCGACACCTCGGGGTCGGTGGTGAAGATCCCGACGAGCTGCGGCGCGAGCGAGAGGAACACGATCGTCACCAGCGCGAGGAAACCCATCGTGTAGAGCCCGGTGAGCCACACCGAGCGCTCCGCTCGATCGGGCTGGCCCGCGCCGAGGTTCTGGCCCACCAGCGTCGCCGCCGCGTTGCTCAATCCCCACGCGGGCATGAAGGCGAACACCACGATGCGGATCGCGATCGTGTAGCCCGCGAGCGCCGCCTCGCCGAAGGGCGCGACGATGCGCATCAGCAGCACCCACGACGAGGTCGCGATGAGGAACTGCCCCACGGTGCCAGCGGAGAGCCGCAGCAGCTCGATCAGGATCGGCGGCTCGA
Organism: Planctomycetaceae bacterium; assembly: GCA_011525785.1. GTDB lineage: Bacteria > Planctomycetota > UBA1135 > UBA1135 > WYBT01. Next base: position 211,575 of record WYBT01000021.1, read on the forward strand.
CGCGGAAGGCGGGGCCGCGCAACTCGAGTCGTCCGACGCCGCGCCGCAGCGCCCAGAGCTGATAAGCGACGCCGACGCTGCGCCCGATGACCGTCGCAATCGCCGCACCTTCGAGTCCCAGCGCGGGAAACGGCCCCCAGCCTTGGATCAGGCACGGATCGAGCACGATGTTGATTCCGTTGGCGAGCGCCAGCGTCTTCATCGCGAGCACCGCATCGCCCGCGCCGCGCAGCACGCCGTTGCCCAGGTGGATCAGCATCACCACGACGTTGAAGCCCAGGATCCAACGCGTGTAGCCCGCTCCGGCTTCGATCACGCGCGGGCTCGCCTCCATCAGCCCCAGCAGTTCTTCGGCGTAGAACGCGCACGGAATGCCGATCGCGACTCCGAACGCCGCGCCCAGCGCCAACGCGCTCGTCGCCGCGCGCACCGCGCCTTCCTTGTTCTTCTCGCCGATGCGCCGCGCGACGAGCGCTGTCGCCGCCACGGCGAACCCGATGCCGAGCGCGTAGACGATCGTCAGCATCGCCTCGGTGAGTCCGACGGCCGCGACAGCGTCCTGGCCGAGCTGCGCGACGAAGTACACGTCGACGATGGCGAAGGTCGACTCCATCACCATCTCGAGCACCATCGGGATGGCGAGCAGCCACACCGCGCGCGTCAGCGAGCCGCTGGTGTAGTCGAACTCAGCGCCGGACAGGGCGGCGCCGAGTTGCGCGAGGAACGACCCGCGCGTCGGCGCTGCCAGCGGATGGGGAGGATCGTCGTGCTTCAAGCTGCGAGGTCCGTTCTGGACGCTGAAGAGTGATGAACCCGAGCCGGGAACTCCAGCACGGCGACGTTCAGTCCGGCGAGCCGCGCGGCGCCCGCTCGCGGTCGATTCCGGCCGCTCTCAGCGCGTCCGTCGGCAGTGCGATGGCTCGGAGCGCTGGACCGTTGGCGATTGGCCTGCACGCCGAGGTTCTCAGGCAGCGGCGAGAGGCAGTTGCGGGCGGCGCGCTGGCTCGCGCTGCCGTGCGCGAGAGCGTCTCCCCGCAAGAGATCGAGCGCGCGCCTCGCTGCTGATGCGGCGCCGAACACGCAGCGCCTGCTGCGCGCGGTTCTGTTCCAGTCGCTGCGGCCGATAGCCGCGTGCCCTGGGGCCCGAGCGGCCGGGTCAGCAGGTGTCGCCGCGGGTTCGCTGATTCACAACCCCAGTGCTGCCTCGCACTCGCGCCGCCAGCGGACCACGTCGGAGCGGTCCCAGGCCGCAGGATTGCCGCCGACGACCTGGGCCATGCGGGCCTGACCTCGCGCGTAGCTCTCGCGCGCCGCCTCGACGCGGCCGAGTTTGGAGTAGACCAGCGCGCGGATGAAGTCCAGCGCGAGCGGCGTGATGATCAGCGCATCGGGCGGCGTGTAGCGGCCCTCGAGCTGCGCGGCGGCGCCTTCCCAGTCGCCGATGCGGATCAGCGCCACGGCCTTGGGGAGGAACAGCCAGTCCTGGCCCTCGAGGTTCGCCGCGTGCTCATCGAGGGTCTCCAGCACGAAGGCGGGGTCGCGGCGCGCGGGCTGTGGGTGGTCGAGCAGCGGGTAGAGCAGCGTGATCAGCCGGATGGGCTGCGTTTCTGCGCGGATGGCCCTGACCAACTCCTCGCGACCGATCTGGCCGACGTAGTAGCTGACGCCGACGAGGTCGGCGCGCCAGTCGGCGTTCTCCTGCAGCGCGAGGGCGCGCTCGATGCAACGCTGCGCTTCGGCGTTGTCGCCGAGCTGCAGCATGCACAGCCCGAAGCTGTACCAAGCCTCCCCGTGCTCGGGGTGCTGCGCGACGAGCGCGCGATAGCTGCCTTCGGCCTCGGTGAGGCGGCCGAGGAAGTACAGCGCGTCTGCGTTGCGCAAGCGCGCCGTTGCGTCGTTCGGTCGCAGGCTGAGCGCGGCCGTGCGGCACGCCATCGACGCTTCGAAGCGCCCAGCGTTCTGGTAGATCGTCCCGCCGATCGACTGCAGCACGTAGTCGCCGGGGTAGAGCTGCACGGCCTGGTCGTAGATGCGGTAGACGGCCGGATGGTGCTGCGGACCGCTGTCCCATAGCGCAGCGCTGAGGACGAAGATCGAGCCGGGGTCGAGCTTGTGGAGGTTCGGCGCGTCGACGATGTCGAGCATCGTCGGCAGGTCGCCTGCGGAGATCGCCGCGCGCATGCGCGTGCGCTCCGGATCGGGATCGAGGTCCATCGCGAGCACGTAGAGGTTCTCGGTCTTCTCCGAGCGCGGGCCGTGAACGCGGCGTCGCACGCGGCTCCAGTCGTCGAGCGCCAGCGCCACTTCGCGCGCGATGTCGCGCTCGCGGATGCGCTCGAGCGCCGGCACCAGGTCGGAGCCCTCGAGGTCGACCCCGTAGCTGTGGAAGGCGTCCGCGAAGCGCCGGTCGAGCTCGATCTCGGCCTGCCGGTCGCCGACCGACGCGATTTGATCGATGCGCAGCTGCAGGAGCTGCTCGCGCAGCTCGCGGTCCTTCTCGACGAGTTCCTGCTCGCGCCGCGCGGCGGACTCGGCGGCCTGCGAGGTCGCGACGAACTCGCGCGCGCGCTGCAGCGTGGCCTCGTCGGCGTCGCCGGTCTCTGCGAGCGCCAGCGCGCGCCGCGCGGCCTCCAGAGCCTCGGCATGCTTGCCCGCCTGCCCCAGCCGCAGCGACTCGCCCTGCGCCGTCTCGACCGCCGCGTGCATCTGCGCCGTGCGCGCGTTGCGCTCGCGATTGGCCCACCACAGCCCTGCGCTGCCGAGCGTGATCGCGAGCGCGACCGAGCCCGCGAGCGCGACCGTCAAGCGCCGCGCGCGTCGCTCTTCCTCCGCGCGGATGCGGGCCTCCGCCGCCTCGACCTCGGCCTTCTTCGCGCGCTGCTCGATCGTCGTCAGGTACTCGTGCACCGCGCGCGCGACGGCATCTGCGTTCGCCGGGCGCGCGTTCTTCGACGGCATCATGCAGTCGAGGCACAGCTTGATCAGCGTCGGATCGGCGTCGCAGCCCTCGATGCGCGCGCGCGCCGGATCGAGCCTCGCCTTGGCGGCCTGCACGATGATCGGCTCGCCTTCGCCCGACTCGTAGGGCGGCTTGCCCGTGAGCAGCTCGCACAGGATCGCGCCCAGCGAGAACACGTCGGCGCGCTCGTCGAGCTTCTCGACCTCGCCCTGCGCCTGCTCGGGCGCCATGTACGCCGGCGTTCCCATGACCGAACCTGCGAGCGAGTCCGAGCCGGACGAGCCCGGCCCGCTGCGCACGGTCTCGATCACCGTGAAGAGGCTGTCCTGCGCGCGATTCTCGTCGGCGACGCCGCCGCGGCTGAGCACCTTCGCGAGGCCCCAGTCGACGACCTGCACCTCGCCGAACGCGCCGACCATGATGTTCGCGGGCTTCAGGTCGCGGTGCAGCACGCCCTTGGAGTGCGCGTAGGCGACCGTCTGGCACACCGACTCGAAAACGGCGAGCAGGCGCCCGCGGTCATCGCTCGTCGACTTGCGTTGCTGGAAGAGCGCCGAGAGCGTGCGGCCCTTCACGAGCTTCATCGTGAAGTACGGGCTCTCGTCGGCCATCAGTCCGAGCTCGTAGACCGGCACGATGCCCGGATGCTGGAGCTGTCCGCCGATCTGAGCCTCCTCGATGAAGCGCTGCACGACCGCCGGGTTCTTCGCGAGCTCCGGGTCGAGCACCTTCATCGCGACGTCGCGCCCCAGGTCGGTGTCGTGCCCCTTGAGGATCACGCCCATCCCGCCGCGCGCGATCTCGCCCAGCATCTGGTAGTTGCCGCGCCCCTTCGGCGTGCGCAGCGCGTTCACCGTCCCAGGTGCGATCACCGGCGACGCGCCGTGCTCGGAGCCTGAGTCGGAGAGCAGCACCTTCGGCGCCTGTCCGGTGCGCTGCGTGATCGCTTGCAGCACCGACGGCGGGGAATCGGGATCTTGGGGGCTCCTGGGAGTCACCGGCGAAATCTCTGCGTAGGGGGCGGAGGACCAACGTGACCATCACACTCGACTTCCGTCGCGATCGCAGGAGGAATCTCGTCTCGACCGACGAGTTCCCCCGGGCGCGGAACGCGCTGCTAGACTCGGCCCTTCCCTGCACTTCTGCCCGTTCCTCGAGGGCGGGTCCCCCATGCTGATCGCGTCGCTGTTGCTGCTGGCCCCCGTTCCCATCGTCGTCAGCGCTCCGCCCGCGCCCGTGAGCGCGAGCCAGGACGCGAACCTCGAGGCGAAGATCAAGGCCGCGGGCGCCGACATCGCGAAGCTGCTCGAACTTGCCAAGTCCTGCGCGAAGGACAGCGACGCGCGCAAGGTCTACCGCGCGGTGATCGCGCTCGATGCGAGCCACGAGGAGGCGCGCAAGGCGCTCGGGCACCAGCTCTACGACGGCAAGTGGTTCGAGAGTCTGACCGAGCTCACGAAGTACAAGCGCGAAGAGGCCGCGCGCATGAAGGAGAAGGGGCTCGCGCGCTTCAAGGAGCTGTGGGTCCCCGAATCCGAGCTTCCGTTCCACGCCATGGGCTGGGTCAAGGACGCGAACGGCAAATGGGCGAGCCCGCACGTGCTCGCGCGTGAGAAGGAAGACGCCGAGCGCAAGGCGGCTGGGTTCGTGTTCCGCGCTGACGACAACAGTTGGGTCGCGCCGAGCGATGTGGAGCACTGGACCGCGCTGCGCTGGAAGTGCGGCGAGGAGTGGGTCGAGCTCGCGCAAGCGAACGAGTTCCACTCGAAGCTCGAGAACGCCTGGGAGCTGGTGGGAGAGCACTTCACCGTCATCAGCACGTGCGACTGGGCTGGCGCCGACGCCGCGCGCTGGTACGCGGAGAAGAGCTATCCCGAGCTCGTGCGCATCTTCGGGCTCGCGCCGGCGCGCAGACCCGAATTCGTCGTGCTCGCGAGCCTCGATCAGTACAACGCCGCAGCCGGTGGCACGCGCCCGCTGCTGCCGGACGCCGAGGGCTATTCCTCGCTGCACGGGGCCTACTTCGCCGATCTCGCCTTCGACATGTCGACGCCGCCCGCGCAGTTCTTCGGCTGCGGCGTGAGCTTCTGGGACCGCAAGGACGAGAAGCTGCGCGGCTGGGGGCCGTACTGGCTGCGCTGGGCCGCCGCGCAGAGCTTCGTCGACGCCATCGATCCGTCCTGGGGCTTCATCGGCGAGGTGAACCAGGCCGGCGTCATCGGGACTTCGACGGCAGGTTTCTGGGCCGAGAAGCGCATCCCGCGCTGGTTGCGCTACGGCGCCGCGAGCTACGTCGAGCGCTACATGAAGGACCCCGAGGCTGCCGCCGACGCCAATCCCTGGGGCCTGCGCGAGTTCGCCTTCGGTCAGCTCCAGCGCACCGGCGGCCTGCGCAAGCTCGACGAGGTGTTCGCCTTCGCGCTCGACCTGACGAAGCTGGAGAGCTCTGCGCGCCTCTACCACGAGGCCGGGCTCGTGGTGTCCTTCCTGCTCGACGGCGCCCCAGGCGATCAGCCGCTCGCGGCAGCCCACGACGCCTTTCGAAACGCGCTGAAGGCCGGCGACGCCAAGGCCATCTCCGCCTCGGTCGCGACGCTCCAAAAGGAACTCTCCTCCCGCGACTCCGCGCTGCGCAAGTTCGCGGGCCTGCAGTGAACCGCAGCGGGGCGCGAGGCGCGGCGGCTACACGCGCAGGAACCAGCGCCGCCGGTAGAGCGCGTAGAGGAGCAGCCACTTCAACGCCAGGCCTCCGCCGGCGACGAGCGCGGGGTGCAGCTTCAGTGCGCCGCGCTGCTCGAGCAGGAGCTTTGCGAGCGCGTCGAAGTTGACGAACGACTGCAGCACGTAGATCAGGATTGCGTTGGCGCCGATCACTTCGAAGAACAGCGCGCCGCGCCGCCAGCCGGCCACGTCGAAGACCAGGTAGAACACCGCCAGGAGCAGCGCGCTCCAGCCGGCGCACCACACGCTGAACGAGCTGCTCCACAGGTTCTTGTTGAGCGGGAACACCAGACCCCAGGCGGCGCCGAGCGCGATCAGGGCTGCGCCCGCCAGCGCGAGTTGCGCGGCTTTCGAGGCTGGCGAGCGCTCGCTGGCGAGGAAACGGCCCGCGAGCGCGCCGAACAGCGCCGTGGCGATGGCCGGGATCGTCGCGAACAGCCCCTCGGGATCGCGCACGTCCTTGTAGAGCTTGCCCGGCAGCACGCTGCGATCGATCCAGTCGGTCAACGTCGCGCCCGGAGCGAGATTGCCGGCGCCGAAGCCCGGCACGGGGATCCAGGAGAGCGCCGCCCAGTAGCCCAAGAGCAACGCGAGCGCCCACGCGAGCTGTCCGCGCCAACTCGTTCTCAGCGCGATCAGCGCGGCGAACATCCACGCGAGGCCGATGCGGCCGAGCACGCTGCAGTAGCGCAAGCTCTCGAAGTCGAACTTCAGCGCGCCGTTGTAGACCAGGCCCAGGAGCACGAGCACCAGCCCGCGCCGCACGCTGTGGCGCGTGAGTTCCGCCTGGCTCGCACCCTGCGCGCGGCGCTTGTCGAACGAGAGCGGCAGCGACACGCCCGCGATGAACAGAAACAGGGGGAAGATCAGGTCCCAGAAGGTGAAGCCGTGCCATTCGACGTGTTCGGTCTGCGCCTGCGCCCAGTCGAGCCAGCGCCACTCGTTCGAGTTCGCCCAGGCCGTGAGCAGCGCGCCGCCGCCGGCGATCCAGAACATGTCGAAGCCGCGCAGCGCGTCGAGCGAGCGCAGGCGCTGCGCCTGGGCCGCGTGCGGCGAACTCTCGCCCATCGCGTTCAACGCCGTGAGGCGCCGACGCCCGCGCTCTCGTCGTAGAGCTTGCCCGGATACTGCGGCTCGCGCAGCCGCTCGAACAGCTCGGCCGCCTTGCGCGCGCCTTCGAGGCGCTGCTCGCCGAACAGGAAGTACTCCTCGCGTTCGCCGCGGCCGGCGAAGAGCTGCATCGTGCCCTGCGTCTTGTGCGCCGCGATGGCCCAGTTGATGACCACGCGGTAGTCGAGCTTCTCCTGGTGCCCGAACTTCTGCGTGCGGTCGAACACGAACGGTCCGACCACCAGTCCGCCGTCGTTCGCCGCGAACTCCAGCGGCGTGGCCTTGGCGTGCTCGGTGACGCCGACGACGAGCATCACGGGCCGGCGCTCGACCGGTTGATGCAAGACCGCCTCGGTGGCGAGCAGCGTGGCCGCCTTGTGGTGCGCGTGCGTCTGTTCGCGCGGCCGCAGCCCGACCACGAAGTCGTAGCGGCCCGCTTCCAGCACGGAGTCGAGCTCGCGCCGCACGCGCGGCAGGTCCCACACCTTCGCGTTCGGCCCGAGCACTTCGTCGATGTCCGTGGTGTAGCGGTGGTCCTGCTCGTCGAGGAAGCGCACGCCATTCACGCCCAGATAGCCCGCGCTCTCGAGCAGCTCGCGCTTGCGGATCTGCGGCAACCGCGCGCGGCCGACAGCCTCGTCGGTGAGCTCCGCGCTGTACATCGCCTCGGCCAGCGTCGCGTACTTGAAGCCGGCCTCGCCGTTGGTGATCACCACCAGGTCGCAGCGCGCGCCAAGGTGCGTGGCCGCCTTGTACAGCAGGCCGCCGAAGGCGATTTCGTCGTCGGGGTGCGCGACCACTCCGAGGATGCGCGGGGCGCCGGGCCGCTCGGGCCGCGCGCGGGCGGGCGACGGGGCCGGCGCAGCGTCCGGCGCAGCGCATGCGGCGAGCAGCGCGAGCGCCAGCGCGATCCAACAGCTCTTCGGCCCGTGACTTTGCATGCGCCGCGGATCGTACTTCGCGCCGCCCGCCCCGCCAGACTCGTCTGGGGCGACGGGCGCCGCGGCGCGGAGCGTGACCCGCGCACTCGGGCCGCGTAGGTGGCGCGCTCCAGGCCCGGAGCGTAGTTTTCGCCCACTCATGCGCACCTCCCTCTGTTTGTTGTCCGCGCTGGTCCTCGGCGCCTGCGCCACGAGCCCCAGCGAGCGTCCGTCGAGCTCAGTCGCCTCGCCGGCCGTCGCAGCCACGCTGGCCGCTGCCCAAACCCTCGTCGCCGAAGGCAAGCCGCGCGAGGCGCTGGCCGAGCTCGACCTGGTCCACGCCGCGAATGCGCAGTTGCGCGAGGCCTGGGTGCTGCGCGTGCGCGCCTGCTTCGCCGCCGCCGCGACCGACACGCAGCCGCAGTTCTATTACGAGGACGCGCTCGCGGCGATCGAGCGCGCGCAGGCGCTCGGTCGCGAGCCGGCCCTGGACTTCGAGGCCGCGCGCGCGGCGCGCATGCTCCAGCGCGTCGATCAGGCGCAGGGCTTTCTCGAGCGCGCTGAACGCGAGGTCGCTTCACCCACGCCCGAACAGCAGCAGGTCGCGATCCAGGTCGCCTTCGATCGCTACATCCAGGCCAAGCAGGCGGGCGCGGCCGACGCGGGCGAACTCGCCAGCGCGCTCGAAGCGCGGCTGGTCACGCGCACGACGCAGCGCGTCAAAGACGCCTGGGCCTACGAGCAGCTCGCCAACCTGTTCTTGTGGGAGCAGCGCCCCGACCTCGCCGCCGACGTGCTCGGCGACCTGGTGCGCGCGCGACCCGAGGACGAGGCCGCCCACGTGCGTTTCGTGCAGCAGATGCGCGCCGCCGAGGGCTCTGACTCGGTCGTGGCCTTCTACGAGAAGCTGCGCGTCGACCTGCCGGACTACGAGTTGTCCGCCTGGTTCCTCGCCAGCGAGCTGTTCGAGCAGGGGCTGGTCGAACTCGCCGCGCGCCGCGACGCGGTGGCGCACTTCGTGCGCGCCGAAGAGCTGTTCGTCGCCTGCCGCGAGCTCGAACCGCGCCACGAGCAGGCCTGCCTGGGCTACGAAGTCATGTGCCGCGCGGGCGTGGGCTGGTCCTACTACCACACCGGGGACGACGCTGCGGCCGAGCAGGCTTTCTGTGCGACGGAAGACGTGCTGCCCGGCGGCGCGCAGTGGCGGCTCGAAGGGCGCCTGGGCAGCGGTGTCGAAGGCCTGATGTACCTCGCCGACCGCGCCTTCCGCGGCGCGCAGCACGAGTTCGACTACGAGGCGGCCGGCAAGGCGGCGCGGCTGTACGCCAAGCTGCGCGAGCTCAAGCCCACTGACGCGGAGATCGCCAACAACGCGGGCTTCTTCCACCGCGAGTGGGGCGTGCCGATGCTCATGCACGCGCGCGAGCTGCGAAAGGCGGCCGCCGCGCAAGAGGAGCCGACCGAGCGCGCGCAACTCGAAGCGCGTGCAGCCGGGCTCGAAGCGCAGGGGCGCAAGGTGATCGCCGCGTGCTGCGACGCGTACAAGGCCTGCGCGGACCTCGCGCCGGACAACGTGCGCTGGGTCAACAGCTACGCGCTGATGCTCGTCTACCACTACCCCTCGCGCCTCGAGGAGGCCGAGCGGCTGCTCCAACACTGCGTCGCGGAAGGCGAGAAGCAGACGAACGACCTCAACCGCAGCGCCGAGGAGCGCGATCTGGTCGCCGAAGGCTGGGGCGACGCCAACCAGAACCTCGGCATGATCGAGCTGGTGCACCGCAAGGACCCCGTGCGCGCGCTGATGTACTTCCAGCGCAGCTTCGACATCGGCCCGCGGCCGCGCATCGACCGGCGCTGGGTCGAGGAAGTGGCCATGCACTGGTGTCGCGAGGTGGCCGACGGCAAGCCGCTCGACCTCGAGCAGCTCGACCCGCGCGTGTACTTGCTCGAGTGACGCGGCGCGCGCCATGAGCGACGTGTACGAGGAGATCGTGCGCCTGCAGCGGCTCGGCGAGCCGTGCGCGCTGTGCACGATCGTGAAGACGCAAGGGTCCACGCCGGGCAAGACGACCATGAAGATGCTCGTGCGGCGCGACGGGAGCTTCGTGGGCACGGTGGGGGGCGGGTGCCTCGAAGCGGAGGTGCTCGAGGCGGCGCTGGGCGCGATGCGCGACGAGCGCTCGCGCACGCTCGCCTACGCGCTCAACGAACGCGACTACCCCGACAGCGGCCTGCTCTGCGGCGGCCAGCTCGAGATCTTCGTCGAGCCCATCGTCGTGCCGCGCCTGTGGCTGTTCGGCGGCGGGCACGTGTCGGGCGCGATCGCGCGCGTCGCGCGGCCGGTGGGCTTCCACGTGACGGTGGTCGACGACCGCGAGGACTTCGCGAGCGCCGCACGCCACCCCGAGGCCGATCAGACGCTGTGCGGCTCGTTCGACGAGCTCGCGCGGCGCGCGCTCCCGGCCGACGACAAGTTCGTGATCGCCGTGACGCGCGGTCACGACAAGGACGGCGAGGTGCTCGAGGCGCTGTTCCGCGCCGGGGCTCGCCCGCGCTACCTGGGCATGATCGGCAGCCGCGCCAAGCGCGTGCAGCTGTTCGAGCAGCTGCGCGCCCGCGGCGTGAGCGACGCGTTCCTCGAGCGCTGCCGCACGCCCATGGGGCTTGCGATCGGCGCGCGCACCCACGAGGAGATCGCGGTCTCGGTGGTGGCCGAGATGATCGCTGTGCGCCGCTCGGCCGATCCGCTCGCGGGCCGCGCCGAGCCGGACTGCGCGCCCGGGCAGACGCCGAGCTGACGCCGCGCGCGGCTCAGGAACTGCGCCAGCCGCCGCGAGACCGCTGCTCCGCGACGCGGGGCGGCCCGATTGCCCGGCGACGGCGCGCGCGCGTATCCTCTGCGCCCCCCAGGGCCACCCCCTCCGGCCCGTCCGAGCCCGAGCGGTAGCTTCCCCGGCCCGCGCGGGTACCTCCCTCCGGCTCGCCAGCCCCACACGACCGTCCGCCGTCCCCATGTCGTTTCAACTCCTCCGCCGCGCCGCCTTCGCCGCCGTCACCGCTGCCCTGCTCGGCGCTGCGCTGCACGCCGACCGCATCTACCTGACCAACGGCTCGACCATCGAGGGCGACGTGCTGCGCGAGACGCTGCAAGGCGTCGTGTACCGCTCGAAGTCCAAGTCGGGCGAGCAAGTGGCCTCGGCCGACACCGTGATCAAGGTCGAGTTCACCAAGCTGCCGGCGCTGCTCAACACGGCCGAGGGCGAGGTCTCGGACAACAACCTCGACGCCGCGGCCGACTCCTTCGATCAGTTCGCCGAGGGCGTGCTCGCGGGCGAGAACAAGAAGGACAAGCAGGAGTGGGCCCCGGGCCACGCGCTGCGCCGCGCGATCGAGGTCAACCAGTCGATCGCCAGCAAGGAGTCGCTCGGTCGCGTCGTGGCGCTGGCCGACAAGCTCATCACCAAGCTGCCGGACTCGCGTCACGTGACCTTCGCCTTCATGGCCAAGGCCGAGGCGCTGCGCGAGCTGGGCAAGGGCGACGAAGCGCTCGCCGCGGCCGGTGCGCTCAAGCAACTGGTGGCCGCCAAGAGCCTGAACGAGTCCTTCAAGCTCGAGGCCGACCTGCTGGAGGTGCTGATGGATGCCTCGCTGCGCGGCCCGCAGCGACGCAACCGCCTGGTCGAGCTCGGCGCGCAGGCCGGCACGGCGCACCCGCTGGTGCGCAACCGCGCGCGCGTGGCGGAGGCCGAGACCTACCTCGAAGGCGACGTGAAGGACTTCGCCAAGGCGCTCAAGCTCTACGAGGGCGTGGTCAAGGACCCCAAGGCCGACGCGGCGACGCTGGCCGGCGCGTACACGGGTCTGGGCGACTGCCTGTTCCAGCAGGGCGTCGACAAGCTCAAGTCCGGCGCGGAGGACTCGCTCAACACGCTGAAAGAGGCGGCGCTGGCCTACTTGCGCGTGGTGGTCGTCTACAAGGACCAGTCGCGCTACGTGCCGCGCGCGATGTACTACTGCGGGCGCACCTTCGATCTGATGGGCGAGGACCAGAAGCCCAACGCGCGCAAGATGTACGGCTCGGTGATCGCGCAGTATCCCGGCTCGAACTGGGCCACCGAGGCGAAGAACCAGCGGCGCTGAGCCGCACAGACGTGTGGCGTGCGGCCGGATGTGCGGCCGAAGGCGTGCGGCCGAGCGTGTGGCTCGGCCGCTGCGTTTTGGGGCGGGCGCTCAGCGCCGCGTGACGAGGCTCTCGGCGAGAGTCCGAGCTCGCGAACTTGGGTGGGCGGCGCCGGTGCAGTTGCCTGGCTGTTGCGGGTGAAGGCTGGGTGGCGCGGCATCGCCAGCGTCGTGCGCCCCCTCTGCCGCGCGGGATCTGACGCTCGCAACCGCGATCGGCGCTGACGCCGGCGCGTCGATCTCGCGCGCCGCATGCGCTCGCCGCTGCAGCGCCGCGCTCCGCCTCGCTCACGGTGCTCGCCCGAACGCGCCCGGGGAAACGAGCGCACGTCGCGCGGCGCCGCGCCGCAGTTCCCCGCTTGTTGCGTCGCTGCACGCACCCCAGGCGGCGCCCAGTCTGTCCCCGCGCGCAACCCCTGCGGAAAACGCGCGTCTGCTGCCCGCGCTCGGCGTCGGGCGGCGGACGTTCCGCCGTCGCGCCCGGGCGCTCGGCGGAGGACGGGAGGGGCGCGTGGAACTGTGCAGCGCAGCGGCGACGGCGTGGGATGGCTTGAGCGAGGTCGAACCCTTGGTGCGCGGTTGGCTGTGGCGGCGCTGTAGCGACCGCGCCGCTGTCGACGACGTGGTGCAGGACACTCTGCTGCGCGCGGCGCGTTACCGCCACGGCTTGTCGCGGCCCGAGCGGCTGGCGAGCTGGGCGCTGTCGATCGCCGCCAACACGCTGCGCGATCGGCTGCGCTCCGCGCCGGTCGAGCGCGTGGCCGAGGCCGACGAATACGACCTCGAGCAGTTCGCCTGCACGCAGCGCTCGCTCGACGCATCCGGCGACGACTCGCTCCTGCGCATCGGCGGGCGCGTGGTGACCTGCTCGGACGCGCTGGAGCACCTGCGCGCCGCGCTGCGCACCCTCAAGGCCCAGGACGCGCAGTTGCTGCTCGACTACTACGGCGGGTTCGACATCCAGGCGCTGACGACGCGCACCGGCCTGCGCGCATCGGCGGTGAAGTGCCGACTGCACCGCGGACGCAGACGGCTCGCGCGCGAGTTGGAGCGGCGGCTGGGGCTGGAGTCGGCGCGCGCGCCCGCGCTGTCATGAGCACCGCAGGACTGGGACCGGCGGCGGCGCTCGTGGCGCTGGTCGCGCAGGCCGAGCTCCCGCGCGCGCCTTCCGCTGAGCAGCCCGCGGAGGCGGTTGAAGTCGCGTTCGAGCGAGCTGCCCGCCTTCAACGCGCCGCGCGACGACTGAGCGGTCCCGAGCAGCGCGCAACGCTCGCGCAGGCGGCGCGGGCCTTCAGCGCACTGCGAGTCGAGTTCCCCGCCGAGCACGACTGGACCGCGCGCGCCGGCCTGCGCGCCGCCGGTGTGTGGCGCCAACTTGGCGAAGGCGAACTCGCGCAACTGGAGTACGAGCGACTGTGCTCGTTCGAAACGCCGCCGGCCTGGCGCTCGCGCGGCTGGCTCGAGCGCGGCCACGTCGAGCGCCGTGCGCGGCGCTGGCGCAGCGCACTCGACGCCTACCTGCGAGCGGCGAGCGTGGTTTCCGCTCCGGCGCGCACGCGCGACGACGCGAGCCTGTGGGCCGCGCGCATGCATGCCGAACTGGGCGAGCGCGAGGCTGCGCGACGGCTGCTGGAGTGGATCACGGTTCACTCGTGCGACGTGTTCACGCGCATCCGCGCCTTCGACGAGTGGGCGCTGGGCTTCGTGCGCGAGGACGACCTCGGCGCGGCCGCGGGCGTGCTCGAGCGCGCCCGTGCAGCGACGCGCGAGATCGCTTTCGAGGCGACGCCGCGCGGCGAGCGCGTGCTGCTCGCGCTCGAGCGCATGCGCGTGATCCCCGCGCTCGAAGCCGCCGTCGCGCGCCGCGTTCAGGCGCAACGCGCGAAGTGAGGCGCGCGAGCGACGCTCGAAGTTCTTTGCAACCAGCGTGGCGGCGCGCTATCAATGTCGCCGTCGAGCGTGTGAGCGCTCGACAACCGCTTACGACATCAAAAGGCGGCTCGCACCGCGGGTGAACAACCCCTGGGACGAGTCGCCTTGTCGTTTTCGCGCCGCTCGCGCGTCGTCGCGATCGATTCGCGCTCTCTCGCGAGCACTTGCCGCGCAGGATCGAGCACGGCGCGCGGAGCAAGTCGCCGCGCTGTTCTCGGGGCTGTGTTCAGCGCTGTTGTGCATCCGATCCGGCGCGCGATCGGCGCGCACCGAGCCATCGAACTTTCCGACGAGATCGAGCGGCCTGACGCGATCGAGCGGCCCCGGGGCGCGGTCTGTGCGCGAAGCCCCGTCACACTGTCGGGCGCGCAGCCGGCGTTCGGCTCCAAAAACGAACTCGGGCGCGCAGCGCGCGCCCGAGCGATGGCCGCTAGCTGCTCGCTACTTGCCCGCGCGCGACTTCTTGGGCTTCTTGTCGCCCGCCGGCTTGGACTTGGAGTCCTGCTTCTCGGCCGACTTGGCGTCGTGCTTGCCCGCCGCGCGCGGCGCGGGCGTGAGCAGGCCCTTGGCCTCGGCGGTCTCGCGCGTGACTTCGACTTCCATGCGCGCGCTGACCGGCGCCTCGCGGCGGCGGGTGACCTCGCTGAAGGCCTGGCACACGTCCTTGGCGCTGACGCCCGGCTTGTGCTTGCCGTCGGAGTCGATGGCGTGCGCCAGCGACGAGAGCGTGACCAGGCCGACCAGCTTGCCCGCGTCGTCGACGATCGGCACGCGGCGCACGCGCTTGTCGACGCACACCGCGAGGACCTCGTCGAGCTTCTGTTCGGGGCGGCAGGTGTAGACCACCTTCGCCATCGCCTCGCTTACCGCGACGGCCCACAGCGGCGCGCCGCGCAGGTGCGCCGCCATGCAGATGTCGCGGTCGGTGATCATTCCGGTGAGCTTGCCCTCGCCGTCGACGACGGCCAGGCAACCCACATCGCTCTCCCACATCGCCTGGGCCGCGACACTGAGGTTGTCGCTGGGCTGGCAGACGCGGACGTTGGTGGTCATCAGTTCTTTGATCTTCATCGTGAGCCTCCGGGTGGGGTGGATCTGTGGTCGCAAGTGGGCGCGCGCATCGGCGGGGAGCGCGCGAGTGCTCGACAAGAGCGCGCGCGGACCGCGCAGCGTGACGTACGGCGGCGTGTCGCGCTCGATGCGCAGCGCGCGCATCGAAGGGCAAAGAGGATAGGCGCGCTGGCTGTGATCTGCACGCCCCGCAGGTGAGAAACGCGCTTCACACGCGCGTCATCTCGGCCGCGTGCGCGCGCGAGCTCGATTGTCCCTGCGTGCGGGGAAAACTACGCTCTTGCGCCGCCCCTCGAACGCGCTTGTCGCGCGCCGAGCGGCGCGCCGCGACCCTCAACGTGCGCTGCGTCCCCGCTCCATGTCCGATCCGGCCGATCCGAGCCAAGTTCCGGCTGCGCAGGAACAATTTCCGGCTTCGCAGGGCCAAGTCCCAGCTGCGCTGGCGCTCGAGGATTTGCGCGACGCGTGGCGCCTGCTCGACGCGGTCGAGCGCGTCGAGGGCTTCCGGCTGCTGAGCCGCGAGGACGCGCAGGAGTTCTTCGCCGGGCTCGGCACCGCCGATCAACTGCAACTCGTCACGTCGTGCAGCTCGAACGAGCGGCGCTACTGGCTGCGCATGCTCGCGCCCGACGACGCGGCCGACTTGCTGCAGGCGCTCCCCGAGGAGCAGCGCGTGCCGCTCCTGGGACTGTACGACGACGTGACGCGCCGCGAGGTCGCCAGCCTGCTCGCGTACCGCGAGGACGTGGCCGGCGGTCTGATGAACCCGCGCTTTGCCCGCGTGCGGCCGGAGATGACGGTCGACGAGGCGATCTTGTACCTGCGGCGGCAGGCCAACGAGGGGCTCGAGCTCTACACCTACGCGTACGTGCTCGACAAGGAGCAGCGTCTGCTCGGCGTGGTCTCGTTCCGCGACCTGTTCCGGGCCCGCGCGCTCGCGCCGATGCGCGACGTGATGAAGACCGATGTCGTGCGCGTGCACGACGAAATGGACCAGGAAGCGGTCAGCCGCACCTTCGCCGAGCACGACCTGGTGGCGCTGCCGGTCGTCGACGCCGGCGGCCGCATGAAGGGCGTCGTGACGGTCGACGACATCGTCGACGTCGTCCAGGAAGAGGCCACCGAGGACATCCACAAGATCGGCGGTTCGGCCGCGCTCGACGCGCCGTACCTCGAAGTGGGGCTGGCGGGCATGTTGCGCAAGCGCCTGGGCTGGCTGCTGGTGCTGTTCCTGGCGCAGATGCTGACGGTCGTCGCGATGAGCTACTTCCAGGTGCGCATCGACCAGCTCTCGCTCCTGTCGCTGTTCGTGCCGTTGATCCTCTCCAGCGGCGGCAACTCGGGCTCGCAGGCTTCCACGCTGGTGATCCGCGCCATGTCGCTGGGCGAGGTGCGGCCCTCGGACTGGAAGCGCGTGTTCTTCAACGAGCTCGCCACCGGTCTGAGCATGGGCCTGGTGCTCGGCGTGATCGGCTTCACTCGCGTGCTCTCGATCTGGCCGGGCAGCGAGGACCAGTTCGAGCGCTTCTCGTGGCAACTGGCCGGCGCGATCCTGGTCAGCGTCGTGGGCGTGGTGCTGTGGGGGACCTTGATCGGCTCGATGCTGCCGATCGTGCTGCGGCGCTTCGGGCTCGACCCCGCCAGCGCCAGCGCTCCGCTCGTCGCGACGCTCAGCGACGTCACGGGCATCGTGGTGTACTTCAGCGCCGTGAGCTGGTTCCTCGCGAACGTGCTCCCGCCGATCTCCTGAGGCGCGCGGTGCACTCGCGCACACACGATCGCTTCGCCGCCGGCTGCGTGGCCAGCGCGGTCGCCGTCGGCGTCGCGCTCGGGATCGCGCCGCGCGCGGACCGGCTCACCTGGGCGCTCGAAAACGCGCCGGTGTGGATCGGCATCGGCGCCTGGCTCGTCACGCGGCGGCGCTTTCAGCTCAGCCGCCTGTGCCTGGCGCTGTTCACCGTTCACGCGGTGATCCTGATGGTCGGCGGCTACGCCACCTACGCAGCCGCGCCGCCCGGCGAGTGGCTGCGCGCGGCCTTCGAGCTCGAGCGCAACCCCTACGACCGCATCGGGCACCTCGCGCAGGGCTTCGTGCCCGCGATCTTCGTGCGCGAGCTGCTGGCGCGCGTCGCGCGCATTCCACCGACGCGCTGGCGAGCGGTGCTCGTGGTCTGCGCCTGTCTCGCGTTCAGCGCCTTCTACGAGCTGATCGAGTGGTGGACGGCGCTCGCGGCCGGCGCGGCGGCGGACGATTTCCTCGGCACGCAGGGCGATCCCTGGGACACGCAGTGGGACATGTTCCTGTGCCTGGTGGGCTCGATCGCGGCGTTGGCGAGCCTCTCTCGCGCGCACGATCGCTCGATGGCGCGCGTGGACGAAACGCTGGACCGACCCGCGGCATCCGAGTGATCCTCTCGTCTCCCTTCACGCACTCAAGCCCCATGAAGTCCGACACATCGTTCCTCGCCGGCCACAAGGTCGAGGTCTACACCGCCACCTGGTGCCCCGACTGCCGCCGGCTCGAGCGCTGGCTCGAGCTCAACGCCGTGCCGCACTCCAAGGTCGACATCGACACGACTGACGGCGCCGCCGAGCACCTGGAGGAGTCGACCGGCAAGCGCGGCGTTCCCTACTTCAAGCTCGACGGCGCGAAGTGGGTGCGCGGCTACCACAAGGAGCTGCCCACGCGCTTCGACCCGGCGCTGCTCGAGCGCGAGTTGCGCCAGGCGCTGGGGGCGTGAGCGCTCGGCTCGGAGTGGCGCTGCTCACGGAAGCAAAGTTACCTGCAGTGCTTCCGACATCACGCGCGTGCCGGGGCTGAGCGGATCGCGAATCGCGCACTGGAAGTGGAGCACCGTGCCAGCGGAGTACGGCACGCCCTGGCCGCCGGGGTGCGACTGCGCCCAGTCCAACACGTCGATCGAGACCGAGCCGTCACAAACACCGGGCGTGCCGTTCGCTTGCACGGACCCGATGCGCTGGGTCGGCGCCTTGACGCACAGGTAGCCCGCGCCGAAGGGCGTCGGCGGCGTCTTGGGCCCGAGCACGCTGTAGATCGTGTTGGTCTGCCGCTGGCCTTCGATGTTGCTCGTCGTGATGACGTACCCGCTGGCCGCCGAGGCGCTCGCCACACCAGCAGCGCTGATCGTCGGCGTGCAACCGATCGCCGAGGTGCCTGCGGTGCAGTAGTTGGTGGCCAAGCCGGGCGTGCTGGTGAAGACTCGCGCCAGGCGAGTGCGCACGGCGCCGTCGTACGCCAGAAACGCGCCGCCGACCACCAAGCGCCCGTCTGACTGCAGCGCGAGTCCGTTCACCGCGTCGGAGGGCCCCGCGCCGGAACCGAAGCTGGTGTCGAGGCTGCCGTCGTGGTTCAGGCGCGCGAGACGGGCGCGGGGTATGCCGTCATAGGACGCGAAGATGCCGGCGATGAGGGCCTTGCCGTCGGGTTGCAAGATCAAGACGTCGGCGGTGTCGCTGGGCCCCGCGCCAGGATCGAAGCTGGTGTCGAGGCTGCCATTCGAGTTCAGCCGCGCAAGGCGTTGGCGTGGCGTTCCGTTGAAGGACGTGAACGATCCCAGCGCGATCACGCGGCCGTCGGGCTGCAACGCGAGCGCGAACACGCTCGCCGAGCCGCCGGCGAATCCCGAGCCCGGATCGAACGTCGAGTCGAGGCTGCCGTCAGGGTTGAGCCGTGCGATGCGGCGGCGCGGCGTACCGTCGTACGACGTGAACGACCCCGCGATCAGCACCTTGCCGTCTGGCTGCAGGGCGATGTTCGACACGAAGCCGTTAGCGCCATTACCGGGGTCGAAGGTCGCGTCGATGGTGCCGTCGGCGTTCATGCGGGCGACCCCGCTGCGCGGGAAGCCGCCGTAGGTGGAGAACGCTCCGCTGATGATCAGTTTTCCATCGGGCTGCACCACCACATCGGAGATCCAGAGGTTCGTGCCCACGCCCGTAATGAAGCTCGTGGTGTCGAGACTGCCGTCTGCGTTGACGCGGGCGATGTTGCCACGGGTCACACCGTCGAATTCCCAGAACGAGCCTGCGATCACGCACGCACCGGTGGGTTCCGGAGCGATGACCAATAGGTGCCCCCCGTTGCTGAGTCCGAGCCCGGGATCGAAGCTCGCGTCGAGACTGCCGTCGGAGTTCAAGCGAGCGACTCCTGAGCGCGGCGCGCCATTCACGCTGTGGAATGATCCGCCGACCATCACCCGGTTGTCGGGGAACACGCTGACAACCTCCACGGATTGGCTTACTCCGGGCGTCGGATTGAACGTCAAGTCGAGCGCGCCGAGCACATTGATGCGCGCGATGCCCGTGCGCGTCAGGTTGTCGTAGCGGTTGAGGCTGCCAGCTATCAGTAGCTTGCCGTCAGTCTGTCGAGCAAAGCTGAAGAGCGGCCCATTCGGCCCCGGATTCAGGGACAGGCTCGCATCCACGGCGCCGTCGGGGAGCAGCCGCGCGAAGTGGCGGCGCGGCGTGCCGTGCATCGTGAAGAACTCTCCGCCGACGAGCACCTTGTTGTCGGGCACTACGTAGATCGAGCACACCGAAGAGTTCGCGCCCGTACCCGGGTCGAACGTCGAGTCGAGGACGCCGCTCGACTCGAGGCGCGCGATGCGGTTGCGCGGGACGCCGTTGACCGACGTGAACTCTCCGCCGACGAGCACCTTGCCGTCAGGCTGCAAAGTGATGGCCAACACGCGCGTGTCGAAGCCGCCGCTCACGCCTGTCGTAGCCGGGTAGCCCATACTGAGGCCGCCGTCCGTGTTGACACGTGCTATGCGGGCGCGCCCATAGCCGGCGTAGGTCGTGAACGCGCCGCCGATCAGCACCCTGCCGTCCGGTCGCTCGGCGAGCGCGTGAATGGCGCCGTTCGCTCCCTCACCTGGGTCGAAGCTCATGTCGAGGGCGCCATCCGCCTCGAGGCGCGCGATGCGACCGCGGGGCACGCCGTCGAAGGACGTGAAATCCCCCGCGATGAGGATCTTGCCGCTGAGCGTCCTCAGCATCGCGTGCACTTCGCCGTTCGCACCGGCGCCCGGCTGGAAGCTCGTGTCGAGGCTGCCGTCCGGGTTGAGTCGGGCCACGCAGTTGCGCGGGCTGCCGTTGTACCCGGAGAAGTTCCCCGCGATCAGCAACTTGCCGTCGGCTTGGAGCAAAGCGGTGTTCACGCGCGTCAGGAGGCCCCCGGTCCCGGTCACGCCCGCGCCCGTCTGGAAGCTCGTGTCGACGCTGCCGTCCGTGTTCAGGCGCGCGATGCGACTTTGAGCGGCGCCGTTGTAGGCCAAGAAGTTGCCGCCGATGAGAATTTTGCCGTCGGGCTGCACGACCATGCTGAAGACCGTGCCGTGGGCGCCGATCCCGAACGTCCCGTTGTCGAGCACGTTGAAGCTCGGGTCGTTCGCGCCCGCCTGCGCGCGAGCCGGGCTCGACAGCCACAGCAAGCCGCTGATGAGGAGCAGAGCGGCTCGCCACGCCCCGCGCAGCGGGCGCAAGCAGCTGGGCCTGGGTGGGGCGGTGCGAAGGAGCGGCGTGGCGGAGAGTGTCGACATGGGCTGAAGGCCGTGGGCGTTCGACTGAAGAGGGCCGTTTCGAGGCGCTGCGCGACGAGCGCCGGCGCAATAGCCGACCGCCGTCCATCTGGCGGCGATCTGGCGTTCCGCTGCGGACGCGCAGCGTCCACGACACCGCTTCCCTCGCACTCCCCGCGGCGACGCGCGCTGGTTTCGGGTTTCTCGCCTAATTTCGTGCTGCCGCCGCGGGTACGGCTTGTCGACTCCGCCGTGCGGTCGTCAGTCCGCGTGAGGCCTCCCGCGCGCCTCACGCGCGCGTGTGCACCGACCGGCGGTCGTCCAACAACGCAGCCATCGCCAGCGCGGGCGCCGTGCGAGCGCCGCAGCTCGCGTCGAGTAACTTGCGCAGCACGAATCGATGGCCGCATCCATCCGCGCCGGCCGCTGCCCACCCCAACATGACTCCCTCCTTTCGCCTTGTCGGTGCGGCCTGGGCCGCGTTGTCGCTCGGTTGCATCACCGCTCGCGTCGAGGCGCAGTCCGGCAAGCCCGCTGCCGAGGCGCAGCCCGCGCCCGCCGCGCGCGAGCTCGAACGCGTCGACGGCCTGCTCGCGCCGCTGCTCGAGCAGTTCGACGTGCCGGCGCTGGGCGGTGCGGTGATCGAGCTCGAGCGCGGCCTGGTCGCCGCCGGCGTGAGCGGCGTGCGCGCGCGCGGCAGCGAGGCGCGGGTCGAGCTCGACGACCGCTGGCACCTGGGCTCGTGCACCAAGGCCATGACGGCGACGCTCGCCGCGCGGCTCGTCGCGGACGGCAAGATCGGCTTCGACACCACCGTCGCGGAGGCGTTTCTCAAGCTGGGCGAACGCGTTCATCCCAAGTGGCGCGACGTGAAGCTCGAGTGGCTGCTGCAAAATCGCGGCGGCGCGCCCGGCAAGCCGCCGGGGACGGTCTGGATCGAGCTGTTCGCGCGCGACAAGGATCCGCTCGAGGCGCGCAGCTGGTTCGTCGAGCAGTTGCTCGCGGCCGAACCTGCGAACGAGCCCGGGACGAAGTTCGAGTACTCCAACCAGGGCTTTGTGATCGCCGGCGCGATGCTCGAGGCGCGCGGCGGGAAGAGTTGGGAGGAGCTGCTCGCGCGCGAAGTGTTCGAACCGCTCGGCATGGCCAGCGCCGGATTCGGGCCTCCGGGCAGTGCGGACCAGCTCGACCAGCCGCGCGGACACAACCCCAAGCCGCAGGCGCCCGGCCCGCGCGCCGACAACCCGCGCGCGATCGGACCGGCGGGCACGGTGCACGCCTCACTCGCCGACTGGGCCAAGTTCGTGCACCAGCACCTGCGCGGCGCGGCTGGCCACAAGGGACTGGTCTCGAGCGGCCTGTTCGAACAGATGCACGCCTGCCCGCAGATGCAGGCCTACGCCATGGGCTGGGGCGTCGCGTCGCGCCCGTGGGCCGGCGGAGACGTGCTCACGCACTCGGGCTCGAACACGATGTGGTTCTGCACGGTGTGGATCGCGCCCGAAAAGGGCGTCGCGCTGCTCGCCACCTGCAATCAGGGCGGCGAGAGCGCGACGAAGGCTTGCGATGCCGTGATTCAGGCGCTCGCCAAGGCCCGCGGGCTCATGTAGCGAGCTACGGCACGTTCGTGAGCTCGAGCGCGTTGGACAAGTTGGTCTTGCGCGGCGCCGGCGGATCGCGGTACCAGGCCTGCGCGTAGACCTTGCCGCCCGCACTGAACGGCGCGCCGAGCGCAGTGGGGTTGGTCGAGATGTACGCGTTCCAGTCGAGCGTCAACGTGCCGTCGCAGCCGTTCAGCGTGCCGCCCGAGTTCATCGCGACCGCGCGCTGCACCGGACTCTTGACGCAGAAGAAGCTCGTGCTGCCCGAGCCCCACGGCAGCGGCGCGAAGCCGGTGTTGTCGATGCCGTAGAGGATCAGGCCCTGCTTGAGGCCCTCGACGTTGGTGAAGGTGATCGCGCAGGGCGTCGCGAGGCTCGCACTGGGCTGTCCCGAGGCGCTGGCCGAGGCGAGGCAGCCGTTGGTGCTCGTGCCCGCTGTGCAATACGTGACGATCGGCGGCGGACCGCCGGCGCCCACGACCCAGTTGTCGAACAGCGCCGTCGAACCCCAGGCGACGATCCCCAGGCCCGTGCCCAGCGTGCTGGCGAACCCGAGCACGCCGTCGTTGGTGTAGCTCTGGTCGGGCGCGCCGTCGAAGTCCGTGTCGAGCTCCGCGACGATCGTGTCGGCGTCGGGGAAGTAGACCTTCAGCCGCGCGCTCAGGAACGGCGCCGTCAGGTTGGCGAAACCGGTGCCTGTTCCGCCCCAGGGGCCATAGCCCACGCCCGTGCCGCGGTAGATGCCGATATTCGAGAAGCCCGCCGTGCCCGAGACCTGGTCCTGGATCTTGACCATGATCGCGTTCGTGCCGCC
This sequence comes from Planctomycetaceae bacterium, assembly GCA_011525785.1. Taxonomy (GTDB): domain Bacteria; phylum Planctomycetota; class UBA1135; order UBA1135; genus WYBT01. Next base: position 234,422 of record WYBT01000021.1, read on the forward strand.
CAGGCCGATCAGCACGCCGGAGAACTGATTGGCCGAGCCCGGCGCGAACACGTCGAGCGTGCAGACCACGCTGGTGTACGGAAGGCTCGCCGTGTTGTGTTGCAGCGTCTCGTTGACGCCGCCGCTCACGTGCGCGCCCTGCTGCGACACGATGGACCACGAGCCGCTGACGGCGGTCCAGTCCGTACCCATCGGACCGTCGGGGCGATTGAAGTCGTCGGACCACTGCGCGCTCAGCGGCGCTGCGGCCAGGAACAGGACGAGCGGGCGGACGAAGTGCTTCATGGACGTGCTCCTGCGGCGCGGGTTGGGGGATCGGCGGAGCGATCGACGCCGTGCGGGCGAGAGTAACCGCGTCGGCGCGATCTCGCCGGGCCCGACGTTACTCTTGCGCGCATGATCCATCGGCAACGAGAGGGCCGTGTGAGCCTGCTGCGGCTCGAGCACGGCAAGGTGCAGGCGCTCGACCTCGAACTGTGCAACGAACTCGAGGAGACCTTCAATCGGGCGGCGGACTGGGAGGACACCGACGCACTCGTGCTCACCGGCGCGGGCTCGAGCTTCTCGGCGGGCGTCGATCTCAAGCGCGTGCTCGACGGCGGCGCGGCCTACATCGAGAACTTCCTGGCCGCGATGGACCGTGCTTTCGCCGCGGTTTTCCGCTGCCCCAAGCCGGTGGTGGCGGCGATCAACGGACACGCGATTGCGGGGGGCGCCGTGCTGGCGTGCGCCGCGGACTACCGCGTCATGGCGCAGGGCAAGGCGCGCATCGGCGTGCCCGAACTCGCGGTGGGGGTGGCGTTTCCCTGGCTCGCGCTCGAGATCGTGCGCCTCTCGACGCCGATCGAGCACCTTCAGGAGTTGCTGTACCTAGCGGAGAGCTACGACGCTGATCAGGCGTTGGCGCGCGGCCTGATCGACGCGGCGCAGCCCGCGGACCAAGTCGTGGCGCGCGCGCTGAGCGTGGCCGCCAAGCTGGCGGAGCAGTCGCCCACGGCCTTTGCGCTCACCAAGCGCCAACTGCGGCTCGACAGCCTCGAAGAGTGGCGCCGCCACCAGGCCTCGCACGACGCGCTCGTGCGGATGCAGTGGGCGAGCCCCGACACGCTCGAACGGATCCGACGCGCGCTCGAGGCGCTCGGCAAGAAGGGTTGAGCGACGCAGCGCAGCCCGCGGCGCAGCAGGACGCGCCGCGCGCGCGCGGCCTGCTGCTGTTCCTCACGGCGGCCTACGTCCTCAACTTCCTCGATCGCCAGGCGCTGGCGATCCTGGTCGAGCCGATCCGGCGCGAACTGGGCGTCGGCGACGCGCAGATGGGCCTGCTGCTCGGCGCGTCGTTCACGTTGGCCTACACGGGCGCCGGGCTGCTCGTGGCGCGCTGGATCGACGGCGGGCCGCGCCTGTGGATCCTGGCCGGGGGCCTGGCGCTGTGGAGCGCGATGACCGCGCTCGCGGGGCAGGCCACGAGCTTCGCGCACCTCGCTCTCACGCGCGTGGGCGTGGGCGTCGGCGAGTCGGTGTGCAGTCCAGCCGCGCATTCGCTGCTCGCCGACGCCTTCGCCCCGCGGCGGCGCGCCAGCGCGATCGCGATCTACTCCAGCGGCATCTACGTCGGCATCACGCTCGCCTTCCTGTTCGGCGGCGACCTGCAGCAGCGACTGGGCTGGCGCGGGACGCTCACGGCGCTCGGGATTCCGGGCCTCGCGCTGGCCGCGGCGCTGCTGGTGTTCGCGCGCGACCCCGGGCGCGGCCGCTTCGAGCGCGCGACGAACCCGCCCGCGGCCGACGCGGGCTTCTTCAGCGCCTTCGCGACGCTGCTGCGCTCGCGCGCCTGGCGCGAAATGGCGCTCGGCGCGGCGATCAAGTCGATCGGCGGCTACGCGCTGCTGAGTTGGAGCGCGGCGTACCTCGAGCGGGTCCACGGGCTCTCCACGCGCGAGAGCGGGGCCTGGCTCGGGCTCACCAACGGACTCGGCGGCTTCGCGGGCTCGCTCGCCGGCGGCCTGCTCGCGGACCGACTGGCGCAGCGCGACGAGCGCTGGCGCCTGCGCGTCGGCGCTTTGGCGACGCTGGCCTCGCTCCCGTTCCTCTACGCCTTTCTCTACGCGCCCACCGCGCGCCTGGCGCTGGCCGCGAACCTCGCCGGGCCGTTCCTGGGCGCGATGTACTTGGGCCCGGTGTTCGCGGTCGCGCAGTCGCTCGCCCCGCCGCACCTGCGCGCGCGTTCCTCAGCGGCGCTCCTGTTCGCGATCAACCTGATCGGGTTGGGGCTCGGACCGTGGCTGACCGGCGCGTTGTCGGAGCACTTTTCCGCTCAGCACGGGGCCGCTTCGATCCAGACCGCGCTTGCGCTCGTGGGGCTGAGCTACGCCTGGGGCGCCGCGCACCTGTGGCGCGCAGCGAGTTAGAACACGAACCGCACGTCGGGGTGCCGGCCCAGCGCAGCGAAGATCGAGTTGCGGTGCTCTTCGTCGCGCACGACCACTTCGAGGGCCAGCGAACGGTAGCGCCCGTGCGAGCTCTCGTGAGCCAGGCGCAGGCTGTGCTCGACGTCACCGACCACCGCCACGATCACCGCGCGCAGCCGCTGCTCGTCGGCCCCGATCACGCGGTAGCTCCACGCGCACGGGTAGTTGATTTCGGGCTTTTGGTTGTCGAACGAGCGCATGCGGCGGCCAGCTTTGGAGGATCGTAGGGCACACCCGTGCGCGCTGCGAGCGTGCGCACTGGCGCCGATGCGCCAGGGCGCGTCAGACCGCGCGGAGATTTCGCCGGTGCCCGCGTCCAGCAGCCCGCGGGCTCGCGTGAGGTGCGACGCGCCCCCAAGGGAACCACTCGGCGGCGCGGGCCGTCCTACGTCACTCGACGTCGGCGCTGCGTGCCCTTCCCGTCCTCGCCGGCCGCGTTCCTTGCGGCCCTGGTGGATCGGGGTAGCTTTACTCTGGCCCGACATCGACTTCCGGGTGTTTTTTTCTCTGCCCGGACTGCTCTCCCTCCAAGCCATCGTCCCCCAGCTCTACGGCAAACCATGAAGCGACTCCTGGGTCTGCTCGCCCTGTGTACTGCGGCCGTCGCGGCCACCGCCCCCCAAAGCCACGCGCAGGAGCCGATCGACCCGGTCACGGTCTGCTTCGCCGAGGGCACGGACCCCTCCTACGTCGAGTGGTTCCAGTCCACCCTCTATCCGCAGCCGGAGTACCAGCCCGGCACCCGCTGGCCTGGCACCCAGGGCTCGCCCATCACGCTGCGCTGGAGCATCGTCCCCGACGGCTTGAGCATCCCTTCGGCGGGCTCAGGCGACCCCTCGGGCAACAGCGAGATGTTCGCGCGCCTGGATTCGCTGTTCGCGGCCCAGGGCGGTCGCGCGACCTGGCTCGCGCGGCTCCAGAACTGCTTCGACCGCTGGGAGCAGATCACCGGCATCGACTACGTGCGCGTGACCGCGGCGGGCGTCGACTGGGACGACGGCGCGGCCTGGGGGTCGGGCCTGAGCGCGACCCGCGGCGACATCCGCCTGTCGATGCGCAACATCGACGGCGCGAACGGCACGCTCGGCTACACGTTCTTCCCCACCAACGGGGACATGGTGCTCGACCGCTCCGAGAACTGGGGCAGCAGCACCAACAGCAACCGGTTCATGCGCAACATCATCATGCATGAACTCGGCCACTCGATCGGCATGCCGCACGTGTGCTCGAACAACACCGGCCAGTTGCTCGAGCCGTTCCTCGACACCAGCTTCGACGGACCGCGCCAGGACGACTTCCGCGCTTCGCAGCGCATGTACGGCGACCCCAACGAGGCCGACAACTCGAGCGCCAACGCCACGCCGATCGCGTTCTCGAACGGCGTCTCGCTCACGCTCGGCACGCCGCCGTTGCCGCTGACCAGCACCAACGACGCGAACGCCACCACGCTCTCGATCGACGCCAATGGCGAGGTCGACTACTTCAGCGTCACGGTCACGCAGGCCTCCGAACTCGACGTCACGGTGACGCCGTTCGGCACGACCTACGACGACAACGCGCAGGCCGCCAACGGCTCCTGCAACAGCGGAACGTCCATCAATGCGCTGACGCGCGCGAACCTCGCGGTCACGGTGTACGGCACCAACGGAACGACGGTGCTCGCCACGGCGAACGGCGCCGCGGCGGGTGTGGCCGAGTCGCTGGTCAACGTTTCGCTCGGCGGCGCAGGCACGTACTTCATCGCCGTGAGCGAGACCGACTCGCCCACGCAGACCCAGGCCTACAAGCTCACGGTGCGCGTCGACCCGGGCGCGGGCTGCCCCGACTCGGACGGCGACGGCGTCAACGACTGCATCGACGGCTGCCCGTTCGACCCGCTCAAGATCGACCCGGGCCAGTGCGGCTGCGGCGTGGTGGACGTCGACACCGACGGTGACTCGGTCGCCGACTGCATCGACAACTGCCCCGACTTCGCCAACGCGCAGCAGGCGGATGCCGACGGCGACGGTGTGGGCAACGTGTGCGACAACTGCCGCGACGATCCCAACCCCGATCAGGACGACGGCGACGCGGACTCGATCGGTGATGTGTGCGACAACTGCCCCAGCACCTTCAATCCGACGCAATCCGATGCGGACCTCGACGACGTCGGCGACGCCTGCGACGGCTGCCCGAACGACGCGAACAAGGTCGCTCCGGGTCAGTGCGGCTGCGGCGTGGCGGACACCGACAACGACGGCGACGGCGTGGCCAACTGCAACGACGGCTGCCCGAACGATCCGAACAAGGTCGCTCCGGGCCAGTGCGGCTGCGGCGTGGCGGACACCGACAACGACGGCGACGGCGTGGCCAACTGCAACGACGGCTGCCCGAACGATCCGAACAAGGTCGCTCCGGGCCAGTGCGGCTGCGGCGTGGCGGATCTCGACACGGACGGCGACGGCGTGGCCAACTGCAACGACGGCTGCCCGACCGACCCGAACAAGGTCTCGCCCGGCCAGTGCGGTTGCGGCGTGGTCGACACCGACACCGACGGCGACACGATCGCCGACTGCGTCGACAACTGCGACAACATCGCCAATCCGTCTCAGGCGGACTGCGACCTCGACAACGTGGGCGACGCCTGCGAGATCGCGGCCGGCACGCAGTGGGACACCAACGGCAACACGATCCCCGACCAGTGCGAGGGTTGCCCGAACGTGTTCACCTACTGCACGGCGGGCACCTCGACGGCCGGTTGCGCCCCGGTGATCTCGACCACGGGCGTTCCCAGCGCGAGCGCCAGCTCGGGCTTCGTGGTCAACGTGAACAACCTCGAAGGCCAGCGCGCGGGCTTGATGTTCTACACCGTGCTCGGACCCCGTCCGCCGCTGGTGTGGGCGCCGGGCAGCACGAGCTACCTGTGCGTCAAGTCGCCGACGCAGCGCACGGGTTCGCAGAACTCGGGCGGCACAGCGGGCGCGTGCAACGGCTCGTTCTCGCTCGACGTGCTCGACTACTGGGCGACGCATCCGTCGGCCCTGGGTCAGCCGGTGACCGCGGGTCTGGTGGTCAACCTCCAGGCCTGGTACCGCGACCCGTCGGCCCCGGGCACCACCAACCTCTCGGGCGCTCTGCAGTTCACGGCCTGCCCGTGATCGCGCCCTGTTCGTGATCGCGCCGGGCGCAACGCCCGCGGGGAGCGAGGTCAGCACCTGACCTGAGCCCTCCGCGAGCGCGCACCCTGCGAGTCGCCGATCCTGCAAGGACGGCGGCTCACAACTCGAGACTGCTCCACGCGAGGCGTGCGGACCACCGCACGCCTCGCTGCTTTGGCGGCGGACGCACGCTGCAAATTCAAAGCGCCACTTTGGATATGCATGAATATCCAAAGTGGGGCCGCGCAGAGGCCGGAGGCACTCGCCGCGACCCGCGGCGGCGTTAGTTGCTGCGCAGCCCGCGCCAGGCTGGCGAGGGCACGCGCTTGCGCGAGCGCTATCCCGCCGCGGTAGGGCGCGACCTGCTCGAGAGCAATCGCCACCTGCGCCCTCTGTAGCGCCCGGCCTTTTTCGCGAGGAGTTGCTACCGCTCGCGCCTGGCAGTCATCGACGAACCGCGCGGGCTGGCCGTGCGCCAGCACCAGTTGGCCCATGATTCGTCGCTGGAACGCAGCTACTCAGGCCTCCACTACGACCTCTCCCATTGGAGGCTCTCGACCGGCGTCGAGGTCGACTTCATCGCGGGCGAGATGCAAGTCGCCATCGAGGCCAAGAGCGCGCGACGCATCGACGACGACGACCTCAAGGGGCTGCGCTAACTCGCCCGTGACCACGTGCGCCTCCAGCGCCGCGTCTTCGTCTGCCTCGAGGACCGTGCGCGCCGCACCGACGACGGCATCGAGATCTTGCCCTGGCGCAGCTCACGTGCCGTGGAAGCGCGCTTCGCTCGGAAGTCTCCGCTGCTCTGGCCGCCCCGTGTTAAATCACTCGTCGAAGAGGCCGCCGGCCTCTCGCACGATGCTGTGGCCATCATCGAAGGGGCCGAGCGCTGCCAGTTCGGCGGCGCTGATCGTCGGACCCGCGACGACTCGCTGTAGCGCGTCCGCTTGCGCGGGTTCGAGGGCGACGAGGACTCCAATTACGTTGAGGACGTTGAGGAGTTCGGTCGTGTACTCGGGAAGCCAGTGATCGGGCTGGATCGACGTGAGCTCCGACGGAGGTCGCTTGTCACCGATCAGCGGCCGCGAGCGATCTCGACGGCGGTAGCTGAACCACTGCGTCAGCACGCGCTTGCCCGAGACCTCGTAGGCCCACATCTGCGGGGAGACGTTCTCGACAAAGCCCGAGCCGATCATCAGTCGATGGCTGCCGGGGTCGTACTCGAGCGTGTCCGGCATCGAGTCCGCGGACTGCGGGATGGCGCCGCTCGCCGGCACTCTCGGTTGCGTTGGCTTCGGCAAGCGTGGTGGGCCGGCCGGGCGATCAGCACTCACGTCCACGAAACGCTCGCCAAAAGTCTGGGCCCACACGGAGCGTCGGCCGAGCTCGGCGACTTCATCGAACAGAGTGCCCGTGGCGGTGAGCGGTACTTTAAGTCCGGGCGTGGCTAGGTCGGCCTCGAAGCGCGCGATGTACCCCGCATGACTGGCGATCCCAACGATGTACGCAAACATGTCGCGAGCACCGACTTCGCGACCTAATTTCTCGCTGAGCACTTCAAGCAGCCGCGGCGGGATGTTGGTTCCCCCGGACCGCCGCGTGTCGAGCATTGGGAATGCGCGGCCGCCAAACGAGCCCTTGTAGTGATCCAAGTCGGGAATCAACGCCGTCACGGTCAGCGCTGGGCCCGATGAAGGGGAAACCCGGCTCAGCGCGGTGATGTAGACTTGATCATCGCTGTGCAGCGCCCACAAATCGGGGTTGGGTCGGTTGATCAAGCGACTGTCCGGGATGATGAACTGACGATCGAGCGTGCGGAATCCGTATCGAATCGGTGGCACGCAGGCGCCTCGATCTGCGGCCAAAGCGATGGCGCGATGCGCGTGGCCGGCCAAGCCCTTCTCGACGCGCCGGTTCACGTGGCGGTCTCCGAGTTCACCCCTGTTCATGTGTGGCTGAAAGAGTTCGTCCTTCGACTTCACCGGCGCATCGACGAGCTTCTTCCATCTCCGGACGAGTGTCTCGCGGTCCGGCGCGATGACCCACGTCCGCCCCGGCATCACGCCAGAGCCGTTGTAGAGGAAGAACGCGTCGAGGCTCGGGTAGGTCGCCCATGCACCCTTGGCGCTCGGTGTGAACGGGGCGCGCCAGTCCGTCGAACACGTCTGCCAGTCCCCTGACTCGAGGCGCAGCGCGCTCAGAGCCTTGAACTTGTCCTTCCGATCCGCGCTGGCGAGCGCGGTGAAGCGCACGTGCGCTGGCGTGCTCGTGTCCGCCTTCGGCGATCTAGATGCCAAGACGATGCAGACCGGCTGCTGCACGCCCTGGAAAACTCGTGTCGCAACCTCGGGCTGGTGCCCCTCGGGGGAGCAATCGATGACCCAGATGTCGTCGCATGTGCGCCGCAGGTAGTCGCGCATCCTCTCGAAACCTGGGCCGGTCAGAAAGCCAGCAACTGTGATGTAGCAGACGATTCCGCTGCGATCGTGGGCGTGATGATCGAACACTTTCCATGTCGCCCAACGCCAGAAGTACACGTACAAGTTCCGAAGGTGCTTGGCGTGCGCGCCGACTCCCCAGTCGCGAGGCGGCATCCAGTCGACCAGCGGCGCGCGTTGAGGGCTATCTCCAACCGATCCCTCGATCCACCCGCCACGTCCCTTGGCCTTCTCCTTGTACGGTGGATTGCCGATCACAACGGTGATCGGCACATCACGCTTGATCTTGTCCGCTTCCTTTTTGGACGTGGCGATGGGCGCGAGCATCGCTGGGAACCAGGACTTGTCCTCGGCAGGATCCCCGAGTGTGTCTGTAACGAACATCCGCATGGAGCTCTGCGGCGCGGACCTCGTCAGCTCGACGATCTCAGCGAAAACCCGGAGCTGTGCGACGGCGAAGGGGCCCAACTGCGCTTCGAACGCCACCAACCGCTTGGCCGAGTCATTGACGGCTCCATACACCGCACCCTGACCTTCGTCGGTCTCGACTGCATCTGCTATGTGCCGCAAGATTCCGAGCAAAAACGTGCCCGTGCCCATTGCGGGGTCGCAGATGGTCACAGCGGGTGATGCCAGACCCGTCGGCTGCTTGAACCTCGCACTCCGGAGAAGCTCGTCGACGAGCCGCACCATCGCGCGGACGACTTCAGGCGGCGTGTAGTACGAGCCCGTCTGCTTGCGCAGATCGTTGTCGTACACCTCCAGGAACTCCTCGTAGAAATAGAGCCACGCGTCCGGATCGCCTTTGCTCACGTGCGCCCAGCTCACGGCATCGAGGACTCGCACCAAGGTCCCGAGCGAGGTTTTGAGGGTCTCCTGGCTCTCCGCGTTGTCCGTTAGCAGGCGCAGGGCGGTTCCGATCAGCGAGTGCGTGCGAGCGAGCCGGGCCGACACGGTTGGCAACCCACCGGCCAACGGAATGTCGTTCGCACGGGCGAGCAGGAGCCCAAACGTCACGGCCTGCGCGTACCCATCCGCGAACGTCTCGTCGCTGGCTTCGGGGAAGAGAAGCACACGCCAGTCCCTGGCGAGCGCGCTGAGAGACTCGCTACCCCGACCGAGTTGTTCGGTGACCTCGTCGCGAAGCAACTTGCACAGCAACGCAGTTGTGCGGGCAAGTTCGCGGGCGCTTCGAGGCGGGATCGGCTGCCACCGCAGGAACTCGGCGAAGACGACTTGGAGCCCAGCGGGTGCGACCACGTCTCCGCCCTGGGACCTGACGTCGCCTTCGAGTCGGATGATGTCATGTGCGAGTTCGCCGTTCTGCCAGAGGCTGAACGCGTTGCCATCCGTGTAGAGCAGGTTGGGCAGGGAGCGCAGCTTCTCCCACTGCGCGCGATCATGGGCTTCGCGAAAGCTGCGCGGGTCGGCGCCCTTGCCCGGCGACTTCAGCTCGATGAACCCGATGGGGGCGTTGCCAACACGAACTGCGAAGTCCGGCCGTGTCTTGAGTTCTGCGAGCGGGGTCTCGCCGACCACGACGACTTCGCCGTCCTCGTAACCGACGAGTTTCGCCATGTCCTTCACGAGTTGCTCGAACGGCGCGCGGAGCTGCTCCTCGGGCTCGCCCGTGACCCCGATGTTCGCGAGCTTGCGCATGACACTCTCGCCGAACTCGCGAATGGCGGACTGTGCGTTCGACTTCTTCATGTAGAAGGACTCCCTCGACGCATGCGATACCGTCGGCTCGTTCGGTTGTCCACCACTCGCTTCGCCGTGCGCTCGCCTCGGTCTGGTCGACTGCGGTTGCCCTGAGCCCGACATGAACTGCACTGCGCCATGAGCAGCGCCGGCCCCACTGGCACGGCGAGTACCATGGCGGGTCCTGATGTTCCCCATGGTGCTGCTTTGCTTCGCGGCGCTGCAGGCGCCGGCGACGGTCGACTTCGCGCGCGACGTGCGGCCGATCCTCGAGTCGAGCTGCTTTGCGTGCCACGGCGCGGAGAAGGACAAGGCCGAGCTGCGTCTGGATGTGCGCGAGCGCGCGCTGGCGGGGGCGTACGCCGGCACGCAGCCGGTGATCGTGCCGGGCAAGGCGGCCGAGAGTTCGCTGTACCTGCGGCTCGTCAGCGAGGACGAGGACGAGCGCATGCCGCAGAAGGCGCCGCGGCTGCGCGACGAGCAGATCGAGCTGGTGCGGCGGTGGATCGACGAAGGCGCGCGCTGGCCCGATGAACTCGCTGGCGACACGGTCAAAGGCGCGGGGCACTGGGCCTATGCGGCGCCCGTGCGTCCTGCGCTTCCGGCCGTGCGCGACAAGGGCTGGGTGCGCGAGCCGATCGACGCCTTCGTGTTGGCCGCGCTCGAGCGCGACGGGCTCGCGCCCGCGCCGCAGGCCGATCGCGCGACGCTCTTGCGCCGCCTGTCCCTGGACCTGACCGGCTTGCCGCCGACGCCCGCAGAGGTCGAGGCCTTCGAGCGCGACGAACGGCCCGAGGCCTACCGCGAGGCTGTGCGGCGCCTGCTCGCCTCACCGCACCACGGCGAGCGCATGGCGCGGCCCTGGCTCGACCTCGCGCGCTACGCCGACACCAACGGCTACGAGAAGGACCACCGCCGCGAGCACTGGCCGTACCGCGACTGGGTGATCGAGGCCTTCAACCGCAACCTCTCCTTCGACCGCTTCACGCTGCTGCAGATCGCCGGAGACCTCGTCGAGAACGCGACAACGCGCGACGTGATCGCCACGGGCTTTCAGCGCAACACGATGCTGAACGAGGAGGGCGGCATCGACGAGGAGGAGTTCCGCGTCGACGCCGTGATCGACCGCGTGAACACGATCGGGTCGGTGTGGCTGGGCAGCACGCTCGCCTGCGCGCAGTGCCACGACCACAAGTACGACCCGTTCTCGCAGCGCGAGTACTACGAGCTGTTCTCGATCTTCAATTCGACCGAGGACGGCGGGCGCGCGCACGAGCCGGTGGCGCCCGCGTTCGACGACGAGACGCTGCGGCGCATCGACGAGTTGCGCGCGCGCGGCGCGGCTCTCGAAGCCCGCCTGACCGAGCCCGAAGAGCGCTTCGACGCCGAACAAGCGCGTTGGGAGCGCGAGACGCAGGCGCAGCTGGGCCGACGCGATGCCTGGCGCGTCCTGCGGCCGGCGCGCGTGCACATCGCGAGCGGCCGCGCGCACGAACTGCTCGACGACGACTCGCTGCTGGTGCGCGACGCGCCGCCGCCGACCGAGGTGTTGGAGCTGGTGTTCGAGCCCGGCGAGCTGGAGTTCGACGTCCTGCGCCTCGAAGCGCTGCGCGACGCCGCCTTGCCCGGCGGTGGTCCGGGCTCGTCGGCGGGAGGCAACTTCGTGCTCAGTGCGATCGACGCGGTCGTGCTCAGCCCCTCCGGCGCCCAGCGCGCGCTGCAGTTCTCCTCGGCTGAAGCAAGCTACGAGCAGTCGCGCGCCTCGTTTCGCGCCGCGCACGCGCTCGATCCGTCGAACGAGACGGGTTGGGCCGTGGGCGGCGCGCCCGCAGACGCGGAGTTGAGCGCGCAGTTCTTCTGCGCCCGCACCGAGCGCCTCGCGCCCGGCGAGCGCTTGCACGTGATCCTGAGGCACGTCTCGTCGTTCGCTGCGCACTCGCTCGGCCGCGTGCGCCTCAGCGCGCGCCGCGACGAGCCGAGCCGCACGGCGGCGCTCGAGCTGCGCACCAGCGCATGGCGCTCGCTCGGTCCGCTGCGCGCGCAGTCGCGCGAGGAAGCCCTCGCGCTCGAGATCGAAGCGCAGCGCGAGCACCTGGAGGGCCGCGCGTACTCGGAGTCGTACTCCGGCGGCCTGCGCTGGCTCGAGCGCCCCGAGTGGGTCGATCGCGTCGCTCACCGCTTCGACGGCGACAACCAAGTCTGGCTGGCCGAGCGCCGCATCCACTGCGCGCAGCCGCGCAAGCTCGAGCTGTTCGTCGGCGCCGACGACGCGCTGCGCCTGTGGCTGAACGGCGAGCTGGTGGCGCACAGCGACGAGTACACGACGCTCGTGAACGAGCCGCTGCGCGTCGAGGTCGAGCTGCGCGCGGGCGAGAACCGTTTGCTCTTGCGCGTGGCGAACTTCAGCGGCGCGGGCGGCTTCGTGTTCGACACGGGGACGCAGACCAGCGATCGACGGCCGGTCGAGATCGACGAGGCGCTCGCCGCGGCGCAGCGCAGCCCGGCGCAAGAACGGCGGCTGCGCGAGTGGTTCCGCCGGCGTCAGTCGCCCGAGGGTCGAGCGCTGGCGGCCGAGCTGGAAGCGGTGCAGGCCGAGCTCGAGCGAATGCGACGCGACGCGCCCACGGCGCTGGTGCTCGCCGAGCGCGCGATGCCGCGTGAATCGCGGGTGTTCCTGCGCGGCAGCTTCCTGACGCCCGGCGAGCGCGTCGAGCCCGGCGTGCCGGCGGTGCTCGGCCAGTTGCCCGACGGACCGGAGCCGGCGCGCCTGCGCTTCGCGCGCTGGCTGGTCGACGAGCGCCATCCCCTGACGGCGCGCGTGCACGTCAATCGTGTCTGGGAGTGGCTCTTCGGCCGCGGCTTGGTCGCCAGCTCGGACGACTTCGGCACGCGCGGCGAGCGCCCGTCGCACCCCGAACTGCTCGACTGGCTAGCGCTCGAATTCGTGGAGTCAGGCTGGGATCACAAGGCCCTGCTCGAGCGCATCGTGCTCTCGGCGACGTACCAGCAGAGCGCGCTCGCGCCCGCGGCGGCGTACGAGGCCGATCCCGCGAACACTCGCCTGGCGCGCGGCGCGCGCTTCCGACTCGAGGCCGAGGCCATCCGCGACGTCGCGCTCGCGGTTTCGGGCTTGCTCGACCCCACGCTCGGCGGCCCGCCGCTGATGCCGCCGCAGCCCGCGGGCGTGTGGCGCTCGGCGTACAGCGCGCAGGGCTGGGTCGAAGCGCAAGGTCCGTCGCGCTTTCGCCGCGGTCTGTACACGTTCTGGAAGCGCACCGCGCCGTACCTGACGTTCTCGCTGTTCGAGGCGCCCAGCCGCGAGGTGAGCTGCGCCCGTCGCTCGGCCACCAACACGCCGCTGCAAGCGCTCGCGCTGCTCGATGATCCTGCGTTCGTCGAGGCCTCGCTCGCGCTGGCGCGGCGCGTGCTGAGCGAAGCGGGGGACGATCGCGCGCGCGCCGAGCGGCTCATGCGGCTGTGCACCGCGCGCCGGCCGAGCGCGGCGGAGCTCGAGCACCTGCTCGCGCTGCTCGCCAGTTCGAAGGCGGCCTACGCTGCGGACCCGTCCGCGGCGCAGGCGCGCGTGCGCGGCGCGGAGACTCATTTGCCCGCGCCGACCCAAGTCTTCGACGCGCAGGAACTGGCCGCCTGGACCAGCCTCGCGACGGTGGTCTTGAACCTCGATGAGACGGTGACGCGCCCATGAATCGACGCGAAGCGCTGGTCGGGCTCGCCGCCGGGGCCCTGGTTCCGCTGCTCGCGCGCCGCGTTCAAGCCGCGCAGGCGCTGAAGGCGCTGCACCACGCGCCGCGCGCCAAGCGCGTGGTGTTCCTGCACATGGCGGGCGGGCCCTCGCAGCTCGACCTGTTCGACTACAAGCCCAAGCTCCAGGAGCTCGACGGCCAGCCGGCGCCGGAGAGTCTGTGGCGCGGCGAGCGCTTCGCCTTCATCAAGGGCTCGCCCAAGCTGCTGCGCTCGCCGTATCGCTTCGCGCAGCACGGCCAGTCCGGGGCCTGGGTGTCGGAACTCCTGCCGCACTTCGCGCGCATCGTCGACAAGGTCGCGATCGTGCGTTCGATGCGCACGCGCGAGTTCAACCACGCGCCGGCGCAGCTCTATCTGCAGACCGGGCACGCGCGCATCGGCCGGCCGAGCTTCGGCGCCTGGACGAGCTACGGCCTCGCGAGCGAGAACCCCGACCTGCCGGCGTTCGTCGCGCTCACCTCGGGTCAGTACATGCCCGACGCCGGCGCGTCGCTGTGGGGCGCGGGTTTCCTGCCGGGCGAGCACCAGGGCGTGCGGCTGCGGACCGAGAGCGGCGGCGTGCCGTTCCTCGACAATCCCGCGGGCGTTTCGCGCGCCCAGCGGCGGCGCGAGCTCGACGCGCTGGCGGCGCTGAACGGCGAGCGCGCGCGCGAGTGCGGCGACCGGGAAATCGCGGTGCGCACGGAGCAATACGAGCTGGCCTACCGCATGCAGGCGAGCGTGCCGGAGCTGATGGACTTCTCGCGCGAGAGCGCCGAGACCCTCGAGCTCTACGGCGCCGCGTCAGGCCCGGCGAGCTTCGCGGGCCACTGCCTGCTGGCGCGCCGACTGCTCGAGCGCGGCGTGCGCTTCGTGCAGCTCTACCACTGGGGTTGGGACAGCCACGGCACCAGCCCCAACGACGACCTGATGAGCTCGCTGCCCGAGCGCTGCCGCGAGACCGACCGCGCGAGCGCCGCGCTGGTGCTCGACCTCGAGCGGCGCGGAATGCTCGACGACACGCTGGTGGTGTGGGCCGGCGAGTTCGGCCGCACGCCCATGAACGAAGAGCGCGACGGCTCGAAGTTCCTCGGCCGCGACCACCACAGCCATGCCTTCTCGCTCTGGCTCGCGGGCGGCGGCATCAAGCCCGGCCTGAACTACGGCGCGACCGATGAGTTGGGCTACTTCGTGGCCGAAAACCCGGTCGAGGTCAACGACCTGCACGCCACCTTGCTGCACCTGCTCGGCGTCGACCACGAGCGCCTGACCTTCCGCTCGCAGGGGCGCGACTTCCGCCTCACCGACGTCGCCGGCCGAGTGGTGAAGGCGCTGCTCGCCTGAGCCGGGCCAGGCGCTGAGAACCCTTTTGCTCCGCTGTGGGCGAGTCTGCGCCGCCGGCGTCGCCCGGCACGAATATTCATGCAACCATTGACGCTGGTGGCTTTTGGATTATTCTCCGCGCTTCGACCCCGCACGATGCAAGCCCGAGACCTTCGCCGCGCCGCCATCCGCGAGCTGTTGCTCGAGGCGCCCGTTCGCAGCCAGGAAGAGCTGCTCGAGAAGCTCGAGCAGCGCGGGCTGGGCGCATCGCAGCCGGTGCTCTCGCGCGACCTGCGCGCGCTCAACGTCGCCAAGCGCGGCGGGGCGTATCAGATCGTCGAGGAGGAGCGCGTCACGCCGCTCGAGCAGCTCAAGAGCCTGCTGCGCTCGATCGAACCGGTCTCGCAGCTGATGCTCATGACCTGCGAGCCGGGGGCCGCAAGCGCCGTGGCGCGCGCGCTCGAGTCCGAGGAGCTCGACGGCCTGCTCGGCACCATCGCCGGCGACGACACGGTGCTCGTCGCGGTCAAGTCCCAGGCGGCGGCGCAGCGCGTGCGCCGTCGCATCCAAGAGCTTCTCTAGGGGCCCCGCAATTCGGGGCGGAGCTGATCCCATGCGCGTTTTGCTGGCCTATTCCGGCGGTCTCGACACGTCCTACCTGGTCGCGTGGCTCACGCGCGAGCAGGGCGCCCAAGTCACCACCCTCGCGGTCGACTGCGGCGGGTGGAGCGCGGCCGAGCGCAGCGAACTCGAGGCGCGCGCGCTGGCGCTCGGCGCCGTCGAGCACCGCTTCGCCGACGCGCGCGCCGAGATGTTCCAGCGCGTGATCCGCTGGCTGGTCGCCGGCAACGTGCGGCGCGGCGGCGTGTATCCGCTGTCGGTGGGGGCCGAGCGCGGGCTCCAAGCCGAAGTGCTGGCGCGCGAAGCCGCGATCTGGGGCTTCGAGGCCGTTGCGCACGGCTGCACCGCGGCGGGCAACGACCAGGTGCGTTTCGAGGCCGCGCTGGCGACCATCGCACCCGATTTGAAGGTGCTCGCGCCCGTGCGCGACCTCGCGCCGAGCCGCGACGAGCAACGCGCCTGGCTGCGCGCGCAGGGCCTGCCGGTTCCGCCCGCTGGCGGGAAATATTCGGTCAACCAAGGCCTGTGGGGCGTCACCATCGGCGGCGGCGAGCTGCACACCTCGGGCGCGCCGCTGCCGGAAGAAGCCTGGTACTGGACGCGCAACGCCAGCGGCTCGGCGCGCATCGGCGTCGAGTTCGAACGCGGCGTGCCGGTCGCGCTCAACGGCGCGCGCCTCGATCCGGTGACGCTGGTCGAGCAGCTCAACCTGCAGGCCGGCGCGCTCGGCGTCGGACGTGGCTACCACCTCGGCGACACCGTGCTCGGCATCAAGGGCCGCATCGCCTTCGAGGCGCCGGCGGCCGAGGTGCTGATCGAAGCGCACCGCGAGCTCGAGAAGCTCGTGCTGATCGAAGAGCAGCGCTTCTGGAAGGACCACCTGGGCGACGTGTACGGCCGGCGGCTGCACTCGGGGCTGTTCCACGATCCGTTCCAGCGCAACCTCGAGGCGTTCTTCGAGTCGACGCAGGAGCACGTCACCGGTTCGGTGTCGCTGCGCCTGCAGCCCGGCTCGGTGCTCGTCGAGGGCGTCGAGTCGCCCTTCAGCATGCTCAGCGTGAGCGACGCCAAGTACGGCGAGCGCGCGAGCTCGAGCGCCACGCCGCAGGGCGCGCTCGGCCTGGCGCGCGCGATGGCGGAGCCGGCGCGGCTGTACCGGCGCGCGGGCGAAGCGGCGATCGAAGCGGCGCGAGTCGCACGCGAAGCGCTGCTCGCGGAGGCGCTGCAATGAAGCGCTGCCAGGTCGACAAGATCGCCTCGGTGACGTTGCGCCTGGGGCTCGACCGCAACCTCGTGCTCGGCGAGACGATCCCCGCCGAAGCCGGCACGGTCATCGCGGCGCGCGTGAAGAGCGCGAAGACCACCTACAACACGCTCGAGGACGTGCACGGCCGCATGGTCGCGCTGCATCCCGGCGATGTGATCGTCGGCGCGCTCGGGCGCCGCGACGCGCTGTATGGATTCTCGGGCCAAGTGCCCGCCAAGGTCTCGGTCGGCGACGAGCTGCAACTGCTCAACCTCGGCGGCGTGATCGGCGCCGGTGCGCAGGCCACGGCCGCGGCGGGCGAGCCGTTCAAGCTCGAGGTGCTCGGCGCGGTGCTCGAGTTCCCGTACCTCGCGACGCGCGTCGGCGTGCCGGCCAACATCGCGCGCGCCGCGTTGCCGACGCAGCCGATGCCGAGCAAGGCCGAAGGGCTTCCGCCGCTGATCGTGCTCGTTGGCACGTGCATGGACGCCGGCAAGACGACAGCGGCCTCGATCCTGATCAGCGAACTCACGCACAAGGGCCTGCGCGTCGCGGCGGGCAAGCTCACGGGCGTTTCGCTGCGGCGCGACGTCCTGCAGATGCAGGACTGCGGCGCGGAGCCCGTCGCGGTGTTCACCGACTTCGGCGTCGTGACGACGGACGAGCGCTCGGCCCCGCCCGCGGCGCACAGTCTGATCGCGCACGTAGCCCAAGCCGAGCCCGACTTGATCGTGCTCGAGATGGGCGACGGCCTGCTCGGCACCTACGGCGTGCACGGGTTGCTCGCGGACGAGGCGATTCGCGCCGGGATCGAGAGCGTCGTGCTCTGCGCGCAGGATCCGGTCGGCGCGTGGGGCGCGCAGAGCCTCCTGCGCGACAAGTACGGCCTGGAGATCGACGTCGTGTCCGGCCGCGTGACCGACTCGCCCGTCGGTCGGCGCTTCTGTAACGAGAAGCTCGGCCTGGCGGCCTTCAACGCGCTGCGCGAAGGGCGCGACCTCGCCGGCTGCGTGCTCGGCGGTCTCGAGCGCAAGGGCCTAGTCAAGCAAGGACTCTCGGCGTCGGGCGCTGGGTTGCTGGTCCCATGAAGCACGACGTTCTCCATCCGCGCAGCGCGCCGGTCGCGAGCGCGACGACGACGCCCGCGTGGGTGTTCGGGGCCAAGGGCGTGCTCGCGGGCGAATTGATGCGCCTGCTCGATCTCCACCCGACGGTGGCGTTGCGCGGCGCCGTGTCACGCAGCGAGCAGAGCCTCGAGTCGGCGCATCCGCACCTGGAGAGCGACGCGAGCACGTGCTCGGCCGAAGAGGCGCGTGCGGCGATCGTCGCAGCGGCGCGCGCGGGCGAGCGGCCTGCGATCTTCCTCGCGTTGCCGCACGGCGAATCGTGCGCGGCGTGGAAGGCGCTGCGCAGCGAGCTTGGCGAACTCGCCGCGCGCGTGCTCGTCGTCGATCTCGCTGCGGACTATCGCCTCGCGAGCCCCGCGCGCTATGAGGCGGCGTACGGACACGCGCATCCCGACGCTGCAGAGCTCGACGCGTTCGTGTACGGCCTCGTCGAGCTCAACCGCGCCGCGTTGAACGGTGCGACCCGCGTCGCGGCGCCGGGTTGCTTCGCGACGGCGCTGCAGCTCGCGTGCGTGCCCGCGGCGCGCGCGAAGTTGCTCGACGCGACTCGTCCGTGGGTGCTGCACGGCATCACCGGCTCGAGCGGCAGCGGCGCCGAACCCAAGCCCGGCACGCACCACCCCTGGCGTCACGGGAATCTGTGGGCCTACTCGCTCGGCGGCCATCGCCACGAAGCGGAGCTCGCACAAGCGCTCGAGAGCTGCTCGTACGCGCCGCCGGTGCACTTCGTCGCGCACTCAGGCCCGTTCGCGCGCGGCATTCACCTCACTTGCGCGCTGCCGCTGGCTCGCAAAGTCACGTCGACCGAAGCGCGCGCGCACTACGCCGAGGCCTTCGCCGGCTCGCCGTTCGTCAGCGTCCTCGACGGCGGCCGCGTGCCCGACTTGCGCGCCGTGGCGGGCTCGAATCGCGCGCTGGTCGGCGTCGACGTGCGCGGCGAGGTGCTCACCGTGCTGGTGACGCTCGACAACATGGTCAAGGGCGGCGCGGGGCAAGCGCTGCAGTGCCTCAACCTGATGCTCGGCCTGCCGGAGACGGCGGGTTTGCCCCGGGCGGGACTGGGTGTCTGTTGATGCGGCTACCGCCGCAGGGTGTCTGTTGATGCGGCCTTCGCCGCTGGGTGTCTGCAGAGTGGAGGTGCGCCAATGAGTCTGCGTGAGATCGACGCGTACGCGCGTCTGCCGTTGCCGGTGAAGTCCGCCGAGGGCGTCGAGCTGATCCTCGACGACGGCCGGCGCGTGCTCGATCTGTACGGCGGCCACTGCGTGAACACGCTCGGCGCGGGCGATGCGGGGCTCGCGCGCGTGTTGAGCCGCCAGTGGTACGAGCTCTCGTTCGCGACGAACTTGATCGACCACGCGCCGCGGCGCGAGTTCCTCGCCGCCTTCGAGCCCAACTTGCCTCTCGCGCCCGACGGCTGGCAGGTGTTCTGCACCAACAGCGGCGCCGAGGCCAACGAGAACGCGCTCAAGCTCGCGCTGGCGTTCACGCGGCGGCGCAAGGTCGTGTACTTCAAGGGCGCGTTCCACGGGCGCACCGCGGCGGCTGCGGCGGTGAGCGACACCAAGCTGCCGGCCTTTCCAAACGCGCCGTTCGACGCGATCAAGATCCCCTGGTCGCAGAGCGAGGTCGCGCACTGGGCGATCGACGACAGCGTCGGCGCGGTGATCCTCGAGCCGTACCAGTCGCTGGCCGGCGTCACTGAGCCGACGAGCGGCTTCCTCGAGAAGCTCCGCGAGCGCTGCGACCAGACCGGCGCGCTGCTGATCTTCGACGAAGTGCAGACCGGCAACGGTCGCCTCGGGACGCCCTGGGCGGCGCAGCACTTCGGCGTCGTGCCCGACGTGTTCACCACCGCCAAGGGCGCGGGCGCGGGACTGCCGATCGGACTCACCGTCGCGCGCTCGAAGTTCGCTTCGGGCGTGCCGGGCAAGCTCTTCGGCTCGACTTTCGGCGGCGGGCCGCTGGTGCTCGCCGCAGCGGCGGAAGTCGCACGCCGCATCGCCGAGCCGGGCTTCCTCGACAACGTGCGCGCGACGTCGGCGGCGCTCAAGCGCGCGGCGTTGCGCGGTCCGGTGGTCAAGGTGCGCGGCGCGGGCCTGTTGCTCGGGCTGGTCGTCAACTCCGACACGAGCGCCGCCGCCGTGCGCGACGCGTTGCTCGCGCAGGGCGTGCTGGTCGGGACGAGCGACGATCCCAAGGTGCTGCGGCTCTCTCCTGCGCTCACGTTGCAGCCCTCCGACGCGGAGCGGCTCGCGCACGCGCTCGAAACGCTCGAGGTGCGCGCGTGAACGGGCTCTACGACCTCGGTGAGTGCTCGCTCGAGCAAGTTCACGCGCTGGTGGCGCGTGCGAGAGAGCTGCGCGAAGGCGCTGCGACGCGACGCTTCGACGGCAAGGCGCTCGGGCTCCTGTTCTTCAACCCCAGTCTGCGCACGCAGGCGAGCTTCCAACGCGCCGCGGGCAAGCTCGGACTCGCGCTCGTGCAGCTCCAAGGCGGCGCCGGCGGCGTGTGGGGCATCGAGTTCGAGGACGGCGCGGTGATGGACGGCGCCAACGCCGAGCACGTGCGCGAGGCCGCGCCGGTGCTGGGGCGCTTCGTCGACGTGCTCGCCATCCGCGCCTTCGCCGGCATGAAGTCGCTCGCGAGCGACTTGCGCGACCCGCTGATGAACGGCTTCCGCCGTCACGCAGGCGTGCCGGTGGTGAACATGGAAAGCGCGCTGTGGCATCCGTGCCAGGCGCTCGCCGACTGGGCCACGCTCGAGCAGCACGCGATCGCGCCGCGCGCGAAGTTCGTGCTCACCTGGGCCTGGCATCCCAAGCCGCTGCCGCACGCGGTGCCCAACTCGACGCTGACCATGGCGGCGCAGCGCGGCATGGACGTGTGGCTCCTGCGGCCGCGCGGTTACGACCTGCACGCGTCCGTGATCGAACAAGCGCGCACCCTGGCGCAGCGCTCGGGCGGTTCGCTCACGATCACCGACGATCGCGAGGCCGCGCTGCGCGGCGCGAGCGCCGTGTACGCCAAGTCGTGGGGCAGCCACGAGTGCTGGGGCGACCTCGAGGCCGAGATCAAGCTGCGCGCGCCGCTGCGCGAGTGGTGCGTGAGCGCCGACTGGATGCGCAAGACCGAGCGCGCGCGCTTCATGCACTGCCTGCCCGTGCGTCGCAACGTCGTCGTGCGCGACGAAGTGCTCGACGGCCCCTGGTCGATCGTCATCGACCAGGCCGAGAACCGCCTCCACGCGCAGACCGCGCTGCTCGAGAGCACCTTCGCCGCGCTCGAGCGCTCGCCTCGCCAACCTTCCAACGCTCGCCCCATCCTGGAGACCCTGCCGTGACCGACTTGTTCCGAGCTGCGCCCCACGTCCGCCTGCACTGCGGCAAGACCTTCGTCATCAAGGCCGGCGGCGGCACGATCGCCAAGCCCTCGACCATTCGCCAGTTCGCGCGGCAAGTCGCGGTGGTGCACGCGCTCGGCGCGCGCGTCGTCGTCGTGCACGGCGGCGGGCCGCAGACCGACGCGCTGCAGCGCATGCTCGGCGAAGAGCCGCGCATGGTCGACGGCCGGCGCGTGACGAGTCCGACGGCGATGCGCGCGCTGCGCATGGCGACTGCGGGCGAGCTCTCGGGCGAGGTCGTGGCCGCGCTCGTCGCTGAAGGGGCCGCCGCCGTCGGTGTGTCGGGCGCGAGCGCGGGCCTGCTCGTCGCCAAGCGCCGCGCGCCGACGCGCACCAGCGAAGGCGTGGTCGACTTCGGCGAGGTGGGGGACATCCAAAGCGTCGACCCCTCGCCGCTCGTCGCGTTGATCGAGCGCGGCTACATCCCCGTCGTGTGCCCGCCCGCGGGCGACGGCGCTGGCGGCTTCCTCAACGTGAACGCGGACCTCACCGCGGCTGCGATCGCCGTTGCGCTCGGCGCGGCGAAGCTCGTGATGCTCACCGGCGCGCCGGGCATCTTGAGCAACCCCTCCGATCCCAGCTCGCTGCTCTCGGCGCTCTCGCTGGCCGAACTCGATTCGCTCGAAGAAGCCGGCGCGCTCAAGGGCGGCATGCGCGTCAAGTCCGCGGCGATTCGCGCGGCGTTGTACGGCGGCGTCGGTCGCGTGCACGTCGTGTCGGGCGCCGACGAACAAGCGCTGCTGCAGGAGCTGTACACCAACAAGGGCGCGGGCACGCTGGTCACGCGCGAGCCCGAGAAGGCGCCCCTGTCGACGCCGGAGTCGAACGGCGACGCGCTCGAGCAGGTGACGCTGCAGCCGGCGACGAAGGGCGTTGCAGTCCCGTGAGCACCGCGCTGGCGCCGCACGAGCCCGCGCAGCTCCTGGCTGACCTCGTCGGCCTCGAGAGCGTCTCCGGCGCCGAGGCCGCGATCAGCGACTTCGTGGTCGAGTTGTGCGGCGCGTGGAAGCTCGACTGCGAGCGGCTGGGGCACACGCTCGTCGTGACCGTCCCGTTCGGGCCCGGTCCGCGCTTGCTCTACAACTCGCACCTCGACACGGTGCCGCTCGGCGCGGGTTGGACGCGCCCGACGCTCTCGCGCAAGTGGGACGGCGAGGTGCTGTGGGGCCGCGGCTCCAACGATGCGAAGGTGAGCGTCGCCTCGATGCTGTGGGCGCTGCGCACGCTGGCCGAGAGCCGCACTCAGCGCTCGGAAGCGCGCGGCACGCTGCAACTGGCGCTCACCGAGTGCGAGGAGACCAGCAACATCGGCATGACCAAGGTGCTCGACGCGTTCGGCGCGCCCGACCTGGCCGTGACCGGCGAGCCGACCGGGCTCGAGGTCGTGCGCGCGCAGTCGGGACTGGCGGTGTTGCGCGCGCAGTGGCGCGGCAAGTCGTGCCACGCGGCGCACGTGGCGCGCGTCGAGCACCGCAACGCGCTGCTGGCGGCCGCCTCCGAGCTGAACCACACCGCGCCCTACGTCGCGCTCGCGGGCGAGCATCCGCTGCTGGGCCCCAGCACGATCGCGACGACGGTGTTCAAGTCCGGCGAGCGCCACAACGTCGTGCCCGATCAAGCCGAAGCCCTGTTCGACGCGCGCCTCTCGCCGCTGCACTCGAGCGCCGACGCCTGCGCCGAACTCGCGCGCCGCCTGCCGAGCGCCGAGCTGAGTGTGAAGAGTGCGCGCCTCGCGCCGTTCGAGACCCGCGCGGACCATCCGCTGGTGCGTGCGGCTCTCGCGCTGCTCGGCCGCGAGCACGCGAGTGGTTCGTCGACGCTCTCGGACATGGCGCTCCTGCAGGGCGTGCCCGCGATCAAGTGCGGCCCGGGCCAGACGGCGCGCTCGCACACCCCGGACGAGTTCGTGTTGCGCAGCGAACTCGAGGCCGGCGTCGACTTCTACACGCGCTTCGCGCCGCTGGCGCTCTCCCTATGAGCCACGAGCGACCGATCTGGGACCGCGGCGAGGCGATCGACGCCGCGATGCTCGCCTTCACCGTCGGCGACGACTGGAAGATCGACCAGCGCTTCGTCGAGCACGATTTGCGCGGCAGCATCGCGCACGCGGCCGGGCTCGCACGCGCCGGGC
The DNA here is from genome assembly GCA_011525785.1 of Planctomycetaceae bacterium. Classification (GTDB taxonomy): domain Bacteria; phylum Planctomycetota; class UBA1135; order UBA1135; genus WYBT01. Next base: position 257,761 of record WYBT01000021.1, read on the forward strand.
TCATCACGCGCGAGGACCACGCCGCGATCGCGCGCGGGCTCGAGGAACTGCTCGCCGAGCACCGCCGCGGCGCGTGGAACGTCGAGCCGGGCGACGAAGACGTGCACTCGGCCGTCGAGCGGCGCCTGATCGCGAAGATCGGCGACGCGGGCAAGCGCCTGCACACCGGCCGCAGCCGCAACGAGCAGATCGCCGTCGACGTGGCGTTGTGGCTGCGCGATGCGCTTTCGAGCTCGAAGCAGCTCGTCGAAGGCGCGCGCGGCGCGTGCGAGGCCTTGGCGCAGCGCGCAGGCCATCTGCCGCTGCCCGGCTACACGCACCTGCGGCGCGCGATGCCTTCGAGCGTGCGCGACTGGGCGCTGGCGCATGCGCGCGCCTTCGAGCTCGACGCCGCCGAGTTCGCGCACGCGGCGCGGCGCGCGAGCGAGTGTCCGCTGGGCAGCGGTGCGGGCTACGGCGTGCCGCTCGAGCTCCCGCGCGAGTTCGTGGCGCGCGAACTGGGCTTCGACGCGCCCGTCGAGCCCGTCACGCACGTCCAGCACGCGCGCGGCCGCGCCGAGCTCGCCTACGTGAGCGCGCTCGAGCAAGCCGCGCTCGACGTCGAGAAGCTGAGCTCTGACCTGTGGCTCTACAGCACGAGCGAATTCGGCTTCGTGAAGCTGCCCACCGCCTTCACGACTGGCTCGTCGCTCATGCCGCACAAGCGCAACCCCGACGTGCTCGAGCTGCTGCGCGCGCACGCGCGCCAAGTGACGAGCGACCGCACGGCGCTGCTCGACGTGCTGCGCGCGCTGCCCTCGGGCTACCACCGCGACTTCCAGCTCATCAAGCCGCCGCTCCTGCGCGCGCACGACCGCGCGGGCGCGATGCTCACGCTGCTGCCGAGCCTGATCGGCGCGCTCGAGTTCGACGAAGCCGCCCTGCGCGCAGCCTGCGACGACCCCAAGCTGCGCGCGACCGAGCGCGCGCTCGAAAAGGCCAAGTCCGGCGTGCCCTTCCGCGACGCCTACCGCGAGGAGAGCGCTGGCGCCGGTTGAGCGTCCGCTGCGCGCTATCGTCGCGCCCATGCGGCGGAACAACCTGACGGCGGCGGCGCTCTCGCTCGTTCTCTTCTCCTGCGTTGCGTCGCCCGAGCCGCGCTCGAAGGAGCAGCCCGCCGAGCGCGTGTTCGTCGGCGGGCGCATCTGGACCGCGAACGATGCGCAGCCGTGGGCCAGCGCGCTCGCGGTTCGCGACGGGCGGATTGTTGCGGTGGGCAGCGACGCGGAGGTTCGCGCGCTGTGCGGGCCGGGCACACAGGTCGAGGCGCTCGAGGGTCGGCTCGTGACGCCGGGCTTCATCGACTCGCACCTGCACTTCCTGCAGCGCGAGCAAGTGCAGATCGAGGAGGCGGACGTGCTCGACGATGTCGCGCAGCGCGTGCGCGAGTACGCCGCGGCGCGCCCCGATCAGGAGTGGATCATCGGGCGCGGCTGGGGCTACTCGCTGTTCCCCGGCGGCGCGCCGCACCGCCGCTACCTCGATGCGATGCTCGCAGAGCGGCCGCTGGTGCTGACTGAGCGCGACGGCCACATGAGTGTGTGCAACAGCAAGGCGCTCGAGCTGGCTGGCGTGACGCGCGACACGCCCGACCCCGAGCACGGTCGCATCGTGCGCGACGAACGCGGCGAGCCGACCGGCGAGCTGCAAGAGAGCGCGATGGGGCTTGTTTCGCGGCTGATTCCGCGCGCCAGCGACGAGGAACTGCTCCAGTCGTTCCTCCGGTTGCAGGAGCGCGCGGCGTCGTACGGCTTGACCAGCGTGTGCAACGCCAACCACTCGCCGCGCAGTCTCGAGTTGCTGAAGCAGCTGTTGCCGCGGGGCGGCTCGAGGCTGCGCTTCCGCTTCGCCGTGCCGTTCGAAGCCGATGCGACCGAGCAGGACTTCTCGGAGTGGCGCGCGCTGCAGGCGCCGTTCCCGCGCGAGTGGGTGAGCTTCGGCTGCGCCAAGGGCATGCTCGACGGCGTCGTCGACGCTCAGACCGCGGCGATGTTCGAGCCCTTCACCACGGGCGTGAACGGCATCGCGATGTGGGAGCAGGACGCGCTGAACGCCGCGGCCGCGCGCTACGACGCCGAGGGCTTCCAGCTCCTCTTCCATTGCTGCGGCGACCGCGCGACCGACATGGCGCTGACCGCGTTCGAGCACGTCGAGCGCACGAACGGCGCGCGCGATCGCCGTCCGCGCGTCGAGCACGCCGAGATCGTGCGCGAGCAGGACCTCGCGCGCTTTCGCCAGCTCGGCGCGATCGCTTCGACCCAGGCGTTGTTCGCCACGCCCGACGCGACCACGCTCGAGAACTACTCGCCGCTGCTCGGTCCCGAGCGCGCGTCGATCGCCAACGCCTTCAAGCGCTTCGACGACGCCGGCGTGCGCCAGGCCTTCGGCAGCGACTTCCCGGTGTTCTCGATGGAGGTGCTCAACGGCGTGTACGTCGCGGCGGCGCGCAAGACGATGAGTGGCACGCCGGCCGAGGGCTACTTCCCCGAGCACCGCCTTAGCGTGGAGGCTGCGCTGCGCCACTTCACGATCGACGGGGCCTTCGCCAACTTCCTGGAGCGCGACTGCGGCTCGCTCGAGGTCGGCAAGTTCGCGGACCTCGTAGTGCTGTCCGACGACCTCTTCGCGCCGCCGCTCGAGCGCGTGCTCGCGACCGAGGTCGTGCTCACGGTCGTCGCCGGGCGCGACAGCTTCCGCCGCGCGCCCGCGCCCGATCCGCACGCTCAGCGGCGATAGGCGAGGCCCAGCGCCGACAGCTCGGGCGACAGTCCGGTCGAGGCGTTGCTGAGGAAGCTCACGCGCGCCTGGATGTAGCGCGCGCCGTCGAGCTGCGCGGCGCTCGAACTCCAGCGGTCGCTGCCGGCCACGGGGTGGAACAGCGGCGACGTCGCAGCTCCTCCGCCGCCGCCGGGGAACACGAAGGCGAGCTGCGCGGCGGTGTAGAGGTTGCCGTACGCATCGAGGTTGCGCGCATCGTGCTGCGGCGTCTGGCCGAGCGGCGGCGCCGGTGCGAAGCCGCTCGCCCCGCGGTACGCCACGACCAGTTGCGTTCCGTTGGGCAACTGCTCGGGACCGGGCTCGACCAGCGCGTCGACGAAGCGCGTCGTCGATGCGAAGGTGTCGAACCAGATCGTGTGCATGCGGCTGATGCGCACGACGAAGTCGGCCTGGCCGTAGTACACGGTGTTGTCGCCCCAGGGCAGCGCGGCGCCGGTGTTCGGGTCGATGCCGCCCGTGGCCTGCGTGAGAGCGTCGGGCTGCACCGGCGTTCCGACGCTCGAACCGGGCGGCACGCCGCCGGTGGAGAACACGCGGAAGTACGGACGCGCCGACGAGTTCAGGGCGATCGCGATGCGAAAGCCGTTCTGGCCTGAGGCGAGCGAGTCGGGATAGGTGCGGAACTCGGTCAGGAGCGGCAGGCCGATCGTCGGCACGCGATCCACCGGGTAGAAGCCCTTCTCCGCCGACGAGGTGAGGATCGCGGCCACGCGCGCCGGATCCGCGCCGACGCCCTCGGGGCCGCCCAGCGCCGTCTTCGCCGTGTCTCGCCAAGTCCAGTACACGAACTCGTTCGGCGCCACGCCGCGGTTGATCGGGAACGGCGCGATCGCCGCGCCCGAGGTCGAGAGGCTCACGTCGCTGGGATTGACCGAGTAGCCGCGCGCCCTGGGCGCGATCACCGTGAGCGGATCGCTCTGTGGGTCGAGCAGGTTGCTCTCGTAGGTCTGCACCAGGCCGGAGTCGGGATACTGGGGCAGGCCGAGGTTGACGTTCTCATCGGGCAGGAAGCGCGAGTGCGCGACGCCGATCTGGAACTGCGCGAAGTTGTCGACCTGCAGCGCGCCGCCGAAGGGCTGCCACCACATGCCCTCGAGGTCGATGTTGTGCGTGGCCTCGTCGCGCAGCGCCATGCCGCCGACATCGCAGTAGCGCCACACGCGCATCATGCGACTGCCCCAGTTGGAGAGCGGGGTCTGGATGTTGAGCGTCGGCATGTCGCGCATGGCGGCCACGGTCGGCACGCTCGGATCGACGACCGACGAGAAGCGCTGCACGGCGCGCGGCTTGATGACCTGGCGCGCGACTTCGTACAGGATCTGCCCGCGCACCTCAGGGGCCCCGTCGGAGTCCTCGTCGGCCGAGTCGAAGCGCAGGCGCACGCTGCCGCTGTCGACCAGCGCGCCCTGCGGCGCGAGCTCCAGCGCGAGCAGCGGGAGTTCGCTGGCGAGCGCGTTGCCCGACAAGTCGGTGGCCGGTTGCTCGCCGACGCTGATCGCGAGCGTGTAGCGGTCCGCTTCGCCGCCCGGCAGCACGCGACGCAGCGGCACGAGCGGCTGCAAGGTGAACCGGCGGTTGTCGGCCGAAGGCGCGACGCGCGCCACGACCTGCTCGTACAGCGGGCTGGCGCTCGGCGCGTTGTTCGCGTGCGAGAGCACGAGCGAGTCGAACGGCCGCACCGAGGAGGGGTCCATCGGCTCGCTGAACGCGACCGTGAAGGTCGCATCGGGCGCGATGCCGGCGGCCGGCGGCGCGAGCGGCGGCGGCGAGATTTCGACGAAGCACGCGGCGAAGTCCGCACTCGCGCCGGACTGCGTGCGATACGGCGCGCGCAGCACGCCGAGCGGCGGGTTGTTCGTGTTGACGGGGATGTGTGCGGGCTCGCAGCTCTCGCACAGCTGTCGCAACAACACCGGACCGACGATGGCGTTGGTGGGCGCAGCCCCCGATCCGCCGCTGACGCGCAGTCGCACGGCGCCGATCTCGAGCACGTCGCCTTCGCGCGGCGTGAAGGCGCACGCGGCGGTTCCAAAACGCAGGAAGGCCGACTGCTCTGCGCCCTGCGCGAAGTCGAGCGTGTTCAGCAGCGCGACCGACTGGCGTCCGACGATCTGCGGCGGCGAGGGGTCGACCAGGAAGCCGTTGTTCACGTCGCCGGTGACCGCCGAGGCTCCGCCCGAGCGGAACGCGCGCAGCACGTCGAGCGTGGGGGCCAGCGGATCGGTGGGGCCGTTGCCGCTGAAGTCGAGCGCGCGACCGCCGGCGGCGCGCAGGACAGCGAACTGCTGGCTGGCGGCGTCGACGCGCGTGGCGATGCGCAGGAGCGCGTTGGGCGTGTTCGTGGTCGAAGCCGCGGGCAGCCCCAGCGAGTTGAGCGCCAGCGACGAGCTCTGCGCCTCGAGCTCGGAGACCGTCAGGTCGACGATCACGCGCGTCGAGCGGAACTGGCCGTCGCGCAGGTTGCCGTGGCTGGGGTCGGGGAACACGCGCGCTTCGAAGGGCGTGAGCGGCGGATAGCCGACGGTGAACTCCAGTGTCTGCGCGTCGATGGTCTCGTGGTCGAGCAAGTCGTTGAACTCGAGCACCAGCGCGCTATTGCGCGCAACAGCCGTGAACGGGGGCAACTCCGAAGGGCTGAGGCCCTTTTTCAGCAGCACTTGTCGATTGGACTCGAGCTCCCGCAGCGTGGCGAGGAATTGCGGAGTGTCGTGATCGAACAGGATGCGCACGCGTTCCGCGTCGGTGAGCGGATCGCGTTCGAGCACGAAGCGCGAACCGTCGCCGAGCAGCGCGCCGTCGATCACGAACTGTCGGAACAACGGCGTGGCGCTGTCGCGGTCGTGGATCTCGACCAGTCGACCCCAGAAAACATCGAGCAATTTGAGGCTCGAGGCGTCTCCGTTGCTGGGATCTTCGGCCACGAAGTACGTGGGCGCCGCGGGGTTGGCGTCGGGGTGTTGACCGAGCGCGCCCGTCGGGAGCGCGTCTGCCGCTGGAGCGCCGGCGCCTCCGCCGTTGCAAGCCGCCGCAGCGCCGATCAAAGCCACAAACCACGCTGTTGAGCGCCAGCGCGCGCGCGAGCCGATCGAAGACATCGTTTCGCCTCCTGCCCGACTAGTTCCGCACGTCACCCGACTAGCTGCGCACGAAAGGAGAGTTGCACACGTTTGTGCGTGCGATCTGCGCCGAGCATGCGAGCGTCGCTGCGCGCTGCCAGCGCGGAGTCGACGCGCGAGCAGTCCACAAACCGCGTGCCGCAGCGCGCCGCCCGCTTGGGCGCTGAAGACGACTTCGAGCGGGCCAATGCGCGGTTGCGCGAGTGCGGCGGCGCACCAAGCGTGCGAGCGCGATCGCTCAGCGTCACCGGCGAGGGCTATGCTCGCGCCCACGATGAACGACAATGCTGTCAGGCCGACGACGCTCGGCGCCCTGCAACGCTCCGGATGGCGCTCCAAGCGCGTGAAGGACGAACTGCGCGACAACCTGATCGCGGCGCTCCGCAGCGGAGTCAACGTGTTCCCAGGGATCGTCGGCTACGAGCGCACGGTGCTGCGCGACGTCCAGAACGCGCTCCTTTCCCGCCACGATTTCCTGCTGCTCGGTCTGCGCGGACAGGCCAAGACGCGCATCCTGCGCAGCCTGACTGGCTTGCTGGACGAGTGGCTCCCGGCCGTGGAGGGCTGCGAGTTGCGGGATGACCCGCTGCGGCCGATCTGCGTCGCCTGCCGCGAGCGCATCGCTAGTGAAGGCGAGCGCACGCCGATCGTGTGGATCGCCCGCGACGAGCGCTACCACGAGAAGCTCGCCACGCCCGACGTCACGATCGCGGACCTGATCGGCGACCTGGACCCGATCAAGGCCGCCGCGCGTCGCACGAGCCTCGCCGATCCGCAGGTCGTGCACTTCGGGCTCGTGCCGCGCTCCAACCGCGGGATCTTCGCCATCAACGAGCTCCCCGACTTGCCGCCGCGCATCCAGGTCGGACTGCTCAACCTGCTCGAAGAGGGCGACGTGCAGATCCGCGGCTTCCCGCTGCGCCTCGAACTCGACCTGACGCTGTGCTTCTCGGCGAACCCCGAGGACTACACCCACCGCGGCTCGATCATCACGCCGCTGCGCGACCGCATCGCGGCGCAGATCCTCACGCACTACCCGCGCACGCTCGAAGACGCGCAGCGCATCACCGATCAAGAGAGCTGGGTGAAGCGCGACGGCGCCGCGGTCGTGCGCACGCCGGCCTGGCTGCGGCGCGCGATCGAGCAGGTCGCGATCGCCGGCCGGATGAGCGAGTTCGTCGACCACAGCTCGGGTGTGAGCGCGCGCCTGTCGATCGCGCTGTACGAGAGCGTGGTGTCGAACGCCGAACGTCGCGCCTTGCTGACGCGCGCGCCGCGCGTCGTCGCGCGCGTGGCCGATCTGCTCGGCGCAGGGAGCGCGATCCACGGCAAGGTCGAGCTCGTCTACGAGGGCGAGCGCGAGGGCCTGGCCAAGGTCGCAGCGCACCTGATCGGCAAGGCCATCAAGAGCGTCTTCGACGAACTGGCGCCGGCGCCTGCCAAGCTCGAGAAGTCCAGTGCGAGCGACATGGGCCGCTTCGACGGCGTGCTGGCGCACTTCCAGGGCGGCGCGACGGTGGAACTCGCCGACGATCTCGCCGGCGACGAGTTGTTGCGGCGCCTGTCGGCGGTCAAGGGGCTGCGTGAACTCGCGAGCGAGCTGTGCGCGCCCGCCGACGACGAAGAACTCGCCGGGGCGATGGAGTTCGTGCTCGAGGGCCTGCACCAGAACGCGATGCTGGCGCGCGATGCGCTGGTCGACGGCCGCGTGTACCGCGACAGCTTCGAGCAGATGGTGCGCAGCCTCGAGTCGGGGCGCTGACGATGGAGTACCGGTACGCGCGCTTCGACGTCGAGTTCGAACGTCTCAAAGAGCTGCTCGAGCGCCTCGAGCGCGTCTTCAACGAGCTGCTCCTCTTGACCGACGGCGACGTCGACCAGGCCTTGAAGCACCTGGAGCGCGTCGCGCGGCGCTATGGCTGGTTCAACGAGTCGTTCGGGATCGACGACTTCCGTCGCTGGCTCGAGCAGCGCGGTTTCGTGCGGCCGGCGGCCAGCGGCGGCGCGGCGAGCGGCCTGGGCGCTCGCGGAGCGCGGGCGCTGCGCAACCAGGCCTTCGAGACGATCTTCGAAGGCCTCGACGCCGATGCGCGGGGCGAGCACCGCACGCGCGCGGCCGGCGAGGGCGGCGAGCGCACCAGCGAGACCCGCGCCTGGCGTTTCGGCGACGCCGCGCACGCCATCGACTTCAACGCCAGCCTGCGCAATGCCTACGCGCGCAGCGGCGGCTTCGAACTCGCGGACGACGACCTCGAGGTGTTCGAGACCGAGCACAACACTTCGTGCGCGACGGTGCTGCTCCTCGACGTCTCCCACAGCATGGTGCTCTACGGCGAGGATCGCATCACGCCGGCCAAGCGCGTCGCGATGGCGTTGTGCGAGCTGATCAAGACTCGCTACCCCAAAGATGCGCTGCACGTTGTGCTGTTCGGCGACGAGGCCTGGGAGGTCGCGATCGGCGATCTCGCGCACGTCGGCGCCGGTCCGTACCACACCAACACGCGCGACGGACTGATCCGCGCGCGGGAGATCCTGCGGCGCGCCAAGTGCGCCAACAAACAGATCCTGATGATCACCGACGGCAAGCCTTCGGCGCTGACCGAGCGCGACGGCAAGGTCTACAAGAACTCGTTCGGGCTCGATCGGCGCGTGGTCAACAAGACCCTCGAAGAAGCGGCGCAGTGCCGGCGCCTGGGGATCGCGATCACGACCTTCATGCTCACGCAGGATCCCAGCCTGGTGGAGTTCGTCGAACGTTTCACCGAGGAGAACCGCGGACGCGCGTTCTACGCCAGCGCAGAGGACGTGAGCTCGTTCGTCCTCGTCGACTATGTGCGCAACCGTCGCGGTCGCGCCTGAACGGCGCCGCACGAGGCGCCCGCGGGCGGGCTGCGCGCCGCGAACGCGTGTCGTAGGCTCAGAGGCAGTGAAGATCGCTGTCGCAAGTGCGCTGTGCGCCATCGTTGTGCTTTCGCCCGCACTCCTCGCGCAACGCGCCGCTGCGCAGGAGCTGGCTGCGCAGTTGAGCCGCGCCGCGCCGCGTTCGGCGCAGTGGTGGCGCGCGGGTGTCGAGCAGGCCGTGGTCGAGCTAGAGTTCGACCTGCACGCGGCGCTCGAGACCGTCGCGCGACTGCTGGCGCTCGGCGGCGACTCCAATCCCGCTGGCGCGGCCGCTGCGCTTGCGATCGGCGAATACGCGCGTGTGGCGCTCGAAGGCCCCGCGGCGGTTGCCGAAACGGCGCCGAGCCGCGCGCCGGCTGACGCCGACAGCGCGCTGGTCGCGCACGAGCTCCTCGCGCGCTCGCGCACCGCCTGGCTGCGCGATCAGCCGGCGCCGCACCTGGTGCACGCCCTCGCGGCGTTGCGCGCGGCGCGCGAGTGCGGGGACGAGCGCGTGCTGCTGCTCGCGCTGTGGAACCTGCACGGGATCACGCAGCTCGAAGCCGAGTGGTACGACGAGCACGTGCGCGCGGAAATCGAGCGCTTGTCGAACGGCGACGGCGCGCCGCGCTTCGAAGCGTGGCGCCAGCTCGATCGCTATTGGCGCGACTACTCGGCGCACTCGCACGACGCGCGCGCGCAGTGGCTGACCCGCATCGAACGCTCGGCGGACTCGCTCGGCGACTTGCGCACGGCGTGCCTGGCGGAGTGGGAGCGCGCGGCGCTCGCCTCGGAGGTCAAGGACGCCGAGCGCGCTCGCGCGGCGTTGGCGGCGGCCACAGCGCACGCAGACCGTGCCGGTTGGCTGCGCGAACGCGCGCTGTGTCGTGAGTTGGTGGCCGAGCTCGAGCTGGGCCTGGCGCGCTGGGACGCGGCCGAGGCGGCTCTGGAGAGCGCGGCGCAGCTCAGCGGCGGGCGTGGATTGCTCGATCGGGACGCCGCGCAGGCGCATCTGCGTCTGCGCCTCGCCACGGAACGCGGAGACCAGGCGGGCACCCTGGCGGCGCACGACCAGCTCAAGGAGCTGCGACACAACGAGGAGCAGCGCTACGCGAGCTATCCGGCGGTGCGCGAGCCGCTGTTCGCCGCCGAGCGAGAACGAATCGAGATCCAGCAGCGCAGCGCCGCCGCGCAGGCCTCGTTCGAACGCCAGTCCGAACGCATTCGCACCTGGGGGCTGGGCGCGGCTGTCGCGGCGCTGAGCGTGGGCGTGGTACTGGCGTTGCGCTCCAGCCGCCGGCTGGCCAGCGCCAAGCAGCGCCTGGAGGGCGAAGTGCGGCGCGCCGAGCTCGAAACGCGCGCCCGCGAGGCGGCCGAGACGCGCCTGCGTCAGCTCGAGCACTCCGAGAGCCTGGGGCTGATCGCGAGCGGCGTGGCGCACGACTTCAACAACCTGATGGTGGGCGTGCTGGGCAATGCCGAGCTGCTGCGGATGGGCGAGCGCGATCCGGAGCGCGCGCGGCGCCTCGACGTGATCACGGCCTCGGGCGAACGCGCGGCGCGGTTGTGCGCGCAACTGCAGAGCTATGCGGGCTCCGAGCCGGTGAAGCTCGAGCCGCTCGACGTCGACGAGCTCTTGGCGCGCTTCCGGCCAGTGCTGGCGGAGGCCACGGGCGCGGGCGTCGAGCTCGACATCCGCGCGGGCGATGCGCGGCCGGAGCTGCATGGGGATCGATCGCAGATCGAGCAGGCGCTGCTGAACCTCGTACTCAACGCGCGTGACGCGCGGGCCCGCCGCGTGACGATCCGGGCCGAGCGCTTCGAGCCGCGCGCGACGCCGCTCGAGGGCGGCGTGCGGCGCGGCGAGTTCGACGCCGAGCGTTACGTGGCCTTCGAAGTGCGCGACGACGGCGAAGGCATGCCGCGCGCGCTCCTCGAGCGCATCTTCGATCCCTTTTTCACGACGCGCTTCCCCGGACGAGGCCTGGGGCTGGCGGTGGTGATGGGCGTGCTGCGCCGCCACGGCGGCGTGGTGTGGGTCGACAGCGAGGTCGGGCGGGGCACGAGCTTCCGGCTGTGCTTCCCCATGGCCGCGGGCGCCGCGCGCGGAGTCCTGCAGCCCGCGCCGCGCGCCAGTCGGCCGGCGACGCCCGCGGCGCCGATGGAGGTGCTCGCCATCGACGACGAAGAGCACGTGCGCAGCTACCTGCAGGCCGCGCTGCGCGCGCGCGGCCATCGCGTCAGCCTCGCCCACGATCTGATCAGCGCGACGAGCGCGCTCGACGCGTTGCCGGAATCAGGGCGCGCCCTTCTGCTGCTCGATGTCACGCTCGCGACGTGTGATGGGCGCGATGTGCTGCTGGCCCTGCGCGCGCGCCGCCCGCACCTGCGTTGCGTGCTGATGAGCGGGCACGCCACCGCGCAGCTCGAGTCCCTGGCGCAGGCGCTCGACACGCAGGGCTGGATCGCCAAGCCCTTCGACGCGGCGCACCTCGAGCACACGCTGGCGCTCGCGCTCGAAGCGTCGAGTCCGCGGGCTGCGGCAGCTCTGCCGAGCGCTTGATGCGGTGCGCTCTCGCTGAGCGCTTTGCTCAGCCCCCGCCGCCGGGATTCGAAGCGCCCGACGGGCTCGCCGGCTCGGCGGGGCCTGCGCCGGACTTCGCCGCGTCGGCGGCCTTCTTCTCGTCGCGTTCGCGCGCCTTGCGTTCCTCGGCGGCCTTCTGCTGCATCGGGTTGGTGCGCTCGCCGCGCTCCTGCTTGCGCGCCTCGACGCGTGTGGGCTCCATCAGCGGCGGCCAGGTGTTGTTGTTCTCGTCGGCGTCCGCGATCTGATCGCGCGGGTCGAGCACGAAGCGCGTCACCTCGCGGTCGGCGATCCACAGCTTGGCGACCTTGTCGGGCGACTGGCGCCAGATCTCGACCGGCACGGTGAACTCCTCGCTCGAGCCATCGGCGTAGTCGATCCGCAGCGGCAGCGGCATCGGCAGGCCGCCCAGGTTCGCGAAGTCGAGCACGTAGAAGCGCAGCTTCGACTCGAGCAACTCCTTTTCCTGCGGCTCGAGCTTCTCCACCAGCTTCTCGAAGCGCTCCACGTCCGCGGGCGTCGGCTCGAGCGCGTCGTAGCTGTTGTAGAAGTCGGCCAGCTCCGGATAGATCGCCACGCGCTTCTCGATCGGCGCGTTGCGCAGCTGCGTGAGCGTCAGCGGCGCCTCGTCGCGCTCGCGGCGCTTGAGCTCGTTCTCGATGCGTGGATCGAGCGTGCTGAGCGTGTACAGCCGCACGCGCTCGAGCGCGATGTCGACGTGGTCGGTGGTGTAGAACCAGCCGCGCCAGAACCAGTCGAGGTCGACGCCGCTGGCGTCTTCCATGCTGCGGAAGAAGTCGGCCGGCTGCGGGCGCTTGAACATCCAGCGCGTGGCGTAGGTCTTGAACGCGAAGTCGAACAGCTCGCGGCCGAGCACGGTCTCGCGCAGGATGTTCAGCGCCGTCGCCGGCTTGGAGTAGGCGTTGGCGCCGAAGTTCACGACCGAGTCGGACTGGGTCATGATCGGCACCTGATTGGCGCTCTTCATGTAGCCGACGATGTTGCGCGGCTCGCCGCGGCTGGAGGGGTACTTGTCCTCCCACTCCTGCTCGGCCAGGAACTCGCAGAAGGTGTTGAGCCCTTCGTCCATCCAGGTCCAGTCGCGCTCGTCGGAGTTGACGATCATCGGGAACCAGTTGTGCCCGACCTCGTGGATGATGACCGAGATCAGCCCGTACTTCGTGCCCGATGAGTAGGTGCCGTCCTTCTCCGGCCGCGGTCCGTTGAAGCTGATCATGGGGTACTCCATGCCGCCCACCGGGCCGTTGACCGACTGCGCCACCGGGTAGGGGTAGTCGAAGGTGTGGCGCGAGTAGATGTCGAGCGTGTGCACGATCGCGTGCGTCGAGTACTTGCTCCACAGCGCCTCCGCCTCCTTGGGGTAGAAGCTCATGGCCCACACGGGCTGCGCGCCGCCTTGATAGCGCACGGCGTCCCACAGGTACTTGCGCGAGCTGGCGAAGGCGAAGTCGCGCACGTTCTGCGCCTTGAAGACCCAGGTGCGCCGCTCGCTCGCGCCTTCGCGTTCGTTCTCGGTCGCCTCTTCGAGCGTGACGATCATCACCGGCTTCTCGGCGCGTTCGGCTTGCGCGAGGCGCTCGCGCTGCGCGGCGCTCAGCACGTCCTGCGGATTCTGCAGCTCGCCCGTCGCGGCCACGATGTGGTCGGCCGGCACGTCGATGCGCACCAGGTAGTCGCCGAACTCGAGCGTGAACTCGCCCTGCCCGAGGAACTGCTTGTGCTGCCAGCCGTTGACGTCGGTGTAGGCGCACATTCGCGGGAACCAGTGCGCGAGCTCGAAGATGCAGTTGCCGTCGTCCTTGAAGAACTCGTAGCCCGTGCGCCCGCCGAGCTTCTTGGAGTCGTTGATCGAGTAGGACCACTCGATCTCGAAGCTGGTCTGCGCGCCGGGCGCGAGCGCCTCGGGCAGGTCCAGCCGCAACATCGTGTCGACCACCGTGTGCGCCAGCGGAGCGCCGTCGGCGCCGCGCACCGCGCCGAGCTTGCACGCGCCGTCGAACTCGCGCCGGTGCAGCACGCGCTCGAGCGAGCTGAAGCTCGGCGCGCTCATGTCGGGCGCCTGCTGCGTCAGCGCGGCGTGCGAGTGCGGCGCGAAGATGTTGGCGTCGAGCTGCAGCCACAGGTACGCCAGCGCGTCGGGCGAGTTGTTGTAGTAGGTGATGCGCTCGCGGCCGCTGAGCTTGCGCGCCTCTTCGTCGAGCGCGACGTCGATCACGTAGTCGGCGCGCTGCTGCCAGTAGCGGTGGCCCGGCGCGCCCGAAGCTGCGCGGTAGTCGCTCGGCGTGGGCAGCAGCTCCGCGAGCTGGCGGAAGCGGTCCTCGCGCGGCGCGGCTTGTCGGCCGAAGGCCCAGCCGGCGGCGAGCAGGGCGAGGAAAGTCAGGCGGAGCGCGATGGGGCTGGAGTTGCGCATGGAGGACCGGTGGAGGTGCTGAACGGCGCGTGAGGTCCCTGACGTTAGTGGCTCACCCGGCGAATGGACACCCCGAGCGAGCCTTCGAAGAACGCGCGAGGGGCGCCGGCCGCTCGGCCGACACCCCTCGCACAAGACGTACGGACCGTCAGACGTTCAGCGCGGCCTTCACGCCGCGTTGAATGGGCGCATCGGCCAAGGCGCCGCTGCGCCCCGCGGCACTCGGCCGCGCTGAGATCTTGGTTCGGTCGCTAGTACCCCCTGGAACCTTCGCGAAGCGCGAAGGTTCCAGGGGGTACTAGCTCAGCTCACGGAGCGAGGCAGAACTGGAGCCCGTCCGAGAGGTTGGTGGTCTTCACGGCCGGCGGGTCGCGGTACCAGGCCTGCGCGTAGTAAGCGTTGCCGGCGACATAGGGCGTGCCCAGCGCGCCGGGGTTGGCGGTCATCCAGGCATTCCAGTCGAGCGTGAACGCGCCGTTGCACTGGCCGGCGTTGCCGCCCGAGTTCACCGAAGGCGTGCGCTGCGTCGGAGTCTTCACGCACAGGAAGCTGTTGCTGCCGCTGGCCCAGGGCAGCGCGATCGGGTTGAGCGAGTAGAACAGCAGGCCCAGCTTGGCGCCTTCCACGTTGGTGGTCGTGATGGTGAAGGGCGTGGCCTGCGAAGCGCTCGGCGCGCCCAGGAAGCCCATCGTCGCGACGCAGCCGTTCGTGCTCGTGCCGGCCGTGCAGTACGACGTCGGCGGCGGCGTCTCCATGCGGAACATGTAGATCGCGCGGTTGGCGAAGTCGGTGATCGCCAGCGTCTGCGTGCCGTAGTCCCAGGAGAAGTCGTAGTAGCCCGAGCCCAGCGGGTAGTTCACCGGCAGGAATGCGCCCCAGTTGACCGTCTGCACGACGCCCGCGGGGTTGACGACCTTGACGACCACGAAGAAGTCCTGGCCGGTCGAGGTGTTGTTGCGGTCGTTGTAGATCACCATGTCCGCGCCGCAGTTCGAGCGCAGGAACGCGAGGTTCTGGCCGTTGACGCTGTCGGCCTCGAGTTCGTCGACCACCAGCACCGCCGTCGCGGTGGTGTTGCCGCCGGTGCGCGGCGCGCGGATCAGGTTGTTGCCCTCGCGCAGCCAGATGTCGCCGTTGGCGTCGTTGAAGTCCATGTCGCGCCAGAACGTGCCCGTGCCTGTTCCGTTGATGATCGTGCCGTTCACGCTGTCGTAGATCACCGCGCCCGTGGCCTCGTTGTTGAGCGAGCGCCGGCCCGAGCCGAAGAACGTCCAGGCCGCGCCGAAGTCGACGCCCGAGAAGCCCGGATCGCGTCCCACGCCGCTGCCGCCGCGGCCGTTCTGCGCCCACAGATTCGAGCCGGCGAAGCTCCAGGCCGTGATGCCGTTGGGATCAGCGGCGCCGTCGTCGTACGCGGCGAACAGCGTCGTTCCGTCGATGTCCAGGCCCGAGTAGCCGCGGCCCTGCGGCGTGCCAGCCAGCGTGCCGAACGTCGTGCCGTAAGTCCCCACGCCGCCGGCGAGCGGATTGAGCACCTCGACGACGCTCACCGGATTGGCGAGCCCCGAGTTGTTGAAGCCCGCGACGAACAGGCGCGATCCGTTCCAGGCCACGGCCGACGGATTGCTGCCGATGTACTGGGGGTTGGCGATGTTGGAGGTCGACGCGATGTCGACGGTCGAAAGGTGCGTGAGCGTGACTTGCGCGCTCGCGGCCGACGCCATGAGGGCGGCGGCGAAAACGGTCTTGGAAATCCCTCGCATGATCGGAAGCTGCTCCTGAGTGCCAGTACTTGGTGAGGTGGGGGAGAGCGCCGAGCGTCCGTTCGCGGGCAGATCCGGGTCGGACAGTCGGCGTAGGCTGCTCGGTCGATCCGCGGCGCACCGACGTCGTCCGCCAGTGCGCGAGGACCCGCTGCCGAGCCTCGTCATGCTAGCCCCACAATGCGATTTGGTGGGTAAGCTCGCCGCGGTCCGCGCGCACCTCCCGCGACCCCCTCCGCCCCACCTCAGTGAAACTTCCGATCGCCGTCGCCGCGTCCGCTGCACTCTCGCTCTGCGTCGAGCCCGCAGCAGCGCAGGCCTCCGAGCTCCGCGCGTGCTGGCTCACGCAGTACACCTACCTCACGCAGGGCGAAGCCGGCCTGCGCGCCATCGCGCAGAACATCCGCGCGGGCGGCATGAACACGGTGTACGTCAACGTGTACGGCGGCGGCGGACTGACCTACTGGCCCAGCAAAGCCTTCCAGGCCGCCGGCGGCTCGTGGGGGCACCCCAGCTTCGACTGGGCGCGGCACCTGGTGCGCATCTTCCACGAGGAGGGTCTCGCGGTCGGCGCGTGGTTCGAGTACGGCCTCGCGCTTTCGTCGATCAACCACCCGATCGCGCTGGCCCATCCCGACTGGCTCGCACGCGACCAGGGCGGCTCGGCCGTGACCGGCGAGAACGGCGGATTCGTCTTCCTCTCGCCCAGTCATCCGAGCGTGCTGGCGCTGATGAACGGCATGCTGCGCGAGCTGGCGGAGAACTACGACTTCGACGACATCCAGGTCGACCGCATTCGTTGGGGCCGCAAGAGCAGCGGGCGCGAGTACGGCTACGAGGCCTCCACCGTGGCCGCTTACCAGGCGCAGTACGGCTCGAACCCGCCGACGAACGTCAACAACTCGACCTGGGTGGCGTTCCGCGAGGGGCTCGTGAACCAGGTGATGAGCCAGGCCTTCGCGACCATCAAGGCCGCCAACGCGAGCGTGGTCGTGTCCTCGTCGCCGGTCGGTTCGTACGGCTGGACGCAGCACATGCAGCGCTGGGATCAGTGGGTGAACGGCGGCTACATCGATCTGGTCGTGCCGCAGATGTACATGACCTCGCTCAGCTCGTTCCAGACCGAGTTCAACACGCAGCGCACGGCGGCGGGCTCGAACGTCGCGAAGCTCGGAGTTGGCTATCGCGCGCAGGAGACGAACGACTGGACGCTGGTGCGCGACCAGTTGAACTACGCGCGCGGCCAAGGCGTGCCGCACGGCTGTTTGTGGGTCTACCACAACTACTCCGGGCCGATCGCCATCCAGGACGAGATCGACAACCTGCCCGATCCGGGCCGGCCGTGGAATGCGCTCGCGGCCAACCCGTTCGTCAGCCCCGACAGCCTGACGGTCGTCGTCGACAACGCCGACGGCGTCACGAGCTGGGCGACCTACCTCGAGAGCGGCCCGGGCTGGATCAACTCGGCGCAGCCCGACTTCTTCCAGTACGGCTCGCGCGTCGCGCCCGGCGGCGCGCTCGCCACGGCCGAGTTCCACGCGCCGCTGCCGCGCAATGGCGCCTACGACGTCTACGCCTGGCACACGGCCTCTTCGAACCGCAACGACGCCGCCAAGTTCACGGTGCACCACGCCGGCGGCGCGAGCGACGTGTTCGTCGACCAGCGCGTGAACGGCGGCAGCTGGGTGCTGCTGGGGCGCTACTACTTCGCGTCCGGCGCGCTGGCGCGGCGCGTTTCGGTCAGCACCGAAGGTTCGACCGCGCAGGAGTTCACCAGCGCCGACGGAGTGCGGCTGGTGTTCCGCGACGACTTCGTGAAGTACTGCACGCCCAAGGTGAGCAGCGTCGGCTGCACGCCGCTGATCGACGCCACGGGCTCGCCGAGCCTCTCGGGCGACGACGACCTGCACGTGCGCGCGATCGACGTCGTCAACAACAAGAGCGGCCTGTTCTTCTTCGGCGCAGCGCCCAAGAGCGCGCCCTTCGGCGGGGGGACGATGTGCGTGCAGTCTCCGGTGCAGCGCACTCCGCCGCAGGACTCCGGCGGCAGCCCCGGGGCCTCGAACTGCAGCGGCGTCTATGACTATTTCTTCAGCCACGCGGAGCTCACCGCCCGCGGTCTGAGCGCTGGCGAAGCCGTGTACGGGCAGTTCTGGAGCCGCGATCCCAGCCATCCCGACGGCTCGACCATCGGACTCACCGGCGGCGTGCACTTCGTCGTGCTCCCGTAAGAGCTGCGGCCTCGACCCGGCGCGCCGTCTGCGCCGCGCGTTGGCGCGCGCTCCGCTTGCGATCCCGCTCAAGTTCGCTCGACGCCTTGGCCGACCCGGCCGGAGTCCTTCCGCGCAGGGGAGCGTCGAGAGCATGGGTCCGCACAGCCAACGTCCGCACACTTCATCCAACCCGCCGCAGCCGGTGTCGGGCTTCGCGCTCAGCGTGGTCGTTCCGGTCGGCGCCAACTGCGGCCTCTCGCCGCTCTTGACCGCCATTCGTTCGCTCGCGCGTGAGCAGCGCGGCAAGTGCGAGCTGGTGCTGGTCGACGATGCGACGCCGGAGGGACTGGAGAGCTTGGTGCGCTGTTGGCGCGCGCAGTTCGACGGCGTTGCACTCGCGCGCCACGAGCTCGGCAAGGGACGCGGCGCCGCAGTGCGAACCGGCGTGCTCGCTGCGCGCGGCGAGTGGGTCGTGGTGGTCGAGCCCGACACGAGTGCGCCGGTGCAGGACGCGCACAAGCTCCTCACCTCGCTGCGCGCCGGCGCCGACGTGGCGCTGATCTCGCGCCGCCTGCCGGGCGCCGAGATGGGCCAGAAGCGCTCGTTCCTCGAGCGCGCCGCCGAGACCACGGTCTACAAGCTCTCGCAACTGCTCGTTCCAACTGGCGTGTACGACTGCGCCTCGGGCCTGCAGGCCTACCGCTCGCGCTGCGGCAAGCAGATCGCGCAGCGCGCGAGCGTGTCGGGCGCGGCCTACGCCGTCGAGTGGCTCGGCATCGCGCAGAGCTTCGGCATGCAGATCGCGGAGAACCCTGTCAGCCACGTGCACACGGCGCTCGAAGGCCTGGAGCCGCAGGGCGCGTCGAGCCTGGGGATCCTGCGCGAGGCCTGGCGCACGCGCAAACGCCTGTCGAGCGACGATCACCTGCAGGCCAAGCCGGCCACGGAGCTGCTGTCTTCGACCTCGTTCCAGCGCCTCGACCGCGAGACGTTGGAAGCGCTACGCAAGCGCTAGCGTCCGCAGGAGCTCGAGCCAGCTCGCGCGCTCGCGAGCGGGCTCGAACTGCGCGCGCAGCGCGGCGCACTCGTCCCTCAGGCGGGCGAAGAACTCGCCGTCGCGCTCGCAGCGCAGCATGAGCTCGGCCAGCGCGCGCTCGTCACCGACGGGGAAGTAGCCCCCGTAGCCCTCGCCCAACTGACCGAGCGAGCCCTCGATGCGCGTCGCCAGCACGACCGCGCCCGCCATCAGCGCCTCGGCGACCACGTTGGCGCCGCCCTCGGCGCGCGAGGTGAGCGCTAGCGCGTGCGCGCGCGAGAGGTGGGAAAGCGTCTGCGCCCGCGAGAGCGGACCGAGCCACAGGTAGCGCGGATTGCGCTGCATTTCGGCGCGCACGCGCGCTTCGTACTGCGGTTCGAGGCAGGCGCCGATGTGGGTCACGTGCACGCGCGACTCGCGCGGGAGCAAGGCCGCGGCGCGCGCGGCGAGCAGCGGGTCCTTGACGGCGCGCAGATGGCCCACGACGCAAAGCTCGAACGCCTCCGGCGCGCGCTGGAGGCCGCTTCAATCCGGCGCGGACTGCTGGATCGCCCGGCACCTGCCGCGCAGCGCCTCCGGGAGGCGTTCGCACGCGAGCGGTTGAAGCGCGACGACGGCGTTCGACGCCGCGAGCACTCCGAGGGCGCGCGGGTCGCTCTGGAGTTCGCCGTAGATGTCGGTTCCGCTCAAGCCGATGAGCAGCGGCGCGCCCGGACGCTCGGCGAGCCAGCGCTCGGCAGACGGCGCGCTGCGCGAGGCGTGCAGCGCGATCAGCGCATCGGCGCTCTCGCCGCGCCATTCGTGCAGCACGCGCGTGCGGGCGCCGAGCTCGCGCAAGCGCTTGGCCCAGCGCAGCGCCGTGCTGCGATTGCCGTTGCGCCGAGCGGCGCCGGCGGGCGTGACGATCGCGATGCGCATGCGGAGGGCGCGGGGTACTCAGCCGCCGCGCGTGTGCATCTCCAGACGCGGGTCGGTTCGCAGTTCCGACGCGTCGAGCAGCGGTCCGCGCGCGCGCTCGTCGAGCCGCAGCTCGGCCCCGCGATCGGCGCGCGCACCCCACACCGAGGCGATGCGCGCCGCGATTTGTTCGGTGCTCGCGCCGCCGCGCAGCATGGCTTTCAAATCGATCCCCAAGCGCGCGTACAGGCACAGGTACCACGTACCGTCGGCCGTCAAGCGGCTGCGGTCGCACTTGGCGCAGAAGGGCGACGTGGTCGAGGCGATGACGCCGAACAGCGTGCCGTCACTGAGGCGGAAGCGCTCCGCCGGCGCAGACGAGTTCTCGTGCAGCTCCTCGATCGCGCCGTAGCGCTTGGAAAGTCGCCCGAGCAGCTCGGCGCGCGAGACGACCTTGTCCATGGACCAGTTCGTCGCGCCGCCGACGTCCATGTACTCGATGTAGCGCAGCTCGACCGCTCGCTCGCGCGCGAACTCGAGCAGCGCTTCGAGTTCGTGATCGTTGACGCCGCGCATGACGACCGTGTCGAGCTTCACACGACCAGCCCACAACGCCGCTGCCGCGTCGATGCCTGCGAGCACGTCACTCAGGCCCTTGCGGCGCGTGAGCTGGGCGAACACGGCCTCGTCGAGCGTGTCGAGGCTCACCGTCACGCGCTTGAGGCCCGCCTGCTTCAGCGCCGGCGCCTGCTGCGCCAGGAGCAAGCCGTTGGTCGTGAGCGCCAGATCTTGGATCGCGCTGCGCCGCGAGAGCTGTTCGACGAAACGCTCGAGTTCGCGCCGCAGGAGCGGCTCGCCGCCGGTGATGCGCACTTTGTCGACGCCCAACAGACAGAACGCATCGACGATGGCCGAGAGCTCGCCGAAACGCAGCACTTCCTCGCGCTCGAGCCAGCGGTACTCCTCCTGGGGCATGCAGTACGCGCAGCGCAAGTTGCAGCGATCGGTGACCGACACGCGCAGGTTGCGCAGGGGTCGGTCGAACCTGTCGAGAATCGGAGACATCACGCAGCAGTATGCGCGCGATGACGACGGATCGATAGCCCGACTCTTGAGCGACGGGCTTGCGACAGGCGGTGTGCCCGGTGCTTGCGTGGACCAACGAGGTCAGCCGCTATTGACCTCCGTCAAGGAGCTTCGCACGCGGATTGCCGTAACTAGGTGTATGCAGATCAGCCGCCCCTGCGCAGGAAACAACGCGCGGACGCTCGCCGAGAGCGCAACGCCCGAAGCGGCTGCGCGCGGCGCAGACGGCCTGGGCCAACGCGACAACGAGTGGGAGGAACTCATGCGGGGAATCGTCCGTGGATCTCTCGGATTGCTTTGGCTGGCGCTCGCGCTCGGCGCGGGCTGGAGCTGCGCCGGAGGCGGCCAGGTCAGCTCCACATCGAGCGCCGCGCCGACCACCGGGGTCGAGATGGGATCCGCGGCACGAGGCGCTGAGGTCTACGCGCAGCACTGCGCCGTGTGCCACGGCGTCCGTGGTCGCGGCGACGGCGCCTCGGCTTACCTTCTATCTCCGGCGCCGAGAGACTTCGGATCGACGAAGTTCAGACTCGTCTCGACCGTGAACGGTGCGCCGACCGAGGCCGACCTCGTTCAGTCGATCCGCCGAGGCATGCCTGGGTCGGCCATGCCAGCCTGGGACTGGCTGCGGCCGTGCGATCAGCTCGCGGTGGCGCGGTACGTTCGCGAACTAGCCGTCGAAGGACGAGCTGACGACCTCCAGCGTCTGGCCCAGGAGGACGACGAGGAGTTGGCGCGAGAAGAGGCGCTCGAGATCGCAACTCGGGCGATGACTCCGGGCGCAGCCATCGAGATTCCCCCGGACTGTGAGGGCAATGCGGTCGACCTCGCCGCTGGTCGGCGCTTCTTCGTCGAGAACTGCGCGCTGTGCCACGGTCTGGACGGAACCGGCAAGGGCGGCGCAGATCAGATCAACGAGGACGGCACGCCCGCATTTCCTCGCGACTTCACGGCTGGAATCCTCAAGGGCGGTGCGAGCCACGCAGACATCGTTCGTCGCATGGCGGTGGGGCTGCCGGGCAGCCCCATGCCGGCCACCGAGTTCAAGGACCCTGTTCTGGCCGCGCAGGTCTCGGCCTACGTGCGCAGCTTGATCAAGCCGGGCGTCCAAGAGCGAGTCGTACAGAATCGACGTTTGCTGAACGCCCGACGGATTGCTGGCAGGTCTCCGACTGAGCCTGCGGACCCGGCCTGGGGACAAGCGGAGGCGACTTGGCTGCCGCTGATGCCCCTGTGGTGGGGTGACGAGTTCCGACCCGAAGGCTGCGAGGTCCGCGTCCTGCACGATGGCCAGACGCTGTCGGTCAAGCTGAGCTGGGAGGACCGTGCAAGAGATGACGAGCTGCTTGCCCAGAATCTCTTCACCGACGCAGCAGCTCTGCAGTTCTGGCGTGGCGAGCAGCCGCCGCTGTTCACCATGGGCGAGTCCGGACGGCCGGTGAACATCTGGCAGTGGCGCGCGGGTTGGGAGCTGGACCTCGAACGCGTTCGCGACGTCTCCGCGCGCTACCCGGCGACACCGCCAGATATGTACGGCTTCACCGACCCCAAGAGCGCGCACCTCTACCTGACGGCGCGCGCTGCAGGCAATCCCATGGCCGCCAGCGAGCGTCGAGCTGCGGGCGAGATGCTCACGGCCGAGGGCTTCGGAACCCTCAAGCTGATCGCGGAGTCGGACGGAAAGCTCACTGCGCGAAGCGCGTGGAAGAGCGGCTACTGGGATGTCGTCTTGACGCGGCCGCTCGCGGCTTGTTGCCCGGGTGAACTCCCGTTGACGCCAGGCGAAGCCCTGTTCATGGCCAGTGCTGTCTGGGATGGCGCGGCCAAGGACCGCAACGGTCAAAAGGCTGTCACCGTGTGGCACGTCTTGAATCTCGAGAAGTAGGTCGAGGACACACTCATGAGCACGAGTCGACGTGAATTCCTCTCGATGTTCGCCATGGGCGCATCGCTCGGCGCTGCCGCGTCAGCAAAGCCGGAGTCCTGGCTATGGCCGTTCGCAGCGATGGACATCCCCAACCCGCTGGCGGCGTATCCCACTCGCGACTGGGAGAAGATCTACCGGGATCAGTACGCCTACGACTCGAGCTTCACCTGGGTGTGTTCACCCAACGACACGCACGCCTGCCGCGTCAAAGCGTATATGCGCAATGGCGTGATCGTGCGAATGGGCTCGGATTACACGTACCAGCACTACGCGGACCTGTACGGCAACAAGGCCACAGCCAACTGGAATCCGCGGCAGTGCGCGAAGGGCTACACGTTCCATCGAGTCGTGTACGCGCCGTATCGAATCAAGTACCCAATGGTTCGAGCGGGTTGGAAGCAGTGGGCGGACGACGGCTATCCGTACCTCGACGACAACCTCCGCAAGAAGTACCGCTTCTACGAGCGCGGACAAGACCGACACGTCCGGATCACCTGGGACCAAGCGTTCAAGTACGTGGCCGGCGCCTATGTGGCCATCGCCAAGCACTACTCGGGGGAGCAGGGCGCCAAGCGTCTGGCCGACCAAGGTTACGAGCCCGAGATGATCGCCGAGACCAAGGGCGCGGGAACTCGCTGTCTGAAGTTCCGCGGCGGAATGGGGCTGCTCGGCGTGCTCGGCAAGTACGGAGCGTATCGCCTCGCCAATTCCATGGCGTTGCTCGACGTGAACGTTCGAGGCGTTGACGAGCATCATGCGCTCGCCGGCCGTCAGTGGTCGAACTACACCTGGCACGGCGACCAAGCCCCGGGCCACCCGTGGGTCCACGGACTCCAGGCCTCGGAGTGCGACTTCAACGACCTGCGTTCGTCCAAGCTGATCATCATGGACGGCAAGAACCTGGTCGAGAACAAGATGACGGACTCGCACTGGTTCATCGAGTGCATGGAGCGCGGCGCAAAGATCGTCGTGATCGCGCCCGAGTACGGCGCGCCGTCGTCCAAGGCGGACTACCACGTCCCGATCCGACCCTCGACGGACGCGGCGCTGTTCCTCGGCATCACCAAGCTGATGATCGACAAGGGCTGGTACGACGCCGACTTCGTCAAGCAGTTCACTGACTTCCCGTTGCTGGTGAGGACCGACACCGGACGGCGCCTGCGCGCCAGCGAGGTGATCGCCAACTATCGCTCCGCGCTGGGCGCGGACGGTCCGAGCATGAAGCTGCAGGGGCTGACCGCAGAGCAGCACGAGAAGCTGGGCGACTACGTGGTCTGGAACGAGGCCACTGGCCGTGTCGAAGCGATCACGCGCGATGAAGTCGGCAAGAAGCTGGCTGCCCGCGGGGTGAAGCCGGCGCTGGACAAGACGGTCGAGTTGCAGCTCCTCGACGGCACGAGGGTCGAGTGCAGGACGCTGTGGGCGATGTACCAGGTTCACTTGGCCGACTACGACCTCGAGACGGTGCACCAGATCACGCACACGCCGAAGGCCTTGATCGAGCAACTCGCCAAGGACATCGCGACTTTCAAGCCGGTGGCCATCCACCAAGGCGAGGGAATCAATCACTGGTTCCACGCGACCGAAATGAACCGCGCGGCCTACCTGCCCTTGATGCTGACCGGGAACATCGGCAAACGCGGCGCGGGCTGCCACACCTGGGCCGGCAACTACAAGGCGGCGCTGTTCCAGGGCTCGCCGTGGACGGGACCGGGATTCAAGGGATGGGTCAACGAGGACCCGTTCCATCCCAACCTCGATCCCAACGCGCAAGGCAGGGATGTAGTCGCTCACGGCTATACGAAGGACGAAGAGCCGGCGTACTGGAACCACGGCGACCGCCCGTTGATCGTGGAGACACCCAAGCATGGGCGCGTGTGCCTGACTGGCCAGACGCACATGCCGACGCCGACCAAGGCGCTGTACTTCTGCAACGTGAACCTCTTCAACAACGCCAAGCATGCTTACGCGATGTTGAAGAACACCAATCCCCGCATCGACATGATAGTCACTGCGGAGATCCAGATGACCTCGAGCGTCGAGTACGCGGACGTCGTGCTCCCGGCCAACTCGTGGGTCGAGTTCCAGGACATCGAAGTGACAGCGTCCTGCTCGAACCCCTTCCTCCAGATCTGGAAAGGCGGCATCAAGCCGCTCTACGACAGCAAAGACGACCTCACGATCCTCGCGGGAATCGCCAAGGCCATCGGCGACCAGGTCGGGGACCGACGCTTCTACGATTACTTCAAGTTCGAGCACGAAGGCAGACGTTCGATCTACTTGCAGCGCCTCCTCGACACCTGCACGACGACATCGGGCTACAAGCTCGAAGACATCATGGCCGGCAAGTATGGCGCACCCGGCGCGGCCCTGATGATGTTTCGCACCTACCCCAGAATTCCCTTCTACGAGCAGGTGAACGACGACGAGCCGTTCTTCACGGACACGGGTCGCATGAACGCTTACGCCGACATCGACGAGGCGCTCGCGTGCGGGGAGAACTTTATCGTCCACCGCGAAGGTACGGAGGCTACGCCCTACCTGCCGAACGTGATCGTCAGCTCCAATCCTTGGATCAAGCCGGAAGACTACGGGCTCCCGCTGGACTGCGAGCACTGGGACGAGCGGACCATTCGCAACGTCAAAATGCCCTGGAGTCAGGCCAAAGGAACCAAGAACTTCCTGTGGGAGAAGGGCTTCCAGTTCCTGTTCTTGACCCCGAAGACGCGCCACCGAGTGCACTCTCAATGGAGCGCCGTGGATTGGCACGCGATGTACGACTCGAACTTCGGGGACCCCTGGCGGCTCGACAAGCGCTCTCCGGGAGTGACCGAGCACCAGATGCACATCAATCCACAAGCCGCACGCGACTTGGGCATCGCCGACGGCGACTACGTCTGGGTGGATGCCAATCCGGCCGACCGGCCGTACTACGGCGCCGATCCCAAGGACCCGTTCTACAAGGTCGCCAGGTGCATGGTGCGAGCCATGTACAACCCGGCGTATCCCTACAACGTGGTCATGATGAAGCACGCACCGTACATTGCCACCGAGAAGAGCGTGAAGGCGCACGAGAGCCGTCCGGACGGGCGCGCGCTCAGCGAGGACACGGGTTACCAGGCGAACTTCCGCTACGGGTCGCAACAGAGCTTGACCCGCAACTGGCACATGCCGATGCACCAGACGGACTCGCTATTCCACAAGACGAAGGCGGCCACGAAGTTCATATTCGGCGGTGAAGCCGACAACCACGCCATCAACACAGTGCCCAAGGAAACCCTGGTGAAGATCACTAAGGCCGAAGACGGCGGAATCGGCGGGGTAGGCGTCTGGAAAGTCGCCACGCTCGGTTACTCGCCTGGAGCGGAGAACGAGGCGATGAAGCGCTACATGGGCGGCGGGTTCGTGGAGCTCAGCTGAGGACCTGTCATGCCGAAGAACGAACCTGATCACACCGACCCGCTCGAACTCACGGGAGTCGCCTTCGACGACCCGACCGGTCAGAGCGTCCTGGTCATGGCCGAGTGCTTCGCCGACGAGTTCCTCCGTCTGGGGCATTCACCGGAAGACGTACTGACCCTGTTCCGCTCTCCCGAGCACCAGCTCGCGCACCTCGCTTGGCTGCAACTCGGAGAGGTCCAGATCTTTGCGATGGTGCAGGACATCGCACGCCGCAACGCAACCATCCGTGAGAGCCTGCTGCGCTCGCGGGCTGCACGAAAGTTCTCCTAGCAAGGCGCTTTCCGCCATGGCCAACGTCTACAACTGGCAACTGGGTCGCGACATGGAGTACCCCTACGAGGGTGCTTGGCCGGAGCGTCAGTTCGCCTTCGTCATCAACACCAACCGCTGCCTGGGCTGCCAGACATGCACGATGGCGTGCAAGTCCACCTGGACATTCGCACAGGGCCAGGAGCACATGTGGTGGACCAACGTGGAAACCAAGCCCTACGGCGGCTATCCGCGCAACTGGGATGTCAAGATCCTGGAGTTGCTGCAGAAGGCCAATCCGGAGGGCATGAAGTGGTGGCCTTCAGACGGAGATGCTCCGATCGACGCGCCGTACGGCGAGTACGAAGGACGCACGATTTTCGAAGCCGCGAAAGACCGGACTGCGCGTCCCGAGGCTTCGCAGCGCGTGCTCGGGTATCTGCCGACGGACGAAGAGTGGGCGACGCCCAATCTGTACGAAGACGTGCCCTCGGGCGGTGGCGGCAAACGCAACGAGTGGGTGCGGCCCGATTCGGACGTGGCGTTGCCGACGCACAAGTCGTGGTTCTTCTACCTCGCGCGACTGTGCAACCACTGCTCCTACCCGGCCTGCCTCGCGGCATGCCCGCGTTCGGCGATCTACAAGCGCCCGGAAGATGGCATCGTGCTCATCGATCAAGAGCGTTGCCGCGGCTACCGCAAGTGCGTGGAGGCCTGCCCCTACAAGAAGGCGCTGTATCGACCGACGACGCGCGTCAGTGAGAAGTGCATCGGCTGCTACCCCCGCGTCGAGGGGCTCGACCGCGACACGAAGGGTGCGCCGACCGAGACGCGCTGCATGTCGGCCTGCATCGGTCAGGTGCGCATGCAGGGAACGGTGAAGGTCGAGAAGGACGGGATCTGGAGCGAGGACCGCAACCACCCGCTCTATTACCTCGTTCACGTCGCCAAGGTCGCCCTGCCGCTCTATCCGCAATTCGGCACTGAGCCGAACGGCTTCTACATTCCGCCTCGCTGGGTTCCCGAGCCCTACCTGCGGCAGATGTTCGGTCCTGGCGTCAAGCATGCCATCCAGCAGTACCTCGCGCCGAGTCGCGAGCTCCTTGCCGTCCTCCAGTTGTTCCGCCGGGACAGTCGGATCATCTATCGCTACGACATCGAGGAAGGTCCGCTCGTCTACGAGGGCGAGATCCACGGGCTCCCGTTCAAGATGTACGACGACACCGTCATTGCCTTCGGCGCCAAAGGCGAGGAGCTGTTCCGCACCAACGTGGAAGAGCCTATGCATGTTCGTCCCGCCGAACGCATCAATTGGGTCTGACCATGAGCCTCGAAACAAACTCTGTCTTGATCGAAGACGCAGCGCTCGCGCGTGCCGTCGTATATCGCTACCTCGCCGATGCGATGCGCCATCCGGCCCAGCGCACGTTGACCGGTGCGGAATGGCGCGCCGGGCTATCGCAGGCCTTGGAGTGCGTCGGCGACTGGGAACTCAGCGCGTACGCCGCCGAGTGTCTCGAGAGAGGCGGTGATGCCGTGAATGTCGAATCCGACTACGGTCGCGTCATCGGGCACACTCCGCGCGCCGGGGTGCCTCCGTACGAGTCCGAGTGGCTTGGAGCTGCCGGCGATCTGCTGCAGTTTCACCAGATGTCCGACGTCGCCGCGTTCTACTCCGCATTCGGCCTGGGTTTGAACGGGCTGTGCGACGAGCGAGTCGACCACATCGCCATCGAGTTCGCGTTCCTGCAGTTCTTGTGCGCCAAAGAGGCCTACGGCCGCTCGCGCCAGGACTCACAGCTCATCGAAGCCGCCGTCGACGGCCAACGCGGATTCCTCTCGGAGCACGTCGCGCGCTGGGCGCCGGCGTTCTTTCACAGACTCGGACTGTGCAGCGGCGACGGTTTCTACGCCTCGCTGTCCCGGTTTGCGAACGCCTGGTTGGAGTCGGAGTGCCGTCGGCTAGGCCTCGAACGCGGAGACCCGACGCTCGCGCCGGGCGAGACTTCGATGGCGCTCGAAGACACCTGTGTGAGCTGCGCGCACGCCTCCAGTTGTGTTCCCGGCGGCGCATCACCGGTGATCGAGACCGATTAGCCGCCGCGGCGGAGGGGTACGTCATGACTCGCATCGAAGTTGCGCCGGACCTGGTCGAGGAAGCCGTCTTCCTCCGGCTCCGCCATGACGCCGAGCGCCAGGACACGCGGGCGCTGACCTGGTTCGAGGCGCGGGAGAGGTTCTACGAACTGACAGTCCCCGCAGCTCGCGATCAGGCGTTCCAGGAGCACGCCCTCCAGGCGTTCCGGGCGCTTCAGTTCGACGAGGTGTTGCGCACCGCGCTGGAGGCCTGTGCGACCGCGCGGGGCTCGCTCGACACGCTCTACGTGCGACGAGCACGACGCGCGAAGGAGGAGGCGGCAGAGCTGTACTGCGCTCAGAGTCGCGAGAGCCAGGCGAGGGCGACACGGGCTGTGCTCGCGCTGCGACCTGAGCGGTTTTCCAACCTCGAGTCGCTGTTCGAGTTCGCGCGACGCGAGCTCTTGTACGTGGACGACATGCTCGATGAGGTCTTCGGGTATGCCCCGGATGCAATCGACCGACTTGCGCTCGATCCCGGCATGCGCGACGTCGTGCGCGAGCGCGTCAGCCGCGAGTGGGAGCGGCGTGTCGAGCGTCGCTGCGCGGGAGAGTCTGCGCGCCAGAACTTCGCCGACCTCGTGCAGCGCGCCACTGCATCGCTCGCTGAGTGTTCAGCGCCTTCTTCGGATGCGCGCATAGCTGCAGGTTGAGCCATGGACGTCATCGCTTGGACGCTTCGCTCTCTCGACACCCCGATGGAGCGCGAGCAGCGCGACGAGACGCCTGCCTCCGGCGAGGTGCTCGTGCAGGTCGCCGGCTGCGGCGTGTGCCACACCGACCTGGGGTTCGTGTACGACCGGGTGCCCACGCGTCGGCCGCTGCCGCTGACGCTGGGTCATGAGATCTCCGGTCGAGTGATCGCCGCGGGCGCCGGCGCCGAGGCCTGGATCGGCCGCACGGTGATCGTTCCGGCCGTGATTCCGTGCGGCGCGTGCCCGGCGTGTCGCGCCGGACGCAGCTCGATCTGCCCCACGCAGATCTTCCCCGGCAACGACGTGCACGGCGGCTTCGCCACGCACGTGCGCGTGCCGGCGCGCGGTCTGTGCGCAGTTCCCGACCTGGGCTCCAAGGTCGCCAATCCGCACGGTCTCGAACTCGCCACGCTCTCGGTGATCGCGGACGCTGTGACGACTCCGTACCAGGCGATCGAGCGCGCGGGCCTCGCAGCGGGCGATGTCGCGGTCTTCGTCGGCGTCGGCGGCGTCGGCGGCTTCGGCGTGCAGATCGCCGCCGCGCGCGGCGCGCACGTCGTGGCGATCGATGTCGATCCGCTCAAGCTCGAGAAGATCGCCGCGCACGGCGCCGAACTCACGTTGCGCGCTGATCAACTCGACGCGAAGGCGCTCAAGCGCGCGCTCGGTGCTCTCGCCTCGACGCACGACTGTCCCACCTGGCGCGTGCGCATCTTCGAGACCTCCGGTTCGCCGCAGGGCCAGGAGACCGCCTTCGGGCTGCTCGGCCACGGCGGGCTGCTCTCGGTGGTCGGCTACACGCCGCAGAAGGTCAGCCTGCGCCTGTCGAACCTGATGGCGCTCGACGCACAGGCGCAGGGCAATTGGGGCTGCGCGCCCGAGCTGTATCCCGCCGCGCTCGAGCTGGTGCTGTCCGGCCGCGTGCGCGTCGCGCCGTTCGTCGAGCAACGGCCGCTCTCCGACATCAACCGCACATTCGAGGACTTGCACGCTCGACGCCTGTCGCGCCGGGTCGTGCTCGTCCCGGAGTCATGAACATGGAATTCGTCCACCACGAGTTGGATCGCCGCACGCCCGACGCGGGCCGCGTGCGTTACGAACAAGTCGAGTTGCGCAGCCCCCAGGGAGAGCGCGCGGCCGGTCTGCACTGGGTGCGGATCACGCTCGACAACCCGCCGCAGCTCAACTCCTACACGACCGAGATGGTCAAGGACGTGATCCTCGCCTTCCGGCGCGCCTCCGCCGACCGCGCCTGCGTGGCGGTGGTGTTCACGGGCGCGGGCGAGCGCGCGTTCTGCACCGGCGGGAACACCGCGCAGTACGCCGAGTACTACGCGGGCCGCCCGGAGGAGTACCGCCAGTACATGCGGCTCTTCAACGACATGGTCAGCGCGATCCTGATGTGCGACAAGCCGGTGATCTGTCGCGTCAACGGCATGCGCATCGCCGGCGGTCAAGAGATCGGCATGGCCTGCGACTTCTCGGTCGCGAGCGACCTCGCATCCTTCGGTCAGGCCGGCCCGCGCCACGGCTCGGCGCCCGACGGCGGCAGCACCGACTTCCTGCCGCTGTTCGTCGGCATCGAGCACGGCATGCAGAGTTGCACGCTGTGCGAGCCGTGGAGCGCGCACAAGGCGTTGCGACTGGGCCTGCTCACCTCGATCACGCCGGCGCTGGTCGTCGACGGCAAGTTCACGGTCAACCCGCTGGTCGTCACCGAGCGCTGGACCGACGAGTTCGGTCGCGTGGTGCACGGCGAATGGAAGGACGGCGACGCGAAGGCGCAGGGCAAGGCGTTGCTCGCTCGCGGGCGAGTCGATTTGTCGCAGCTCGACGCCGAGGTCGAGCGTCTGATCTTCAAGCTCGCGAACACGATGCCGGGCTGTCTGGCGAAGACCGTCGAGAGCGTGCGCAAGCACAAGCTCGAGCACTGGGATCGCAACAAGGAATCCAACCGCGCCTGGCTGGCGCTGAACATGATGAACGAGGGCCGCGCCGGGTTCCGCGCGTTCCACGAGGGCGGCCGCGAGTCGCGCGAGGCCGACTTCCTGCTGCTGCGGCGGCGCCTGGCCGAAGGCGCGCTGTGGGGCGATGAGTTGATCGAAGAGGTGCTGGCGCGCGCTCACGGGCGTGCTCCGGCGAATGCGGGGCGGTGAAGCGATGCGCACGATCGCTACCGACGCAGGCGTGCGCCTGGAGCAACTCGACGACGGCGCGTTCTGGCGCGTCGTGCTCGCCACGCCCAAGGCCAACATTCTCGACGCCGCGAAGATCGAGGCGCTGGCGCAGCTCTTCGCGCAGGCGCGCACCGACCGCGCGCTCAAGGCCATCGTGATCGATGCGGACGGGCCGCACTTCTCGTTTGGCGCCAGCGTCGAAGAGCATCTCCCCGAGCGTTGCGCGGCGATGCTTGCGAGCTTGCACGGCATGGCGGGTGCGATGCTCGCCTGCGACGTCGTGTGCGTCGCCGCCGTGCGCGGGCAGTGCCTGGGCGGCGGACTCGAGCTGGTCTCGCTGTGCCAGCGCGTGTTCGTCTCGCACGACGCCAAGCTCGGCCAACCGGAGATCGCGTTGGGCGTGTTCGCGCCCATCGGATCGATCGCTCTGTTCGAGCGCGTGCGACGGCCCGTCGCGGAGGACTTGCTCACCACCGGGCGCAGCCTGGGCGCGACCGACGCGCTCGCCTGCGGCCTCGCCGACGAGCTCACGGCCGATCCCACCGAGGCGGCGCTGACGTACGTGCGCGCCAACCTCTCGGCGAAGTCGTCCGCCAGCCTGCGTTTCGCCGTGCGTGCGGCGCGCCGCGCGTTCGTCGAGCGCTACACGCGCGAGATCGAGCGGCTCGAACGCTTGTACCTCGACGAGCTGATGAGCACCCACGACGCGGTCGAGGGCCTGCGCGCCTTCGTCGAGCGCCGCGCGCCGGCGTGGAGCAACTCATGAGCGCCTCCCGCGTCCAAGGAATCGTCGAGCGCGCCGAAGACCTGTGCCGCGACCTGCGGCTCGAGAGCGTGCGCCGCTGGAAGGAGCAGAACGGCGGCCTCGCGATCGGCTTCATGCCGATCTGGGCCCCGCGCGAACTCCTGCGCGCCCAAGGCTGCCTGCCGGTGGGGATCATGGGCGGCGGCGAAGACGTCGAGATCATCAAGGGCGACGCCTTCTACCAGTCGTACATCTGCCACCTGCCGCGCAGCACGATCGAACTCGCGCTGGGCGGTTCGCTCGACGTGCTCGACGGGATGATCTTCCCGGCGATCTGCGACGTGATCCGCAACCTCTCGGGGATCTGGAAGCTGCGCTTCCCCGAGCGCCTCGCGTACTACTTCGACTCGCCGCAGGACTTCGACCCGCAGATCGGCGGCGCCTTCCTGCGGCGCGAACTCGAGGAGTTCTCGCACGCGCTCGTGCAGCGCGGCGCGCGACCGCTCGAGACCGAAGCGCTGCGCGAGTCGCTCGCGGCGTACAACGCCAATCGCGCGCGGGTCCAGGCGCTGTACCAGTTGCGCCGCGACGAGCCTTGGAAGGTCCCGACCTGGGAGCTGTACCTGCTCCAACGTGCGGGCCTGGTCGCGCCGGTGGAAGAACACGACCGCATGCTCGACGAGTACCTGGCTGCGATCCGCGCCGACGAGAGTCGCCGGCCGCTCGACCAGGCGCGCGTGGTGTTGACCGGCTCCTTCTGCGAGCAGCCGCCGCTGGGGCTGATCAAGACGCTCGAGCGCGCCGGCTGCTACATCGTCGACGACGACTTCATCCAGGTCGGTCGCTGGTTCAAGAACCCCGCGTCCTTGGACGGCGATCCGCTCGACAACCTCGTGAACGCGTTCCTGCGCGACTCGCTCGAGAGCCCTACGCGCTACGAAGAGCAGGGCAACAAGGGCGAGGAACTCGTCCGCCGCGTCGCGGATTCGCGCGCCGAGGGCGTGCTGTTCTGCACGCCGAGTTTCTGCGATCCGGCGCTGCTCGACCAACCCATGGCGGTGCGCGCCATCGAGGCCAGCGGCACGCCGTGGACGGCGTTCAAGTACGCCGAGAACAACGGGCAGTTCCAGGTCATCCGCGAGCAGGCGGGGACGTTCGCCGACTCCATCAAGCTCTTCTCCGAGGCGCTGAGCCCATGACCATCGCAGCACGCAAGGACCGCAGTCAGGAACGCCAGAAGCAGATGATCGCAGAGCACTTTCAGCGCCTGGGGCGCGCGCGAGAGAGCGGCGAGAAGTGCGTCTACACGTTCGTTCCGGGCAACCTCACCGAGTTGCTGCGCGCCTTCGATCTGCTGCCGGTGTTGCCGGAGATCAACGCGCTGCAGTCGGGCATGCGCGGCAAGTCGCGCGAGTACATCGGCCTGGCGGAGAAGCTCGGCCACTCCGAGGACGTGTGCACCTACGTCAAGTGCGACATCGGCATGCTCAAGTCGGGCAACATCGGACCCACCGGCGAGCGCCTGCCCGACCCCGACCTGCTGCTGCTCTCGTACACCGGCTGCTTCACCTTCCTCAAGTGGTTCGAGCTGCTGCGCCAGGAGTACCGCGCGCCGACGGTGATGCTGCACGTGCCCTATCAGGCCGACGGTCAGATCACGCCGTCACAGCGCGAGTACGTGGTCGCACAGCTCAAGCACAAGGTCATCCCGGCGCTCGAACGCGTCTCGGGCAAGAAGTTCGACATCGACAAGCTGCGTGAGCAGTTGCGGCGCTCGGCCCAGGCCGAGGACGACTTGGTGTGGGTGCTCCAGTCCGCGCGTCATCGCCCGTCGCCGATCGACGCCTACTTCGGCGGCGTGTACTACATCGGCCCGATCTTCAGCGCGTTCCGCGGCACGCAGGAAGCGCTCGAGTACTACCGCGAGCTGCGCGAAGAGGTCGCGGAGCGCATCGCGCTTGGGCTGGGCCCGGTGACGCCGGATGGCCCGCTCGAACGCGAGAAGTTCCGCGTCGTGGTCGAAGGCCCGCCGAATTGGACCAGCTTCCGCGAGTTCTGGAAGATGTTCGCCGACGAGGGCGCGGTGGTGGTGGCGTCCACCTACACCAAGGTCGGCGGGACCTACGACCTGGGCTTCCGCCACGACCCCGATCGGCCGCTGGAGTCGCTGGCCGACTACTGCCTGGGCTGCTACACGAACCTCAATCTGCCCACGCGCGTCGACGTCCTGTGTCAGTACATGGACGAGTACTCGGCCGACGGGCTGCTGGTGCATTCGGTCAAGAGCTGCAACAGCTTCAGCGCCGGTCAGCTCGCGATGTTGAACGAGGTCGAGCGCCGCACGGGCAAGCCGGTGGGCTTCCTCGAGAGCGACCTGGTCGACCCACGCTACTTCTCGGCGGCCAACATCAAGAACCGCCTCGAGTCGTACTTCCAGATGGTGGCGCAAAAGCGCGCCGCGGCGCCGCGCACGGAGGCCAGCGCGCCGTGAAGTACTCCGTCGGGATCGACCTGGGTTCGACCACAACCAAAGCCGTGGTGCTGAACGAACAGTGCGCGGTGCTGGGCCGTGGGATCACGAACAGCCGCAGCAACTACCAAGTGGCGTGTGAGGTCGCGCTGGGTGAGGCGCTCAACCGCGCGCGCCTGGGCATGATCGAACGTGAACTCGCGGACGCGGGCGTCGATGTGACGCTCCGCCAAGCGTGGCTGGCCGATTTCGACCGCCGCTTTCGCGAGCAGCAGTACCGCGCGCAGCTCGAGCGACTCGCCCAGACGCTCGAGCGCCACGCGCGCGACGAACGCGACAGCGAACTGGTCCGTCCGCTCGTCGCCGATGTCGTCGAACGCATGCGCACTGAGACCTGCGCGCTGTTTGCGGAGGGCGCGAACCGCAAGAGCGACTTCTTCCGCGACCTCGCCGGCAGCCGCTACCTGGCGCTCGCCGAGGGGCTCGCCGACGAACGCGGCGCGCGCTTCGACCGCGTGGCCGGCCTGTTCGACAAGTCGATCCTCGAGGTCGAGAACGCCGCCGAGGACAGCGAGCGCTTCGCCGTGTTCGCCAAAGCAGCGCTGGCCGGGATGGAGGCCGTTCCGAGCGAGCTGCGCGCTGCGCTCGAGCGCGCCGCGGCGGTGGTGATGGAGCAGGCTTGCTGCGTGGGCACCGGCTACGGCCGCGCGACGCTGCCGTTCCCCAAGGAGTGGATCCGCTCCGAGATCCTGTGCCACGGCTTGGGCGCGCACGCGATGTTCCCGGGCACTCGCACGGTGCTCGACATCGGCGGTCAGGACACCAAGGCGATCCAGGTCGACGAGCAAGGCATCGTCACGTCATTCCAGATGAACGATCGCTGCGCCGCGGGCTGCGGGCGCTACTTGGGCTACATCGCCGATGAAATGAGCCTGGGCCTGCACGAGCTCGGCCCGCTGGCTTGCAAGTCGCGTCGGCAGGTGAAGATCAACTCGACCTGCACTGTCTTCGCCGGGGCCGAGCTGCGCGAGCGCTTGTCGTTGGGCGACAAGCGCGAGGACATCCTGGCCGGGCTGCACCGCGCGATCATCTTGCGCGCGATGAGCCTGCTCGCGCGCTCGGGCGGCGTGCGCCCTGAATTCACCTTCACCGGCGGCGTCGCGCGCAACGCGGCCGCGGTGGAGGCGCTCAAGAAACTGATCTTCGAGCACTACGGCGAGATGCAGCTCAACATCTCGGCCGACTCGATCTACACCGGCGCGCTCGGCGCGGCGCTCTTCGCGCACCGCGAAGCGCAGCGCGCGCAGGCCCCCAGCCGGCTGGCCGAACCAGCGCGAGGTTGACCCATGGATCTTCCGCCTTCGCAACACGTGGTCGGGATCGACGTCGGCTCTTCGACGGTCAAGTTGGTGCTGATGCGCGAGCACGAGCACGCGCCCGCAGAGCTCGTTGCGAGCAAGCAGGAGCGGCTGCGGCGCCGCGAGGCGCGCAAGCTGGTCGACGATTTGTTCGAGGCGCTGCTCGCCGAAGCGGGCCTGCGTCGCGACGAGCTGGGCTACGTCGCCACGACCGGCGAGGGCGAGTGCGCGAGCTACCGCACGGGCCACTTCTACGGCATGACGGCGCACGCTCGCGGCGCGCTGTTCTGCGAGCCCAAAGCGCGCGCCGTGATCGACGTCGGCGCGCTGCACACGCGCGCGGTGCTGATCGACGAGCGCGGCAAAGTGCTCGGCTCGCGCATGACCAGCCAGTGCGCCTCGGGCTCGGGACAGTTCCTCGAGAACATCTGCCGCTACCTGGGCATCACGCTGGAGGAGATCGGACCGCTGTCGCTGAAGTCGACCAAGCCCGAGGCCTGCTCGTCGATTTGCGCTGTGCTGGCCGAGACGGACGTGATCAACATGGTTTCGCGCGGCATCGCGGCCTCGGACATCATCAAGGGCATCCACCAGTCGATGGCCGGCCGCTACGTGAAGTTGCTGACCTCGCTGGGCGCTCACGATGTCGTGCTCGTCACCGGAGGCCTCGCCTGCGATGTCGGGCTCGTCGCCGCCATGCGCGAAGCCGCTGCGGAGTCCAAGCGGCCGCTGGAGCTGCGCGTGCACGAGCTCTCACCCTTGGCCGGCGCGATCGGCGCGGCGCTGTGGGGCGCTTATCGCGCTCGCAAGCTCGCGCGCATGGGCGTGCGGCTGCAAGAGAGCGGACCGTGACGCTCGCGGACTTGCTCTCGCTGCGCAGCCGCACGGCGCTCGTGGTGGGCGGGTCGGGCGGCATCGGGGCCGCCGTCGTCGCTCGGCTGAGCGAGGCCGGAGCGCGGGTAGTGAGCGTCGATCGTCCCGAACTGGACCCGCCGCCTGGCGCGATCGCCCAAGCCTGCGACGTGAGCGATCCCCAGGCCGTGGCCGCGCTGTTCGAGCGGCTGCGCGCCGAACGGACCGAGCCTGACTTGCTCGTGCATTGCGCCGGCATCGTGCGCGACCGCGTGCTGTGGAAGCTGAGCGACGAGGACTGGCGCGCGGTGCTCGCTGTGAACCTCGACTCCGCCTTCTACGTGCTGCGCGGCGCGCTGCCAGCGATGCGTCAGCGCGGCGGCGGCTCGATCGTGCTGGTCTCGTCCATCAACGGCGAGCGCGGCAAGGTCGGGCAAGCCAACTACAGCGCGAGCAAGGCCGGCATGATCGGACTGGCGCGCACCGCGGCGCGCGAAGCGGGACGTTTCGGCGTGCGCGTGAACGTCATCGCGCCGGGCCTGGTGCGCACGGCGATGACGGCGCAATTGCCGGCCAGCGTCGTCGAGAGCGCGTTGGCCGAGTCGGCGCTGGGCGTCGCGTGCGAGCCGCTCGATGTCGCCAACGCGGCGCTGTTCCTGTGTTCCTCGCTGTCGGCGCGCGTCACCGGCCAGGTGCTGCGCGTGGACGGCGGCCAATTGATCGCTTGAGGAGGATCGAAGAGATGAAGCAGTCGCTGGAGCAGCAGAGTTCGATCGTGGTGCGCCGGCTGCGGCCTGCGGATCTGGAGCGCGTCGTGCGGATCGACGCCAAGATCCTCGGCCGCGAGCGCTCGAAGTACTTCGAGAGCGTCCTGCAACGCAATTTGCGCGACACCGGCGTGCAGGTCTCGCTGGCCGCAGAGCAGGACGGCGCTTTCGTCGGCTTTCTCCTGGCGCGCGCCTGGTACGGCGAGTTCGGCACGCTCGAGCCGTACGCCGTGCTCGAGGCGATCGGCGTCCATCCGGACTTCCAAGGTTGCGGCGTCGGCGCGGCTTTGCTCGAGCAGTTGGTCGTGAACCTCAACGCGCTGGGGCTGACGCGCCTGCGCACCGAAGTCGAGTGGCGCGACCGCGAGCTCGTGAACTTCTTCCACCGCGCAGGCTTCACGCCGGCGCCGCGGCTGTGCCTGGATCTGGCGTGGACTTCGCACGATCCGCGCACCGCCCTGACGGAGCGCTGAGGACCCGTGGCAGCACTCTCCACTCACCGCAGGCATGCGCGCGACGCGGCTGATCAGGCTGCGTGGACGCCGCCCGTCCTGATCCAAGGCGGCATGGGCGCCGCTGTGTCGAACTGGCGCCTGGCGCGCGCGGTCTCGCGCACGGGCCAACTCGGCGTCGTCTCCGGAGTAGCGATCAACACGGTGCTCATCCGCCGCCTGCAGGACGGCGATCCCGAGGGCCACGTGCGCCGCGCGATGGAGCACTTCCCCGATCCGGCGTACGCGCGCAGCGTGCTGGCGCGCTTCTTTGCGCCGGGCGGGCGCGCGAGCACGCAGCCCTACTCGTACTGCGGCGTCCCGTCCGCGCGCGCGAGCCTCGACTCGCAGCGGCTGGGAGTGCTCGGGGCCTTCGTCGAGGTGTGGCTCGCGAAAGAGGGCCACAACGGCGAGGTGGGGCTCAACGTGCTCGAGAAGCTGCAGCTCTCGAACCTGCCCGTGCTCTACGGCGCGTTGCTGGCCGGCGTCGACTACGTGCTCGCGGGCGC
Organism: Planctomycetaceae bacterium; assembly: GCA_011525785.1. GTDB lineage: Bacteria > Planctomycetota > UBA1135 > UBA1135 > WYBT01. The sequence continues at coordinate 296,422 of WYBT01000021.1, forward strand.
CGGCGTTCCGCGCGATCTGCCGCTCGCGCTCGATCGACTCGCTCAGCATGCGAGCGCGGAATGCCGCGTCGCGCTCGAAGCCGACGCCGCCGCCGGCGAGCCCGTGTGGGTCGGGTTCTCGCCCGACGAGTGCTTCCCGACGCTCGCGCGTACGGAGCTGCGCCGGCCGCGTTTCTTGGGCATCGTCGCGACCGCATCGCTCGCTGAGTACCTGCTGCGCCACGCCACCGCGAGCATCGAGGGCTTCGTGGTCGAAGGGCCGACGGCGGGCGGCCACAACGCTCCGCCGCGCGGTGCGCTGCGGCTGAGCGCGAGCGGCGAGCCGATCTACGCCGAGCGCGATCTCCCCGACGCCGCGGCGTTCCGGCGCCTGGGTTTGCCGTTCTGGCTCGCGGGTTCGTGGGGCACGCCCGAAGGACTGCGGCGCGCGCTCGAGCTGGGCGCGAGCGGAGTCCAGGCCGGCACCGTCTTCGCGCTGTGCGCGGAGTCAGGGCTCGATCCCGCGCTGCGCGCCGCACTGGTCGACAAGTGGTTGCGCCACGCCTCGGCGGAGCGCGTCTTCACCGATCCATTCGCCTCGCCGACCCACTTTCCGTTCAAGGTCGCGCCGCTCGCCGGCAGCCTCTCCGACGAGCACGTCTACGCTGCGCGGCAGCGCGTGTGCGACCTGGGCTACCTGCGCGCCGTTGTGCGCGGGGCCGACGGGCAACTGATCTACCGCTGTCCGGCCGAGCCGCTGGAGGACTTCGTGCGCAAGGGCGGCGCGGCGCAGGATGCGCAGGGCCGCAAGTGCCTGTGCAACGCGCTGCTCGCCAACGTGGGCTTGCCCCAGGTTCGCGCCGATGGCTCGCTGGAGTCGCCGCTGCTCACCGCCGGCGACGGCATCGCGCAGTTGCGGGAATGGATCGAGCTCGAGGACGGCGAGTTGCGCGCTGCGGAAGTCGTGCGCCGACTGCTGGCCCCATCGGACTAGCGATCAAGCTCCCGATTCCTCGAGCTGGTCGGCGATGCCGATCAGCACGCGCGGTTCGAGCACGACCACGGACTTGTGTCGGCTCTCGATGATGCCGGTGTCGTGCCAGCGCCGCAGCAGGCGCGAGAGCGTCTCCGGAGTGATCGCCAGATGCGCGGCCAGATCCTTCTTGGGCATGGGCAGCTCGATCTCGGTGGGCTGGGCGCCGGCGCGAGTCGGGAGCCGCAGCAGGTAGTGCGCCAGTCGCGCGGGCGCGCTCGCGATCGAGAGCTCCTCCACGCGGTCGGCGAGTTTGATCAGCCACATGCACAGCGAACTCACCATGGCGCTCGACACGCCCGGCTCGTCGCGCAGCGCGGCGACGAACGTCTGGCCGCCGATCTCGAGCACGCGCGTCGGCGCCAGCGCCTTGGCGTGCGCGGGGTAGCGGCCCATCGAGAGCAACGCCGCTTCCGCGAAGGTCTGACCGGCGTGCAGATGGTGCAGCACCTGTTCGCGACCGTCGGCCGCGATGCGGTACACGCGGACGTGGCCTTCGAGGATGGCGAAGAAGGCGCGCGCGGGATCGCCTTCGGCGAACAGCGCCTGGTCCGCCGCGAGCGAGCGCTCGACCGTCGAGCCGGCGATGCGTTCCACGAGTTCGCGCGAAAGGGCGCGGAAGTGCGGCAAGCGTGTGAGCTCGAGGCAGCGTTCCTTCAGTTCCATGCGCGCTGCATACCAGCACACTCACGCGCGGTGTTCAACGCTCGTTCAGCGCGAAGACCACGGTCCGTACTCGAGCTGTGGATTCGCACTGCGTTGCACCAAGTTGCGCCAGCGGTCGATCCAGGCCGAGTTCGACTCCACGCGCTCGAGCAGCGCTGCGCCGGTGCGCGTGTCGCCTTCGGAAGTCATGCCTTGGGGACCGGCGGCGTTGGGCTTGCGCGCCGCCGCGTGCGCCGCGTCGAGTTGCGCGCGCGCGTCGCTGTCGCGCCCCTCGATCCAGGCCAGCAACCCATCGAAGTAGAGCGCCTCGACGGACCCCGGATTGAGTTGCAGCGCACTGCGCAGGCGCGCGCCAGCTTGCGCGTGTTCCCCGAGCAAGAGCTGCACGATCCCCACGCGCGTCGCAGGCAAGCTCTCTTCGGGATTGAGCGCCAGGCAACGCTCGAATGCAGCGCGCGCCTCGAGCAAGGCGTCACGCGAGTGCTCCGCGTCGCGCGCCAGCTCCAACCCGACTTGCATCCAGCCCCGACTCGAGCGTGGATGGTGCTCGACCAGCCGACGATAGGCCGCGATCGCGCCCTTGCGCTCGCCGCTGGAAGCCAGCGCGTTGCCGAGGTTGTAGAGCGCATCTTCGTGGCTCGGCCACTGCGTGAGCGCTGCGAGGTACAGCAGGGCTGCGCGCTCGTGCTCGGATGCTACGCGCGCTCGCGTCGCGCCGCTGAGTTGCTCGTAGAACGTGCGACGCGAGTCGACGCTCTGGGGCTGTCGCTGCGCGCGTCGAGCGCCCGGCAGGAGCGCGACCTGCGGCGCGGCGCCGCGGGTCCAAGCGATCAGACTGTCGGGCAGGAACGGGCCGGCGGATTCACGCTCTCCGTTGGGCCACACGACGTCCACGCGCTCGACCCAGGGAGCGTCGCCCAGCGCGAACGCGACCTCGCCCACGGCGTGCTGCGAGAGGTACGAGCCCTGCGTGTCCGAGAGCTCTGAGTACGACTGACCCTGCACGTGCACGCGCACTTGCGTCCCCAGCGCGAATCGATTGCCCTCGCTCTGGCGCAGGCGCAGCCGTATCCACCCGACCCCGCCGACGCTGTCGTTGCGCAGGAGTCGCGGCGCCTCCTGGTGCAGCGTGACGAGCAGATCGTCGTCGCCGTCGAGGTCGTAGTCGAAGGTCGCTCCGCCGCGGCCGACGTGCGCCTCGCCGAAGAACGCGCTGCACAGCTCGCCGATCTCGTAGTAGCCGCGCGGGCCGCCGCTGTTCCAAAAGAGCTGCGAGCGCTGCGGCGTCAGACGCGTCTTGTCGTGTGGAGCAGGAATGGTGCTGCCGTTGACGACGAACAGGTCGAGTTGACGATCACCGTCGAAGTCGACCCAACGCGTGGCCCAGCCGACTCGATCGAGCGAGGCTTGGCCCAGCCCGTAACGGTCGGCGACATCGAGGTAGAGCCAGCGCTGATCGCCGTCGCGCCTGTCGTGCGAGTTGTCGCGCGAGTCGTCGCGCTGTGCGTCGTTGTCGTGCGAGTCACTGTTGCGCGAGTCGTTTTGGTACAGCGCATTCTCCTGCGCCACCCAGTGAGTCACGAACAGATCCAGATCGCCGTCGCGATCGAAGTCGCTCGTCGCCAGTCCCATCGCTCCGCGATAGTCGCCCAGGCGCGCGGCCGCGGTCGCGTCTTCGAAGGTCCCGTCGCCGCGGTTCACGAAGAAGGCGTTGTCGGAGACGTCGTTGGCGACGTACAGGTCGGGCCAGCCGTCGAGCGTGAGGTCGCAGAACAGCACGCCCAGACTGCGGCCGCCGGGGTTGTCCAGGCCCAGTTCGCGCGCGCGGTCGACGTAGCGGCCCGACGCGTCGCGCACGAGGTACAGGTTGCGCTCGGACTCGAAGCTGCTGGGGTTGATGGCGGCGTCGATCTCCACGCCGAACTGACTCGAGCTGCGCCCCGCGCCGGGCTCGGCGCCGTGGTACTGCACGTAGCCGCACACGTAGAGCTCGATCTGGCCGTCGCGATCGGCGTCGCCAGCGGCGAGGCCGGTCCAAAAGCCCTCGAACGCGCTCATCCCCGTGCGCTCGCTCGCGTCTTCGAAGCGACCGCCGCCGACGTTCTCGAACAGATGGATGCGCGTGAAGCTCGTCACGAGCAGATCCAGATCTCCATCGCTGTCGCAGTCGGCGAACAGCGCGCCTTGGCCGAGCACGCCCAGCTCGACGCCCGCCGACGCGCTGACGTCGTCGAAGGCCGCGCCCTCGCGATTGCGATACAGCCGACAACGGCCGGCCGCGCCCGAGGCCGCCGGATCCGAGCCGAGCGGGCCGGCGATGTTCACCAGGAACACGTCCGTCCAGCCATCGTTGTCGAAGTCTCCGAGCGCGACACCCGAGCCCATGTCCTCGGGCAAGACGCCCGTGCGCGGAGCAGGGAAGTGCTCCATGCGCAGGCCCACAACCTGCGTGACGTCGGTGAAGCGCAGATCGGGCGGAGCGCCTGGGAGCCGCCGGCCCAGCGAGTCGACCACGCCCTCCTCGCGTTCGCCCGAGACGTACTCGCGCTCGCGCCGTCGCCACAACTCGAATGCAGCCACGGCGACGACGCCGAGCACGCCGACGAGCAGCGCGGCTCGCAGCGAACGCCGACGCCACGTGCTCACGTCGAGCGTCCTCGGCGCGACGCGTTGGCGCTGTCGAGCGCGCTCATCTTCGCGCACCGCCGTTCGCGGCGTTGGGGGTCGCAGGCTCGGCGGCCGCGACCTGGATCGTCGCCCGGGCCTCGGCCACGTCCGTGATCGGGCTGCTCACGCCCGATGCCTCTCCGTACACGAAGTGCGTGAGGTACTGATCGACCTTGCGGTAGCGCAAGCGCGCCTGAACTGTCAGCGGGCCGCTCACGCCGCTGGGTACGGCGAGTTCGACCGACTCGTTCGGCGCGTCCGCGCTCGCTTCCTGCGCCGCGGGCGCGTCGCCGCTCAGTCCCGAGCACATGAACTCGTAGCGCGCCTGCTCGGTCTGTCCGGGGAACAGCGCGCGCTTGAAGCGCACGCCGACCATCTCCCACAGGTTGTGGCGATCGATCAGGTTGCCGTGCCGGTCGACCGGCTCGGCCTTGAACATGAACGTGCCGGTCTCGATGAAGCGCTGTTCGTCGAGCTGACCGCTGGCGAGCAACACGCGCCCGGTCGCGTCACTGACGCTGATCTCGATCCAAGCCTGGATGATGTCGAGCGGGCCGGTGGGGAAGTCGTGTCCGACTTTGTTGTTGAGCACCTGCACGCGCAACTTGACGTTCTCTCCCACGCGCACCTCCTCGGGCGCGAGGATCTCGATCGGCGCGGCCGGTCCGGAGCGCCAGCGCGCAGCGATCTCGGAGATCTCGACTTCGCCGCGCAGCCACGCGTGCGTCAGCTGCGCGTGCTCTTGGCCGCCTTCGAGGTTCATCTTCGCGGGGATGAACTGGTTCCCGCCCAGGAAGCGGTGCGAGCGATGCTTGCCGTCGCTCGCGGTGCGATTGAAGTCCGCGCCGTCGCCGCTGGCGGGGTCCGTCGAGTCGTGCAGCGGCATGTGGCACTCGCGGCACTCCAGGCGCTGCTGTGGATCGCTGGCGTGGTTCCAGCGACTCGACTTCCAGTTGTCGTACTGGTTCTGCAGTTGCACCCAGCCGACGTTGTTCACGCTCTCGTCGATGAACTGCTTGTGGCAGGCCGCGCAGAACTCGGAGGTCTTGAACATGCGCCGCGAGAGGCTCGCGACGTGGTGATCGGGATAGGCGCGGATGAGGAAGTCGCTGACCGTCTTGCGCCAGCCCGACTCGCCTTCCCACAGGTAGCGCTCGGGCGGCTTGACGACATAGCTCGCGTTGCCTTTGACGTCGGTCGCTTGGATGGCGTGGCAGGCGACGCACGACACGCCCTCGTCGAGTCCGGCCTTCCCCGTCAGGCTGGCCGTCGCGAAACTCTTCTCGCCGGAGAACAGCGAGATCGGGTCGTGGCAACCCGCGCAGTAGCGCGTCGAAACCGGGCCGTTCTGGTTCGCCATCAAGCCCTGGATGCCCTGGAAGACCTCGTCCATGGCTGCGTAGCGGTGCGCGCTCGGCAGCCACTCCTCGTAGATCTGCTCGTGGCAGCCCGAAGTCCCGCACGAGGCCGATCCCGACAGCGCTGTCGGCGCGAGGGCGCCGCCGTGCGCCGTGTTCGCCAGGCTCGGCGCGAAGGGGCCGAGACCCTCGTAGGCGCGGCGCTCGTAGTCGGCGGGGAACTCCATCTCGTAATCGGTCGGACGGAGCGCGAGCGAGAACGCAGCGCCTGCTGCGACTCCCGCCAGAGCGATCAGGCTTGCTGCGCGCGCCCAATTGCGCGCCGGCGACCAGAGCGACGTGCGCCCAGCGTGTCCCGAGCGCCGCTCGCGCTTGAGTGGCGCGATCACGTGGGGCGCGACGAAGGCCAACGTTGCGACGGTGCTCAGCTGATGCGTCAAGCGCCAGGCATAGTCGATCTGCGAGTCCAGCGCGGCTTGGACTGTCAGCACCAGTCCAGACGCGATGCACACGGTCAGCGCTGTCGCCGCCGCCCAGCCGGTGAACTTGACCTGACTCAGCGGGGCGGACCAGTAGCGCGCGGCGTGGCGCCAGGAGTAGACGGCTACGACAGGCAGGAGTGCGAGACCGAGGAGCGTGTGCAGCGCCAGCCCGAGCTGGTTGAAGCGCGAGAAAGGTGCGAACCACAGCGACAGTCCAGTCAGCGTGCAGAACAAGAGCCAGCCGGCGCTCGCGCGAGCTGCCCAGTCGCTCCAGCCCCGGCGGCGACTCTCGATCCACTCGTCACGCTGTTGGGTTTGCATGTGAATCCTCCGCGGAGCGGCGTCCGCGATGTTGCGATAGATCAAGAACGCGGCGAGTGTCCGCGTCGTTGCGCCAGCAAGCGCAATCGATCGACACGCGCCGGCCCCGCGCCTGCAGTCGCGTCGCGCGCTCCGGCGAGTCGCCGCGCCAGCTCTCGCACGCTGCAACTGGCGAAGAAATCGACCAGGGAGATCGCTTGACCGACGCGCTGGCTCGCGAGCGTCACGAACTCGACCGCCAGCAGGGAAGTGCCGCCGATCTCGAAGAAGCGCTCGTGGACGCCCGCGTGCGGCGCTTCGAGCACTTCGCGCAGCACCGGAAGCAACTGGGCTTCGAGCGCCGCGGCGTCGTGCGAGTGCGCCGCTGCCTGCGCGTCGTCTCCAGCGGCCGACATGGCGCCGGCGGTCGAGAGGACTTGGCCCGGTACTCCGAGCACGCTGGAGTCCGCGGGCACGTTGGACACCACCAAGCTGCTCGCCCCGATCGTCGTTCGCGCGCCGATGCGCGCGTCGGGGAGCACCGAGGCGTTCGAGCCGACGTAGACCTGCTCGTCGAGCACGACGCGCGCGTTGAGCACCGCACCGGATGCGATCACACAGCCTTCGCCGACGGAGGTGTCGTGACCGACCACGGCGCGCATGAAGACCACGCTGTCGCGTCCCAGCCGCGTCGCCGTCGAGAGGAGCGCCTGCTCGTACACCAGTGCGCCGGCGGCCACGTGGCACTCGCTGGCGTCGACGCTGGGGTGCACCAGGCTGGTGAGCGGCACTCCGCTCGCCTCGATGCGGTGGCGGACCGCGGCACGGCGCGCCGTCGTGCGCGCGACGAGATTGGCGGCCTCGCTCGACTCGCCGGCGTGCGCGAGTTCATCGATCGCGCCGACGATGGGGACGCCCAGCCGCGACTCTCCGAGCTTGCTCGTGTCGTCGTCGAGCAAGAGCACGCGGTCCCAGCGCGACAGCGCTGCGTTGACGCGCAGCGCCAGGCGCACGCCCTCGGAGTTGCCAGCGCCGCACAAGTAGAGCGTGCGCACGGCTCAGGCTCCGACTCGGCCGTCGATGCGCTCGGCGCGCCCCACCATCCAGTCGCGGCAGCTCTGGCAGCGCTCGGGCAACTCGCTGAAGCGGCGTTCGAGATGCAGGTCGCGGTAGGAACTCAGGCGGTCCCACAGCGCCGACAGCGACTCCTGCCACGCGTTGCCGACGCTCTCGTCGCCCTCGGTGTCGCCCGGGCAGCGCGGCACGCGGCCGTCCCAGAACACGTGCATCATCGTCACGGCCCAAGGGCAGGGGATGCGCTCGTCGTCCGGCGTGCACAAGTGCGTGGTGAAGCGTCCGCCCCAGCTCAGCTTGTGGCGCGCCTTCACGACGGCCCCGCGAGCGAGCCAATGCTCGCGGAAGAGCTCGAGCTCGCCTTCGTTCTCGTCCATCGCGATGAACTGCACGAGCACCTGAGGTCCCTCCGGCATCGCACGGCGCAACTCCAGGAGCCTCTCGACGTTGGCGTAGGCGACGTCGCGGTCGCCGCCGACTCGAATGCGGTTGTAGGCCTGTGCGCTGAAGCCGTCGAGGCCGATCACGACCTGACTCAAGCCGGCCTCGAGCAGGCGCCGCGACCAGCGTTCCTCGAGCAGCATGCCGTTGGTGTTGAGGCACATCTGCTGCAGTCCCGCAGCGCGTCCATACGCGAGACAGGTCAGCAGCAGCTCGGGCTCGAGCAGCGGCTCGCCGCAGAACGAGAACCACACCTGAGTCGCCGGGGCGGCGCGCGCGATCTGATCGGCGCAGCGCTGCCAGAGCGGGAACGGCATCACGCCCTTGGGGCGCTTCATCGCCGGGTGATGGCACATCGAGCACCGCAAGTTGCACTGCGCGGTCAGCTCGACGGCAAAGCGCGTGGGAAAGCTGCGCGCACTGAGCGTCTTGGCGATGCTCTCGAGGTCGGGCTTGGAGATCATGGCGAGGTTGTGGAGGTGCGTGCGAATGGCGCCGCGCGCCGCGTGCGCGTCGACACCGTCCAACGCTAACCGTGCTCGGTGGACGGCGCGGACCGTTTCCGCCCCACGTCCGGCGGGGCTTGATCTGCGTCAAGCGGCTCGCGGAGCAGCGCAAATAGCCTTCGTGCACACTCACCATGCACGCGCTCGTCTCGATGCCCGATCCGGTGCGCTCCCACGGCGCGTGGGTGACCCTGTGCGTCTCGACCGCCGTAGGCGTGCTCTCGCAGCCCAGTGCGCCGCCGCTGAGCGGACTGTTGATTGGCGCCACGTTCGCAGGCGGATTCTTGCTGGTCTCGGCGCTGGCGGTCGGCGCGCGCAAACTCTGGGCGCGCCTCTTCAAGGGCGCGTCGCTCTCGGCAGCGGCTGGAGCGCTCGGCCTGCTGAGCTGTTCTGACCCGCGCTGGTTGTGGGTGCTGGCGCTGGCCGCCGCAGCGGCGCTGATCGCGCTCGTCGCGGCTCGTCACGCGGGAGTCCTCTCGGCGACGGCGCTGTGCGCGAGCCTCGCTCCGCTAACGCTGTCGGGCGCCGCGATCGCGCTGGCGAACCGGGCCAGCGTGTTCGAGGCCGCTGCGCTGTTCATCGCGCTGTGGAGCTTCTCGTGTTGGCGAAGTCTCGCCGTGGCGCGCAGCCTGCGCGGACTCGGGCCCGATGCACGCGGCGAGCTGCGCGCGCGCGGACTGCGCGAGGCGGCCTACGCCGCTGCGTGGGGCGGTTGCGTGACGCTCGTGGGCGTCGGTCTGTGACGCGGTCGTCGATCTGACTCAAGCGAAGACCGGCGTCTTGCCGCAGGCTTCGATCACGCGTCGCATCTCGTCCAGCGAGCGCTCATCGGCGAGGCTGAACTGCGCCGCGCTGGACGAAGCGCCGCCGGCGCGGTAGCCGCCGACGGACACGCGCACGCCGGCGCTGACTTTCGTAACGCAGCGCGCGAGCAGGAAGTCGCGCAGGCGCGGCGTCTCGCGCGTGGTGAGCGAGAGACCCGCGCTGGGGAAGCGCAGCTTGAGTGCGATCAAGGCCTTGATGAATTCAGCGTCGTTCACGGGCGCCGCGTTGGGCCAGGCGGGCTCGCCGGGCGTCGGGCGCAGACGGGGCAGCGAGAAGCCGAGCTCCAGCGTCGGTCGAGCGCGCGCGAGCGCCGCGGCGTGCTCGCACAGCGCAGCCAGATCGCCGGCCGCGTCGGGCGCGATCCCGAGCAGCACGCCCAAGCCCAAGGCCTCGAAGCCCGCTTCCAGCGCGCGCTGCGGAGCGTCGAGCCGGCGCTGCATGTCCGACTTGGGTCCGAGTCGGTGAGCGTGCGCGTAGGCCGTTGGATCGTAGGTCTCCTGGTAGATGTGGCAGCCGCGCGCGCCGGCCGACACCAGCGCGCGGTAGTGGCGTGAGGCGAGCGAGCCGACGTTCACGTGGATGTGCTCGATCGGCGTGAGGCGTCGGATCAGCTCGATCGTCCGGCAGAGTTGATCGACGAAGCCCTGACTGGGGCTCTCGCCGCTCACCAGGTCGATCGAGCGCTGGCCTTGCTCGGCCAACGCGCGCGCCTCGTCACAGGCCTGCTCGGGCGTGAGCCGCTGACGAGGCGCCTTGCGACTGAAGCGAAACCCGCAGTAACCGCAGTCGTTCGAGCAGTAGCTCGACACGTACAGCGGTGCGTAGAGCAGGATCTGCGACCAGCGCGAGTCGTCTGGCCGTTCCCGGCGCAGCGCGTCGAGCGCGCGCAACGCCGAGCGCAGCGGCGCGCCCATGAAGCGGGCGATTTCGTCGCGCCCCGAGAGGGCGGAGTCGATCGTCAGCATGCAGCTCTCACCACGGCAGCGGGTGCGTGCGCACGAACACGCCCATCGCGCCGGTGTCGGTGGTGAGGTCGAGATCCAGGTGCGTCATGCCCCAGCCCGGCAGATCGATCCAGACGTGCTCCTGAAGGAAGCAGCGCGGGGCAGCTTGCGCCGGGAGCGTCAGAGGCAGGTCGCCGACATGCACCAGCCCGCGCGCGTCGGGCGAGAACAGCGTCAGCGGAACCACGACGCTGCTCTGACCGGAGAGCACCTGGGCCGCGTGTCCTTCGACGCGCACGCGCTCGGTCGCGCCGCCCGGAAGGAAGGCCGCAGGCGCACGACCAGCGGACTCCAGGCGGATGAGCCGCTCGAGTCGCTCGAGGTCGTACACGCTCACGTAGTTCTCGAAGGTGTTCGTCACGTACGCGAAATAGGCGATCTCACCCGAGCTCGCGCTCTGCTTGCGCCCGAACGCGACGCCGTGACTCCCCAGGCCGGCGGGGAAGGTGTAGACGCCGGTGGGCATGCCTGCGGCGTCCAGCGCCGTCACGCTGACGTTGAACGAGGCTTTGTTGCACACGACCAGATAGCGCCCGTGCCGCGTCGCGTCCGGCGGACTCACCACCGCTTGAATGGGCATGTGCGCCCAACGCTTGGGACTGGCGTTGAGGTCCTTGAGCGCCAAGTTCCCAGCGTTGTTGCCCAGTGGAGCGGGGAGCTGAACTCGAGTCAGGCTCTGGCTGCCCGCAGTTGCATGGATCGAGAAGACACTGATGTCGTCCGACCCCGCGTTGTTCGTGTATCCGACGTACTGTGTCGACGCGGGCGATCCGGTGTTGAGAATCGCTGCGGCGAGCGGTGAGCCGCCCGCGGTCGGGACGTTGGCGACCTGCGCGCCAACTCCAGTGCGCCCATCGGAGTCCTGCCATGGTTGCGAGATCGAATACAGCGAGGCGCTGCCGCCGAGTGTGTTGGCCGTCAGGAAGTGTTCGCCGTCGTCGAGGAACCACAAGCCGTGCGGCGAGTACGCCGGCGGCCCGCCCGCGCCGCTGGATTGGCCCACAGCCGGCAAGTTGGGGCGATTCCAGGCCAGCGACTCCAGCGGGTCGAATTCCTGAACGCGGTTGTTGCCCATGACGGTGACGAACCAGCGGTCGGCGCCTGTAGTCGGACTGGGATTGCGCGGCGCGGTCATGACGTGCGCAGTCGCTGCGCCCATCGGAATGTCACCGATCACCTGCTTGGTGTCCGCATCGATCACGGTCGCCGTCACATCGTGCCAGTTGGCCCAGACGCTCACGTTGCGCAGCGCCCCGGTCCAGTCGCGCGACTTGCCGCTCCAGCCGTTGTGCGGGTTGTTGCCGACGCGCGGAATGTGCGTGGTGCTCCAAGTGGCTGCGTCGATCACGTCGACGGCGCCGTTGGGTGAGTTGGGGGACGCAAACGTCTGCAAGCCGACCCACACCTCTCCGATCCCGCGCTCCCGCGGCTTGCGCAGCGGCAACTTCGATACGTGCGTCAGCGGCATGTCCATGAATCCAGGCGTGACGATCTGCACCTGCATGTACGGGTGCAGCGCGCAGTAGTAGCGGTGGTCACCGGCCGCGAGGTCGCTCGCCTCGAGGTAGTAGTAGCCGACGTTCTGGCCCGGGATGTTGTCGGCGTAGCCGATAAACCCGGTGTCGACTCCCATCGACGAGTTGGTCACCGTGTGCCAGGTCTTGCCGCGATTGACGACCTTCAAGTAATCGCCGGGCGAGAGCACGACACGCCGGCGGTCGTTCGCCATGTCGCGCATGTCCGTTCCGTCGTCGCGGTACCACGGCGCCTCGTCGGTGATCTCCAGCACGATCTCGTTGCCCAACGGCGTAGGCGGCGGCGGGACGCCGGTCAGCGGTGACGCTGCGCCGAGCGGCGGCGCGTAGATCAACCAGCGCACCAGTGCGTCGAGTTCCTGCTCGGTGATGACTTCGGGGCCGAAGGCCGGCATGCGGAAGTCGAAGCCCATGCCGATGTAGGCGCCGTTGCGCACTTGCCACTTCACGTGCTGCTCGGCGATCGGATTGAGGTTCGGCGTGGAGTACGCGATCAGCGGCGCCCACGCTCCACTGTCGGTCCAACTCGGTCCGCCGCGCCCGTCGGCGCCGTGGCACGTCGCGCACGAAGCAGCGAAGAGCTTGGCGGGGTCGCGCGGAGTCTGCGCCGCAGCCCCAGAGGCGAGGAGCACCGTCGCGAGCATCGGCGCCACGGAAACGAAAACGCGCCGAGCGGAAGAGGACGAGTGACGTGTGGTGGGCGCCATGAAGTTGTGCAGCGTGCGTGGAGTGGGGCTGGGTCGCCGGCGCAGGCAAGGCTGGTCTGCGCGCCGGTCCGAGTCAGCTCAACTGTCCACCCAAGCTGCGCTGTCTGTCTTGACTGCAATCAAGGCAGCGTCGCGAGCAGTACGTCGACGGCTTCGCGATAGTGCGCATCCAGCGCGCGCGCGGCTTCCAGATGGGCCCGCGCGTCCGAGCTGCGCCCGTGCTCGGCGAGCCACGCTCCGAGGTTGAAGCGCGCGGCCGCGAGGCCGGGCGCGAGTGCAACGGCGCGCTCGAGATGGAGCTGCGCGTCGGTGGAACGACCGGTCTTCATCAACAAGAAGCCGAGGTTGTTGTGGGCGTCGGCGTCGTCGGGCAGCGCTATCACCGCGCTCTCGAAGGCCTGCAGCGCCAACTCGAGCTCTCCACGCGTCGCCGCGAGCACTCCCAGTTGGTAGTGCGCCGGCCCCCAATCGGGATGACGAGCGGCGAGCGTCCGCGCACGTTGCAGCGCTTCTTCCAGGCGCCCTGACTCGGCCAGCGCGCGGGTGCTTTCGAGTTCGCGCAACGCCGCGTCGCTCGGAAGCGACGGGGCCACAGTCGCGGGGCCGTCTGCAAGCTGCGCTGCGCGCGCGAGTTGGGTGTCGAGTGCGACCGGCGGATCCAGCGCATAGCGCGCGAGGCGCTCGAACTGCGCGCGGGCCGAGCGCGCGTGCTCAGCGGACTGCGCGGGGCTCGTGGCGGCGAGGAGCTCCGCGCGCGAGAGATGTCGTTCAGCGTTCAGTTCGAGTCCGCGGACCGCGCAGCTGTGGAGCACGAGCATCAAGCCGGCGGCGTTCGCTGCGAGCCAGGCGTGTCCAGCTCCGGTCGTTCGCGCGCCGTCGTGCAGCGTCCACACGTGCACTCGTACGCGTCGTCCGATCAGCACCCGGAGCGACGAGAGCGTCGCAAAGGCAAGCAGCACGGCGCTGGTGACGGCGAGCAGCAGCGGAAACACACCGAACAGTCCCCGCAGCCCCAGAAAGGACAGCGCCGTGACGCTCAGCACCAGCGCCTCTTCGCCCCAGGACAGGTCCCAGTGCGACCTCAGGCTGGCCACGCCTCTCAGTCGCCGCAGCAGCGGTGGCTTGGTGAATGCGAAGCGCACGTTGCCGTCGGGGCAGGCAGCGACGCAGTCCAGATCGCGCAGGCAGGCGGAATCCACGACGGTTCCAAAGCGCGCGAGCTCTTGGTGCACGCGAATATGGCTCTGACAGACCGCTGTGCAGGCGCCGCACTTGGAGCAGTCACCGATCGACGTGATGCGGCCCGGCGCGACCTTGTCGGCGAGGGCGAAGACTGCGCCGTACGGACACACGTAGCTGCAGAAGGCTCGCGACCCCAAGAGGTAGACCGCTGTGAAGCCGCATACCGCGAACGTCGCGAGGGCGACGGGCCAACCGGGGAGATTGCGCGTGAAGTCGTCGGTGAGGAACGACGACCAGGCCGAGCCCGCGCCCCGAAAGTGCAGTGTGACGTCGAGCCCGCGCGCAGCTCGGAACAGGAGCGGCCACACGAACATGTACAGCATCAAGAGCACGGGTACGGCGGCGAGTACGCGCGAACGCAGCGGCCGCGGCTTGATCCGCATCCGCTCCAGGATCCAGGCCGACAGATCCTGCAACGCGAGCAGATGGCAGCCCCACGAGCAGAAGAAGCGGCCGACCACCGCGCTGGAGAGCGTGATGACCACGAGGAGCAGGAAGCCCGCGGTCACGACGCCTTCGACGGCCGCGTACACCGCTTCGTTGAGCTCCAGCGGCGCGAGCGAGCGCCCCGCAAGGCGCCAGTGCGCATAGTGCGCGGCCATTGCGAGGTGCACGACCACCAACGCCCACGCGCGGCGCCGGCCGAAGCCTGAATGCGGCGTCGCGCGACTGCGGGCCGCCCGTGTGGACGGAGTGGAGCGAGTCATGCGCCGCAGCACCGCTTCCACTTGCGTCCGCTCCCGCATCCGCACGCCGCGTTGCGTGCGCTGCCCGCAACGGCGGCTTGGGGGTCGTCGCGGCTCCACTCCGCGGCCGGTCGACCTCGCTCGATGCAGCGCGCCATGGCGCGCGCTGTGGGGAGCGCGCGCTCGAAGAAGCGCCGTTGGCCTTCGCACAGGAAGTTGAGGCCGTCGATGCGGTCCTTGGGGCAGCCGCCGAAACACAGCGACAAGTGCTCGCACTCCAGGCACGAGGCGCACAGCTCCTTGGACTTCGCCAGACCGAACTCGCGTTGACGCGCGCTGTCGACCAGCGCCGCGAGCGGGCTCTCGTGAAGGTCGCCGAGTCGATGCCGCTCGTCGACGAAGTGATCGCAGGAGTAGATCTCGCCCGTGCGTTCGATCACCAGGCAGCGCCCGCACGTCCGCGCGCCGGTGCAGTCGGCGGCTGGGCGGCCTAGCGCGCCGCCGACGAGTGCGTCGAACTGTCGAACGAACACGCGGCCCACGTGCCGGCGCTCCAACCAATGCTCGAACACGCCGCTGAGGAACTCACCCCAGTCGCGCGGGCGGATACTGTGCTCGCTCAGCTCGCCGGACGGCCCGAACTCGACGAGCGGGATGAACTGCAGGTGACGCGCGCCGTGCCGCACTAGGAAGTCGTAGACCCGCTGAGGCCGGCGCGCGTTGAGCCGGTGGACGACCGTGAGGACGTTGAAGTCGACGCCGCCGTTGCGCAGCAGCTCGAGCGCGCGAACCACGCGCTCATGGGTCGGTGCGCCGCGCGCATCGACGCGGTGCGGGTCGTGGAGTTCGTACGGCCCGTCGAGGCTGAGTCCGACGAGGAAGCGTCGTTCGCGCAGCAACGCGACCCACTCAGCGTCGAGTTGCGTCCCGTTGGTCTGCAGCGCGTTGCGCACGCGCATCCCAGGGCGTGCGAAGCGTTGCTGCAGCTCCAGGGCGCGGCGAAAGAACCCGAGGCCTGCAAGCGTCGGTTCCCCGCCCTGCCAGGCGAACTCGATCTCGCGCACGCCCTCGGGCTGGGCCTCGATGTACGAACGCACGAAGAGCTCGAGCGTGGCGTCGTCCATGCGGCCGGAGGACTCGGGCTCGAGCGAGCGCCGCGCGGAGTAGAAGCAGTACGAGCAGCGCAGATTGCAGGCTGCCCCGACGGGCTTGGCGAGCAAGTGGAAGGGTGCGGAGGCCTTCATGCTGCGCTCGGGCGTGCGGAGGGGCCGCGCGTCAGTCCATGTGTGCGACGACGCGCTCGTCGCCCATCTGCAGTTTGGTGCTCAAGCGCTGCACGACGCGTCCGCCAATCGCGCCGACCGCCCGCAGCGCGCCCTTGGTGATCACGCGCGAGGCAAAGTCGATCGGCCCCCAGCGCCACAGCCGGTCGATTCCGCGGGCGCGGTTGTAGAGCTGGTTCTGCTCGGTGACGAGCCATTCGGAGTAGAGCATGTACATCGCCAAGAGCGGCTTTTGCAGCCAGCGCTTGTCGACCGTGCGGCGCGCGAGCGGCATCAGGCCGGGGTGCCGCACCAGCACCGGGAACCACTTGTGCAGATTCTCGATCTGGAGCTTCTGCGGCAGCTCGATCGTGGCCGAGCGATTGAACTGCGAGGGGAACTGGTCGTAGCTGGCGACCGCGATGCCCATGCTGCGCGTGATCTCGTTGATCTCGAATTCGGGGTAGGGCTGAACGATCGAGCACAGCGGGTGGTCGACCTGGCACTCGATGTTGAGTTTGACGGTGTCGAATTCGTCTTCGAGCGTTCCGCCGGGCCCGCCCAGCATGTTCAGCGATCCGAGGCGGATGCCGTACTTCTTGATCCAGCGCGCCGCGTTGGTGAGTTGCTCGCGCTCGGTGTTCTTGCGGAACACCTCGTTGCGCACGTAGTCGTTCGCGGCCTCGAAGGCGATGCGCGCGTAGACGCACCCAGCTTGCTTGAGCTGGGCGATGTGCTCTTCCTTGGTGAGGTTGGCCATCAAGATCACGTCGAAGGGCAGGCCCACCTCGCGCGGCCAGCGCTCGCAGAACTCGGCCAGCCAGTCGCTCTTGATGTTGAAGATGTCGTCGAGGAAGTGGACGAACTCGAGGCCGTAGCGCTCGCGCACCTCCAAGGCCTCGGCGATCACGTGGCTCACGGAGCGCTTGCGGACGTACTCGCTGTTCTTGGCCTTGTAGATCTTGTTCTTCCAGGCGTGGTGGAAGCAGAAGGTGCACAACATCGGGCAGCCGCGCTGCGTCAAGAACACCTTGCGCGGACTGTTGCGATAGAGGGACTGAGCGTCGTAGATCAGCGAACGATCGGGGAAGCCGAGCGAGTCGAGGTCCCGCACCAGCGGGCGCAGCTTGTTCTTGTGCAGCTGACCTTGCGCATCGGCCCAGGCGAGGTTGTCGATGCCGCGCCAGTCGCCGCCGCGCTCGAGCGTGTCGAGCAACTCGACCAGCGCCTGTTCGCCTTCGCCGATGCACAGCGCGTCGACGCCCTTCTCCCGCGCGCTCTCGGGCACGAAGGTCACGTGCGGGCCGCCCATCAGCGAGAAGAAGCGGAACTTCGACTTGAGGTAGCGATTGACGTCGAAGATCTGGCGGTGGTTGCCCGTCATGAGCGACCACGTGATCACGTCGGGGCGGTACTCCTCGATCTTGCGCAGCCAGAGCGGGTCGGGCAGGCAGATCGCCTGCATCTGGTGGCCCGCGTCCTTGACGGCGCGCGAGAGGTACATCGGCCCCAGCATTTCCTGAGGCAGCGTGCGAGTGATGTGCAGGACCTTCACGGTGTCGACCTCGGCGCGGGCGCGCGCACGGATGAAGGCTACGACGCGTCCCGCGCGCGGCCGTTGACCGCGGTCAAGTTGCGCGCGGACTACGCACACCGGCCGAGCGAAAAGCTGTCAGTGCGGGCGAGCGCCGCACGAATAGCGGCGCGGGCCGGCCGCTCGCGCGTCGCCCATAGGAACGCCGACGCGGGCCGCGAGTTGTTCGATCGCGCGCATGCGGGTTTCGCGACCGTCTCGGCCGAGGACCTCGACCTCGACCTGGGCGAAACGCGCGAGCATTGCGGCGCGCTCCTCCGCCGTCAGCAGGCTTTCACCCAGGGGGAATAGCACGCCGTCCTCCTTCGCAATGTGCTCGCGCAACAACTCGACGTACTCGGCTGCAGTGTCGGCGAAGCGCCGCACTCCTTCGCCGGCGAGGTCCGTTCCCGACAGGAGCGCCCGGATCTTGCCCAGCGCACCCCGACCACAGTCGTGCTCGTTGAGCATCACCGCGATCGGGCCATGACTTCCGGGAAGGCCGTGCGCCTCCATGCGAGGGAAGAGGATCTGCTCCTCTTTGCCGTGGTGCATCAGATCGGCGAACAGCGTGAGGAACTCCAGCGTCTGCTGCGCGACGCCGCGATCGACCATGCCCGTCTGTCGCGCTTGCGCTGCGAGCTGCTCGAGGATGTCGAGCGCGAGCTCGATGGCGCGGTGTTCCTGGGAGAGGACCTCAGTCGGGTGCATCGATGGACTCCGTCGTTGGCGCGCACGGTTCGGGTGTGCGCGAATTCGGTGGAGTCATTCTCGATTCGCGCGGCCGCGGTGCTCCTTGACCGCCGTCAAGCGCGTCACGGACACACGAAGAACGCCAGCGCGTCCGTGCGGTTGGTCTGGAAGCTCGCGAGCGGATCGCGGCTCCAGAATTGCACCCACACGGCCTGGCCGGGCGTCTGCAGCGTCGGATTGCCGCTGCTGGCGATGTGCGCGTTGAAATCGAAGCTGAACACGCCGGTGCAGGGCGGCGCGCCGCTCGAACCGGAATTCAACAGATTCGTGCGGATGGTCGGAGACTTCACGCACAAGAAGCCGCCCTGGTAGGCCGTGATCTTGCCGCCGCTGAGGCTGTAGAAGAGCAGGCCCGCCTTGTTGTCGAGGCTCTGCGTCGCCTGGATCACGAAGCCCGAGCCCGCGCTCGCGCTGGGCGAGCCGCTGAAGCCGATCGCAGGAACACAGCCTGCGGAGTTCGTCTTGGCGGTGCAGTACACGACCGGGTCGCCCACGCAGGCGCCGGCCGCGAACGTGCGGGTGATCGACACGCCGCTGTTGCCGTACGAGTCCGACGAGCGCACGCGGTAGTCGATCGAGCCGGTGAGGAAGCCCGGGATCTCGCCGCGGAACACCTGTCCGCCGCTGAAGCGCATCGGGACGGACGTGAACGCACCGCCGCCGACGCTGTACTCGAGCGTCGTGGGATTGAACGCAGTCACGTACCACGCGGCGTTGTCGTAGACGTGCGCGCGCACGACGGTCGGCGCGGGGCCTGCGTTGCGATTGGGCGCCTGCTCCAGCGCACTGACGCGCGGAGCGTGCGTGTCGGGCGTGTTGGTCAGGTTGATCAGGTGCGTCTCGGGGTCGTCGAAGTCGCACGCAAACCACAGGTCGACATCGCCGTCGAGGTCCGTGTCCACCGCGTCGACTCCCATGGCGTTGGCCACGAACACGGGCAGCACGCCGCTGGTCGCGGCGAGTGAGGCCGCGCCCTGGCCCGCGCCATCGTTCTCGTACAGCTCTTCGAACGCCGCGCGTGCGGCCACGATCACGTCCAAGTCGCCGTCGTTGTCGTAGTCGAGGTAATCGGGCTCGTCGTGGCGCGTGCACGAATTGGCGATCGTGGCCGGCGCGCCGAAGAAGCTCACCGCGTCGTTGAGCGAAACGGTGTTGCAGGTTCCGTTCCAGTTCGTGCCGAAGATGTCGAGGTCGTTGTCGCCGTCGAGGTCGCCGAACTCCTGCTCGTAGCTGCCCAGCATCGGAGCCCAGTCGGCCACGCCGAACGACGCCGAGCTCACATCGCGGAAGCCCAGCACGCCGCCGTTCTCCACCGTGCGGTTGCGGATGATGCGCGCTTCGTCGTTCTTCTCGCCCAAGAGGAAATCCACGTCGAAGTCGCCGTCGAAGTCGCCGCCGTCGACCGAGACCGAGACGTTGGAGATGTCGCACTCAGCTCCGCTGGTGTTGGTCGTGCGCTGGCGCTGCACGCCCTCGCACCAGATGCCCGGCGATCCGGCGCTGATGTCCGAGCCCGTGAGCTGGAAGCCGCTGGGGTTGAACTCCTCGAAGAAGCCGTCGCCGTCGTTGAGGAACAGGCGCGTGGGGGACTTGCCCAGCGACAGGCTGCCGTAGGTGGCCTGCACCAGGTCGCTGTCGCCGTCGTTGTCGAGGTCGAAGAACACGCTGTCGCACGACCAGTCGATGTAGCCGCCGCTGGCGAGCGCGAGGCTCGGCGCGACCGACGAGTGCGTGTTCACGCCGTCGTTGAGTCCGACGTTCACATAGCGCGCCTGGGTTTGGTCCTGGAAGAACCCCGGCGAGCCGCCCTGTGCGCCGCCCATGTTCACCAGGAAGCGGCAACTCTGGTTGGCGATCCCCGAGGTGTTCGACACGAACACGTCGAAGTCGCCGTCGGCGTCGAGGTCGACGAAGTCGATGTCGCGGCTGCCGTCGAGCAGCGCCGGGTAGCGCGCCGCGGTCTCGTCGGCGAAAAACCCGACCGTCCCGGCCTGCGCGAAGCCCTGGTTGACCCAGATGCGATTCTGCTGGACCCCGAACTCGCCGCCGTTGGCCCACAGCGCGTCGCTGTCGCCGTCGCCGTCCACGTCGAACAGCTCGACGTTCTCCGTGAAGCCGCTCGCGCCCGGAAGGCCCTGCGGGGTGCGGACGGTGTCGACCTGGAAGGACTGGGCCGCGGCGGCGGTCGCCAGCAGCACGATCGCGGCGGTGGAGCGAAGGACAGTGTTCATCGGGGGCCTCACGGGACGGGAAGCGGCAGAGGGGGCCGCGCAGCGGCGCGCTGGACGATGCCGGCGAGCTTCGCACGGGTTCGACGAAGTGGCGATTTTCACGCCCCGCCAGTTCGCGGGGGCGCGGCCCGCGGGACTCAGGCCAACGAGCGCAACACCGACTTCTGGATCTTGCCGCTGCCGGTCTTGGGCAACTCGGGCACGAACGCGACCTTGCGCGGGCACTTGTAGTGGGTGAGCCGCGCGCGGCAGAACTCGATCAGCTCGGCCTCGCTCGCGCTCGCGCCGTTGCGCAGCGCGACGGCCGCGCGCACCGACTCGCCCCACAGCTCGTCCGGCGCGCCGAACACGGCGGCCTCGAGCACCGCCGGGTGCTCGTAGAGCACGTGCTCCACTTCGGTCGAGTACACCTTCTCGCCGCCGGTGATGATCATGTCCTTCTTGCGGTCGACGATCTGCAGGTAGCCCTCGCCGTCGATCGTCGCCAGGTCGCCGGTCTTGAGCCACTCGCCCTCGAAGGCCGCGCGCGTCTCCTCCGGGCGATTCCAGTAGCCGCTGGTCACCGTCGGGCCGCGCGCGCGGATCTCGCCCACGCTCACGCCGTCGCGCGGCACGGGCTGGCCGTCGTCGCCGACCACCTCGAGCTCGACCGCTGCGAAGGTCCGCCCGGTCTTGGCGCGGTACACGAACCGCTCCTGCGGCGGCAGGTCGCGCAGGCTCTCCTTGAGCAGGCTCAGCGTGAGGTACGGGCTGGTCTCGGTCATGCCGTAGGTCTGCACGTACTCGCAGCGGAACACGCGCATGATCTCGCGCACCACCTCGGGCGCGATCGGCGCGCCGCCCGAGAGGATGCGGCGCAGGCTCGAGAAATCGCGCTGATCCGCGCCGGGGTGGCGCACCAGCCGCGTGAGCATCGTCGGGACGAGGTTGGTGATCGTGATGCGCTCGCGCTCGAAGGCCTCGAGCACGGCGCGTTCGTCGAAGTGGGGCACGACCACGTGCCGTCCGCCGACCCAGGTGATCGCGAAGGTCGCCCAGGCATCGGCGAGGTGGAACAGCGGCGCGATGTGCCCCCAGCTGTCCGCGTCGCTGAGCCCCAGCTCCGCCACCGCCGCGAGCGCGTGGACCCACACATTCTGGTGGGAGAGCATCACGCCCTTGGGCCGGCCGGTAGTCCCGCTGGTGTAGTACAGGTGCGCGAGCGCATCGGCGGGCGTCCGGGCCACTTCGCGCAGCGGCGGGTGCTCGAGCGCCTCGCCGTAGCTCGCCCCAGCTGGGCCGCCCGAGGGCGCCTGGCCGAGCCACAGAATCGGCGCTGTACGAGCGCTCTGCGCTTCGAGCGCGCGGACGCTCGCGTGCAGCTCGGGGCCGGCCAGCAGCCACTGCGCGCCGCAGTCCTCGACGATGAATGCAAGTTCCCTGGCCGAGAGGCGGATGTTGAGCGGAGCGAGCACTGCTCCCAGGCGCGCCACGGCGAAGTAGGCCTCCAGGCAAGCGCTGCTGTTGCGGTCGAGCAGCGCTACCCGTTGGCCCTCGCGGACACCGCGCGCGGACAGCCAGCCGGCCAGGGCGCGGGAGCGGGCCGCGAACTGTTCGTAGTTCAGCCGCAGGTCGCCCTCGACCACGGCGATGCGGGAGGGGTGGAGCGCCGCCGCGCGCTCGAGCAGGCTGGCCAGGTTCAGGTGCATGGGGAGGCGCTGGCCGGAGAGGGCCGGGCGAGCGGCAAATCGAGAGCGCCGGCCGTCCCGGAGTCAAGACCTGACAAGCCCAAATGAAGTTTCCGCTGGCGGCCTGCGCGCCGCTCGCTAGGCTCTTCCGCTATCTGACTGGCTTCGCGGGTCTTCCAGGTGTTTGGCACGGCTGCGCGAGCTGACTTCAACTGATTGTTTGAAATGGGCACGAAACTCTACGTCGGGAACCTGAACTTCAAGACCACCGAAGCTTCGCTGCGCGCGGCTTTCGAAAGCAACGGACGCAAGGTGACTGAAGTCGCCATCGTCGCGGACAAGATGACCGGCCGCCCGCGCGGCTTTGCGTTCGTCCGCATGGGCACCCCTGAGGATGCCGCTGCTGCTATCCAAGAGCTCAACGGCGCTGACCTCGACGGGCGTCCGCTGCGCGTCAACGAAGCCGATGATCGTCCGCCGCAATCGCGCGGTCCGGGCGGTGGCGGTGGTGGCGGCTACGGCGGCGGTGGTGGCGGCGGTGGCCGTCGCTTCGGCGGCGGCGGTGGCGGTGGTGGTGGCGGCTACGGTGGCGGCGGCGGCGGTGGCCGCGGCGGCGACCGTGGCGGCTACGGCGGCGGCGGCGGTGACCGCGGCGACCGCGGCGGCTGGCGCGACGACCGCTACTAGGGCGACCGCAACTAGTCCGAGCGCGCGTCTGCGCGGGTGACGCATCGAATGCGGCCCCCGGCGACGCCCCGGACCGCAGACCACACGGCGGGTTCCGACCTGCACTTTCGCTGACGACGAGCTCTGCCGAGTAGTACGTTCAAGACCGTCGCTGCCCCCAACGGCAGCGGCGGTCTTTTTTTGATCCCCCAGCGCTGCGTCGTCCGCTCGACGTCGCGCGCCCTCGAAAGCAATGCTGTTCACGAACCTGCTCCTTGTTGTCGCCGCGCTGTCTGCCCAGCAGCAGCCCTCGAGTCCGACCGCTCCCGCGCCCGAAGCCGCGCCGACGCCGCAGAGTGCGGTGGCCGACGAGCGCGCCGCGACAAGCGCCGCACCGACGAGCGCGCCACAGGCCGGCGAAGCCCCGGCGCCCGCGGCCTCGCCCAGCTCCAACTCGACCAGCTCGAACTCGACCAGTGCGGCGCCGGCGGACGCGGACGGCGCCGGCAAGCTCAGCGACGCGCGCTGGGACGTGGTGCGCACGCCCCTCGCGCTGACGCTCGAGGGCCGGGACTTGGACTGCACCGCGACCGCGGGCCGCATGAAGCTCACCGACGAGGCGGGCAAGGCCAAGGCCGAGCTGTTCTTCGTGGCCTACACGCTGAACGGCGTCGAGTCGCCGTCGACGCGGCCGATCACCTTCGCCTTCAATGGCGGCCCGGGGTCCTCTTCGGTGTGGCTGCACCTGGGCCTGTTCGGACCGCAGCGCGTGCGCATGACCGCCGAAGGCTGGGCGCCGCCGCCGCCCTATGAGCTGGTCGCCAACGCGCACTCGCTGCTCGATGTGAGTGACCTGGTCTTCATCGACCCGGTCACCACCGGCTACAGCCGCGCCGCCGAGGGCGAGAGCGCCGCGCAGTTCCACGGCGTGAGCGCCGACGTCGAGTGGGTGGCCGAGTTCATCCGGCTCTACACGACGCGCGAACTGCGCTGGGCGAGCCCCAAGTTCCTGGCGGGCGAGAGCTACGGGACCACGCGCGCCGCGGCGCTCGCGGGGCACCTGCAAGAGCGCCACGGCATGTACCTCAACGGGTTGATGCTGATCTCGTCGATCCTGAACTTCCAGACCGCGCGCTTCGACGTCGGCAACGACTTGCCGTACGTGCTGTTCCTGCCGACGTACGCGGCCACAGCGTGGCACCACAAGCGCGTCTCGCGCGAGTACCAGAACGACTTGCGCGCCTTCCTCGACGAGGTGGAGCGCTTCGCCATCGCCGAGTACCTCCCCGCGCTGGCTCGCGGCGACCAGTTGAGCGGCGCCGACCGCGAGCGGCTCGTGGCGCGGCTGGGGCGCTACACCGGGCTGTCGCTGGAGTTCATCGAGCGCTGCAACCTGCGCATCGAGATCGGGCGCTTCACCAAGGAGCTCTTGCGCGACGAGCGCCGCACCGTGGGGCGACTGGACAGCCGCTTCAAGGGCATCGACCTCGACGCAGCCGGTGAGCGCTACGAGTACGACCCGAGCATGTCGGCCATCCTCGGTCCCTACACGGCCACGCTGAACGACTACGTGCGCCGCACGCTGAAGTACGAGAACGATCTGCCCTACGAGATCCTCACCGGCCGCGTGCAGCCCTGGAAGTACGACGAGCAGAACCGCTACCTCAACGTGGCCGAGACGCTGCGCAAGGCCATGACGCGCAATCCGTATCTGCGCGTGTTCGTGGCGAGCGGCTACTACGACCTCGCCACGCCCTACTTCGCGTCGGACTACACCTTCGCGCACCTGGGTCTCGACCCTTCGCTGCGCGGCGGCGTGTCGTTCGGCTACTACGCGGCCGGCCACATGATGTACATCCACGAAGGCGAGCTGGCGCGGCTCAAGCGCGACCTCGCGAGCTTCGTCGCGGCGGCGACCAAGCGCTGAGCGGTCAGCGCCGCTTCACGCGGGTCGATGCGCGCCGCGCTCGAAGGGCGCGACGATCAGGTAGCCCGCGAGCGCCGCGCCGACTGCGGGCAGGTAGACGAACTCGAACTCCGCGAAGCTGGCGGCGAGGTACACCACGACGCCGAGTGTCAACGCGCTCAGCGCTGCTTTCGGGCCGCCGACGCGTGTGTACAAGCCGAACACGAGGATCACCAGCAGCCCCGCGCTCCCGAAGCCGTTGGTGATGTCGATCAGCTCGCCCACGCTGTCGAACTCGAAGGCCAGCCCTAGCGCGAGAAGTCCGAACGCGCCGACGCCCAGGCGCGCCGTGCGGATCTTGCCGCGCTCGTCGAGCTGCGGCAGCAGCGGGTTCACGAGGTTGCGCGAAAGCAGCGACGCGGCGACCAGCAGCGTGCTGTCGACGGTCGAGAGGATGGCGGAGACCAGCGCGCCGGCGAACAGCGCGTAGCCCAGCGTCGAGAGGCGCTCGCGTGCGAGCTGCGGCAACACTTGCTCGGGGTCGTCGACCGCCATGCCGCTGGAGGCGGCCACGAGCCCGAGCGCGACCGGAATCGAGCCGACCAGGGTGTAGAGCACGCCCGCGGCGATCGTGGAGCGTTGAGCGACGGTGTGCGTGCGCGCTGCGCACACGCGCTGGAGCAGTTCCTGCGCGACGAACGAGCCCAGGATCGGCAGCGCCCAGCTCTCCGCGACCGAGAGCCACGAGTCGCCCGCGCCCAGCCGCAGATCGAAGCGCGCGGGCTCGACCGATTGCAGCGCCGGGAGCACTCCGCCGAAGTCGCTCGTGACGCCGATCAGCATCACCGCGAGCCCCACGATCAGCGCTGCACCCTGGACGAGGTCGGTCACGGCGTCGGCCATGAGTCCGCCGAAGATCGTGTAGGCGACGACCACGCCCGCGGCGATCAACATCGACTCTCCCAGCTCCACCCCCGAGGCGCTCGACACGACATGTCCGAAGGCGCGGATCTGCGCCGCGGCCCAGAAGATCGAGCTGGGGATCATCACCAGCGCGGCGACGCGCTCGACCGAGACGGAGAAGCGCAGGCGGTAGAAGTCGGCCAGCGTGGTGACGCGCGCGCTGTGCAGGGGCACGGCGATGAACAAGCCGGTGAGCACCATCGCCAGGCCGTAGGCGAAGGGCTCGGTGGAGTGGAGCGAGAGGCCTTCGCTGTAGACCTGACCGCCCGCGTCGACACACGTCTCGGCCCCGAACCAGGTGGCGAAGATCGAGAAGGTCGCCAGGCGATAGCCCAGGCTGCGCCCCGCGAGCAGGTAGTCCTCTTCGCTCGCGATGCGGCGCGAGACCAGCGCGCCGATCAGGAGTTGCAGCCCGACATAGGCCGCGAGTGCGACCAGGGGCGCGTTCACGCGCGTTCTCCGCGCAGGCGCGCGCCGGCGAAAATCCGGCCCCGTGTGTGGCGAGCGCTCACGGCGCGCTGTGTATCAGCAGCGCCGTTCCCGCGCCAGCCTCGCGCGCGGAAGAAGATCTCGTGCTCTGCGTGTCTGCGCCGTTCGGAGCGCGCGTTCCGTGCCTGCGGCTCAGTGCGACGCGCCCGGCGTTCCCTGGCGGCGCACGAGCAGGTCCAGCGCGCGCTCGAGCGCGACGCACTCGCGTTCGCCGACCACGCGTTGGACCCAGCGCAGCCGCTCGAGGTCCTCGACGCACTCCACGGACAGGTTCAGCTCGGCGTCCGCCAGTTCGGGCGGTGCGCCGCGCCGCAGGATGCGGAACTGTTGCGGATGGCGGTGCAGGTGCGCGGTGGGCCGGCGTCGCTCGACGCTCGAGCGCGCCTGCGCGTGGGCCAGCGCCAGCGCTCCGAACTCGACCACCTCGCAGCCGGCGCCGCGCGGCATGCGGCTGCCGTGGGCGGCGAGGTTGTGCGTCAACTGCGCGCCGCAGCGCTGGTGCAGGTCGATGCTGCGGTCAGCCTCTTGCCACGAGAACAGCGGACAGTCGCCGTCGATCAGCACCACGTGATCCGCTCCCACGCCCTGGGCGGCGCGCACGCAGCGTTCGAGCACATCGTCCGCGGCGCCGCGGTAGCAGGCCCAGCCGTGTTCGCGCGCCAGTTGCTCGATCCGGTCGTCGGCGGGGCGATCGGTGGTCGCCACGAGGAAGCCGTCGATGCGCTGCATGCGCTGTACGCGCTCGACCACGCGCTCGAGCACGCTCGGCCCTTCGATGGGCAGGAGCACCTTTCCGGGCAGCAGCGCGTTCTCGACGCGCGCGAGGACGATGGCGACGACCTTTTCGTAGCGCATGGCGGTGGAGTGGGGAGGAGCCTGTCGACCTGCGCCTCGCCCGCGCTTGACTCGCGCGGCGCGCGAGCGCCCGCGGATGGGACGCTGGCGCTAGCGCGAGATCGGAAGTCCAATTCACACATGCTTCAACTCGCGCTCGACGCCCACCCGCTGCTGTGTGCGGCGGCCTTCACCTGCCGCTTCCCGCGTCCCCTGGGCGAGCTGGAGAGCTCTGCGCAACTGCTCGCGCTGCACGCGCCGAGTGCGGCGACGCCGCTCAGCCGCAGCGAGGCTCTGCGCGGTGCGGTGCGCGACCTCTTGCGCCACGGCGGCTACAAGCCCACCGGCCGCGGCAAACCGTCGTCGGAGTACCTCGCACGCGCTGCCGAAGAAGGCGGCCTGCCGCGCATCAACCTCGCAGTCGACGCCTGCAACGCCGTCTCGTTGCACTCGGGGCTGCCGATCAGCGTGGTCGACCTCGAACTCGCGCCCGGCCCGCATCGACTCGGGCTCGCCGGTCCCGATTCCACCTACGTGTTCAACGCCTCGGGCCAGACGATCGACATCGAAGGGCTGCTCTGCCTGTTCGACGCGCAGGGACCGTGCGCGAACGCTGTGAAGGACGCGCAGCGCACCAAAACGCACGTCGCGACGCGCAGCACGTTGAGCGTCGTGTGGGGAGTCAAGGGCTTCGAAGAGCACGTCGCGCGCGCCAGCGCGTGGTACCGCGAGCTGCTCGAGGCCGCGGGCTGTGCGACGCAGGACGTCGAGCTGTGCGCGAGCGCCTGAGCGCGCGTTCGGCTCGCTCTGAGCAATCGCGATGATGCGTTGGAGCGTGCTCAAGTCGCCGCGTGTCCTCGCGCTTGCGAGCCTGGCTGCGCTTGCGACGCTCGAATTCGCCCTGCGCGCCGCGGGCTTCGCCGCCGTGCCCGTCACCGAGCCGCACCGCGAGCTGGGCTGGCTCACGCTGCCCGATCAGGAGCGCCCCGGCGCGCACGGCGAGGGGCTGTCGATCAACGCCTGGGGCTTTCGCGACCGCGACTGGACGGCGCTCGAGTCCGAGCCGCAGCTCGAGCGCATCGCGTTCCTCGGCGACTCGCGCGCGTACGCAGCGAGCGTTCCCGTCGAGCAAGGCTTCGTGCGCGACACGGAACTCGCGTTCAGCGACTGTCCTGCGCCGTTCTGGGCGATGAACTTCGCCCAGCCCGGCTACGGCCTCGAGCAGATGCAGCGCCTGTACTCCATCGCCGTGCGCGCCTGGAAACCCAGCACGGTCGTCGTGTGCGTCGGAAGCCTCTCGATCCAGCCCACGCCGCCGCCCTTCGAGCGCCGCGACTTCCCCTTGCGGCGGCTGGCGATGCGCACGGCGCTGTGGGACTTCCTCGATCAGTACGTGCTGCGCGACGCCCACTCGTTCGACGCAGCGTGGGAGCGCGCGGGCCTGGCCGACGAGGCGCGTGCCGCGCGCGACGGGTTCCGCATCGCTCGCGAGGCGCCGTTCGAGCCCGAGGCCGAGCCGTTGTGGGCGCGCGCTCGCGAGCGACTCGCGCAGCTCGAGCGCGAGGTCGCGCGGGACGGAGCGCGCCTGGTTGTGCTCGTGCTGCCGCGCGCCGACGAACTTGCGCCCGAGCGAGCCAGCGAGCTCGTGCGTCGCTGGAAGGCCTGCGCAGCGGCTTGCGACCGAACTCCGGTGCTCGTGGACGCGTCCGCAGCGCTGCGCGAAGTTGCACAGCCGTTCTCAAGTCGCGATGCGCTGCACTTCAGCGAATCCGGCCACGCGGCGGTCGCCAGTGCGTTGCTCGACGGCGTGCCCTGGGTCGCCCCCAGGTAGATGCCCCCGCGCATCGCGATTAGCATGGAATCGGCGAACCCGATTCGAACATGTCGACATCTTGAACTCCGTGTCAACGTCCGTCCGAGTTGCGGCGACCGGCTGCTACCTGCCGCCCGATGTTCTCACCAATCGGCAGTTGATCGAGCGCTTGTCCCTCGACGTTGACGAAGCCTGGATCGAGTCGCGCACCGGCATCCGGCAGCGCCACTGGATGGCCCCGGGGCAGACGACTTCGGACATGCTGGTCGAGTGCGCGCGCTCGATCCTGGCCGAGGCGGGCTTGGAGCCGCGCGCAGTCGAGCGGCTGATCGTCGCCACCGTCTCGCCCGATCACCCCAGCCCTTCGACCGCCACGATCGTCGCGCGCAAGCTGGGCGCGCGCTGCGCGGCCTTCGACATTTCCGCGGCCTGCGCGGGGTTTCTCTACGGACTCGATCTGGCGCGCGGCGCAATTGCGACCGGCGCGCGCAACGTCCTGGTGCTCTCAGCGGATGCGCGCAGCCGCTACATCGATCCGCGGGACCGCCGCGGCGCGGTGCTGTTCTCCGACGGCGCCGCAGGAGCGCTAGTCGTTCCGTCGGAGCAGCCCGGCTTGATCGAGGTCGTGATCGGCGCCGAGGGCCTCGAGCACATGGGCGCGTGGATTCCTGCGGGCGGCGCCGCGCGACCCGCGACGCGCGAGACCGTGGACGCTGGTGCGCACTACCTGCAGGTCGACGGCTTCCGCGAGATCTTCGAGCAGTTCAAGGCCTTCACGCGCGAGGCGGTGCACAGCGTGCTCGAGCGCAGCGGCCACACACTCGGCGACGTCGACGTGTTCATCACGCACCAGGGCAACGCCTTCCTGGTGCGCGAGATCGTCGCGGATCTGGGCGTCGATCCGGCGCGCGCCATCGACGACGTTGCACGGCACGGGAACACCTCGGGCGCGACCGTTCCGATCGCGCTGGCCGAAGCGCGCGCGAGCGGACGCATCCGCGCCGGGGACCTGGTGCTGATGACTTCTGTGGGCGCGGGTTGGACCTTCGGGGCCGCGTTGCACCGCTTCTGAGGCGTCAGATGATCGTGCGAGCAGGTTCACAGCACACCGCGCCCTTCGCGGGAAGTTCGCCGCGAGCTGCGCGCGCGGCCGTGGAGCCTCGCGCATGAGCGTCAACGCAGAACGACGCATCGAGTCGCTGCTCGAAGCCAGCGCTCAGCGCACGCCCGAAGCGCTCGCGGTCCGCGATGAGAAGTCTGCGCACAGCTACGCGGAGCTCGCGGACCTCGCGCACAGGCTCGCTGCGGCGCTTGCTCGTGTGGGAGTCGGCCCAGGCGACCGCGTCGCGCTGCTGGCGCGCAATCGGGCCGAGAGCGTCGCGTTGTACTTCGCCGCCGCGCAACTCGACGCCGTACTGGTCCCGCTCAACTGGCGCCTGGCGCCGCTCGAACAAGTCTGGATCCTCGAACACTGCCGCGCGCGCGTGCTGTTCGCCGAAGCGAGCTTGGCCCGCGCCCTGGACCGGAATGCGACGTCGCAACTCGAGCGCATCGTGTTCGACGAGCCCGTCGAAGGCTGGCGCGAGTTCGCCGAGTTCCTGACGCTCGAACCTGCGCAATTGCGGGCCGCAGCGGACGCGTCGACGGACGCGCTCGATCGCCCCGCGGTGCAGATGTACACCAGCGGCACGACCGGTAGGCCCAAGGGCGCGATGCTCAGTCACCGCAACGTGAGCGCGATGACTGCTGCGTGGCTGGCCGACATGCCGCTCGACGGCGCGCGCAGCCGCTTCCTGCAGGTCACGCCGCTGTTTCACGTCGGCGGCATGCTGATGACCATGAGCGTGATCGCGGCGGGCAGCGAGTTGCACCTGCTGGCCCAGTTCGATCCCGCGCTCGCGCTCGCGGCGCTGGAGCGCGAACGCATCACGCACACGCTGATGGTGCCCGCCATGGTGCAGTGGTGCCTCGCCGAGCACGCGCATCGCCCCGTGCGTTTCCCGCACCTGGAGCTGATGGCCTACGGCGCGGCGCCGATGCCCGTGCCCACATTGCTCCGCGCGATGGAGGTCTTCGAGTGCAGCTTCCTGCAGGGATACGGGCTCACCGAGACCGCGGGCGTGCTGCTCACGTTGACTCCACACGATCACCGCTGGCCTTCCGAGCAGCCCGCGCCCGCGCGACTGGCCTCGGCGGGGCGCGCAGTGGCGTGCTCGCAGGTGCGCGTGGTCGACGAGCAGGGCCGCGACGTGAAGCCCTGTGCGGCGGAGCGCGGTGCTGCAGGCGCCGCTGAAGTCGGCGAGATCATCGCCCGCGGCGCGAACGTGATGCTCGGCTACGACCGCGATGCCACGGCCAGCGCCGAGGCGCTCGCCGACGGCTGGCTGCGCACTGGCGACCTCGCCTGGGTCGACGAACAGGGCTACGTGTACGTCGTCGATCGACGCAAGGACATGCTGCTCGTCGGCGGAGAGAACGTCTATCCGCGCGAGGTCGAGAACGTGCTGCTCGCGCAGCCCGACGTCGCGGATGCGGCCGTGATCGGCATCCCGCACGAGACCTGGGGTGAGGAGCCGCTGGCGTTCGTGGTCGCGCGCGAGGGCAGCGCACCCGACGCCCGCGCGCTGATCCGTCGCTGCCGCGAGCAGCTCGCGCGCTACAAGTGTCCCGCTCGCATCGAGTTCGTCGCCGCCCTGCCGCGCAACTCGGCCGGCAAGCTCCAGAAGAACCTGCTGAGAGAACCGTTCTGGCGCGGACGCTCGCGCAAGGTTTGAGCATGGGCCACAACCACGACGAACAACTCGCCTCCAAAGTCCGCGCGATGCTGGAGGAGTCGACGCAGGCCGCGGCCGGCAGCCTCGAGTCGAGCCAGGTGCTCAAGGAGCTCGACGGCTGGGACTCGCTGGGCGTCGTGATGTTCATCGGGCTGGTGCTCGAGCAACTGAGCGTGGAGTTGTCCGTGCACGAACTCCGCGACTGCGCGCGCATCGCCGACCTCGAGGCGCTGGTCGCGGCGCGCGTGGGGGCGCGGTCTTGAGGGCTTCGAGCGCTTCCACGCTCGAACTGCGCGATCAGCGCGGTGTCGCGCTGCGCTGCGCGGCGGCGGCCTATCCGTCGGATTTTCTCGGCCCGACTGCGCGCTTGGACGCCGCGGGCGCCTACGAGCGACTGTTCGGCCCGGCCTGGGCCGACGAACTCGCGCGCACGGGCCGCACGCTCGAGCACGTCGAGCGTGTTCACGGCGTTCGCACCCGGCACTGGCGCAGCCCGCGCGGCCCGACGGCGGTCGAACTGGGAACGCTGGCGGCGCGCCGCTGCCTCGAGCGAGCGGGTTGGCGCGCGAGCGAGTTCGACCTGCTCGTGGCGGCGACTTCGACGCCCGAGCACGCGACCAAGTGCCTCGCGGCCCAACTCGGCGCGCAACTCGGCGCTGGCGCAGCAGCGCTCGACGTGCGCGGCGGCGGCGCCGGCGGGCTCGACGCGTGGATCAGCGCCGCGCTCTACTTGCGCGCGGGCGCGCGGCGCGCGTTGGTGATCGCCGTCGAGTGCACCTCGCCCTGGCTCGATGCGCACAGCGGCTCGTCGGCGCTGCTCTTCGGCGACGGCGCGGCGGCGCTCGCACTCGAGCGCGTGGACGCGGCTGCGGACTGCGGGCTCGAGTTGGCGCTCCAGTCGCGTCGCGACGGCGTCGGCCGGGCGTTCAGCGTTGGCGCGACCCTTCCGCCGACGCCCGGCGCGGACGAGCGCTATCGCTTCGACGCGCCCGACGAGGAGTATCAAGCCTGCGTTGCGGACGCGTGGAGTGCTTGCGCGCAGGAGTTCGCGCAGAACGCGGCGCCCGACGCGAGCGGCGTGTTCGCGCCCTACGCGGTGACGCGCGCGCAGGTGACCGCGTGCGCGGCGACGCTCGGCCTCGATCCGCGGCCCGCGCTCGAGCACTTGAGCGAGCACGGAGCGCTGGGTTGCGCCGGGCCGCTGGCGATCCTCGCGCGGGAGCTCGACTCGGGCGTGCGCGCGAACTCGATCACGGCCATCGCCGTCGGCGGCGGCGTGCGCTGCGCCGCGCTGCGCTGGCGGCTTTCGCAGGAGTGGACTCGATGATGCGACGCGCTACCGACGCACTGTTCTTCTCGTACTTCGAAGACGTGGACCGCTGGTGGAACGACTACGCGCCCAGCTCCAGCGGCCCGACCGGTTCGCCCGCACTGCGGATTCCGCGCGACGCGCCCGAAGGCCGCAGTTTTCTCGCGCGCATCGCACGCGAGTCGGTCGGTCTCGCGTCCGACGACGGCGCACCCTGCGGCGTGCTCGACCTCTCGCGCTGGCTCTCGCTCGCCGCCCACGGAGACACGCGCGAGTACCGGCGCTACGACGCGTTCGCGATCAACCAGCTCTCGGGCAAGTACTACGAGTCGCTGGCGCGCCGCAACGGCTTCGAGCTGGTGCACTTCGACATCGTCACGCGCGTCGACGTCGAACGCTTGGGGGCCGCCTTTGCGCCGCGCTGGGTGATGCTCTCGAGCACCTTCGCGACCGAAGTGCCCAACCTGCACGACGCGATCGCGCACTTGAAGCGCGCGTTTCCGGGCGTGCCGATCGTGGTGGGCGGGCTGTTCCTGGTCGAGGTCGAAAAAGCGCTCACCAAGGAGCAGTTTCCGCGCCTGCTCGCCTCGCTGGGCGCGGACGTGTACGTGGTCTCGGCGCTGGGCGAGGCCAGCTTCCTCGAGCTGCTGCGCGCGAGCCCCGCCGACTTGCCGAAGTTGACGCTGCCCAGCGCGTGGGTGCGCGAGGGCCGGCGCGTCGTCAAGCGTCCCAGCGAGGACGGCGGCGTCCCGATCGACGAGAACTTCGTGCGCTGGGACCTGCTGGATCCGAGCGGGCTCTACCACATCGCGCACACGCGAACGGCGCGCAGTTGCGCCTTCGAGTGCTCGTTCTGCAGCTATCCGGCGAACCAGGGCCCGCTCACGCTCGAGGCGCCGCAGACACTGGAGGCCGAGTTGCAAGCGCTGACGCGCTGCGGCCGCGTGCGCACGCTGGTGTTCACCGACGACACTTTCAACGTGCCGGCGCCGCGCTTCAAGGAGCTGTGCCGCGTGCTCGCGCGCTTCGACTTCGAGTGGTACTCGTACTTCCGCTCGCAGTTCGCCGACGAAGAGACCGTCGCGCTGATGCAGGACGCGGGCTGTCGCGGCGTGTTCCTCGGCTACGAGTCGCTCGACGACCGCGTGCTGCGCAACATGCGCAAGGCCGTCAACCGCAAGGCCTACGAGCGCGGCACGCGCATGCTGAAGGCCGCCGGCTTCGCGACGCACGCCAACTTCATCGTGGGCTTCCCCGGCGATCGCCCCGAGAACGTCGCGACCGCGCTCGAGTTCGTCGACGACTTCGGCATCGACTTCTACTACTTCAGCCCGTGGTTCTGCTCGCCGGCGACGCCCGTGGCCCAGGAGAAAGAGCGCTTCGGCATCGAGGGCGACTTCCTGCGCTGGAAGCACGACACGATGGACTCGGTCGAGGCGATGGACTTGTGCGAAGGCGCGATCGGCGCCGCGCGCGAGAGCGCTTGGATGGGGGACCAGTCCGCGCGCAGCTTCTGGTCGCAGATCCTGCTCTACTCGAACGGACTGGCGCGCGACGAGGTCAAGTTCGCGGTGCGGACCTTCAACCGCTTCGTAGGACGCGACACGCCGCGCGCGCAGATGCTCGCCGATGCCGACGTGCGCCGCGTGGGCGAGTTGCTCGCGGCGCGCGAGTTCCCCGCGCCTCCGGGCTCGAGCTGGTTCCGCGATCCCTCGCAGGCTGCGCCGCTGCGCGCGGAATTCGAACGTGCGCCCTGAGATCGAGAGCGAGATCCTGCGTCAGTTCGACGAGCCGCGCGAGGCTCGCGCGCCGGCGCTCGAGGGCGGCCTGGGCGAGCTGCGGGCCGATGTCTACGCGGATCCCGTGCGCTTCGAGCGCGAGCGCGAGCGCCTGTTCACGCGCGCCTGGATTCCCGCCGCGCCCTGCGCCTCGCTCGCGCGCGCTGGCGAGGTCGTGACGCTCGAGCTCGCCGGCGAGCCGCTGGTGCTCACCCGCGATGAGCAGGGCGTCGTGCGCGCGCTGTCCAACGTGTGCGCGCACCGCGGCGCGCAGATCGTGCGGCAGCCGTGCGCGCAGCTGCGCACGCTGCGTTGTCCGTACCACGGCTTCGAGTACGGCCTCGACGGCGCGCTGCTCCGCCGACCGGCGCCGGAGAGCTTCGCGAACTCCGCTCCGCGCTTGCGCGAACTGGAGTGCGCTCCGTTCGGCGGCTGGTGGTGGACGCGCGCGAGCCGCGGCGGACCGACGCTGGAGGAGTCCCTCGGCGCCGAGCTGATCGACGAGCTGCGCAACTACCCGCTGCACGAGCTCGAGCTGCTGTGCCAGCGCGAATTCGAGGCCGACTTCGACTGGAAGGTCGGCGTGGAGGCCTTCCTCGAACCGCTGCACGTGCCGGCCATCCACTCGCGCAGTGCTCATCCGCTGGTCGACTTCCGCGGCATGGCCGCGCGCGAGCTGGGCGATCACTCGCGCATGGCGCTGCCCTTCCGCGTGCCTAGCGCGTACGAGCCCGACGGCCCGCTCGGGGAACTCGCGCACCGCAGCGGCGTGCAGTCGTTCGCCGCGCTCAACCGCGCCCAGCGCCGCGCGCACCTGGTGTACCTGCTGTTTCCCTCGCTGATCCTGATGCTGTTCCCCAACCACTTGCTCGCGCTGCGCTTCCTGCCGCGCACGCTCGGCCGCTGCGCCGTGCGCTGGGAGCTGCGGGCCTTGGCCGCACACTCGGAGTCGGCGCGCGCGTGGCTCGCCTC
Source organism: Planctomycetaceae bacterium (assembly GCA_011525785.1). GTDB lineage: Bacteria > Planctomycetota > UBA1135 > UBA1135 > WYBT01. The sequence goes on from WYBT01000021.1 coordinate 331,917, forward strand.
GCTCACGCCGGGCTACGAGCGACTGATCGCAGAGGACATGGAGAACCTGCCCTGGATCCAGCGCGGCCTCGCGGGCGCGCGCTCGGGGCCGCTGCTCCTCTCGAGCTACGAGCGCCGCATCGGGTGGTTCCGCGCCGCGCTCGAGCGCTGGTTGCGCTGAGACGCGCGCTCGATGTCCTTCGCGCAAGTCGAGTACCTGCCCGCGGTGGCGCTGGTGCTGGCGCTGTACGCGCTTGCGCCGTCGCGTTGGCGCGTCGGTCTGCTGCTGCTCGCGAGCTGGCTCTTCTACCTGTGGGTCGAGCCGCGCGACGGTCTGTGGCTCGCGTTCGCGACCGTGGCCGGCTACGTCGTGGCGCTGCGCATCCACGCCGCTCCTAGCGAGCTCGCCAAGCGCGTGTGGACAGCGCTGGGCGTCGCGCTGCTCATGGGCTTGCTCGCCACGTTCAAGTACTCCGGTTTCGCGCTCACGGCGCTGGGACAGCTCTCCGCAGCGCTCGGCGGCCCCGCGTTCGCGTTCGACGGCTTCGCGCTGCCGCTGGGGATCTCCTTCTACAGCTTCCAGACGCTGTCCTACGTGCTCGACGTGCGCCGCAAGCGCATCGAGCCCGCGCGCGACCTCGCGCAGTTCGCGCTGTACGTGTCGTTCTTCCCGCAACTCGTCGCGGGGCCGATCGAACGCGCGCGCCACCTGTTGCCGCAACTGGGCGCGCTCGACGTGTTGCGGATCGAGAATCTCGCGCCCGCGGCGCGCTTGATCGTGATCGGCCTGGCGAAGAAGTGGCTGATCGCCGATCGCCTCTACGCGCAAGTCTGGCCGCTGTTCTCAGCACCGGACGAGTGCGACTCGCTGACCTTGCTCGTCGCCACCGCGGGCATGTGGGTCATGCTGTACCTGGACTTCAGCGCTTACTCGGACTTGGCGCGCGGCTCGGCGCGGCTGTTCGGAGTGGACTTGGTGCGCAACTTCGAGCGGCCCTTCCTCGCCACCTCCGTGCGCGACTGGGCCGGTCGTTGGCACACCTCGCTGGGGACTTGGATGTTCGACTACGTGTGGGCCCCGCTCGGCTCGGGCGCGCCCAGCCACGCGCGCGTGTGGCGCTCGAACCTCGCCGTGATGACGCTCTTCGGGCTGTGGCACGGCGCGAACTGGACCTTCGTGTTGTGGGGGCTGGGCTACGGCGTGTTGATCTCGTGCGAGCACAGCGTCCGGCTGTGGCGTGTGCGTTCAGGCGCGCGAGCGCCGGCGCGCGCGTCGTTCTCGAGCCGCGCGTGGGGCTGGCTGGCGACGAGCTCGATCAGCCTGGTGTTCATCGCGCTGTTCTTCAGTCCGAGCCTGGAGTTCTTCGCGCACGTCGTGGAGCGCGTCGCGAGCGCGAGCGGGCCCGCTGAAGCGAGTGCGTGGCTTCGCATCGGCGCGCTGCTGGGCCTCTACGCCTCGCTGCTGGGCGTGCACTTCGTCGGAGCGGAGCGCGGACTGGCGCAAGTGAGCGAGCGCCTGCCCGGCTGGGCGGTGCTCGCGCTGCTCACTCTCGCGGGCGCGGCCTGCGTGCTGTGGCGCGCGAGCGAGCCGCAGCCCTTCGTGTACTTCCAGTTCTGACTCGCGCGCCGTCAGTTGGGTCGCGCGTCCGCGTCGAGGCCAGCCACCAAGCCCGCTTCGAAGCGGCGCCAGCCCAGCGCGGCGATCATCGCGGCGTTGTCGGTGCAGTAGGCCGGGCTGGGGAAGTGCGCGCGGATCCCGGCGGTCTGTGCGGCGGCCGTCAGGCACGTCCGCAAGCGTCGATTGCAGGCCACGCCGCCGCCCACGAGCACGGTCGAGACTTGCAGTTCGCGCGCCGCGGCCAGCGTGGGCGCGACGAGCGCGTCGACGACCGCTTGCTCGAACGACGCGGCCACGTGCTCGCGCTCGGGGATCTGTTCGGGCGGCGGCAGCGGCGCGGCCGCGTTCTGTCCGCGCAGGTGGTACAGCACGGCGGTCTTGAGGCCGCTGAACGAAAACGGCGGGAAGCGCGGCGGCGGCGCACCGCGCGTGGTGCGCGGCCGGTAGCGCGGGAACTCGAAGCGCCGCGGGTCGCCGTGCTCGGCGAGGCGCGCGATCTGCGGTCCGCCCGGATAGCCCAGGCCCAGCAGGTACGCGACCTTGTCGAAGGCCTCGCCCGCGGCGTCGTCGAGCGTCGCGCAGATGCGTTCGATCGCGAGCGGCGAACGCGCGTGGTAGAGCGCCGTGTGGCCGCCCGAGACCACCAGCGCGACGCAGGGGAAGGGCTCGCGCTCGAGCTCCATCGCTGCGGCGTACACGTGCGCCTCGATGTGGTCGACCGGCACGAGCGGCAGTCCGCGCGCGAAGGACAGTCCCTTGGCCGCCGACAGCCCGACCAGCAGCGAGCCGATCAGGCCGGGCTGGGTCGTGACCGCGATGGCCGAGAGCTGGTCGAGCCCGACCTGTGCTTGCGACAGCGCGGCGTCGATCACCGGCAGGATCGCGCGCAGGTGCGAGCGGCCGGCGATCTCGGGCACGACGCCGCCGAACTCGGCGTGCAGCGGGGCCTGGCTCTCGACCACTGACGAGAGGATCTCGCGCCCGCGTCGCACCACGGCGGCGGCGGTTTCGTCGCACGAGGACTCGATGCCCAGCACCAGTCCGGCGTCGAGCGCGTTCGAGGTGCGCGCGCTCACGGAGCGCTCGCTGCGCGGTACGGTCCCGGACGGCGGCCGCGCAGCAATTCGAGCGCGAGCTCGAGGTGCGGATCGTGCGGCGGCTGCGGCGCGAGCTTGCGGCCCGTTTCGCGCTCCCACTCCTCGATCTGGCCGAGCAGTTCGTCGGGCGGGCTGTAGCTGACGCGCCACGCGCGCAGCGCTTGTTGCTCGGCCTCGCTCAGCGTGAGCTCGACGTCGGGCGTCACGCCCACCGACCAGGCGCCTTCGACCGTGCGCTCGAGGTTGCGGTGCGAGGGCGTGTAGTAGTAGGAGGTGATGAGCTTGACCACCATCTCGTCGGCGCCGAAGGTCCGCACCTGCTGGACCATGCCCTTGCCGAAGCTGGTCGTGCCCACGAGCGCGGCGGCGCGGTGCTCCTGCAGCGCGGCTGCGAGCACCTCGCTCGCGCTGGCGGACTCCCCGTCGATCAACACCACCACCGGCAGGCCGGCCAGCGTCGCGCGGCTCGGCTCGGCGTTGTAGCGCTGCGTCTCGGTGCGGCCCTCGTGCGACACGATCGTGCCGGCCGGGATGAAGCGATTGGCCACGCGCACCGCGCTGCGCAGGACGCCGCCCAGGTTGCCGCGCAGGTCGATCACGAGCGCCTTGGCGCCCTTGGCGCGCAGCCCTTCGACCGCGGCGTCGAACTCGGCGTCGGTCTCCTGACTGAACGAGAGGATCGCGAGGTAGCCGACGCCCAACTTGGCGTCGACGATCCGCGCGTGGCGCACGCTGGGGTCGACCAGCGCTTCCGAGCCGATCCGCGCCACGCGCTCGAGCTGGTCGCGGCCGAGCAGCGCGACTTCCACAGGCCCCTCGTCGCGTTTGGACAGCAGCGCCCGCAACTCGCCCGGGGCCATCTCGCCGACGGCTCTTCCCGCCACGCGCACGAGCTGGTCGCCGACGCGCACGCCGGCCTTGCGCGCCGGCGAATCCGGCAGCGTGAACAGTACGCGCGCCTCGCTGACCGGCGGCGCGAAGACCACGCCGATGCCGGTGTACTGCCCCGACGTCTCGCGGCGCAGTTGGGCCACCTCCGACGCGCCGTAGAAGCGCGAGTAGGGGTCGAGCGACTCCACCAGGCCGTGCAGCGCCTGCTCGAGCAGTTGGCCGTCGTCGGTGTCGCGCACGTACTGCTCGCGCACCCAGTCGCGGACCTCGCGATAGCGCTCGAGATCGGCGTCGTCGCGCAGCGGCTGCACGCGCCACACCACCAGGCCCACCGACAGCCCCAGCGCCAGCCCGGCCAGGAGGTGCGCCCAGTCGCGCAAGGGGCTCGTGGTGGGCTCGGCCGGTTCGGAACTCATGTCTTCGAGCCAGATCCTAGCCCGCCGCCGCGCGCGGCATTCCGCACAGCTTTTTCGAACGCGGTGGCGGACGTGCTCGCGGGGGCTGGCGTACCTTGTGGCCCCCAGGTTTCGTCGCGCGATGGAGGCAGCCAAAATGTGTCGTCGAGTGTGGATCGCAGCAGTGTTGATGGTGGGTGCGAGCGGCCCCAACGCGTGGGCGCAGGCGCGCAAGCAGGAGGCTCAAGCCGGGGAGGTCGCGTTCTCGCTGGCGGGCGCCAAAGCGCTCTTCAAGCGCGTCGACAAGGATGGCGACAGTTCGGTGAGCGCCGCCGAAGCGCCCGGAGCAGGCCTGGGGCCTCGCGATGTCACGACCGGTGACGCCGACAAGAACGGCAAGCTCAGCGAATCCGAGTTCCTCGTGTCGCTGCACGGCTTGCTGAGCTCGGGCGGCAAGACCATCGCCTCGGATTTCCAGGGCGAGGTCGACCGGCTGCGCGCGGCTGCCAAGGCTGGCCCCAAGCCCGGCGCGGTCGCACCGGCGCGCGCCAAGCCTGGAGAAGCCGCTCCCGCCGCGACTCAACCTGCAGCCGCGCCGCCCGCAGCGGGCCCGGCGCCGGCGCAGCCCGCCCGGCAGGCCCCCGCTGCCTCGCCCGTCGACCCGGCGGCCGCACTGGAGAGCAAGATCGAGGAGGCCCTGCGCAAGGCGGAGGCCGAGTCGGGCGCGTCGAGCGGCGCCCAGGCCGAGCGACCTCGCCCGGCGCGCGAAGGTTCGGGTGCGGGCGCAGGCCTCGAGGACCTCTCCGAGGAGGCCAAGGCCGCGCTCAACCGGCGGCTGAGGAACACCGGGGTCACCCCCGAGGCCGCTGCGGCCGAGCGCCAAGCGCTCGAGCGGCGTATCGCCAACGCTGACGGCGCTTCGGGTGCGCCCGCGCAGGGAGGCGCAGCGGGCTCGGCGCCGGCCGACGCCGCACGTCAGCCGACGGCTGCTCCGGCGCGTCCCGCGACGGGCTCGCAAGCTCCTGCGGCTGCGCCCAACGCGCAAGCGCCGAAACTCGCGGGCGCCGTGGCGGTCAAGCCGGCGGCCGAAGCCGGCGCCGGTGCACCCTCGGCGGCCCCCGCGGCCGCTCCCGCGCCGCAGGCCGGATCCTCGAGCACCCAGCCCGAACCGGTCAATCCGCCGCAAGACCCCGCCGCGGCGGCCATGGCGCGCCTCGAGGAGCGCCTGAAGAACACCAACGCGACGCCCGAGCAGGCGGAGCAGGCGCGCGCCGAACTGCGCGCGCGCATCGACAAGGCGGCCAAGCGTGGCGATGGCGGCGGCGAAGGAGCTGCGGCCGGCGCAGCGGAGGAGCGGCCCAAGCCCGCGCGCGCAGGCGGCGCGAAGCCCGCGCCCGAAGATGACGGCGGCGGAGGCCTGTCGCTCGAGGAGCGCGCCAAGGTGGCTCGCGACAAGCTCGAGGCGCGCCTGAAGAGCACGAACGCGACGCCGGAGCAGGCTGCAGCGGCGCGCGAGAAGCTCGAGCGCCGGCTGGCCAACGGCACGGCGGACGACGCGGAAGGCGACGAGGGCGGCGCTAAGCCCGCCGGCGGCTCGGGCGCGGGACCTTCGGCCGAAGAGCGCGCCAAGGTGGCTCGCGACAAGCTCGAGGCGCGCTTGAAGAGCACGAACGCGACGCCGGAGCAGGCTGCAGCGGCGCGCGAGAAGCTCGAGCGGCGGCTGGCCAACGGCACGGCGGGCGACGCGGAAGGCGACGAGGGTGGCGGCCAGGACGGCAACGCTGGCGGCGCCAAGGCCGGCGCTGGACGGCCCGCGGCGGCCCGACCGGCCGCCGGGCCGGGTGCGAAGCCTGCCTCGCCTTCCGACGCCTCGGCGCCGGGGCAGGGGCGGCCCGCTGGTGCGGGCAAGCGCGGCGGGGGCGCAGCGCCCGCTGGCGGCGGCGCCCCCAACCGACCGGCAGCGGGCCCGGGCGGCAAGGGCGGGCAGGGTGGCCAGGGTCGACCGGGTGGCGCGGCGCCGGCCAACGGCGGCGGGCGACCGGCGCAGCCCCCGGCAGGCCGGCCGCAGGGAGGCGGGCGTCCCGCGGGCGGCGCGCCGCAGAAGCCCTGACCGTCGCCCTCGTCGAGAATTGCGGACGCGCGCGCCGACGGTGCTCTGCATGAAAACAAGCAAGCCGCCCGGTGTCCGGGCGGCTTGCGTCGTCTCGCAGCCGAGTTGGTTCGGCAAGCCCCTGCGGGCGTTGCGCGCGCGGCCTCAGCGCTTGTCCAGCGCGCTCAGCGGCTGGGATTGGTGGCGCGCCGGTAGAAGGCCGACTTCTCCAGGCGCTCGTAGGCGTAGGTCCCAGTCTTGGCCGGGATCAGGATCCGCAGCGGGTGGTCCGCGTCCAGGCCGCAGCCGAGTTCGTTGAGCTCGCGCTCAGTGCGCCGCAGCTCGCGGCGGTGCAGGGAGAGCTCCGATTCGATGCCGGCGATCTCCACGCGGCTGTCCTCGCGCGTCGAGGAGAAGTCGGCGAGGCGATCTTCGAGCTTGTCGATGATCGCGCTGCGCTCGCGGATCTCCTCTCCGATGGAACGCAGCAGCGGGACGATCCGCTCGGCTTCGCGACGGTCGTTGGCGGGGCGCTTCATGGTGGTCTCCTGAACGGCGGCGCGGGATCTTGTCTCCCGGCCGCGGCGGACGCGCCGCGCCGGGCAATCCCGGCACACACGCTCACTAGCCGAGTTCGCAGGCGAAACGAGCCCAAATCGGGGACGAATCGCAGGCGCGCCTGACGGGGCGGCTATTCCTCCTCGAGGCGGATCACATCGACCGGGCAGGAGTCGCGAGCTCCGCGCAGCCGTTCTTGCGCCGTGGGGCAGCTCTCCGCCCAGGCGCGCCACAGCGGCGTCACGGCGGACGTGGCGCCGGGGGGCACGTGGAACACCTCGGGCACAAGGGACTCGCACATGCCGCACGAGATGCAGCCGACGTCGATCCAGACCTTCAGCGCGTGACCCGTGGTGCCCATCGGGAAAGTCTTTCGGCCGAGCTGGACGGCTGTGCTTGAGTCCCGCGGCGCGCGCGAGGCTCCGACTCCCAGGGACGGGCCGGGAGCGTCGGCTGCGCTCGCCTGCGCTTCGCAGTACAGTCCGCCGCTCCATGGCTTCCGAACTGGTCGAGATCACCCACGTGCAGGAGTTCTCCGCTGCGCACCGCCTGGTCAGCGCGGCGCTGAGCGAAGCTGAAAACCGCGAGCTCTACGGGCCGTGCTTCACCGACCACGGCCACAACTACGTGCTCGAGGTCACGGTGCGCGGTCAACTGGATGAGCGGACCGGCATGGTCATGGACCTCAACCGTCTCAGCCGCCTGATCGTCGAGCGCATCATCGAGCGCGTCGACCACCGCCACCTCAACCACGACGTGCCGTTCCTGGCGGGGACCATCACGACCGCCGAGAACGTCGCCGTGGCGTTCTGGCGTGAGCTCGCGGCGCCGATCGCGGCGCACGGCTGTCGCCTGCACAGGGTCCGCCTGCGCGAGAGCCGCATGAACCTCGTCGACTACTTCGGACCGCCCAACGCATGATCTCGCCCCTGATCCGCCAGCTGCTCGTCGAACTCGGCGAGGACCCCGACCGCGAGGGCCTCCAGCGCACCCCGGACCGCGTCGAGCGCGCCTACCGCGAGCTGGTCTCCGGCGCCTCGCAGTCGGTGGCCGAGGTCATCGGCCAGGGCGTGTTCCACGAGGACTGCTCGGAGATGGTGCTGGTCAAGGACATCGAGTTCTACAGCCTGTGCGAGCACCACATGCTGCCCTTCTACGGGCGCGTGCACGTCGGCTACATCCCCAGTGGACGGATCATCGGCTTGTCCAAGATCCCTCGACTCGTGGACCTGTTCGCCCGCCGCCTGCAGGTTCAGGAGCGCATGACGGTCCAGATCGCGAACGCGCTCAACGAGGCCCTCGCGCCCAAGGGCGTCGGCGTGGTCGCCGATGCGCACCATCTGTGCATGATGATGCGCGGCGTGCAGAAGCAGAACTCGTCGGCGATGACCTCGTGCCTCCTGGGCTGCTTCCAGAGCGACTCGAAGACGCGCAACGAGTTCCTCAGCTTCGTGCGCAGCATCGGCCGCTGAGCGGCGCCGCGCGCGTCAGCTCGCGCGCGCCGGCACGTCGAGGTCGTCGATCTTGGCGCCGGCGGGCGCTTTCCAAGCCGCCCAGACCACTTCGGCGACGTCCTCCGGCCGGTTCATCTTGGCGCGGTCCCAGGCGCCCGGCACGCGGTCGAAGATCGTCGTGTCGGTGGCGCCGGGATAGACGGTCGACACGCGTACGCCCTTGGGCGCGAGCTCCTCGCGAAGCGCGTCGCTGATGCCGCGCAGCGCGTACTTCGACGCGCAGTACGCGACGTTGCCGGGGAAGCCCCGCTTGGCGGCGACCGAAGCGATGTTGAACACGTGCGCGTGCTCGGCTTCGAGCAGCGCGTCGAGCGACTCCTTGATCACGTACAGCGGGCCGTCGACGTTGACCTCCTGCATCCAGCGCCACTTCGCGATCTCGAGCTTCTCGATCGGCTGGACATCGAACACGCCGGCGTTGTTGACCAGCACGTCGATCGCGTCGCCCAGGAACTGCACGGCGCGCCACACCGCGGCCTCGACCGAGCCGTAGTCGCGCACGTCCATCTGCGCGGCCATGCCAGCGCCGCCGGCGCGCTCGATCTCGGCCACGACCGTGTCGAGCTCGGTTGAAGTGCGTGCGGCGACGACGACGCGCGCGCCCTCGCGGGCGAAGCGCAAGGCGATGGCGCGGCCGATGCCGCGGCCGCCGCCGGTGACGAGGACTCGGGGTGCGCTCATGCAGTGGGTCTCTGAGGGGCCAGTCGAGCATCGTACGGCTGGGCCCGCGGGGCGTCGCCCGCGCTGCGTACAATCCCCGGGATGTCCTGGAGCAGTCTCGGCGCGCAGTTCTGCCTCGAACTGGCTTTCGGCGTGCTCGTGACGCTGGTGTTCGTCGCGCGCGCGCCGCTGGGAGTGTTCTTCTTCCGCCTGATGGGCGCCACGGCGCTCGTCCCGTTGCTCGCGGCGATCGCGCTGCCGCGCATCACTGGCGATGTGGGCTGGGGCGAGCTCGACTGGCTCGGCGCAGCGTTCTCGGCGGCGCTGTACTTCGTGTACTCCGGCCCGGTGAAGACGCGCACGCGCGAGCTGGGCCTCGCGCTCGCCGCGTTGGGCTGCGCGCTCTCGCTGGCGCTTGCCGTGCGCAACGTCCCCGCCGTCGACGGCGCCGCAGCCTGGGCGGTTGCGAGCCTCTCGGCCTTCGCCACGGGACTTGTCGGCGGCAGCGTCGGGCTCGCGATGGTGTTCGGCCACTGGTACCTGACCGTGCCGACGCTCGACGTCGCCTGGCTGGTCAAGCTCAATCGCCTCACGATGGTCTGGATGGGCCTGTCCGCGGCGGCGCTCGCGACGAGCTGCGTGGTCTTCGCGGAGCCGCTGCGCGCGCGGGAGATCGACCTGTGGGGCCCGTGGTCGATGTTCTACATCGGCACGCGCCTGGCGCTCGGCGTCGCGCTGCCGCTGCTCTTCGCGTGGATGACGTCGCAGTCGCTGCGCTACCGCAACACGCGTTCGGCGACCGGAATCCTGTACGCCTCGACAGTGCTCGTGCTGATCGGCACGGCCGTCTCACTGTTCCTCCAGGATTCCTACGGGGCGCCGCTTTGAGCGCCAGCGTCGAGATCGCCTGTCCGCGCGACAGCGAGGCGTTCACGCGCGTGTACGCGCCGACGCCGCGCGAGCTGCCGACCGCGACGCGCTGCACGCACTGCGGCGACGAGCACCCGCTCCTGCACGCCAGCCTCACGCCGGAGGGCGGCCTGCGCGCGTGCGTGAGCTGCGGGCATCCCGAGCTCTACACGCTCAAGGAATTTCCGCGCAAGCTCGGGATCACTGTGGTCGTCGTCGCCGCGGTGCTCGCGCCGTTCACGTACTACGTGAGCCTGTTCGTCGCGGCGGCGCTCGACGCGGCGTTGTACGCATTCGCGCCCGACATGGTGATGTGCTACGTGTGCCACGCTGCGCACCGCAAGTTCGCGCGCGACCCGCGCCACCCGCGCTTCGATCGCGAGATCGACGAGCGCTTGAAGTTCGGTACGCGCGCCGTGATGGGCAAGCCCATGCGGCCCGGCGGCACAGCGGGCGCGCCCGAGCCGGAGCACTGAGCGCTCGCGCTGCGCTCAGTCCTCGAGTTCGCTGGCCAGCGCCTCGAGCGACTCGACCGGCGCCTTGCAGGCGTAGTTGCGGCACACGAACACGCGCGGGCCGGCCGAGCCGGACGTCTTGCCTTCGAGCAGCGGCATGAGCTCGCGATCGGCGCGCGAGTCGGCCAGTGCGACGACGCGCTGCGGCGCGAAACGGCCGCGGATCGCAGCCAGGAACTCGCGCGTGCGCGCGTCGGACAGCTCACCCGCGACCACGATTTCGCGCGGGGAGCTCGCGAGGAAGTCCACCGCGATCATCAGTTGACTGAAGGCCGCCGGATAGCGGTTGGCGAGCGCTCCGACGGACTTGATCGCAGCTTCGGCGCGCTGCGCCAGCGGGCCTTGTCCCGTCAGCTCCGCAAGCCGCAACAGGTTGAGCGCTTGAACGCTCGCGCCGGCCGGCAGCGCGCCGTCGTGCGGCGCCTTGAGGCGCGCGATGAGCTGCTCGTGGTTCGATCCGGTCGTGAACCAGCCGCCGTTCGCGCCGTCCCAGAAGCGCTCGTCGAGCACGCGATTGAGGGCCAACGCCTCGCGGATCCAGTGCGGGTCGAAGTCCGACTCGTACAGGTCGAGCAGGCCCGCGATCAGGAAGGCATAGTCGTCGAGGTAGGCGTTGAGCTTGGCCTTGCCGTGGCGCGCGGTGGCCAGCAACGCGCCGTCGGGCTGGCGCATGCTGGTGAGCACGTAGCGCGCAGCGCGTCGCGCGGCCTCGAGGTGGCGCTCGTCGCCGAGCACCTGGTAGCTCTGCGCGAGCGCCGAGATCATCAGCCCGTTCCAGCTCGCGAGCACCTTGTCGTCCTTGCCCGGATGCACGCGCTGCTCGCGCGCGGCGAAGAGTTTCGCGCGCGCGGCTTGCATCGCGGCGCGCAGCTCGCCCAGCTCGACGCGCAACTCGCTGGCGACGTCCTCTTCGCGCTCCGGGCGCCACAGCGCACTCTTGCCGTGCTCGAAGTTGCCCTCGTCAGTGACGCCCCACCAGGCCGCGGCCCACGCGCCGTGCCGCTCGCCGAGCACGGCCTTCAGCTCGGCCGGCGTCCAGGCGAAGAACTTGCCTTCTTCACCCTCCGAATCGGCGTCCTGCGTGCTCGCGAAGGCGCCCTCGGGCGTGACCATCTCGCGCAGGACCCATTCGCAGCACTCGCGCACGACGCGCGCGTAGTTCTCGTCGCCCGTCGCGAGGTAGCCCTCGAGGTACGCGGGCACGAGCAGCGCGTTGTCGTAGAGCATCTTCTCGAAGTGCGGGATCAGCCATTTCTCGTCGGTGCTGTAGCGGTGGAAGCCGCCGCCGAGCTGGTCGTACATGCCGCCCGCGGCCATTTTGTCGAGCGTGCGCTTCGCCATCGCGAGCGGCGTGTCGCTCTTGGTGCGCAGCGCGTGGCGCAGCACGATGCGCAGGTCCATCGCGTGCGGAAACTTCGGCGCGTCGCCGAAGCCGCCCCACTCCGGGTCGTAGTTCTGCGTCAGCATCGAGAGCGACGCGTCGAGCACGTTCGCGCTCAGCTCAGCCACGGCCTTCCCGCCGCCATCGCTGCGGATCATGTCCGCCAGCGCCTTGCCGCGCTTCTCGATGCCCTCGCGGTCCTTGGCCCAGGCGTTCGCGAGCGACATCAGGATCTCGGGGAAGCTCGGGCGGTTGTAGCGCCGCACCGGCGGGAAGTAGGTGCCGCCGAAGAACGGCTCGAGCTGCGGCGTGAGGAACACGCTCATCGGCCAGCCGCCCGAGCCGCTGATGGCCTGCACGGCCTTCATGTAGATGTCGTCGAGGTCCGGGCGCTCCTCGCGGTCAACCTTGATGTTGACGAAGTGCTCGTTCATCAACGCCGCGATGGCGGGGTTCTCGAAGCTCTCGTGCTCCATCACGTGGCACCAGTGACAGGCCGAGTAGCCGATCGAGAGGAAGATCGGCTTGTTCTCACGGCGCGCGCGCTCGAGCGCTTCGGGGCCCCACGGATACCAGTCGACGGGATTGGTCGCGTGCTGCAGCAAGTAGGGGCTCGACTCTGCAGCGAGTCGATTGTGCGTGCGTGCGGCGTCAGGCGTGGACGAGTGCGGCATGGGCGCTGGAGGCGGGGCAGTGGACGGGCGGGGGCCGGCGCAACTCGACGCGAGCGCGCCGAGCAGCGCGCATCGAAGCGCGGGCGCCAGGGAACGGTCGAGCATCGGGCAACTAGTCGATCGCCGCGCCCGCGCCAGCGTGAAGCAAAAAAAAGAAGCCCCGCGACGCGCGCGGGGCTTCTTGGTTGCTTCGGCCAGCGCGAGGCGCTGGTTCCGAGTTCGCGTCCCGTCTCAGGTTCGCTGCGGCGACGCGCGCCGAGCGAGGTCCGAGTCCGGACGCGGCGAGCGTCAGATGCTCGCGGTCATGCCGACCTGGATGATGTCAGCCTCGTTGGCCGAGACGTCGTCCGTGACGGTGATGTAGTTGAGGTGCCACTTGGCGGCGTGGCCGTTGTGGTACCAGTTGACGCCCGCGGTGATGGCGGTGGTGTCGGTGTTCGAGTCGAAGTCCTCGTAGCGGACGGCCACTTCCCACTCGTCCGGCACGACCATGTAGCCGACGTAGACGTTGTAGGGGGTGGCTTCGTCGCCGAGGAAGTCCTGCTCGAGGTCGACCAGTTCGAAGCCGGCGCTCAGCGCGCCCATGCCGAACTGACCGTCCACCGCGATCGCGGTGCCGTCGTTGAGCTGACCGTCGTTGTAGTAGCCGACGCCGATGGTGAACGAGGTCTCGTCACCCTGGCCGAGCGCGCCCTCGTTCTTGCCGGGGGCGTTGCCCATCACGGTGAAGCTGACGCGACCGGCGATCACCAGTTCGTCGCCCGCCGAGTCGGCGCCGTTCTGAACGGCGACCGCGAAGTTGAGCATGTCGAACGAGCCGCTGACCTGGAGACCCTGGTCACGGAAGGCCCAACCCTGTCCGAGGAACGAACGGTCCTGGAACAGCATGCCGTCTTCGTTGCGCAGCGAGCTGGCCAGGAACGGCGGGCGGAAGTTACCGATCTGACCCTTGATCTGATCGGTGATGGCGAAGGTCGCGTAGGCGTCGAGGACGCCCAGGCTGCCCACGCCGCCGGTCGAGCCGTAGGCCGCGCCGCCGTAGGGGCCGGGGTTGCCGGTGCTCGGGAAGCCGAAGGGGCCGCCGACCGCGAGGTCGGAGTCGGTCGAGCCGTCCACTTCCATGACCACACCGTAGTTGCCGATGCTGCCCGAGATGATCAGGCGCGCGTCGTCGATCGAGAAACCACCGAGGTCGTTGCCCGAGGGCGCGACGGTGACGTCACTCGACGTGGCGTAGCTGCTGCGGATGAAGCCCGAGATGGTGGGGCCGCCGCCGGTGTTCTGGGTCAGGCTGGCGGCCAGGCTCTCGATGTCCCGGTCGTGGGTCAGCCAGTCCTTTTCGCCGGCGAGGCTGGGGGCGCTGGCCGCAGTGAGGGCCAAGGCGCCGAGAACGAACTTATTCATGAGGAATGCACTCCAAGAGAGAGAGACACCAGAGAGAAGGGATGGGGTTCTGGAGCGCGGGCACGATGCCGCGCGTTTTCGCCCGGGACAAGCCCCGAGCGTGTTTTCTGGCCCACTGGGGCGTGGGGAGGGGCATCGGCGCAGTCCGTGCGATCCTGTCCCGGCAATCGGTCTCTGAGCAGTTCGCATTCGCGTAAACGATTTAAAAACAATCGTTTACGGCCGAACGTCAGGCTCGATCGCGGGAGCGCTCCGTGCGCCTTGGGGCCTGCGGAGGCCGGCCCGGCGCCGGCCGCGCAAAAATCTCGTTGAGGCCGTGAACCGCGATCTGTCGGGGCGCTCGGCGTGCGCCGAGTCGACTTTCGGTGGATCCGGCGGCGCTGTGCGGACCGGCAGGCCGCGGAGTTGGAACTGCCCTCGGGCCGGGCCTCGCCGGCGCGCCCCGCCAGAGAGTCATTCCGGCGGAGCTGCTCGGCGGGGCGAGCGGGAGTGGTCGCTCACGTTCGAGCCACGCTCGCCGCGATCGCTCGCCGCAGCCCAGGGCAAGGGCCCTGCGCCGTGGTTGAACCCTGCGCGGTGGCCCGACCCAGTGCCGTTGCCGGACCCAGTGCCGTGGCCAACCCGTGACCGCGCGTTCACTCTTCGTCCGTGCCGCCGCGCTGGCGCTTCAGTGCGCCGCGGCGCGCCTTGGCCTCGCGGCGACGTCGCTGGGCGCCGCGCGTAGGCCGTGTCGCTCGCCTCGATTTCTCACGGTGTAGGGCCTCGGCCAACAGCTCGCGCAGCCGCTCGAGGGCCGCCGCGACGTTGCGTGGCCGCTCGCGGTGCTCGACCGCGCGCAGTATCAACTCGCCGGCCGCGTTGACCCGCCGGCCGAGACGCTCGCGCACCAGCGCCTTCTGCTCGGCGCTCAGCGCTGGCGACGCTTCCAGGTCCCAGCGCAGCTCCACGCCGTTCGAGACCTTGTTCACGTTCTGACCGCCCGGGCCGCCGGCGCGCAGCGCGCCCAGCCGCAACTCGGCCAGGGGAATCGAAACGCCGGGTCGGATCGACAACTCGCGCGGCTCGCCGCCGTCCGTGCTCTCGTCGGCCATGGGAGTCGTTGGCCTCGCAGTCGGAGTTCGGCCGTCGGGACTCGCGCGTCGGAACGCGCTCGCACCTGGCCGCGCTCGTCAGGCGAGCTGGGGATCGTGGTCGCGCAGGAAGCGGTAGGGGAAGATCCCCGTGTCGTGCCCGTCGCTGAAGCGCAGCGCGATGGCGTAGTTGCCCACCATGCGCACGTCGGCTTGCGTCAGGTCCGGAGACACGCTGCTCGGATCGTGCATGCGCTTGCCGGTCACTTCGTTGACGCAGCCAGCGCAGGGGCACACGCCGCGCAGTTGCGCCGCCGTGTAGCTCGTGCGGTGGCCGTCGGCCCACTCGATCTCGAGCTTGGCCGGGTCGCTGCGCCGAATGACCAGCGGTTGAAAAGGGTTCATGGCAGGTGGCGGCTCGCTGGGGCGGTGCGTGGATCGACAGCTTTCGGAGCCGCGTGGCGCGGATTCACCGCGCGCGAGCCGACGGCTGCGCCAGCCGCGGGCCCCGCTCTGACAGGACTCCGAGAAGACCGCGAGGAACGGCGGGCGGGCGAGGCCGTCTGCGGGCGAGAGGAATGGTGGGCAGAACCAGACTTGAACTGGTGACCCCTTGATTTTCAGTCAAGTGCTCTACCGACTGAGCTACCTGCCCACTCCAGCGCCGTCGCGGCGCCCCGCTCCGGTCGCAGCGGGGGCGAGATTATGGGGAGGCTGCGGCCCGCGGTCAACCGAGCGCCGGCGAGAGCTTGCGCCTGGCGCTCGCGACATCGCGGCCGATCTGCTCCTTGAGGGCCTCGAGGCTCTCGAAGCGCTGCTCGGCGCGGAGCCGGCTGAGGAACTGCACCTCGAGCGTCGCGCCGTACAGATCGCCCTCGAAGTCGATCAGATGCACCTCGAGCCGGCTGCGCGCCGGCAGCCCCGGGGTCACCGTGGGGCGCGAGCCGATGTTCGCGACCCCGGCGCGGAATCGGACGCTGCCTGCGTCGCGCTCACCGGCGCCGCGGACGATCCGCACCTGCACGCAGTAGACGCCGCCGGGGGGCTCGAGCTCGTGATCGGGGTCGATGTTGGCGGTCGGGAAGCCCAGTTCGCGGCCCAGCGCGGCGCCGTGGACCACGCGGCCGAGCACGCTCACCGGCCGGCCGAGCATGGCTTGCGCGGCTTCAAGGTCGCCGAGTTCGACGGCCTCGCGGATGGCGGTGCTCGAGACGGCGCGCTGGCCGACCTGCACCTTGTCGACCACGGTCACGTCGAAGCCCAGCGCGCGCAGCAGCTCCGGGGTTCCGCGCCGATCGCGGCCGAACTTGCTGTCGAAGCCCAGCACGAAGGCGCGCGAGCACAGCCCTTGCTCGAGGATCTCGCGGGCGAAGCGCTCGGGCGAGAGTTCGCGCAGGCGCTCGTCGAACTCCAGCACCAGCGTGTGCTCGATGCCCGCGGCGGCGAATAGCTCGAGCCGGTGCTCGAGGCTGGTGAGCGTTCGCGGCGCGCGCCCCAGGAGCACCTGCTTGGGGTGACTGGCGAAGGTCACGACCGTGGCCTCGGCCTGCAGCGCGCGGGCGCGTGCGACGTTGGCCGCCAGGATCGCCTGGTGCCCCAGGTGAACGCCGTCGAACACCCCGATCGAGACGACCGCGCCACGCTGCGCGCCGACGCCCGCCCAGTGGCGGCTGACCCTCACGGCTTGGAGGCGCCTGCGCGGGCGCGCGAGCGCTTGTAGCGCTCGACGAGCTCCTCGAGCGCCGCCTTGTGCCGCTGCTTGTCGGCCAGCGACATGCGGTCGACCAGCAGCACGCCCTCGAGGTGGTCGTACTCGTGCTGGATGACCCGGCTGGTGAAGCCGTCGAACTCGCGCTCCAGGGCGGTCCCGTCGGGCGTGAAGGCCTTGACCTTGCAGCGCTCGGGGCGGCGCACTTCGGCGTAGATCTGCGGGAACGACAGGCAGCCTTCCTCGTAGGTGGTCGGCGCCCCCGAGCGGTCGACGATCGTGACGTTGACCAGCGCCAGCTCCTGGTCCTTCTGCTCGCGCTCGCCGCTGGGGTTGAGCACCAGGATGCGCTGGTTCAGGCCGACCTGCGGCGCCGCCAGTCCCACCCCGTTGCTGCGGTACATCAGCTCGAACATGGCGGCGACCGTTGCGCGCAGCCCCTCGTCGAAGGCGGGCACGGGCGCCGCGACCTTGCGCAGCACCGGATCGGGGTAGAGCGTGAGGCGGAACTCGAGGGGAGCGGACATGCTGGACCGAGCTGGCGGCAGGAGACGCGCGAAGCGAGCAATGTAGCTCGCGTTGACCTGATTGCGACGCGTGGATAGACTCTCCGCCCCTCGTTTGCGCCGTCCAGGGGACCTTTGGGCCGGCGCACGGCCGCGCCGCCCGCTCGTGGACTACTCCAAGCACCTCCAGAAAGCCGACGAGGCGCTCCGCCGCCGCAACTGGGACTTCGCGATCGAGGTCTACCAGCAGTTGTTGGAACTCGAGCCGGACCTGGCCGAGGCGCGCGGCGGGCTGCGGCAAGCGCTCAAGCGCCGCGCCGAGGCTTCCAAGGGTGGCAAGCTGTTCCGCGCTCTCGCCGGCGCCGGACCGCTCGCCATGGCGAAGACGCTGGCCAAGGCCGGCAAGCACGCCGCCGCGGCCAAGAGCCTGGAGAGCTACCTCGCCAGCAACCCGCTCGACGAAGAGGGCAACCTGCTGCTGGGCATCTGCTGCGAGTCGGCCGGCTGGGCCAAGTCCGCGCGCGCGGTGTACGAGTTCGTGGCCGAGATCGCGCCCAAGAACCCCGAGGGGCTCAAGCGCGCCGGCGCGCTGTCCTACCGCCAGGGCGATCACGCCAAAGCCCTCGAGTACTACGAGCGCGCGCTGCAGGCCGATCCCCGGGACCAGGAGGCGCTCAAGGCGCGCAAGGACCTCGCCGCGGAACGCGCGCTGTCGGCCGGCCGCTTCGACCAGGTCCAGCACAGCCGCGAGCAGATCAAGAACAAGGAGCAGGCCGTCGACCTCGAGCGCACCAAGCGCTTCCAGATGTCGACCGAGGACCTGAGCGCGCAGCGCGACCGGCTCGAGTCGGCCTACGCCGAGTCGCCCAAGGACCCCGAGCTGATGCTGCAGCTCGCCGACATCCACGAGCGCCTGAAGGACTACGAAGCCGCGCTCGACATGGCCGAGCGCGCGCTCCAGTACCGCAAGGACAGCTTCGAGCTCGCCTGTCGCGTCGGCGACCTGCGTTCGAAGGCGCTCAAGAAGCGCATCGCGAAGGCGGACAAGGAAGGCGACGCGGCCGCCGCCGAGCGGCTCGAGGCCGAGCTGGCGGACCTGGAGGTCGACGACTTCCGCCGGCGCGTGGAGATCCACCCCACCGACGCGCAACTGCGCTTCCAACTCGGCAAGCGGCTGATGAAGCGCCGCGAGTACGACGCCGCGCTGGCCGAGTTCCAGAAGGCCAACGCCGACCCGCGCGTGCAGCGCGACTCGCGCCTGGCGATGGCCCAGTGCTTCCAGCACAAGGGCTTCGCCGACCTCGCCAAGAAGGAATACCTGCGCGCGCTCGAGGGGCTGGGCGACGTCGACGAACGCGCCAAGGAAGTGCTCTACAACCTCGCGCTCATCGCCGAAGGCGAAGGCGCGACCCAGGACGCGCGCACCTTCTACGCCCGCATCTACGAGGTGGACATCGGCTATCGCGACGTGTCCGCCAAGATGGAACAGTTCCGCTAGCGCCCCGCGCTCGCGCCCAACCGCGACTCACGAACCTCGACCCGACCCACCCAAGCCATGACTCACTCCAAGCAAGCCGCCAAGCGCGTTCGCACCAACGAGAAGGCCCGTCTCCGCAACCGCGCCGTCCGCAGCGGCCTCAAGTCGGCGGTCAAGTCGGCGCTCAGCGCTGCGCCCGAGAAGCGCGAAAGCGCCGCGCGCCTGGCCGTCAAGCGCACCGACAAGGCCGCCAAGCAGGGCGTGATCCACAAGAACACCGCCGCGCGCCGCAAGAGCCGCCTGCAGAAGGCGCTCAACAAGCTCGCGGCCGCTCCCAAGTAGTCGCTTGAGGGGCGCCGGCGCACGTCGCCGTGCGCCGCGCGCGCGAGCATGGCTGTCTTCGAGACCAGCGACGAGCACTCCGACCCCGTGCTGCGGCCCATGCGAGTGGCCGTGCGGCGCGAGGACGTGTTCTCCGAGGCCAAGGACATGGTCGCCGACCTGTCCGGCTGGAGCGTCGCGCGCGAGGACCTCGAGCGGCTCGAGCTGCACTGCGAGCGCTCGGGCGGCGTGCTCGGCGGTCGCGCCCGCGTCGTGGTGCGCGTCGAGGGCCCCGAGGGCATCCCGTCGGCGACGGTGAACCTGCGCTGCGAGACTTCGGGTCTGTTCGCGAGCGCCAAGGCGGTTACGCGCGAGTTCCTCGAGCCCTTCCGCCGCCGGGTGGGCTGAGCGCGCGAGAGTTCGGCGCGTGGGCGTCACTGGCCGGCTCGACTCGCGCGCCTGACGCGCTGACCCGACTCACCGGCCCGCCGCCCTCACGGCAGCTCGTACACCTCGATCACCGGGCCCACGGACTGCGCCTGCAGCACGCGCCAAGTGACGTGTGGCCAGCCCGGCGCCTCGACGTCCTGGTCCCACAGCCGGTGCAGCGTGAACTCGCGCTCGCCGTCGGGCGAGAAGCGCGCGAGCCTGCGCCCGCGCGCCGCGAGCGTGTCCGCGATCCGGCTGCGCCCCGCGCTCTGGTTGGCGTGGATGCGCTCGACCACGAACAGCCCCGGGCCGTGCGAGCGCAGGTAGGCCTCGACCTCGTCGTCGCTCTCCAGGCGCGTGTGGCCTTCCTTGGCCGCGAGCCAGTAGATGCGGTACAGCGGCCCGACGCGCGCCGCGTCCTCCAGCTTGTTCTGGTAGATCGCCCAGGGCGTGAAGAACGCGGCGCGACCCGGCGGGTAGCGCAGGCTCTCGGGTGCGCGCATCACGCCGAAGTCCAGCGGCGGCAGCGCGAACACCGGTTGACTGGCCGGGTCGGCGATGTTGACGCGCAGCCAGGCCGTCGCCTGGTCCGCGGTGCTCGGCTGCGCGCGGAGCCAGCTGAGCTTGGTCGAAGCCAGCGCCGGAACCACCAGCGCCAGCAGCGCGGCCGCGACGAGCGTTCGCTGCGCGAGGGCGGACTTCGCACGGATGTGCAGGGCGGACAGGCCCCAGGCAGCGAGCACCGCCGCGTGCGGCACGAGCGGCAGGGCGAAGCGCTCGTAGGTCGCGCTGAAGAAGCCGGCGAGCAAGAGATAGGGCGTGACGTAGCTCAGCACGACCAGCACGTCGCGCCGATCGACGGGTTTGGCCCCGAGTGCGCGCCGTCCGCGCGTGGCGAGCAACACGACGAGCGCAAGCAAGGCCAGGACGCTGAGCGCCGGCTCGTAGTACCACGCGGTGCGCGCCAGGCGCACGAACCCCGAGCCGTCGAACATGCCCTGCGTGAAGGCCTCGATCGTGCCGTCGTTCTCGCCCTTGGCGGCGCGCGCGGCGTCGTCGAAGTAGTACCAGTAGAAGACGCGGAACGAGACCGCGGTCAGCGCTAGCGGGAGCAGGACACGCGCATCGCGCCAGCGCCCGTCCTTGCGCAGCAGTTGGGCGGTCGCGAGCGGCGCCAGCACCGCGAGGCCGGAGTGGAACGAGCCCGCGGCGAGCGCCACCAGCAGCGCGACGAGCGTGTACGACCTCCAACTCGGGCTGCGGCGCATCCACAGGATCGCGACGATCGAGCTGACGGCGAGCGAGGCGACCAGGCCGTGGCAGCGCGCCTGTTGCGAGAAGAACACGTGCAGCAGGCTGAAGCTCGTCAGCGCGGCGGCGAACAGCGCCCAGCCGTCGGTCACGAAGCGGCGCGCGAGCAGGAATGTCGCCGGCACGATCAGCACGCTCGCCAGCGCCACGATGCGCCGCACCGTGAGCCACAGCGTGGCCGCGCTGGCGAGGTGCTCGTCGAGCGTGCGCTCCTGGCCGGTGGGCGCGAGCGTGCGCTCGGTGAACAGCGACGCGAGGTGCGCGAGCAGCGAGGGGTACTGCAGCGCGGACTGGGCGCGGTCGATGCGCACCTCGCCCTCGTTGATCATCCGCAGGTGCTCGACGATGAAGGTGTCGGCCTCCTTCATCAGCGGCACGCCGAAATCGACGCCGAAAAGGCGCACGATCGCCGTCCACGCGGTCAGCGCGACGAGCGCGAGCAGGACGGCCTTGCGCGGCATGCGCTCAGAGCTTCTGGATGTCGCGCAACAGCCGCACGCGGGCGACCTGGAGCACGTCGACGGTCGTGTCGCGCTCCTTCACGTCGATGCCGTAGGTGGCGGTCTCGCGGATGAACGCCTCGCGCTCGCTCTCGCTCGCGAAGTCGCGCACGTCGCAGTCGTGCATCAGCGCCTGGAAGGCGTTCAAGCTGTCGAAGCGGCCGATGTAGACCCGCCCTTTGTGAGTCTCGACCACGATGTTGATGCCGTGCGGCGCGTCTTGGATGTTCATGCGGGCAGAGCCTATCATCCGACGAAAATCGTCGACTGGCCGCGTCGGCGCACGTTTCGCTCCACGCGATGAAGCTCCCCGACAACGCCCAAGTTTGGTTCAACGGCGCGCTGGTCCCCTGGGCTCGCGCCACTGTGCACGTCGCGACGCACGCGCTGCACTATGCGACGAGCGTGTTCGAGGGACTGCGCGGCTACCGCACTCCGCGCGGAACGGCGCTCGTGCAACTCGACGCGCACGTGCGGCGTCTGGTGGACTCGTGCCGCATCAACGAACTGCCGCTGCGCTGGAGCGCGGCGCAGATCCGCGATGCGATCCTCGAGACCGTGCGCGCCAACGCCTTCGGAGCGTGCTACGTCCGACCGCTGGTGTACCGCGGCTGCGGCGCGCTCGGGGTCGACCCGACGAACAGTCCGGTCGAGATGGCCGTGATCGTGATCGAGCACGGCGCGCACTTCGGCGCCGAGGCCTACGAGCGCGGCATCGCGATGGGGGTTTCGAGTTGGCGGCGCATCGCGCCCGACACGTTGCCGGCGCTGGCCAAGGCCTCGGCCAACTACCTCAACTCGATGCACATCCTGCTCGAGGCGCGCGGCAACGGCTTCGACGACGGCATCGCGCTCGACCACGAGGGTTACGTCTCGGAGGGCAGCGGCGCGAACCTGTTCCTGGTCTCGCGCGGCCGTTTGTTCACGCCCTCGCTGGGCTCTTCGATCCTCGAGGGCGTCACGCGCGCTTGCGTGCTCGAACTCGCGGCGCAGCAGGGCCTCGAAGTGCGCCAGGAACGCATCCCGCGCGAGATGCTCTACCTCGCCGACGAGGTCTTCATCACCGGAACCGCTGCTGAAGTGACGCCGGTGCGCGCCATCGATCGCCGCACGGTCGGCTCGGGTTCGCGCGGACCGCTCACGCAGCGACTCCAGAGCGCCTACCTCGAGATCGTCACCGGCAAGGCGCCGGACACGCGGGGCTGGCTCACGCACGTGTGAGCCAGCGCCCGCGCATCAGCTCGATCACGGGCAGATCTTGAAGCTCACCGCGTCGGTCAGGCCCGTGGTGAACGGCGCCGAGGGATCGCGGCTCCAGAACTGCGCGTTGACCTGCTGGCCGACGATGGCGAGCTGCGGGTCGATGCCGCTCGCGATGCGCGCGCTGAAGTCGTAGCTGTAGACGCCTGTGCAGTCCGCGCCGCTGGGGCTGCCGCCCGAGAGCTGCGCCGCGGTGCGACGCAGCGGGTTCGCCACGCACATCGTCCCGCCCTGGAAGCTCGTCGCCGAAGGCGCGTAGCCGTAGAACAGCAGGCCCAGCTTCTGGTTGATCACGTTGCTCGCGCTGATCGTCAGCGAGGTCGCGTTCGAAGCGCTGGCCGAGCCGACCGCCGCGATCGCCGGCAGACAGCCTTGGCTGTTGGTCTTCGCCGTGCAGTACACGTTCACGCTGCAATCCAGCAGCGCCTGCGAGGCGCTGGCGGTCACGCGCCGGTTGCCCGGGTAGTCGCGGAACTCCAGCTCGTAGAACAGCCGCAAGCCCGCGCCGCCGCTGGGGTCGTTCAGCGAGGCGCTGTACTGGCCGCCGCCCACCGAGAGCATGTCCGCGGCGCTGGAAGCTCCGCTGACTTGGAGCAGGCCGCCGAAGTTCGCCGGCGTGACGACGTAGGAGTAGTTGCCCGCGCGCGGGAGCACGAATTCGAACGACTGACCCGGCGCGAGCGAGACCACCGCGTAGTCGTGCGGCGCGCTGGTGAGCTGCACGGTCTGCGGAACGGCCGTGTTGTTGGTCCAGATCACGCCTTGGGCGTTGAGCACGCTGGCGTTCGGCTGGCTCAGGCCCGAGGGATCGATCGACACAGCGCTGGCGGCCGGCGTGGCCGCGGTGCGCACGCACCAGTGCGCCTCGCCCGTGACGTAGCTGACTCCGTCGTCCATCACCTGGTCGCGCACCTTGGCGCGCACGCGCACCGGCCCGCCCGCGGGAGTGGGCGACTTGACGCCGAACTCGGTGACGATGGGGCGCAGGATGTCGACGCCGCCGGTGTTGAGATAGACCTTGTTCACGAACGAGCCCGACTCGCCCTGCGCGGTGACGAGGTCATAGCGCCCGTCGTTGTTCAAATCGCCGATCGCCACGTCCAGCGTCGAGTCCGTCACGGCCGTGATCGAAGCGGCGCTCACGTTGGTGAACGACAGCGCGCCGTTGTTGCGCCAGAACGTCTCGCGCGTGTTCGAGAGCGAGCCCACGAGCACGTCGTAGTCCGCGTCGAGATCCCAGTCGAACAGCGCGATCTCGTTGTCGTCGTTGCTGTCGGTCAGCGTGGCGAGCTGCGTGAAGCCCAGCGGCCCAGCGGGGGCGAAGTTGCTGCGGATCGCGCCTTCGGCGAAGCCCGTCGAGCTCACCAGGAACAGGTCGATGTCGCTGTCGCCGTCGAGGTCGCCGACTTCGCCCTCGTACGTGCTGCCGGAGTTCGACGGAATCGTGACGGCGGCGTTGGTGAACACGCCGGCGCCGTCGTTCAGCATCAGGTAGTGCGCGACGCCGCCGTTGGTCGCTCGGCACGCGCCGAAGAAGTCCAGGTCCCAGTCGCCGTCCATGTCGACGAGCTGCACGTCCATCTGGGCCTGCTTGTTGGCGGCGGCGCTGAGGGCTGCGACGTTCTCGGTGAAGAAGCCCGCGCCGTCGTTGAGGTACAGCTTGGGCTTGCGGCTCTGACCGAGGTAGCCGTTGTTGATCAAGAGGTCGAGATCGCCGTCGTCGTCGACATCCGCGAACTGTGCGCCGCCCGACGAGAGCACGGTGGTCAGGCCGCGCGTCGCGCTCTCCATCGTGAAAAAGCCCGGATTCGCCGCGCCTTGGTTGATGTAGAGGAACGGCGTGTCGGTGTCGAAGGCGTTGGCGTAGAGCAGGTCGGGCCAACCGTCTCCGTTCACGTCGCCGCTGATCACCATCTTCGCGTTCGACACGCGCGCACCCAGGCGCGCCACGCTCTCGTCGGTGAAGCTCGGGACGCCGCTGGGCACGAACTGGTTGACGAGCAGCACGTTCTGGCGCTTGGTTCCGGCGGCGTTGAAGCCGTCACCGTCCGCGAACAAGACGTCGAGGTCGCCGTCGAGGTCGACATCGACGCACTCGACGCCCTCCGACCAGCGCGCGGGGGCGGGCAGGAGCCCGACCTGGTGCTGGAACTGCTGGGCGCGGGCGGTCGAGCTGAAGTTGGAGAGAGCGACGACGAAAACAAGCGCGCCAGCGGCGCTGCGGTGGAACTGCACGTTGGGGAGGCCTTGGATGCGGGGTGGGGATCAGAGCTGTCGAGCCTGCGAGTCAGGCCCGATTCCGGGCCCGGCCATCCGCTCAACTGTACTCGCAGCCGCTGCGCCTGGCCCGAGTTCGAGCCTGAGCTGCAGCCGGTTTGACGCGGCCTTTCACCGGCGCGGCTAGACTCGCCCTCACGCAAGCGCCTCAGGAAATCTGCGCTGGCGCGACGTGGGAGGAAATCTCGAGCGGACAGCGGATCCGGCCCACGCCATTGCACTTTGCACAACCGTCTGCAGCTCGTGTTCACGCGCTGCACCACCCCCCAGGAGGAATCATGAGAGTTCAACAGCGGCGCACTGCGCCCTCAGGCCGAAGTCTGGTTGCAGCATGTGCGCTGGTGAGCGCGCTGGCCGCGCCCGCGATGGCGCAGAAGGTGTGCTTCGTCGCGACGCTCGACGGCGCGCAGGAAGTGCCGCCCGTGCCCACCACCGCGAGGGGCACAGGTTTCGTCGTGATGGATCGCGCCGCCAACACGCTGACGTACGAGCTCATCTACAACGGACTCAGCGCCGCCGAGACGATGGCGCACGTGCACGGCTTCTCCGCGCCCGGCGCGAACTCCGGCGTGCGCTTCGGGCTCGCGCTGGGTGACGTGAAGAGTGGGAGCTTCACCTACGCGGAAGCCGACGAGGCCAGCTACCTCGCCGGACTGGCGTACTTCAACGTCCACTCGGTGGCCTTCCCCGGCGGCGAGATTCGCGGCCAGCTCGTGCGCAGCGCGTCTGCGTTCACGTACGTCGCGAGGGCGAGTGGAGCCCAGGAGGTCCCGCCCAACGCCAGCCTCGCCAAGGGACTGGGCTGGTTCCGCTTCGATCTGGCGGCCAACTCGATCAACTACTCGTTCACACGCACGGCCTTCGGCACGGCTGAGGTCGCGGCGCACATCCACGGCTTCTCTGCGCCGGGAGTGAGCTCGGGCGTGAAGATCGGACTGCCGGCCGGCGCGCACAAGTCGGGAACGCTCGCGTACCTCAACGCCGATGAGGCGAACTACATCGCCGGTCTGTCGTACGTGAACATCCACTCGAGCGCGTTCCCCGGCGGCGAGATCCGCGGCCAGGTCGTCGCGGGATGCACCAACCCCTCGACGTTCTGCACGGCCAAGACCAACAGCCAAGGCTGTGTGCCCGCCATCGGCTGGAGCGGTGTTCCGCAGCTCTCGGGGCCCGACAACCTGCACGTCACCGCGAGCAACGTGATCAACAACAAGGCGGGCGTCATGTACTGGGGTCTCGCGCCGCGCGTGACGCCGGTGGCGTTCGTGGGCGGGCTCAACTGCATCCAGTCGCCCACCATCCGCACGCCGATCCAGAACTCGGGCGGCAACGCGCCGCCGGACGACTGCTCGGGCGTGTTCGACTTCTTCTTCTCGCAGCCCTACATGGCTTCGCGCGGTCTCGTCGCCGGCAGCGCGGCGTACTGCCAGTACTGGTATCGCGACCCCGCGCAGACCGACGGCACCGCGGCCGGACTCTCCGACGCGCTGTGCTTCGAGCTGATCCCCTGACCTGCCGATCGCCGACGCCGCGCTGATCGAACCCGCAGCGCCGCGCGACCAACAAGCCGCCGCGCCCGCGCCGTGCTCCTCGAGGAGCCGACGCGGGCGCGGTGCTTTCGGAACGCGCGCTGTCGCGCCGCCGGCGCGCCGCTCAGGGCGTGTAGGACACCTTGACGGCGTTGGAGAGGTTGGCGTTCTGTCCGCACGGGCCGCCCGCGTCGCGGTACCAGCACTGGAAGAACCACGTCTCGCCCGGGTCGATCGTGCCGGCGGGGCCAAAGCGCGTTGCCGCCGTCGCGACCAGCCCGGGGCCGTAGACGATCGTGGCCGCCGGGCCGGAGTTCTCGAGCGCGAAGCGGAAGGTGGGGTTGCCGATGCAGCGCACCCCGTCGTCGAAGGGCGCCGCCGGCTTGGTGCCCGGACCCATGAACAGGATGCCGTTGATGTTCTGGCGCACCTGCGTCGTGCTGAAGATCAGGTTGTCGGCGAGCACGCTGACCGAGCCGCCGCCGGCGATGTTGGTGAGCATCAGCGCGCCTGCGCCGGTCGAGTTCTCGCAGCCCGCGGCCGCGTCGCTGTTGCCGCACGGCGAGGGCGCGTTCGAGTCGCAGAAGCAGAACTCGACCACCTTGTCCTCGCACTCGTCGGGGATGCCGTTGCCGTTGTTGTCCGACGACGCGCCGGTGGCGATGTCGACCGCGTCCTCGACGCCGTTCTCGTTGCAGTCGAAGCAGGGCTTTTCGGTGATGTCCAGCGCGTCGAGATCGTCGCCGTGCTGACCGACGGCGCCGCGGGCCGTGCGCAGGCCGAGGTTCTCGGCCGCAATGAAGATGCCCGGGAAGGGCGAGAGTCCGCCCAGCGCGGTGGGCAGCGGCGTGGTGAGGATGTCGCCGGGCTGGATCGGGATGCCGAAGATGCTGTCGGGGCGGTTGACCACCGCCGAGCCGCGACGCACGGAGAACAGCAGCATGTCGCGCCCGCCGCCGACCCAGTCGTAGGGCGTGAGGCTCGGCTGGAACACGCCGTCTCCGTTGTCGCGCAGCGCGAGGGCGTCGAGGTCGTCGCTGCCCGGGCCGCCGAAGATGTCCAGGCCCAGACTGGTCGCCGACGCGTACAGCGACACGGGCAGGCCGGTGCTCGGGCGGATGGTGAGCACGTCGGCGCCGCGGAAGCCGTTGACTGCCGCAGTGGCCGAGTTCGAAGTTCCGTTCAGCGGATCGAGGAAGCCTGCGTCGAGCGAGAAGTAGATGCGCGCCCCGCTCATCAGGATCTGCGGCCCCAGCTCGAGCGCGTCCAGGTTGTCGCCGTTGTGGATCAGCGGGTTGTTCGGCTCGCGCAGGCCGACGCCGAAGTACACGCGGCCCGACGAGCTCTGCACGCCGTTGCCGTCGATCGTGCCCACGTTGTTGGGCGTCACAGCGCCCGGCGGCAGCGGTCCGGCCGGGAGGTCGATGTCTACGAACACGTCCGCGCTCGCGTCCCACACCTGCGCGGGGTTGTTGCCTTCGGTCACCACCTGCGGGTAGGGCGGGTTGGCCGTGCCCGCCAGGCCGGTGGCCCACTCGTCGACCGAGAACCACACGCGCCGCCGCGGCATCGTCACCGCGCCGCGCGGTCCGCCCGTCAGCGGCGCATCGGGGAACAGCGCATCGTCCAGCCCCGAGGCGAGCGCATCGACTTCGATGCCGCACGGCGTGAGCGGCGCGTGGCCCTGGCAGGTGGAGAAGTTGGTGAGGTCGAGCGCGCCGCCCAGCAATCGGATCGAGACGTTCGGGAACGGCCCCAGTCCGGGCGCGCCGGGCGCGGGCCCGAGAATGTCGCCCTCGGTGATGGGGACGCCGCCGGTGTTGCTCGCCGGCTGCGCGAGCGAGCGGCTGCGCCAGTCGACCGAGAACGACATCTGCCCGGCGGCGGTCGAGGTGAGGAAGGCGGCGGCGAGGAGCGCGGCGGCCGGAGCGCGAGCGTGCAGGTGGATCGGATTCATGGTGGTGGGGGCGGCGGGCGGTCGCCCGACTCCGGGATCCAGACGCAGTCGCCCGCTCACGGGTTCCAACGCAGGACCGAAACTGGGAACGAGCTTACTCCCGTGCGCGCATCCTGCGGGGTCGGGAGGACGCTCGGTGACGCGCGGGACGTGCGCCACGCGCGAGCGATCGGGCCAGCCGAGCTCCCGTCGGGTGTTCAGCTCCGGGGCGCATCGCACTCGTCCGGTACGCCGTTGCCGTCGAGGTCGACCGAGTAGCCGCTGGCGATGTCGACCGCGTCCTCGACTCCGTTTCCGTTGCAGTCCGGGCCCGTGTCCGCGGCGGCCGCTGCCTCGTGCTGCGGGGCCTCGACCACGGCCTGCGCGGTGCTGAGCAGGTGGGCGAGCAGCGCGGTGCAGCAGGCGACGGTCAGAAAGTTCTTCATGGGGGACGTTGGGGGCGGGGGCGAGGCCAGGAAGCGCGCGCGGGACGTGAGACTCCCAAGTGCCCGGTCCAGCCGGCGCTGGACAGCGAAGTGCTCCAAAGCGTCGCTGGCGGCGCTCAGCGACCGTCGCGGCGCCAGCGCAAGGCGGTCTCGATCAGCGTGCGGGGCGCTCGCGCGCTCTCGAGCAGCCCCAGGGCCTCGCGCAGCAGCGCCACGTGCAGGCCGTGATTGCCCGGATCGCCGGCCGGTGCGCCGAAGGGAAAGCGCGTCGCCAGGGCGCGGGGCGCGCCGAC
The DNA here is from genome assembly GCA_011525785.1 of Planctomycetaceae bacterium. GTDB lineage: Bacteria > Planctomycetota > UBA1135 > UBA1135 > WYBT01. The sequence continues at coordinate 360,664 of WYBT01000021.1, forward strand.
GCGCGCGGTCAGCTCGGGCAGCGAAGTGATCGTGACGGTGCTCCAGCCGCGCGACTCGAACTCGCGCGCGAGCACCGCGAGGGCCTGCACGCACAGCGAGCAGGTGGGCAGCAGCACCAGGGCGTCGACGCGGTCCTCGCGCAGCCGCGCGGCGAGTTCGTCGGCGCGCTCGGAGAGCGCCGGGAGCGGCCGCACGATGCCCTGCGCGAAGCTGTAGTGCCGCGGCGCCGCGCTGCCGATCGCGCCGGCCGCGACCAGCTCATCCAGCGCGCGCCGCGGAAGCGCGACCTCGGGATCCTGCGGGATGTACTTGTCGTCGACGTAGGGCGCGTCGAGCGCGAGCTCGTCGCTCGCGAGCCCGTGTTCGATGACGCGATAGCTCGTGTCGCCCAGCGGCGTGTCCAGGCTCTCGAACGGCGCGTCGCCGCGGCGGTGCAGGTCGGCCGTGGCGATCAACGCGACGCGCAATTCGCGCAGCGGCGCGCGCGGTGCGCTCCAGGGCGTCGATTCGAAGGCCAGGAACTCGTACTGCGGATCCAGCCCGGCGCGCAGGTGCGCGCGAAGGCGGTTGAGCAGCGGCGTAGCGTACGGGCCGCTGGATTCGGGCTCGGACCGCTCGCTCACGAGGCCTTGCGCCGAGCGCGGCGCAGCAGGTGATCGGCGAGCGCGCTGCCGATGTCGGCGCCGGTGCGGCGCTCGAACTCGACGAACATCGGCGCGGAATTGCACTCCAGCAGCACCCACTCGCGGCCCGCCGGCCCGCGCATCCAATCGACGCCGGCGAAGCTCATGCCCCAGGCGGCAGCGACGGCTTTGGACTGCTCGCACAGCTCGCCCGACAGTTCGATGCGCCGCACGCGCGCGCTGCCGCGGCGCGAGTCGACCTCGCCGTAGCCCTGCGGCAGGATCTCGGCCGCCACGAGCACGCGCCCGGTGATCACGAACGCGCGCACGGCGTCGCCTTCGATGCGTTCCTGCGCCATCAGCGCGGCTTCGCCGATCTGGGCGCGCGCTTGGTCGAGCGAGGCGAGCGGCTCGAGCCGCTCGGTGTAGCCGTACCCGCCGACGAGGTCCTTGCGGATCCAACCGTGCGGCGCGCCGCGCGGGTCCAGCGCCGCGAGCGCGGCCGCGTCATCGGTGGCGAGCGTGTCGGGCGTGCGCCAGCCGCGCGCGCGGTAGTGCGCGATCTCGAACGGCTTGAGCCCGTGCACGTCGTAGCTCGCCGGCGGGTTGACGACGGCGGCGCGGCTCGCGAGGCGCTCGAGCAGCACGCGCCAGGCCGCCCAGCTCGCCTGCGAGTGCGCGAGCGCGCGCTGCGACGCGGCGAGGTCGATGCGGCCGTCCGCGTCCGCGACGCGCGGCCGCGGCAGGCCCAGATCGATCACGTACACCCCGCTCACGCCCGCGAAGCTCACGCCGCAGGCGCGCTCGTCGCCGGGCGACAGCTCGATCTGCGCCGGCTGGCGCGTGTCGACCACCACCACCTCCGCGGAGCGCTCTTCCAGCCGCAGCGCCAGGCGCTGCAGCTCCTCGCGCTCGGGCGGACCGATGAGCGCGATGCGCGTCATCGACAGCTCACGTCGCGGGCCGGCACGGCGCCCGTCGCGACCTCGCCGTGCATGTGGCGCAGCTCGAGCAGCGGCTCGAGGTGGAACTTGAACGGCTCGCACGAGCCGCGGTCGCTCTCGGGGTGCGCCATGGCTTCGACCGGACAGCCGCCGTGGCACAGCGGCGCGACGCCGCACGTGCGGCAGCCCGAGCGCGCGAGCGGATTCCACTGCAGCCAGCGGTCCTCGTTGACCTTCTGCCAGGGTTGCTGCGGATCGAGCAGGCTGCCCACCGACTTCTGCGGACTGAGCGTCACGTCGTGCCAGCACTTGAACAGCGAGCCGGTCGGAGACACGACCCAACCGTTGATGCGGTCGGCGATGCAGAACGCTCCGGCGATGCGGAAGGGGTAGCGCGCGAGCGGGAGCTTGCGCTCGGCTGCGGCGCGGTACAGCTCGACCTCGGTGCGCGCGAACTCTTCGCGCGAGTAGCAGAACTCCTGGATGTTGCCGCAGGCCGCGCCTTCCTCGGTGACCTGCGCGAGGTACACGCGCAGCTTGTCGCCGATGCCGGCGCGCACCAGGTCCTCGAGCACTTCGAGCGTGCTCATGGCGTTGCGCCGGTCGACGTTGATGCGCACCTGGAACGAGGCGAGGTCGATGCACTCGACCATGTTGGCCAGGATGCGGTCGTACGTGCCGCGCCCGCCGATCAAGTGGCGGCGCGCGTCGTGCGACTGCCGCGGGCCGTCGAGCGTGACCTGCACGCGGTTCACGCCCAGGCTGGCGAGCTCCTCCATGCGCGCGCGCTCGAGGAAGAAGCCGTTGGTCACGATCTCGGCCGAGTAGGTGATGCCGTTGTCCTTGGCCAGCGCCTTCAGCTCGCGCGAGAGCCGCTGCACCACCGGATAGGCCTTGGGCAGCAGGGGCTCTCCGCCGTACCAGGTGACCGCGATGTGGTCGAGGCGCCGCGCCTGGGCGCGCACGAAGTCGAGCAACGCGTCCTGCACGCGCGTCGACATGTGCACCTTGAGGTGCTCCTCGTAGCAGTAATCGCAGCGGAAATTGCAGTCGAGCGTGGGCGCGATCGTCAGGCACAACTGGTCGGTGCGAAAGCGGTCGCGCACCAGGTCGGCCTGCAGTTCGCCGAGCTCGTCGACATCGTCCTCGACCAGGAAGTGCGCGTCGATCAGGGCCTCGCGCATGGCGCGCTTGTCGTCGTCGTCGACCGGCGTGCCACTGGGATCGGCGAGCAGCGCGCGCACGAACTCCAGGCTCTTCTCGTCGAGCTCGGCCAGCGCCGTCGACCAGGAGTTGAAGGCCAGCCAGGCGCCGCTCGAGCTTTGGAAGATGCGGTTGTAGCGCGATGCTTTCATGGGGTCGTGCAGGGTCTTAGGTGGCCTCGGGCCGCGCGCGCCAGCCAATCGGCCAGCGCTGCGCTCACTCGGTTCTCGCTGTTGTGCTCCCAGGCGCGCAGATCGACGGCGGCGTCGACGGCTGCGACCGCGCCGCGGCAGACATGCACGCACGCGAACACCAGTCCCAGCGCCTCGAGCGCGCGCAGTGTCAGCTCGCGCTCCTGTGCACTGGCTTCGAAACGCAGGGCGCTCGGCTCGGCGGCGCCGCCCGGGCATGCGGCGAGCCAGGTTCCACCCAGCGCCAAGTGCCGAGCCGTCTCGGAAATGGGAGCGTCGACTTCGAGCGCGCACTCCTCGGCGGCGGGTCGCAGGCCGTGCTCAGCGTTCAGCGCCCAGCGAGTTCCTCCGCGCGCCTCGCGTGCGACTCCCACGCGCCACTCGCGCAACGCCACGCCGGCGCGCGCCAGTCGCTCGAGAGCGAGCGCGCTCGACAGCGCGAGGTCCGCCGCGCGCGTCGGCTCGTTGGCGACCGGCCGACCGAGCGCCGCGATGCGCACGGCGCTGATGTGCAACGCGCTCCGCTCGCGCTGAGCGATGGCGCGTCGCTGGACCACGGACTCGAGCTCGCCCGGCGCGGCCGCGGCGATCGGCTGGGGCCAGGGAATCAGCGGCTTTTCCAGCGCCAAGGCCTCGCATTCGTCGAGTGCGACGCCGCCCCAGCTCACCGACTCGCCGCGGATCGAGACGCGCGCGCCCTCGAGCTCCAGCACGCGGCATTCCGCTCCCAGGCGCGCGGCCACGTGCGCCGCCAAGCTCGAGTCCTTCGCCGCCAGGATTGCCACGGTCATCGCGTTGCGCCTCTCGCTGACGCCAACCCTACTCAACCTGACGTGCACTGCCAATTTGCGGTGCGCGAACTGCGCGCCTATTCTCGCTCGCGTTCGAGCTGCGCGCCGCTCATCGCTCTCGACTCGACAGTCAGAGCGAGCTGCACGCGCCCGAGGTTGTCTTTCTTTTGTCCCTCGTTCCGACAGGAAACGGAGCCCTGCGATGAAGTTCATCGTCAAGCCCACCAAGCCCGAGGCCGTAGCCAAGAACCCCATCACGATGTGCTGGAAGTGCTCGGAGTATCCGCCGTCCTGCATCTGATCGGAGAGTTCGCGCGCGTCGCCTCCGCGGCGGCCGTGCGAAACCAGCGACGCCCGGGGCGACCACTGCGCTGCCCTGGGCGTCGTTGTCGAGTGCGAACGTCCCCGCTTGCGCCGCTGAACCGATGCGCCGTCGCCCGCCGCTGATCCGCACCGTCGCGCTCCTGACCGCCGCGTTCGCAGCGTGCGTGCTGCTGGTGGCGTTCCTCGTTCCGCTGCAACGCGTCGTGGTCGGCGAGGGCAGCTTCATCGGGCCCTCGCGCGCCGTGCGGGCCACGCGCGAGGGGCGTGTGGCGCAGGTGCTGTGCGAGAGCGGGCAGCGCGTCGAGGCGGGCGAGGTGTTGGTGCGCCTCGATCAACAAGTCCTCGGGCCGGCGAACGACGAACTGCGCGCGCGTCTGGCGGCGCTCGAACTCGCGCGGGCGCAGCTCGAACGCGAGCGACGCCATGCGCTCGAGGAACTGCAGCCCGCGGCGCGTCAATCGCTCGCACGCGCGCAGAGCGCGGCCGAGTTGGTGCTCGACGCCGCGCGCGCGAAGGAGAAGCGCTACGACGAGCTCCGCACGCAGGGGCTGGTCGAGCAGGCCGAGTACGAGGAGGCGGTGCTGGCGCGCCGTCTGAGCGAGGTCGAACTCGAGGGCGTGCGCGCCAGTGCGGCGCAGCGGCCGGCGCTGGAGCGCGCCGAACTCGCGGCCTTCGACGCGCGCGCGCGCTCGCTCGAGCACGAGCGGGCCCTGCTCGAGGTGCGGCGCGCGGAACTGGAGCTCCAGCGCTCCCAGAGCGAAATCACCGCTCCGTCCGCGGGTTTCGTGCTCGGTCCCGCGCGCGTCGAGCTCGAGGGGCGCGCCGTGGCGGAGGGCGAGGAGCTGCTGCGCGTCGCGCTGCCCGGGGTCGAGGCCTTCGTGGCCTACGTCGACGACCGCGGCCGCGCGCGCGTCGCACAAGGACAAGAGGCAAAGCTGCGGCTCAGCGGCTATCCGTGGCTCGTGCACGGGACCGTGTCGGCGCGCGTGGCGCAGGTCGCCGACGCACCCGAGGCCGGCGGTTACCGCGTGCGGCTCGAGCTCTCGGGCGAAGGCGAGATCGGCCCGCTGTTCGAGGGCATGCGCGGCCGCGCGCGCATCGCCACTGCGCAGCGCGCGCCCATCGCCTGGCTCCTGATCGAAGAGGCCTTCGGCCTCGGCGCTCCGTGAGCGACGCGACCCACAACTCGCGCGGCCTGTTCCGGCGCTTCCTGCGCGAACACGTCGCGCCGTACTGGTTGCTGCAGGCCCAGATCGCGGTGTGCGTGCTGGTGCAGGTGGCGCTCGAGCTCGCCGACCCGCTGATCCTGCGCGCGGTCATCGACCACGCCATCGGCGACGGCGACTCCGAGCTGCTGGTGCTGCTCTGCGCACTGCTCGCGGGCTCGCTCCTGTTCCGCGTCGCGTTCCGCATCGTGTCGACCTGGCTGTACTCGTACGGCGGTCTGCGCGTGCTGTTCGATCTGCGCCGTCGCGCGTACGAGCGGGTGCAGGACCTCTCGCCCTACGAGTTGAGCGGCGAGCGGCGCGGCGACGTGCTCGCGCGCCTGACCTCCGATGTCGACGTGCTGCAGCGCGCCGCGGTCTACACCATCGTCCACGGGGCGCAGCACGTGCTGGTCATCGCCGGCGTGTGGACCGTGCTGGTGCTGCTCGACGCGCAACTCGCCGGCGTGCTCGCGCTGCTCTATCCGGCGCTGGCCGCGCTGCTGTGGCTCCTCAATCGCTCGCTGCGCAACGAGAGCGAAGCCGCGCGCGAGTCCGTCGGACGGCTGTACGAGTTCCTCGACGAGCGCATCGGCGCCGTGCGACTGATCCAGCAGTTCCGCCGCCAGCGCGCGCAGCTCAAGCAACTGGTCTCGATCTCGCGCGCCTGGATCCGCTCGCACTTGAGGCTCTCCGTACTGGCCTCGCTGCAGGTCTCGCTCGCCGACGTGATGCTCTCCGCCGCGCCGATCCTGGTGTTCCTGTTCGGCGGCGCGCGCGTGCTCGAGGGGACGCTCTCGATCGGGGCGCTGATCGCCTTCTACACGCTCGCGGGCCGGCTCCATCGCCCCGTGTCGCTGTTGATCGACATCAACGTCGAGCTGCACTCCGCGCGCGCCGCGCTGCGCCGCGTGTACGAGCTGATCGACCAGGATGGCGGCCTGCGCGAGCCCGTGCCTCCGCACGATCCGCCGCAGGTCCGCGGCGAGTTCGTGCTCGAGCGCGTCGACTTCCGCTGGGGCGAGCAGCGCGTGCTGAGCGATGTGTCGCTGCGCATCGCGCCCGGCGAGCGCATCGCCATCGTCGGGGCCTCGGGCTCGGGAAAATCCACGCTCGCAGCGCTCGTCTCGCGCTTCCTCGATCCGTCCGGCGGCGCCGTGCGTCTCGACGGGCTCGATCTGCGACGGTGGCCGCTCGCGCGACTGCGCCGCGCGGTCGGCGTGGCCCCGCAGGAGCCGCAGCTCTTCCACACTTCGCTGCGCGACAACCTGTTGCTCGCCGCGCCACACGCGAGCGCTGCGCAACTGCGCGAGGTGCTCGAGCTCGTGCAGCTCGGCGCGTTCGTCGACGCCTCCGCCGCGGGGCTCGACACTCCGGTGGGCGAGTCCGGACTGCGGCTGTCCGGCGGCGAACGCCAGCGTGTGGCGCTCGCACGCGCGCTGCTGGCGCGGCCGGAAGTGCTGGTGCTCGACGAAGCGACCTCCGCTCTCGATCCGCGCACGGAGCGGCTGGTGCTCGACGCTGTGGTCGAGCGCATGCGCGGCCGCACGCTCATCATGGTCGCCCACCGCCTGACGAGCATTCAGGACTGCGACCGCATCCTCGTGCTCGAAGGCGGGCGGCTGGTCGAGAGCGGCGCGCACGTCGAGCTGTACGCGCGCGGCGGCGTGTACCGCGAGCTGTACGACCAGCAGTTGCGCGCGAGCCCGTGAGCGAGCCCGCGCCGCCGCTTCAGCGCCGCGCGGTCGCGACGGCTTCGTTCGCTGCGACGCCCCTTTGGAACGTGGTGTACACGAACACCGGGATCGGCAGATCGCCGAGCGATTCGTCGACCAGCGGACGGACCTCGTTCCAGTCGAGCGCGCCGACTCCGGTCGCCAGACGCGGCAGCGCGACGCTCTCGTAGCGCTCGCTCTCGACCAGCTTGTGCAGCGCGTGCAGCGCTTTGTTGACGTAGCTCGTCTTCGCGCGGCCGGGGTGCGCGCCTTCGTGCGTCGGCGGCTCCTGGGTCAGCAGGCAGGCGATGTGCACGGTTTTGCCGCCCTCGGCGACGCCGCTCCACACCCACACTTGGCCGGGCTTGGGCGAGCTCGTCTTGCACCAGTGGCGGAAGTCCTTGTACAAGCCGGGGAAGCGCTCGCGCAGCGCGAGAGCGAGCCCGTTCTTGAAGTCGTCGTGCGGCGCCACGCCGTGGGCGATCAGGTGCGCGCGGGAGAGCAGGATGTCGCCGGTCACTTCGCGGATCATGATGGGGTTTCTCCGTTGGGCCGGTCCGGTGCGGGCCGACTGCGCGCGATCTTCCAGGCCCTGGTCGCAGCGGTGAAGCGCGATCGCCCTGCGTACGAACTAGCAGTCGAACTCCTACGCACAGGGCGAGGTCTGCGCTTCGCTGCTGCGGGCAGTCGCACGCGCGCCGAGGGTTTTGGCAGCGAGCCTCGCGCGCTCCGAGCGTCGGGAACTTCCTTCCGCTGCTGTGGGCGCGCTCGACTCCGCCGCAGTGCGCCGAGCGCAGTAAACTTGCTCTCCCAAACGCTCTCTCTGACACGCTCTCCACTCCATGCGCCGCACCGCGATCGTCGTCTCGCTCCTGTCCCTCTGCAGCACGGCCAGCGCCCAGTGGCCAGCCAACTTCGAGGCGGCGCCGCTCGCGGCGAGCTGGGTCCAGCCGGTGGGGCTCACCTTCGCCGCCGACGGACGCATGTTGGTTTGGGAGAAGGCCGGCCGCGTTTGGACGGTCGAGAACGGCGTGAAGGCGTCGGCGCCCTTGCTCGACCTGAGCGAGGAGGTCGGCGACTGGCGCGACTACGGACTGCTCGGCTTCGCGCTCGATCCGCACTTCTTGATGAACGGCTACGTCTACGCCGCGTACGCCGTCGACTGGCATCACCTCGAGTACTTCGGCACGCCCCAGTACTCCGCGAGCAGCAACGAGTACTTCCGCGACACGATCGCGCGCGTGGTGCGCTACACCGCCAATTCCGCCGACGGGTTTCGCAGCGTCGATCCGCTTTCGCGCACGGTGCTGATCGGCGAGACGAAGTCGACCGGCATTCCGATCGCGCACCAGTCGCACGGAGTCGGCGCGCTGTTGTTCGGCGAGGACGGCTCGCTCTTGCTCAGCACCGGAGACGGCGCCAGCTACGGCGAGGTCGACGTCGGGCAAGCGGTTGCGGGCAGCTCGAACACCGCGCTCGCCGAGGGAATCCTCCAGCCCAAGGAGGCCGTGGGCGCGTGGCGTGCGCAACTCGTCGACTCGCTCAGCGGCAAGCTGCTGCGCATCGATCCCGCCAGCGGCGACGGCCTGCCGGACAACCCGTTCTTCGACCCGCAGGCGCCGCGCGCGCCGCGCTCGCGCGTGTGGGCGCTGGGCCTGCGCAATCCCTTTCGCGTAGCGCGTCTGCCCGGCGGCCACGGCGGTCACGGCAGCAGCCATCCCGGACCGATCGCGATCGGCGACGTGGGTTGGAACCTGCGCGAGGAACTCTCGCTGTGCGAGCACGCGGGCTCGAACTTCGGCTGGCCGCTGTACGAGGGGTTGGCGCTCCAGCCCGACTACGCGCCCAGCGGGGCGCTGAATCTCGACGCCCCCAATCCGCTCGCGGGCGCCGGCTGCGCAACCCACTTCCGCTTCCAGGACCTGCTCGTGCAGGACACGTTGGCCGCGCCGAGCTGGCCCAATCCCTGCGACACACAGCAGCAAATCCCGGCGAATTTGCGGCGCTTCACGCACGAGCGGCCGTGGCTCGACTACGGCCACGGCGCGCCGGCCAACGTGCCGACCTTCAACGGTCCGAACGCCGCGACGGCGCCGCTCGGGGACCCGACGGCGTCGCTGCAGGGCGCGCAGTTCGATGGCGACTGCGTGGGTGCGTTGGCGTGGTGCGCGAGCCCCAACTATCCCGCGCCCTGGCGCGACACGTTGTTCGTGGCCGACTTCGTCGACGGCTGGCTGCGCAGCGTCGAGTTCGACGCCAACCTCGAACCGCGCGTGGTGCGCGAGTTCGGCGTGGGCGGCGGCGCAGTGGTCGCGCTCGCAGCGCACCCGCAGAGCGGCGATTTGTACTTCATCGACTACGGCGCGCTGGGTCAGGCCAGCGTGCGGCACTTGCGCTGGATCGCCGACGGCATTCCCACGGCCGTCGCCTCGCCCGCGCAGAGCTTCGGACCGACTCCGCTGAGCGTTTCGTTCTCGAGCGCCGGCTCCAGCGATCCCGAGGGGCAGCCGCTGAACTACCTGTGGGACTTCGGCGACGGCTCGACCAGCACCGCTGCGAACCCCACCCACGTCTACGAGCACATCGAGGACGTCACGGCGCTGGGCGCGATCATCGCGCGCGTGTTCGAGCTCGTTCCGCCGCTTCCACAGGGCGGGGGCAACCTCGACCCCGAAGTGATCCGCGACGGCGATCGCCCGCCGCTGGGAAGTGCGAACAGCCAGCGCCAGTACGACACTTTCCACTCCGGCGACCAGGGCTCGCTCGACTGGATCGGCTACGCGCTGCCCGCGCCGCGCGTGCTGCAGCGCATCGTCTTCCAAGAGGGCCGGCACTTCTTCGACGGCGGCTGGTTCCAGACGCTCGGCGTGCAAGTCGGCAATGGCGTGACCTGGAGCAACGTCAGCGGGCTCAGCATCACTCCGCTGTACGGCGGTTCGAACGGGGTCAGCTTCGAGACCTATCAGCTCGACTTCGCGCCCGTCAGCGCCACGCACGTGCGCATCGTCGGCGTCCCGGGCGGCTCCTCGCGGTTCATCAGCGTGGCCGAGCTGCGCCTGTTCGCCCGCGTCGTCGGTGCGGCTGCTCCGCGGCGCTACGACGTCACGCTCAAGGTCAGCGATCCCAACGGCGGCGTGCAGGTGGCCGAGGTTGTGGTCTCCACCGACAACACGCCGCCGAGCGTCGTGATCACCAGTCCGCTCGACGGCACGAGCTATCCGATCACGCCCAGCAGCCAGACGATCCCGCTCAACGCGCAGGTCGTCGACGCAGAGCACAGTGGCGCGGGCCTTAGCTGCGCCTGGCGCACGACGCTGTTCCACGACACGCACAACCATCCCGAGCCGATCGACACGAACTGTGTCAGCACCACCGTGATCACGCCCGTGGGCTGCGACGGCGACGTGTATTGGTACGAGGTGGAGCTGGTGGTCACCGACGCCGCAGGCCTCTCGACGCGCGCGGTCTCGAAGCTCACCCCCGACTGCTGCCAGGGCGGTCCGGCGCCGAGCAGCTACTGCACCGCCAAGGTCAGCGCGCAAGGCTGCGTGCCCGCCATCGGCTCGAGCGGGACGCCGAGCACGAGCGCCGGCGCGCCCTTCCTCGTGACCTGCACCAACGTTCCCGCGCAGCGCACCGGCGTCCTGCTCTACGCCTTCGCGGCCGCGGACTGGCCGTTCCTCGGCGGTCGGCGCTGCATCGCCACGCCGAGCCGACGCACGCCGCCGCGGGTTTCCACAGGCGCGCTCGCCAGCGCCTGCGACGGCAGCTTCGAGTTCGACTTCAGCGCCTGGCGCGCCGCGGGGGCCGATCCCAACCTGCTGGTCGGTCGACTGGTTTACGCGCAGTACTGGTACCGCGACGCCGCGGCCTCGTTCGGCGCGGGACTGTCCGACGCGCTGTCGTTCGCGTTGTGTCCGTAGCTCGCGCGCGTCCGCCGTCGACCGGCGGCGAGGCGAGTCACAGCGGCTTGCAATGCCGCCGCTCGACGCCACCATAGCCTCGGCCGCCGGAGCGACTCGTTTCAGTCGCAAGCGACGCTGCGGCAAGTCCGCTGACCCTGCGCGCAGCCGCCCCACACCGCTCGGAGAGCACGGCATTTGAGTTGGATCGATGGAGTCGTCCGCCGCCTGACCCAGGCGCAGTTGCCCGCCGAGCGCGAGGTGGGCGCGGCGGTGCGCACGCTGCCGGAGATGACCGCCAGTTGGCGCAGCGATCTGCCCGCGTCGATCGTCGTGTTCCTGGTGGCGCTGCCGTTGTGCCTGGGCATCGCGCTGGCCTCGGGGGCGCCGCTCTTCTCAGGTGTGATCGCCGGCGTCGTGGGCGGCGTGGTGGTCGGCGCGCTGAGCGGCTCGCAGCTGATGGTCTCGGGGCCAGCGGCGGGCTTGACGGCGATCGTCGTGTCGGCCATCGCGGGGCTCGGTTCGTATCCGGCCTTCCTCGCCGCGGTCGTGATCGGCGGGGCCGTTCAGCTCGGGCTGTCGGCGCTGCGCGCGGGCGTGCTGGGCTATTACTTTCCCTCCTCGGTCATCAAGGGCATGCTCGCCGCGATCGGCTTGATCCTGGTGCTCAAGCAGATCCCGCATGCGGTCGGCTACGACGTCGACTTCGAGGGCGATGAGGCCTTCTTGCAGGCCAATGCCGAGAACACGTTCACGGCGCTGCTGCACTCGCTCCAGCGACTCGAACCCGGCGCGGTCGGTATCAGTCTCCTGGGGCTCGCGCTGCTCTTCACTTGGGATCTGACGCCGCTCAAGGGTGTGCGTCTCTTGCCGGCGCCGCTGGCCGTCGTGCTCATCGGAGTCGGACTGGACTTCGCGTTCGCGGCGACGTCGTCAGCCTGGAAGCTCGATTCCTCGCACCTGGTCACGCTCCCGATTCCCGCGCGGCTGGCGGACTACGCCGAATACCTGGCCTTCCCCGACTGGAGCGCACTGGCGCGCGCAGAGACCTGGCGCGTGGGCGTCACGCTGGGCGTCGTCGCCAGCCTCGAGTCGCTCCTCAGCCTTGAAGCGACGGACCGTCTCGATCCGTTCAAACGCGTGGCGCCCGCCAATCGCGAGCTCGCTGCGCAGGGCGCGGGGAACATGGTGTCGGGGCTGATCGGCGGGCTGCCGGTCACCGGCGTGATCGTGCGCAGCGCCGCCAACGTCGACGCCGGCGCGCGCACCAAGCTCTCGGCCATCCTGCACGGCCTGCTGCTGGCGCTGGCCGTGGTCGCGATTCCCGCGCTGCTCAACCACATCCCGCTCGCTTCGCTGGCGGCGATCCTGATCTACACCGGCTTCAAGCTGGCCCACCCGATGATCTGGTCGGGCATGTGGCGCCAGGGCACGTCGCAGTTCCTGCCGTTCGTGCTCACGATCGCCGCGATCCTGCTGACCGATCTGCTGGTCGGGATCAGCATCGGCCTCGCCCTCGGCCTGTTCTTCATCCTGGTCGAGCACTCGCGCCAGCCCTGCTACGAAGTCGTCAGTCCCAAGGGTGCGGTGCTGACGCGCGTGCGCTTGAACGAGCAGGTCTCGTTCCTCAGCAAAGCCTCGCTGGCGCGGCTCTTCGAGCGCCTCGAGCCGGGCAGTCGCCTCGAGCTCGACGGATCGCACTGCCGGCATATCCACTCCGACGTGCTCGAGTTGATCCGCGACTTCCGCGAGACGGCGCTGCTCAAGAAGATCGACCTGCGCCTGGTGGGGCTCGAGCTCCCGGGCGTCTCCAACCGCTGACCCCAACCCAGGTCCGACCCACGTGGAAAACCTCAAGCGCCTGTTCGAGAACAACCGCAAGATCGTCGAGGAGGTCACCGCCGACGACCCGGACTTCTTCAAGCGCCGCGCGGGCAAGCAGGAGCCGCACTTTTTGTTCATCGGCTGCGCCGACAGCCGCGTGCCGATCGAAACCCTGACCGGCGTCTCGCCCGGCGAGATGTTCGTCCACCGCAACATCGCCAATCAGGTCGTCAGCGCCGACATGAACCTGCTCGCGGTGCTCCAGTACGCCGTGGAGGTGCTCGACGTGAAGCACGTGATCGTCTGCGGCCATTACCAGTGCGGCGGCGTGAAGGCCGCGATGGGGACGGAGAGTTACGGCCTGGTCGACTACTGGCTCGCGGGGCTGCGCGACACGGTCCGCCGCCACAGCGGCGAGCTGGAAGCGGCGGCGAGCGAGGAAGAGCGCTTCAAGCGCGTGGTCGATCTCAACGTGCTCCGCCAGGTCTACAACCTGTCGCGCACGCCCGTGGTTCAGAACGCGTGGAAGCGCGGCCGGCGACCGCTCCTGCACGGCATGGTCTACGACCTGCACGACGGCTTCCTCAAGCCGATTGCGCTCCAGGTCGACGGCGCCGACAAGGTGCGCGAGCTGTTCGAGTCGCGCCGCCAGCCGATCGGCGACTGAGCCGCGCGCTTTACGCGCAGGATCAAGGCCGCGCAAAGCGCGAGCGTGTCTTGGCGGCGCGCTGCCCTGTGCTTGGCCTCGTCTTCACGATTCTCGCCGTTCTTTCTCGGGGCTTTACGCAAGCGCCAGAACCTCCGCGCGCCTGTAAAGACCGGCGGTTCGGTCGCCGCAGGCGTTGACGCCGAGTCCTGACCCCGGAGCCCCCTCGATGACCCCGCCCCGTCGGCGCGCGCGTTGGAACGCCGCGCTGCTCGCTCCCGCCCTCTTCGCCGCCGCCGCCACCGAATCCGCTGCCGCCGCTCAGGCCCAGCCGCAGTCCGGCGCAGCGCCCGAGAGCCCCGTCGAGGCCGCGTATGAAGCTCGCCTGCGCGCGGTTCGCCAGGACTTCGAGGCCCGCCTCGCCGCACTCGAGGCGCGCCTGGCCGAAGACGAGCGCGAGATGCGCGCCAAGGACTCGCACTTCGAGAAGGTCATCACCGACAACACGTCGAGCGACCAGGCCTTCAAGCAGTCGCTGGCAGGCAAGTGGTACGAGCGCATCAGTCTGCGCGGCTACACCCAGTTCCGCACCACCACGCTGTTCGGGCGCGACCTCACGCCGAACCTGGTTGCGCCGGCGGACTCGTCGGTCAGCGAGCGCGAGACCTTCCTGATCCGACGCGGTCGCTTCATCTTCAGCGGCGACATCACGCCGCACCTGTTCCTGTACGCGCAGCTCGACTACAACGGCTCGGTGGGGGGCACGGGCGATCGCGGCCTGCAGTCGCGCGACCTGTACGCCGACATCGCGCTCGATCAGGACAAGGAGTACCGCTTCCGCGTCGGGCAGTCGAAGGTGCCCTTCGGCTTCGTCAACTTGCAGTCGAGCCAGAACCGCGCGCCGCTCGAGCGCCCGGACGCGCTCAACTCCGCCGCCGAGGGCGAGCGCGACATCGGAGTGTTCTTCTACTGGGCGCCCAAGCGCATCCGCGAGGTTTTCAGGGACCTCGTGCGCAAGGGCCTCAAGGGCTCGGGCGACTATGGCGTGATCGGGCTGGGCGCGTACTCGGGCCAGGGCCTCAACCGCGCGGACCAGAACGGCGAGTTCCACTGGATCGCGCGCGCCTCGTACCCGTTCACCTTCGACAACGGTCAGATCCTCGAGCTCGGCGTGCAGGCCTACACCGGCGATTTCGTGGTCGGGACGGCCGCGATCGGCGCCACGACTCCCACGTCGGACCCCGAAGGCGTCGACGACGAGCGCGTGGGCCTCTCGGCGGTGCTCTATCCGCAGCCCTTCGGCTTCGAAGCGGAGTGGAACTGGGGCCGCGGCCCGCAGCTGGCCTCAGACCTCGCCTCGATCGACGACCGCTCGCTGCACGGCGGCTACGTGCAGGTCAACTGCGCCGTCGCCACCGCCAACGGCCCGCTGTTTCCCTTCGCGCGCTTCAACTACTACGACGGCGCGCGCAAGTTCGCGCGCAACGCGCCCTGGAGCGAGGTGAGCGAACTGGACTTCGGCGTGGAGTGGTCGCCCTGGCCCGAGATCGAACTCGCGATCATGTACACGCGCACCTTCCACCGCACCGACACGAGCACCTCGCCCTTCGACGAAGTCGAAGGCGCCGACCGCCTCGCGTTCCAGTTGCAGTGGAACTACTGAGCGCGCCCGCGGTCGCTCGGATGCTGACGCGAACGGTCGCGCAGGGCGGGGGGGATGCGCGGCGTGCGGCGCGGCAGGACCCGGTCCAGGCCGCGGCCCGGCCGTGATGGTTCACGGCCGCCCGTGACGGGGAGCGGCGCCGCAGCTGGCGCGCCTTCCAGCGAGTGCAGCAGCGCGGTAGCTGGCGCTGGCGCCGGTCTTGCACCTGGAGTGCTCGATCGAACCTCGTCACCGCTCCAACTTGCACCGCACCATGAAACTCGTTCTCGGCCTGCTCGGTCTTTTCATGCTGGGAGTCGCCATCGGCGCGCGACCTCCCTCGGCCGCCGCGACTGTCGAGCCCTCGGCGGCTTCCCAGGACTTGCCCAAGCTCCGCCTGGGGTACTTCGCCAACGTGACGCACGCGACCGCGATCGTCGCCGTCGAGAACGGCGCCTTCGCGCGAGCGCTCGAAGGCAAGGCCAAGCTCGAGACGTTCACGTTCAACGCCGGTCCCTCGGCGATCGAGGCGCTTCTCTCTGGAGCGTTGGACGCCAGCTACATCGGCCCCAACCCGGCCATCAACGCCTACGTCAAGTCGCGCGGCGCCGCGCTGCGCGTGGTCAGCGGCGCCGCCAGCGGCGGTGCGTTCCTCGTCGTCGACCCGAGCATCGAGAGCTTCGAACAGCTGCGCGGGAAGAAGCTGGCCACGCCGCAACTCGGCGGAACTCAGGACGTCGCCTTGCGCGCCTGGCTGCGCTCGAAGGGCTTCAAGGTCGAGCTCGCAGGGGTCAGCGACGTCACCGTGGTCCCACAGGAGAACGCCCAAACCTTGGAGCAGTTCCGTGCGCGCCACATCTCCGGCGCGTGGGTGCCCGAGCCCTGGGCCACGCGGCTGGTGCTCGAGGGCGGCGGCAAGGTGCTGGTCGACGAGCGCGAGCTGTGGCCTGCGGGACGCTTCGTCACGACCCACCTGATCGTGCGCACCGAGTACCTCGAGAAGAACCGCGCGCTGGTGCGAGCGATCCTCGACGCGCACTTGGACACACAACGCGGAGTGCTCGAGTCCGCCGAGCGCGCGCAGGACACGGTCAATGCAGCGATCGCCCGCATCACGGGCAAGCGCATCGCCCCCGAAGTCCTGAGCGGCGCGTGGAAGGGGCTCGAATTCACCCACGACCCGATCGCCAGCTCTCTGCTGAAGTGCGCGCAGGACGCGCAGTCTGTCGGGCTGGTCAAACTGGAGGGCATGGATCTGCTGGGGATCTACGACCTCAGCGTGCTGAACGAGGCGCTCGCGGCCCGCGGACTCGAGCCTGTCTCGGTCGGGGGCAGCCGGTGAGTGTGCTCCGCAGCGACGGAACGCAATCGGTCGAACTCGCGCCGCCCGCCGTCCTGGTCCGCGGACTCTCGCGACGGCACGGCCGCGGCGAGCAGCAGGTTCTCGCGCTGGATGGCATCGACCTCGAGATCGCACAGGGTGAGTTCCTGTGCTTGCTAGGCGCCTCAGGTTGCGGCAAGAGCACGCTGCTGCACTTGATCGCGGGCCTCGACAAGCCGACGAGTGGCGAGCTGCGCGTCGAGGGCGGGCAGCCTGCCGTGATGTTCCAGGACTCGGCGCTGTTCCCATGGTTGACCGTGGCCGAGAACGTCGCCTTTCCGCTCGAGATGCGGGGGGCGTCGCCGGCGAGGCGGCGTGAGCGCGTGGCGGAACTGCTGGAGCTGGTCCACCTCGACGCCTTCGCAGCACATCGGCCCCACCAGCTGTCGGGCGGCATGCGCCAACGCGCCGCGCTGGCGCGAGCCTTGGCGCAGGACGCACGCGTGCTGCTCATGGACGAACCGTTCGCCGCACTCGACGCAATGCTCCGCGATCTTCTGCACGACGAACTCGAGCGCATCTGGCAGCGAACGGGCCTCACCGTCGTCTTCGTGACGCACAATCCGCGCGAAGCCGCGCGCCTGGCCGATCGAGTCATCGTGCTCTCCAGCCGACCGGGCCGAGTGGCCGACGAGTTCACGGTGGATGTGGCGCGACCGCGGCGAATCGACGCTCCCGACGTCTCGCGCCTCGCGGGACGACTGACCGACCGACTCAAGGAGATCATCCGTGGCGACACTGATGGCGCAGCCTAAGTCGAGTGAGTCCGTCGCTCCGCGCGCGTTCGCCGGGAGTCGCGAGCCGACCCAGTCCGTCTCGCGCTCACGGCGCGGTGTCGTGGCCCCGGTGCTCGCCGTGGTGGTCGCTCTGGCCCTGTGGCAGTTGATCGTCTGGTCGGGCTGGAAGCCGGAGTGGGTGCTGCCCGGTCCGCTCCCGGTGCTGCGCCGGCTGGTGGAAGAACTGGTCAGCGGCGAAGTCGCCTCCGCGGCTCGCATCACGTTGGCTCGAGCTGCGCTGGGAATGACGATCGCCACCTTGATCGGCACGTCGCTCGGCGTCTGCATGGCGAAGTCGAGCTGGGTGCGCAACGCGCTGTCGGGCCTGATCGCGGGACTCCAGACGATGCCCTCGGTCTCGTGGTTTCCGCTGGCGATCCTGCTGTTCCAACTGGGCGAGGAGTCGATCCAGTTCGTGGTCGTGCTCGGCGCGGCGCCGTCGATAGCCGTCGGCCTGGTCAGCGCGGTCGACCATGTCCCGCCGCTGCTGGTGCGAGTCGGCCGCACCATGGGCGCCCGCGGTTTCGTCCTGTTCCGCCGCGTCATCTTCCCGGCCGCGCTTCCCGGATACGTCGCCGGACTCAAGCAGGGCTGGGCCTTTTCCTGGCGCAGTCTGATGGCCGGTGAACTGATGGTCTTCCTGGCGGACCGCCCGTCCATCGGCGCGCGTTTGCACTTCGCCCGCGAGCTGTCCGACGCCGAAGGGCTGCTGGCCTGGATGATCGTCGTGCTGTCGATCGGGATTCTGGTCGACCTGGCCGTGTTCGGTCGCCTCGAACATACGCTGCGCGCTCGCCGCGGACTGGCGGAGGAACACTGAACGAGATGGAACGATCGGAGCAATCGACCCGGGTGCTGCTCGACGTGTGGAAGGAGGTCGGGCGACACGACGCACTCACCGAGAGTCTCGATCGGATCGCTGCGCGTCTGCGCGCACGGATACCGATCCGTCGCATCGCCGTGCGCCGTTTCGATGCGGCGCCCCGCAGACTCGAGACGGTGGCTCTGGCGCAGGAAAGCAGCTCCGTTGCGGCCGCCGCCAGTCGAACCACGCTGTCCGAAGAAGACGCGCTGCGGGTGACCGACTGGCTCGACCGCGGCCAATTGCGCGTCTGGCGTCCAGGCGAGCGAGATCCCCTGCGCAGCTTGCTCGACCCAGGCGATGGGCTCGACATGCTGGCCGCCGGTCCGCTGCTCGAGCGGGGCGCCGGTATCGGAGTCGCGCTGTTCCTCGGAGCTGACGACGAACTGCGAGATTGTGCGCCGTTGCTAGGCGCGCTCCTCGAGCCGCTCGGAGTCGCCCTCGGCAACGACATCCGACTGCACGAAATCGCTCGCCTCAAGGAAGCCGTCGAGGCCGAGAACCGCGCGCTGCGCACAAGGCTGCAGCGCGAAGACATCAGCGAAAGTGTCGTCGGGGAGCGTTCGGGACTGCGCTTCGTCATGGAGCGTGTCGAGCAGGTGGCGCCCACCGATGCTCCAGTGCTGATCCTGGGCGAAACCGGGTCGGGCAAAGAGGTCGTCGCGCGCGCGATCCAC
This sequence comes from Planctomycetaceae bacterium, assembly GCA_011525785.1. Taxonomy (GTDB): domain Bacteria; phylum Planctomycetota; class UBA1135; order UBA1135; genus WYBT01. Next base: position 379,371 of record WYBT01000021.1, read on the forward strand.
ACTCGCTCACGGCGCGTCGCCGGACCCTTCCTCAGGGTCAATTGCGGCGCGATCCCGCCCGAACTCGTCGACTCGGAGCTGTTCGGCCACGAGAAGGGCAGCTTCACCGGCGCTATCGCTGCGCGACAAGGCTGGTTCGAGCGCGCGGACGGAGGCACCTTGTTCCTTGATGAGCTGGGTGAGCTGCCGTCGGCGGCGCAAGTGCGCCTGCTGCGCGTGTTGCAGGACGGGTCCTTCGAGCGCGTAGGCGGGCAGCGCGCGTTGCATGTCGACGTGCGCATCGTGGCGGCCACTCATCGGGACATGCAGGCCCTGGTCGTCGACGGTCGCTTCCGGCAGGACCTGTGGTATCGCGTAAACGTGTTCCCGGTGCGGCTCCCGCCCCTGCGTGAGCGCGCGGAGGACATCGCCGCTCTGGCCGAACACTTCGCCGCCAGCGCGGGCCGGCGGCTGTTCGGCGTGGAACTCAAGCCCAGCGAATCCGACGTACGTCTGCTGCGCACCTATCACTGGCCGGGGAACGTGCGCGAGCTCGCGTCGGTGATCGAGCGCGCCGCGATTCTGGGCGACGGGAAGCGCTTGGACCTCTCGACAGCGCTCGGCGTGGATCACGTCCGCGACACGCGCGTCGATGCAGAAGCGGAGCCGCGACAAACGGCCGGCGCCTCCGCGCAGAGCCTGCAAAGCGCGATGGCGAACCACATCCTGGACGCGCTCCACAAGTGCCACGGCCGAATCGAAGGCCCGCACGGAGCGGCGCGGCTGCTGGACATCAATCCGCACACGCTGCGTTCGCGGATGCGCAAGCTGGGCATCGAGTGGAATCGCTTTCGGCCCGGCGCCGCTGCGCCGTGACGTGCAACGCCTGCGGTCCGTGATCGGACCCGGCGGGCCGTGACGGAACTGGGACGCGTCCCAGGCTCGAGCGCGGCGAGCCCGCGTGGAACGGCTCGCAGGGCGCGTAGGGGGCTTGGCGCCCACTTTGCAATCTCCTAGCAGCCGCCGGACGCACGACCACTGGATGTCGAGCGCTGCGCGCGCACCATCACTTTCGACGCCGAGCTCACCCACAGTGATTCGCAGACTCGAGATTCGCACCCTTGCCATCGCCTGCCTGACCAGCCTCGCGAGCGCAGCCGCGCAGGCGCCGAACAGTCCAGCAGCGCCGTCGTCACAACCCGCCGACGCGCCAGAAGCTGACAAGCCTGCGCCGGAGAAGGTTCGCGTCGAGAATTACTTCGTGCAGTCGCGATCCACCGGAACTCGACGTGAGTCCGAGCCGCCCCGATACGTTCGAAATCTCGAGAAGACCGACTGGTTCAAGGGCAAGGGTCTGGGCTGGCTGGATGTCGGCCTCGACTATCGCGTCCGCTACGAATATCGCGACGACGACCTGCGCCGTCCGATCGCGACGCTGGATCAACCGTTCCTCCTGCGGACTCGCGGATACCTGGGTGTGCGCAATCGCTTCGATCCATTCCGCGGATATATCGAGTACGAAGACGCGCGGCGCGTCGAGAGCCAGTTCCCCGAGGACGACCGTGACTTCAACCGCCACGAGATCATTCAGGCCATCGGCGAGATCTACCTGGAGAACGCGCTAGGGGATCAGCGCCCCCTGCGGCTCCAGGGCGGGCGCATGGCGTTCGAATACACCGACCGCCGACTGCTCGCGCGCAACGAGTGGCGCAACACGACCAACAACTTCCAGGGCTTTCGCGGCATCCTGGGACAGGAGAAGAACGACTGGCAACTCGACGTGCTAGCGCTCAAGCCGGTCGAGCGAATCCTCGACGAGCTCGACGAAGCGGTGTCGAACCAGTGGTTCTACGGCGCCATCGGTGAGTGGCGGCGCTGGTCCCAGGTCGTGACCCTCCAGCCGTACTATCTGCTGCTCAAGCAACAGCAGAAGGGCTCCGCGGTCGATCGCGACATCCACACGGTGGGTCTGCGCGGCTACGGCCAGACCGGGAAGACCGGGCTCGACTACGACCTGCAGGCCATCACCCAGTTCGGGGAGAGCGGCGCCGACGACCATAGCGCTCACGCCGCGACGGCTGAGTTCGGCTGGATCTTCGATCATGAGTGGCAGCCGCGCGTGGCGGGCTTCATGGGCTTCGCCAGCGGCGACCGCCGGCCGGGAGACGGCAAGAGCGGACGCTTCGAGCGGCTGTTCGGCTTCGCGCGGCCGTGGTCGAACGACGACTACATCCAGTTCGAGAACGTCATCGCGCCCAAAGTGCGCGTCGAGTTCCAGCCGCACCAACGTGCGCGCGTCGACCTGGGCTGGAGCTGGTACTGGTTGGCCAGCGAGACCGACCGCTGGAACGCCGTGCGGCTCCAGGATCCGACGGGTCAGAGCGGCGACTTCATGGGTCATGAGTTCGACATCCGACTGCGCCTGGCGCTCCTGGATCGATTCGATTTGACGATCGGGTACGCGCACTTCTGGGCGGGCGAGTTTCCTGAGAACCTCGGCCGCGGACAGGACACGGACTTTCTCTACGTGGAGTTCTCACCGCGTCTCCTTCCGTGATGATTGCAGGTCAGGTGACCGAGCAGGGTCAAGAGAGCTAGCCGCCGTCCGCGAGTCGCACCACGCGAAGCGCGAACTCCGACCGATGACTCTCGAGATCCCGCTCCCGTGACCCGTCACAGAAAGCTCCATCACTTTCCTCGTCAGCTGATGCCCGGTGGACCCGGTCGGGTCGTTTGGCTGCGCGCAGCAGCGATCGCAGCCGTGACCTGTCCTTGGTGCTGTGAGATTTCGCGCGCACAGGATGTCGGCGATGCCGCGCGCTCGGCGCCGCCGTCCGCGCCTTCGGGGGCCAGCCAAGAGACGCAAGAGCAGATTCCCGAGGTCGTGGTCACGGGTCACGAGGATCCGCACGGTCGACGACTGGAGCGTCCGCCGCTCGAAAACGGCGGCGGGCGCGACCTGATCGGCCCGCGCGAGATCGCGGAGTCCGGAGTCATAAGCGTTCAAGAGCTGATGCGGCGCACGCCCGGCGCGTTCGTCTCCGACGAGTCGGGGTCGGACTCGCTCGCCAACATCGGACTGCGAGGCGTCACCAGCGCTGAAGGCGTCTCGCGCAGCACCAACGTCGCACTGCTGGTCGACGGGATTCCGATTTCGCCGGCGCCCTACGGACAACCGGGGACGGCCCTGTTCCCGTTCACGCTCGAACGGCTCTACGCGATCGACATCCAGCGCGGCGGGAGCAGCGTTCGCTACGGCCCCAACAACGTGGCCGGGGTCGTGAACTTCCTCACGCGCCCGATTCCGACCGGCTCGATGTACGAGTTCGGGGGTCGCTACGACAGCTTCGACAACAGCTCGATCTACAACGCGCTGGGAGGGACTTACGGAGACTTCGGACTGCTCTTTGAGCAGGTCTACAAGTCCGGCGACACCTTCCGACAAAACGGCGACTACGCCATCGAGAACTTCGCGCTCAAGTCCTCGTACCGGATCCGCTCCGACTTGCGGGTGTTGATCCAAGCCGAGCGCTACTCGGACGACTCGCAGTTGTCCGACGGATTGAACCTGGCCCAGTACCAGGCGAACCCCGATCAGTCGACGGCCCAGCAGAACCGCTTCGCCGGCGAGCAAGAGCGCATCAGCGCCAAGCTGGAGTGGGACCTCTCCGACTCGCTGCGCGCCGAGTTGATCACGTATCGCTACGACAGCGAGCGGACCTTCTTCCTTGGCAGTCCGAACTTCTACGGGACCACCGCGACCTTCATTCAGGCCACTCCCAGACCGATGGACGTCTGGGCGGTGCAGCCGCAGTTGGTCAAGCGCTTCACGCTCGGGGACTGGGTGGCGGACGTGATCGGCGGCGCGCGCTACACCGAGGAGGACATCGTGCGGCGCACGGAGCGTCTGTTCCCCGACGGGACTCAGACCCTGACCGGCGACACGGAGTTCGCCTACAAGGCCGCGTCCGGTTTCGTGGAGTCGAAGTTCCAGTCCGAGCGTTGGTCGGTGACTCCGGGCATTCGATTCGAACAGATCGACATTGAGGGACTGAACCGGCTGGCGGGTGCGGCGCCCGTCGATCAGAGCTTCAGTGAGCTGCTGCCCGCACTGAATGCGGCCTACTTCGTCACCGACGACATGACCGTCTACGCCAACGCCCAGGCCTCGTTCAAGCCGCCCGAAGCCTCTCAGATCGAGCTCTCAACCAACCCGCAAGACATCAGTGCGCAATACGCGTGGGTCTACGAGCTCGGCGCGCGCGCACAGACGTTCGACGATCGACTGGCCTGGGATCTGACCTTCTATCAGATCGACTACGAGGATCTGCTGGAGCGCGATCCAGCGCAGTTCGACGTGTTCGTGAACGCCGGTCGCTCGCGTCACCGCGGCGTCGAGTTGGCGCTCGACGCCGACCTCTCCGCGGTCGCCTTCGAGGGCCTGGGCGCGTGGGTGAGCCTCGCCTACAACGACTCCGAGTACCGCAGCGGCCAGTTCGCGGGCAATCAGGTCATCGCCGCCACGCCCTGGCTGGCCTCCTGGGGACTGCGGTACACGCACGCGGAGTCGGGCGCGTGGGCGGGGATCGACGGCTTCTATGTCGACGAGGCGTTCACCGACCGCGCGAACACCGTTCCGATCAACGCCGCAGCCAATCAAGGCCAGCGGCCGGACTACACCGTCTGGAACGCCCGCGCAGGGCTGCGTCATCGCGTGAGCGCGGCCTGTGAGCTGCGCTGCGAGCTGGCGTTGCGGAACGCCTTCGACGAGCAGTACTTCGACATCCGGCCGGGCGGGCGCGGGATCTTCCCTGGTGCGCCGTTCAGCGTGGGTGGCCAGATCGGACTGACTTACAGCTTCTGATTCCAACCGCCATGAACACTTTGATGGAAGTCGCGCGCGCTGCTGCGCTCGCATTGCTCGCCACGGCCTGCACGGCGTTGAGCACCAGCCACGCGCCGCCGCCCGCGAGCGACGCTGCTGCGCCCGACACGAAGCCCACGCGCGAGTTCTCGATCCGCGGAGAGCGAGCCTTCCTCGACGGCGTCGAGGTGGACTTGTGGGGACTGCGCTGCGGAAACGCCTTGTACAGCACGAACATCACCGAACGTCACGTGCGCGCGCTCGACAACATGGTGCGCCACGGCATCAACCTGATCGGCGTGTACGTGCAGGGCAGCAACGGCGGCTGGCCGGACCCCGACGCCGGCCTCAACGGCTTCGAGCGCTCGGGCGCGCTCAAGCCCGCGGTTGCGGAGCGTCTCGAGTGGCTCATCCGCGAAGCCGACGCGCGCGGGATGGTGGTGATGGTCGGCGTGTTCTCGCCGCGCAAGGATCAGCAGCTGGAGGGCGAGCCGGCCGTGCGCCGTGCGCTCGAGGAGACGGCGGACTTCCTGTCGACACGCGGACTGCGCAACGTGTTCGTCGACATCGCGCACGAGTACGACCACACCGAGCGCATGGACCTCGCGATCTTCCGCGAGCCAAATGGCGCGGCCAAGAAGTCCAAGCTCGCGCGCTGGTTCAAGGCGCGCGCTCCACAGATCGAGGTCGGCGTCTGTCCCTACGAGAAGTCGCCCACGGCGGACGAATTCCCGGGCATGGACGTGCGGATCATTCAGAAGTCGATGCCGATTCCTGCGCGCGGCTTCGTCGTGAACGTGGAGACGCAGAAGCAGGACTCGTATGAAGCCGATGGCTTCTTCAACGAGGGCCACGTCGACGCCGTCGTGGCTGACTGCGAGCGCTACGCCGCGGCGCCCAACGCCGTCATGTTGTTCCATGCCGCCTACGTCCAAGGCATCGGCAACTTCAGCGGCACAGCGCCCCATCCCGAGATGGGCGGCTTCGGAACGTCGCCCAGTGATCGGGGTGTCCGCGTCTACTTCGAGTGGGTCAGGAACAACATCGGATCCTGGGAGCAGCTTCGCCATGTTCGCTGAACGCAGCAGACTCGAAAGCGCCTGGGTTCGCGCCCGCGGCGTGTGCCTTGTCATCGGACTCTCCAGCGCACTCGCGCTCGCCCAGTCCGGCGCCGTACCCGAGGCGTCGACGCCTGCGAGTGCTGCGCCATCCAAGCCCGCCTCTATTCCCTCGGCGACGCGCGAGTTCGAAGTGCGCGACGGAGCCAGTTGGCTCGGCGGCGCGCCCGTCAAGTTATGGGGACTGCGCGTCAACAACGCGCTGATGAGCCCTGCCGTCACGGAGCGGCTGATCAACAACCTGGACAACTACGCGGCCCACGGGATCAACCTCATCAGCGTGTCGCTGCAGGGCACGAACGGCGGGTTCCCGGACGTCGATGCAGGTCCCAACGCCTTCACCTCGGATGGCCGTCTCATCGGGGGCTTCGCTCGGCGCTTGGAGAGCGTCGTGCGCGAAGCCGATCGGCGCGGCATGGTGGTGTGCGTCACGATCATGATGCCGCGCAAGGACGAGTTCCTCGAGGACGAGAACGCGGTCAAGCAGGCCATCGTTCAGACCGGCGAGTTCCTGCACTCGCGGCAACTGCGCAACGTGATGGTCAACCTGTTCCAGGAGTTCAACCACCCGACGCGCATCGACCACGCGATCCTGCGCGAGCCCGAGGGCGAGCGCAAAAAGGCTCTGATGACGAGCTGGATCAAGGCTGTTGCGCCGGACTTGGAGGTGGGTGTCTGTCCCAACCACCAAAGTGGTTCGCGAGTCGACTATCCGGGCGCGCAAGTCCAGATGTTCCACGAGCAGATGCCGATCCCCGAGAGCGGCTTCGCGCTCAACACCGAGACCCCCGATCCGGATTTGCCTGGGAACGAAGGCGTGATGACACCGCACAACGTCACTCGCATGGAGGCGACGTGGCGGCAGTATCTCGGGTCCAGCCGCACGGCGATGCTCTTCCGTTCTCCGTACCTCGAGGACGTGCGCGGCAAGCAGGGCACGGGGCCGAACCTCGAGATGGGCGGCTGGGGCCGCGGCGAGAGCGATCGCGGCGTGCGCCTCTACTTCGATTGGTTGAAGCGCAACGTCGGGCGTTGGGAGTACCCACGACACGTGCGCTGAGGCCTCACTCCCGCGCAGGCCGCCGCGAGCCGCGCGCGGTCCGTCTCAGTCCTTCACCACGGGGCAGCTCGAGTCCTTGGCCCAGTCGCCAAAGCTCAGGTAGTAGTTCAGCACCGGGCCGTAGCCCGCGCGCGCCGCAGCCAGCGCAGCGAGCGCCGCGCGGCCGCCGCCGTCGCAGTGCGTGACGAGCGGGCGACCGGGTTCGCAGCCTGCTGCGCGCAACAGGCGTTCGAGTTCGGCGACGGGCAACAGCTGTCCTTGCGCGTCGAGCAGTCGGGTGTGCGGCAGATTGACGGCGCTGGGCAGGTGGCCGCCGCGCGCGTTCTTGCGCAGGTCGTCGCCCAGGAACTCGGCGGGCGTGCGCACGTCGAGCACCTGCACGTCGCCGCGCTCGATGCGGGCCTTGAGCGCGTCGCGTTCGATCAAGCCGATCGCGCCACGCGAGCCCGGGCGGAACGTGGCCGGTGCGCGAGTCGCGCTCGCAGTGCTCAGCGCGCCCGAGCCCGCAGCGGCTGCGCGCTGGAGCGCGGGGAAGCCGCCGTCGATCACGGCGACGTTATCGACACCGAAGTGCTGCAGCACGAACCAGACGCGCGCCGCCTGGGTCATCTTGCCGCCGTCGTACACCAGCACGCAGTCGTCGCCATCGATCCCGATCGCGCCGATGCGCTCGATCCAGGCTTGCTCGTGCGACAGGTCTGTCTCCGCGCTGAGGCTCATCTGTTCCCATTCCGCGTAGGACAGCAGGAGCGCGCCCTCGAGGTGACCGGCGTCGTAGTCGGCGGGCTCGCGCACATCGAGCACGACGAGGTCCTCGCCACAGCAGGCGCGCAGCGCCGCGACTTCGGGCGCGCCCACGAGATCTCCGATCGCGCAGGCCCTGTTCGAAGGTGTTGCTGCACAGCCCGAACTCGACAGCAGCGCCAGCACGCTGGCGAGCGGCGCCGCGACTCCGAGGGCCAAGAGCGCAGAGAGCGCGGTCGAGCGGGGGACGTAGTTTCGCAACAGCGGCATGGCGGAGTTGTGGGTGTTGGGTGGTTCGATCGAGGTTTGAGCGATCAGCGCGCGCCTCCGGCTCGAAGCGTGAGCATGGGATAGGATTTCCAGGCTAGTCCGTCACTCACCACGTCTTCGTACTCCATGCTCCGCACCTCGACCTTGATCGGCGCTCTAGCGCTCGCGCCGCTGGCCCGCGCGGACCTCGCCACGCTCGTCGCCGGACGCGACGGCACGCTCTTCAACGATCCCGCTGGAGCGACCGCGAACGGCTCTGGCCCGGTGCTGATCGTCGGTCGGGCGGGGGGCGCCGCGAGTGCGCCGATCCGACGCGCTGTCCTGCGTTTCGACGTGGCCGCCGCGCTGCCGCCGGGATCGATCGTCAACTCGGCGCAGCTGGTGCTCGCGAACACCGGCGGCAACGCAGGGGCGCGCACGGTCGAAGTGCACCGCGTGCAGCAGGACTGGGGCGAAGGCGCGTCGAACACCACCAGCGGACAGGGTGCGCCCGCGCAGGCCGGTGACGCGACCTGGCTCAACACCTTCTTCCCTGCTTCGCTGTGGACGAATCCGGGCGGCGACTTCGACGCAGCCGTGAGCGCGCAGCTCGTCGTCGACAGCTTCGCGACCTACACCTGGCCGTCGACTCCGCTCATGGTGGCTGACGTCCAGGGCTGGCTCGATCAACCCGCGGGCAACTTCGGCTGGCTGCTCAAGCTCGACGTCGAGACCGTCGCGAACACGACCAAGGTGCTCGGCTCGCGCGAGGCCGCGGCCGACGCCGAGCGCCCCAAGCTGGTGATCGACTACACGCCGCCGGCGGTGCTCAGCTACTGCACGTCGCGCGTGTCGAGCGTGGGCTGCGTTCCGGCCATCGGCTGGAGCGGCACGCCGAGCGCGAGCGCGGGGGCGGGCTTCACGATCCAGCTCTCGCAAGCCATCAATCAAAAGGCCGGCGCGCTCGTCTACGGCCTCAACGGCCCGGCGGCGCAGCCGTTCCTCGGCGGACTGCTGTGCGCGGCGCCACCGCTGGTCCGCACGCCGCCCCAGGGCTCGGGCGGAAACCCCTCGGGCGTCGACTGCAGCGGCGCCTTGGCGCTCGACTTCAACGCACGCATCGCGTCGGGCGTCGATCCCGCGCTGATCGCCGGCGCCGTGGTCCACGCCCAGTGGTTCAGCCGCGACCCCGGCAATCCGGCGGGCTCGTTCCTCTCGAGCGACGCGCTGCGGATCGCGATCGGGCCCTGAGCCGCGCCGAGCGAGCAACGCTGCGCGCGACTCGCCTGGCCCAACGCGCTCAGCGCAGTTCGCTCTCGCCTTCGATCAGCTTCAGTCGGCGGCCGGCCGCGATGTCGCGGAAGGTCTGGCGCTCTCCGCTCGCCGGCCAGTGCACTTCGAGCAGCTCGACGCGCTGCGCGCTGCCCAGCCCGAAGTGCAGCGTGAACGGATTGCCGCCGAAGCTCGAGCCGCACGAGACCCGGCGGTGGATCGAGCGCGTCGTTTCGCCCTCGCGCACGTCGACTCGCACGCGCGCGCCGATGGCGTTGCGATTCGAACGCCGGCCCTCGAGCCGCAGCTCGAGCCACTGATTGGCATTGCCGGGGTTCTGGAACAGCGCACTGGCGAAGCCGTCGCCCGGGAACGCGCCGCCCAGGTCCTCGAGCACGTCGAGATCCCCGTCGCGGTCGAAATCGAACAGGGCCACGCCGTGGCCCTTCTGGAGGTGTCCCATGCCCGACGCGTTGCTCACGTCGAGGAAGCGCTTGCCGCCGCGGTTGTGCAGCGTGAGGTTCGGCATCAGCCCCTCGTAATTGGGGTAGCCCGTGGCGAGGTAGATGTCCTCGAAACCGTCGTTGTCGAGATCGCCAAAGCTCGAGCCCATCGTGCAGTTGGGCCGCGCCAGTCCGACCTCTAGCGTCACGTTGCGGAACCCGCCGCGCCCGTCGCCCTTGTAGAGCGCCTGGGGCTCGAAGCCGCCGTCCGCGCCCGCCAGCCAGGCGACGTAGGGTTCGAGAAAGGGGTAGTAGCTGGCGACGAACAGGTCGAGCGCGCCGTCGTTGTCGTAGTCGAAGAACCAGGTCGAGAAACTCGCGATCGGCAGCTCGACTCCCGCTTTCGCGGCGATGTCTTCGAAAGTTCCATCGCCCTTGTTGCGGTAGAGCCGGTTCGCCTGGCCATTGTTCGACACGTACAGATCGAACAGGCCATCGCTGTCGACATCGCCCCAAGTCGCGCCCTTGGTGTAGCGATCGTTGGTGACGCCCGCGGCCGCCGCGACGTCCACGAAGCGTCCGCCTTCGTTGCGCCACAGCTGACACGGCGCGGGCTGCTCGGGGCTGGCTTCGTTGCCGACGAACAGATCGAGATCGCCGTCGTTGTCGTAGTCGGCCCAGGACGCAGTCTGCGTCGGCAGCATCGGCTCGACCATGCCCATGGCGTACGTCACGTCGACGAAGCGCCCGCCGCCCTCGTTGCGCAGGAGCGAATTGGGCCAGCGACCGTGTTGACGCATCCAGGCGCCGCGCAACACGAACAGATCGAGGTCGCCGTCGTTGTCGAAGTCGGCGTGCGTCAAATGGAGTCCGCCGAGGATGCCCTCCAGGCCCGACTCGCGGGTGCGCTCGACGAACGTGCCGTCGGCGGCGCCCTTCCAGAAGCGAACTTGCTCGTGCGCGCCCCAATTGCAATTCACCACATCGAGCACGCCGTCGCCGTCGAAGTCGTCTGCGACCACGCCGCCCGCGAGCGTCGGCTCAGCCAGGCCCTTTTCGCGCGCAACGTCCGTGAAGCGCGGGAACTCGCCCTGGCTGTCCATGCGCTTGAAGTCCAAGCGGTGCTTTTCGGGAACGCGCTGCGGGTGCTCGCCGAGCGTCATCGCCGCGAGGTTGAGCAGCCAGCGCGCCCCGGCGTGCTCGGGCTTGTGCTGCAACATCCACTCGAACAGCGCGATCGCCTTGGTCGAGCCGTTCTTGTCCTGGTGAACGCCGCCGCCCTGGATCGGGAAGATGCAACTCGCCTCGCAGTGCTGCGCGACGCAGTTGGTCGTCTCGCCCAAGCGGAAGCATGCGAGTCCCAGCTCGAACGCAGTGTCGGCCGCTTCGCTCGGCGCGAACATCTTGGGGTGCTTCTGCACGATCTCGCGCGCCTGGTCGTAGACGCGAATCGAGTCTTCGACGCTGCCCAGGCGCAAGAGGTGAAAGCCCAGATCCCGCAGCAGTTGCCAACGCTGCTTGGGCTTCTCACCCGCGGGGATCGCGGCCAGTGCGTTGCGCGCCTGCTCGATGGCCTGGAAACCGAAGAACGGGTTCGAGCGCAGCGCTTCGTCGCGCAGGCTGGCGAGCGTGGCCACCATGCGCGCGTGGCTCTCCTGGAGCGGATCGACGGGCTTGGTGTCCTGGGGTGTCGACGCCAGCGGGAGCAGAGCGGCCGCGAAAAACGAGGTCAGCGTGGGCATCGCATCAGTCTAGTGAGCGTCGCAGGGTCCGCAGCGCGCTCTCCAGCGCGTCGTCGCGCGGCCACCGCGGCGCAGCGGCGAGCGCGGCGTCGAGTTCCGCGCGCGCCTTCGCCCGCTCTCCGCGCGCGTCGAGCACCTTGGCCAGGATCTGTCGGTTTTCGCGGCTCGCTTCGACGGCGCACGCGCGCCGAGCGAACTGCTCCGCCTGCGCGAGGCTCGAATCCGGCGCGCCGAAGGCCATCACCGACGCGATCCACGGCAGGGTCTCGAGGCGCAGGTGTACGAGTGCGAGTGTGGCGAGGGCCGTGGGCTCGTCCGGCGCCGCTGCGAGAGCGCGCTGCGCGACCTCGACCGTGCGTTTGGCGTGTCCCGCGCGATCGAACATCGGCTGCAGGTGCGTGGTCGTGCCGAGCGCCCAGGCGAGTTGGCCCAGGGCCGCTGCCGAATCGGCGCCGGCGGCCTGCGCACGCTCGGCGAACTCCAACGCGCTCGCCGCCGCGTGGTCCCGCGAGCTGCGATCCTCTGCCGCGAACAGCGCCATCCCGTCGCTCTCGGCGCGCGATGCGGCGTTGAGAACGCGAGCGTCGTCGGGCTGCGCCGCCGCGAGCGCCAGGGCCAGCTCGCGCGCGCCGCGCAGGTCGCGCTCGCTCCGGCGCCGCTCGATCGTCTGGAGCGCGCCGTCGACGTCGGAGTTCGGCATCGCCGCCGTCGGCTGGCTGGCGCGCCACGCTGTGAGGTCGATGCGCGGACTCGAGCAACTGGCGAACAGCGCTGCGCCGAGCACCAACACGAGCACGTGGATCCAGTTCTTGCCGATGCGTTCCATGGGGGCGTCTCTCCCTCGAACCTGGGTCGATACCGAGGCCCGCGCGCGTCGCGCAGTACGCTTGCGCCCGAGCCATGCCCCATTGTGACCACGTCGCCTTCCGAGTTGCAGACCTCGCGCGCTCGATTGCGTTCTACGAGCGCATGGCGCCCGCCCGGCTGATCCGCCGCGAGCAGCACGCCGACCGCTGGCGCAGCGAGATCGCAATGCTCGAACCCGAGGGACAGAGAGGCTTTCGCATCGTGCTGATCGAGCCCAGGCGCGTGAGCTGGCTGCTGAAGCTGTTCCACGCCTTCGTGCCGCGTCAGACCCGCAGTCACGAGCACATCGGCTTCGCCTGCGCGTCGCGCGAGGAGCTCGAGCAACGCGCGCGGGTGGCGCGCGAACTGGGCGCGGTGGTGAAGAACGAGCTCACCCAGCTCGAGGGCCGTGATGTGTGGGTGTTCGAAGTGCTCGATCCCGACCGCAACGCGCTCGAGTGGACCTTCGGACCGATCCACGGGTGACGCGCGCGACGCGCTCGGGCGACGCCGGCGTCGGGCGCATCGTTCGCGGCAGCGGCCAGCTTGGCGCGGCGGCCTTCGCGCGGCGATGATGGCGGCATGAACGCTGCTGCGCTGCGGATCCTGGTCACCGGCGGGACCTTCGACAAGAACTACGACGAGCTCGAGGGCCGCCTGCGCTTCGGGAACACGCACGTCCCCGAGATGCTGGCGCTGGGTCGCAGCCGGCTGCAGGTGTCGGTCGAGACGCTGATGATGATCGACAGCCTCGAGATGACCGACGAGCACCGCGCGCGCATCCTCGCCGCCTGCCGCGCGGCGCCCGAGCCGCGCATCGTGATCACGCACGGCACCGACACCATGGAGCTCACCGCCCGCACGCTGCACGCGGCCGCGCTCGACAAAACCGTGGTGCTGACGGGCGCGATGGTGCCCTACGCCTTCGGCAGCTCCGACGGGCTGTTCAACCTCGGCAGCGCGCTGGCCTTCGCGCAGGCGCTGCCCTCGGGCGTGTGGGTGGCGATGAACGGCTGCTTCCTGCGCGGCGATCGCGTGCGCAAGGACCGTTCGTGCGGCGTGTTCGAAGAGCGCGAATAGCCAGCGGCGCGCTCGACTAGTAACGCGGCCGCGCCTTCCGCAGGTCGCGGACGACGCACGCGGCCGCCGCCATTCCGAAGAGCAGCCATGCCAAGGCTGTGACCAGCCCCCGTGTGCGGCTGTCGTCGATCCACAGGTTCAGAGTGAGGCCCAGGAACAGCAGCACGGCCGCCCCCGCGCGCCACGCTGCGCGCCGCTCCTCGTCGAGCTTCGCTTGGCGCAGGTCGTAGATCGCGAGCGCCATCACGGCCAATGCGAACACCGACCAGCTCGCGTCGGCGATGAGCGAGCGCCGCGGCTCGTCGAACGCCGGACCAGCCAGTCGCAGGGCGAGATAGCACAGCCCGCCCGCGCCGCCCATCCACAGCCAGCGTCGGCGCTCGTCGCGCGGCGCGGTGTGGATTCGCTCCGGCTGCGCGGCCTCCGGGCGCTCTCGCGCGCCCCGTCGGTCGATCTCGGTCGTTTCCTTTGCGCGCTCGCTCACGACACGTCTCCGTTTCGAACCCCAGCTTGCCAGATTCGCCGGGTTTTTCGGGCGCGAACTTGCGCCGGCATGTGGATACGCGGACATGGAAGTCACAGCTGAGATGAGCGCGCTCAAGACGCGCATGAAGAGCGTTTGGATGGCCGGCGACTACGCCACGTTTGCCAAACCGATGGCCCCGGGTGCGCTGGCCTTTCTGGACCGACTCGGACTCGATCCGGGCGAGTCGATGCTCGACGCCGGGTGCGGCGCCGGCCAGCTCGCCATCCCGGCGGCGCGCCGCGGCGTGCGGGTCACGGCGGTCGACATCGCGACGAATTCCGTCGCGCAGGCGCGTGCGTGGGCCGCGGCGGAAGGGCTCGAGGCGCGGATCCTCGAAGGCGACGTGGAAGCGCTCGAGCTACCCGATGGCGAGTTCGACGTCGTGGTGAGCCTGTTCGCGGCGATGTTCGCGCCGCGGCCCGAACGCGTCGCCGCCGAGCTCTTCCGCCTGGCCAAGCCCGGCGGACGCGTGGTCATGGCCAACTGGACTCCCGAGGGCTTCGTGGGGCAGATGTTCGGCCTGGTGGGCAAGTTCGTGCCGCCGCCGGCGCTCGCGCCGTCGCCGCTCGCGTGGGGAGTCGAGTCGACGGTGCGCGAGCGCTTCCGCGGCTTCGATGGCGAACTCGAGCTCGCGCGTCGCTCGTACCCGTTCACGTACGAGTGCACGCCGCGCGAGACGGTCGAGTTTTATCGCAGGCACTACGGGCCGATGAACCGCGCCTTCGCCGCGCTCGACGAGGCCGCGGCGGCGCGGCTGCGCGCAGAGCTCGAGCAGTTGTGGACGCGCTGGAACGGGTCGGACGCGGCGCCCACGCGCTATGCCGGCGAGTACCTCGAAGTGGTGCTGACCAAGCACTGAGCGCGAGCTCGACGCGGCGTTGAAAGCGACAGCGGCCGCGGGATCAACCGCGGTCGCTGCCGGAGCCCTGCCGACTGGGGCGTTCCAACGTCTGTCGTCGGCGTCTCAACCAACCTCAGATCTTGAAGCGCGCGACCAGCGCCTGCATTCCCGATGCCAGGCGCGCGAGTTCGGCCGCCGCGCGCTGGGACTCGCTCGCGCCGGACGAGGTGCTCGCCGCCGCATCTGCGACCGAGCCGATGTTGCGCGCGATCTCTTCGGCGCCCTTGGCGGTCTCCGAGACATTGCGCGCCATTTCCTGCGTGGTCGAGCTCTGCTGCTGAACCGCGCCGGCGATGGTCGCCTGGGCCTGGTTGATCTCGCGGATGATCTTGTCGATGCGGCCGATCGCGTCGACGGCGTTGCGCGAGTCGCCTTGAATCGACTCGATGCGCCGCGAGATGTCCTCGGTCGCGCGCGCCGTCTCCTTGGCGAGCTCCTTGACCTCGTGCGCGACCACCGCGAAGCCCTTGCCGGCGGCGCCGGCGCGTGCGGCCTCGATCGTCGCGTTGAGCGCGAGCAGGTTGGTCTGCTGGGCGATGCCCGTGATGACCTTGATGACCTGGCCGATCTCGGCCGACGACGCGCCGAGCTTGGTGACGGTCGAGTTGGTGTGCTGCGCCACGTCCACGGCCTCGGTCGCGACGCGCGCGGCGCGCTCGGCCGAGCTCGCGATCTCGCGGATGCTGGCGGTCATCTCTTCGGTGCTCGCGGCGACCACCAGCGTGTTCTGGCTCACCTGCGTGGAGGCCTGGCTGACGACCTTCGATTGCGCCGAGGTTTCTTCCGCGTTGGCGCCCATCTGAACGCTCACCGCCGCCAGTTGCTCCGCGGCGCTGGCCAGCGTGCGCGAGTTGTCGGCGATGCTCGTGATCGAAGTGCGCAACTGCGCCAGGAAGCGGCCCAGCGCATCGCCCATCTGTCCGATCGCGTCGGCGCCGCTCACGCCCACCGGTCGCGTCAGGTCCCCGGCCGCGGCCGCGTTGACCGCCGCCAGCATCTCGTCGACCTTCACGCGCAACTCCTCGTTGCGTTGGCGCTCGCGCTCGTTGGCTTCCTGAATCTTGCGCTCGGTCGCGAGCCGCTCGGTGATCACTTCCCAGGTGACCATCGGTCCCAGGTATTCGCCGCTCGCCCCGAGCATCGCCGTCACCAGCAGGTGCAGCGTCTCGTTGCCGAGCTGGATCTTGGCCGAGTGCGGCAGGTTCCGCGGGTTCGCGAGCAGCTTGCGCTGGTGCGAAGGGTCCTTGTGGAACACGTCCACCGACTGTCCCACGACGTCGCTGGCCTTGACCGGCAGCAGGTGCTCGATCGTGCGCAGCGTCTCGAGCGACTTGGGGTTGGCGTAGGTGATGCGCAGGTCCTTGTCCGCGCACATCACGTTGATCGGCATGTTCGTGAGCATCGAGGTGATGCGCGCGATCTCGCGCTCGCGCTCGAGGTCGCGCGTGACGACCTTCCACGTGACCATCGGCCCGATGTAGTCGCCCGCGTCGTTCATCATCGCCGTGACGCGCAGCTCCAGCGTCTGGTCGCCGAGCTGGATGTTCGCCGTGTGCGGCAGATTGCGCGGATCGCCGAGCAGCCGGCGCTGCATGGCCGGTTGCTTGTGGAAGATGTCGACCGACTGGCCGAGCACCTGATCGGGTCGCACCGGCAGCAGGTGCTCGATCGAGCGCAGTGTCTCGAGCGACGCGCGGTTGACGTAGGTGATCACCAGGTCGCGGTTGGCGCACATGATGTTCACCGGGGCGTTGTCGAGGAGCGCTCGGTCGCGCGCAGCGTCCGCGGCGCGGGTCTCGGCGTTCAGAGACGGTGCTAGCTCAGCTTGGGTCTGCATGGACTGTGGCGATGGAAGGTTGGAGGACTTGCGCCGCGCGTCCGACTGCGAGGGGGGCCCGGACGCGCAGGGTTCGGTTGGGTTCAGGCTCGGCGCTCGAGGGCCGTTGCGTCGCCGAGCAAGCGCTCGACATCGAGCACCAGCACGAGCGAATCGGGCAGCGTGTACAGCTCGCGCACGGCCGTGAGCACCGCGCGGTTGCCGTGCCGCGGCGCGGGAGCGAGCAGCTCCGGGTCGATCTCGAGCACATCGCCGACGCTGTCGACGCGCGCTGCGAGCGGGCCCTGTCGAGTGCGGAAGACGACGGTCATCGCGCCGGACTCGGCGCCTTGGGCCTCCTCCCGCGCGGCGCTCAAGCGCTGGGC
Organism: Planctomycetaceae bacterium; assembly: GCA_011525785.1. Classification (GTDB taxonomy): domain Bacteria; phylum Planctomycetota; class UBA1135; order UBA1135; genus WYBT01. Next base: position 396,397 of record WYBT01000021.1, read on the forward strand.
GAGATCGAGCGTCAGGACGGTCTGTCCGCGCAGGTTGATCAGCGCATCGGCGCCGGGCGCCGCGCGCGGGACGTTGGTCAGCGGCGGCGTGCGCAGGATCTCCTGAACCGACTCCACGTCCGCGGCCAGCGCGAGTTCGCCCACGTGGAACGTGCACAGTTGGCGCACCGTCTGTGAGTCCTCCGCCTCGGAGTCGGCGCCGATCGTCTGCGCGTCGCCGCCCAGGCCGGCGCGCGCCGCGATCCAGGCCACGTCGATGATGTCGGTCACCGAGCTGCCCAGCACCACCGTGCTCGCGATGCCCTCGCGCGGTGCGTCGCGGCGCGCCTGCGGCTCGCAGTCGAGGATGTCGACGATGCGCTCGGCGACCATGCCGAGCAGGCGCCCGTCGATCGCCAGCACGACCACGCTCGCGAAGTCGCGCTCCGCGCTCGTCGGCGCCGGCGGCAGTCCCAGCAGGTCGGCGGTCTCGATCAAAGGCAGGATCGTTCCGCGGTACTGCACGACGCGCGCGTCGCACGAACGCTCGAGCGACTCGAGCGGGAACTCCTCGAGGCGGCTGACCTTGTCGAGCGGCGCAGCCATGCGTCGCCCGCCGCGCAGCTCGAACACCAGCCAGCGCTCGCGCTCGCTCGCATTCGCGTCCAGCGTCGGGGCGCCGCGCTCGCTGCGCGCCAGGCCGAGTTCGGAAACTTCGAGTCCGGCGCTGCGCGCCAGGCCCGGCACATCGAGGATCAGCGCGACTCCGCCGTCTCCGAGCACCGTGGCGCCGGAGTACAGGCCGAGCGCCGCGAGCGCGGGAGCGAGGCCCTTGACCACGATCTCCTCGGTGTCGTGGATCTTGTCCACCACCAGGCCGTAGCGTTGCGCGCCCGCCTGCAGCACGACCAGCCCGCTGGTTTCGCGCTCCTCGAGCCCTTCGCTCGACAGTCCCAGCGCGCCGCGCAAGTCGACGACCGGCAGCAGCTCCTCGCGCAGGCGGAAGACCGAGCCGCCGGCGAAGCTCTCGACCTGCGCCGAGTCGCCGCGCGCGATGCGCACCAGCTCGACCAGGCTGGTCTGCGGCAGGGCGAAGCGTTCGGCGCCGGCCGACACCAGCAGGGCGGGCGTGATGGCGAGTGTGAGCGGTATGGCGAGCCGCGACACGTTGCGTTCGCCGCTGCGGCTGGTCGCGAGGTTGGCGCCCAGGCGTGCGAACTCCGAGCGCACGCGCGCCAGCGACTCGCGCACCGCCGGCGAGTCCTGGTCGAGGCCGGCGCCGTCGTCCGTGAGTTCCAACACCACGCGGCCGCCCTCGTGGGACGCGGCCAGTTCGAGCAGCGCTTCGCGCGGCTTGCCGGCGCGTTCGCGCTCGTTCGCGCTCTCGATGCTGTGCTCGACGACCAGTCGCACGAGCTCTCCCAGCGGCTCGCGCAGGCCCTCGAGCGCCGTGCGGTCGAGTTCGATCTCGAAGCCCTCGAGTCGCAGCGCGACGCGCTTGCCGGCCTTCGCTGCGCACTCACGCGCCAGCTCGCTGATCGCGCCCCAGGCGGCGCCGACCGGCTGCATGCGCATGCGCATCAGTCCCTCTTGCAGGTCGCTCGTTACGACGTCCAGTCGCTGCGTGATCGCGGTCGCGGCGTTGTCGCGCGAGGCCAGCGAAGTCTGCAGCAGTTGATTGCGCGCGAGCACCAGCTCGCCCACCAGGTCGACCAGCGCGTCGAGCTCCGCAACTGCGACGCGCACGGTCTGCGGCGCGCCGCTCGGCGGCGGGTCGAGGCCGAGCAACGCTGCGCGAGGCTCGGAGCTGTTGGCGTCGCTCTTGGGCAACGCGGGTGCGGGCGCGGCCTCGGCTGAGGCGGAGCTCTTGGGGGCAGCCGTGCTGACGAAGTCGTTCGAGTCGTGGGGCGCGGACACGGGAACTCCGAGGAAACGGAGGTGGGCGGGTCGGCGAGGACTCGATTGCGGCAGGGGGGGCGTAACCGACCTGCCTCGCGACGGCCCCGAAGTTCGGGCGGCGCAGCGCGCGCTCTTGAAACAAATGTCGGAATCGCCCCATCCGTTCGCCCAACTGCGTAGGCGACGCGCGAGGTGGCGAGCAGGCTGCGGGTGGCCGGCTCTCGAGCCACGACTTCGCGCTGCGGCCTGCTGCGCCGCGCGCTCCGAGCGCAACGCGCTCCTCAGCTCCAGCGCACCGCGCCGTCGTCGTCGAAGCGCTGCGCGGTCCGCACGACTCGCGTGCGGAAATTCACGTCGTCCTCGGCCTCGACGTGCACTTCGATGCACGACTCCGGCCGCAGCAGGCGATCGGCCTCGAGTGGGGGAAGCGCGACTGCGATGGAGGCGCGGCGCGTGACGACGCTTGGGTACGCCACGCCGGCGAGCCCCGGCACGGCGCGCAAGATCATGCGCGTGAGGATCGCCGTCACCGCGTACGCCCGAGGCTGTCCCGCAGGGTGTTCACGCGTGAACTCTGCGACCAGGAAGTCGTGGATCAGCGCCGCGCGTCGCCGGTCCTCGTCGCGGGCGTAGATCTCGGGAAGCCTCGGATCGGCGCGCGGCTTGAGTTCGTCGGAGAGCTGCGGCGCGAGGCCGAGTGGAAAGAAGTACGCGGGCGCGCTCGAGGTCGGCGTCGCGCGAAGGATCGTCACCGGGTCGCCCACGGCGGGGCGCACTTCGCACAGCGCGACGCTGCGCGAGAACGAGGCGTAGAACACGCTCTCGCCGGGCGCATTGGCGCGTCCCCAGGCGCGCACGATGGCTGGCGGCGGATACCACGCCTCGCGGACGTGCTCGATGCCGACCGCTCCGCCGACGACGCGCGCGCGGTACAGCGCTTCGAACTGAACGGGCGGCAGGCGAAAGGCGCAACCGTGCAGCAACTCGCTGAGCAGCACGCGGATCGAGTCGTCGTCGAGCTGCGGACCGCGCTCGCGCAATTCGGCGATCAGTTGCTCGTCGGGCTGATCCAGCGCGGCGTGTGCGCGGACCTTGCCGCCCGGGTCGGGCAGCGACCAAAGCTCAAGGCCCTTGAGCGGCGCTTCGCCCTCGACTCCGAACACGCCCAAACGCGACGGCGCTCCATCGAGAGGGCTCAGATTGTTCCAGAAATCCTGACTTTTCGGATCAGCGTAGCTGCGGCGCGCGAACGGATCTCCGCCCGGCCGGCGCCCACGGAGTTCGCGGATCTCTGCCCGTTGCTGACCTGTGCGAACGCGCTAAAGTTCGTTGGGCGGCGGTCTGTTCTGTTGGGAGCCAACTCAGGCTCGAAGGGTCTCCATGAAGTTCTCGCCCGCGTTTCTCGTTGTTTTGCTCGCCCCGTTGACCCACGCCCAAGGGCCCGCGCCGTACTGCACAGCAGGCGTATCGACTAACGGCTGCACGCCGTCGATCAACGCCAACGTGCAGCCCAACACGGCGAACACAGCAGGTTGCGTGATCACCACCAGCGGCGTTGAAGGCGAGAAGCAGGGCATCGTCTTCTACGGCGTCAACAACGCCGGCTTCACGCCACTGCCGTGGGGCGCGGGCAGCACCAGTTTTCGCTGCGTGAAGCCGCCGACCAAGCGCATCGGCGCACCGCAGAACAGCGGCGGCGCTGCGGGCCAGTGCAATGGCTCGTTCGTGATCAACTGGGATGCGTTCCAGGCCGCGAATCCCGGCGCGCTCGGCAACCCCTGGGTCGCGGGCGACTCGGTCTTCGTGCAGTCGTGGTATCGCGACCCGCTGGCGGTGAAGACCTCGAACCTCTCCAACGCGCTCGAACTCACGCTGCGAAACCCGCCGCCCGTGCCGTGCGTGACGGCGATTCCAGGTCTGGTCCCGATTCCGCCTGGGAACTTCAAGATGGGCTCGCTCGCGTCCACCGGCGCGCCCTACTTTCGCGGTCCGGACGAGACCCTTCACGTCGTCAACATCACTTACTGCTATTGGATGAGTGCGACGGAAGTGACCCAAGCCGAGTTTTTCGGCCTCATGAACTTCAACCCCTCGTTTTATCAGGGGCCCACTCTCCCGGTGCAGAGCGTGAGCTGGATTCAGGCGCGCCAGTACTGCGCCGCTCTCACCGCGCAGCAGAGCGCGCTGGGCAACGTGCCGGCCGGCTACGAGTTCCGCTTGCCGACCGAGGCGGAGTGGGAGTACGCCTGCCGCGCCCAGACCGAGACCGAGTTCAACGTCGGGAGCGCGCTGTTCTGCAACCAGGCGCACATTGGTTTCTCTTACCACTCGAATTCCTCCTGCGCGAACAGCACTCCTGCGCCGGTGGGGAGCTATCCGCCGAACGCCTGGGGCCTGTACGACATGCACGGAAACCTGCGCGAGTGGTGCCTGGATGCCTACGCGACTTACCCTACCGCCACCGTCACGGACCCGTTCGTGAGCGGCTCCACCGCCCGCGTCGTGCGTGGCGGCAGCTGGGTCAGCGCCTCCGACCGGGCGCGCTCCGCGAAGCGCGATGCGCAGACAGCTGGCCTTGCCGTGAGCAGTATCGGCTTCCGCGTCGTCCTCGCGCCGATCCTGGTCCCTTGATCGAGCCGGCCGCGCTCTGATCCCGCGGCCGCGTTCGCGCTAGAGCACTCGACGCGCGCGGCGCTTGCCCATGGCGTCGCCCGCACTTCCACTGTGCGGCGATCGACTCGTCTCGCGGCGAGCACATCTCGACATCGCTTCTGCGGTAGACGAGGGCTCGATCAGCAGGCACTCAGACTCTGCGGCCTTGCACGCGTGGCCGTCGATCTCGCACAACGGGGTCGGCGGCCGCGCCGCTTCACGGAGATGAACCCGTGATCCAACGACTCGGACGCGCGCTCGGGCCGGGCAAGCTCGCGCTCGTACAGCGCGGGGCGGGCGCGCCGATGTGGACCTTCAAGTGGACCGACGCGAACGGCGTGCGCCGCCAGCAATCGCTCTCGACCGACAAGCGTGTGGCGCAGATGCGCTCGACCGAGATCATCCGCGCGCGCGACATGGCGCTGCACGGGCTCGGCGCGGTGGCGGGGCAGGCGATGGACTTGGGCGAGCTGATCGAGAGCTACCTCGCCGACCTCGGCACGCGCGCCAGCGACGCGCACGTCACGAACAGTCGCCAAGCGCTCGCGCGCATGATCGAGGAACTGGGCGTGCGTCGCGTGATGGACGTGCGGCCCGCCGATGTGCTTCGCGTGCGCGCCCGGCTGCTCGATGGGGGACTCGCGCCGCGCACCGTGAACGTGCACGTCGACCGCCTGCGCGCCGCGCTCAACTGGGGATGCGACGCCGGGCTGATCGCCGAGAACCCGCTCGCGCGCCTCAAGCGCCTGCCCGACGGCGAGGCGCATCAAGTCAAGCGCCGCCGTGCCATGAGCGATGACGAGATCGCGCGCTTCCTCGCCGCCGCCGAGGCCGACGATCGCGAGAACGAACGCAAGCTCACCATCAGCGTCGAGCGCGGGCGTACGCGAGCGCAGCGCTCCGGCGGCGTGCGCATTCCGCAGGCTCCCCTGTGGCGCTTCTTGATCGAGACCGCGTGCCGCTACGGGGAGGCGCGTGCGCTCACCTGGGCCGACGTGGACCTTGCGACGCGCGTGGTCGCGTTGCGCGCCGAGACCACCAAGGCGCGTAGGGCGCGCTCGTTGCCGATCACGCGCGCGATGGCCGCCGAACTCGAACGGCTGCGCGAGCTACGCCAGCGCGCAACAGGGCGCGCCGTGCGGCCCGTGGAGCCCGTGTTCGCCACACCCGAGGGCAAGCCGCTCTCCACGGCCACCAACAACGCCATGCGCGTGCTCGACCGCCTGCTCGCCACCGCCAACATCGAGCGCGTCGACGCCCACGGCCGCTCGCTCGACCTGCACGCGCTGCGGCACACGGCGGCGTCGAGGATGGCGCGGAACGGCGCGCCGCTGGCGGTCACGCAGCGGATCTTGGGGCACAGCGATCCGAAGCTCACGGCACGGGTGTACGTGCATCTGGGCGTCGAGGAGATGCGGGGGGTGGTGGAGCGGGTCGTAGGACGATGATCGTTCGGTCGCGCGTGGCGGGCCTTGGGACCTGGAGGTAGGTTGACCCACGTGAGCTCGAACTTCGTGGCAGTGACAGGACGCCATCGGGCTGCGAACAACTGTTGATGCAACGAGTTGGATGGGGGGCGAAGTGAAGTCAGTGCACAAGTGTCTCGGTCTCTTCGTGCTGGCACTCGTGTCGTGCGGGGCACCTACGCGGAACGCGGCGGCCGCACCGCCGTCGTCCACGCCCGCGCAAGGGGACTTCACGAGCGGCACTTTCCGATATGGAGTCGGAGCCGAGCCGTTCGGTTCGCTCCGGGGATTCTCATTTCGCGGTCGGGGACCAGGCTTCGCGTTTCACTAACAAGCGCCTGCCTCCCGTTCGGTCGGCTGATCATCGCTCAGCTACGTCGAACGAAGGACGGCCGCGCGGCCAATAGTGATGGGGCCGACGCGCGGCTCCGCCACCCAGTGGGCGCGCCGCGGCGTCCCGATCGTTCACGCGCAGGCGCTCCTGGGGCACAGCGATGTGAGGCTCACGAGCAGGGTGTACACGCACATCTCGACAGCCGACCTGCGCGCGGCGGTGGAGTAGGGGCGGCCCGGTGTGGCTCGGCTAGCATTCCATTCTGAGAGTGCGTCGCACGCTGCCGTCAACGCAACTCGCACCAGATGACGAACGAGGAACTCGAACAAGCGGTGGCTCGCGGCGGATTCGTCCTCGGGGAGTACACGACCAACGTAGGGCCGGCGGATGATCGATTCTTCGTTCTCATCTCCACAACTTGTGGCCAGCAGGAGTGGGTTGATGACGATCCCTTGGTGGATCGGCTGCTGAAGTTGGTCGCTGAGCATGCGGGCGAGGAGGTCTCGCCGATGCTGGCGAACTCGACCGACCTCGCGAGTCGGGTGCTGTTCCCGCTCAGCTTGCGGGGACGAGACCTCTACAGGTTCGTGCCCGAGAAGCGCGGGTGGTCGTGGGACTTCTGGGTCCGCAGCGTTCGACTGGAGTTGGTCCCCGAGGTGCGCGAGTACCTCGACCAAGCGCGGGCGTGTTCGGATCGACCGTAGAGCCGCGTGCGCAGTCCAGGCGCAAGTCCCGCGTCGCAGCCCGCCCACATTGCCGTCCCGCGGCTGGGACGCCGCGCCGGAGGCTGACCATCTCCCCCGATCGCACGCCCGCCGCTACCATCCGCCCCCGAGGTAGCTCGCCGCATGCCGAAGTCCACGCCGTTGGCCGATGAGGTCGCCAAGGTCGCTGGGCGCAGGCCGACTTCCATACGCTCGAAGAACACGGCCTTCCCTTCAGAGGTCGAGGAAGCTGCCCACTGTCCAGATTCCCAAAGCGAAAAAGCCTGTGTGACACTACACATCGGTAAATTGCACGCTCACAGGCTGATGTCGTAACCGTGGGTATCGCTGCTCGGCTACAGGATTTCCTGGTGCGCTAACTCTGTGGACTGCGCGAGGTCGCTGAGGCCGATCGGTACGAACCCCCAACCTGTTGCGCGTCCGATATACCTCACGTTATCAATGTAGTCATTGAATACCACGAGGTGCATTGTCCCCGAACGGCGCAAATGCGAGTGGCGGGAGAACGTTCGTGCCGAACGTTCCGTCGATGAGCTTGCGTCTTTTTCGTCAAACTTGGAATTCTTGCATTGGAACGCGACGATCGGCCGAAGCGGCACAGCACCGAGCGGTGGAAGCCACAGAATATCGAAGCCGCCATCCTTGTCCTTGGGCTCAAGGGCGTTCTTGTCGAATCCTAGTTTACGTAGGTAGTTGAGGTACTCCTCCTTCTTCCTGTGAACGTCGCGTGGGTGCCCGACTCGCCGAATGCTCCCAGTTAGGCGGTGCTTGAGGCGCTGAAGCGTCGCGATCTCGAACTCCTTAGAGTCGCCGCCTCTGCCGCGCAGCCCGCTGGCGAGCGCGATGAAGTCGAGATAGTCGTGATCTTCAGGTGTGAACTCGCGCGTTGAGAGATCGTAGCCAAATGGAAGCTTGGTTCCGCGATCCTTGAAATGCGTTGCGAGAGCCTGGATGCCGCGCTCGAAGGCCTTGGCCTCGTGGGTCTCCTTAAACGCTCGTTTGAGATCCGCCAACAGCTCGGGGTCGCCGAGCTTGGTCTCGTTTATTATCTGTGCGTCGTCGCGTCGCTCGAGCTCGTTGCACAGGATCTCGAACAGCTCAAAAATGACCGTGTTACTTTGCATCTCCGATGAACTTCTTGGCGGCCGATTCGAACGCGACGAATTTCTCTGACAGCGTCTTGATGTTCGTGTGCTTCTTGAGTCGCGCAATGACCGCCTTCGTCTGCGATGTTAGTCGCCCGAGGCGCTTGAACGCTTCGGCGGGGGAATCTAGCAGCACAAGGGCGTCCTCCAGGCTCTTGCCCTTCTCGACTGCAGCGAGCGCCTGTGGACTCGACAATACCTTTGCGAGTTTCGATAGATCGCGAGTCTCCTCGATCAGACGATCTTCGCGCTGTTTTTGAGGCGTGCCATATACGAACGTGAGCAGGTTCTTGAGACGCTTGAAGTCGACGCTCTTTACGGCCAGCGTGTCCTTATCGACCTCGAGTAGAATGTACTCTTTCACGCCCGCGCGGCTGAGTCCTTCTCCGAGGACCCAGAAGTCCTGATCTTGATGCGGTTTCATCAACTCGCTCGCTTGTTGGCGAATGCGGTACGGAATCAAATATCGTTGCAGCTCGTGGCGCTTGATGTTTAGCTCTCGCATCGTACGATCGACGTCGGCTTTCGACTTGATCTGCGAGTCAAGAAATCGCGCCTTGCTTTCCGCTGGCCACTCGCGAAACCCGAACAGGTGGCGGACTCCCAAGTAGACGCGCTGTTTGTCTTTCTGATGGGTGTCCCCTTCAGGAAAGACAAGGACCGGAACGCTCTCGAGGTCTGCGAGTCTACTGCTCTTCTTTGCGTACTTTGTCTTGTTCTGGCGGATATGACGAATTGCAGCAAGACGCCTATTCCCCTCGACGACGTAGAATCCAGTTCCGCTGGGTCTCTTTCGCACCACTAGCGGCTCGTACTCGATGAACCCGTTCTCGAGGAGCGAATCCACAAGCTCCAACGCGATATGCGGCTCGCGTTCGAGCAAGGCCTGAATCTGGTCCTGCGAATTCTGGCCAGCGGAGCTCGTGAACCGAGGGTTGTCGGGATCGAAGTACAGTTCGTCCGGGGAGATCTTGCGGTACGACACACCGTTTGCTACTGAGTTCTTGGCCATGGTTCTACTCTCAAGTCCAACGCTGCAAGCGCGCTTCACGGACAGAGGCCAGTTTCGTCGGGGAAAAGCCTGAATGTTGGGTGTGCGGGGCGAGCCTTGAGCCAGAAATGTGCTCGGGTGGGCCCCGCCGCTTGGTGCGCGAGTGCGTGGCATCGATGTGCGCGCGTACGTTGCGCCCTATCGCGGCGGCGAGCGGCGGAGGAACGGCGTTGCCGACTTGTGCGTAGTGCTTGCTGACGTGCTGTCCGTCGAAGACGAAGGTGTCCGGGAATCCTTGAAGGCGAGCCGCCTCGCGCACCGACAGTGTGCGGTTCTGTGTCGGATGCACGTAGGCACCCCAGTGCGGGTCGCACTTGGTGAGAATGGTTGAGGCCAGCTTGGAGCGCCGGAGTCGGCCATACCGCGTTGTATGGTCAGACGTGCGCGCGCGCTTCATTCCCGCCGTCAAGAGCCGGCGTGGGATGTCTCGCCAGTTGCCGCCCTCTGGCACATGCTCAATACGCTGCAGCATTTGCTCGGAGAGTGAGTGGCAAATATGATTGTGCAGTATCCCACTGTCGCTGCGTGCTGTGTGCTGGTATGCGGTCTTTGCTGGCTTGCTATACGCGCTAACGAACTGGCCGCCTCCACTCTTGATCTGAGGCAGGTCGGTAATCGCGTCGCCGACGGTAACTAACTTCGGTAGCGTAATGCCATGCGGCGGTGACCACTGATGCACGTAATCAGTTGTGCCGGTTTTTGGCTTCGGTGCAGGCCCGTGGGTGCCATCAGGGAGAATGCCGAGCGGATCACCGACACGGCTCGCCAAAACGAACACTCGCCGCCGCTGCTGCGGTACGCCGAAATCCTCGGCGTACAGAATGCGTATCGCAGATTCATATCCGAGCCGCTGCAGCTTCCGTTTGATCGCCTTGACGATGGTTCCACCCCCTACGGATAGCATGCCTGGAACATTCTCCATTACTAGAGTTTTCGGCCGGAGGGCCGACACTATCTGTAGATAGCACCGAAAGAGCCGAGCTCGTTCGTCGTTAGCGGTGCGTCCGTGGTTATTGTAACTGAACGACTGACATGGCGGGCCTCCGATGAGGCAGTCAAGTTGACCAGGCTTGAGGTCTGTCTCATCCATGAGCATCTTAGCGGTAACCCTTGAGGCAGGTCCTTCAATGAACGACGCTTCCGGGAAGTTACGACGAAACGTTGCCGATGCTTCAGCGTCCACGTCGGAGCCCGCTAGAATCCGCCATCCTGCTTGCCGGAAGCCTTCGGCCATGCCTCCGGCACCCGAGAACAGGTCTACACAGGTTGGCCCTGTGTCGCCGTCCACCGTACGGCGGTAGATCGTTACGCTCGCCATCTTCAGAGCCTTCCGAGGCGAGCGGCGACGCGGCGTTCTTCGAGTCTTCGAGCCATCCATGGGTTCAGTTGGACGTTACCGTGGCGCGAGATCCAGCGCAAAGGCAGCGGCGAGTCGGCAAGCTCACGGGCCGCTCCCACGAAACGCGTTCGTCGCCATCGCCTCACCCTAGAGATCGCAGATTCGCCATACACTTCGCATCGTCTCGCCGAGCGCCACGCGACCGCGAGGTGGTCGATTCGCGGCCGGACGACGGGTACACGTGAGAACTGTAGGCCTGCAGCGACGCTCAACTGGGAGGCGATTGGTGTCGCTGGTCCATCGGCCCAGTCCTTGGCGGGCAAATGGGCGGCGGGGAGTGCGGAAGCATCAGCAAGCACGCGCAGCATCCATTCGCAACCGTCGCCGCGACACCACCGCGACAGTGCGGCAACCGGTTGCGTGCACCAACCCAAGTGCGCCTCGCGGTGTTTGCAAGTCCCTCGCTCGCGCTACCTAGTGGAGCGGGCAACCGCTTCGAATCCGTGCGACGTCCGCCGATCGCTGGGCCGCTAACCAACTCGTGGCGGCGCGGAGCGGACCGCCTTTGATCGCGCCGTGGGCGGCCCTGGAGCGCGCCTGCGCTACTCCGGCAAGAAGCGCCTGAACTCCGGCGGCACGTCGGGCAGGCCGGCAAGCTCTGGCTGGCGACGTAGGCCCTCGTGCTCGGAACCTACGCGCCGCAGGTAGTCCGCGTGGTCTAGCGCCTGCGGACCGTGTGCTGTCACGAGCGCGCAGAAGTCCTGCATCAGGCTCGCTGGGATCAGAAAGGTCTCCTTGCCCCATGGGACCGAGAACATCGTGGGCTCAAGGCAGTGGCCCCTTCGCATGGGCACGGTTGACGGCGTTCGCTCGTCGGTTTCGGCGAGCGGCGGCGCTTGCGACCAGCCCCTCCGGTCCAACTGAAGGCGTTGCGAGAGGGCGAGGCGTCCATCCGCGCCCGCGTCCACTTCGCCGAAGGAGATGAGCTGAGTGCCGGTGCAGGAACCGTGCTCGTAGAAGTAGCCGCGAACGCTGACGTGGAGATGGTGTCGCACGTATCCGTTGCTCCAAGCGTAGGTCCCTGCCCAACTCGGCTGTGTGCCTGCCGAAATGTCGTCGAGGACTCTCTGCCGAACCAAGTTCCCCTGGTCGCGCGCCAGCTCGAACGGATCGGGCCGGGTCGCTGTTTGGTTCGTCGGGTTGGTGGGGCCAACCAAAGCGATCACGGACCATCCCGAGATCGTGGCGAACATCGATCCGAACGCGAGAGCGGCGAGTCTGCGCTGCATGCGATTCATCTCTGCGACCACGCTATCACGCTCGATCACCGTGCTGGTGGAGTGTCAGCCTCCACCCGCCGCGCCGCGCGCTCACAGGGCCGCACACGCGCCCGTGGCTCCCCGTAGCGCACCGACCGCACCCGATCGCCGTAGATCGCGCCGTGGACGGCTGTGGGGGACGTACACCGCTCTACCCCGGCAAGTACCGAGTGAACTCCGGCGGCACGTCGGGGAGGCCGGTGAACGTCGGCGCAGGCGGCCTCACCGTGCTCTCGTCGGACCCGATCATCTTGCGCGGGTAGGTCGCGTACCGCATCGAGTTCCAGCTCTCCGCTTGCGACATCGAGCAGAACTCCGGCATCAAGTCGCGCGGCACGAGGAACTGTTCCAGGCCCCACTGGACTGAGTACATCTCGGGCGCGAAGTGAAAGACCTGACGGCGGCCCTGGGACGCCGCCCGCACCTCTCGCTTGTCCGTGTAGAGCTTCGCCGTCAGCAGCAGCCGACCGTCAACCGCGCGCTCCACCGATCCGTACGCGAGCTCGCCGACTCCTGTGCAGTGGCGGTACTCGTAGAAGAAGCCGACCGAGCTGATGTCGACGCGACGGCTCTCGCGCCCGTTGGACCACTTGTAGCGCCCCGCCCAGGCCGGCTGTCTGCCGGACGCCAGGCTCTCCAGGATCTCTGTACGCAGCGCGTGAGCGTCGTCGGCGGCGTACGCCACCTGCGCGTGCTTGATCGCCGTGCAGGAGAACGGCGTGAGCACGGCGGCAGTGCACACCGCCCCGAGCGCGAGTCCGACGATCCTGTTGCGAGTGCAAGTCACGAGGAGTGCCTCCGTCCGCGACGCTACCACGTCTTGCGCGGCCGGTTGTTGGCGCATCGGTAGAGTGTCAGCCTCCACCCGCCTTGCCGCGCGATCACCCCTCGAAAACGCCGAGGAAACCGAGCATTTCACGCGCGCACTGGGCCGCTTTCGGCGCGCCTGGGTGCAACATTACCGCAACCGCGGTCCGCTTCCGGCGAGGTAGCCTGCGCGGGCGAGGCCGTGCGGGATGCTCCATCGCATGATGGAGCGGGCGAAGGGGATCGAACCCTCGACAGCAGCGTTGGGAACGCTGTGCTCTACCGCTGAGCTACGCCCGCACGGGAGGTGCCCACGCTGCCGCGGCTGCGGTTGGCCACGCTTCGGTGCGACATTACCGCAACTCGCCGCGCGTCCGCCGGGCCGCTTGCGCGGAAACCCCTAGTTTTCTCGGAAGGAACGAAGAGGGCGCGCTGGTAGGCCTTCAGCTTGGGAATCGGGCGGCGTGGCTAACACACCTAATTGCGCTCTCGAACCGGCCAGGGGCGGCCACAGGCGGACGCAGGCGGCCAGGGGCGGACAATCGGGCGATCGAGCCCCATCGATGCGTGTCCGCTTGAACCGGCCACAGGCGGCCAGGGGCGGCCAGGAGCGGGGCGGGAGGGTGCGACGATGATGCAACTCGCGCTCGGCCTCGATCGGACAACGCGCAATCGTGGCGCTCACAGAGCGCTCGCGTCACGCACTCTGCGCATGAGCGGCGCGCGCAACCCTTGGATCAACCTGCCGGCGTCGGCCCCGTACGTCGTAAGAGAGTGATCGCGAGTTGATCGAGCGCTTCAACGCGACGGCGAAGCCCCAGCACATCGTTCACCTCGATCACCATCCCGAGCCGTTCTTGGGCCACCGGGTCGCTCCAGCGTTGCCGCTCGGTCGGTGCACGGGAGGGGGATGCGCTCCCTGAACTCCTGTTGGCGGGAGCCGCCGGCGCGCTGAGCTCCAACTCTCAGCGGGAGGCTGTCGGTCTGGGGGCTCAACTCTGGTTCGCCGGGTGGGGCCGCTTCGATTGCCGGTCGAGGTGGCCCACGCTCGACGCCACGGGTCGAGCCTTGTACAGTTCGTGAGTTCCCAGGGAGTCTCGCCTGCGTGACGACGAAGCGACTCCTGGCAACTAGCTCCCTGCTTCCCTGCCTAGAAGGTCGGACTCGCATGATCGCTATCCACTCCCCGTGTCGCTCGACGCGCAATGTACTTCATCTATTTGCGCTCAGCGTGGCCGTAGCCGGCGGTCTTTGCGCGCACGCGCAAACGACTTGCAGCCCAAACATAGCTCCTGGCACCAGCTTTGGGGCTCAGTACGCTGGCGGCCCGTTCACGTTCGCGAGTGGAGCAGCCGTCTTTGCCGATGCCGTATTGGGCTACAACAATCTTGGCGCGCCGATGCTTCCGAGCTTTGCCGATCCGTGCGCCGCAGTGGGCATTCCCGACTATTCTCCTAATCCCGGCAGTAGTCATAGCGCTCAGAACGCGAGCGGAGCGACATCTCTTGGTGAGGGAGGTCAGATTGAGCTTGGGTTCATCGACAACATCTTGACGAACTCGGCGACGAGTGCGGCCGACTTGTTCGTCTTCCAGGGCGGGAACAACGCCGAACAGTTCTTTGTGCACGTGCGCCCCGGCGATCCGGCTACGCTTTCCGCGGTCCAGCTCGCGGGTTTCTCTCTGAATGCGGGCTTCGCTGTTCTGCCGAGCGTGTTTGGGAGCTCATTCGCGACTACGATCGATCTGGACGGTTTCCTGCCCGCGTTCCCCCCAGGAGCGCTGAGATTCGATGCCGTGCGAATCATCGATGACCCCGGTCAGCAGTTCCCGACGCCGTACAACCCAGGCCTCGACCTCGATTCCGTCGCCGCGATCGACGCGTCAACTCCACCGCCGACAGCCCGTGCTCTTCGAGTGGCCAACACGAGTGCCACAAGTGTCGGGTACATAAACGTTCCTGGCAGTGTCTCGATTAGCCCACAGCAATTGACCGTTGAGGCATCGATCACACCACTGGGGTTCGGGTTCGGAAACACCAACGATGTGTACGGTGCTCATTTTATTACTCGAGCCAACGACGCAATAGCTAGTGGCTTGTTCGGAGGATCTTGGTCGCTTCGTTGGTCCCCAATGACGCAGAGGTTCAACGTGGCGCTTAACTACGCTGCTGGTCAGGGCGTCAATGTCTTTGCAATGACCCCCATTCCGGTCGGTGTCACGGCACACGTGGCGCTAACCTACGACGGTCAGCGTATAAGGCTGTACGTGAACGGCAGCTTGGAGGCCGATATGGCTTGGGTTCACTCCATATACTACGACCAGGCCGCGAATCTACGCTTCGGAGCAGCTAACGGCCCCGGTGGCTACGTGCGACGGTTCGACGGCGTCGTCGATGCAGTGAGGATCTGGAGCTATGCGCGCAGCGGTTGTGAAATCGCAGCTGCGATGGACTGCGAAGTGACGGGGCCGATCCCCGGGCTAGTCGGAAGTTGGAATTTCAGTACCGCTGACGGGAGCGATGTCTCAGGCAACGGCAACGATGGAGCGCCGGTCGGCTCGGAGGTGACCTACGTAGCGGAGCCCGTGCTTCTTGGCAGATGCTCCTCCGGCGGCGCGTATGTCGTATACGGAACCGCTAAAGTAAACAGCGCGGGGTGCGTGCCCCGCATAAGCTGTCAAGGGGTGGCGAGTGCAAGCGGAGCTCCAGCGTTTGCCGTTACCGCGTCAGATGTCCTGAGTAACAAGACGGGAATCCTATTTTATGGTTTCGCGCCTGCAAGCGTGCAGTTCCAAGGTGGAACACTACTCGTTGCGGCTCCCGTTTCGCGAACTCCAGCGCAGTTCTCCGGGGGCAATCCACCACCTGACAACTGCTCGGGCACATACTCATATGACATGGGAGCGCGAATCCAGAGTGGCGTCGACGCTGGTCTCGTACCGGGGGCGGTCGTGTACTGCCAGTACTGGTCGCGCGATCCATCCAGTCCCAGCTCGACGGGTCTGACTGATGCGTTGGTGTTCACTGTATGCCAATGAAGCCAATTGGCGGATAGGCGCTTCGCTAGCCCATCGACCTCTATGAGGTGCTCGCATTGAAGTGCGACGTTTGGGCGCGCGTAGATTGCTTCAAGACGCGCGTCCCCGATGCGGCAGTGGTGGAGCGCACCAAGCCGTCGATCCATTTGCGTTCTGGGCGTCATCTTGGCTCAATCATCGTCATGAGACCCGGCCCCACCGACGCCGCCGTGCGCGCGCGCATCGAGTCCTTCACGGCTGACCTCGCGAACATCGTGCGCGCCGCTGCGCTCGAAGCGGTGACCAGCGCGCTCGGTGCGCCCACTGCGCCCGCCAAGCGCGGCCCTGGTCGTCCCGTGAAGTCTGGCACGCCCTCGCCGATCGTCGCGCCCAAGCGCACGGGCAAGCGCGGCAAGCGTACGCCCGAGGACGTGGCGAAGATGGGTGAGGTCGTAGTCGCCTACGTCGCGAAGAACCCCGGCCAGTCCGTCGAGCAGATCAAGAAGGCGCTCGGCGTCGACACCAAGGACCTCCAGCTCCCGATCGTGCGCATGATCGCGGCGAAGAAGCTCAAGACCACGGGGCAGAAGCGGGGGACGCGGTACTTTGCGAAGTAGGGGAATCTCGGTCCTGGTGGGCCGATTTGCGGTGAAGCGCCTGTCGCTCTCCGCCACGAGTGCACCGGCGATTCCCAGCTTGGCGTCGACTTCAGCAGGCGCGCGCCGGTCAACCGACGACTCGTCGTGGCCGCGTGATCGCGGTCTTCGGGACGGCCTATATCTGCCGACCCAGATACCGCCTCCGAAGCTCGCCGTGAGGCGTTGAGTCGACTGCCCAGCTCCGATAACGAATGACCCGACGTAGAACGCAAACGTGCGGAAATGCAAGGAGTCTCCAATATGCAGGGAACCGCTTCATCCGAAATAATCACTCGAAGTGAACTCAATCCCCGTTGCCGTTACCACGCGAAAGCGTTGTTGCTTCTCGTGGCTATGCTAGTCGCCGGACTTGGCGTGTCCTGCACGACGTACCTGAGTTACTCGAAGTCCACGGGCATTGCAGATCCACCGTCGCAGCCATCGACTCTCGTGCATGTGTTCTGGCCGGGCGAGTCGGTAGATCGTCCTCACCGGACGCTCGGAGTGCTTAGCATCGGAGATACCGGACTGACCACTATCGGCGGCTCTTTTTCGGATGTCGTTGACGAAATGGTGGCCGCTGCCAAACGCCGAGGAGCCGACGCTGCTCGCGTCCTGGAGATCAAGCCGCCAGATGCTTGGAGCACGATCTACCGCATTCGCGCCGAGCTGGTTCAGTACACTACTGAGTGGGAGTCCGTCCAACTCACCGAAGCGGAGTTCGACGAGTACCTTGCTCAGAACTCGGGGTCTTTGAACCCGATCGAAGGAGTCTGGTCCGATGAGGATGGCGAATATCGCATAGCCATCAAGAGAGATGACGCTGTGCGGACACGCGATTTCGTCGCGTACGTCTTGGAGTCGACTACGCCCGGATGGGCCGCTGGTCAGAAGAAGATGCAAATCTCCAAGTCTGCGTCAGCGAGTACCTACGTCCTGGAGTACTACGACGCACGCTATGTTCGTCACCGGTCTACCTTCACTCTTGACAGCACGCTTTCGTTCTCCACAGATCTCAAGACAGGCCAGCCGGATGGTGGCACACAAACCCTCGTCTCTCGCTGGATGAAACTCAAGCCAACGGCGAGCGAAAGTGCGCGTCCGCAGATAGCGCCTGGGCAAGTGGTTACTGGTAGCGGGTTTCTCTGCGCTCGGTCTGGCGTTGTGGCTACAAACTGGCATGTGGTGGATGGTGCGACCAACATCCTCGTGCAGTTCGCAAGCCATCCTCAACCTCATCTTGCAACTCTGCTCCGCCGCGATCAGGTCAACGATTTGGCAGTCCTCCAGCTGCTAGACTTTGACTTTGACAGTGTCTTCGGTTCGGCGGTGATTCCACCTATACTCCCCTCAACGACGATCAAGATAGGGAGTGATATATTCACTCTTGGATTCCCACTGCAGGGGACGCTTTCGAGTTCAGTCCAGTACTCAGGCGGTCAGGTGAGTGCTGTAATGGGGCCTGACGACGACCCACGATTGATTCAAATCACAGCGCCGATTCAGCCCGGAAGCAGTGGCAGCGCTTTGTTTGACGCCGCTGGGATTGTTAGGGGCGTAGTGGTTTCTACCCTCAGCCCTGCTTATGTGCTGCGCAACAACAGGGCGCTGCCGCAGAACGTGAATTTCGCCATTCGTTCTGAGTACTTGCTGAACTTGATGGCATCCGCAGGTGTTGAGGCTGCCTCCGGCCCGCCGGTTGAAGAGTCACCCGCAGTCGATCGCGTTCAACCGTTTGTCGTTCGAATCGAAGCCAAGGGCGGGGTCACGTCGAGATAAGCCCAGCCTTGTTCTCTAATCTTGGCGGATTAGTTGAAGTAGCGTAGACTCAAGTTCCACCTCAAGACACGCACTCTTGCGGCCCTCAAGTCCACGCACGAAGTCCAAGCCGGCCGCTCACCGCGCCCACCACGGCGCAGGAGTTTTCTCGCTTGGACACTCTCACGATCCGCCGCGTCGCGCTCAGCGCGCTTCACCACGACCCCGCGAACGCCCGCTCGCACGACGAGCGCAATCTCGACGCCATCGCCGCGAGCCTGAAGCAGTTCGGGCAGGCCGAGCCGCTCGTGGTGCAGCGCTCAAGCGGCAAGGTGATCGGCGGCAACGGCCGCATGACCGCCATGAAGGCGCTGGGATGGACGGAGTGCGACGTGGTCGAGCTGGATTTGGACGACACGCAGGCGACGGCGCTGGGCATCGCGTTGAACCGCACGGGCGAGCTGGCGGCGTGGGACATGCCGGCGCTCACGAGGATCTTGGAGAGCTTCAAGGGCACTGAGGTGTTCGACGCGCTCGGCTTCGACGAGAAGGAGTTGAACGCGATGCTCGACGAGGTGATCGCGGCGGGCGAGTCGCTCGATGGGATCGTCGAGGACGGCGCGCCTGCGTTGCCGGATGCGGCGACGACGCGCGCGGGCGACCTGTGGGTATTGGGCGACCATCGCTTGCTGTGCGGCGACAGCTCGAAGCGTGAGGACGTGGAGCGCTTGCTCGGCGGCGAGCGCATACAGCTCGTGAACATGGACGCGCCTTACAACGTGAAGGTCGAACCGCGCAGCAACAACGCCATCGCCGCGGGCTTGAGCTCGTTCAGCGCCACGACGCCGAAGGGCGCGCACCATCAAGGCCTCGACCTCGCACGCCATCCTGGCAAGGCTAAGAAGACGCACGACAAGTTGCGCCCGAAGGACCGCCCGCTCGCGAACGACTTCGTGTCGGACGAGGAGTTCGATCGCCTCTTGCGCGCATGGTTCGCGAACGCTGCGAACGCGCTCGAACCCGGCCGCGCGTTCTATGCGTGGGGTGGTTACGCGAACCTCGCCAACTACCCCAGCGCGCTCAAGGAGAGCGGCCTGTACTTCAGCCAAGCGATCGTGTGGAACAAGCTCCACCCGGTGCTCACGCGCAAGGACTTCATGGGCGCGTTCGAGCTGGCGTTCTACGGCTGGAAGGAAGGCGCGGCGCACACATTCCTGGGGCCGAACAACGCGACAGACCTGTGGGAGGTCAAGAAGCTCAACCACACGCACATGGTTCACTTGACCGAAAAGCCCGTGGAGTTGGCCGCGCGCGCGATGCAGTACTCCTCGCGCCCCGGCGAGAACGTGCTCGACCTCTTCGGCGGCAGCGGGTCCACGCTCATCGCAGCGGAGCAGACCAAGCGGCGCGCGTTCCTGTGCGAACTCGACGCGCTCTACTGCGACGTGATCGTCGAGCGCTGGCAGAAGCTCACGGGCCGCGAAGCCACGCTCGACGGCGACGGTCGCACGTTCGCTGAGGTGCGCAAGGAGCGCTGCGAGTCATGACCGGCAAGGTTCCCGAGGACGCCTTCGCGTACTACGTGGCGCTCGGCTCCGGGCGCTCGTACGAAGCCGTCGCGCGCAACTACGGCGTCAACAAGCGCACCGTAGTCCGTTGTGCCGATCGCGAGCAGTGGCAAGCGCGGCTGGCTGAGATCGAGCGCAGAGCGCGCGAGGCCGCGGACGCCAAGCTCGCCGACGAGATGCAGGAGATGTCGGTGCGCCACCACAAGCTCCTGCTCGCTATGGCCAGCCGCGCTGCAACGGCGATCCAGACCTATCCGCTCAAAAGCGGCATGGAAGGCATCAAGGCCGCTGAGCTGGTGATCAAGCTCGAACGGCTGATCGCCGGCGAGCCGACGGATTCGCGGACGATCAGCGTCGAGCAGGTTACGCGCGACGAGATGAGCAGGTTCCTGATCGAGGACTCCGAGGTCGACGCGTGGGACGACGACGCGCACGAAGGCGAGGGGATCGATGGCGAAGAAGCTGTCGAAACCTGAGCTGTTCGAGGCGCTCGGCTACAAGCCGCACGCTGGCCAGATCCTCGTGCACCGGTCGACTGCACCGCGGCGCGTGCTCGCGTGCGGCGTGCGATGGGGGAAAAGCACATGTGCAGTGATGGAGGCCGCGGCCGCGCTGCTCCAGCCACGCGAGGCGTGCCTTGGATGGACCGTTGCGCCGACGCTCGATCTGGCCCGTCTGATCTTCCAGCGCACCGCGAGCACGCTGCTCAGAAAGATGAGGCACCGCGTGAAGCTGTACTCGCCGCGCGAGCAGCGCCTCGTCGTCGTCAATCTCGGCGGCGGCTTGAGCGTGCTCGAAGGCAAGACGGCCGACAACCCAACCTCTCTGCTCGGCGAGAGCCTTGACTTCGCGATCGTCGACGAAGTCGTGAGGATGCGCGAGAGCGTGTGGACCGAACACCTTTCGCAGCGCTTGCTCGACCGGCGTGGCTGGGCGCTGTTCCTCTCGACACCGCGTGGGCGCGACTTCTTCTGGAAGCTGTTCCGTCGCGGGCAGAACGGCAGAGACAAGGACTTTGAGAGCTGGTCATCGCCGTCGTGGGCCAACCCCATGCTCGACCGCGCGGTGATCGAAGAGGAGCGGGGCCGACTCACTGCGGAAGCGTTCGCGTCGCAATACGAAGGGCAGTTCACAGGCGAGGATCCCGATCCGTGCGATGTCTGCCACGGGCCGTCGCGTGATGTGCCGGCCACGTTCCTGTTGCGGGAGGGTGAGGCGATCGGGCGCTGCGCTGAGTGTGGTCGGTCCGTTGACGCGCGCGGTCGAACGATCGTGAAGCGCCACTCGAACGGCACGGCGTCGGTCGTGGTGATCGAGCTGCGCGAGCGTCGCGGCGAGCCGGCGGAAGTTCACTTCTCCGAGGCGGCCGCCGATCAGCGCGGCCCGGTGCTCACCGCGCCGGGCGGACCCGCGCTCGAAGTCGACGTGTAGGGGATTGCGCGAAACGGACTTGCGTCGCGCGCGAGCCCGAGCCCCTGTGTGCGTGCGTCGCGCGGTGCGTCGCGAAGTCCACGTTCGAAGTCCACGAGGTGATCCATGCGCATCAGCGATGCGCTGGCGGTGTTCCTGGTGCAGTTGCAGGCGGACGGCCGCAGCGTGCACACGGTTCGGCAAGTTGAACGGCACGTGCGCCTGCTCGCGCGTTGGGCGGGCGATCCGCCAGTGGCCGAGTTGGGCCACGAGCACGTGGCGCGCTTCCTGGCGAGCGACGCCGTGCGCGAGCGCGCAGATGGGGGAGCGCGCAAGGCGTCGAGCGCGAACGCGATCCGATCGAGCGTGCGCGGCTTCTGCGCGTTCGTGCACGGTGCGAGCTACACGGCAACGAACGCCGCTCGCCTCGTGCGACGCGCGCGCGTACGGCCTCCCGCGCCCAAGGCGTTGAGCGACGCGGACGCGGCCAAGCTGCTCGCGGCGCTGAACGGAGCCAGCACCCCGGACGAGCTGCGCGACCGCGCGCTATTCACGACGCTCCTGCGCACAGGCCTGCGCCTGGGCAGCGCGCTGGCGCTCGACATCGAAGACCTCGACTTCGAGGCGGGGGAGATCCGCGTGCGCGCGCTCAAGGGCGGGGGCGAGGACACGGTCGTGATGCCCGACGACCTCGCGGCGCTCCTGCGCGAGCACGTCGGGGAGCGAGCGGGCGGCGCGCTCTTCCGCGGCTCTCACGGCGCGCGCATCGGGG
Source organism: Planctomycetaceae bacterium (assembly GCA_011525785.1). Lineage (GTDB taxonomy): Bacteria > Planctomycetota > UBA1135 > UBA1135 > WYBT01. Next base: position 418,275 of record WYBT01000021.1, read on the forward strand.
CGCGGCACGCGAGGCGGCGTCTGGCGCAGTGGGCGAAGCGGGCGGAGATCGTGGGCGGCGCGCACCCGCACCAGCTTCGGCACACGTGCGGCCAGCGCATCTACCGCCGCACCAAGGATGTGCTCGTGGTCGCGAGCGCGCTCCTGCACAGGTCGGTCGCGTCCGCGGCGATCTACGCGCGGGCGGATCGCGCGGCGGTGAGGGCGGCGATGGGGTGACCTCCGAAACAATTCGATGCCGTTGATCGCGTGGGGCGAAAGCGGACAGCAGCGGCCAGGAGCGGACAGTAGCGGACAAGAGCGGACAGTCACTCGAAACCAGCGAGTCATTGGGCAATGCAGAGGGTTGACATGCGTACTGCGATCCGCATCCTCCCATTAGTGCGCCGTGTTGCGCGGCGTTGCGCACAGTCACTTTGACACGAGGGGAGTTGTGATGATCTGGAACCACCAGCCTTGGTCCGAGTTGCCCTTCCACGTTCGCTTCTGCCTGCCGCGCCTGCCGCTGGAACCTGACTACGTCCTACCGAGCGGGCTGACGCTGAAGCAGTTGGTTCGTTGCGCCCACGACCTGATTCCGCGGCTGCATGACCTCTACTGTCCGCCGCTCCTGCCCAAGGATCTGTTGTGCCTTCTTGGGGATGCGCTAGCCAGCGTGCACTGCGTCTTGCCGTGTCGAGGCCGCGCTGGCGTCGACCTGAGCGATCTCGCCGCAGGCGCAGCCATAAACTGCACTTGGTTCGCCGCAACTGCGAATCTGGAGTACGCGCGCTACGCCGGCCTTGTTCGCACGATTCTGCTGCCAGGCGAACCGGACGAGAGCGTGGCGTTCCTTAACGAACTTGAGGACTGGGAGCGGAACGTGCGCCGCCCCGCTTACGCACGGCGTGACGAGGATCCGCGCTCGGCGCGCATCGACTGGTGCGTCAGCGACCTCGTTCGGCGCACCTACAACCCCGACTACGAGAAGAGCGTGCGGCGGATCGAGCGCATCCTCGTCGACCACGCCGGCGGCAACGAGGGGCTTGCGATCAGCCGAGAGCGAGTTGGCATGAATCGCAGGGAGCGTGGGTCCATCTGCGCGTCCTACGCACGGATGATCATCGACCGCGGCCTGAACATTTGGGACTACTCCGGCGCTCGGCTGGTCATCGACCGCGCCAAGCTGCGCGAAGGGCTCGACGACTTGTTGGGACGGGGCGTGGCTCGCAAGGCGGGCAGGTCCGAGGCCGCGGACAAGGAGTCCGACGGCGCTCGAAAGAAGAGGCGCTCGCGTAGGGCGATGGAGTCGATCGACGGCGTGGAACTAGCCGACCCTGGTAGCAACGCGGAATGGGCTCTGCGCCTTGCACTTGAAGAACTCCGCGAAGCTCGTGACTACTTCGAGCAGCGCGGCGACCGCTGGTTCGCGGAGGCGTTACAGGCACTGAGCGCGAAGGCACTGGATGAGGACTTCGCTGTCGTCACGCACCGTGCAAAGCGGCTTGCGGCCGAGCTTCATGGACAGTCCCAGGCCGTCCGTGCCGCCGCGGCGTACGAGTTTCTCGGGCGGTCCTGCTCGCAGGAGGAGGTGGCCCAGGAGTACGGCGTATCCCGTTATGAGCTGCAGGCCCAACTCGCGCAGGCTGATCGGATCATGGAGCGTCTCAGCGCCGCTTAGAGTGGTGACGAAAGCGTTACGGAGATAGTTCGACAGCGACCCCCGTGCAGCGCACGTGGGGCATGCCGAACACAAATGCACCGACGAGTGGCCGCGGGCGGCCGGTCGAGTCCATCTACCTTCCGGACATCCTCGTCGCCGAGGAGTTGTCCGGCATCCTGCGGATGACGCCGGCCGGCGTGCGCGCTGCGCTCCGATCAGGGCGCATCCCTGGCCGCCGCGTCGGACGCCGCTGGCTAGTGAGCCGTTCGGCGTTGCTTGCGCACATCGCACGCACCCCGTCGCTTCGGCAGGTGAACCCGTGAGCGCCGGCTGGAAGGGCGTGCGCAAGGCTGCGCCGTGTCCCGCGTGCGGCGAAGCGGAACGGTGCGCGTGGAGCGAGGACGGCTTCCTGCACTGCTTCCGGTCCAAGGATCCGCCGCAAGGCATGCGGTTCCACAAGGACTCGCCCAGCGATGAACGCGGAGCGATCTTCGCGCCGGAGCACGTTTCCAAGCGCGCGACCAAGCCGGTCGTCCAAGCCGCTGACGGGCTCGACCTCGTCAAGCTACAGGCGCAGTTCGTCTTCCAGTCCTCCGAGGCCTTGCGCCAGACACTCGCGATCCAGCTCGGCGTCACCGCCGCGAGCTTGGTTGATCTGGGGGTCGGATGGGCCAAACGATCCGACCTGGGTCTGCTCAAGGCGAACGGAGCCGCGTGGCCCGGGAACAGACCGAAGTTCGCCTCCTCCTTCCCCGAGTACGACGGGCAGCGCTGCATCGTCGGGTTCTCGTTCAGGGCCGAGGACGGACGCAAGGGCTCGCCAAGCGCAAGAGCCGGCTGTCGTCGCGGCCTGACCATCCCGAAGTCGTTCGACACTGCGACCGGCCCGGTCCTGGTCGTGGAAGGCGCGAGCGATGTCGCAGCACTGAGCGTGCTCGGCTTGCGCGGAGTTGGGCGACCGAGCAACACCGGCGGCGGCGAGATGCTCGCGACGCTGCTCCGCGATCTCGAGGACGTGGTGATCGTCGGCGAGAACGACAAGAAGCCGAACGGCAGCCACCCCGGGCGCGAAGGGATGCAGAAGATCGCGAACCACCTCGCCCGAGCTTGGTCGCGACCGGTGCGCCAGTCGCTGCCGCCCAGCGACTGCAAGGACGTGCGCGAGTGGCTTCAAGCGAAGACGGCCGCCGGACTCGACATCGAAGACCGTGACGCATGCGTTGCGGCCGGCAGAGAACTGCTCGAACTGCTGCAGGCGGCGGCTGAGGTCGTCGACTTCCAAGAAATCGAGAAGCGGGATGCCGAGGCAGCCGCGCAGGCTCCCGCGGACCCGCGTCCAGAGGTGCACATCCTCGCGGGCAAGCTGCCGCAGGCGGCGGAGACGACGGAGCGCCTGATCAACGGAGGCGACCCGCGCGAGCCTCGGCTGTTCCAGCGTCAAGGCGCGCTCGTTCGCACCGTCCGCTTGGAAGAAGCCTCGAAGGGCCGCATCGAACTGGAGCGCGGCGCGACGGTGATCCGCGACGCGGACGAGCCCTACATCCTCGACCAAGCTGCACGGGTCGCGCGATTCATCCGCTACGACAAGAAGGGCGATTCCTACCAAGCGCATCCGCCTGCCGAACTCGCTCGTGCAATTCAGTCCCACGCAGGCAGCTGGCCCTTCCCGCTCCTTGCGGGAGTCGTCGAGGCCCCGCAACTGTTCGAGGACGGCCGCGTCCTCGAGCTGGAGGGCTACGACGCGGCTTCCGGGCTGGTGCTGCGAACACGCGGCGTTTCCTTCGCGCCGATTGCGCCGTCGCCCACGCAGGAGGACGCCAAGTGCGCGCTGCGCTGGATCGACGAACAGTTGCTCGCAGGTTTTCCGTTCATTGACGCGTGCGATCGCGCAGCTGCGCTGGCGCTGCTCCTGAGCGCCGTCGGAAGGTCGACCTACGCGCAGGGGCCAGCGTTCGGCGCGACGGCACCGAACCGCTCGTGCGGGAAGTCGACGTTGCTTCGGTCGGGCGCGATCCTGGCGACGGGCCGCGGACCGGCGTTGATCGACCCCGGTACGAACGACGAGGAAGCGGACAAGCGCATCCTTTCCGTGTTGGTCGAGGGGCACAGGTTCGTGTCGTTCGACAACCTTCGGAACGCGGAGAAACTGGACACGCCTTCGATTGCCAAGGCGATCACGGAGCCGGTGTACACCGGCCGGCCGCTCGGGAAGACGGGCACGATCTCGCTTCCGACAGACGGCGTGTTGTTCACGTACTCGGGCGTCAACCTCGAGCCGCGAGGCGACACAGTGTCGCGCTCGGTCCTGATCCGTCTCGACCCCGCGGTCGAGCGCCCGTGGGCGAAGCGCTGGGGGACTAGGGACCCAACGGAGATCGCGCTGGAGAAGCGTGGCGAACTCGTCTCGGCAGCGCTGACGGTGCTCAAGGCGTTCATTGCAGCCGGGTGTCCCGACCAAGGCCTCGGCCCCTACCGCCTCGCTGGCTGGAACCGCGTGATTCGCAACGCCGTCGTGTGGGCGGGCTACGCGGACCCACTCGCGGGCATGACCCAGCTCGAAGCCGGGGATCCCGAGAACGAGCCGTGCGCCGACCTGATGGCCGCGTGGAGCCGTGTCTTCGGCGAGCGTGTCGTCACGACCTCTGAGGTCGTGGCGGTCTGCAGTGTCGCGAACGACGACCTGAAGCAAGCGCTGCTTGTGGTCGCCGGCAGTGGTCGCATGGCCGATGCGGTCGAACCGCGTCGGCTCGGCAAGTTCCTGGCGCGCTACGAGCGGCGCGTCGTGGACGGACTCCGCTTCATCCGTATGGGCGAATCGGGCACCCGGGCGCGGTGGGCCCTCCAGGCGGTCGAGCCAGCTCGCAGTTTGGCAGTTTCCGCAGTTCCCCCAATCCCTTATCACGCGGGTGCGGGCGAGAGAGAAATCGATGTACACGATCGTGATGCGCGCGTGTGCGCACGCGATATAGAACGACGGGGAGAGAACTGCGAAAACTGTCAAACTGCACCTGCGACGGCCCCCGATCGTGACGGCGCGTCGAGCGAGGCTGACGGGGACGCGGCCAATGGCGAGGCGGACGCGACTGGGCAGCGGGGTGCTGGCGCTGACCCCGACGGCGGCTGCGAGGTCGGGGACGGCGTTGAGGGCGACGACCTGGAGCTCATCGCATGAGCGCCGCCGCCGCACTCGTCGCCGAACTGAGCCAGATCGGCGTGAAGCTCGTCGTGAGGGACGGGCGGATCTACTCCCAACCGCCGCGTGGGCTCTCGCAAGAGCTTCGCGAGCGCGTGGCCGCACAGAAGGGCGAGATCGTTGCGCTGCTCACGCGCGAAGAGCGGCCCGGCCCGACGGCTGCGTGCTACGGCTGCCGCGGCACAGAGTTCTGGGCGTTTGCGTCTGTCGGCCGCTGGATCTGCGCCGCGTGCCACCAACCTGACTACCCGTCCGAGCGACTGGTCTGGGCTCGCGTCCGGCCGCCCGCGTCCCCTTTCGGCCCCGGTCAGGCCGACCTCGACTGCGCGGTGTGCCACGGCACCGGGATCGAGCGACTTCCCAACACGCGCTGGACCATCTGCGCTTGCCGGGAGCGCGACTTCCATCCCGATCCAGCTCGTCGGCGCGATGCGGGAGGTGCGCAATGACCCGCGCCACCGTTGTGTCGTTCCGCCCGGCGCGCCCGTTGGACGTGGCGGCCGGCCTGCTCGGCTACGCCCGCGTGCAGGTCGGCGAGTTGCTCATCGATGGCATCGGGATTCGGCGCACCCGTGACGGGCGGCACGTCGTGAGCCTGCCGTCGCGACGGGACCGCGCGGGATCGGAGCACTCGATCGTGGCTCCGGTGAGCAGCGCCGCCGGGCGCGAGCTCGAGCGGCAGGTGCTCAGCGACCTCGCGGCGAGGGGGCTCTTGCCATGAGCGCGCGCGCCGCAACGAACGTGCACATGTCGCACTGTGCCGGGGTCCCTTCGCGGACTCCGTCGCCCCGCCGGGCCTGCCCGGCCGGCGACAGGCCGCCGTGCTCCCGCCCGGCCCGGCGCGAACCACCGCGCTCAAAGGCAGCCGGCGGTGGCGGATCGGGGACGAGCTGGCGCTGGTCCCATTCTTGTGGTCATCGGACGTTGGCGCGCGGACGGCGATCGGATCGGAGGCGTCATGAGCGCGCGTGATCACGACGACGACCTCGGGCGCGACCACCGGCCGACGATCACGTCGCTTTTGTGCGTGCTGGTCGACGGCGTGCACGCGATGAACGCGAACCTTGTGGCGCTGCGCGAAGCGATCGAGCGCGGGGGAGCGGCGAGCAAGACGAAGGACGGGTTGATCACGCCGCGCGAGTTCGCGGAGATCTTGGCGGTCGACGTGCGCACGCTTCGACGCATGCGCTCGGCCGGCGAGCTGCCCAAGAACGTGGGCGCGGCGAAGCGTCCGAAGTGGCGTCGCTCCGATGTCGAAGCGTTCGTGGCGAAGTTGAAGGCGAGGCGGTCGTGATGCGAGTCGCACGTTCACGTCCGAGGTCGACCTTACACGTGAGAAGCGCGGGCTTCGGCAGCATTGCCTCGCGGTGTTCGGGAGGTCGAGCCCACATGCGCGTGTCGCCGCAATCACGCGGCGCGAACCGCGCGAACGCGCAGGAACATCGACATGACCCCGAAGAAGACCGCATCGATCACGTTGGCCGAATTGACCACGCGCTACATCGCGCACCTGGACACCGAGGGCAAGAGCCTCGGCACGCGGTTCTCGTACGAGAGCGAACTGCGCCTGGCGCAACGCGAACTCGGCGCAGACATCTCGATCGGCGCGCTTGCGCAGGAAGACATCGCGCGCTTCAACGCCTGCGACCGCGTGATGAAGTTGAAAAACGGCAAGCCGAAGGCCGCGCCGTCGTACTTGAAGACGCAGCGCGTGTTGCGCCTCGCGCTCGCGTGGGCCGCGCAGACGGGCTTGATCGCAACGTCGCCCGCGGAACCCATCGAAGAGCCCGCGCCCGAGAAGCCCAAGGCGCGCACGAAGAAGGACGACGACGCGCCCGCGTCCGAACCCGCGCCCGTCGCGAAGAAACCGCGCAAGCGCAAGCAGGCGATCGTGCTCGAAGTCGCGCAGCCCGAAGCGGAAGCGGCGGCGGATGTGGCCGAAGCGATGATCGCCGCGACCAATCCCGAGAGCGCCGCGTAGGCGAGCGAGGCGCACGCGTGGCCGTCGATCTCGCACAACGGGATCGGCGGCCGCGCCGCTTCACGGAGAACCACCCGTGATCCAGACCACACGACTTGGGCGCGCGTTCGGGCCGGGCCAACTGAGGCTCGTGCAGCGCGGCGCTGGCGCGCCCATGTGGACGCTGTCCTGGCGCGACGAACACGGCGTGCGGCGGCAACGCGCGCTCAGTACTGATCGACGCATCGCGGAGCGCCGCATGCGCGAGATCATTCACCGCCGCGATCTGGCGCTCGAAGGCGTGGGCGTCGACGGGCGCGACATGGCGCTCGAAGAGCTGGCGCGCTTGTACCTGGAGGAGTTGCGCTCGCGCTGCGTCGAGGCGCACTACGTGAACTCAAGGTCGATGATCGAGCGCGCGCTTGCCGGCATCGGCGTACAACGGGTGGGCGACCTGCTGCCGCTGCACGCGCTCAAGTACCGCACGCAGCTCCTGGCCAGCGGTGCCGCGCCGCGCACAGCCAACCTGCACATCGACCGCGTCAGCGCGATGCTCGCGTGGGGCGTCAAGGTCGGCCTGCTCCATCGCAATCCGCTGGAGCACATCGATCGCCTGCGCGACACCGGCGGGCACGCGCGTTACCAACGCCGCGCGCTCAGCGCCGACGAGATCACGCGCCTTCTCGACGCCGTGGGTGCAGAGGACCACGAGCAAGCCGCGCGCGCCAAGGCCGAGGCCGCTGGCCGCAGCCCACGCGCTGTACGGCACCGCGGCGTGCGGATCTCGCAGCGGCCCTTGTTCCAGGCGCTCATCGAGACCGGCGCGCGCTGGCGCGAGCTCACGCTCGTGACGTGGGCCGACCTCGATGCCGATCAGGCGCTGCTCAAGCTGCGCGCCGCCAACACCAAGTCACGCAAGGCGCGCGTGATCCCGTTGCGCCGCGTGCTGGTGGACGAGCTGCTCGCGCTTCGCCCGCTGCACGCAGCCGCGCGTGGGCGCGCCGTGGGCGCATCCGATCGCGTGTTCTTGAGCCCCGAGGCGGCGGACTGGGGCGCGCCCACGAACAACGTCGCGCGCATCCTGCGCCGTGCGCTGGAACGCGCTGGCATCGCGCGCGTCAACGAGGCGGGGGAGAAGCTTGACCTGCACGCGCTCAGGCACAGCGCCGCTACGCAGTGGGCGCGCAGGGGCGTTCCGATCGTGCACGCGCAGGCGCTGTTGGGACACTCGGACGTGAGGTTGACCAGCAAGGTCTACACGCACGTGAGCGTCGAGGATCTGCGCGGGGCGGTCGAGGGCGTTGCTGGGTAGGTCGCGGGCGCGCCGCTCGCGGTCACGCAGCGGATCCTGGGGCACTCGGATCCGAAGCTCACGGCGCGCGTGTATGTGCACCTGGGTGTCGAGGAGATGCGGGGGGTGGTGGAACGCGGTTGACGACTCTCGCTTCGTTCGACGCGCACTGCTCCTCGGCCGCACGCAAAGATCTGTGGACAGGTCGTTGACGCGACGTGGGGCGCGAACGCTGACGCCGACCTGCCGTGTATGCGACATGCAAAAGGACGGTCTCAGGGTATCGCGTACGGACACGCATATGCGACACTCCGAGCGATGAGAGGCAAGATCCCTGGCTCCGACGTGCGGGAGATTCGAACAGCGCTCGGCCTAACAGTCAGCCAGTTCGCGGCCGTGCTCGGAGTGCACCCGAGTTCGGTTCATCGCTGGGAGGCCGCCGACACGGGGTTCGCTGAGATCGAAGGGGTCGCGTGGACCGTGCTCGCAGCGCTGAGGAAGCGCGTACTGGCTGAGCGGTCCGGTAAGCGTGCCGCGGCGAAGCAAGGCGAACTCATCACGAACGAACTTGCGTTGGGTGGTGCCCTCGCTGCGTTGCTCGTACTCCTCCTGTTCGCGGCAGGGAGGGATGAGTGAAGTTGCCGCAGGAATCTGAGGGGACATGAACTGGAACCTACGGCCCAGGGTGATGGCGCTGGTGTCTCGAACGAAGCTCTCGGGACTTGGCCGACATTTCGGCGTACTGGTGATCGACGGGTCGGGGGGCTCGTTCGTCGTCGATCTACAGCCGGACGTTGGGATGCGCGCCGTGTCGGTCGACCGTTTCGAGCAGGGCCGGCCCATGTTGATGGAGTCGAAACTCACCGACTCAACCGCCGTGGGGAGAGCGTGGCAAAGACTCCGCAGGCTCTCAACGCGGCCCGGCGGCTTCGACCTGCTTCAGTGGAACTGCGAGCACTTCGGGCGCTTCGTTCTCTCCGGCACGCGCGAGAGCCGGCAGATCAAGGGCCTGACGCTGACAGCAGCCGTGATCGCGCTCGTCTGGCTGGTGGCCGGGCGCAGATAGCTACGCCGCGGCGACTGTCCTGCTCGACGGTGCCCGCGCGCTGACCTGAGCCGCAATGCTCATGCGCCGCGGTCCAGAACGCGCTGGCATCACGCGCGTGAACGAGGCTGGGAAGAAATCGATCTGCACGCCTTGCGCCATAGCGCAGCAACTCAGTGGGCGCGCAGGGGCGTGCCGATCGTCCACGCGCAGGCGCTGCTGGGGCACAGCGATGTGAGGCTCACGAGCCGGGTGTACACGCACGTTGCGATCGAGGATCTGAGGGGCGCGGTGGAGTAGGGGCGGCCCGGTGTGGCTCGGCTACCATTCCACTCTGAGAGTGCGTCGCACGCTGCCGTCAACGCAACTCGCACCAGATGACGACCGAGGAACTCGAACAAGCGGTGGCTCGCGGCGGATTCGTCCTCGGGGAGTACACGACCAACGTAGGGCCGGCGGATGATCGCTTCTTCGTTCTCATCTCCCCAACTTGTGGCCAGCAGGAGTGGGTTGATGACGATCCCTTGGTGGATCGGCTGCTGAAGTTGGTCGCTGAGCATGCGGGCGAGGAGGTCTCACCGATGCTGGCGAACTCGACCGACCTCGCGAGTCGGGTTCTGTTCCCGCTCAGCTTGCGGGGACGAGACCTCTACAGGTTCGTGCCCGAGAAGCGCGGGTGGTCGTGGGACTTCTGGGGCGGCATCGTTCGACTGGAGTTGGTCCCCGAGGTGCGCGAGTACCTCGACCAAGCGCGGGCGTGTTCAGATCGACCGTAGAGCCGCGTGCGCAGTCCAGGCGCAAGTCCCGCGTCGCAGCCCGCCCGCATCGCCGTCCCGCGGTTGGGAGCGCACGCCGTGCGGGCTACCCAGTTCCCTCGATCGCACGCCTGCCGCTACCATCCGCCCCCGAGGTAGCTCGCCGCATGCCGAAGTCCACGCCGTTGGCCGATGAGGTCGCCAAGGTCGCTGAGCGCGTCCGCAAGGCCACGAAGGGCAAGCTCAACGAGCAGAACACCAAGGCGTCGATGATCGAGCCGGTGCTGCGCGCGCTGGGCTGGGACACGGAGGACGTGGACGAGGTCGTGCGCGAGTTCCGGCACCGGCCCAAGGATCCGCCCGTCGACTACGGCTTGCTCGTGAACCGCGAGCCCAAGCTGTTCGTCGAGGCCAAGGCGCACGGCGAGAACCTGGGCGACCAGCGCTGGGCGAACCAAATCATGGGCTACGCGAGCGTGGCGGGCGTCGAATGGATCGTGCTCACCAACGGCGACGAGTACCGCATCTACAACGCGCTCGCGAAGGTGCACGTCGAGAAGAAGCTCTTCCGCGAGTGCCGCCTCTCCCAGGACCCGGCCCGCGCAGTGGAGACCCTCGCGCTGCTCGCCAAGGACCAGCTCGACGAGAACCGCATCGATGTGCTGTGGAAGGCGCACTTCGTTGACCGGCAGGTGCGCGAAGCGCTGTCCGAGCTGTTCGACGGCGAGCACGACATGGCGATCGTGAACGCGGTCCAGCGCCGCACGCGCGACCTGGATGCCGACGAGGTGCGCGCCTCGCTCCGGCGCTGCAAGGCGCACTTCGAGTTCCCGCAGTCCACCGTCGAGGAACTCGCGCGCTCAGCCAAGCGCGCCAAGAAGTCTGCGCCCGCCGCAACAAGCACGGAGCGCAAGCAGCCCGTGTTCAACAACGTCACGCTCAAGGACCTGATCGACGCTGGCGTGATCCGCGCGCCGCTGCCCTTGTTCAAGCGCTTCAAGGGGCGCGACTTCGAAGCACGCATCGAGCCTGACGGCAGCGTGACCTTCCGAGGCAAGCGCTACGACACGCTCTCCGCGGCCGGCAGCGAAGCGCGCGCCACCGTCATCGGCCCGCGCGCGGACGGGAGCTTGCCCGCGACGAACGGGTGGAGCTTCTGGATGTACCGCGCTGCCGATGGTAGCGAGCAGGAGATCGATCACGCGAGGCAGGGATACCTGCGGGCGCGGGGTGTGCGGGAGGACGTGGGGTGATCGACCCATCCCGCTTCCGCGAACTGGAGGTGGCGAGCTCCTGTCCAGAACTTCAAAGCGGAAGGGAGTTTCGTGACACCACAAGGGCCGGGGACATGGCACGCCCGCCGCCGTACGGAGCAAGAATCAGTTCTCAAGGCGTCGGCCTCATTGCCATCAATTCACTGTCCACGAAAGCGGGAGCGGGCATCGTTCCGTAGCTCGCGACCACGCGCCTCGATGCCAATAAAGTCCATGCTCACTATCTATACAGTCTTGCTGTCGGTATCACTGCTCGGTCCGCACTCCAGCGTCAAGCAAGCGTCGACCCTAGACCGTAGCGCGATGCGTCGGTGGGCGATCAATGAAGCGTCTAAGGGACCAGTTCTTGATTTCGCGAAAGCGCCGTGGGGCAGGGCGAAGCGAGAAATCGACGCGGTTCTCCTCTCCGAGTTAATCTGTGCTGAAGCCCCCAATGCAAGCCGGGTTGTCCAGAATGCTGTGGTCGTTGACAAGCTTCTTGTTTGTAGCGAAGGGGCTCCAACCAGGACATTAGGGTTTCGTGGCTGCACATTCAATGGTGTTGATATTCATGATCTGCGGCTCTCTGGGCAGGTCTCGTTCGACGGGTGCAGGTTTCTTGATAGCGTTGACATGTTTAATTGTCAGATCGGGGCGATGAATGTCGTTGACTGCGAGTTTGTTGACTCTATCGCCTTATTCGGGTGCAGCCTGAGAGGTGATCTGCTCGCAGATCGCTGTCAGTTTCGTGGCTCGATGGAGATCCACGACTCCACAATCGGTGGCCACCTTGCGGTGGAGAGGTCAAGATGGTTGCCACCCAGCAAGTTTGCGGGCGCGAACTTGCTGGCTCATCAGTTAAGTGTATCAGGGAGCGTAGATGTAGTGGCGTGCGACGGGGATCTGGAGCTCAGCTTCGAGAACGTGAGATTCACTAACATGGGGGTTGCGGCATCCAGAAGAGAATGGGGCTCTGGACTATCGAACGTGGTTCAGGCCGATACGATCGACGCTCAGGCTCAGAGGCTCAGCGTAAGTGGCTCGATGGTGAGCGTCTCGGCTTCGGGGGGCGCACTCCTCCTTGACCGTGTTGAGCTTGGTGGAAGTCTCTCGTTGCACGGTTGCGATATTGATGGGATCCTACTGGAAAAAGCCAAATGTACGGTCCGAGGGCGGCAGTTGCATGAAGGCAGCCCTGACCTTTTTCTCAATTCATGCCGCGGTTCGAGCCTGTTCGTAGTTGATTGTGATCTGGGGGTGTGCGATGTGGCGCTGCAGGCGAGTGTAATAAACACCGTGTTCATCACGGAGAGTGAGGTGAGGGGGCTGCTACTGGGCATGAATCAGCTGTCCATGCTGAGCTTATCGAAAGTGCGTGCATGCGACCCGTCGGGGCGCGTAGTTGTGATTGGGGGCCAGGTGGATCATGTGGTTCTCTCCGGAGACTTCACGGTGCCTGTCTCAATTCAGAAACTGGAGGCCAACTCGATCGCCTTAGGTCGAGCCGACATGAGCGAGCGCTTCAGTGCGAGCGAGCTCGTCATGGCAGATGTCGATGTGACCAATGGCATAACGTTGGACCAAGTCGGAGTTGACCACATAGAGATCGGCCCCGGTGGGGGGTGTGACAGGTTCGTCGTGGGGCTTCACGCTGAGTTCGGTCAGCTATGCTTTGTCGACACTAGCGTCGGTACGTTTGATTACTTTGCCAGTCGACCAACGAGTTCGAGCAATCAGCTTGATCTAGGTGGCATGGACTTTCGACGACTAGCGTCGTCCGAGGCGCGCAAGTCGACAGAATCGGCATGCGAGTGGTACTTGAACAACGGTGAGTACTCCGCTACCGCAGCCAATCGATTCGTCGAATACTGGCGAAACACTGGAGAAACTACGCTGTCCCGCCAGGCAGTAATTGCTTGGAGGTCTCGTGAGATCGCCAAAACTCCGACGACCATATCACGCGCTTGGAAAAGACTTCTACTGTATTCCGGTGTCTACAACCGAGATCCGACGCCACTGGTGCTCTCATGGATGGTTCTGTTCTTGTTTGGTTGGGCTGTCTTTAGACCCAGTTGGATGAAGCGCGTCGACGGGAAGTCTGACGAACGTATGGGCCAAGTCGACTCCGTCCTCTACAGCTTAGATACCGTTGTGCCGTTCGACCTTGGCCACGAGAAGGAGTGGCGTCCGGAGTGGAAACGAAAAGAGAGCATTTCGCTTGCTGCTGTAGTCTTGAGGCCCACTCTGAAGATCCTTGGCTGGGTGCTGGCCTCGCTCCTCGTGGGAGCGCTCACTGGCGTTCTACGTTGAGTGCGGATCGGAGTCGGCCTGCCCGGCGCTTCGAACGCGGCGGGGAGACCGTCTCAGCGTGGCGATTCCAAGCCCGTCACCAATAGTCGACGCGGCGGACGGCATGGCTACTCACTCGTGTTCGGCGGCTGATCCGCAAGCTTCTCCAGCTCTTGTTTCATTTCGAGCATCGCCGCCCTCGCCCTGTCGAGCGTGCTGACGAACATGTTTCGCTCGACCTCGTTCATTCCCTTTAACGACTTCGATTCCTCTGTGCTGAGTTCAATCGAACGGGTGGCTGTCCGCCCGGAGGGCGCGTGTGTCAGAGTTAGATGGAGATGCTCCGTAGGCGGGGCGTAGATTCTTGCGCGCACGTCCCATCTACTTAGATCGAACGGCTCGATCGCCCTGGTAGTGTAGTTGTATCGGAGCAACTGCGTCTCGATCTCGAGCGCGAGTCCGGGCGTTATTTGTAGGTCCAGGCGACCCAAGTTGCAGTCTTGCCTCCTGCGCGGCTCGTCGTGGAGTGGGTATTTCCAGGCTCGTACGGTCTTTTGGATGCCGATCTCAACGAGGAGTCTCTCCCAGTAGTTGAGCACGTTCGTAAGCACTTCCAGTAAGTCTAGACGACGGTTACCCTCTTCCACGACGACGAGCTTTTCTGAGTGGAAGTACTCGCCCAATTCGTCACAGTACATCGTGCTGCGATGTAGCTCGTAGATCTGATTGGCGCTCACCAGTCTGGACGAGGACCGCGTTAGCTTATGGTGTTTGAACGCGTTCACGATGTCTCCGAGAAGGCGATAGTCAGCACACTCTCTAGCTACGCGGTCGCGAGTCTCGCTTGGAAGATGTTCGCGAAAGTGGTACATCGCCGTCGCGGCGCTAAAAGCCCGTGTCAGATCGGAACTAGTACCGCTCGTCGTATTGGACTTCTGCTGTAGGTAGTCTCGATACGGGGATACGACTCCGTGCACGAAGTGTCGACTAAGATCACCATACATGGCTTTGGTTTCTGGCGCTGTGGCCGTTTGTTCGTGGGGAGCGGCGTGAGCTGCTCTTGATTCTTCGCCTACGCGGAGCGAGGTGAGTCGACGTTCTCGGCTACGAGCTTCAGGCGCGATCCGAATGCCCGCTTCAGGGCAAGCAGCCGATCGACCATCCACTCGCGGTACTCGCCGAGCTTGTCCTGTGGATCGAGGATGGAGCCGCTGCGATAGAGTGCGATGCGGCAGGCGCGGCGGTTCTGTAACTCCTGCCAGTCCAGCGTCTCGCCGAGATCGCGTTCGATCGCGTCCCGCTGATCGCGGAGGTTGTGGAGTGCTTCGAGGTTGGTGTCGTCGTCGCCGAAGTCGATGTAGACCTCGACGCAGAAGCGCCCGCCGGTGTTGAAGCTCGCGCTGTACTGGAAGCCGCGTACGCCCGTGCTGAACGAGTACCAGTTCTGAGCGCCCGCCGTCCGCGCGTTCGTGAAGCCGTGCTTCTCCCGAAGCTCGTCGATTAAGCGCTGGAAGAAGTCCTGGTAGCGCCGCCCGCGCTCCGACGGTTCGCCGGCGGTGGATGAGCGGCTTGGCGATCCGTCGTTGCTGATGCGGTACCCGGCCGGCTTGGCGACGATGCGGAAGTTCACGGCGGGCTTGGATCCGTCGATCCGCAAGACTTCGACCGCCACGGCGAAGAACTGGGTCGAGTTGCCCAGACCCCGGTTGAGCCAGTCGATCGCTTGTCGGTGCTCCTCTCGGAACGCGGGTGTGAGCCACACGACGACGCCTGCATCCACTCCGGCGGCGTAGGTGATGACCTGCCCAAGGTGCGTGTGGTCCGTCTGCCCGAGCTGATTCTCGATCACCACGTACCGTTGGCTCGTCAGCTCGCGGGCAAGAACGTCGATCGAGAAGTCGCCCACGTCGGACTCGGTGCGGACGAGTTCCAAGTCCATGCCGAGGACTTCGCCGAGCTGCTCCAAGTGCTCTGCGACCCAAGGCGTGAGGTCGCGGGCTTCATTGGGCCAAACGTTGCGCGGGTCCTCGCGCGTCAGCGCACCAAGTTCGATCGGCATCGTGGTTCTCCCGCCGCGCAGGATGCCGCGGAGCGCGCTGAGTCGCCACGGGCACGGTGGAGTGTCAGCCTCCGCTCGCCGCGCGGCCCGTCCCGCGCGCCCACAGCGCCGCACGCGCGCCCGTGGCTGCGTCGCGTGCCGACCACACCCGATCGCCGTAGATCGCGCCGTGGGCGGCCGTGGGGGCAACCGGGGCGGAGCGACGGCCTGCGCTTCGTACGCGGCTCGCCGTCCACGCCGTTCCAGTGGAGCAGGTCGAGGTGAACGCGCTGGACGCCGCGCGGGATGCTCCATCGCTGGATGGAGCGGGCGATGGGACTCGAACCCACGACCACGACTTTGGGAAAGTCGTGCTCTACCACTGAGCTACGCCCGCACGTGAGGTGCGCCTGCTGCCTGGGCCACGGGTGGTCGCGCGTGGGTGCGACATTACCGCAACTCGCCGCGCGTCCGCCGGGACGCTTGCGCAGGAACGCCTAGTTTTCTCGGAAGGAACTGCGAGCGGCCGCTGGTAGGCCTTCAGCTTGGGAAGCTGACACTCTACCAACTGAGTTACGCCCGCAGAGTGAAGCTGATGGTAGCGCTGCGCGGCGTCGTTGCGCAACGCGCTGATGCGGCGGCGAGCCGGTGCGGAACTGGCGCGGGCGGCGGCGGGGCTCGCGGCGATAGTGCGATGGCGCGGTGGCGCGGCTCGGCCGAAGTGAAGCGGATCAGCTTGCCCGAACTGGATTGGACCAGCTTGCCCGAACTGAGCCCGCGCTCAGCAACTCAACGGGTGGACCCGCTTGGCCGGACTACGGGTGGACCTGATGGCCCGAGCGATGCTCGCACCGCGGAAGACTCGAGGTGCGGCGCCGGCCGAGAGTGCGGAGACCGCGCCGCGCGTGGAGCGCGATGCCGGCATGCGCCGCCGGCAGGGCTCGGGTGGCGCGGCGCGGTCGCGGGGACAAGCGCAAGCGTCGGTCCAGCCGCGCTGGGGGCGTGGGGAGCGTGAACGACGGCGCGCGCGTCCAGGATGTGAACGCGCGCGCCGGAATTGGACGAGAACGAACCGCGCTCAGGCGCGGATGCGTTCGAGGAAGGTCTCAGCCGCAGTGCGCAGTTGGGTCGAGTGCTGCTCGAGCGAGCCCGAGGCGTGCGTGAGGTCCTCGATGGCGGTGGAGGTCTGCACGGCGGCCTGTGAGACGTTGTCGACGTTCTTGGCGACGGCGTCGGTGCGCTGCGAGGCGCGCTGCATCGAGGCCGAGATCTCGCGCGTGGCGATGGCCTGCTGCTCGACTGAGGAAGAGATCTCGCTCGCGCTGGTGTTGATGGTCTCGATCGTCTGCGAGATGCGCGCGATGGCCTGGACGGCTTCGGTCGTTGCGCTCTGGATGGCCTGGATGTGGCCGCCGATCTCCTCGGTGGAGCGCGACGTCTGCTTGGCGAGGTTCTTGACCTCGTCGGCGACTACGGCGAAGCCGCGGCCCGCTTCGCCCGCGCGCGCCGCCTCGATCGTGGCGTTGAGCGCGAGCAGGTTGGTCTGTTCGGCGACCTGGTGGATCAGGCGCAGCACGCCGCCGATGGTGCGCGAGAGTTCGGCGAGACCGCCGATGACCTGCGTGGTGCGCTGGGCTTCCTTGGCGGCGGTGGCGGCCACGGTGCTCGCGTCGCGGCTGCGTCGGCCGATCTCGGAGGCCGTGGCGGTGAGCTCCTCGGAGGCCGCTGCGACCGACTCGATTTCGGCCGCGAGCTGCTTGGTGGAGTCGGCCACGCTCGTGACCTGCGTGAGCGCGTCGGAGTTGGCGCCTTCGATGCGCTTGGCCGAGCCCGTGCAGCGCTGCGCCGCACTGGAGACCGCGCCGACCACGTCCTGCAGGAAGGTGTCGAACTCGCTGGCGAGTCCCGTGCGCCGCTGCTTGGACTCCTCGAGCTCCTCGGCCTGCTTGCGCATGGCGTCGCTGGCGGCGTTGATGGCTTCGGCTGCGTGCCGATAGCTGCCGCTCATCCCGCGCAGCATGAAGCGGCGGTGGAACTGGCCCTGGCTCGCGCACTCCAGCGCGACGCGCGACTCGCGCACGTAGGCGTCGATGATGTCGAGCGAATCGTTGACCGAGGCGAGCATGGCCGCGAGCGCCTCGTCGCCGCTCTGCTCGATGCCGATCAGGCGCGCCTCGAGCTCGCCCTTGGCGGCGCGCTCGCACACGCTGGTGACCTCGGCGGTCCAACGCTCGAACAACGCGACGCGCGCGCGCAGGGCGGCGGCTTCGGTTTGATCCGACTCGAGCAACGCCGAAGCGTCGGTGCGCACGGCGCCCGAGGAAGAAGGCAAAACAGGCTCGTTCATGACTGACTCTTGGAGATCGAAAACACCCAGCCGTCGTAGCTCATGCCGGCCTTATCGAGCACCTGGCCCAACAACTTGGCCCCCGCCGCAGTCGCGTCCCGCGGATTGGGATGGCGGGCTTCCTCGGCGAGCAGCAGCTCGTACACCGCGCTCGCGGCTTCGACGCCGCTGCGCTCGGGCGAGCGCCGGTTCGAGTGGTACCCGATGATGTTCCCGTGGCGATCGAAGCTCGGCGTCACGTGCGCGAGCACCCAGTAGTGGTCGCCGTTGCGCGAGAGGTTGACGACGTAGGCGAAGATCTCGCGCCCGCCCTGGATGGTGTCCCACAGGAGCTTGAACACACAGCGCGGCATCTTGGGGTGGCGCACGATGCTGTGCGGCGCGCCGAGCAGTTCGGCCTCGCTGTAGCCGGCGAGCCGCTCGAACACGCGATTGCAGTACGTGATGCGGCCCGTCAGGTCGGTCTTGCTGACGATCAGCTCGTCTTCACCGAGCAGGCGCTCGCGGCCGGTCGGCGTCGGGCGGGCGAAGGACTTGGGCTCGCGCGCGACCTGGGTCGCAGGCGCGGACGTGGGCGTGTGGCTGGTCGTGGAGGGCATGGCTGGAGGCTGCGGTCGATGGATCGAGCAACGCTCTCGGTCTCGCGCCTGCATCGGCGTTTCCGCTGTGCAACTCCGTACGAACTCGGCCCACCGCCTCGTTTTCGAGAAGGCGGCGGCGGACGGAGTCAAGTCGACGGTGGAGTTGCGCGAGGACGTGCGGGATAGTCCGCAGGCATGCCCGCGGAACTGCGAAGCGGCGGCGAGCTCTCGGTGCGCGCGTTGACGCGCGGCGATGGGGCGCTGGTCGAGCGACTGTTCGGCGCGAACGGCGCTTGCGGCGGCTGCTGGTGCATGTGGGCGCGGCTGCCGCGCGGCGGAAAGCTGTGGGAAGCGTCGAAGGGCGAGCCCAACCGGCGCGTGCTGCTCGAACTGATCCGCTCGGGCGCCGCGCATGCGCTGCTCGCCTTCGATGGCCCGCGCGCCGTGGGTTGGTGCAGCCTGGGCCCGCGCGCGGACTACCCGCGGCTCGAACGCGTGAAGGCCGCGCGTTCGAATTGGGACGCGAGCACCTGGTCGCTCGTGTGCTTCTTCATCCCGTCGCGCGAGCGCGGGCGCGGTGTCGCCTCGGCGCTGCTCGACGCGGCCATCGCGTACGCGCGCGAGCACGGCGCACGCGCGCTCGAGGGCTATCCGGTGCGCAGCGCGCGCGGCGCCAAGGCGCAGATCCCGGCGGCCTTCGCCTGGACCGGCGTGGCGAGCATGTTCGAGCGCCGCGGCTTCACGCGAGTCTCGCCGCGCGGCGCGCGGGAGCTGTGGCGGATCGAGTTCGACGCGCCGAAAACGCGCTCGACGAAAAGCAAGCGAGCCCCCTCCGCAGTGCGCGGAGAGGGCTCGCGTTCGAGCGTCAAGCGACGCGCTTAGCTCGCGCTACTGGACCTTGATGAAGTCCTGCACGTCGAAGTTCGTGCCGTCGTTGAGGCGACCGCTGAGTCGCAGCTCGACGGTCGAGCCGACCGGCATCGCGCTCAGGCCGAAGGCGCGCTTGAGCATCCAGTTCGGAACGTTGAAGGTCGCGTCGGCGTAGGCCTCGGGACCTGCGGTGTTGCAGCCGCCGACCGCGCCGTAGTACGGCCGCGTGACGTCGGCGAGCGCGACGGGCAGGCTGCCCAGCCGGATCGGGTTGCCGACGCCGTCAGCGCGTCGCAGGGTCAGGCTGTTCAGGTCGAGATTGCCCGACAGGCCGTGCGCCCAGGTGCCGACCAGCGTGACCTTGGTCGTGCCGGGAGCGTTGATCGCGACGTTGTTGGGGCACTGGCCCGGGTTGACGTCGACGGTCAGTGCGCCCGTCAGGCCCGCAGGCGACAGCAGCGTGATGATCTGGTTGCACATCAGATGCGTGCCGCAGGCGTCCATGAGCATCCACTGGCGCGTGATCACGGCCTCGGGCGCGTGCGGGTTCTGCGGCGTGTTGGTCACGACGCTGATGTCGCTCCAGGTCAGGCTGACGCCGCCCTGCGGGCAGTTGACCGTGTAGGTCGCCACGCCCGTGCGCGAGGGATCGACCTGGCCGGCCGGGATGCCGCCGTTCCACACTTCGACGAAGTCGGGCGGGCAGTCGAGCGTCGCGTCCGGGCAGCAGTCGACGCGCAGGTCGAACAGCACCGGCGAGACGGTCGAGGTCGGCTGGCGCGTGAAGGTCGCGCGCACTTCGATGAAGCGGCCGTTCAGGTTGCCGCCGCAGAAGCTCTGGCCGTTCACGACCGAGAGCCAGCTGGCCTGCGGCAGGTTGACGGTGTTGTCGGCCACGCGCGCCTCGACGGTGATCGAGGTGCCGGCCGGCTCCTGGCTGTTCCAGGAGATCGTGCCCCAGGCCTTGCCCACCACGCCGCCGTCCTGGACCACGGTCCAGGTTCCCGTCGGGCTGGTCGTGGCGTTCACGAAGCCCGTCATGTCGGAGTAGTTGTAGGGGAAAGCGCTCGGCCCCAGGTCGACGATCATGTCGACCGCGCCGATCGGGAAGCCGCCGCCGCCGAGCGCACCCGCGTTGGGATCGATGCGCATCGCCTGGTGCGTGTTGTAGCAGGTGACCCACACCTTGCCGTTCGCGTCGACGGCCACGCCGGTCGGGCTGTTGCCGTTCACGCCGTTGAACGAGAGCTGCACGTTGCCGACGAACGTGCCGTCGGTGCGCAGGTGGCCGACCGTGGTCGCGCCGAACAGCGCGTGGGCGACCCACACGTTGCCGTTGCCGTCGACGGCGCAGCCCTGGGCGTTGCCCGAGCCGTAGCCGAAGTTGCCGATGCAGGCGCCCGCGGGGCTGAGCACGCCGACCGTGCCGCCGCTCAAGCGCGTGTGCCAGATGTTGCCCGTCGCCGGGTCGATGCCCAGGCCGTAGTCGCCGCAGCCGTTGCCGATCACCGTGCCGGTTCCGGTCGCGGGGTCGTAGCGCAAGAGGCCCTGGCCGCCGCGCGCCGACCACAGGATGCCGGCCGGGTCGACGAGGCCGCCGTAGCCGCCCGCGAACAGGTTGAACTGCGTGCCGGGGATCGGCTGGCCCGTGACGCCGTCGAGCTTCTCGTGGTCCTGGTCGCCCAGGCCGCCGGTCCACACGTCGTTGTTGGCGTCGATCGCGACGGTGCGTGCGTTCGCGCCGGTGATGCGCGTGTAGTTGATGATGCACTCGTCGTCGGCGGTGCTCACGCCGCCGTTGGTGTCCGCGCCGCCCGCGTTCGACCAGTTGAGGACGTTGCCCAGCCCGCGCGAGGTGCGGATCAATCCGTCGCCGTCGCGGTCCGAGCAGGTCGAGTACGTGAAGGGTCCTTGGAGGTACTCACCGTTCGGATTGGGCGTGAAGGCGCCGCTGACCGGATCCTTGTCGCCGCGCGTGCCGCCCAGCACCAGGCCGACGCGCGTGACCGAGCCCTTGCCGCCGCCGCCTTCCTGGCGGTTGGAGACCCACACGTTGCCGAGCTGGTCCACCGTGGTGCGCGACGGGTCGCGGCCCATGCCGTTCGGCGCCGTGAAGTACTCGCCGAGGATCACGCCGCTGTTCACATCGATGCGCACGATCGTGCCGCGATTCGAGCAGGCCACGTTGCAGAAGGGCAGCGAGGCGACGCCCACGCTGAGCTGCAGTTGATCGTTGTTGGGGCTGTTGTGGTTGACGTTGTTGAGCAGTCCCAGATCGAAGTCAGCGTCGGTCGTGTAGTTGTAGTTGCACGTACCGACGCCTTGGGGAGTCGCGAGGCTCGTTGCGCCGAACAGAGTGAGTGCGCCGGCGGCGAGAACGATGCGGTGACGATAGTTGGTGTTCATGGCAATGGGGCGCCGACAGCACGCGCCGTCCTCAGGACGGACGGCGGGCGAGGTCGGGCCGGGGGGAGAAGTGGGCCTCGAGCTGAGCTGCTCCAGCGTCAGCGGCTCGCGGCCCCGAGTGAATGCTTTCAGAGTTCTGCAGGGCGTCAACTGGGAATTCGTGCGGAATGAGTGCGCAGCTGCGGACTGAGAACTGCGTTCGCTCCCGCCGCTGGCCGGCGGGCGCTTCGCTCGCCCCACGCGATGTTCAGGAGCATGTGCTCCCAGAACCGTCGCAGGGGGAACGAAGTTCGCGCCCGCGCGTGATCACCAATTCCGGAAAAAGCAGCTCGCTCCGCGCCGGGCACGCTTGACGCACCGCGGTCCGCCGCAGCGCTCGCCGCGGGCCCCTGCGGGCGGTGCGGGATATACTCTCGCGCTCGACCGCCAGAGCTCCTCTGCGCGCCCGCCGCTACCCCTCGCCGCCCCTCTCTGGATGAGCCTTCCGCACCCCGCCCGCCCCCGACTGGCCCCCAGCCGCGCGTGGCTGGTGCTGGCGGCGGTGCTGCTCCCCGCGACGCTGCCCGGCTGCTCCGGCGGCGATGGCGAGCGCGAGACCAAGCCGCGCTCGAACATCGTGCTGATCACGATCGACACGCTGCGCGCCGACCACCTGGGCTGCTACGGCTACTTCCGCGACACCAGTCCGAACATCGACGCGCTGGCCAAGGAGTCCGTCGTGTTCGACCAGGCCTACGCGGTGATGGCGACCACGCTGCCCAGCCACGCCTCGATGCTGACCGCGCGCTATCCGCTCGAGCACGGGATCCTGGCCAACATGATGCACGGCGGGAAGCCCTTCGGTTGGAAGGAGGGCATGCTCTCGATCGCGCAGGTCGCGAAGGACTCGGGCTACGCCACGGCCGGTTTCGTGAGCGCCGCGCCGCTCAAGAGTGCTTCGGGAATCGCGGCCGGCTTCGACACCTGGAGCGAGCCCGACGGCGTCGAGCGTCAGGCCGAGGAGACGATGAAGGACGTGCTCGCCTGGTTCGAGACCAAGCCGCGCGAGCCGTACTTCCTGTGGGTGCACTTCTACGACCCGCACTGGAAACATCGCGCGCCGGCGCCGTACGACACGATGTTCCACTCCGACGAGCCCGATCCCAAGCTCGAGGCCTGGCTCGCTGAGCGGCAGGTGGGCGAAGCGGCCAAGCGCTCGAACGCGCGCAAGACGACGCAGACGCGCAAGGCCATCAACGACTACTGCGGCGAGGTGCGCTACACCGACAATCAGGTGGGCATCCTGCTCGAGCGACTGCGACGCGACGGCGACCTCGACCGCAGCGTGCTGATGCTCACTGCGGACCACGGCGAGGGCCTCAATCAGCACGACTGGACCGCGCACGGACTGGTGTGGGACGAGCAGCTGCGAGTGCCGCTGATCCTGCGCTTTCCGCCGGCTGCGCAAGTGACGCCGCGGCGCGTCGACAAGCTCGTGTCGCTGGTCGACATGTTCCCCACGGTGCTGGCGCGCATCGAGCCGCTCGGCGCGCGTTCGCAGCGCGACTTCCTGGCGCAGTCGACCGGGACCGACGTGCTCTCTCCGAAGTTCGTCGAGCGCCCGCTGTTCGCGCAGCGCACGGGTCGCGAGCTGGCCGAGGACCCCGGCGAGATGTACGCGCTGACCACGCGCGAGTGGAAGTACATCCACGAGCCCGAGGTGGGCGACAAGCTCTTCGATCGACGCAAGGACCCGTTCGAGCTCGAGAACCTCGCCGAGCGCGAGCAACAGACCGCGGTGCGCGTTCACGACATGACGATGGTCATGATCCGCGGCCAGAAGGCGCGCGGCGAAGCCATGGGCGACGCGCAGGCCGGCGAGATGGACCCCAAGCTGCTCGAGGAGCTCAAGAAGCTCGGGTACCTCGGCGGCGACGACGGTCGGTCCGCGGCCCAGGAACCCGACGACGAGAAGAAGTCGCCGTGAACGCAGCGGTCGCGCCCGCGACGCCGACGCGGCGCTGGCTCGCGGTGCTCGTGCTGGTGCTCGCGGCGCTGGGGCTGCGCGGCGGCGCGCTGTGGCTGGGGCGCGACGCGCTCGAGTGGAACGACCAGATCACGTACAAGCAGCGCGCGGAGGATCTGCTCGACGGCAAGGGCTACACCGGCTCGTACCAGTCGTGGGCGCTGCACAAGGGTCTGCGCAAGATGCGCGACCTGCCGCGCTACTTGGGCGCGTATCAGGCGCCGGGCTACGCGGCGTTCATCGCGCTGGTGATGAAGGTCTGCGGGCGCGAGTTGATCTGGGTCAAGCTCGCGCAGGTGCTGCTCGGCGCGGCGACGGTGTGGCTGGTCTACGCGCTCGGGCGCGACGCGGTCTCGCACTTCGCGGGGCTGTGCGCGGGCTGGCTGTACGCGCTCGACCCCACGCTGATCGCCTTCACGCACTACATCTTCACCGAGACGCTGTTCCTGTTCCTGTTCACCGCCGGGTTGTGGCTGTGGATGCGGCCGACCGCGCTGGGGGTGTTCCGCGCCGTGCTCGCCGGCGTTTCCTTCGCGCTGGCGGCGTACGTGAAGAGCTCGGTGCTCTACCTGCTGCCGCTGCTGGCGCTGTGGCTCGTGTGGCGCGAACGCGAGCGCCGCGCGCAAGCCCTGCGCTTCTGCGCGATCGCGGCGCTGGCGTGGGTCGCGTGCGTCGCGCCCTGGACGATTCGCAACATCGAGGTGCACGGCGGCTTCGTGCTGATGGACTCGAGCGGTCCGTTCAATCTGTGGCGCGGCAACCAGCCCAACGCCTACCAGCGGCGCCTGCACAACGCCGACTGGAACATGCGCCACACCGAGCCGTTCGATGCCTACACCTACGCGCCGGTGGCGGAGGTGGGCGGCAGCGTTGCGGTCGACATCGCGCGCGAGATGTTCGAGACCGACACGCCCACCGATCTGCAGGTCATGGAGGCCGCGCAGAAGAGCGCCGTGCGGTACGCGCTCGACGACTTGGGCTGGACCGCGCGGCGCGCGTTCTACAAGTACGTGGACCTGTGGAACCCGACTTCGTTCGTGATGCGGCACCTCGAGCGCGACGGCTACGGCCCGATCTCGCCCGCGACGGCTGCTGCTCTGAGTTGGGCCTGCGTGCTCAGCTACGCGCTGGTGTGGTGCCTCGCGCTCCCGTCGCTGTGGCGGCGTGCGAACACAGCTTTGGGCGTCATGACCTTGATGCTCGTGTACTACTACACGCTGATCCACATGGCGACCTTCGGATTGACTCGCTTCCGCCTGCCGGTGATGCCGATTCTGATGGTTCTGGCCGGCGCCACCTTCGCAGCCTGGTGGGAGCGCCGTCGCCGACCCGCGAGCGTGCTCCCATGAAGTTCCTCGGATCGTCCCTGCTCGCTGCACTCTCGGCGTTCGCGTTGCCCGCGTGCAGCGGCGGCGAGCCCGCGGCGCCGCGCCCCAACGTGCTGTGGATCGTGTGGGACACCGCGCGGGCCGATCGTCTCGGCGTGTACGGCTACGACAAGCCCACGACGCCCAACCTCGACGCCTGGGCCAAGGATGCGCGCGTCTATGAGGACTGCATCTCGCCCGGAAGCTGGACGGTGCCGTCGCACGCTTCGATGTTCACGGGCTTGCTTCCGAGCGAGCACGGCGCCGAGCACGGCTCGGAGTGGCTCGACGACAAGTTGGTGACCATCGCCGAGCTGCTGCGCGACAGCGGCTACCAGACCTTCAGTTGGACCGCCAACCCGCACGTTTCGCGCGAAGAGAACGCCACCCAGGGCTTCGAGGTCGAGCAGCATCCCTGGGACAAGGCCACCGAGAAGCGCGCGCGGGAGATCTACGAGTCCAAGCTCGCCACGTTCCCCGCCGACTCGGAGCAACGTCGCCGCGGCGAACGCGAGGCGAACTCGGCCTGGGTGCTCAAGGCGGCGGGCGAACTCGCGCAGGAGGGGCTGAGCACGTGGCTCGGCCAGCGCGACCCCAAGCGCCCGTACTTCGCCTTCCTCAACTACATGGAGGCGCACCGGCCGCTGATCTCGCCGCGCCGCCACCGCGAGGCGGTCATGGCGCCCGAGCAAGTGGACGCCTCGTACAACGCCGAGATCGACTGGAACTCGACCTGGGGCTACTGCTTCAGGCTGGTGGACGTGCCCGAGCACAAGCTCGAGCTGCTGTCCGGCGCGTACGACGCCGGGATCCACGAGCTCGACTCGCTGTTCGGCGAGCTGATGCGCGCGCTCGAGGCGCAGGGCGCGCTCGAGAACACGGTCGTGGTGCTCACGGCGGACCACGGCGATCACCTGACCGAGCACCACCTGCTCGACCACCAGTACTCGGTGGCGCAGGTGCTCGTGCGTGTGCCGCTGATCGTGAAGTACCCGCCGCGCTTCGCGCCGGGCCGCGAGACGCGCCCGGTGATGAGCATGGACCTATTCCCGACGCTGCTCGAACTCGCTGGCGTGGAGGCGCCGCGCGCTGGCGTCGGACACGCGCGCAGCCTGCTCGACCCGGCCGAGCGTCGCGCGCGCATCACGCAGTACACCAAGCCCTACGAGCGTCCGCTGATCTCGGCGCGCAAGCTGCATCCCGGCCACGACATCAGCGCCTTCGAGCGTGGACGGGTCGCGATCGTCGACCAGCCGTGGAAGCTGGTGCAGCACCTGGGCGGACCGACCGAGTTGTTCGATCTGGACAGCGATCCCTACGAGACGCGCAACGTCGCCGACGCGAACGCCGCCGTGCTCGAGCGCATGCGCAAGCAACTGGTGGGCGTGCTCAAGTCGGTGCGACCGATCGGCGCCGGCGTGGCCGGTGAGCGCTCCGAGGAGTACCTCGCGATGTTGGCCGGTCTGGGGTACGCGGACGTCGCGGAGGATGCCGATCCGGACGGCGCCGCCGCGGGCAAGTCGGGCGCGGGCGGCGAGCGCGCGGTGAAGGACGAGTCGAGCCCCGACGACGCGAACGGGGCCGGACGCCCGTCGAATGCGCCTTCCAAGGCGCCGCCGCAGCGCTAACATCGCCTGCGAAGCGCGAACCATCATTTGCAGGGGCAATGATCCCCGGCGGGCTCGCGTCGTTCTTTGGCCCCGATCTTGGGTTTCCAAGCAACTAGCGTGAACACTTCGATCCACTCCGGCGCCGGCTATTTCTCCGGCAGCCACGGCAGCTCGATCCTGCTCATCGACCTCGAGAACTTCTACCTCGCCCGCGAACACAACACTGGCCTGTACGCCGCCACCGAACTTTCCGCCGACCTCGAGGCGCTCTCGAAGTTCGTGATGGAGGTCTCCGGCGAGCGGCGCGTCACCGTGCGGCGCGCCTACGCCAACTACAACACCGCGCGCCAGTCGAGCGAGATCGGTCGCTGGGACTTCTTCCTCCAGAAAGCGCCCAAGGCGCTGATGGAGCGCGGCATCGAGCCGGTGCAGGTGTTCCGCTTCCCCGGCGGGGGCAACAAGAACGCCGCGGACATGCGCATGGCGATGGATGCGTCGGTGCTGGTCGCGGAGAACCACCGCATCGAGCAGTGCATCCTCGTCACCGGCGACGCGGACTTCATTCCGCTGATCCTCGACCTCAAGCGCCGCGGCATCGAAGTGGTCGTGATCGGCGTGCGCGCGCACACCAAGACCGTGCTGCTGCGCTACTGCGATCGCTTCGAGTACTTCGAGGACCTGATCGTGGCCTCCGAGATCGAAGGCGACAACAACTCGAGCCTGGACGAGGTCAAGGCCGCGCTCGCCGCGATCCTGGCGCGCAAGCTGCGCTTGCCCTTCGCGGCGGTCAAACCGCTGCTCAGCCGCCAGCTGCGCCGCCCGTTCGATCCCACGCGCTTCGACTGCGAGAACACCGGCGATTTCCTGCGCACCTACGCCGTGCGGCTGGGCGTCGAGATCAGCGAGGGCGTCAACGACTGGGAGGTGCGACTCCCGGGCGTCGAGCCGCTGTCCGCGCCGGCGACTGCGTCGGGCGAAGCGCGCGTCAACGGCGCGGGCGCTGTCGCCGCGGCGAACGGCGCCCATCCCGAGGTCGCGCCGCCGCTCGAGCACAGCGCGGCCGTGTACCACAAGCTGCTGCGCTTCCGGCGGCCCAACCTGCACATCATCCCGTTCGAAGAGTGGGAGTCGATCACGCAGGCGATCTGGGACATGTGCGTCGGCGAGAACGGCCTGCGGCGCGAGACCGACCATCAAAAGCTGCTCGACGGCGCTACCGACCTGTGCGAGCGCAAGGGCTTCGAGATGGCCTACCACAAGGTCAACGGCTCGCTGTTCCAGCTCTTCAAGGCCGGCTGCTTCGTGTGCACAGCCGAAGGACCCGAGAAGGGGCGCGCGGACTTCCACTGGACGCTGTCGGCCAGGCTCGCGCCCGAGTTCGAGGACATCGCCGCCATGCGCCGGCGCGTGCGGCTGTTCGTGATCCGCGCGCTCAAGCTTCGCCTCGAGGCGGTCGGCATCGCGACGCCGATCGACCCGCGCGTCCTGTCGGAGGTCCTAGACGGCCACGACTCGCCGCCCGAGAAGCTGGCGTTGATCACCGCGCTGGTCGAAGAGGCGAACGGCGCTGGGCCCGAGTCCGCCGAGCGCGCGCGCAACTTCGCCGCAGGCGTGTGAAGCGCGCGGCGCGGGCGTTCAACGTCGAGCGCGCGCGCCGCTTCGCGCCGGCTGCTGGTCGAGCACCGATCGATACAGCTCGAGCACCTTGCGCGCCTTCGCCTCCCAGGTGAAGTGCCGGCGCACGTGCTCGCGCGCCGGCTCGACGCGCGACTCGATCAGGCGCGGATCGGCGACCAGGCGTTCGAATAGCGCGCGGAACTGCGCCACGATCTGCGCGCGCGGCCCCAGCTCGATCAAAAAGCCCGTCGGCTCGGTCACCAGCTCGCGCGGCCCGCCGTACGCGACGACGGCGACGGGAAGTCCGACCGCCATCGCCTCGAGCACGACACCTCCGCCGAACTCGCGGATGCTGGGCAGCACCAACAGGTCCGACGCGGCGAGATGATCCTGCACGCGCTGGTGATCGACCCAGCCGGAGAACTCGACGCCCGCACCGAGCTGCTCGCGGGCGACCAGCGCCTCGAGTTCGGCGCGCTGCGGACCGTCGCCCAGGAGCTGCACGCGCAACTCGCCGGCGCGCACGAGCGGCGCCGCGGCCTCGAGCAGCATGTCGGCGCCCTTGTACGGCACCAGGCGGCCTACGAACACGAGCCGGATCGGCTTGGAGCTCGCGCGCGTGCGCCGCGCGCCGAAACGCGTCGGATCCACGGCGTTTTCGGGCAAGTGATGGCACTTGTCGCGCCAGCGCGCGTCCATCTGCGCCAGCGTGTCCTGCGAGCCGACCAGGATCGCTGCGGCGTTGCGCCGCGTGCTCGCGTAGCCCGGCAGGAGCTTGTAGGCGTCGCGCACGTAGCTCAGCCATTCGCGCTCGGCGCGGCGCGCGGAGTCGAAGGCGCGCGGCCACGGCACGCCTCCGTTGAGCGGCCCGAGCACGAAGGGCACACCTGCTCGCGCGCAGCGGGCTGCGATGGTGCTGGGCGTCGTCGGGCTGAGCGGCGTGATGCGGTGGACGAGGTCGAATTCACCGGCGCGGATGCGCGCGCCGAAGCGCTGCCAGACCAGGCGCTCGTAGTGGTAGTAAGCGATCGTCTCGATCGCCGTGACCATCGTCCAACCCTTGCCCGCGCCGCCGCGCAAGAGGCCGGAGAGCTTCCACAGCGGGCGCGAGAAGGACTCCGAGTCGATCGCGGTGAACTCGCGGCCTTCCGTCCAGCCCGTGCGCTCGATCGCTTCGCGGTTGCGGACCTGCGTGACGAGGTGGGCGTCGGTGAGCTCGAAGAGTGCGCGCGCGTGGCACCAACCGACGAGCGGCACGCTGACCCACTCGGGGTTGGCGGCCTCGGCCATGAGCAGCACGCGCAATCGGTCCGCGGACGTCACGGCCGGCCAATCTACGGATTGGCGAGGGCGGAAGCTGCGCCCTGACGGTCGCCGGCGCTCGAGCACGCGTTGCGCGCCGCGCAAGGAGCGTGAGCGCGTGCTCAGCGCCCGCGGCCGTCGCCGGTTCGTTCAGCGCTCGAACACTTCGATCGCGAGCGCGGCCGTCTCCGGGCGCGGATCAGCGGCGTCGTACATGCCGAGGAAACTCGCCGCCTCGGGGCTCTTGGAGGCGCGCAACGCCTCGGCCCAGTGCGGCGGGATCGGCTGGTAGTGCAGCCACACGGTCGCGATCACGTCCTCCGCGCCGGGCGGAAGCGCCACTCGATACGTGACCGTGTCGCCGCCGCCGGCGAAGTCCTCGTCGTCCACGCCCACCGGCGCCGTCTGGCTCGCGTGCGGGCCGTCGCGCTTCCAACCGCGCGGCAGCAGCCGGTTGTCCTTCAGCGGCCGCGTCATGGCGCTCAAGTTCGTGGTCGCGCGCCCGCTCGAGTCGGCGGCGACGAGTTCGTAGACCTGCACCTGCTCCGGCCGCTCGACGACGTCGAAGTGCGGCAGGCCGAGTTCATCCGCGACGCCGCGCAGCCGCCCGCGCTCGTCGAAGCCGCCCGAGTCGAACAGCGTCTGCGAACCGGCGCGCACGTTCACCCGCAGCCAGGCGCGCCGCGCCGGGTAGCCGCTGGGGAGCTTGTGGCCGGTGAGGTTCTCGACCTTGACGTCGAAGCGCAGCTCGCTGTCCGTGCGCTGCGCGTTGTGCAGGCTCACGCGCGCCGTCGAGTGCGCGAGCTGGGCGCGCGTCGCGTCGAGCACGCGCTCGAGCGCCTGCGCCGAGGCCGTCACGCCCAGCGCCTCGGCGTTGTCGCGCAGCAGCTCGATCAGGAGCGTGTTCCCGCCTACGAAGGTGTGCGCGCGCACGTCGGGCCGCACCGCGATGTTGAAGTCCAGGCCGCGCGGGTTGCGCGCGATCTTCATCGAGCCCACGTCGGGCATGTGGCACTCCTGGCAGCTCTTCGACAGGCTCGTCGCGCCGCTCTCGTCGGAGTACACGCTGTTGCGCCACTCGAGGTAGGGGCCCTGCTCGAGGAACGGCGCGGCTCCGTGCGCCTGCGTGAAGAGCGTGTGGCACGAGCCGCACAGCGCCGAGCTCTGGATGTGCGCGCCGTGCGTCGGCGTGAAGCCGGTGTGCGCGCGCATCGGTCCCGTCGCAGGGTCCTTGTAGGGTCCGAAGATCGTGTCGTCGGCGCCGACCGGCAGCGCGCCGTTGAACGTGCGCTCTTCGCCCAGGCCCTCCGGCCGTGTGCGATGGCACACCGTGCACGAGACGCCGTCCTCGGCGAGCGGACTCGAAAGCGCGTCGGCCATCGTCGGGGCCGGCGCTCCGCCAAGACGTGCGCTGTGGTGGCTCATCGGCGCGTGGCAGGTGAGGCAGGTGGCCTCGATCTCGCCCTGGCGCGCCGGTTCGAGCTCGACTTCGCGCGCCATCTGCGCGCGCCAGTACGGATCGCGGAACGAGTTGGCCATCGCGGTCGCCGACCAGGTCTCGAAGGGCGAAACGTCGTCGCCGGTCGCGGTGGTCAGCGCGCTGGCGCTGGGGGCGGCGCTGTGGCACAGGGCGCAGCGCTCCGCGGGCAGGAAGGCGGTCAACGCGCCGTGCGCCGAGCTGTCGGCTGCGGCCGAAGGCGTCGAACTCGGGGCGCTCGTGCGCGCGGCGGGGCCCGACGAAGCCTGCGTTTGCGCAGTGGGGGCGCTCTCGCACGCGAGCGCTGTGAGCAGCGAGAGACCGGCGAGAGCGACGAGGGCGATGCGCGAAGATTGCATGGCGCCGCGCACCGTAGCGGCCCGCGGCGGGCCGCCGCAATGCGCAGGACTTCGGTTCCGCCCGCTGCGAATGGCGCCGACGCGTGTGCGCGCGTCGGCGCTTCGCTCAGACCGTGGCCTTGGCCGAGCGGCTGGCGCGCTTGCGCTCCACCTCGGTCAGGATGCGCTTGCGCAGGCGCAGGTTCTTGGGCGTGATCTCGACCAGCTCGTCGTCCTCGATGTACTCGAGCGCTTCCTCGAGCGACATCACGTGCGGCGGCGGCAGGCTGACGTTCTCGTCGGCGCCGGCCGAGCGGATGTTGGTCAGCTTCTTCTCGCGGCAGACGTTGAGCTCGAGGTCCGAGTCCTTGTTGTTCTCGCCCACGATCATGCCCTCGTAGACGGGCGTGCCCGGCGCGATGAAGAACTCGCCGCGGTCGAGCAGGTTGAACATGCCGTAGGGCACCGAGTCGCCCGAGCGGTCGCTGATCAGCACGCCGTTGGTGCGGCGCGGGATGTTGCCCTGGTCGGGGCGCCACGACTCGAACACGTGGCTCAAGATCGCCTCGCCGCGCGAAAGCGTCATCATCGCCGTGCGCGCGCCGATCAGGCCGCGCGAGGGGACCAGGAACTCCAGCCGCACCGAGGCGCCGAAGGGCTCCATGTGCAGCATTTCGCCGCGCCGGCGGCCGAGGTACTCGATGATCTTGCCCGCGGAGTCCGAGGGGACTTCGACCACCGTGCGCTCCATCGGCTCGCAGCGCACGCCGTCGACTTCCTTCAAGATCACGCGCGGCTTGCCGACGGAGAACTCGTAGCCCTCGCGGCGCATGTTCTCGGCCAGCACGCCCAGGTGCATCACGCCGCGGCCCTTGACCTCGAAGGTGTCCGCCGCCGCCGTCGGCGCGATCTGCAGCGCCACGTCGCGCATGGCGGCCGCCTCCAGGCGCGCCCAGATCTGGCGGCTGGTGACGAACTTGCCTTCCTTGCCGGCGAAGGGCGAGGTGTTGACCCCGAAGGTCATCGAGATCGTGGGCTCTTCGAGCTTGATCGCGGGCAGCGGATCCTGCGCGTCCGGCGGGCAGATCGTGTCGCCGATCATCAACTCGTCGATGCCGCCCACGATGGCGATGTCGCCGGCGTAGACCGCGTCGGTCTGCACGCGGGTGAGGCCTTCGAAGCGCAGGAGCTGCTTGATCGCGCCCAGCGTCGCGCCCTCGCGGTCGGGATGGCACACGGCGACGCGCTGTCCCGCGCGGATCGTGCCGCGGCGCACGCGCCCGATTCCGATGCGCCCCACATAGTCGTCGTGGTCGATCGTCGCGCACTGGAACTGCAGCGGCGCGTCGTTGTCCTGCGGCGGCCCCGGCACGTGCGCGAGGATCATGTCGAACAGCGGCCGCATGTCCTTGGGCCCGTCCTCGAAGGCCTGGTCGTAGGTGTCGACCGCGAAACCCGAGCGGCCAGAGCCGTAGACCACGCGGAAGTCCAGCTGCTCGTCGTGCGCGCCCAGCTCGATGAACAAGTCGAAGATCTCGTTGAGCACCTCGTGCGCGCGCTGATCGGGCCGGTCGATCTTGTTGATCATCACCAGCACCTTGAGCCCGCGCTCGAAGGCCTTGCGCAGCACGAAGCGCGTCTGCGGCATCGGCCCCTCGTGCGAGTCGACCAGCAGCAGCGCTGCGTCCGCCATGTTGAGCGTGCGCTCGACCTGGCCGCCGAAGTCGGCGTGTCCGGGCGTGTCGACCACGTTGATGCGCGTGTCGCCGTACTGGATCGAGGTGTTCTTGGCGAGGATCGTGATGCCGCGCTCGCGCTCCTGCGCGTCGGAGTCCATCACGCACACGTCGACCTTCTGGTTGGCGCGGAAGGTCCCCGCAAACTTGAACATCGCGTCCACCAGGGTGGTCTTGCCGTGGTCGACGTGCGCGATGATGGCGAGATTCTTGATCGCCTGCTTTTCTGTGGCCATGACGGGAGCGTGCAGCGGGGGAGAGGGGGTCCAGGCGGGCTCTTCCCGCGCAAAAACGAGCGGAAGAGTGTAGCGGCCGCACGTGAGGCCCACCACGCGCAACGCCCTTGCGTCCCCCTTGGAGCGCCGCTAGAGTTCTCCGCCCCGCTGGGCCGCTAACTCAATCGGCAGAGTGCCATGTTCACAGCGTGGAAGTTACTGGTTCAAATCCAGTGCGGCCCACCAGCAGCGCGCGCAGGAGTGCGCGCCGGAGTTCGAAAAGGCGCGCGAGATGGCGCGCGAGACGGCTTGCGAACAGGTGAACAGGCGGGCCTGCGGGAAGGCGCGCGCCTCGAGTCCTGCGCCTGAAGCCTGTGGGCCTGAAGCCTCTGGGCCTGAAGCCTCTGGGCCTGAAGCCTCTGGGCTCGAGTTCACGCGCCAAGCATCGCGGGCTCGACGTTCACGGGCTCGACTTTCCTGGGCGGCTCGACGATCCGCGGCGCTGCCCGGCGCCCTCGAAGGACCGGTCGGAACGCCGCTCGAGCGTGCTGCGAGCGCCGCCCGAGTGCGCGGCTTCGCTCGACGGAGCGCGGGCGAGCCCACAGGACGACTGCTACGCTGCCGCGTCAGCCCTTCGCTGCTCTGATCGTCGGATCGGCTCTCGCCCCGGCCCCGCGCACTAGCCACTCACCCGTGACGGACATCGCCATCATCGGAGGCTGCGGCCACGTCGGCCTGCCGCTCGGCCTCGCCTTCGCCCGCGCAGGCAAGCACGTCGTCGGCCTCGACATCGACACCGCCAAAGTGGCGCGGACCAACGCCGGCGTGATGCCCTTTTTCGACAAGGGCGCCGACGAGTTGCTGCCCAAGGTGCTGGCCTCGGGCCATTTCCGCTGCACGGACGATCCGGCCTGCCTGCGCGACGTCAAGGTCGTGATCACGGTGGTCGGAACGCCCCTCGACGAGCACTTGAACCCGCGTTTCGAGGTCTACGCCGATCTGATCGCGGCCGACCGCACTTTCCTGCGCCCCGGGCAGTTGCTCGTGCTGCGCAGCACGGTCTACCCGGGCACCACCGAGCGCATCGCCCACGCCCTCCAGCGCTCCGGCGTCGACGTGGACCTCGCCTTTTGTCCCGAGCGCGTCGCCGAGGGCGTGGCGCTCGAGGAGATCTCCACGCTGCCGCAGATCGTCGCGGGCACCACGCCGCGCGCGCAGCAACGCGCCGAGGAGTTGTTCCGCACCTTGACGCCGGACGTGCTGCCGATGCAGCCGCTGGCGGCCGAACTCACCAAGCTGTTCAACAACACCTGGCGCTACATCCAGTTCGCGACCGCCAACCAGTTCTTCATGATCGCGAACGAGTTCGGGCTGGACTTCTACGACATCCACCGTGCGATGACCGAGAAGTACCCGCGCGCCAAGAGCTTTCCCAAGGCCGGTTTCGCCGCCGGACCGTGTCTGTTCAAGGACACGATGCAGCTGGCGACGTTCGACAACAACGCGTTCTTCCTCGGGCACTCGGCCATGCTGGTCAACGAGGGCCTGCCCAACTATCTGGTGCGCCGCGCGGCTGCACGCTGGCCGCTGCGCGATCTGACCGTCGGCATCGCCGGCATGACCTTCAAGGGGGACTCCGACGACCCGCGCGAGTCGCTGGCCTTCAAGCTCAAGAAGGTGCTCGAGCGCGAGTCCGACACCGTCCTGTGCAGCGATCCGCACTACCAGGGCGCGGGCTTCGTCGGCTTCGACGAGCTGGTCCAACGCTGCGAGCTGATCTTCATCGGCGCGCCCCACAGCGTCTACAAGACGGCCGATTTCAAGGGCAAGGCCGTGATCGACATCTGGCAGGCCACGAAAGGCGGCATTTCGGTCGTATGAAAGTTCTCGTCAGCGGTTCGAACGGTTTCATCTGCGGGTACCTGGTCGAGGACCTGCTCGCGCGCGGCCACCACGTGGTCGGCGTGGACAACTTCTCGAAGTACGGGCGCGTCTCGAAGTCCTACGACTCCCACCCGGGCTTCACGCTCGTCGAAGGCGACGCCAAGGATGTCGCGCTGCTCAAGCGCCTGCTCGCCGACTGCGATCACTTCGTCGCGGCCGCGGCCATGATCGGCGGCATCTCGTACTTCCACACCTACGCGTACGACCTGATGGCGGAGAACGAGCGCATCGTGGCCGCCGCCTACGACGCTGCGATCCACGCGCACAAGCACCAGCGCCTCCAGAAGGTGACGCTGCTGTCGTCGTCGATGGTGTACGAGAACGCCACGGTGTTCCCGACGCCCGAGGGCGAGCAGTTGCGCTGCGCGCCGCCGTTTTCGACCTACGGGTTCCAGAAGCTCGCCTGCGAGTACTTCGCCAAGGGCGCGCGCGAGCAGTACGGGCTGCCGACGACCATCGTGCGGCCGTTCAACTGCGTAGGCATCGGGGAGAGCCGCGCGCGCGGCGAGCACGAGATCCACTCGGGCAACGTCAAGCTCGCGCTGAGCCACGTCGTCCCCGACATCGTCCAGAAGGTGCTCAAGGGCCAGGACCCCTTGCACATCCTCGGCGACGGCAAGCAGGTGCGGCACTACACCTACGGCGGCGATGTCGCGGCCGGCATCCGGGTGTGCATGGAGCACCCCGCGGCGCTCAACGAAGACTTCAACATCTCGACCGCGCGCTCGACCAGCGTGCTCGAACTGGCCGAGCTGATCTGGAACAAGATCCACAAGGGCCGAAAGCCGCTGCGCACCGTGTCCGACCAAGCCTTCGCGCACGACGTGCAGTTGCGCGTGCCCGACGTCTCGAAGGCGAGGCGCCTGTTGGGCTTCGAGGCCGTTACGCCGCTCGAGGGCGTGCTCGACGAAGTGATTCCCTGGATCGAGGACCAGATCGCTGCCGGCACGATCTGAGCGCGCGTCGGCGCGGCCGACGGCCGCATGCGAAACGGGCGTGGCGAGCGGATCGCCGCGCCCTCTTTCGTGGACGGCGCGCGAGTGCTCAGCGCTCGTCTTCGGCGTCCGCGTCCGCGTCCGAGTTCGCCTTCGCCTTGGCAGGAACGAAGCCCAGTCCGCGCATCAGCAGGATGTCGCTGCGGGGCTCGCGAACTGCGCCGGCGCCCAGTTCGATCGTGAGCTTCGAGTGCTCTTCGACTTCGAACACCAAGCCGCGAGCGCGGAAGTGACCTTGGCCCGCTTTCGGGGTCAAGACCGCGCGCGACAGCACCTTCTCCACGCCGCTCGCGCTCACCTGTCGCACGAGCACCTCACCGCCGTCGCCCGCACCGTCGCGCACGACGTGATCTTGGAGCTTGACCAGGCCCTGCGTGCGGTAGCGGCCGGGCGCCAGAGTCCACTCGAGCACGAGCGGCGGAATGCAGGCCAGCCAGTCCCCGTCGTCTTCGAAGGCGATCCACAAGCTGTCGACGCGCCCCGAGGGCGGGCTGGCGAAGCGTGAGAACAGGAACTCGTCGCGCTTGTCGGTCGAGCCGCCGAAGGGGTCGTCGACGAGTTCGATCGTCACGCGTGCGGTGGGGCGGAAGAACTCCTCCTGGCCCGCGGGCGTCGTCCAGCTCAACTGGGTGACCTGCGGCATCGGCTCGCCGCAGGCCCAGGCGCACAGTTCGTACTGCGAGCCGAGCGGGGGATCGAGCAGCCAGCCGTAGCGCCCAGGGTCGGGCGCGAAGCTCCACGAGCGCGTGATCGGTCGGTCGCTGGCGCGGAACTCGAGCGAGGCCTTGGGGCCGCGCAGCAGCTTGGTGCGCAGCTCGCCCAGCGCCGAGCGACGCACGTCGATCCGCAGGCGTCGCAACTTGCCCGGCGGCGCGGGCGGCGGGACGAAGCTCTCGCCGCGCGCCAGTTCGCGCTCGACCAGCGTCTGGCGGCCCGTGAACTCCCGCGGACGTTCTCGATCGAGCTGGAGCACCATGAACCCGCGCTCGAACATCTGCGGGCGGTAGCGCGTGAGCGCCGCTTCGACCGCGGCCGCGTCCGTGCCCAGTCCGCTCTGTGAGTTGTACGCGTCCAGGCGCCACACGAGGAACTCGGGTGCGTCGTCGGAGCGCAGGAACGCGGCGTTGAGCTCGAGCAGGTGCGCGGTGTACGCGGAGTAGCTCTGGAAGACGGGTCGCTGGCGATAGTTCCAGCCGTTGTAGTAGGCGAGCGACTGATTCACGCCCAGCACGTCCACGCTGCGCCCGGCGAGCAACTCGGTCGTCTTGGGCATGGCGTGCTTCTCCCGCGCTGCGGCGATGCGCTCCAGCGCCTGCCCATGCTGCGCGCCCAGTGTTCGATAGAAATCGAGCCGCATTTCGCCGCGTTCGACGACGGCCTCGCGAAGCGTGGCCGGGGTCAGCGGGCGCTGGGCGGTTGGGTCGCGCATCGCGAACACCACCAGCGCGCCGGCGAGCGCCGCGCAGAGCAACTTCGGCGCGCTGCGTGCGCGCGTGAGCGGCACGAAGAACAACACTGCGGCCACGGCGGCCGTGCTCGGCAGCAACACCGAGTACGGCGCGGTGATGTGCGCGGCCTTGAAGCCCATCAGGATCGACAGCACCGCGACCGCGGCCACGCAGCTCGCGTAGCGCCTGTCGTCGCTGGCGAAGATGCTCGCCGCGGCGGCCGCGGCCGTCAGCGCGAACAGCTTGATGACGAACCCGTGCGACTCGCTCGGCTGGTCGACGCCCATCGCACTCTGGTAGCCGTCGGCGATCTGCCAACTGTTGTAGAAGTACGCGGGGAAATCGAGCAGTTGTTGGCCCGCGGCCACCCAGCCGATGCCGAACATCCCAACGAAGATCGCGCCGACGGCGAGGCCCAGGCCGAAGGGGCGCCGCAGCGCGGCCTCGAGCGCAATGATCGCGACGCACGGCAGCACCAGGAGCTGGAAGCTGAACTTGACCAGCGCGATCTCGACCAGCAGCGCGAAGCCGATCCAAAGTTCGGGACCGAAGGTGCGGGCGCGGGCGAGGATCGCAGCGGAGATGAACGCGACCAGCGTGAAGAGGGCGGCGTCCGAGTTCGGCCAGCTGAAGATCAGCGCCGCCATCAGCGCCAGCGCGCCGAGCCAACCGCAGCGCCGCAGCGCCACGTGCGCCATGAACCACGCGCCCAGCGACTTGAGCACGCCCTCGAACAGGATCCAGCGCGCGAAGAACAGCTCGGTGAGCTCGATGTTCGAGTTGAATGCGCCCAGCGGCCCGTAGGTGAACACGTAGTCGACGCCAGCGCGCTGCGACGTGTTCATGAAGTGCTCGAGCGCGCGCTGCCAGGACGGGTCGAGGCGATAGGTCGCGTCGGGATACGTCTCGTGGAGCTGCGTGATCCAGATCACGGGCGCGATAAGCAGCGATGCCACCAGGCGCAAGTCCACGGCGCGGCGCAGGCGCACTCCGACGCGCTTCCAACCGCTGAGCGAGGTGGTGGCGACGAAAAACGCCAGAGTGAAGCCCGCCGCCCACAGCGGGGCGCGGTTGTCTGCCAGGTCGTGCAGCCAGGGGTTGCACCACGCCAGCGGCAGGAGCGCGTCGTACCAGCGCATCTGACCGCGCAGACGGCGCACGGCGAGGACTCCGAGCGCTGCGACCAGCGCCAGTCCGACGTGAATCGCCGGCTCGATCCCGAGGATCCCGCCGGTCCAGTCGGTCGTCAGCGACTCCCAGCGCCAGGCCGCGATCAGCGCGAGCCACACCAGCAGCGGCTCGCGCATCGCCATCCAATACCAACGCATGTACTTGGGCGCCCACTTCCAGACCTGGAAGCGGCTCGTGCCGGCCTCGCGGTCGACCCAGCTCGTGGGGACCTCGGAGACCCCGGCGTTGGCCAAGTGCGCCTTCACCGACAGTTCGAGCCCGATGTCGAACGCGCCCTCGGCCTCGACCTTGACCTGCTCGAGGAAGCGCCTGGAGTAGGCCTTGAAGTTGTTCGTGGCGTCGTGCGTGCCCAGGCCCGCGAACCAGCGCAGCGAGAGCCCGGCGCAGCGCGAGAGCGTGCGCTTGATCAGCGGTCCGCCCGTCTGGACGCCGCCTTCCATGTAGCGCGAGCCGGCCACCACCGCGTCGCCGCTGGCGCGCATCTGCGCCGCGAGGTCGAGGATCTTCTCGGGCGGGTCCGAGAGGTCCGCCATGGTGGTCACGACGACGTCGCCCGAGGCGGCGGCGAACCCGGCGCGGATGGCGTTGGCCGCGCCCTTGCCGATCGTGTTCTTGATCAGCCGCAGCGAGCGCGGCGCGTCGCCCATGGCCGCGATCGCCGGCAGCGTCGAGTCGGCGTCGAAGTCGTAGACCACCAGGATCTCGTGCTCGTGCCCTTCGAGCACGCGCCACAGGCCGCGAAGGCAGGTGGCGATGTTCTCGTGCTCGTTGTAGACCGGCACGACGACGCTGATTCGAGCGCTCGAGGGCATGGAATCCGTGTGGGAACGACGGACTCGCCCCAGCTTGGGCTCGCAGCCTAACTGCCCCCTGTCGAACTCGTCGAGGCGAGCGCGGGGGCGGTTTCGCGGCTGGAGTGCGTGCTCGGCGAGGACGTAGTCGGCGGGGATCAGCTCGCCAGCGCGACCAGCGCCGCCACGAGCTGATCGAGTTCGGCCTCGCTCGTGTACAGGTGCGGCGTCACGCGCACGCCGCGCACGCCGGCGCTGTCGATGGCCACGGTGAAGATGCGGTGCTCCTCGAACAGGCGCCGCGCGAGTTCGGCGGGCGCGAGGCCCTCGACCCCGACGTTGGCGATGGCGCACGAGCGCTCGGGCGCCTCGGGCGTGTTGAGCACGATGCCCGGCCGAGCGCGCACGCGGCCGGTCCAGTAGCGCTGGAGGTGACGGAGTCGCTCCTGTTTGCGCGCGGGTCCGAGTTCGCGGTGGAACTCGATCGCCGCGCGCAGCGCGAGGTCGGTGTGCACCGGGTGCGTGCCCAGGTGGTTCAAGCGGTTGATGTCGCCGTCCGCGCGCCCCGGCGGCGGCGCGAGCAGCGGCCAGAGCTTCGCGATGCGATCTTGGCGCACCCACAGCAGGCCCGCGCCCAGCGGAGCGCCGAGCCACTTGTGCAGGCTGGCCGCGTAGTAGTCGCAACCCAGCGCGGGGATGGCGAAGTCCAGGTGCGCGAAGCTGTGCGCGCCGTCGACCATGACCGCCACGCCCTTCGCGTGCGCCATGGCCGCGATCTTCGCCACCGGGAGGATCTGCCCGGTGATGTTGATCATGTGGCTGACCATCAGGAGCCGCGTGCGCTCTCCGATGGCGCGCGCGTAGAGCTCCACCAGCTCCTCGTCCGAGCGCGGGTGCAGCGGCACGCTCACGCGCCGGCACACGATCCCGTGGCGGCGCGCCTGCTGGTCGAACATGGCCAGCATCGTCCCGTAGTCCTGCTCGGCCATGACGGCTTCGTCGCCGGGCTTCCAGTCGTGGCCCGCGATCACCAGGTCGAGCGACTCGGTGGTGTTGCGCGTGAGCGCGAGCTCCTCGAGCGGGCAGCCCGCGAGCTGCGCCAGCGCCGCGCGCGTGGTCGTGCGCTCGGACTCGGCGCGCGTGCGCATGTAGCGCGCGGCCTCGAAGTTGACCTCGCGCACGCGCTCGACGAAGGCCTCGAGCACCGGCTGCGCCATCATCGAGTAGTAGCCGTTCTCGAGGTTGATGTACTCGCTGGTCAGCCGGTACTT
The DNA here is from genome assembly GCA_011525785.1 of Planctomycetaceae bacterium. Classification (GTDB taxonomy): domain Bacteria; phylum Planctomycetota; class UBA1135; order UBA1135; genus WYBT01. Next base: position 459,251 of record WYBT01000021.1, read on the forward strand.
CGCGCGCAGCTCGCCCCAGAACTCCCCGGCCTGCGCCAGCTCCTGCGGCGCGAGTTGGGCCCAGCGCGCCCAGGCCGTCGGGCCGAGCAGCGCGGCCAGAGAGCAGCCACCCAACCCCCGCAGGAAGTCGCGCTTGTCCATGGCCCGCAGGCTAGCCCGCTTCTCTCGCCAGAACCTACTGCGACCGCGCTATCTCGGTGCATGCTGCACGCTTGAGGCAAACGCCGTCCTCAGCGACCTGACAGGTCGCCTGCGGATGCCTTCGACTCAAGCGCTTGCGAGCCCACGAGCTATCGCGGTCTCGCTACGGTCCAGAGTGAGAGAACCGGGCTAGCGGGCCCGCTTCGGCGGCGGCAACGCTGCTGCGCGCTCGCGAAGCGCGCGGCGAGGTTGCCAGCAACTTTTGCGGGTCGAGCGGGGCTCACCTGGGCGTAAAGGACTTTGAACGCGGATGCCGACGGCGGCCAGCAAGGGCCGCGCGCAATCAAGGGCCTGTGTCTGGCGGGCTGATCGCCCACTTCACTGGAGAGCCATCGGGGCCCTGGACGACGGGACGCGCTCGGATCGACTCACGTCGGTCCGAGCGCGCTCCTCTCGTCCCTGCGCACGCCGCGGGCCGAGCTGCGCTGCGCTGGAATTTCTCCTCCGCCGGCCCAACGTCGGCGATGCTGACAGCATGTTCGCGCCGGCAAGGAGGCCACCTATGCAACGAACACTGCCCCAACGGATCTTCCCCGCACCGACAGTCAGCTTGGCGTGGCTCTCAGCCACGGTTCTCGCGAGCGCGGCGAGCGCCCAACAGTTCGATTGGCGCCCGACCTTCAACGGAGTTGGGACGGGCGCCGGCGGGATCCAGACCATCACGACTGCGCCCGGCGCCAACGGGACGGAGCAGGTCTTCCTGGGCGGCAGCTTGCAGTCGATCAGCGGCTGCGTGGTCTCGGGGCTCGTGCGCTGGGACGGCGCGGCGTTCACGGCCGTGCCGGGCGGCTTGTCAGGGACGGTCGTCAGCTCGGTCTGGTTCCAGGGACAGCTCCACGTCGCGGGCGCGTTCACCATCGCCGGCAGCCCGGCGCGCGCCGCGCGCTTCGATGGAACGCAGTGGCACGAGCTGCGCGGCAGCCAGGGTCAGGAGATCTCCGCTGGCCAGGTGAAGGAACTCGTCGTGCACGACGACGGCACGGGCGAAGCGCTCTACCTGATCGGCTGGCTGTTCGACGTCGGCGGCATCGCGATGCGAAACGTCGTGCGCTGGAACGGCTCGGAGTGGTCGGCCCTCGGCGACGGTCTCGACGACATCTGCGAAGACGGCGTGGTGTGGAACGACGGCTCCGGCCCCAAGCTCTACGTCACCGGGTTCTTCGACTTCTCCGGCGGCAATCCGGTCAAGGGGGTCGCACGCTGGAACGGGTCGAGCTGGGAGGCCGTGGGCAGCGGCGGTCCGCCCAGCGGGTTTGCGATCGGCGCGTTCACGCACCCCACGCTCGGCGGCCTGTTCGTCAGGGGCAGCGGGTCGCTGCGCCGCTTCGACGGCTCGAGCTGGTCCAGCCTCGCGTACTTGGTGCTGGAGGACTTCATCGAGTTCGACGACGGCGTCACGACGCGCATGCTGGCCGCCGGTTCCGGCCAACTGCTCGAGTGGGACGGGCTGCAGTTCAACTCGCTGGCGAGCTTCAGCGCCGGCTCGGGGGGCGCCCTCGCGCTGGGCCAAGTGGACTTCGGCGGGCAGGGCGGACGCCTGCTGCTCGTGGGCGGCGGATTCGCCACGGTCTCGGCGCCGACGCTTGCCACGCCGCTCGCCACGCGCGGACTGGCGCTGTTCGACGGATCGAACTGGAGCGCGGCGCCAGGTGCGCTCGAGACGGGGCTCGACAACAACATCCGCGCGATGGCGCGCTTCGACGACGGCCGGGGAGAGGCGCTGTACGTCGGCGGCGACTTCTTGAACGCGGGCTCGATTCCTGCTTCGCGCATCGCGCGCTGGGACGGCGCGAACTGGGAGGCGCTGGGCGCGGGCGTGAGCGGCGCGGTCGAGTCGCTGGCGACGCACGACGACGGCTCAGGCGTCGCCCTCTATGTCGGCGGGAACTTCACGCAGGCCGGCGGCGCACCCGCGGCCCGTATCGCTCGCTGGGATGGCGCCAGTTGGTCCCCGTTGGGTCCGGGCCTGAACGGCTCGGTCAACGCGCTGGTCTCGTTCGACGACGGCAGCGGGCCGGTGCTGATCGCCGCTGGTGTGTTCAACCCCTTCGTCACCTCCCCCTGTGTCGCGCGCTGGGACGGCGTGCAGTGGTCGCCGATGGGCAGCGGGCTGGGCGCCGAAGTTCATGCGCTCGCGGTCGCGGACCACGGCAGTGGCCCGCAGCTCTACGCGGGCGGCAACTTCTCGACCTCGGGCGGAAATCAGGTCCTGTTCCTCGCGCGCTGGACCGGTTCGAACTGGGTCGAGGTCGGCGGCGGTCTCGACGCGGCGGCCTTCGCGCTGCGCGCGCACGGCACGGACCTGTTCGTGGGCGGCGAGTTCACGAGCGTGAATCGCTCGTCGAATCCGATCGCGTCGCTCGCGCGCTGGGACGGTCTGGCCTGGAGTGCGGTCTGCTCGCCCGCGCCCAACGGCCGCGTGCAGGCGCTCACGATGTTCGACGAGGGCTCGGGGCCCAAGCTGTTCGTCGGCGGACGCTTCACCGCCCCCGCGCAGCGCATCGGCCGCGTCGACGGCGGCGTGCTCGCGCCGCTGGGCGGGTCGGTCAACTGGCACGTCGCCGCGCTCGAGTCCTTCGACGACGGGCACGCGCCCAGTCCGGCGCTGTACGCCGGCGGTCCGTTCGAACGGGCCGGCGCGTTCAGCTCGCGGCACATCGCGCGCTGGGCGGACGGCGTGGTCAGGCCGCCGACGAGCTACTGCACGGCGGGCACGACCACCAACGGCTGCCAGGCGCTCATCGCGTCGAGCGGCGAGCCGAGCCGCTGCTCGGGCCAGCCGTTCGAGATCAGCGTGGGCGGCGTCGAAGGCCAGAAGACCGGCATCCTGTTCTTCGGCTACACGCCGACGAACTCGCAGTGGGGCGCGGGCTCGAGCTTCGTGTGCATCACGCCGCCCACCACGCGCGCCTCGACGCAGACGAGCGGCGGCACGGCGGGGGCCTGCGACGGCGCGTTCCAGCTCGACTTCAACGCCTGGACGGCCGCGAATTCGCTGCGCGCGCCGCAGGCCGGCGACGAGGCCTTCGCGCAGGCCTGGTTCCGCGACCCGGGCAGCCCCAAGGCGACGAGCCTGTCGAACGCGCTGCGCATGACGATCGCGCCCTGAGGCCACGCGCGCCGCGCGGCGCATCCCGGAGCGGGCCTCAGGGTTCGTCTCGGGGTGCGCCGCGCGTTCGTCTGCCTGCGCTCGTCGGGCGCGAAACCGCACAAGCGGGAGCTGCTATTCCCTGCGACTCCCCGCGCCGCGACAGTCCCCGACGGATTGCGCGTCCCGTCCGGCGCGGCTCGCCACGGTCCGCACAATAAGTCCCATGCGCACCCCGCTCGTGTCCGCTCTCGCAGGCGTCGTGCTCGCGTTCGCCCAACCCCTCATCGCGCAGACCCTGGGCTGCGTGGGCGGCGGCACGGGCGGCCCGGTTCCGACCTCGGGCACGGGCGGCCTGGGGAACTTCCCCACGCAGTTGCCGCCGTTTCCCGGCGTCTACAGCTTGAACGTGCCTGCGCTCCCGCCCGGTGCGAGCGTGGTGAGCGAGGTCAAGCTGCTCGGGCTCACGCACAGCTATGCGGGGGACTTGCACTTCGCGCTCACCTCGCCCGCGGGCGAACTCCACAACCTGGTCGTGCGCCGCGGCGGCCAGTGCAACTTCGCGGGCGACTACGTGTTCGTGCCGGGCTGTTCGACGGCCGCAGTGAACGCGTGGAACTGCGCGGTCTCGCTCACGCAAGGCGCGTACGAGCAGTACTTCGGTCTGTGGCCCGACGGCACGAGCGCGCTGCTCAACACGTCGATCGCCTCCATTCCCGCGCAGGCCGGCGTGTGGACGCTCAGCATCTACGACTGGGCGTTCGGCGACATCGGAAGCCTGAACTCGTGGGAGCTGTGCTTCGGCGCCGCGCCTGCGCCAGCTTCGAACGCGCCGCTCGGCGTCCCGCTCACCGCAGCGCCGCAGGACGGCGCTCCCGTGCTCGGTCCGACGATCCGTCTGGTGTGGTTCGCCGAGGCCTGTGCGACGGCCTACGACGTCGAAGTCAACGGGCAGGTCGTGGGGAGCGCGACGAGTTCGAGCTTCAACTACGCCGCGACGCCCGGCCTGCACCAGTGGCGCGTGCGCTCGCGCAACTCGGCCGGTGTGGGGCCGTGGTCCGTGGTCCAGAACTTCAACAGCGTCGAGCCGCCGCCCGCTCCGTGCTCCGTGTCGCAGCTCACGACCACGTTCCAGAGCAACGCCACTTTGGGCAATGGCGGGATCTTCTACTTCGACCTCGAAGTCCTCGACCCGGCCGGCGTCGTGCTGTCGCAACTCGACACCAACATCGACGGCGTGATCGGCCAAGTGTTCACGCTCGAGTTGTTCCGCAAGGCCGGCAGCTACTCAGGATTCGAGCTTTCGCCCAGCGCGTGGACGCTCGTCTCGACTGGAGGCGGCCTCGCGAACGCCGTCGATCTCCCCACGCGCGTCGACATCGACGACGTGTACTTCGCGCCGGGCGCGTACGGCATCGGACTGCTCATCTCGGGCGCTTCGCAAGCGCACACCAGCGTGAGCGGCGGGCCCCAGGTGTTCAGCGACGGCGCGCTCACGCTCCGCGCCGGCGTCGCGCAGCGGCCGGCGTTCACGGGGCAGGTCAAGCCTTCGCGCGTGTGGAACGGAACCTTCCGCTACAACTGCCCGCAAGCTCCGCCGAGCGCGTACTGCACGGCGGGCGTGACGACGAGCGGCTGCGCGCCCGCCGTGACTGCGTCGGCGCAGCCCAGTGCGTCGCTCGCGAGCGCCTGTCAGATCGATGTCTCGAACGTCGAAGGCCAGCGGCAGGGCCTGATGTTCTACGGCGTCGACAACAGCGGGTTCAGTCCGCCGCCGTGGGACCCTGCGAGCACGAGCTACCTGTGCGTGAAGCCGCCGGTGCAGCGCGCGGCGGCGATGAACTCGGGCGGCACGCCCGGCCAGTGCGACGGCGCGCTCGCGCTCGATTGGAACGCATTCCAGTCGGCGAACCCCGGCGCGCTCGGCAGTCCGTTCTCGTTCGGCGCGAAGGTCTACGTGCAGGGCTGGTTCCGCGATCCGCCCGCGCCGCGCGCCACCAATCTGTCGAACGCGCTCGAGCTGACGGTCGGGCTCTGAGGCGAGCGGAACTCGGCGCGCAGCCCCTTCAGTGCGCCGCAACAGTTGCGTGCTCGCGCCGCGCCGGAGGACAATCGCTCGCGTGCAGAACCAACGAGCCACGCGCGAAGGCGAGACGCGCATCCTGCTGATCGAAGACGACGAGAAGCTCGGCGCGCAGGTGGTCGAGCACCTGCGGCAGTCGGGCTTTCAGCCGAACTGGCTGCGCACGGGCGAGGACGCGCTGGTCGCGACGCCGCGCGACTACGCGCTGGTGGTGCTCGACCTGATGCTGCCCGGCGTGTTCGGGCTCGACGTGCTCAAGCACCTGCGCTCGATCTCCGACGTGCCGGTGCTGGTGCTGTCGGCGAAGAACGAGGCCGACGTGAAGGTCAAGGCGCTCGAGCTGGGCGCCGACGACTACGTCACCAAGCCCTTCTGGCCCGAGGAGCTGATCGCGCGCGTCCACGCGCGGCTGCGGCGTCCGGTGCTCGAGCGCGCTGAGGCGTACTCCGACGACGGCCTGGAGATCGACGGTGCGGCGCGCACCGTGAGCGTCGACGGCGCCGCGGTGGAGATGACCAAGGTCGAGTTCGAACTGTTGTGGTCGCTCGCCAAGCGCGCGGGGCAAGCGCTCTCGCGCGCCTGGCTGGTGAGCAACGTGCTCGACCCCGAGCGCGAGGGCGGCGAACGCACGCTCGACGTGCACGTCTCGCGCATTCGCAAGAAGCTCGGCCGCTGCGGCGAGCGCGTGGTCACGGTGTGGGGCGTGGGCTACCGACTCGATCGGAGCGACGCGCCGTGAAGTTGCGCACGCGCCTGGCGGTCACCGTGCTGACGACGATGGCCGTGCTGCTCGCCGGTGCGATGTGGGTCCGCGCCGTCATGGAGCGCAGCAGCACCGAGCGCGCGCTGATCGAGTACGCCACCGAACGCATGCGCACCGATGGCCGCGAGTGGTGCGAGTCCGATCCGGCGAGCTTCGTGCTCGGCTCGGGGCGCTGGCGCGGCGGGTGGAAACCGTGGGACGGCGGACCCGCAGCGGAGCGCGGCGGCGAGCGGCGCGGCGCCGTGGCGGAACGCGGCTCGCCCGCAGCCGGGCCGCAGGGCGCAGCCGGTCCGCTCCCGCCGCCCGACGACGGCAATCTCGGCGCGCGCCCGCCGGCGCCGCATGCCCATCCGCACTCCGATCGCTGGCCGCGCATCGAGGTCTGGGCCTACGGCCCCGACTTCGTCTCGCTCAACCCCGCAGCGCCCGCCTTTCCCGCCTCGCTGCGCGCCGAACTCGAGTCGGGCGAGCGCAGCGCGAGCGAGGACTGGGAGGACGGCGAGCGCGACGCGCTGCAGGCCGCCGTGCGCATGGAGTGGAGCGAGGGCCCGGCCGCGATCATCCTCGCGCGCCGCTCGGCCGCGCCGCGCCCGCTGTTCTCGGCCTGGCCGATGGCGGCCTTCGCGGCGCAGTGCGCGTTGCTCGTGCTGGCGGTCGTGCTCGCCGCCGGCCCGATCGTGCGGCGCGTGCGCAAGCTCGAGACGCAGATGCGCGAGAGCGCGGCCGCGCGCTACGCCCAGCCGGTCGATGTCGACGGCGCCGACGAGGTCAGCGAGCTCGCGCAGACCTTCAACGCCGCGGCGCTCGAGGTGCGCGGCAGCCTCGAGTCGCTCGAAGCGCGCGAACGCGCGTTGCGCACGTTCGTCGAGAACACCACGCACGACGTGATGATCCCGCTGACGGTGCTGCAGGGCCACTTGACGACGCTGCGCCGCGCGGGCGAGTCCGGCGCGCCGATCGAGCGCGAGGTCGTGCTCGACTCGCTGCAGGAGGCGCACTACATGGCCTCGCTGATCCACAACCTCGCGGCGGCGTCGCGGCTGGAGAGCGGCGCCTCCGAACTCGTGACCCATGCGCTCGATCTCAACGCGCTGGTCGAGCGCGCCGTGGGCCGCCATCGGCCGATCGCCAAGGCGCGCGGCATCGCGCTCGAGCACGCGGTGCCTCCCGCGCCGCTGTCCACTCGCGGCGACGTCACGCTGGTCGAGCAGGCGGTCAGCAACCTGATCCACAACGCCGTGCGCTACGTGCAGCCGGGCGGACACGTGGCGGTCGTGCTCGAGGAGCGCGGCCAGCGCTTTTCGCTGCGCGTGCTCGACGACGGTCCGGGCGTGCCGGAGGCGCTGCGCTCGAAGGTCTTCGAGCGCTCGTTCCGCGCCGACGACGCGCGCTCGCGCCAGCCCGACGGCCTGGGGCTGGGCCTGTCGATCGCGCGCGACGTGGCCGAGCGCCACGGCTTCCGGCTCGAGCTGCGCTCACCGCCCGAAGGCGGCGCCGAGCTCGAGCTGTCCGGTCCGTTGGCTTGAAGCGCGGCGCGCGAGCGCGTTCTCACATGCGCGGCGCGGATCCTCCGCGCTTGTGCCACACTGCGCGCGCGCGCTGAGTCGCACTCCCATGACCGAGCTCGCCGCCAACGCCGCCCTGCCCGCCGCACTCGCCGAGTTGCACCGTCAGGTCGGCACGGAGCTGGCGCTCGACTCCTACCACGGCGCCCTGCGCCGCGCTGCGCAGTCGGCGGCGCGCGGAGCAGCGGGGGGCGCGGTGCTGGTCACGTGCTCCGACGAGTTCCAGGGCGAGTTGCGCAGTGCTTTCGAGCGCGACGTGGCTCGGCCCATCTGCAGTGGCTCGATCGTCGGCCCGCGCAGCATCCTGGCGCTCTCGAACATGGCGGGCCGTCTCGAGGCCGGCGCGCTCGACCTCGCACAGACCAATTTCGCGGCCCGCAACGCCTCGGGCGAGCGCGTGATCGTGGTCGAGATCATGGCGCACTGCGGCGCGGTCCTGTCGCGCAGCGGGTGGAGCTACGGCCGCATCGATCGCGTGGGCGTGACCTCGCCCTGCTGCGGCGTGCTGGCGCGCCTGCTCGAGCAGGATCCCGAGTTCGAAGCGGTGCGTCACCCCTGGCGCGAGCAGCTCAACGACTTCTTCGGCCCCGAGCGTCTCGCCGCGCTGCGCGGGCTCGACGACGCCTGGCGCCTGCTCGCGACCGCCGTCGTCCACGCGGTGCTGCAAGGCGAGTCGGGCGTCGCCGAAGTGCTGCGCTCGCCGGGCGAAGTCTCGACGCACGTCTTGATCGCCTGCGGCGTGGTGCTCAATCGCTCGGGCGGCGACAGCGTGCTGCCCGTCGCGATCCATCACCTGCACTCGCGCCGCGGCGAGGTGGAACTGGTCCACGGAGCGAGTTTGCGTTCGACGCCGACGGCGCTGCGCTTCGAGCACCTCGCGGGCCGGCTCGTCGTGCACAGCGACGAGCGCACCGAGTCCGTCAGTGCGCCGCGGGCGCAGAGCGTGCAGCGCGACGAACTCGCAGCGCACGTCCAGGCGCTGAGCACTTCGTCGGATGCGCTAGCCCGCGCGCGCGCCAAGTTGGCGCAGGAGCAACTCCACAGCGCGCGGCGTCAGGTCGAGAAGTTGCGCGCGCGGCCGCAAGTCTGGCGCGTGTACGCGCGACCGGTGTTGCGCGGGCTGATGCAGACGCTCGGCGTCATCGCGCCCGAATTCGGACTGGTCGCAATGCTCGTGCAGAGCGGCCACGACGCCGCGCGCGCGCAGCGGCTGCGCAAGCTGCTCGAGCGCGGTCCGAGCAGCGCCGAAGCGCGGAACACGCTGCAGCAGATCGAGGCCGAGATCCAACAGCTCGGTCACCGCGACGCGCAGGAAGTGCTCGACCTCCTGCTCGAGCAGCGCAGCCCGCTCGTGGGCTGAGATTCAGCGCGTCGGGACTGCGCCGCGCAGCGCCACGTCCGTGCAACGAAGGCCGCAGGCGCGAGTCGGCGCGCGCGGCCCGCATCGCTGGTGTGCTGTACGATCGTCTTCACGGATCGGATGACGCTGGCGCCGCGGCGACACGCGGCGGTGCGCGACCGGTCCCAACCCCCAAGACGACGAGGCTGCCCGCAGCGGGCAGTTCCCCCAATGATTCGTTCGACCCTTCCGATTGCGGCGCTGTGCGCCGCGCTGGCGTTCTCCTCGACTTCCTCCGCGCAGACCCTGGGTTGCGTGACCGGTGGAACCGGCGGTCCGATCCCGGTGACCGGCACCGGCGGCGGCGGGGCCTTCCCCAACACTCCGCCCACCAGCCCCAACTCCTTCACGCTCAACGTCGCCTCGCTGCCGCCGGGCGCGACGGTCGTGACGGAGGTCAAGCTCATCGGGCTGACGCACACCTACGTCGGCGACTTGCACTTCTTCCTCACGGCCCCGGGCGGCGCGCAGCACAACGTGCTCGTGCGGCGCGCCGGCAGCTGCGATCTGAGCGGCGACTACACGATCCTGCCGGCCTGCACCGGCGGCACGCCGTATCCGTCGAGCTGCACGACCGTGCTGGCGCCCGGCGCCTACGACCAGTTCTTCGGCACTTGGCCCAGCGGCACGCTCGGAATCTTCAACACGCCGCTCGACACGATTCCGGCCGCGACGGGCACTTGGACGCTCACGGCCTACGATTGGGCTGGTGCGGACATCGGCGCGCTGACGAGTTGGGAGTTGTGCTTCGGCCTGCCCGTGCCGCCGAGCGCGCCCACGGGTTCGCCAGCGCTGACGGCGCCGGCGGACGGCTCTTCGCAGTTCGGTCCGAGCATCAATCTGACCTGGGCCGCGGTCGACTGCTCGACGAGCTACGACGTCGACGTCGACGGCGTGGTGGCGACCTCGGCGACCACCACGTTCGCCTACAACTCTGCGGCCGGCGTGCACACCTGGCGCGTGCGCGCTCGCAACGCGACCGGCGCGGGACCGTGGTCTGCGACGCGCACGTTCACCGACCTCGGCGTGCCGCCGGGCGCCTGCATCGGGCAGGAGCTGCGAACCTTCTTCGCGCAGAACAACGGCCTGGGCACGGGCAGCATCGTCTACTTCGACATCAACGTGACCAACCCCGCGGGCCTGACGCTCTCGCAGCTCGACACCAACGCATCGGGCACGATCGGCGCGGCGATCACGCTCGACGTGTACCGCAAGAGCGGCTCGTACCTGGGCTTCGAGACCGATCCGAACGCCTGGACGCTCGTGTCGACGGGCGGCGGCGTGTCGCTGGGAACGAACCAGCCGACCGTGGTCGACGTGGCGGACGTGTACTTCGCGCCCGGACAGTACGGCATCGGCCTGGTGATCACCGGAGGCGGCCACGCCTACACCAACGGGACGGGAACCAATCAGGTCTACACCAACGCGGACCTCACCATCTCGACCGGCGCCACGCAGTCGCCGCCCTTCAGCGGCTTCATCAACACGCCGCGCGTTTGGAACGGAACCTGGCGCTACAACTGCCCGGGCGGCACGCCGACCGCGTACTGCACCGCCGGCACGACGACCAACGGCTGCGTTCCGTCGATTTCCGCCACGGCGCAGCCCAGCGCGTCGTTCGCCACGACTCCGGTGATCGACATCTCCGATGTCGAGGGGCAGAAGCAAGGGCTGGTCTTCTACGGCGTCGACAACTCAGGCTTCAGCCCTCTGCCGTGGAGCCCGACCAGCACGAGCTTTTTCTGCGTGAAGTCGCCGGTCCAACGCAGCTTCGTGCAGAACTCCGGCGGAACGGCGAACAGCTGCACGGGGACGATGGTGCTCGACTGGAACCTGTTCCAGCAGACCTTCCCCAACCCGCTCGGCTCGCCGTTCTCCGCCGGCGATCGCATCTACGCGCAGGCTTGGTTCCGCGACCCGCCGGCGCCGCGCACCACCAACCTCTCGAACGCGTTGGAGCTGACCGTCGGTCCGTGACGCGAAGCGAGCGTTAGCCTGCCACGCAGTTACTTCCAGCGGGTCGCCATGTGGCGGCCCGCTGCCATTCCAGCGACGCGTGTGCGCGTGCGACGCTGTACGACCGCGCAGCGAACTCGGAGCCCTCTCCATGCACTCCCAGCCCATGCCGAGCTCGTCCGATGCACTCGAGCGCATCGGGCAGATCGACATCTACCTGCTCGATCAACTGCAGCGCGGACGCATCCGCAGCGGCATGCGGATCTTCGACGCCGGCGCTGGCTCGGGCCGCAATCTCGCGTACTTCCTGCGCGAGGGCTACGACGTGCGCGCGATCGACAGCGACGCCGAGGCGATCGCGAGCCTTCGCGCGCTCGCGCTGCGACTGACGCCCGCGCTCTCCAGCGACGCTGCCGACGAGCGCTTTCGCGTCGCGGATCTCGCCGGCTTCGATGGCGCCGCCGTGGCGTCGGAGGCCGTGATCTGCAACGCGGTGCTGCACTTCGCGGACAGCGACGAGCACTTCGACGCGCTCCTGCGCGGCGCGTGGAGCGCGCTGGCCCCGGGCGGCCTGTTCTTCGCACGTCTGGCGTCGAACATCGGCATCGAGGCCCGCGTTCGTTCGATCCAGGGCGCTCGCTGCGAGTTGCCCGACGGCTCGCAGCGCTACCTCGTCGACGAAGCGCGCTTGCTCGCCGCGACGGCCGCGCTGGGCGGCGAGCTGCTCGACCCGCTCAAGACCACCAATGTCCAGAACCAGCGCTGCATGACGACTTGGGTCATGCGCAGGCGCTGAGCCTTCCGCTCCGGCGCGCGCGGCCGAGTTGTCTTCGAGCACGCTGTCCGGTCGCTCGCTCCCGGGTGCGCCGCGCTTGCGGCCAACTGGCGAGGACGCAGGCGCCCCCCGCGCGCTGAGCTCAAGGCGGACCGACGGTGACCGGAGCTCTCGCCCGCGGCCGTTCGAAGTCCTCGCTCCAGCCAGACGCGAGGTTCCTCCGCGCGGCGTCGTTCGAGCTGCGCGCAAGCGCGCGACGCCGGGAGTTCCAGCGCGTGCTCACCTCGGACGAGCTGGAGCCGTTCTAGCCCGCACGCGCGGCGCGTTGTGGCGCGCATCTGGAGGCCGGCGGGCAGACTGGGCGCGTGGACCGCGATCGCCTCGCCCGCGCAATTGCTCTGGGGCCGAGCGCCATCGTCGTCGTCGCCCGCGCGGGAGCACGCGGCTCGGTCGCGAGTCCCGAACGTCTCGACGGCGCCGCTCGTGCGGAACTTCCAGCCGGCGTCGACGGTGCAGGAACTCTCGGCAGCGCTCGCCGCGCAGAAAATCCCGGCGCCGCCGTAACTGGCGCGCGGTCCCGCTCGTTATGGCGCCGTGGACAGCGAACGGATCCGCACGCCCCGCCGCGCCCGATGCCTCACCGCGCCGAAGCCGAGTTGCTCGCCCTGTGGCGCGCGGGGGACGACCGGGCTGGACAGGAGCTGTGCGAGCGGCACGCCGAACTCGTGGCGCGCATCGCGCGCGCCTATCGGCCGCGGCAGTGCAGCGTCGAGGACCTCGTCCAAGAGGTGTTCCTGACCATGTTCGCGCGCAGCGAGAGGTACACCCCGCGTCCGGACGCGCCCTTCGAGCACTGGCTCTCGCGCCTGGCGGTCAACGTCTGTCGCGACGTGTTGCGCGGAGAAGCCCGTGCGCCGGTGCGGCCGGGCCTGTCCGAGGAAGGCGAGCGCGCGCTCGAGTGGCTGACCTGCGGCGGCGACGAGGCGCTGCACGAAGCCCGTGCGGCGCGCGAGGCGCTCGAGGCGCTGCTGGCGCAACTTCCGCCCGACGATCGGCTGGTGCTCACGCTGCTGGACCTCGAGGGCCGTTCGACGGCGCAGATCGCACAGCTCACCGGCTGGAGCCGGACGCTGGTCAAAGTGCGCGCATTCCGCGCGCGCGGACGGCTGCGCGCGATCGCCATGCGGCGAGCGGAGCGCGAGCGATGAGCCGGCGCGACTTCGATGCACGCTGGAGCGCGCTGGCGCAACGCGCGCGGCGCGAGGAACTCGGTGCGCCCGACTCGTTGGCCCTCGCCGCCCTCGCGCGGCGCGCGCGCACCCGCGAGCCCGAGCCGCTTCCGCTGGTCGAGCCGCCCGTCGCCTGGGCGCTGGCCGCTGTCGCAGCGCTGGTGACCGTGCTGTGCGCGCCGCTTGCGCTCGAACCGCTCTCGCCCGCGAGCACCGAGTCGATCGCTCACGCTCCCGCGCTGCCTCCGCCGCCGCGCCTCCCGCCGCCTCCGCAGCTCGAAGCGCCCGCGGTCTACCTCGCCATGGCCTCCGACGCCTGGCGCGAACTCACGCCATGATCCTCGCCGACATCCTGCAGTGGTTTCTGATCATCCTGGGCGCGTTCTTGACGCTCAACGCGCACTGGCTCGGCGCGCACGCGCTGTGTCCCGCGCTCGTCGCGCGCGCGCGACAGCGCTACGAACGTGCGCCGGTGCGCGCGACGCTGGTGGGGCTCGCGATCGCGATTCCGACGCTCGCGCTCGCCATCGGCGTCGGCAAAGCCGTCCCCAATCCGGCGGTCAAGGCGCTGTGCGTCGGGCTGGGGCTGATCGCGGGCTTGCTCGCGCTGGTGGGCTCGGCAGGACTCGTCGAACGCATCGGGCACGGACTTCCGGGAGCGCGCGACAGCGAGCAACCCTGGCGCGCGCACTTGCGCGGCGGCACGGTGCTCGGACTCGCGTTCTTGATGCCGTTTCTCGGTTGGTTCGTGCTGCTGCCGTGGACGCTCGTGAGCGGGCTCGGCGCCTGGGCGCTCGCAGGGCGTGCGCCGGCGCGCGTCGCGCCCGCCGAGAGCGCGCCGGCCCAGGTGAGTTGAGCGAGCGATGGGCGCCTCACGTCGAGAACTGCTCGCTTCGCTGTGCGGAGCGTGGCTGTTCGCGAGCTTCGCTTCGGCGCCGGCGCTGACGTGGCTCGCGCGCGCGGACGAAGCTCTTCGCGACTGGCCGCAAGGTCCGCTCGACGACGCGCTCGAGCACCTGCTCGCGCGCTGCAGCTTCGGCGCGCACCCGCGCGAGCGCGAACGCGGACTCACGTCGCAGCAGTGGATCGAGCAGCAGCTCGAACCCGCGAACATCGACGACAGCGCCTTCGAACGCGAGCTGCGGCGCTTCGAGACCTGGTCCGCGCCGGTGGGGGAGCTGTACGAGTTCCAGGAACACCTCGTGCGTCGCGAACTCCAGTCGATCGTGCTCCTGGGCGCGCTGCGCAGCGAGCGGCGCCTGCGCGAGACCGCGCTCGACGTGTGGCGCGATCACTTCTCGCTGAGCCTGGGCAAGGGCGAGTGCGCCTGGCTCGCAACGGGCTTCGAGCGCGACGCACTGCGGCCGCATGCGCTGGGACGCTTCCGCGAGCTCCTGCGCGCCGTGCTGCTGCATCCGGCGATGCTGTGGTACCTCGACGGACGCCTCAACCGCGCCGATCAGGGCTTGCCGAACGAGAACTACGCGCGCGAGTTGCTCGAGCTCCATACGCTCGGCCTCGACGGCGGCTACACGCAGCGCGACGTGCAGGAAGTGGCGCGCGCGCTCAGCGGCTGGACCTCGCGCGCGCTCGGCGACTCGCGCAAGGCGCGCGTCGAGTTCAACGCGCAGCGCCACGACAGCGGCGCCAAGGCCGCGCTCGGCGTCGAATTCGAGGCTGGATTGGGCGAGCAGGACGTCGAGCGGGTGCTCGACGTGGTGTGCGCGCATCCGTCGACGGCGCGCTACATCGCGCACAAGTTGTGCGTGCGACTGATCGCCGACGAGCCGCCTCCAGCGGTGGTGGAGCGCGTCGCAGCGAGCTTCACGCGCACCGAGGGCGACCTGCGCGAGTGCCTGCGCACGCTGCTGGAGAGCGAGGAGTTCCGCGCCGCGCGCTTCGCGAAGCTCAAGCGCCCGCTGCACTTCGTCGCCTCCGCGCTGCGCGCCTGCGCGGTCGACTGGCGGCCGGGCGACGCGCTGCTCGAGCACCTCGCGCGCCTGGGCCACGCGCCGTATTTGTGGCCGTCACCCGACGGCTACCCCGACGACGCGCTGCACTGGCGCGCGGGGCTGCTCGGCCGTTGGCGCTTCGCCGACGAGCTCGCGCACGCCGCTCTGGGCGGGGCGCATTTCGACGTCGCCGAACTCGTGCGCCGCGCGGGCGGACGGACTCGACTTGCGGCGAGCGTCCTGGGGCGCGAGCCGAGCGCGCTCGAGCGTGCGCTGGTCGAACGCGGCGACGAAGCCAGCGCGCTCGCGGCCCTGCTCGCCTCTCCGGGGTTCCAGCGATGTTGAACGACACGCTCGTGACCGTGTTCCTGCGCGGCGGCGCGGACGGGCTCGCGCTCGTGCCGCCGGTCGGCGATCCGCACTACACGCGCGTCCGCCCCGCGAGCGCCGTGCGGGCCAGCGAGTGCGTGAAGCTCGACGAGCTGTTCGCGCTCGCGCCCGAGCTCGACGCGCTCGGGCCGTTGTGGCGCGAGGGACGCATGGCGGTCGTGCACGACGTCGGCACCTGGGATCAGACGCGCTCGCACTTCTACGCGCAGCCGCTGCTCGAGCGCGGAGGCGCGGCCGGCGCCGGCGGTTGGCTCTCGAGGCTCGCGAAGGCGCGCGGCGGCGGTCTGCCGGCGCTCGCATTCGGAACCGCGCTTCCCGAGAGCCTGCGCGGCGGAGCGCCCGCGGCGGCGCTGCGCACGCTCTCCGACCTCGACCCCGGTCCGCGCGTCGCGCAGCTCGCCGCGGAACTCGAGGAGCTGTACGCGGGCGACGAGTTGCTCGCGCAAGCGGCGCTCGACACGCGCGCGGCGTTGGCGCGGCTGCGCGAGCTCGAGAACGCGCCCTACCGGCCTGCGTCAGGCGTCGAGTGGGGGCGCGGCGAGTTCGCTCAACAGCTCGCGCAGACCGCGCGGATGCTCAAGGGCGGCGTGCGTCCGCCGGCCGTGTGCCTGGACCTGTTCGGCTGGGACTCGCACGTTGCGCAGTCGCAGCTGCTCGGGCCGTTGATGCGCGAACTCGCCGCGGGACTGGCGAACTTCGCCGCCGATCTGGGCGAGCTGTTCGAGCGCGTGTCGGTCGTGGTCTACACCGAGTTCGGCCGGCGCGTGGCCGAGAACTCAGGCCTGGGGACCGACCACGGGCACGGCTTCGCGCTGTTCGTGCTGGGCGGCGGCGTGCGCGGCGGCGTGCACGCGCGCTGGCCGGGCCTCTCCGGCGACGAACTCATCGGACCTGGCGATCTGCCGGGCTCGATCGACGTGCGGAGCGCGCTCGCGCCCGTCGCCGAACGCCACGGAGCCGCGGCGCGCGAGCTGTTCGGTCCGCTCGACCAGCCCGCGCTCGATTTGTGAGCCGCGCCGCTCAGCGGTTGCGCAGACCCATGCTCGTGATCTGCGCGCCGACCGCGAGATCGCTGGCGTCGGCGCCGAGCGTTCCGGGCGCGGTGATGGGCCGCGAGCGGATGCGGTTGAGGCCCGAGTGCACCCACAGGATGTGGCTGTCCGAGGCGTCGAAGCGGAGCAGCGCCATGCCGCTCTGCGTTCCGGTCCCCGCGAGCGTCAGTGCGCCGTCCGCGGTGACGTTGGTGGGGTCGTGATCGATCGTGAAGTAGGCCCATTCGCCGTCCAGCGTGTCGGCGACCATCAGCGCCGAACCGCCAGTGGCGATCGCCATCACGAGCGGCGTCACGCTGCTCGCGAAGGGCGAACCTGCGACCGGCGTGAGCGAAGCGTCCGACAAGTCGACGGCGAAGGCCGAGAGCTGGTCCGAGCCGATGTGCGCGGCGAACACGAAGCGGCCGGTCGAGTCGAACACCACGCGGAACGGATCGACGCCGCCGGTCGAGTACGACGCGGAGTAGCTCGCGACGCCGGTCTGCGGGTCGAGCTCGAACACGTCGAGCTGATCGGCGCCTGAGTCGGGCACGACCAGCAGCGTTCCCGCGGGATGGACGGCGGGCGGCCAGGCGGTAGCGCTGAACGAACTCGAGCCCAACGCATCGAACGAGCCGTTGCTGCTGTCGAAGCCGTAGCTGGTCAGCACTGCGCCGCTGCCGCTGGTTCGCACCAGGTAGCCGAACGCGCCGCTGCGGTCGAAGTCGAAGCCGACGTTGCCGGTCGAGCTGCCGAAGTTGTCGCCGCCGCCCAGCTCGCCCGCGAAGTCGATGCGGTGCAGCGAGAGCGCGCTCTGCGAGCCCGGCGACTGGTGCGCGACGAGCGCGTAGTCGGCGAAGGGGTGCACGCTGATCGTCTGCGGATTGATGCCGGTCGCGAGCGGAGTGCCGCCGATCGCCGAGAGCGCGCCGTTCGCAAAGCCGTACTCCCACACGCCGTCGGTGGCGAGGCTGGTGACGTACACCGAGCGCGTCGTCGGCGTCCACTCGCCGTGGCCGAACACGAGCGCGAGCTCCGTGGCGTCCGCGCCCACGCGGCTCACGCCGACGCTCGACGCGCTCAGTTCGCCGCCGACGCCGATCTCCCAGATCTGCACGTCGCCGCCGTCGTGCAGGCTGTACACGTGCGCGCTGCGCGGCTCGACCAGCAGCTGCTGGGTCGGGCTGTTCGCGTCGACATCGGCGAAGGCCGGCGGCGAAGGCGCGCCGGTGAGCGCGTCGAGCGCGAGCGTGCGCAGCGTGTCGGAGGCGTCGAGGCCCACGTACAGCGCCGAGTCGTCGGGGAGCAGTGCGAGCGAAGTGGCGCCGAGGATGCCGATCGCGGCGGGGCTCCAGCCCAGCGGCGTGAGCGCGCCGGTGAGCGCGTCCACGTCGTAGCCGTGCAGGTCGCTCGCGTTCGAGCAAGCCGCGTAGAGCCGCGCGCCGTCGCTGGTCAGCGCCAGCGCGCGCACGCCGTCGCCGCTGGCGGTCGCGCCCAGCGCGGTCAGATCGCCGTCGAGCGCGTCGATCGAGAAGCCGTCGATGGCGTCGGCGCCTGCGCTGGCGACGAACAGCCATTCGTCGCCGGGCGAGATCACGATCTGCGTGGGCGCGCTGCCGGTGGCCGCCGTGGGCGTGGGGGTCGCGCTCAGCGCGCCGGTGCCTGTGTCGATCGCGAACGAGTGCACGACGCCGAGCGCGGTCAGCGCGTAGAGGAAGCGTCCGTCGTTCGTGCAGGCGAGGTCGTTGATCGTCGCTGCGCCGATGGTCGTGCTCAGGCCGCTCGAGCGCATCTCGAGCGTGCGCGTGTCGAGCGTGAAGCTGCGGATCACGCCGCCTGCGGCCGCGAACACGAGCCGGTTGTAAGGGTGGACGACCAGCGCGCCGCTGGCGTTCTCGCACCACTGCTTGCCGTGGTGCTGCAGCGCGCCGCTCGAGGAGTTGCGGACGAACGTGCGCAGCAGCTCGCCGCTGGCGTCGATCGCGCAGGCGCCGCGCGTGTAGGGCGGGACCACGTCCGCAGTGAAGGCCTGGAAGGTCGTCGCCGTCGCGCAGTCCTCGACCGTGACCGAGAAGTTGGTGGTCTCGATCGCGCTGGGAACGCCCGAGATCACGCCCGTGGCCGGATCCATGCTCAGCCCCGCGGGCAACGCGCCCGCGCTGACGGTCCAGTTGTCGCCGTAGCCGGCGTTCAAGCGCGGCGCGAGCTCGATGTACACGCCGCGGCCCAGTTCCTGCGCGAGGTCGGGATAGCTCAAGCCGCTGGGCAGCACGTGGGCCACCTCGAGCGTGATGTCGACCGTCGTCTGGCCGGCCGAATTCGCGGCCGTGATGGTGTAGGTCGCGCTCGCGCTGATCGCGCTGGGCGAACCCGAGATGACGCCGGTGTCGGGGTCGAGCGCGAGGCCCGCGGGCAGCGCCGGCGAGATCGAGTAGGTGTCCACGGCGCCGCCCACGTTCGTGGGAGTGTTGGGCGTGATCGCTCCACACAGGTCGTAGACCGGCGCGGTCGTGTCGTAGGTCAGATTCGCGGGCGGGCGCGGACCTCCGCCGCCGCCGCCGCCTCCGCAGGCGGTGATGAGCGCCGTGAGCGCGGCCAGTGACAGGGATCCCGTGAGGAGCTTCGAGGTTCGATGCGGCGTGGACATGGTGCGTGGGGAGCCGCGCTGCCTGCGGTCTCGCCTCGTCGATCGACGCAGCGGGCCGTGGAGCTTTCGCCGCGCCGAGAGTGCGAGTCCCGCTCGCAGGACAGCGGCGGCGCGCGCGGGTACCGTGCTGCGTCCCGCGGCGCCTCGCCGTGCAGCTCTCGGAGGAGTCCCTGGTGACGCAACGCAGCCGCTTTCCGCACTCGCTGGTGCTGATCTTCGCGATGATCGTGCTGGCGCAGCTCGCGACCTACTTGCTCGCGCCCGGCGAATTCCAGCGCGTGCCCGATCCGACCAGCGGGCGCCAGATGGTGGTCCCGGGGACCTACGCACAGGTCGATGCGGCGCGCGTGCCCTGGCACTCGTTCCTGACCTTGATTCCCAAGGGGCTCGAGAAGGGCGCGGACATCATCTTCTTCGTGTTCATCGTCGGCGGCGTGATCGCCGTGGTGCGCGCTACCGGCGCCATCGACGCGTTGATCGGCGCGACGATCCGAAACGTGGGGGACAAGCCCGCGTTGCTGATCGGCGGCACGATGAGCCTGCTCGCTGTCGGCGCCTCGACCATCGGCATGGCCGAGGAGTACATGCCGTTCATCCCGGTGCTCGTGACGATGTGCCTGGCGCTGAAGATGGACGCGATCGTCGCGATGGCGATCGTCTACATCGCGGCGGGCGTGGGCTACGGCTGCGCCGCGCTCAACCCGTTCACGGTGATGATCGCGCAGCGCATCGCAGGCGTGGAGCTCGCGTCGAACCAGGGCTTGCGCTGGGGACTGCTCGCGGTGTGCCTCGGCATCGGCGCGCACCACACGCTCGCCTACATCAAGCGCATCCAGGCCGACCCGTCGAAGAGCCTCGTCGCGGGCGTCGACTACTCGAGCGGCTTCGAGCTGCCCAAGGACCAGCGCCTCACGCCCGCGCGCGCCGCGATCCTCGCGCTGTTCGGCGGCGCGATCGCGCTGTTCGTGTGGGGGATCAAAGCGCACGGCTGGGACCTGCCAGAGCTCGCGGCCGTGTTCTTCGCCATCGCGCTCCTCGCTGCGTTGCTCGGCGGCTTGTCGCCCAACCGCACCGCGAGCGAGTTCTGCGCCGGCGCGGCCGAGATGACCACCACGGCGCTGCTGATCGGCTTCGCGCGCACGATCGACCAGATGCTCAACGAAGGCCGCGTGATCGACACGGTGATCCACGCGCTCGCGCAGCCGCTCCAGCAGGGCACGCCCGACTTCGCCGCGATCGGGATGCTCGCCGTGCAGTCGGTGACGAACTTCTTCATCCCCTCCGGCTCGGGGCAGGCCTACGTGACGATGCCGATCATGGCGCCGCTGGCGGACGTCACCGGCGTTTCGCGCGAGGTCGCCGTGCTCGCCTACCAGTTCGGCGACGGCTTCACGAACATGATCGTGCCGACCAACGCG
This sequence comes from Planctomycetaceae bacterium, assembly GCA_011525785.1. GTDB lineage: Bacteria > Planctomycetota > UBA1135 > UBA1135 > WYBT01. The sequence continues at coordinate 479,748 of WYBT01000021.1, forward strand.
CTCCTGATGGGCATGCTGGCCCTGGGGCGCATCCCCTTCGAGCGCTGGGCGCGTTTCGTGCTTCCACTGCTGGCAAAAATCTACCTGGTGCTCGTTGTGCTCTTGATCTGGGCGGTCCGCGCGGGGCTGTGATTCGAAGGCGCGAACTTCGCGCGGCTTACACACCGCTCGCGCGTTTTCATACGCCCTTTTTTGGCCCCCGGTGGCGGGAGCGCCGCCCCGCCCGCGCGAGCGTCGCGTATCATCCAGGATCGGTCGGGTGTCACGTGCGCCCGAGTTCTGGGACGGCCCTGCTCGGTGCTGGCCCAGGAGCGGGAGACTGCCTCTCCCCCGATTTGCAACCCCTTTTCCTCCCCCTCCGAGCGGAGCTCTTCTCCATGAGACTCGTTTCGAATCTTTCCCGCGCGTTCGGCGCGGCTGCGGCCATGGCGGCCCTCGCCCTGGGTGCTCAGGCGCAGACCATCGGTTGCGTCACTGGCGGCAGCGGCGGCCTCATCCCCGCCACCGGCACCGGCGGTGGTACGTTCCCCGGCACCCTGCCGACAGCGCCTTCCGTGTTCACTCTCAACGTCGCCACCGTTCCGGCGGGCGCAACGGTCGTCACCGAGGTCAAGTTGCTCGGCGCGACTCACACCTGGGTCGGCGACCTGCAAGTCGTCCTCACCGACCCGTCTGGCGCCAATCACAACCTGTTCTGCCGCTTCGGCAACGCCGGCGGCGCGGGCTTCTCGTGCAACCTCGCTGGTGACTACGTCATCGTGCCGCCGTGCACCGGCGGTCTGGGAATGCCGTCCACTTGCGCGACGGCCGACACCCTCACGCCGGGCACCTACGATCAGCACTTCGGCGCCGGCTCGCTCGCTTGGCCTACCGGCACGAACGGCATCAACAACACGCGACTCGACGCGGTCGCGGCCGCCGCGGGAACTTGGACGCTCACCGTGTACGACTGGGCTGTTGGTGACACAGGCACGCTGACGAGCTTCGACGTGTGCTTCGGCACCGCGGTGCCGGTCGTTCCGGCGGTGCCGACGCTCGTCGGCCCGGCTGACCTCGCCAACGTGTTCACGCCGGTCGTTCTGAGCTGGAATGCCGACGCTTGCGCCACCAGCTACGACGTCGATGTCGACGGCGTGGTAACGACGGGTGTGGCCACCAACACCTTCACGACGGGTCCTCTGGCCGCTGGCGCGCACACTTGGCGCGTCCGCTCGGTCAACGGCGCCAACAGCAGCGCGTTCAGCGCCACTCGCACGTTCACGTCGCTCGGCGCGCTCGCGTGCGTTTCTGGCGGCGCTGGCGGACCGGTTCCCGCCGTCGGCACCGGTGGCACCGGCGCGGTTTGGCCGACGACGCTGCCTTCGTCGCCGTTCGTCAGCACCTACAACGTCACGTTGCCCGCGGGCGCGACGCAGATCGTCAAGGTCGGCGTCAACTTCGGCACCGAACACACCTACATCGGTGACCTCCAGATGGTGCTGACCGACCCGACGGGCGGAATGCACAACATCGTCCATCGCTTCAACTTCACCGGCGCAGGCTTCGGCTCGGGCTGCGACCTCAACGGCGCGTACTCGTTCTTCGAGACCGCGGGTGCGGCGCTCCCCACGACGTGCCCCGCCTCCGGCGACATCGTGCCGGGCGACTACAACCAGAACTTCGGCAACTGGAACTCGGGTGACCTGGGCATCTTCAACACGCCGCTCGGCTCGATCCCGGTCGCGAGTGGCAACTGGACGCTGACCATCTACGACTGGGTGGGCGGCGACTCCGGCACGCTGTCGAGCTGGCAGCTCTGCTTCGACAGCGGCCCCGCGGGCCCCGTCGCGTACTGCACCTCGGGCACCTCGACCAACGGCTGCGTGCCGTCGATCAGCGCGACCGTCAACCCCAACCTCGCCAACAACGCTGGCTGCGTCATCACCTGCGACGACGTCGAAGGTCAGAAGCTCGGCCTGTTCTTCTACGGCGTCAACAACACCGGCTTCTCGCCGGTCGCGTGGGGCGCTGGCACGAGCTTCCTGTGCGTCAAGGGCCCGACCCAGCGCACCCCGTCGGGCAGCTCGGGCGGCACCTTCGGCCAGTGCGATGGCTCGCTGTCGGTGAACTGGGATGCCTTCCAAGCGGCCAACCCGGGCTCGCTCGGCAACCCGTTCTCGGCCGGCGACTCGATCTTCGTGCAGACCTGGTACCGCGACCCGCCGAGCCCGAAGACGACCAACCTGTCGGACGCGCTCGAGATGACGGTCCAGCCCTGATTCAGCGCACTTGATCTAGCGCTTCGCCCGCTCGGCCCGCTGCGGCCGAGCTGACGAGCCCAAGCGGAGGCGTCGGTTCCAAGTGAACCGGCGCCTTCGTCTTTTTCGCTCGCGTCAGGTGGGGCGCTGGGCCCGGAAATGGGCCGACGCGCGTACGATCGAGCGACGCGCGGCGAAGTTCCGCTGCGCTACGCGCCGGAGTCGCTCGCTCTGGCGCTGCGCAACCCCGAATCGAGCGAACCCCACTCCATGAACCCCTCAACTTTCGCGTCGCGCGGCCTCGCCGCCGTCGCAGTTCTCGCAGCGCTCGCCAGCAACGCGGGCGCCCAGACGATCGGCTGCGTGACCGGTGGCTCCGGCGCGCTGATTCCGTCGACCGGCACCGGCGGTGGCGGCACCTACCAGACCGTGCTGCCTCCGTCGCCCGCCGTGGCGACTTTGAACGTCAATGCGATTCCGCCGGGCGCGACGGTCGTGACCGAGGTCAAGCTCCTCGGCCTGTCGCACACCTACGTGTACGACCTGCAGTTCGTGCTCACCAGTCCGTCGGGCGCCGTGCACAACCTGTGGACGCGGCCCAACAGTGGCGGCTCGGTGGTCTTCAGCTGCGACTTCGGAGGCGACTACACGCTCGTGCCGCCGTCTTCGTGCGCGCAGAGCTACCCGGGCAGTTGCACCAGCCCGTCGATCTTCCCCGTGGGAGTGTGGGCGCAGGATTTCGGCGACTGGATCAGCGGCAACTCCGGCATCTTCAACACCCCGCTCGACACGATTCCGGCGCAGACGGGAGTCTGGACGCTGACGATCTACGACTGGGCCGGCGCTGACGTCGGCTCGCTCACGACCTGGGAGCTGTGCTTCGGAACGGCCGGCGGCGCCGCGCCGACGAGCGCACCGACGGCCATCAGTCCCAGCGCCAGCGCCTCGGTCACGGCGCCCGTGACGTTCACCTGGTCCGCGCTCAACTGCGCGACGAGCTACGACCTCGATGTCGATGGCGTGGTCAACACCGGAGTGAACTCGACCAGCGCAACCGTGGCCCTCGGCAACGGTGCGCACACCTGGCGCGTGCGCGCGGTGAACGGCGCCGGCGTGGGCCCGTGGTCCGGCACGGTGGGCTTCACTGTGATCGCGGCGCCCACCTGTGTCGGCGGGACTGGTCCCAGTGGATTGATCCCCGCGACCGGCTCGGGTGGAAACGGCGCGTGGCCGACGACGCTGCCTCCGTTCGAGTTCGTCTCGACGCAGAACATCCCGTCGCCGGGCGCCTCGCTCGCCAAGGTCGAGATCAACGGCCTGTCGCACACCTGGGTGGGCGACATCCAGATCGTGCTGACGGACCCGACCGGCGCGAACCACAACATCATGTGCCGCCCCAACTCGATCGCGGGTGGCCTGGGCCTGGACTGCGACATGGACGGGACCACGTACTCGTTCTGGCAGAGCGGTCAGCAGGACCTCCCGACGGTGTGTCCGGGCACGTCGTTCACCGGCGGTGAGTACAACCAGTACTTCGGGGACTGGAACTCGGGCGACGCGGGCATCTTCAACACGCCGCTGGGGTTGATCCCGGTGTCGGCGGGCAACTGGACGCTCAAGGTGTACGACTGGGCCGCCGGCGACTCGGGCGCGATCACGAGTTGGCGGCTGTGCTTCGCCGGCCCGAGCGGTCCGACGACCTTCTGCCCGCCGAGCGGGCAGGGCACGACCAACGGCTGCGTCGCAAGCATCTCCGCAACCGGCAACCCCAACGTCGCTCAGACGGCGCCGTGCGTGATCACGGTGAGCAGCGTCGAAGGCCAGAAGACAGGCTTGCTCTTCTACGGCATCTCGGGACAGGTGAACTTCCCCTGGTGCGCGTCGGGCGGCAACAGCTTCCTGTGCGTGAAGGGCCCGACCCAGCGCATCTTCCCGCAGGCCACGGGCGGCACGGCCGGTCAGTGCAACGGTCAGCTCGTCAACGACTGGTACGTGTTCCAGCAGTCGTTCCCCGGCGCGCTCGGTCAGCCGTTCGCCGCCGGCGATGTGATCTCGATGCAGGGCTGGTTCCGCGACCCGCCGAACTGCAAGACCACGTTCATCTCGCAAGGCTTGACGCTCACGTACCAACCGTGAGCTAGCGGCCGAGCGGGTCGCGAAACTCTGCGAGCGAGCTTGCGCTCGCTCGGGATCCCCTCTCGGGCTGCCAAAGGGCAGCCC
>WYBT01000022.1 GCA_011525785.1 Planctomycetaceae bacterium
ACTGGCTGCGGCGCCTGATCGTCACGCAGGCCGACACCGAGCCCGCGAGCGTCGAGCAGCAGCGCCTGCTCGGCCACACCGCGCCCTCGCTCTACGACATGCGCAACCTGTTCCAGGTGAACGTCGAAGAGGGCCGCCACCTGTGGGCGATGGTGTATTTGCTGCACACCTACTTCGGCAAGGACGGGCGCGAAGAGGCCGAAGAGCTGCTGCACCGCCGCTCGGGCAATCCCGACCACCCGCGCATCCTCGGCACGTTCAACGAGCCCTGCGAGGACTGGCTGAGCTTCTTCTGCTTCACGATGTTCACCGACCGCGACGGCAAGTTCCAACTGCTGGCGCTCGCCGAGTCTGGCTTCGATCCGCTCTCGCGCACCTGCCGCTTCATGCTCACCGAAGAGGCGCACCACATGTTCGTCGGCCAGACGGGCGTGGGCCGCGTGATCGAGAAGACGCTGCAGATCATGCGCGACCATCCCGACCGCGACGTGAAGGAGTTCGGCGCGATCCCGATCGAGATCATCCAGAAGTACATCAATTTCTGGGCGTCGAGCTCGACCGACCTGTACGGCGCCGAAGTGAGCTCGAACTCGGCCAACTTCTTCCGCTCTGGCCTCAAGGGCCGCGCGCACGAAGACAAGCACGCCGACCACCTGGCGCTCGAAGGCTCCTACAAGTTCGAGAACTTCGTCGACGGCCGCATCAGCGTCGAAGACATCCCGCTGCGCAATGCGATGAACGAAATCCTGCGCGACGAGTACGTCAAGGACAACCAGAAGGGCATCGACTACTGGAACCGCATCTGCGAGCGCTACAACTCGCCCGTGCGCTTCAAGCTCCCGCACCGCCGCTTCAACCGCAAGATCGGTTGCTACGCCGGCGCGCGCTTCCACCTCGACTCGGGCGAACTGATGGACGAGGCCTCGTGGAACGCGAACGTCGAGCAGTGGTTGCCGACCGAGAAGGACAAGGCCTTCGTCAAGAGCCTCATGAAGCCCGTCTACGAGGCCGGCAAGTACGCCTCGTGGATCGCCCCGCCGGCCAAGGGCCTCGACGACAAGGGCATCGACTACGAGTACGTGAAGATGGCTTGAGCAGCGCGCGCACTCGCGCTTTCGCATCGCTTCTCTCGCCGCGCCGTTCCATCGCTGGAGCGGCGCGGCGTTTTTCTACTGACGCAGTGTTGCTCAGCGCGCGCGATAGCGCCACGCCCGGTCAGCGAGTCCGACGCGTCTTCCCCGATTGCTCTGCGCGACATGGTCGCGCAGGCACCGCGCTTCGCTATCGGCGATGCTGGCGCGTCTCCCCGCTCACACGCCTTCGACCCACGGGCCGCCGGCGGGCCAGCGTCTCACCCACGCGGCGCTTCGAGCGGCGGCGGTGAGCGGCTCGAGTGCGAACGCGCGCACACGCGCGATGACCGCCTCGAGTTCTTCCGGTGCGCGCGATCCGGCGGCCTTGGCGGCGAACGCCTTCCACTGAACGCGCTTCGCCGGGTCGTTAGAGAAGATCGGCGTGAGTGCCACGGGCGGCCCATCCGGAAGGGGAGTCCCGCGGCGCTCGAATGTCGCCCGGAGCGAGTTCACCAGCTCCGAACCGTCGAACTCGAAGCTCGCTGCGAGAACAGCGATGTCGAAGAAGTCCTTCATGCGGCTGTTCGCCAGTCCCAGTTGGACGGCAGCCTCCAACTTCTCTGCGACGACGGTCGCGCGCGGATACGTCCACAGCACCGGTCCTGGATGCTCGAGCAGGCCGGGGAATTCGAGTCGCTCGGCCCGTGGATGGATGGCGTCGCCGAAGCCGATGTCGATCTGGACGCGGATGCGGGCGCTCGAGATGTGGGCCAGCACGACGACGCGGACGCCGCCGTAGCGTTGGTCCTCACGGATCGGGCCGATCTGCATCGCCTCGACGTCGAACTCCACGCCGTCGTCGAGTTCGGCGCCCAGTACAGTCGCGAACACGGCGCCGATCGCGGCCTCGTCGCTAGCGCCGCGACCGAGCAAGTCCAAGTCGCGCGTGGCGCGGTGGGGCGCCCCGGTCCAGGCCGTGAACAGCGCGGCGCCTTTGAGGACGAAGCGATCCGCATGCTCCGAACACGCCAGTCGCGCCAGCGCGCGCTCGTTGGCGTAGCGCGTGAGCACGAGCTGCATGTCGTCGCCCCGCGACCTGGCGAGTCGATCGAGTTGCGTGCGGACGCTCTGCGCCTTGCGGCGGCGCTCTTCGCTCACACCAGCGCCTCGAGATAGGGGCGCACCACGGACAGCACGCGATCGGCTTCGCAAGCCTTGACGAGCGCGTCCACGGCCGCGCCGCGCTTGGGGCGAGCGAGGTACGCGCGCAGCGCTTCGAGCGCGGTCTCCAGGCCAATGTGGTCGCGGTAGCGGAAGCAGTCGGCCACGGTCTTGGCGCTGCTGGTGACCCGCACGTTCACGCCTTCGAGCTTGTGCGTCTCGACTCCGTGCGAGAACGCCTGGCCGCTCGCGCGCACGACGTGGAGCCTGGGATAGTCGCTGCGGGGCGCGCGCGCCCGCGTGGGGATCACGATCCAGACCTCGTGTGGCGCTTCACTCGTCAGTCCGTGGAACTGCAGCGCGGAGGCAAGGCCGATCACGGCGCGCGGCACGCGCCTCTGGGCCTCGACGAGCGCGCCGTGCTCCGACGGCTCTGCGCCCGCCGCGCGATACAGCCCGCGGCTCACGCGCACGAGTTCGCCGCTCGCTGCCAGCCGCCGCAGCCAAGTGCGCCCCCAGCCCCTCGCGGCGATGTCGTGGGCTCGCACCGGCCCGCGCTCGGCCAGCCGGACGATGGCTCGCGCTGCGCTGCTCATGCCTCAAAGTGTCGACTATCCCACGGCAAAGTCAACAGTTTGGGTAGCAGGATGGCTGCCTGTGCTTCGTCGTCGGTGCGCGTGCGGGCGAGTGCAGCCGAGGCGGGCACAGGTCCACCAGCGGGCGGGACCGCCTCGCCTGGGCCAGCGACCGGGGCCGGGTCGCCGCGCGAGGTCGATTGGCCGCGAATCGGGCGGGCGCCCGACCGGCGGCGGCTGCGCACGCTCGCTCGGTCGGCGCCTCGCAACGGCTCAGTGCGGGCGTTGTCCGGAAGTGAAGTGTTGAAGAGCTAAGGCGTGATGCGCCTGGAGGGGCGCACGCCGTAGGTCTCGTCGCGGTCCCCGGGCGCAGCGTAGCCCGAGCACGCAGACTCCGCGCCTGAAGCGTAGTCGGGCCAACGTCCACCGCGCATGACGCGCTTGAAGGTCCCTTGCATGCCGCTGTCGTGTAGCCCGTCGCCGTGTCGCGGATGCCCTGCGTTGGAATCACCACATAGCTCCCAGACGTTTCCGTGCAGATCGTGCAGGCCAAATGAATTCCCGCGCAGTTCACCAACTGGTCTGCGCGGCTCGAGACGGGCTACGCCAACGAGGTCGGTCGGCTCATTTCCTGGCCACCAACGTGACGTCGTGCCCGCGCGACAGCCGTACTCCCATTGCATCTCACTTGGGAAGTTGCACCAACCCACCTCGCGTTGCAGCGTTGCGGCAGTGTCCTCCCAACTGACGCCGTTCGCGGGAACGAGCGGTACGTCGCCGCCGAAGTGCATGCCACGCCACAGGGAGAGTCGATCCCACTGCTCGTGGGTCATCTCGTACTTCGAGAGGAAGAACGGCTCCAGGTCGATCTGAGTGATCCACTCTGGTTGGCCGTCGTCGACCGTGCTCCTTGGCACGCGGCCGCCAGGCAAGAGCACGAAGATCATCCCTGTCTCGGGCGTCAGCGCGAGTCGACCGTCGGCATCGCGCAGCACACGGCCATCAGGCCCGAGCGCCGGTTCCGTGCCGGTCTGCAAGTGAGCAAACTCCCATAAGCCCGTTGCCGGGTTCTCACCGAGCGGCAGCAGGCCCAGTTGCGGCGTCAGGCGCTCTCCGCTCGGCCATTTCTCGCCTTCGTACTTCGGCGCTTTGGCGATGCCATCAATCGCTTCGGCCCAGCGCGCCTTCGCCTTGTCGCTGAACGCGGCCTCCTTCGCGACGGCGAGCATCTGCGCTTGCCAACGCAGATCCGCCTCGAGCGTCGAGAGCAGGTCGTGAGTCCACTCGACCGCACCGTCCGAGAACTTCCACGTGCGCCGCTCGCTAGAGCGGGCGCGCAGCTCGGCGAGCCTCGGCTCCAGTTTCATCTTGAGCGCGGCGACCCTTGCGTCGAGTTCCGCGCGACGCCGACCCAATTCCAAAGTCCACTCCGCGAGTTCCGCTTCGCGAGCCGCGCGCCGCGTCTCGGTCCACTTGGCGGCCTCGACGCGGAGCCGCTCGGCTCCTTGGGCGATTCGCTCCCTCATATCGCCTTGCGCCTCGTCGAGTGATCGCGCGGACTGTACGAGCGCGTCGTCGACGCGCCCGAGCAAGACGAGCGACCACGCATAGGTGTCGCGCATCAACGGCCTACTAGCCTCATCTGCAAGGTCGACGGCGCGCTTCGCGAGCAGCATGGCACGCACTAGGTTGTCGGCCTGCGGCTGTAGCACGTTGGGGTTGGTGAGCTCCCACGCAGTTTGGTGGAGCGTCAGCGCGTCCTCGAATCCCAGCTCTCGAGCGAACCTCGCGGCGACATCTGACTCCGATGGCCACGGCTGCTTTCCTAGCATCATCGAATACAGCGTTACTCTGCGCTCCAACTCATAGAGCTCCCATTCGCGGAGGGACTCCAGCGCCTCTGCATCGGATTCCGCGGCGCGCAGCCTCCGCCGATCAGGATGCGAGTCGAAGTCACGAACCGCGTCCTCGTCGGTGTAAGGCAGCAGCGAAGGCAGCGCGCGCAGGCGCGCGAGTTCCTCTTGCACGTCCTTAAGGCCCGGGCGCCCTTCGATGCCGCGCGCGAGGTCCTCGGTTTGGCCGTTGATGAGCTTCTCGGACTCTTCGATCCACCACAGGTAAGCGGGCTTGCCGAGTCGATCGAGGCCGTCGAGCGTGCGGCTCTGCGCGCGCAGGCGGGCGAGGTCCTGGATCATCCCGCGCAGCTTGTCTTCGCGGCTCGCGGCGCGTAGTTCGGCATTGGTTCGTTCGAGAGCGGCGCGCTGGGCCTCGACTTCGGCGTTGCGTTGTTCGAGTTCACTGCGCTTGCTCGCGAGAGCGACGTTTGCGGCCTCGGTCTCACGCGCAAAGTTGACCGAGAACGCGACGCCGCCGAGCAGCGCAAGCACAGCTGCCGCCAGCGACGCGGCGAGCGGCTTGTTGCGCTGCACCCACTTGCGCGTTTCGGCCCACGTGCCGGCCTCGTAGGCAGCGACGACGCGACCGTCGAGATACGCGCGCAGATCGTCCGCAAGCGCCATCGTCGTCGGGTAGCGCCCGGCGATCTCGCGCTCCATCGCCTTCTCGATGATCGCAACCAACTCAGGCGGCGTGCGCGGCGCGAGCGACTCCACCGACTCCGGCGGGCCGCGCAGCACGGCGGCGAGGATCGTGTGCTGCGACACGCGGCCCTCGGCGGGCACGTAGGGCAGGCGGCCGGTCACGAGCTGGTAGAGCATCGCGCCGATCGAATACACGTCGGAGTGGGGGCCGAGCTTGTCGAGCTGGCCGCGCGCTTGTTCGGGCGGCATGTAGCTCGGCGTGCCGACGACGTCGCCGTCCATCGTCACGAGCGGCGAGTCGGGCGTGCTGTCGCGCTGCTCGCGGCGCTCGGTGCGCACCACGCTCGCGGTCGTCGCGTTCTCCGGCCGCAGGCGCAGATCGTGCTTGTCCTCGCGGCCCAGCACGCGCGCCAGGCCCCAGTCCATCACGTACACCTCGCCGAACTTGCCGACCATCACGTTGGCCG
>WYBT01000023.1 GCA_011525785.1 Planctomycetaceae bacterium
CCGCCAATGCACAATCGACGCTGGCCAAGCCGCCTTCGGCCGCTGGGCATGTTGAGTGGTAGCGCGGGCAGGATTCGAACCCCGCGCGCACGCGCAGCGTGCGCGCCCACCACCAGCGCAGGTAAGAATCCTGCCGGCGCGAAAACGAAACATGCCCAGCGGCCTTCGGCCGCTGGGCATGTTGAGTGGTAGCGCGGGCAGGATTCGAACCTGCGACCTCCGGGTTATGAGCCCGACGAGCTGCCAGACTGCTCCACCGCGCGATTGAGGGGCGGGAGGATAAGGCCGGGCGTGCTCGGGATCAAGGTCCGTTTGTTTCCTGGCTGCTGAGCCTCGCCAACTTCGCGCGCAGCATCTGCACCAGTTCCGGAGGTGTTCGCCGGTCGCAGTCGAGCACGACGTCAGCGACCTCGGCGTACCAGGGCGCGCGGCGCAGGGCGATGCTCTCCAGCTCGCGCGCCGGGTCCAGTTCGGTCAGCGCGGGACGCTCGTTGGGGGCGCGTGCGAGCCGTTCGAGCAACACGTCGGGTGCTTCGCGCAGCCACACGACGCGCGCAGCTTCGCGCAGCCGCTGGCGATTTCCAGCGCGCTCGACCGCACCGCCGCCGGTGGCGATCACGCGCGGCGCCCGATCGGCCAGCACGCGCTCGAGCTCCGCCGCCTCGCGCTCGCGGAAGGCCTCCCAGCCGTGCTCGCGAATCCACTCGGCGAGACTCGGCGCGTGGTGGGCGCAGCAATCGGTCTGGAGCGCGAAGCGCACGCACTCGTCCAGATCGACGAAGCCGACGCCCAGTTCGCGCGCCAGCAGCGCCCCCAGCGTGCTCTTGCCGACGGCGCGCAGTCCGACGAGGGCGATGGGTGCGCGCTCGCTCAAGCTCAGCGCTCCGCCAGCGCGTGTTCGAAGGCCTTGCGCATGAGCGCTTCGTCGGGCTCGTGCTGCGTGAACTGCCGGAACTGGACCTGGGCCTGGCGCACAAACCACTCGGCGCCGGGAACCGCAGTGCAACCGCGCGCCATGGCGGCGGCCAAGAGCGGCGTCTTCAAGGGGCGGTAGACCGCGTCCAAGACCAGCGCGCCCTCGCGCAACTCGTGCGCTTCCAGCACGCGCGCGTCGGGTTGCGCGAGCGAGCCCGCGGGCGTGGCGTGGACCAAGATGTCGTACTCGACCTGGGCCCGCGCGGCCCATGCGACGCTCGCGCACGACAGCTCGCGCGCGCACTGCTGCGCCTGCTCAGCGCGTCGAGCGCAGAGGCTGACGCGCCCGCCGCGCGTGAGCACGGCGCGGGCTGCCGCGCGCGCCGCGCCACCCGCGCCGAGCACGAGCGCGTGAACTCCGGCGAGTGGCGCCCCCATCGCCAGCGTCGGTTTGCCGCGGCGCTCGAGGTGGTAGCGCCACGCGCGCTCGAGCGTCTCCCCCACCCCGACGACGTCGGTGTTGCTGGCGCGCCATCCCGCGCCGTCGCGCACCAACGTGTTGGCGGCGTGCGTCGCGTGCGCGTCCTCGTCGCGCGACTTGGCGCACTTGAAGGCCGCGAGCTTGTGCGGCGCTGTGACCGAGAAGCCGCGGAAGTGCGGGTCGTCGACCAACGCCATGAAGCGCTCGAAGTCGTGCACTTCCAGCGCGACGTACAGCGCGTCGAGGCGCGCGCCCTTGAGCGCCATGTCGTGGACACGCGGGCTGAGCGAGTGCGCTACGGGAGCCCCGACCACGCCGAATACCGCGGTCGAGTCGCCGCCGCCGCCAGGCGGGAGCACGGCGCGCAGGTCGTTGACCCGCAGCTGGCCGGGCGCTGTCAGCGGGGCGACGGGCTCGCCGGGGACGATCGCCGGAGCGGCGTAGGTGAAGGGCGAGCCGAAGATGCGGCACAGCAGTCGCGAGAACGAACCCGCGGGGCCTGAGGAAAACGCGATCATCCCGCCGCGCGCGCGGCGCAGGTGCGCCAGCAGCTCGAGCGCGTCCTCCGCGCATTGCGCGTGGGCGACCAGCTTGATCAGGTCGCCCTCGTACATGACGTTGCGAACCTCGTCCTCGAACTCGGCGAGGTCGGCTGGCGTGCTCTCGAAGTCGTGGCGCGAGACGATGCGGTGGCACTTGGAGGGCGCGAGTTCGCCCAGTTCGAGCGAGGCGCTCCAGTCGACGTCCACGAAGCTCGCTCCCGCGCGCGCCGCGCAGCGCAGCAGGTCCAACTGCTCGTCGAGGTCGCCGCGAAAACCGCCGCCCTCCTCCGGACGGCGCGCCGCGACGATCACGGGCTTGCGCAGGCTGGCGATCAGCTCGCGCAGCGCGGACTCGCCCGGGTTGCCGATTTCGTCGAGGCGCAGCTCGATCAGATCGGAGAGCGGGACCTGTCGCAGCGCCTGGCGCGCGAGGCGGTCGAACGACGACGCGAGGTGGGAGACGACGATGGCCATGGCGCGGCCCGGAAGCGTAACTCCGCGCACCCTCGTCGCAGGCGCAGTGCATTGCACTCGTGCGGGCGACGCGCCCTCGAGCGCGGAGCTTGCCTGCGCGCTGCGCGCGCGGCGCCTGCCGATGGCCTGGAGGGCGAGTCGTTCGGTCGCGCCGCCGGCCGGAGAGGCCAACGCCTCAAGGCGCGTCGAACTCGTGGTAGTCGAGGTCGTCGAAGCGCGCCGCCACGTAGCCCTCGCGCTGGGATGCGACCAGCTCGGCCTCGTAGGCCTCGACGATCAGGCGCTGCAGGTGGTCGCGCCCGTCTTGATGGATCGGGTGGGCGATGTCCGCGTACAGCCGCACCCGGCCGCGCTCGTCAGCCGCGCCGCGCTGGTCTCGCAGACGCCGTCCGCAGTCGTTGCAGTGACGCGCGCGCAGCGGGTTCTTGCAGGAGCACTGCGGACAGCGGTCGTGCAACTTGCGGCTGGGCATCGCCACGAACAGGCCCTTGCCGCCTTCGATGATCTTGATGTCGCGTACGACCAGCTCGCCGTCGATGGTGATCGAGGCGAAGCCGCGCAACTTGTCCTGTGGGTCGCCGACGAGCTTGATGCGGATCTCGGTGATGTTCATCGCGAGGAACTCCGGAACGGACCCCGGGAAGGGGGTGAACGGCGCGGGAAAAGGCCCCGGCCGCAGGCAAGGGCAAAAATCAGGCCCGCAGCATGGGGGCGCAGACCCACACGCCGCGCGGCTCGAGCCCGGCGCGCGCCAGGGCGGCGAGCGCACGCTGCTTCAATTGCTCCGCCTGGGCGCGAGAAGGACGCAAACTGAAGAAGGACGACCCGCTTCCGCTCAGACAGAAGCGCCCGCCGCCCGATCCGCCGTCCAACGCGGCGAGCACGGCCCGCCAGCGCTCCAGGGCCGGAACGGCGGCGCAGGCGGCCTCCTCGAGGCGGTTGAAGCACGGCAAGTCGGCCGGCCAGGCCCCCGGTCGCGATGTCGCGAAATTGAAACACTCCGGCACACTACGGCGGGAAGCAGCCCAGGACAACGGGCTCTCCAGCCGCGCATAGACCAGCGCCGTTGGCGCGCCCGAATCGGGCGTCACGACCAGCGCGGCGAGGTCGGCGGGCGCGGGAGCGAGGGGCTCGACCCGCTCGCCCCGACCGGAGCACAGCGCCAGCCCGGATGTTGCGGCCCTGCGAAAGAAGACGCAATCCGAGCCCAAAGCCGCCAGGGCGGCGCAGGCTTCCTCCTCGCTGCAGTGCAGCTGGAAGACCGACTCCACCGCGGCGAACGCCGCTGCGGCATCCGAGCTGGCGCCGCCCAGTCCGGCCTGCGAGGGCACGTGCTTCTCGAGTTCGAGCAGCACGCCCTCGCCCGGCGCCGCAGCGCCCTTGCTGCGAGCGAGCGCCAGTGCGGCCAACGCGCCGCGCACCGCGAGATTGCGCTCGTCGCTCGGCACGTCCGGGCTGGCCTGCGGTCCGCTGAGCGTGCAGCTCACGCCTGATCGCGACGAGCGACGCGCCCGAACGCGGTCGGCCAGGTCGAGCGCCAGCATGACCGTCTCGAGCTCGTGGTAGCCGTCGGGACGGCGCGCGAGCACCTCGAGGAACAAGTTGACCTTGGCCGGCGCTGCGCGCTCGACCCATCCCTCGCGGCTCAAGGCGCGCCCTCGGCGCCGGAGTCGAGCCGCAGGTTGTCGATCAGGCGCACAGCGCCCGCTCGCGCGGCGATCAACGCGCGTGCGCGCTCGAGCGGAGCTTGCGGCGCGTGCTCGCTCCAGGCCAGCGGATCGCGCACTTGCGCGTACTCGACCTCGAGCCCGCTCTCGGCCAGCGCCGCGCGCATCACGCGCTCGAGCTCCGCGGCCCGGCGCTCGCCGGACTCGCGCCAGCTGCGGCGTGCGGCGGTGAGCGCCGCGAAGATCGCCGGCGCGCGGCGCCGCGCCTCCGGATCGAGCAGAGCATTGCGCGAAGAGCGCGCGAGGCCGTCGGGTTCGCGCTCCGTGGGACAGACGACGATCTGCGGCGCGCCGCGGCGGCGCGCGATCTCGCGCACGACCAGCGTCTGCTGGAAGTCCTTCTCGCCGAAGTACGCGCGCGTCGGCTCGACCCACTCGAACAGCCGCGTGACGATCGTGGCCACGCCGTCGAAGTGTCCCGGTCGGAACGCGCCTTCGAGGCCCAGCGCGGCAGGACCGGCGGCCACGGTCGCGATGCGCTCGCGCTGTCCCTGCGCTTCGGGAAAGAACTCCCACAGCGTGCCGCTGAACACCATGTCCGCGCCGGCGCCGCCGACCGCGCGCGCGTCCGCCGCGAAATCGCGCGGGTAGCGCTCGAAATCGCGCGGGTCGTCGAACTGCAGCGGGTTGACGAACACGCTGACGCACACGAGCTCGTTCTCGGCGCGCGCGCGGCGCACCAGCGCCAGGTGTCCGTCGTGCAGCGCCCCCATCGTGGGAACGAAGCCGGTGCTCGCGCCCAGCGCGCGACGTTCGCGCAGCCACTGGCTGGCAGCCTGCGGGGAAGAGCAGATCGCGGTCACGGCCGGCGCAGCATGCCCGCCGGACTGTGCGTTGCAAGCTCGGCGCAGGTGCGCGAGTTGTTCCGCCACGCTGCGACCGCAGTGCACCAGGCGCAGATCGCGAGCGAGCTGGGCCAAGGGCGCCAGGACGAACTCGCGCTCCTCCAGGCGCGGGTGCGGCAACGTCAACTCAGGAGTGCGCCGCGTGAGCTCGCCGAACAGCAGCAGATCCAGATCGAGCGTGCGCGGGCCGTTGGGCACGCCGCGCTCGCGGCCGTGCTCCGACTCGATGCGCTGGAGCTCGAGCAGCAGCGCTTCGGGTGAGAGCTCGCACTCCAGTTCGGCCACAGCGTTCAGGAAGCGCGGCTGGTCGACCGGTCCGCCCACGGGCGCGGTGTCGAAGACGTCGGAGACTGCGCGCACGCGCACGCCGCGCGTGGCAGCCAGGCAGCGCAGGGCCGACGCGAAGGTCGCTTCGCGATCGCCGAGGTTGGCGCCGAGCGCCACGAAGACGCGGATCGAGCTCACGGGCGCTCTCGAGGCCTCTCGCTAGCCCGCTGGCGGCGGAACGCTGGCCGCGGCCTTGCGCCCGCCGAACAGGCGGCGCACCAAGCCCGAGAGCACGAAGCCCTGCGCGCTGAGGAACAGCACCGGAATGGGCGCGGCGAACAGGAGGAACGCGCCGAACACGAGATACACGAGCGTGAAGAAGCTGCCCTTGCGAGTCAGCGCCGCGATCGCGTGCGGGTAACGCACGCGGCTCACCATCAAGAAGCCCAGGAACGGCAAGAGCACGGCGATCGCCGGCAACACCCAGGCTGGAACGCTCTCGACTCGGATCTCGGGCGCCAGCGCGAACAGTCGGCCCAGCGGAGTCGGCGAACCGTCGTCGACCTCCAGCTCGGGGCGGCGCAGCGTGAGGTACATCAGCAGCGTCGAGACCACGGCGGCGGCGGCGGCGGGCGACGGCAGTCCGCGGAACTCGGCGTGCGCTTTCTCGTCGGTGTTGGTCTCGAGGTTGAAGCGCGCCAGGCGCAGCACGGCCATTAGCGCGAAGGACGCGCAGGCGATGAAGTGCAGACGCGGGTTGCCCTGGTAGCCCAGCAGCGGCCCCTCGTGCTCCACGAGCACTTTGGTGATCAGCGCCGGCGCGCAGCCGAAGGTGATCGCGTCGGAGAACGAATCGAGCTGGGCGCCGAACTGGCTCGCGCCGCCGGTCATGCGCGCGACCTTGCCGTCGAGCGCGTCGAACACCATGCCCAGGAAGATCAACAGGCACGCGGTCTCGAGCTTGGCGTAGAACAACGCCGGGGCGCCGTTGGACAGGACCAGCGCGTCGATCGCCTTGGAGATCGCGAGCAAGCCGCAGAAGGCGTTGCCCAAGGTCAGCAAGTTGGGCAGTGCGGAGATGCGACGCATGGCGGCGGGCGCGCCAGCATAGGAAGGCTCGCACGCCGGGGCGAAGGGCGCGCTTCTCCCCCGCGCGGCGAGCGCTACGATCCCCGCCATGAGCGAACTCCTCAACCTGCACGCGCGCGAGATCCTCGACTCGCGCGGCAACCCCACCCTCGAAGTCGAAGCGCTGCTCGAGAGCGGCGCGGTCGGAAGCGCGGCCGTGCCCTCGGGTGCGAGCACGGGCAAGCACGAGGCCCACGAAATGCGCGACGGCGACGCCCGCTACGGCGGCAAGGGCGTGCGCAAGGCGGTCGAGAACGTCAACGAGGAGTTGTGCGGCGCGCTGGTGGGGCTCGAAGGTTCCGAGCAGGGCGCGCTCGACAACGCGATGATCGAACTCGATGGCACGCCCAACAAAAGCCGCCTGGGCGCCAACGCCATCCTGGGCGTGTCGCTCGCCGTGGCCAAGGCCGCGGCCGAGGAGTCCGGACTGCCGCTCTACCGCTACCTCGGCGGCTCGATCGCCAACGTGCTCCCGGTGCCGATGATGAACATCCTCAACGGCGGCAAGCACGCCGACAACAACGTCGACCTGCAGGAGTTCATGATCATGCCCTTCGGCGCCACCAGCTTCAGCGAGGGCTTGCGGCTGGGCGTCGAGGTGTTCCACGCGCTCAAGAGCGTGTGCAAGCAGAAGGGCTACAACACCAACGTCGGCGACGAAGGCGGCTTCGCACCGGATCTCAAGAGCAACGAGGAAGCGATCGAGTTGATCCTCGCCGCGGTGCAGAAGGTCGGCGCGCAGCCCGGACGCGACGTGAAGATCGCCATCGACGCGGCCTCGGCCGAGTTCCTCCACGACGGCAAGTACGTCGTCGACGGCAAGCCGCACAGCTCGATGGACATGGTCGAGCTGTACGCGCGCTGGAGCGAGAAGTACCCGATCTTCTCGATCGAGGACGGCCTCGACCAGGACGACTGGGAGGGCTGGCAAGCCTTGACGCAGCGCATCGGCGCGCGCGTTCAACTCGTCGGCGACGACCTGTACGTCACCAACGCGCGGCGCGTGCAGATGGGCATCGAGAAGAAGGCCGGCAACGCCGTGCTCGTCAAGGTCAACCAGATCGGAACGTTGACCGAGACGCTCGACACGATCGCGCTCGCGCACCGGCACGGCATGCGCTGCGTGATCAGCCATCGCTCGGGCGAGACCGAGGACACCACCATCGCCGACCTCGCCGTCGCCACCAACGCCGGACAGATCAAGACCGGCGCGCCGTGCCGCTCGGACCGCGTCGCGAAGTACAACCGCTTGCTGCGCATCGAGGAGGAACTCGACGCCACCAGCCGCTACGGCGCCAAGCTGCTCGTGCGCGAGTGAGCCTGCTCCCATGACCGCCGCGCTCGAACCCCGCTCCGGGCTGCTGCGCCAGTGCGTGGCGTGGTCGGGCGTCGCGCTCGCACTCGCGCTGCTCGCTCAGGTGGCCTGGCTCGGCTTGCGCCCGGCCGTCGCCGAGCGCCGTCGCCTGGCCGAAGCCGAGCAGCAATTGCGCGCGCGCGTCGAGCGCGAGGAGCGCGAAGCGGCCGAGCTCGAGCGGGTCGAGCGCGCCCAGAACGATCCGATCTTCCTGGAGCGCGAGAGGCGCGCGCTGCGCTCCGACACGCCGCGCGCCTCCGATTCCAACGAGGCCGACTCGACCGAGGCTCCGGATGGCGCCGCGTCCAACGATCCGTCGCGTCCGTCGACGGGCAGCGGCGCCGGTGACGCCGCAGTTCCGCCGCCGGGCGGCGCGGCGGACTCCCGTTCGGACGCACCGCCGCCGGCGCCGGGCTCGAACGCGCCGACGCAGGATCGCTGAGCGCGGCGATGCTGGCGCTGTCGCTCCTGCTCGCCCTGGGCGCGCTCGTTCCCCGCGGGCCGGCGAACCAGGAGCAGCGCCTGAAGCTCGACGAAGGCGCGCTCGACAACACCGCCTTCCTGCCCGCGGACGAGTCCGCGCGCGAGCTCTTGGCGCGCGCCGATGCGCTGCTCGAGGGACTGCGCGAGCGCGCGTGGACTTCCGGAGACGCTGCGCGTTGGAACGAGCTGTTCGACCTGTGGCATGTGGCTCTGCGCGATACGCCGACCGGCGCGCTCGTCCCGCCGCTGTCGAGCGCAGTGGGAGCGCCCGCGGCGCGCGCCCTGGAAGACGCCGACGGAACCGCGGATCCGCTGCTCGACCGGCGGCGCGACGGGCTCGAGGCGGCGCTCGAGCGGCGCCTTGCGGCCATCGACGCGTCGGCGCGGGTGGCCTGGACGCGCGCGCAAGAGCCGCTGGCTCAGGAAGCGCGCGTCGCCGCCGGGACGGACCGAACAGCGCTCGCGAGCGTCGAGCGCCGCTTCCCCGCCACGCTCGGCGCCGCGCACGCTGCGCTCGCGCTCGGCGATCTCGAACTGGAGGCCGCGCGTCCCAACGCAGCGCTGCAATGGCTCGCGCGCGCTCGTTCGCACGTCGAGCGCGCGCGCAGCGTCGACCCGGCGAGCGCCGCGCTGGTCGACTCCGCCATCGCACGCCGCTGGACGCCCGTCAGCGAACTGTGCACACCGTCGAACGCTCCGCTCGCGCCAGAGTGGAGCGGCGCCACGCGGCTGGAAGCGCGCGGCGTGTACCTGATCGACGACGGTCGCCGGCGCGGCTCGGGGCGCCGCGTGCGCACGGAGCCTGGGCTCTCGATCCGCCCGGGCTTGGCCTTCCTCGACGCTCAGCGCGCCGTGGCCCACACCTCGAGCGACGAGAACTCCGAGAGCCTGGCGCTGTTCGACTTGGAGCAGGGACTGCAGGTCGCACGCACCGACCTGATGGGTCTGTTGCGCGACATGGGCTTCTCGGTCGGGCCGCTGTTCGAGCCGCTCGAGCCGCCGGGTTGGCCGCTGAGCGTCGCTGCCGCGGACGGCGCGGTGCTGCTCACCGTCGGTCGCCGCGGCGCCTCGCGCGGCAACGCGCTGATCTGCCTGGAGCTGGCCGACAACATCGATCCCAAGGCGCCGCCCACGCTGCGACTGCGCTGGCTGTGGGTCGACGGGCGGCGCGTGCTCGGCCCGGGACTGCGCGCGGCGCCGCGCGAGCCGGAGTTCGAGCCGAAGTTCGATACCAGCGAGTTCCAGCCGGGTTTCGCGCTCGACGGAGAGCGCGTGCTCGTGCTGGTGCGCGAGTACGACCGCGAAGAGACCGCGGGCGAGTTCAACGCCGTCGAGAGTTCGAACGCCCAGATCCGAACCTGGGCGGCAGCGCTCGATCTCGCCAGCGGGGAACTGCTCTATCGGCGCTGGCTGGGCCGCGGCGTCGAGGTGCAACGCTCCGCGGGACGCTTCTTCGGCTCACGCTCTCCCGCGGCGAGCAGCGCCCCCGTGGCGCTGGCCGACTCGCGCGCGCTGCTGACTTCCAACACTGGCTTCAGCGCGCTGCTCGACACGCTCGACGGTCGCGTGGCCTGGGCGCTGCGCACGCGCCGCCGCGCCGGCGACGAGCGCCACTGGAGCGGGGCCGCAGCGCACGCCGATGCGCAACTGGGGGCCTTCGCGATCGCGCCG
This sequence comes from Planctomycetaceae bacterium, assembly GCA_011525785.1. Taxonomy (GTDB): domain Bacteria; phylum Planctomycetota; class UBA1135; order UBA1135; genus WYBT01. The sequence continues at coordinate 9,888 of WYBT01000023.1, forward strand.
GCCGACAGCGACACCCTTTATTGGCTGCGCGCCGACCCTGACACCGACGGTCGCGGGTTGCTGCGCGCCGCGCCGCGTCGGAGCGAGCCCGCCAGCGTGCTGATCGGGGCCGCTGCGCGCGAGGCTTACGTCCTCGCACCTCACGGCCCGCAGCGCGCGCTGCTCGCCTGGAACGCGCACACCGGTCGCTCGCTGGTCGCGGCCTACCTCGCGCCCGACGAGAGCTTCAGCGGCGAGGGCCTCGTCGCCCACGGGCGCGCTGCCTTCGCGACCAACCGCGGCGTGTACCTCGTCGATCTCGAGCGCGAGCTCTACCTGCTGGACGTGGCGACGCTCGAGCGGCCCGGCGGCCTGCGGCGCGACGCAGCGCGCGGCGGCTCGATCTTCGCGAGCGGAGCGTGGCTGTGCGTGCTCGGTCCCAGCGCGCTGTGGGCCTTCGAAGTGCGCTGAGGTCCGCGCGAACGCGCTCCGCGGTCAGCTCCCAGCCGCCAGTCGCGTCTCCAGCGCTTCGAAGCGTCCGCCGAGCGCCTTGTAGAGCGCGATTGCGAAGGCCGTGACGGCCGCGTCGCTCTGCGCCAGTTCGTCTTCGAGGCCCGCCACCACGCGCTGCGAGTCGACGACCGCCTGGAAGTCGGTCAGGCCCTCGCGGTACTGCGTCTGAGCCAGCTCGACCGCGCGCCGAGCCTGCGTCGCGGCGCTCTCGAGCACTCCACGACGCTCTTGCTCGAGCACCACGGAAACGAGCGCGTTCTCAGCCTCTTCCAGCGCCAGCATGACGCCCTGCTCCCAGGCGACTTGCGCCTCGACCACGCGCGCTTCCTGGGCGGCCATCGCGGCGCGAATCCGCCCACCGGCGAAGATCCGCCAGCTGAGCGAAGGTCCCAGACCGAGGAAGTCGCTGTCCGTGTCGAGCAGGTCCGCCGCTCCATTCGAAGCCAGCCCCAGCGTGCCGCCGAGTGCAAGGCGCGGATACAGCTCGGCTTCCTGGATGCCGACCCGCGCCACTTCGGCGGCCAGGCGCTGCTCGGCCGCGGCGATGTCGGGCCGACGACGCAGTAGATCGGCGGGCACCCCCACGACCAGCGACGTCGGCGCGCGCGGCGTCGCATCGACACTGGCGAGCTCGAGTTCGAGCTCTCCGGGTTGGGCGCCCACCAGCACCGCCAGTCGGTGAGCGGCGATCGCCGCGCTCGCGCGGAGCTGCGGCAAGCGCGCGCGAGTCGCGTCGACGCTGGCCGAGGCCTGCGCCACGTCACGCGGTCCCACCAGTCCGGCTTCGGCGCGCGAACGCACCAACGCCAGGGTCCGCTCCTGGAGTTCGACGTTGGCTTGCGCGATGCGCAGGCGCTGGCGCAGCGAGGCGAGCTCGACGTAGCTGCGGGCCACTTCGGCGGCCACCAGCACGCCAACGGCGCGCACGTCGTTCTCACTGGCCTGCAGGTCGCGCTCGCTGGCCTCGACCGACCGCCGCACCCGGCCCCACAAGTCGGGCTCCCACGCCGCATCGAGCGCGAGCGTGTGGATGTTGGTGCGCGGAATGAAGGCGCCGAAGGGCGTGTTGGGGCTCTCGCGGCGATGCTCGTACGTGCCGCGCGCGCCTAGCGTCGGCAGTTCGTCGGCCTGGGCCCCACGGAGCAGGGCTCGCGCGCGCTCCAGTCGCGCCAACGCGCCGCGCAGATCGCGGTTGTGCTCGAGCGCGCGCTGCACGAGTTGTTCGAGCGCCGGCGCGTCGAAGCGCCGCCACCACTCGCTCTCCAGTTCGATCTCGGAGGCGCTGCCCGCGGGCGGCTCGGCGCGCCAGTTGGCCGGCACTTCGAGCGCGGGGCGCTCGTAGTCGCGGCCCACGCTCGTGCAAGCGCTGCTCAGCAGTGCGGCCGCAGCCAGCAGCACGCTCAGAGGTCGGATGAAGGTCCGCATGGCGGTCTGGGGTCCAATCGCTGTGGGGCTGCTCATCGCGCCAACTCCGGCTCGAGGATCGCTGCGCGCGTCGCCGATGGCGCGGCGCCCGGCAGCAGATCGCGTTCGTCGTGTTCGTCGAGCTCGCTGTGTCGATGCTCGGAGGCGATGAACGAATAGAACACCGGCACGACGATCAAGGTGAAGATCGTGCCCAGCGCCATGCCCGCGACGAGCACGATGCCGATGCTGTTGCGCGCTTCGGCGCCGGGACCCGTCACGAGCACCAGCGGAAAGTGGCCGAAGACCGTGGCCGCCGAGGTCATGAGCACCGGGCGCAGGCGCGTGGCCGCGGCTTCGCGGAGCGCGTCGAGTCGCGAGCGGCCCTGCTCCTGCAAGGTGTTGGCGAACTCGACGATCAGGATGCCGTTCTTGGCCACCAGTCCGACGAGCGTGATCAGGCCCACCTGCGAGTAGACGTTGATCGTGGTCCAGTCGAGGTAGGTGAACACCAGCGCGCCGCTGATCGCCAGCGGAGCCGAACCGGCGAGCACGATGAACGGGTCGCGGAAGCTGCGGAACTGGGCCGAGAGCACCAGGTACACCAGCACCAGCGCGAAGCCGAGCGTCACGACCAGCGCCGAACCCTCGCGGCGGATCTGGCGCGATTCGCCGGCGTAGTCGACGTTCACGCCCGGTCCCGCGACGGCCAGGGCCGCGCTCTCGAGCACGGCCAGGCCCTCCTCCTTCGTCACGCCCGGCTGGACGCCGCCGTAGATCCGCACCGCGTTGCGCTGCTGGAAGCGGTTGAGCGTGCGCGGCACGGTCGCCATCTCGATGCGCGTGAAGGCCGAAACCGGAACGAGTTCGCCTCCGGGCGTCTTGATCTTGAGGTCGAGCAAGGGTCCGAGCGTCGCGCGGCCCTCGTCCCCGATCTGCGGGATGACCTTGTAGCTGCGATCGAAGTAGTTGAAGCGGTTGACGTAGCCGCCGCCGAGCAGCGCGCCCAGTTCGCGGCCAACGCTCGCCAGATCGAGGCCCAGGTCGGCCACGCGCTCGCGATCGATGCTGACCGTGGCCTGCGGACGATCGATCTTGAGGTCGGTGTCGACGTACAGGAACTTGCCGCTCTGCCAGCCGGCGCCGACCACGGCCATGGCCGTGCCGAGCAGATCCTCGAGCGCCGCGTCGCTCTGCAGCACGATCTCCACGTCGAACTGGCCGGGCGTGGGCAAGGGCGGATCCAGGCGCGGGAACACGCGCAAGCCGGGCGCCTGCGAGACCGCGCCGAAGACCTCGCCGTACAGCTCCTGCGTCGAGCGTTTGCGCTCGCGCCAGTCCTGCGCGACGAAGCCGCCGAAGCCGTCCCAGTTCCCGACCAGAGACCACATGTAGCGGTTCTCGGGGAACGAGTTGACCGCGTTCACGACGGCGAGGGAGTCGCGGTTGACCGACTCGAGCGTCGCGTCGGGGGCCGCGTCGAAGAACATGCTGATGTGGCTCTGGTCCTCGACCGGAGCGAGTTCGCGGCGCGATTGCGAGTACATCGGCCAGGCCGCGGCCATGAACGCGAACGCCACCAGCGCAATGGCCCAACGAATCGCGAGTGCGCCGTCGAGCACGCGCACGTACGCGCGCGCGGCCCAGTCGAACCCGCGGTTGACTTGGCGCGTGAGCCATCCTTCTTCACCGCCCGGCCGCACGGCGTAGGCGCTCATCACCGGCGAGAGGGTCACAGCAACCACGCCGCTCATCAGCACCGCGACCGCCAGCGTGATCGCGAACTCGAGGAACAGCGAGCCCGTGAGTCCGCCCTGGAAGCCGATCGGCGTGTAGACCGCGGCCAGCGTGATCGTCATGGCCACGATCGGGCCGAACAGCTCGCGCGCGGCGACCAGCGCGCCCTGCATGCGCGAGCGACCTTGGCGCACGTGCCGCGCGACGTTCTCGACCACCACGATCGCGTCGTCGACCACCAGGCCGACCGAGAGCACGATCGCGAGGATGGTGAGCAGGTTCAGGCTGAAGCCGAGCAGGCTCATCACCGCGGCGGCGCCGATCAGCGAGACCGGCATGGCCACCAGAGGCACGAGCGCCGTGCGCACCGAGCCGAGGAACAGGAACACCACCAGGCCGACGATGAGCACCGTCTCGAGCAGCGTCTTGGAGATCTCCTCCAACGCGTCGCGCATGAACACGGTGCCGTCCCACACGAGCCGCATCTCGACGTCGGACGGCAGTGTGGGCCGCAGGCGCTCCATCTCGGCCTTCAGTCCGGCCGCGACGTCGAGCTCGTTCGCGCCGACCAGCGGCCACACGCCGAGGTACACGCTGATCTGGTCGTTGTACTTCGCGACCTGATCGCCCTCTTCAGCGCCCAGTTCGACGCGCGCGACGTCCTGCAGGCGCACCAGCGCTCCGTCCTGCTCGGAGACGATCAACGTGGCGAAGTCCTCGACCGTGCGCAGGTCCGTGTCGGCCAGCAGGCTGACCTGCACCAGGTTGCCCTTGGTCTGGCCGACGGCGGCCAGGTAGTTGTTGCGCTGCAGCGCCGCGTACACATCGCCCGGCGCCAGCCCGACGGCTGCGAGTCGATCCGGGTCGATCCACACGCGCATCGCGATCGGACGCCCGCCTTCGCTGTTGGTCACGCGCTGCACGCCCTTGACGGTCGTCAGTTGCGGCTGAATGGCGCGCGAGAGCCAGTCGGTGAGCTGCGAGAGCGAGCGCTCGGTGGAGGTGAACGAGATGTAGAAGGTCGCGTACGGACGATCCGCGCGCTGGACCTCGACCATCGGCGCTTCGGCGTCGGCGGGCAACTCCGAACGCACCTGCTGCAAGCGCGCGTTGACCTCGGCGAGCGCCGTGGTCGTGCTGTGGTCGAGCTCGAGCCGCACCGTCACCTGGCTGACCCCGGCGCGACTGGTCGACTCGATGTGATCGACGCCGCCGATGGCCGAAACGGCGCGCTCGATCGGAGTGGTGAGGAAGCCGCGCACCGTCTCTGCGCTCGCGCCGGTGTAGACCGTCGTGATCAGGACCGAGCTGCTCTCGAGCTTGGGGTACTGCTGGATCGGCAGGCTCGAAATCGAGCGCCAGCCCACCAGCACGAGCACCAGGTTGACCACCAGGGCCAGCACCGGGTGCTTGATGAAGACGTCTGTGACCGCACGCATGGTGTGGAGCTCCTCAGCGCGCGGCAGCGCCGCTTTCGCTCGCCGGGGCGAGCGCGGTGAGCATGCCGTCGAACAACTTGAACGAGCCCAGCGAGGCCACGAGCTCGCCCACGGCCACGCCCTCGAGCAGCACGACCTCGTCGTCGCCCAGCATCGGGCCGCTGGTCACGCGTCGCTCCTGGGCGCGCAGCGCGCCGTCGGCGCCCTTCGCGAGCACGAATACGTGATCGCCAGCGGGCCCTCGGCGCAGCGCCGCGACGGACACGAGCGTCACCGGCTGCGGATCCTCGATCGCCACTTGAACGCGCACCGAACCGCCCGGCGCCGGCGCCGCTGCACCTTCCATCAAGGCGCGAAAGGTCGCGTTGCGCGTGCGGGCGTCGATCTCTGCTTCGCTGGCGATCAGCTGCGCCGGGTGGGAGCGACCGTCGGCGGTGAGCACCTCGACCGACTGCCCCGGCACGAGGCGCGCGCCGACCTCCTGCGAGACGCGGAAGTCGATGTGGACGGCCTCGTCGACGCCCTGCAACAGGGCGAGTTCGGTTCCCGCCTCCAGGTACTGACCGACTTGCAGGTCGCTCAAGCCGATGCGCGCGCGGAACGGCGCGTGGAGGCGTTTGCGAGCGATCACCGCTTCCAGTCGCGCGACATCTGCGCGGGCCACGTCCAGTTCGGCCTGGGCGCGATCGACGTCGGCCTCCGCTGCGCCCTGGCTCTGCGCCGCGCGCCGGATGCGCTCGAGCAGCGTGTCCGCGAGGCGCACTCGCGCCTGGGCGGCCGCGACCTCGGCCTCTTCGACGGACGTGTCGAGCGCGACCAGCAACGCACCCTGCTCGACGATCTGCCCGCTGGCGAGGCGCACTTCGCGCACGGACCCGGGCAGTTCGTTGCGCAACACCACTGAACGAACGGCCCGGACGGTTCCGATCGCAGTCGTGGTGCGCGCGTGGGTCGCGCTGCGAGCAGGCGAGGCGGACACCACGGCCGCGGGTTCGGGCTGGTTGGCGGCGGCGGCCGCCGCCTGCGCGTTGGCGGCGCCCTTGGCGCGCATCAGCACGTAGGCGCCGCCGGCGGCGGCGAGCACGAGGACCAGCGAGGCGATCAGTCGCGCCGGACCGGACGAGGGGCTGGAAGTGGAATTCATGGGCGGTCAGAAAGGGCTGCGCGTAGACCGGTCGTCTCGAAATTGCGACCGAAGCTGCGCGTGGACTGGGAGCAGGGGCGAGCGCGGCTCAGCGACGCGCGGGAAGCAGGGTGTCGAACACGAAAGCCAGGAAGTCGTCGAGCGGGCCGATGCTGCGGTCGATCTGCATCCGGACCGCGGCGCCCTCCCAGAGCATCACCAGCACGTCGGCCAGATGATCGGGATCGTGCGAGCGCGCGACCTCACCCGCGCTCTGGGCTTCGCGGATGACCTGAGCGATGAGCGCGCTCCACTGCTGGTAAGCGCACTTGACCGCGGCGTGGACCGGCTCGCTCAACGTGGCGGTCTCGAGCGCGAGCTTGGGGATGAGGCACTCGACGGTCGGGCCGTTGCTTTCGCACTCGGCGCGGGTGTCCTCGAAGATCGAACGCAGGCGCGCCAAGGGACTGCGCTTGCGATCCCCAAGGTGCGTCCGGAGCGAGTCGAGGTACTCGTCTCGCGCACGCTCGATCAGCGCGACGCCGAAGTCCTCCTTCGACTCGAAGTAGTGGTAGAAGGAGCCCTTGGGGACTCCGGCGCGCTGGAGGATCTCACTCAGGCCGCAACCGTTGAAGCCCTTGGCGCCGACCAGGGCCGCCCCGGCGGCCAGGATGCGCTCGCGCGTGTCGGGTTCGACGGGCTCGGCGGGCGCGCCGGCGGAACTCGAGTGGCGCCGGGCCGCGCGTGTGGCGGGGGCCGACTTGCGGCGACTGGAGGTACGTGCCCGGGGCTTGGACATGGCCGGATTAGACCAGTCGTCTAGAACTCCTTCAAGCCGGCCGCAAGGACTTTTTCTCGCGCGCGCTCGAGGCTCGAGCGACGAGCGACCCCGGCCCCGCGCCGGCGGCGCGAAAGCGCTTCGCGCAGCGGCTGCGCGCGAACTCGAGCCCGCAGACACCGCGCGCGCACGCGCGGCGGAGAGAGCGCTTTCGATCTGCGCGAGGTTCGTCGTTCGCGCGCGACTCTTGCGGCCGTGAAACTCCTGTACTCGGCCGCACGCCCGAGCGCGCCAGCGCGCGCCAGCGAGTAGATTGCGCCGTCTCCGCAGGCCCTGCACCCGTCGTGAACCACGCTTACAGCCGCCCATGACCCACGCCTCCCTCGAACGACTGCGCGACGCCCACGCGCGGATGAAGGTCCAGCTCCAGCGCGTCATCGTCGGCCAGGACCAGGTCATCGACCAGTTGCTGCTGGGCATCGTGACCCGCGGCCACTGCCTGCTGGTAGGCGTGCCCGGCCTCGCCAAGACGCTGCTCATCGCGAGCCTCGCCAAGACGCTGGACCTTTCGTTCAACCGCATCCAGTTCACGCCGGACCTGATGCCCGGCGACATCACCGGCACCGACCTGTTGCAGATCGATCCGGCCACCAACGAGCGACACTTCCGCTTCGCGCCCGGACCGGTGTTCGCGAACGTGGTGCTGGCCGACGAGATCAACCGCACGCCGCCCAAGACGCAGGCCGCGCTGCTCGAGTCGATGATGGAGGGCCAGGTGACCGTCGGCGGCCGGCGCCACCCGCTGCCCAACCCGTTCTTCGTGCTGGCGACGCAGAACCCGATCGAGCAGGAGGGCACGTACCCGCTCCCCGAAGCCCAGCTCGACCGCTTCATGTTCATGGTGCGGGTCGACTACCCCACGCTCGACGAAGAGCGCGAGATCCTGCGCCGTACCACCGGCGGCGCCCCCAGCGAGCCCGAGCGCGTGCTGGGCCCCGAGGAACTGCTCGAGATCCAGCGCAGCGTGCGCCAAGTCCCGATCGCCGACCACGTGCTCGACTACGTGCTGGCGCTCACGCGCGGAACGCGCGTCGGCTCACAGTCGCCGCTGCCGTTCCTGCGCGAGTGGGTCACCTGGGGCGCCGGGCCGCGCGCCAGCCAGTTCCTGGTGCTCGCCGCCAAGGCGCGCGCCGCGCTTTCCGGCCGCGACCACGCGGCCGTCGAAGACGTGCGCGCCGTCGCGCACCCCGTGCTCCGCCACCGCATCGTGACCAACTACACGGCGCAGAAGGAAGGCATGACCGCGGACGTGATCATCGACCGCATGTTGAGCGAGATCGATCCCGCTGCTGCCGCCGGCGCCGGCCAGCCCGGTGTCCGGGGCGCGCGCTAGTCCGCGCCCCAGCCCCGCTTCCGCGTCCAAGGAACCTCCGTGGCCGAACCGAGCGCCAAGAGCCTCGACCCCAAGGTGCTGGACCGACTCGAAGGACTCGAGCTGGTCGCGCGCACCGTCGTGGAGGGCGTGCTCTCGGGCCGCCACCGCTCGCCGCTCCGCGGAAGCTCGGCCGAGTTCGCCCAGCACCGCCAGTACGTGGCCGGCGACGAGTTGCGCCGGCTCGACTGGAAGGTCTATGCGCGCAACGACCGACTGGTGGTCAAGGAGATGTTCGAGGAGACCACGCTCTCCTGCCATCTGCTGGTCGATGCGAGCGAGTCGATGGCCTTCGGCTCGTTGGGCTGGACCAAGTTCGACTACGCGCGCTGGTGCGCGGCGGCGCTGGCGCACCTGGTGATCGCTTCGCGCGATACGGCTGGCCTTGTGCTGTTCGACTCCGCCGAGCGCGTCAAGGTGCCGCCCGCCAGCGGCGCAGCGCAGGAGCACGCCATCCTCGGCGCGCTCGAGCAGGCCTCGCCCGCCGGCCCCACCGGCGTGGGCGCGGTGCTCAAGTGGCTCGGCGGGCGTCTGCGCCGGCGCGGCATCGTGATGGTGTTCTCCGATTTCTTCGACGAACTCGACGCGGTCGCCGAGGGCCTGCGCGCGCTGACCCACGGCGGCCACGAGCCGATCGTGGTGCAGATCGTCGACCCGCTCGAACTCACGCTCGAGATCGACCACCTGGCGCGCTTCGACGGGCTTGAAGGAACGGGCCAGCTCAAGCTCGACCCGCGCTCGATTCGCAGCGCGTACGTCGACGAGATCACCCGCCACAACCAGCAGCTCGCGCGCGCGGCCAGTGCGATGGGCGTCGACTATCTGCGCCTGTCGACGGCCGACTCGCTGGAGGCCGCGCTTTCGAGCTACCTCGCGCACCGCAGCGCGCGCTCGCGCGGAGGACGGCTGTGAGCCCGGTGTGCGGATCGTCGCTGCGACGGCGCTGCTGCGCGCGTCGGACCTCAATCAGACGACGCGGCGGCGCGCGTCAGACTTCAATTGGACGACGCGGCGGCGCGCGTCAGGGGAGCCGCTGAGTGTTCGACGGCTTCGTCAACCCCGCGCTCGTGGCGGGCGTCGCGCTGGCCAGCGTGCCGCTGATCATCCACCTGCTCAATCGGCAGCGACACCGCCCGATGCCGTGGGCCGCGATGCGCTTCGTGCTCGCTGCACACCGCCGCACCCGCCGGCGCGCGAACCTCGAAAACCTGCTGCTCCTGCTGCTGCGCATGGCGGCCGTGGCGCTGTTCGCGCTGGCCATCGCGCGGCCCTTCATCGGCGAGCGCTCGCCGCTGGCGCAGTTGGCTCAGTCGCGGCGCGACCTGGTGTTGGTGCTCGACCTGTCGGCCTCGACCGGCTACCGCGACGGCGCGCGCAGCGTGCACGAGGCCATCGTCGAGCGCGCGCGCGCGATCCTGCTCGAACTCGATTCGGCGCGCGATGACCGCGTGCGCTTGATCACCGCGTCGTCGGCGCCGCGCCTGGTGTCGTGGCGGCGGCCCGACGAAGCGCTCAGCATCGTGGCCAGCCTCGCGGGCCCCGACGATGCGCCGCTCGACTTCGCCGCTGCGCTCGGCGAAGTCGCCCGACTGGCCGAGGAGGACGCCGCCGCCCAAGGCGCGTCGGCGCTCGAGATCGTGGTGTTGACCGACCTTCAGCGCTCGAACTTCGAAGCGCAGGGCGGCGCCGCTGGCCCCAACCTGCGCGAGCAGCTCGATCGCATCGCCGCACTGGGGCTGGAGGTCTGGCTCGAGGACCTCGGACCGAGCGAACCCACGCCGCCCAACCTGTCGATCGCGGCGGTGGCGCCCGAGGGAGACCTGTACACCGGCGCCGAGATCGAATTCGCCGTCGACGTGCGCAACCACGGCCCCGTGGCGCGCAACGGCGTGCGCGTCGGGCTCACGCTCGACGAAGACCAGCGCCTGCCGTTCCGCACGCTCGACGTTCCGGCGCGCGGCTCGGCCCGCGCGCTGTTCACGACTCGCGTGAGCGCGCCGGGCGAGCACGTCGCGAGCGCGCGCGTCGAAGCCGACCGTCTGACGGTCGACGACACGCGCGCGTTCGTGTTCACCGCGCCTCCCACCGTGCGCGTGCTCCTGGTCAACGGCGAGAGCGCGGCCGAGATCGAGCGCGACGAGGTCGGCCTGCTCCAGTCGGTGCTCGAGCCGCTGGACGACGGCGCAGCCTCGATGCCCGCGCCCTTCGCGGTGCGCGTGGCGGCGCCGCACGAACTCTCCGGAGGCGAGCTCCACCTCGCAGAGTTCGAGCTGATCGTGCTGGCCAACGTCGACGCTCCCGGCGCAGCGGTGGTGGCCGAACTCGAGCGCTGGACCGCGGCCGGCGGCGCGCTCCTGATCAGCGTCGGAAAGCGCGTCGAACCCACGGCCTTCAACCTGCGCCTGCACCGCGCCGACGGCAGCGGCCTCGCGCCGGCGGAGTTGCTCACCCGCACCAGCCTCGCGCGCCGCGACGGGTACTTCCGCGTGCGCGAGTTCGACAGCACGCACCCCGCGCTCGCGTTCTTCGCCGACGAGCGCTGGCGTCCGCTGTTCAGCGAGGCCCCCACCTATGAGTTCTTCCAGTCGCGCCCCGACGCCAACGCGCGCGTGCTGGCGCGCTTGGACGATCCCGCGCAGAGCGCCTTGCTGCTCGAGAAGCGCTACGACCGCGGCCGGGTGTTCCTGTGGACCACCAGCATCGATCCTGAGTGGAGCCGCATCCCCGAGTCGCCGCGCACCTTCGTGCCGCTGGTGCACGAGTGGTTCCGCTACGCCGGCCGCCAGTCGCCGCCGCAGCGCAACGTCGGGGTCGGAGCGCCGCTGTTCGCCGAGTTGCGCAGCTTCCCGCGCCAGCCCGCACTGGTGCTGCCCGACGGAGCGCGCCGCACCGTCTCGATCGAGCCGCGCGTCGAAGGACCGGGCCGCTGGAGCCTGACCTTGCTCGACGCGAGCGCGCGCGCCGGCGTCTACCGACTCGTCTTCGAGGGCGGCCAGAGCGAGCCGTTCGCGGTGGCGCTGGACTCCGGCGAGAGCGATCTCGATCGCCTCACGAGCAGCGAAGCGGCGGGCTACCACCGCGCGCTCAAGCTGGCGAGCGCCGGCGCGCGCGACCAGGACGACCAGGAAGCGCCCGCCGCGCAGGGCGAAGTCTGGCGTCTGCTCGCCTGGGTGTGCTTTGCGGTGCTGTGCGCCGAAACCTTGTGGGCCGCCTGGGTCGGCCGCAGCCGGAGGCAAGCGTGACCGCGCGCACTCTGTCCACCCAAGTCGAATCGAGTTTGCGCGAGAGCGTGCAGTTGCTCGATCTGCCCGAGCCGTGGGTCATCGTGCTGGTGGTCGCGCCCGCGCTGACGCTGCTGGTGTGGCTCGGCTACCGCGGCGAGAAGCTCGGCTCGGGGACGCGCGTGCTGCTGTCGGTGCTGCGCGCCGCTGCGCTCACGCTGCTCCTGGCGGTGCTTGCGCGTCCGGTCAAGGTCACGCAGCGCGAAGAGGTTCAGGAGGCCATCGCGCTGGTGCTGGTCGACGACTCCGCCAGCATGCAGCGCAAGGACGCCTACAGCGGCGACGACGCGCAACGTCGCGCGCTGGCCGCACTGGGCATCGCCGAGCCCTCGAGCGCGTCGCGCGTCGCAATCGCCGAGGCGCTGCTCCAGCGCGAGCTGCTGCCCAAGCTGCAGGAGGGCGCCTACGCCGCGAAGGTCTACGCCTTCGCCTCCGAACTCACGCCGCAGTCCGCCGGCGCCAGCTTCAGCGGACGCGGCGCCGCCACGCGCCTGGGCGATGCGCTGCTGCAAGCGCTCGCGGCGCACCGCGGACGGCACGTGACCGACGTCATCGTGCTCTCCGACGGCCGCCAGAACGCAGGCGCTGCGCTGATCGACGCGGCGCGCGCGGCCTCGGCAGCCGGCGTCGAGGTGCACACGATCGTGTTGGGCGACACCCGGCCGGAGCGCAACCTCGCCCTGGAGCTGGTCGAGGCCCCCACCAGCGCGCTCGAAGGCGACGAGATCGCGATCACCGTGCGGGTCGTGGCCCGCGGCCTCGAGCGTGGACAGCGCAGTGAGGTGCGCCTGGAGGAGTTCGACCCCGAGGACCCCACCGGCCGCAGCTTGCGCGTGGCCGCCACAGCGGAGATCGAACTGAGCGAGAGCGGCGAGCGCACGACGCTGGTCGCGCGCGCCGGACCCGCAGACCGCCGCACGCAGGAGCGACGCTTCCGCGTCGAAGTGCCGCCGGCGCGCGGTGAAACGGCGCTCGACGACAACGTGCTCTCGGTGGGCGTGCACGTCAGCCCGCAGAAGGTGCGCGTCTTGTACGTCGAGGGCTATCCGCGCTGGGAGTACCGGCGCCTCGCGCTCGACATGCTCAAGCGCGCCGACGAGAACATCCAGTTCCAGGCCTTCCTGCTGTCGGCCAATCCCGACTTCCGCCAGGAATCCTCAGCCGACCTGCCGGCGCTCGCACGCGTGCCCACGGACCGGCGCGAACTGCTCGACAACTACGACGTGGTGATCCTGGGCGACGTCAATCCGTTCGCCGTCGCGCCCGACCCCAGTCAGGGCGAGGAGTTCATGAAGGCGCTGGTCGAGTTCGTCGAGCGCGGCGGCGGCCTGTGCGCGATCGCCGGCGAGTACGACCTGCCGCGCGCCTACGTCGGCACGCCGCTCGAGACGTTGCTGCCCGTGCTGTTCGACGAGGCCGAGCTGCGCAGCGGCCCCTCGGACACCACGCGCCGCTACCGGCCGCGACTGGAGGACCCCGAGCACCCGCACGAGATCGTGCGCCTGCACCCCGACCTCGCCGTGAACCGCGAGCTGTGGGAAGAGGAGAGCGGGCTGTGGGGCATGCACTGGTTCTCGCCCGTGAGCCGCGCCAAGCCGGGCGCGCAGGTGCTGCTGCGCCACCCGCGCGAGTCGAATGGCTACGGCCCCTACCCGCTGGCGGTCGCGGGCTACTACCCGGCCGGGCGCACGCTGTTCCTCGCCTTCGACGAGACCTGGACCTTCCGCTACCACTGGGGACCCCGCTACCACGAGCGCTTCTGGCGCAACGCGATCCGCTGGCTTGCCTTGGGGCGCCTGCGCAGCGGAGACCGGCGCTATCGGCTCGAGGTCGCGCGCTCGAGCTACGACCTGGGGGCGCGCACGCCGATCGAGGCGCGCGTGCTCGACGAGGACTACCGCCCCAGCGACGCGCAGACGCAAGAGGTGCGCTGGAGTGCTCCCGACGGCCAGCCGCAGACCCTGGTGTTGAGCGCGGTCGAGGGCCGTCCGGGCGTGTTCCGCGGCGCGCTGGACCCCGACCGAACCGGTGTCTGGCGGGTGTGGATCGAAAAGGACTCCGAGCGCATCTCGAGCGCCGAGTTCGAGGTCGTCATCCCCAGCCTGGAGAGCGCCGACCCCACGCCCGACCCGGCCGCGCTGGCCGAACTGGCCGCGCTGACCTCCGGGCTGGCGCTCGACCCGGCGCGCGTCGGCGAGCTGTGGCGCGCGGAATTGGCAGGTGGAGAGGAGCGGCGCGATCCCATCTCGGCTCGTCTGGACGATATTTGGGACCACTGGGGCGCGCTGCTGGCAGTGCTCGCCGTGCTCAGCGCCGAATGGATCCTGCGCAAGCGCCACCAACTGGTCTGACCTGAACGACTCCCGTTTCGAGCATCGCCCTCCACCCCGAGCCCATGGCCGCCAACCTCCACGCGCTCGACGCCCTCCGCTGCGCCGCACGCCGCGCGCGTTGGAACGGCGCACCGGACACCGCCGCGCGCCGGACAGGCGCCGCGGAGGCTCAGTCGAGGCGCGGGACGAAGTTGTCGCTGTCCCCGTTGCTGTCAGGCGTCGTCGCGTTGGCGTACGCGCCGCTCGTCCACGCCGCCTCGCCCATGGCTACACCGCCTTCGGCGGCCCCACAGGACGAACGCGAGGAAGCGGAGCGCCCGCGCGGCTTCGCGATTCCGCTCACGCGCGAGGCCGGCGATCTGGCGCAGCGCGCGCTGGCCCACATCGAAGCGCGCCGCGACAGCGAGGCGCTCCAGGTGCTGCAGACGCTGATCGAGCAGCACGCGGGCGAAGTGATCCGCGATCCCGCGGCGAGCAGCTCGAGCGCCGCCGGCGTGTTCGTCGGCGCCGGCGACTGGGCGCGTCGCCAGCTCGAGGGACTGAGCCCGACCGTGCGCGCGGCGTACCTCGCGCGCCATCGCGCGGAAGCAGAGCGCGAGTTGACGCGCGCCCTGGCCGCGCGCGACGCGGGCTTGCTGGCCCAACTCGCTCGCCGTTTCCCTGCGACGCCGGCCGCGGAGTTCGCCTGGCGCGCGCTGGGCGACGTCGAGGCCGAACGCGGCGACCTCGCCGCCGCGCAGCAGGCCTGGACGCGCGCGGCAGAACTCGAGGCAGCGGCGTCCGCCTCGGCCGCAGAGTCGGCGAACGGCGCTCCGGCCAAGCCCTCGCCGAGCCAACTGCGGCGCTCCCAGTTCGAGGCGCTCCTCAGCGCCGGCGCCGCGGTGCGCGCGCCCGCGACAGCCCCCGGAGCGGACGCAGCCACGTGGGTGGCCCCGCTCTCGCCGGAGATCGGCGGCGGCCCGTTCGCGCGCGGCGATTCCTACTCGCTGCACGCCTGCGTCAACGCAGATCAGCTGTTCGTCAGCGACACCCTGCGCGTGTGGGCCTTCGACGCTTGGAGCGGCGAGCGCCGCTGGGTCAGCGCCGAGCCCGCTGAATGGCGCGGTGTCGACCGCGGCGAGGTGCAACCCGGCGGCGAGCGCGCGCTGCGCCGCGACGACTTCTTCGAGCACGTCGACCGCGGCCAGATCGCCGTGCGCCCGGCGGCGAACGGCGGCGTGGTCGTGGCGGCGCTCCAGACGCCGTTCTCGCACGTCGGCAATCGCAACTACCAGCAGTTCCGCATCACCTCGGTGATGCCCGAGCGCCGCCTGGCGGCCTTCGACGCGCGCACGGGCGCGCCGCTGTGGGACCACTTCCCGCCGCCCCTGTGGGACGGCGAGTCCGGCCCCTTCGAGACGCGCATGAGCGTCGGCGCGGCGCCGGTCGTGGCGGGCTCGCGTGTTCTGGTCGGCGCGCACCGCATGCGCGGCCGGGTCGACTTCCACGTGGCCTGCTTCGAGCTCCACACCGGCGCACTGTTGTGGTCGAGCCCGCTGGTCTCCGGCCAAGTCGAACTCAACATGTTCGGCCGGCCGCAGCGCGAGTACACCTCCGCACCTGTGCTGGTCGACGGCTCGCGCGTGTTCGTCGCCACACAGATGGGCGCGCTCGCCGCGCTCGACCTGTTCACCGGCGACGTGCTGTGGGAGTCGCTCTACGAGCAGGTCCCGATCCCGCGCGCCGAGCACTGGCGCACCGAGATGCGCCGCCAGTTCTTCGCCTCGAGCGCGCCCGCGCTCGCCGCTGGAACGCTGATCGTCGCGCCCGCCGATGGGCGCGCGCTGCTCGCCCTCGACCCGGCCAGCGGCGAGACACTGTGGACTCGCAACCACGAGTTCTTCACGCGCGACAGCCAGGTGGTCACGCTGCTGGAGGCCACGGACGAAGCGCTGTGGCTCAGCACCGACCGCGTGCTCGTCGCTCGCGCGCCGCGCGGCCTGCGCACGGGCCCCACGACGCTCGACTTCAGCGCCGAGGTGTTCGACACGCTTCCGCGGCCTCGCGCGAGCGTCGGCGCGAACGGCATCACGGTCCCCGGCGGGTCGCGGCGCATCACGCTCGATCGCCAGCGCCTGCTCGAAGAGCGCCGCACGAGCGCGGAGTGGGCCGCGGGCCAGTTGGCGGGCAACGCTCAGCTCGCCGACGGCGCGGCGTACTTCGTATCGGACTCGCGCGTCAGCGCCGCGATCGACTGGCGCGCCGTCAGCGAACGCTTCGCGCGCGAGTGCGCCGCCGCGCCGGACGATCCGCGCCCGCACCTGGGCTGGTCGGCGATCGTGGCGCGGCGCGGACTGGCCGAGCTGAACGATGGCGATCCGAGCGCCGCTGCGCGGCTGCTCGCCGAGTCCGCCACGCTGCTCGAGCGCTGGCTCGAGTCGGGCGAGCCTTCGGTCCGCGCGCAGGCGCGCGAGCGCTTCGTCGCCGTGGCCTTGGACTGCGCCGAAGCCCACACGCGCGGCGCGGCGCTGCGTGCGGCGCTCGAGTGGACCGAGCGAGCGCTGGCGCGCGCTGAACAGGGACCGTCCGCCGCCTCGGCGCTGCTGCGCAAGGGCGAGTTGCTCGCGGCGCTCAAGGACACGACCGGACGGGTCGCGGTGCTCGAGCAGCTCGAGCAGCGCCACGGGGGCGAGTCGATGCCGCGCGACTGGTTCGAGCGCGAGGACGCGCGCCGCTACTCCGAGGTCGCGGCCCCGGCGGACCAGCGCGCGCTGAGCGTTGCGGCCTTCGTCGCGCTCGAGCGCGCGCTGCTGACACGCGCCGCTCGCGACGCGGCCGCTGAGTTCGCGCAACTCCACGCGCTGCTGGAGCACTTCGGCGACCTGCGGCTGCCGGTCGATCCGCAGCGCCCCACAGCCGGCAGTTCCACCGTCAGCGCCCGCATCGGCGCGCTGCTGGCCGAGGGCCAGCGCGACGCGTACGAGCCCTACGAGCGCGCCGCGCAGCAGTGGCTCGAGCGCGCCAGCGCCTCCAACGACCTCGAACAGTTCGAACTCCTGGCGCGGCGCTTCCCGCACTCGCGTGCGGCCGCGCTGGCCGAACGCTCCCGGCGCGAAGCGGCGCTGTCCGGCGGCGACCTGCGCGAGGTGCTGTCCTCGTGCCTGCGCGCCACTCCGCACGATTGGGATCTCGCGAGCGCCAGCGACGAGCAACTCCACGCCCAGTGGGTGCTGCGCGCCGCGATGAGCGACGCGGGCAACCACGAGTTCGCCGAAGGGCTGCTGCGACGCCTCGAGCGCGACCACGGCGAGCGCGTTTCGCCGCTCGCGCGCGACGGCGGACGCACGCTCGCGCAGCTGCGCGAAGAGTCCGGTCGGCGCCACACCACACCGGCGGCGCCTGCGCGGCGCCTGGCTCCCAGCACGACCCCCATGCGCCCTTCGAGCGGCTCGTTCCTGCTGCTCGGCGAGACGGCGGTCGCCGACGCGGAGGGCGGGCAGGTCTGGGCGCAGATCCTGTGCCGGCGCGACCGCAACGTCGACATCGTCTCGGCCTGGAGCGAGCGCAGCGACGAGCGTCCGCTGTGGGCCGTGCAGACGCCGCAGGGCGCCGCCTTCCCCGGTTGGCGTGCACAGTTCGCGAGCGGCGTGCTGATCCTCGGCAACCGGAGCTCGCTCACGGCCCTGGAAGACCACAGCGGCCAGACGCGCTGGCGCTGGTCGAGCAGCGGCGCGCGCATCGATTCGTTCCACGTTCGCAGCGGCGTGGCGCTGGTGGCGACCAGTTCCTCGGACGGCAGCGCGCTGCTCGCGCTCGATGCGCGTTCGGGGCTCGAGCTGTGGACGCGTGCGACGCGCGCGGAGTCGTGGAGTCGTCCGGTGCTGGGCGAGCACCACGTCGTGGTCCTGCCGAGCGACTTCGCGCAGACGCCGGCCGACGTGCTCGACCTGTACACCGGAGCGCGCCTGGGCGGGATCCAACTGCTGGCGCACGTGGGCCTCAACGACGTCGAGGGCGCTTGGATCGAGCAGGAGCGGCTGATCCTGCCCTCGTTCCCCAAGTCCAGCGCGCCGGCCGAACAGGATTGCGTCAGCGCCTACGACCTGCGCAGCGGCCGGCGGCTGTGGCGCGTGGTGGCCGACGCGCAGCACGAGTTCGACTCGATCCTGCGCGCTGAGGGCCACACGTACCTGATTTTGCTGCCGCGCAGCGACGAACCGCGCAGCACCGGCATGGTGCAGGACCTGGACTTGAAGATCGGCGCCGTCGGCCGCATCAGCGGCGCGAGTTGGGGGCCGCACGACGTGCTCGTGGGCATCGGTCGGCGGCGCGTGGTCGAGTCCGACCACCCCTACCTGTTCGTGCGCAGCGCGACAACCGACGGCGAGGCGACGCGCCTGCGCGCGTTCCACCTGCCCTTCGGTGAGCGCTGGTCGGTGCAACTGGACGTCTCGCCCAGCCAGCTCAACGCCGCCGGCGCGATGCCCATGCCGCTGGTCGCCGATGAGTCGATCGCCATCGCCTACTCGCACGCCCCGCGCAACAAGGCCCAGCGCGCGCCGGTCAACACCGACTTGATCCTCGTGGAGCGCGAGAGCGGCGTCGTGCGCGAGCGCAGCGCGCTCCCGGCCGAACTGGGACCGGCGGACAAGCTCGACTTCGCGCTGCTCGGCGATGTGTTGTGGATCAGCGGACCGAACCAGATGCTCGTGCGGAGGTAACGACATGCGACGAACTCGATCTGTGGTCCGCGCGCTCGCGCTGGGGCTGGCTTCAGCGCTGGGCGCCGCGCCGCTCGCGGCTCAGGAACGCGAAGCGCGCGCCTACGAAGCGCTGGACACGGAGCCCATCGTCGTCACGCCCGAACACGCGCAAGCCGTGGAGCGCGGACTCGCCTGGCTGGCGCAGGCGCAGGTGCTCGAAGGCCGCGACGCCGGCGCGTGGATCTCGAAGATCGGCTACAAGCTCAACGAGGGCTACCAGCACACCGCCGCCGACCGCGGGCACGTGGGCGTCACTTCGCTCGCCTGCATGGCGTTCCTCGCCGGCGGACACCTGCCCGGCCGCGGCCCCTACGGCGACGTCGTCGAGCGCGGGCTGTCGTTCGTGATCAATTCCGTCGGCGACGACGGCTACGTCACGCACGCGGGCTCGCGCATGTACAGCCACGCCTTCGCGACGCTGTTCCTGGCCGAGGTCTTCGGCCAGACGCACCGCCAGGACATCCGCGGCAAGCTGCAGCTGTGCGTCGACTTCATCGTCAACTCGCAGAACGCCGAGGGCGGCTGGCGCTACGAGCCCTACGCGGTCACCAGCGACATGTCGATCGTGGTGTGCCAGGTGATGGCGCTGCGCGCCGCGCGCAACATCGGAATCCGCGTACCCAAGAGCGTGATCGACCGCGCTGCCAAGTACGTGGTCGACTCGGCGGTGACCGAGAACTCCCTCTTGCGTCACCCCGGCGCGGCCTACTACCGCAACGAGATCGGCTCCTTCCACTACCAGAAGCACGACGGCTCGCGCTCGTCGTTCCCGCTCACGGCGGCGGGCGTGACGGCGCTGTTCGGCGCCGGCGTCTACTCCGATCACTCGATCGACCAGGGCATCCGCTACCTGCAGTCGAACCTGGCGCAGTTCAACTTCGAGCGCGGCCGCCAGGCGGGCGGGCACTACTTCTTCTGGTACGGCCACTACTACGGCGTGCAGGCCATGTACACCGCCGGCGCGGACAAGTGGGAGTCGTACTTCACGACCGTGCGCGACGAACTGCTGCGCATGCAGACGCCGACGGGCTCGTGGCCCAACAGCGTCGGCCCCGGCGAGCCTTTCGGGACCGCCATGGCGGTGTTGATCCTCGAGATCCCCTACCGCTTCCTGCCCATCTTCCAACGCTGAGCCGCTCCGCCGCGCACGCCATGCAAGCCTCTGTGTCCGACGCGCCGCTCAAGGCGACCCCGCAGCTCGAAGCGCTGCTCGCGAAGCTGCGTTCGCGCCTGGGCCGCCTGGCGGCGCTCCAGGGGCTGGGCGTGTTCCTGGCGGTCTCGAGCGCCTGGCTCGCATTCAGCTTCGTGGCCGACTGGGCGCTGCACGTCCCGCGCGGCGTGCGCTGGTTCCACCTCGCAGTGTGCATCGTCGCGCCGCTCGCCGCGCTGTGGCGCATGGGACTGCGGCCCTGGTTCGCGCGTCCCTCGCGCACCGAACTGGCGCTGCTCGTCGAGCGCTCCGACCCTCAAGCCCACGAGCTGTACGTCAGCGCGGTTCAGCTCCAGCAGGCGCCGCCCGCCGACGCGCACCCCGAACTGGTCGAGCGCGTGCTGCGCGCGGCCGAGTTGCGCGCCGGTCGCGCCAGCCTTGCGGGCGTGCTCGACCCGGCTGTCCCGCGCAAGCTGTTCGGCCTGGGTGTGACTGCGGCCCTGGCGCTCTTCCTCGCCGCTCGGACCTGGCCCGAGCACGCTTCGATCTTCGTCGCGCGACTGCTCGGCGCCGACCAGCCGTGGCCGCAACTAACCACGCTCGAACTCGCGCTCGGCGCCGGAATGGAGCAGGTCGAACTCGAGCGCACGCCGACTGGCGTACTGGCGCGCCTGCCGCGCGGCAGCGACGCGCCGATCGTGGTGCGCGCGCAGGGCGTGCGCCCGCGCGAGGTGCGACTGCACCTCGACGCGAGTTCGTCGTTCCAGCTCTCGCCCAGCCCCGACGGCGCCTTCCGCACGGTGCTGCGCGCGCTCGATCGCGACCTCACGCTGCACGCCACCGGCGGCGATGACCGGGACCGCGCGCCGACGCTGACGCTGATCGTGCTCGAGCCGCCCGACGTGGCGGAGATCGCTGTCCGCATCGAACCACCGGCCTACAGCGGCCTGCCCGCGCGCATCGAATCCGCCGGCGACGTCGAGGTTCTGGCGGGTTCGCGCGTCGAGATCGCGTTGCTCCCCTCGCCCGCCGAAGCCGTCGGAGTGCTGCGGCTCTTGCCCCAGGACCAGCTGCTCGAACTCACACCGCGGCCGCTGCCGCGCAGCTCGGAGACGGCCGCGCCGGCGCCGCTCGGGCTGGGCGTCGAGCTGGTGGCGACGCAGTCGTTCCGCTACCGCATCGAGCTGCGCGATGCACAGGGACTGTCGAACCCCGACCCGGGACTGTTCGCGGTGCAGGTGCGGCGCGACGAACGCCCCAGCGCCGAGTGGCTCGCGCCGGCGCGCAACGAGATCGAGAGCCTCTCGCGTGGCGTGCTCCGGCTCCTCGCGCGCGTGGACGACGACTTCGGAGTCGCCGGCGCGCAGTGGCGCGCTCGCCGCACGGGCGCGGAGAGCGAGCCTGCGTGGAGCGACCTCGAGCTGCGCGAGCCGCCGCCGGCAGCCGCAGGCGGCGCGGGCGCCAACTCGCTCCAGGCGCGACTGGTTGGCGCGCGCGCGGAACTCGCCCGGCTCGAGCCCGGCGCACGCGAGCTCGCGCCCGGCGACCAGTTCGAGATCGAGCTGCGCGCCTACGACGCGCGCCCCGGTCCGGCCGACGGCGAGTTCGATGAAGCCGGCGTCGGCGCCGCCACCACGCTGCGCGTGCGCATCGTGTCCGAAGACGACTTCCTGCGCCGACTCCAGGACCGGCTCGGGCGGGTGCGCGCGCAGGTCAGCGACCTCGAGGCCCTGGCGCGCGAACGCCTCCGGCGCACGAGCGAGCTGCTGCGCGTGCTCGAGTCGGAGGCGGGCGAGAGTTCGGCCGCCGCGGGCTTGGTCAGCGGACAGCGCCGCGTGCAGGGCGACCTCGACGCGCTCGCGCGCGAACTCGCCAGCGCGGTCGAGAACGTGCTCTACGCGCGACTGGACGAGGCCGCCGACGCGGCCTTGGCCGACCTCGACGCGCGCCTGGCGCAGAGCACGGCCCGCTCCTTCCCGATCGAGGCCTGGCGCGCCTTCGCGCAGGCCGTGCGGACCGCCCAGGTTTCCGCACCCGGTGTGCCCGGTCAGCTCACGGCGCTTCTCGAGCGCGCGCTGACGCTTTCGGCCGAGCACTCGCCCCGCGCTGTGAGCGAACTCGAGCGCGCCGCCGGGAGCGTGGACAGCTCGGTCGTGCACGGCGCGCTGAGCGAAGCCCTGGCCGCGCAACAGGCCGTGCACGCCGGCCTCAACGAGTTGCTCGAGCAGTTGGCCGACTGGGACAACTTCCAGGCCGTGCTGACCCTCACGCGCGACATCCTCACGCGCCAGAAAACGGTGCGCGACCGCACCAAGGACGCCTCGGGGGCCGACACCAGGAGCGAACGCAAATGACCGCCGCCCACCAACGCCAGCAGGCCTTCGCTGTCGCCCTCGTGGCGCTCTCGGCGCTGCTTCCCGCGCGCCACGCACGGGCGCAGGACCGCGACGTGACCACGATCCTCGAGGAGCAGGAACTCCTGCGGCGCCAGGTTCAGCGTCTGCGACGCACGATCGAAGCGCTGATCCCGCGCCTCGAGCAAGAGGGCCGACCGCGCGCGCTCGAGCTCTTGAAGGAGAGCCTCGAGCTGCTGCAGGAGCGCTCCGAGCAGAGCGGACGGCTGACGCTCGAGGAGCTGATGGACAAGGTGCGCCAGGACGCACAGTCGGGCCAACTGGCGAGTTCGCTGACGGGCCAGGAGCAGATCATCGCGGAACTCGAGCGCCTGTTGAGCGTGCTGCTCGATCGGCGCAACGTCGAGGAGCTGGCCAAGTCGATCGAAGAGCTGGCCAAGATCCGCTCCGAGCTGGACTCCCTGCGCTCGCAGGAGTCGAAGCTGATCGAGCGCACGCAGGAATTGCGCGAAGCGTCGCGCACGCCCGAGCAGCAGGCGCTCGAGCAGCGCATCGAAGACTTGGCGCGCGCGCAGCGCGAATTGCTCGAGCGCAACGAGCAGGCCGGTCGCGAGAGCGGGGCCCACGCGCTCGAGCAGATCCAGCGTGAACTCGAGCAACTGCTCGCGCGCCAGCGCGTCGACCGCCAGGTGCTCGAAGCGTGGTCCCCGACCGAAGTCCAGGCCTTGGAGCGCGCAGCGCAGTCGCTGAGCCAAGCGCGGCTGGCGCAGGCGCGAGCCGAGCGACTGCGGAACGCAGCCCAGGCGTTGCGCGACGCAGCGAGCCAGGAGCGCGCGCAAGCCGCAAGCCCGACGCCCTCGGCTGAACCCGCGACCAGCCTCGAGGCGCGCGCCGACGAGGCCGCGCGCGCCGCGCGCACCTCCGACGATCCGGTGGCGCGCCAGACCAGCGAAGCGCTCGCCGCGGCCGCCAGACGCTCGCGCGAGGCCGGCGCCGATCCCGCCGCGCGCCAGAACGCCGCGGCCGAGCACGAGCGCAGCGCAGCGGAACTCGAACAGCAAGCCGCGGAGCAAGACGCCGCCGCGTCCGCCGCGCGCCAGCAAGCCAGCGACAACGCACAGGCGCAGCGCTCACCCTCGGGCGCTGCAGGCGAGCGTCCACCTGAGTCGGGCGCTCCCAGCAACGAACGCAGCGGCGCCGGCGAAGCTCTCGAAGAACTTGCGCAGCAATTGGCGCAGGCCCAGGCCGCGGCGCAGCGCGCGGCTGGCGACGAGAGCCAGCGCGCCGCCAACGCGCGCGACGCAGCGCGCGCCACCGAGCAGGCAGCGCGGGCCCTGGAAGCGGCCCTCGAGCAGGAGCGGCGCTTGGGTCCCACGCTGTCCGCGTCGCAGAGCGCGGCCCGGGAGGCGGCCGAGCGGCTCGCGCGCGGGCTGGAATCGCTGCCGCAACCGCAGCCTGCACAAGAGTCGAGCGCGCGCGAGCAGTTGCAGCGGGCCGCAGAGCAGATGGATGCCGCCGCGCGCGCGGCGCGCGAAGGTGACGCGCAGAACTCGGCCCAGGCGGCGCAGCAGGCCGAACAGGCTCTCGAGCAGGCGGCGCAGGCGCTGGGCGCGGCGCAGGCGCAGCGCGAACAGGAACGCGCCTCGTCCTCCTCGTCGCAGAGCTCTGGATCGCCCTCGATGAGCGCGCAGCAAGCGGAGCTCGCGCGCCAGGCAGCGAGCGCGGCGCAGCAGGCATCGCAGTCGCAACAGGGCCAATCGCAGCAGGGCCAGTCGCAGCAGGGCCAGTCGCAGCAGGGCCAGTCGCAACAGGGCCAGTCGCAACAGGGCCAGTCGCAACAGGGCCAGTCGCAGCAAGGCCAGTCGCAGCAAGGCCAGTCGCAGCAAGGCCAGTCGCAGCAAGGCCAGTCGCAACAAGGCCAGTCGCAGCAAGGCCAGTCGCAACAAGGCCAGTCGCAACAAGGCCAATCGCAGCAGGGCCAGTCGCAACAGTCGCAGTCTCAGTCGCTCGAACAGGCCCAACGCGCGATGGAACGCGCGGCGCAGGAGCTCGAGCAAGGCCGCAGCGCGTCTGCGGCGCAGTCGCAGCGCGAGGCGCTCGAGCAACTCGCGCGCGCGGCGCAGGAGCTCTCGGAAGACGTGCGGCCGCAGACGCCACAGGCGCGCGCGCAGGCCGAGGAACTCGCGCGGCAGCAGCAGGAGATCCGGGAAAAGCTGCTCGACCTCGCGACCCGCAACGGTGAGCGCAAGAACGCCAAGCCGGCCCCGTCGCTCGAGCAAGCCTCGCAATCGGCCGGCAAGGCCCAGTCCTCACTGGAGCAAGGCGACCTGGGCGAGGCCGAGCAAGCCGAAGAGCAGACCCAGCGCGAGATCGAGCGCGCGCTGGCCGAGTTGGACAACGAGGAGGAGCAGTACCAACGTTTGCGTCAGGAAGAGGTGCTGTTCCGCATCGGCGAGGAGATGCTCGCCCTGCTCGAGGGAGAGCGTGCGGCGCTCGCTGCGCTGCGCGAGATCGACGGCGCGCGCGACGGCGACAAGCTCTCGCGCGCCGAACGGCTGCGCTTGCGGCGGCTGGCGGGCGAACTCACGCAGCACGCGGCGCGCACCGCGGAACTGGCCGGTGCGATCGAGGCGGAGAGCGCGGCCGTGTTCGCGCACGTGCTGCGCGAAGTGCGTCAGGACCTCGAGCGGACGGCGCGCGAGATCGACGAGGTCGGCGGCCATCAGACCGACGGCCGCCCGCAGGGCCTGCTCGAGGACGCGATCGAGACCACCGAGCGCGTGCTCGAGGCGCTCAAGTCCGAGCAGCAGCGCCGCCAACAAGAACAGCAGCAACAGCAGCAACAACAACAGCAGCAGCAGAACGGCAAACAGCCGCTCGTGCCCGATGTCGCCGAGCTCAAGCTCCTGC
Organism: Planctomycetaceae bacterium; assembly: GCA_011525785.1. GTDB lineage: Bacteria > Planctomycetota > UBA1135 > UBA1135 > WYBT01. The sequence goes on from WYBT01000023.1 coordinate 35,063, forward strand.
GCCAGATGGAGCTGGACAACCTCGACGGGCTGCAGCGCCTGGAGCTGGTCTACCCCGACCTGAACGACCCCCAACTGGGCCCCGAGGCGCTCGAGGACATTCTGCGTTTGGCCGAACGCCACGAACGGACGACACGCTTGTTCGGCCGATTCCGGGCTAGGCTTGGGATCGACGCTCCGACGGGGCCCACAGGACAGAAGCCATGAAGAACACACGACGCATCGCACTGGCCACACTCTGCGCCGCCGCTTGGTTGTCGGCAGCAGCATCCCCGCAGTCGACCGGAGCCAACTCGTCGGGCGGACAACCGTCGGGCGCGCAGTCCTCGGGATCGCAATCGTCGCAATCGCAGGGCGAGAAGCCCCCGATCTCCCCCGAGCTGCTCGAAGCCATCGCCGGGGGCGAGGATCCGCGCCAGGAGATGATCGAGCTGTTCCGCAAGGTCGAAGGGACCTTGGAAGAGATCGACAAGCTCCTGTACGAGGCTGGCGCGGGCGAGCGCAGTGCGAAGGATGCGGCGCGCGAGAGCGGACTCGCCGAGTTGCTGCAGCGCTCCAAGACCAAGAGCTCCGAGGTCGTGTCGGGCATCGACCGCATCCTCGAGATCGCCAAGCAGCAAGGCGGCACATGAAGCTCGACCATGAGCGGCGGTCAGCCGCAGAACAGCTCCGGTCAGCAGCAGGGACAGCAGCCCCAGCAGGGCACGGGCGGGGAACGCCAGCAGCGCGAGAACACGCCTGAACAGCCGGGCGGCCAGAAGCCCACCCCCGAGCAACAGGGACAGCAGCCCGAACAGCGCGGCGAGCAGCCGCGGGGCAGCAGCGATCCGCGCGGCGACAAGGAGTCGTCGCTCCCGCCGCAGAACACCGCCGGCGGCCCCCCGCCGGGCCTGGAGACCGGACGCGCGACGCCCGGCCGCGACGCCGAGCGCTGGGGCGAGTTGCCCGAGCAGTATCGCGAGCTTTTCCGCACCGAGGGCGGCGGCGACCTGCCCCCGCAGTACCGCGACTGGATCGATGCCTACCACCGCCGACTCAATCGGCGCCGCTGAGCGTCAGCGCGCTCGAGCGGCGGCGTGGCCGGCAGCGCTGTTCGTCGCGGCGCTGCTGGCCCCGAGCGCGGGCGTCGCGCACGCGGAGCTCGACACTCGCGCTCGGACCGGCGCCGCGCCCGGCGCCGGCGCCCTCGCCAGCGCCACCCAGAGCGTGGACTCCGGCGCCGCGACTGCCGCGCTGCTGCCGCCCCAGGCGCGAGCGGCCCTCGAGCGCGGGCTCGCGTTCCTCAACGAAGCCCAGGCGCGCGGCGACGACGGCGCCATGCCGCGCCTGGAGGGCGCTGCCGATGTCACTGTGGCCCTGACGGCTCTGGGCGCGTTGGCCTTCATGGCCGGCGGCTCGACGCCCGATCGCGGTCCCCACTCGGCGGCCACCGCACGCGCCGTCGAATTCCTCCTGGCGCGCGCCGACTTGAGCGGTTCGCCGACCCACGGCTACATCTCCGCCGGCGCGTCGGAGCCGACCGCGCGCATGCACGGCCACGGCTTCGCCGCGCTCGCGCTGGCCCAGGCCTACACCATGTCGCCCACCGGTCCCCGCGGCGAACGCGTGGCGCGCGTGCTCGAAGCGGCCGTGCGACGCATCGAAGCGAGCCAGAGCGTCGAGGGCGGCTGGTTCTACTCGCCGCTGGCCAACATCGAGCACGAGAACTCGGTCACCGTGGTTCAGCTCCAGGCCCTGCGCGCGGCGCACAACTGCGGCGTGCGCGTCGAGCCGCGCGTGATCCACACCGCCGTCGACTACATCCGCCGCTGCCAGAGCGAGGACGGGTCGTTCCGCTACGCGCTCGGGTTGGAGCAGAAGACCTCGATCGCACTGACGGCTGCGGGGCTCGCGACCCTGCATTCGGCCGGCGTGTACGAGGGGCCGGCGGTCCAGCGCGCCACCGACGCGCTCTGGCGCCGACTCGTCGCGCGCGAAGAAGGCAGCGAGCGCGCGGCCGACTTCCCGCACTACGAGCGCCTGTACGTCGCCATCGCCCTGTGGACCATGCGCGACCAACGCGGCTTCGCGCGCTGGTTCGAGAGCGCCGCCGCCGAGCTCGTCAGCGCCCAGCGCCCCGACGGGGCCTGGGGCGACGAGCGCTACGGCGCCTGCTACGCCACGGCCATGAGCTGCCTGGTGCTCTCGATGCCCGACGGATTGCTGCCGCTGTTCGAGCGCTGAGCGCGCGCCCGCGAACGGGCAATCAGGTCCGCGCGCGCAGCGCGGGCGGGACGTAGGCCGCCAGTTCGAAGCTCTCGAAGGCCTCGAGCACCAGTGCGGCCTCGAGTTCCGGCTCACGTGCGCGCGCCAGCGCCAGTTCGTCGCCGCCGACCTCGACCCGCGCTCGCGCGCCGTGGTCGCGCACGCGCACCACACGCAGTCCGAGCGCGCGCAGCCGCTCCTCCGCGCGTTCGATGCGCGCCAACTTCTCGCGCGTGACGCGCACGCCCACGGGCACGCGCGAGGCGAGACAGGCGCTGGCCGGCTTCTCGGCCAGTTCGAGCCCGTTCTCGCGCGCGTAGCGGCGCACATCGGCCTTCGAGAAGCCCGCCGCAGAGAGCGGGGCGAGGACCTCGAACTCGCGCGCCGCGCGCGCACCGGGTCGATCGTCGCTCCAGTCGTCGACGATCTCACCGAAGGCCAGACGCCGCACGCGGTGCTCGCGCGCCCAGGCCGACATGGCGTCGAACAGCGAGCGCTTGCAGAAGTAGCAGCGATCGCCGCGGTTGGCCTGGTAGCGCTCGTCGTCGAGTTCGCCCGTCGCGAGCACCACCGGCTCGACGCCGATGGAACGCGCGAACACGAGCGCCTGGGACAACTCGCTGCGCGCCAGCGAGGCCGAGTCGGCGATCAGCGCCTGCGCGCGCTCTCCCAGCGCGGCGCGCGCGGCGTGCAGCAGAACCCCTGAGTCCACGCCGCCCGAGTAGGCCACCGCGAGCGAGTCGAGCGCGCGCAGGCTGCTCGAGAGCCGCGCGAGCTTGTCGGCGTAGGCGTCGTGCACTGCGCTCATGCGCCGGGCTCGAGGTACAGGCGGAGCTTGCGCGAGTAGTCGCGCGCGCTGGCGCGGATCGACTCGACCTCCGCATCGCTCAGGCTGCGCACGACGCGGGCCGGCAGACCGACCAGCAGCGAGCGCGGCGGCGCGACGAAGCGCTCCTTCACGACGGCGCCCGCCGCCACCAGGCACTCGTCGCCGATCACGCTGCCGCCCAACAGGATCGCGCCCATTCCGATCAGGCAGCGATCTCCCACGCGCACGCCGTGCAGGATGGCGCGATGTCCGATCGTGCAGTCCTCGCCGATCACGTTGGGCGCGTCCGTGTCGGCGTGCACCATCGTGAGGTCCTGGATGTTCGTGCCGCGCCCGACGATCAAGGGCGCGTCGTCGCCGCGCAGCACGCAGCCGAACCACACGCCGACCTCCGGCCCGAGCGTGACGTCGCCGGTCACCACGGCGTTGCTGGCGATGAAGGCGCCGCCCTCGACGGGGCGGAACAGACCGCGGCGCGGGAAGTGGGTCATGGTGTCGATGGATCGGGCGCGGGCGGTAGCTACTGGGTCAGCGCGAGCAGCATCAGGGCGTTGTGCAGCGCGTGCGCAACGAAGGGCGCAATCAGCCGTTGGGTGCGCAGCATGAGCGCACCGAACAGCAGGCCCAGCCCGAAGATCGGAGCGAAGGCGCCGACGCTGGCGTGCGCGGCGGCGAACGCCAGCGCAGTGACCAGCACTCCGCCGCGGTCGCCGAGGTTCTGCACGAGCAGCGGCTGGAGGAAGGCGCGGAACAGGAACTCCTCGATCGCCGGCGCCACCAGCACGGCGAGCAGCGCGAAGACGCCGAAGTCGACTCCGCTGAGTTCGCGGGCCTGCGAAGCGAGCGATTGCTCCACATAACCGGCGCCGCTCGCTTCGAGCGCGAAGCGCCACACGCCGTGCAGTCCCAGCAGCGCGGGCAGGCTCGCGAAGTACGCCAGCGTTCCGAGCAGCGCGGCGCGCACCCAACGACCGGCGCCCAGGCCCAGCGAGCGCCAGCCGTCCGGGTCGAGTCGGTTCGCCGAGAGCACGACCCAGGCCAGCGCCGGAAGGAAGAGCACGCTCTGCATGGCGAGCAGGCCCACCGGACCGGGATCGCCCGAGCCCAACGCGCCGAGCATCGACGGCGCCACGAGGCTCGCGGCGCCGATCAGCGCCAGCGCGACGGCGACGTGCGAGAAGCCCCAGCGCGCGAAGAACACGTTGCGCCCTGGATAGAACTTGCGCGCCAGCCAGAACCCGAGCGGCGCGAGCACGACGCCCGCGGCCAGCAGGGCCACGGCCAGTGCGGCGTCGGCGCCGCTCAGCGTCTCGTCGGTGCCCATGGCCGCGCGCCGGTGTCCGAGCGCCTCAGGAGCGGCTTCCGACGACGCCCTCGAGCGGCGACGAGGCGTTGGCGTACAGCCGTCGCTCGATCCGACCGGCGAGGAACGCGTTGCGACCCGCGCGACAGGCGTCGCGCATCGCCGCGGCCATGCGCAGCGGCTCGCGCGCGAGCGCGACGGCGCTGTTGAGCAACACGCCGGCCACGCCCAGTTCCATCGCCGCTGCCACGTCCGAAGCGGTGCCGACGCCTGCGTCGACGATCACCGGCTTGTCGATCAGCTCGAGCAGGATGCGGATCGCGTTGGGGTTGAGCACACCCTGTCCCGAGCCAATCGGCGAACCCGCGGGCATGACGCTCGCGACGCCCAGCTCGGCCAGCCGCACGCCCATGCGCGGATCGTCGGAGCAGTACGCGAGCACATCGAACCCCTGTGCCACGAGCTCGCGCGCCGCCTCGAGCGTGCCGATCGGATCGGGCAGCAGCGTGCGCGGGTCGCCCAGGACCTCGAGCTTGACCCACTGCGAGCCCAGCAGCTCGCGCGACAGTTCCGCGGTGCGGATGGCGGTCTTGGCGTCGTAGCAGCCGGCCGTGTTGGGGAGGATCGCGTAGCGGCTGCGGTCGATGAAGTCGAGCAGCGAGGGCTCGCCGGCCCGCAGATTGACGCGCCGCACGGCCACGGTGACGCAGTCGGTTCCGCTCAGCGCGAGCGCGTCGCGCATCAGTTCGTTGGTGGCGTACTTCCCGGTTCCTACGAGCAGGCGCGAGCGCAGCGTAGTGCGCCCGATCACGAGCGGGGCGTCCAGCGGTTCGAGTGCAGCTTGGGGAGTGTTCATGGACGAATGCGCACGCGGATCAGCCGCCCCCCACCAAGGTGACCAGCTCGAGCACGTCGCCGTCGGCGAGCACGCGCGTGGCGTGTTCTGCGCGACGGACCACCGCGCCGTTGCACTCGACCGCCACCAGCTCGGAGCGCAGCCCCAGTTGCGCGATGAGCGCCGCGACGCTCGCTCCTGCGGGCAGCCTGCGGCGCTCGCCGTTGAGCACGATTTCGACGCTGGCCTGGGCGGCGGTCACGGATGGGCGCGCACTTGCGCGGCGCAGCACACTAACCGTCGGCGCCGCGGGCCTCAATCGCGCACGCGCAGGAAGGCGCACTTCAAGTAGTTCGACTCGGGCAGGCTCAAGAGGTGCGGGTGGTCGGGACCCGCTCCGCACAGTTGCTCGAGCAGCGCCTCTCGCCCCGCCTGATTCGCCGCGGCCGCCAGCGTGCTCACGAACAGCTCGGCGCGCATCGCGTACGAGCACGACGCGCTGACCAGCACTCCACCGCTCCGGACCAGCCCCAGCGCGCGTGCGTTGAGCTCGCGGTAGCCCCGCTCCGCGCCCTCGAGCTCCGACTTGTTCTTGGCGAAGGCCGGCGGATCGACGACCGCCACTTCGAAGCGCCGCTCGAGCTCGGTGCGCGACTTGAGCTCGCGCATCACATCGACCTTCTCGAAGCGCATGCGCGCCAGCACACCGTTGCGCTCGGCGTTGCGGCGCGCGCGCTCGAGCGCGGCGGAAGACTGGTCCAGGCACCAGACGCTGCTGGCGCCGCGCAGCGCGGCGCGAACGCCGAACAGCCCGTCGTAGCAGAAGGCGTCGAGGAACTCGCCACCGCTGCAAGCCTGCGCCGCGCGCTGGCGGTTGAAGCGCTGGTCGAGGTAGTGGCCGGTCTTGTGGCCGCCGAGCACGTCGACCTCGTAGACCAGTCCGTCCTCGCGCACCTCGAGTTCGCCCTCGACCTCGCCGCGCAGCACTTCGACGCGCCGTTCGAGTCCTTCGAGCAGGCGTACGGCGCTGTCGGAACGCTCCACGATCGCGCGCGGCGCGAGCTGCTCGCCCAACGCCTCGACCAACTCGTCGCGCAGCGCGTCGGCGCCCTGGAAGCCGCTCTGCAGCACGCACACGCCCGCGTAGTGATCCACGACCATGCCCGGCACGCCGTCGGCGTCGCCGGCGATCAGGCGCACCGCGCCGCGCGGGTCGAGCAGGCCCAGCGAGCGACGAAAGTCGATCGCCCGCGCGACGCGCGCGCGCCAGTGATCGGCCGCCGGCGCCTGCGCGCCGCGCGTGACCACGCGCACGCGGATCTTCGACTTCGAGCTGAACAGTCCGTGCGCCACCACGGCGCCGGTCGGATCCTCGATCGCAACCAGCGCTCCGGCGCCGGCCTCCTGCTGCGACAGATCGTCGGCGAAGATCCACGGGTGTCCGCTCTCGAACCTCCGCCGGCCGCGTCCGCTCAAGCGCACGCGTCCCTCCACCTTCATCGTTGCGCTCATCGCTCTTGTTCCTCGGCGCGCGGGGCGAGCAGGCGCTCGAAGCGCGGATCGCCGCGCAGCGCTTCGAGATCGGGATCGCTGCGCGCCCACTCCTGCTGCCGCGCGCGCGCGCCGGGACTGGTGCGCAACTCGTCGAAGTCGCGCTGGAGGTAATCGAGCGCCAGCGCGCTCTCGCCCAAGAGCGCCCAGGTGCAGGCCGCGTTGTAGTAGTCGCCCGGCGCGATCGCCGTCGAGCGCAGGATGGCGCGCGCCTCCTCGCTGCGCCCCGCTCGCGCGCGGTAGCAGGCCAGCAGCACGCGCATGAAGTCGCTCTGATCGAGTTCGTAGGCGCGTTCGAAGTACTCCACGGCGCGCGCCGGATCGCGCCGCTTCACGTTGGCGTTGACCGCCAGGCTCACCAGCACGCTGGCGCGCGCGCCGCGCAAGGTTGCGCGCCCTTGCTCCGAGCCGTTCGACTCCAGACGCTGGTCGAGGGCGCGCAGGCGTTCGAGCGCGCGGGTCAGCGCCTCCTCCGCAGCCACCGGCTCGTCCTGGTCCATCAGCACGCCGCCCAAGGTCGACTCGGCGCGCGACAAGGTCAGTTCGAACTGGCCGTCGTCGAGCACGCCGCGCAGCGCCTGGATGTCCTCCACGACCTGCTCGGCGAGCGCTCGTGCGCGCGCCGCGCGCCCGTTCTCGCGCAGGCGCTCGACCATCGACAGACCGGCGCGCGAGAACTCGCGCAAACGCAGCAGCGAGTCGGCCGGCTGAGCGAGCTCTTCGCGCTGCCGATCGCGCAGCACCCGTTGCCAGGTGAGCATCTGGACCAGCTCGGAGGGATCGGCTTGGCGCTGCTGCACCTCGCGCTCGAGCTCGTCGATGCGGCGCGCGAGCGCGTCGTTGAGCGCCTGGGTGCGCAACTGGCGCAGCGCCTCGAGCGCTGTGCGCCGCTCGTCGTCGGCCAGCGGATCGGCCAGCCGCTCGTCGAAGACCTGCTCCGCGACGAAACCCGGCAGCGAGCCGCGCGAGACGTTGGCCAGCGTCTGGAGCAGCGCGAGCTCGAGCTCGATGCGCTTCTCGCGCACAGCGCCGCTCGATGCGCGCGCACCGAAATACAGACTGGCCGGCCCCAGCTCGTGGTACAGCAACTCGTCGAAGGATGCGCCGCGTTCTCCGCTCGCGAGCGAAGCGCGGCGCGCGAGCGCAAGGCGCAGCTCGAGCAGGCGCAGGTCCGCGTCGCGGGCCCGTTCCAGCGCGCGCGTGTCGGCGGGAGTCCGACCGCCGACGAGCTCGGCCGTCAGACGGTGCAGACTGACCAGCACGCGCAGCGCCAGATCGAGCGTCTCGCCTTCGCCTGCCTCGACCAGTCGGAAGGTCGCGCCCTCGCGCGCCTTGGCCGCGATCAGCTCGTCGGCCTGCGCCAGCCAGACTTCCGCTGCGCGCGCGTCCTCGCCGGCGAGTTCGCAGGCCGCCTGCAAGAGCAGCGCGACGGCGCGCGCCGAGCGACCGCCGCTGTCCGCATTCGCCGGGCTCTCCCGCACGAGTGCGGCCGCCGCCGCGCGGGCCGCGTCGAGCTCGCCAGACTGCAGCGCGATGCGCGCTGCGTCGCGCAACACCTCGCGCCGCGGCAGCCCAGCGGCAAGTGCGTTGGCGAGCACCCGCTGCGCGCGAGCTGCGTCGCCCGCCGCTGCGCAGCGCTCGGCCAGTGTCACCGCCGCCGCGAGCCCGGCGCGCGCGAGTTGCGGGTCCGGATGACGGTCTAGCGCAGCGAACAGACTGCGATCGGCCGCTGACTCGCCGCCGCCCGCGCTCCGCTGGAGCAGCGCGGGCAGGTGGCGCGTGAGCCACGCGGCCAGTTGGGCGCCGTCGAAGCGCGGAATTTCTCCGAGCGCGGCGCGGCGCAGCCACCCCGCGGCCAGCCCCGAAGACTGAACGTCGCCCGCCATGGCGCCCAGCGCGGCGGACACGACCTCCGCGTCGCTCGCCTCCAGCAGACGCTCCCAAGCCGCGCGTGCCGCCGCCCCGTCCATCCGAGCCAGCGCTGAAGCGGCCGCGGAGCGGACCTCGTCGGCCTGGTCTCGCAGGGCCAGCTCCTCGAGCGCGCGAACCCGCCTGTCGGCCGCGGCGTCGCGCAGGTGCGGCGCCGCGAGAAAGCCGCTCAGGCGGACGCGGATCGCCGCGTCGGGGTCCGCCAGGGTCGCGATTGCGAGTTCGATGCCTTCTGCGTCAGCACAGCGCGCGAACAGCTCTGCGCGGGCGCGGCGCGGCGCCAGGGCCAGCGCGCTCCACTCGGCGGGCGGCAGGGACAGCGCCGCGACTCCCGCGCTGGGACCTGCGGAGGCCAGGCGCTCGATCGCAGCCGCGGCGCGGGCCGCCGAGCCGCTGTCGAGTTCGCGCCACAACGCTAGGTTCGACTCGCCCTGGGAGGCTGGCGCGCGCAGCTCCAGGACGAGCAGCAGGCTCAGGGCCTGCGCCGCGGGAGCGAGCCAGCGGCGAAGCTGTCGAACGAGTTCCATATGGCCGGCGCCCGCCGCTCGGGCGAGGCGAGCGCAGCATAGTCGGCAGAAGGCGGCGGCGTCGCGGGAAGCGCGGCCGGCGCGCCGCGTTCCGTGTCCAGCGGGTTGACCGGATCCGAGGCGGACGCCACACTGCTCGCCTTCGCGCGCCTGATGGGTCTGCCCGTCGGGGCCGTGCGCGGCACGGAAGCGGGTGTGCCCACCACCGCGGGCGCCCGCTTCCTGAACTTTCCACAGCCCTCTCCGCACGCTGCCCACGTCCGCCGGCCTCCGCCGCGGCAGGGGCGCGAGCCTTCGAGCGCCGCGGAGAGCGCCGCGCGCGCCCCAGCGGACCCGCCTGGATCGCCGGCCCCTCAACCCCCTCATCACAGCCATGAACAGCGAAGACATCCTGCGGATGATCGACGTGATCCACCGGGACAAGGAGATCGACAAGGAAACGATCTTCCTGGCCCTGGAGGACGCGCTCGCGCTCGGCGTGCGCAAGCGCCTCGGCGCCGGGGAGGACCTGGTCGTCAGCATCGACCGCAAGACCGGCGACGTCTCCATGGAGGACGACGAGGAGATCTACGAGTTCGACCTCTCCGAGCTGGGGCGCATCGCGGCCCAGGCCGTGAAGCAGGTCATGAACCAGAAGCTGCGCGAGGCCGAGCGCGACAAGCTCTACGACGAGTTCGAGAGCCGCGTGGGCCAGCTGATCAACGGCACCGTGCAGCGCTTCGACGGCGAGGACCTGGTGGTCAACCTCGGTCGCGTCGAGGCCTACTTGCCCAAGTCCGAGCGCGTGAAGGGCGAGACCTTCCAGCCCGGCGACCGCATTCGCGCCATCGTCGTGGAAGTGCGCAAGGACGGCCCGCGCGTGCGCATCGAAGTCAGCCGCACCCACGCCGACCTGGTGCGCCGCCTGTTCGAGCTCGAAGTCCCCGAAATCGCCGACGGCATCATCGACATCAAGCGCGTGGTCCGCGAGCCGGGCTACCGCACCAAGATGGCGGTGATCAGCTCCGACCCCAAGATCGACTGCATCGGGGCCTGCGTGGGCGTGCGCGGCTCGCGCATCAAGGCCGTGATCGACGAGCTGCGCGGCGAGCGCATCGACATCACGCGCTGGAGCGACTCGCTCGAGACGCTGGTGCTCAACGGGCTCAAGCCCGCCACAATCCACATCGACAACATCTTCCCTGACGTCGACAACCACACCGTGGTCGTCATCGTCGACGAGGACCAGCAGTCGCTGGCCATCGGCAAGAAGGGTCAGAACGTGCGCCTGGCCAGCCGCCTGTGCGGCTGGGACATCGACATCAAGACGCGCGCTGAATTCGAGGCCGATTCCGTGGGCGGAGCGGCGCCGGCCGAGGGCGGCGCGGCCGCGGAGACCGAACTCGAGGGTGAGGCCGAGGGGTCATCCGACTCCGAGCCGCCACAGCGCCCGCCGAACACGGACACCACCGGGGTGCTCAACGGCGTCTGAGCCGGGCGGACCCCAATGAACACCGCCGCCGGACCCGACTTACGGGCCGGTGGCGCAGCCCGCTAAACTTTTGGCAGCGGCCGGTGTGCGACGCGCTCGCACGCCGCGGACAGCAAGAACTCGAGGACATCGGGTGACGAAGAAACGCGTACACGAGCTGGCGAAGGACTATGGGCTGACTGGCCAAGAGCTGGCGTCCAAGCTGCGCGCGCTCGGCTTCAACGACATCAAGGGCCCGCAGTCGACGCTGGACGAGTTCCTCCTGCTGCGCGTGCAGGGAACACTGGAAGCCAACGGCATCGTGCCCGCCGCAGCCAAGGCCGATGGCGAGTCCGCCGAAGGCGTGGCCGAGGCCGGGATCCCCGGGCTGGTCAAGAAGAAGAAGAAGCGCACTTCGCTGGCCGAGCTGGTGGACGACGCGTCCCCCGAGACCGGCGCGACGCTGGGCGCGGAAGTGGCGAGCGCCCCTGGCGAGCTGCAGTCCGAGCAACACGAGCCCGCGGGCGAGCTGAGCCCGAGCACCGTCGTGTCCGCGAGCTCCAAGCCCGCGGCAGCTCCGGCTTCCACGGCGCCCGCCGCCGAGGCGGCCCCCGCTGCGCAACCCGCGGCGGCGCACGCCAAAGCAGCTCCGTCCGCGGAAGCAGCGGCAGCACACCTCGCACCCGGCGCCGCGCCCGCTGCGCCGGAGGCGCCCGCGCCGAGCGGCGCGACTCGCTCGCAAGTTCACAGCCCGGCGACGCCGACGGCGACGCCCGACTCCGTCGCAGCGCGCGAAGTGCACGTCGTCGCGGAGCCTGTCGCGGAGCGCGCTGCCGCCGCGCGACCGGCGCCCCTCGACACCTCGAGCGACGAGCCGCCCAGCGTCATCGCAGCAGACGCAAGCGCTCCCCCGATCGATGCGCCGGAACTCGCCGGCGCCGCACAGGCCGGCGCGCCGATCGAACGCGTGGCGCCCGCGGATCCGGCGGCGCTCGAAGTCGCGCCCGGCGCGGCAGCCGACTCAGACATCGTCAGGCCGGCGGCCAAGCGTCGCGCCGGCAAGGTGGTGGGCTTCGTCGACCTCTCGAAGGTGCAGGCCAAGACCGAGCCCAAGAAGCCCGAGTCGCGCCGCCTGCGCTCCAAGGACGACGTCGCACCCAACGTGCAGCCCACGCTCGGACACGACAAGCGCAAGGCGCTCGTGCGCGGCGATCAGGCCGCTCGCGGGACGCTGACGGCCACGCAGCTCAAGGAGAAGGAAGCGGGACGCTTCCTGCGCCGCAAGGGCGCGGGACCGGTCACGGCCACCCCCACTCCGCGCGGGCCGCGCTCGCGCACGACCGAGAGCGGCAGCTCGCCCTTCTCGGGCGGAGAGATCTCGATCTCCGCGCCGATCACGGTCAAGAAGCTGGCCGAGGCGCTCTCGATCAAGGTCTCGCAGCTGCTCGCCCGCGTGATGGAGAACAACATGGGGCTGTTGACCCAGAACTCCGTCATCGACGAGGACACCGCCGGCGTGCTCGCGCTCGAGTTCAACGTCGCACTGAGGGTCGCCAAGGAGGTCGAGGCCGAAGACGTGCTCCTGACCGAGCTGGTGCGCAAGCGCACGGCCGTCGAGGAACAGGACCTCGTGATCCGCCCGCCCACGGTGGCCTTCCTCGGCCACGTGGACCACGGCAAGACCACGCTGATCGACCGCATCCGCAACTCGAGCATCGCCGCGGGCGAGTCGGGCGGCATCACGCAGCACATCGGGGCCTACCAGGTCAAAACCAAGGCCGGCCACACGCTCACCATCCTCGACACGCCGGGCCACGAGGCCTTCACGGCGATGCGTGCGCGCGGTGCGCAGGCCGTCGACATCGTGGTGCTGGTGGTGGCCGCGGACGACGGCGTGATGCCCTCGACGCTCGAAGCGTTGAACCACGCCCGCGCCGCCAAGAGCCTGATCGTCGTCGCGATCAACAAGATCGACAAGCCCAACGCCAACCAGCAACGCGTCAAGGACCAGTTGGCCAAGGCCGAGCTGATCCCCGAGGAATGGGGCGGCACGACCGCGATGATGCCCATCAGCGGCTTGACCGGCGACGGCGTCGAAGAGCTGCTCGAGCGCGTGTTCCTCGAGTCCGAGGTGCTGGAGCTCAAGTCGCACTCCAAGGGCCCCGCCTCCGGCGTGGTGCTCGAAGCCGAGGTCCAGGAAGGCAAGGGCCGCGTCGCCCACCTGCTGGTCAAGGACGGCACGCTCAACAAGGGCGACGTCATCCTGGCTGGCGAGGGCTTCGGCCGCGTGCGCTCGATGTACGACGACCACGGGGTCGAGATCGAAACCGCCGGCCCCTCGATGCCGGTGCAGGTCACCGGTCTGTCGGAGTTCCTCCCCACGGTGGGCGACTCGTTCTACGTGGTGCAGAAGCTCGAGCAGGCCCGCGAGGTCGCCGAGGAGCGCCGCAAGAAGGTGCGCCTGACCTCGCTCGCGGAGCGCAAGCAGATCACCAGCGAGAACATCCTGGCGGCCGTCGCGGCGCAGTCAAAGAAGATGATCAACGTGATCCTGCGCGCCGACGTGCAGGGCTCGTTGCAGGCCCTCGAGAGCCAGATCGCGACGCTCAAGAACGACGAGATCGACGTCAAGCTGCTGCAGTCGGGTCTGGGCACTGTGACCGAGAGCGACGTCAACCTCGCCGCCACCTCGGCCGGCATCGTGCTCGCGTTCCGCGTGAGCGTGAACAGCGAAGCGCGCGAAGCCGCCGAGCGCGCGAGCGTCGAGATCCGCCCCTACGACGTGATCTACGAGTTGCTCGACGACCTGCACCAGATGATGGAAGGCGAGCTCGCTCCGGAGATGACCCAGCAGATCACCGGTCACGCCGAGGTGCGCACCATCTTCGTGTCGTCCAAGTTCGGCAACATCGCGGGCTCGCACGTCATCGACGGAGCGTTGCAGCGCGACAACAAGGTGCGCGTGCTGCGCGGAGGCAAGTTGGTGCACGAGAGCGCACTGGCTGGCCTGCGCCGCGAGAAGGACGAAGTGCGCGAGGTCCGCGAGGGCTTCGACTGCGGCATCACGGTGCGCGATTTCGACGCGTTCGAGCTGGGCGACGTGATCGAGGGCTACAAGATCGTGGCCGTCAAGCGCAAGCTGGCCCGCACCTGACACGAGGCGCGACACATTCGGCTTCGCGGCGCGCCCACAGCGCTCGCCGCGAAGCCTGACCGCTCTGAACGATGGCCAATCCCCGCACCATTGCGCGCATCCAGGCGCGCATCCAGGAACGCGCTGCGCACGCGCTGGAGTTCGAACTCAAGGACCCGCGGGTGGGCTTCATCACCATCACGCGCGTCGAGCTCTCGCCCGACTTGCTGTACGGCAAGATCTTCTACTCGGTGCTGGGCGGACGCTCCGAGCGCAGCAAGGCGCAGCACATGCTGGACTCGGCTGCGGGCTTCATCCAGCGCAAGGTGGCCGGCGTGCTCGAGATGCGCAAGGCGCCGCACCTCACCTGGCACTTCGACGAGTCGCTGATCGTGGCGCAGCGCATGGACGAGTCGATCAAGCGCGCGCTCGAGCGCGACAAGTTGATCGCCCAAAAGGGGCAGGCGCCGCCGAGTGAGCCTGCAACGGACTGGGAAGCGGAGTACGACGACGCCGTCGACGAACTCGACCCGCCGCCGCGCGCGCCCGAGGAGCAATGAGCTCCGCGCGGCCCGCTGGAGTCGACGTCAGCCAGCCCCGCCGGCGAGGTCCTCGAGCAGGGCGTTGCGCTGCTCGTCGTTGAGCAGCGTTCGCGCATCGATCCCGGGCAAGTCGCAGCCGATCGCGAGCGGCGCGCGACCGCCGACCGGGAACTTCACGTAGTGCACGCTCGACAGGCGCGCCTCGCCCACCTGGCGCTCGTCGAACCGCGCGTACACGCGCTCGCCGCCCGGCAACTCGGCGTACAGCCGCCACGGGAGTTCGAGCCACTCCGCCAGCTTGACCGCGCGCAGCGCCGGATCGTCGATCTCGATGAACAGCGTCGCGCCGAGTTCGCCCGGGCCGCCGAGCAACTCGTTGTAGGTCTCCAGCTCGTGCAGGATGTCGGCCTCCTTGACGATGCGCTCGATGCGCACCATCTCCTGCACCTGGTAGCGCACCGTGTCGGTGTTCTCGAACACGAGCGTGAGGTGCTCGCCGACGTGCACGCGCCGCCGCGCCTTGATGGCGAGCACGCGCGGCCGCAGAGCGTCGCGCTGCTCTTCGTAAGTGACGTAGTCGAGGATCGAGGAACGGTCGACGGGCTTCATCGAAGGGGGCGCGGCGCTGGGCTCGGCGTGCGCGAACGGCAGGACGAACGAGGAGGGCTTTGAGCCCGACAGCATACGTTCGTCGCTTCGCGATGCAGCTCTCCAGCCGGGCTCGAGCGCACGCGCTCAACCCGGCGCAGCGCTTCAACCACTGCAACTCGGCGCATTCAGCTGCTTGCGGGCCCAAGCATCGCTTCGCGCGCCACCCGCAGACTCGCGCGAACCTCGGCGCCAGCCGGCCGAAGCGGCTGCAACGCCGCTCGAGACCGGGCTCAGTGCTGCGCCTCGTCGAGCGCTCGACGAATCGCGGCCAGCGCCTCGGCGGCAGCGGTGCACACCTCGTTGTCGTCGTCGGAGGTGGCCTCCTCCAGCGCGGCCTGCGCCGCGACCGCGCGCAGGCCCAGATCGCGCAGCTCTTGAGCGGCGCGGCGCCGCTGGTCCGCGCTCGGCGCCTTCAGCTCGCCCACCAG
The DNA here is from genome assembly GCA_011525785.1 of Planctomycetaceae bacterium. Lineage (GTDB taxonomy): Bacteria > Planctomycetota > UBA1135 > UBA1135 > WYBT01. The sequence goes on from WYBT01000023.1 coordinate 50,484, forward strand.
CGCCTGAACACGCCGCTCGAGTTGCGGATCGCCGCTCTGGGCGGCGGCGGGCTTCTTCTTGAGGAAATCGAACAGTCCCATGGGTCGTGGCGCGCGGCGATCGGCTCCTTCGCGCCGTTTCAGAGCCTAGCACGGCGCGACGCGAGAGGAACCAACCCCTAGCTGTGCGGACCGCTCGGGCCCGCGGCGGAGATGCGCTGCGCGAGGTCGTCGATCGTGGCCGGCGCAAAGCCCGCGAAGTGGTTGTTGGCGTAGACGTACACGCGCTGGGCGCGCTGCATCAGTTCGCGCGCCAGCTCGGCCCAACGCGCCAGCGAGGCCGACTGATCGACCACCGTCGAGTCCAGCACATCGGTCAAGGCGTCGACGCGCTTGCGATCGCCGATCAGGCGCGCATAGGCGAAGTCACAGGTCAAGAGGTCGAAGCGCCGCGCGAGGTCCGCGGGATGCGGCATGTAGGGCAGCTCGACCATCACGAAAGCCGCCGCATGTCGGCGCAGCACGGCGAGCAAGCTCTCGTCGATCCAACTCTTGTTGCGCAACTCGACGCCGTAGCGCAAGTGGCGCGGCAGTCGCGCGAGAAAGGCCTCGAGCCGCTCGAGGAACGGACCGGCTGAAGCGAAGGCGTTGCGATTGAAGTACGGGAACTGCAGCACCAACGGCCCGCATTTGTCGCCGAGCAGTTCCATCGCCGCGAGGAACTGCTCGCAGTCGCGCGCCACGTGCTCCCACACCAGCACCTTGCTCGCGTCGGGCTGCGCCGCGGCGCCGCAGTGCACGATCGAGCGCGGGAACTTCGCAGACAGCACGAAGCCCTCAGGGGTTCGCTCGCGCCAGCCCTGGACCATCGCACGACTCGGAACGCGGTAGTAGGTCACGTCGGCCTCCACCGTGTCGAAGCGCGTGGCGTAGTGGCGCAACTGCTCCGCAGGCGCGAGCCCCGCGGGGTAGAAGGTCCCGCTCCAGCCCTTCTCGGTCCAGCTCGAGCAGCCCAGGCGCAGTTCGCCGGTCGTCATGGCCGCACCTGTCGGCGCGAAACCTCGACCTTCGGCCCGAGCACTCTTCGCGCTCGACCAGCGCTCGCGCTGCACAACTGCGAGACTCGCGCCGCTCGACCCAGACCGCAGGCTTCGCTCACGCGTTGCGGCCCGCGCGCGAGGCGGCGCGACGAACTCGAATCCAGCGCGGACGGCGCGTTCTCAGGGCTCTTCAAGTCGCTTGGCCCGCACGATGTTGGTCACCAGTCGCAGGGCCGTGCGGTCGTAGATGTGCTCGGCCGCCTTGGTGTTGCCGCCCCACCACTTCTCGCCCTGGCTCGCGCGCAGCTCGTCGAAGCCCAGCCCCATGTGGTCGAGCGCGTAGGCCTGGCGCTCCTCGACTTCCTTGATCCAGTTCGCGTTGGTCAGGCCCTGGTTGTCGAAGTGGTTCACCGAGTCGAGGATCAGGCCGTGGCCCGCGCGGAACCACACGGCCAGATTGCCGATGCCCCAGCGCGTCGCGCACTGCGGGCTGTCGACCAGCACCTCGCAGCGCTCGCGGTCGAGCACCTCGATCAGGTGCGCACCCTCGAGGTTGTAGCGCGGCGAAACTCCGCCCGCGAACACTCCGTCGAGGTAGGCGCTGTTCAGCGCGCACGGTTCGGCGTCGACCGTGTCGACCACCTCGCTGCTGGTCGGGAACTTGCGCACCACGCCGGGGTAGACCTTCTCGATCGTCTCGTGCAACGACCAGCACGAACCGAACAGGTAGCCGCCGGTGCGAACGAACCAGGCGATGCGCTCGAGGTCCTCGGGCTCCACCTCGCCGGTGCAGTTGGAGACGTACACCGCGTGCGGGTGCAGTCCATCCTGGCGGTGCCGCGCCGCGGCCGTCATGCGGTAAGCGATCGCCTTGGCGCCCTGCTCGGACTGCTTCTTGGAGTCGGTGGGCTGATTGCGATCGTCGGCCTTCACGAGGTCGAGCACCTTCTGGATGTGGTCGCCGCGGCTGTCGAGCACCACCACGTCCAGGTCGCGGAAGACCTCCACGATGGACTGCGAGTAGCCGTACTTCTCGCGGCGCTCCTTGGCCTCCTGAGGCGTCCACATGCGCAAGCGCTTCTCGTTCTCGGCCCACCACGCCTGCCACGGCGCCGCTTCGAGCGGGAGATCCTGGCGCGAGAGCGCGCGCAGGTAGTTCCAGGCCGAACGCGCAATGGCCGGCTCGCTGTCGCCGAGCGCGGAGATGATGTGCGGGATCGCGTCTTTCTTCGTCACGTGGGACAACCCCACGACGGCCGCGCCGCGTACGCGCCAGTCGCTCTCGCGCGACAGGCGCTTGAGCGCGGGCAGCGCCTCATCCTGGAGCGTCTTGCCGAGCGAAACGATCGCGCACACGGCGACCGTCCACTCCTTGTCCGCCGCAGCCGACTCCAGCGCGGCCAAGGCATCGGCGCCGCTGGCCTTGGCGAGCGCCACGGCGGCTTCCTCGCGCACGAGCGGGTCGGGATCCGACTTCAAACGCGCGATCACCGCAGCGAGCAGTTCGCTGTCGGACAGACCGATCGCGCTCACCAGCGAGCGCAGCGCGATGAGGCGCACGCGACCGTCGGAGTCCTTGCCGAGCAGTGCGCGCACCTTGGTCATGGCGGGCGCGTGCTTCAGCGCAGCCGAGGCGTGGATCGCCGCGGCGCGCACGCCGGCCTGAGCGTGCTCCACGCCGCGCTCGAGCGCCGCCAAGGCCGCTTCGCGCACTCCGGCCTCGGATGAGGGCGCCGCCAGGGCCGCCGCCAGCCGCTGCGCACGCGCGGCGACCGCAGCGTCGGCGTGCGCGCACAACTCGCCCAGCGCAGCCTTCGCAGCAGCAGGGTCGGCGCTGGCGCAGGCCGCGAAGGTCGCGATCAAGCGGCGTTCGAGCACGTCGTCGACGCGCGCCTTGGCGAGGTGCTTGCTCAGCACGGGGAACGAGTCGGCGCTCGGCCGGCGGGCGCTCGCGGCGAGCGCGGCCGACGCGAGTTCGACATCGCCGCCGGAGATGTACTCCTCGAGGGCCGCAACGCGCTCGGCCGGCGCCAGCGCGAGGATCCCACCCGCTGCCGCCACGCGTTCGGCCGCTTCCTTGGCCTTCTGCGACTTGCGCAGGTTCTTGGTCAGGGCTTCCGAGCCGACGGTGTCCGGATGTGCGGCGACCCAAGCCAGCGCAGCCCACGCGCGCAGCGCGTTCTTGCCCGCGGTCTGCTTGCCGAGCTCCTCGAGCGCCTTGGGCGCGTCGATGCGCGCGAGCGCTTGCGCCGCGGTCCGGCGGACGCGCGCGGCCGGCGCATCCAGGGCAGTCTTCACCAGCGCTGCACTCGCGCCCTTGGCGCCGAGTTCGCCGAGCGCCTGCGCGGCCCGCTCGACCACTTCCCAGTCGCGATCGGCGAGCGCCGCGATGAGCGCCTTCTCCGCGCGCTCGAGCCCCAGCGCCTTGAGGCCGTCGACCGCGGCCACGCGCTGCTCGGCGGACTTGGACTTGATGTCCTTCTCCGGGTCGCCCTGCGCTCCCAGCAGCGCGCACGCGAGCCAACCGATCGCCAGGGCGCGGACGAGCGCTCGGCCCCAATGCCGTGAATTCATGCGGATTCCTTCGTGTGCAGCGAGCGGCGCTCGACTGGCGCGCACTCTATCACCGCAGTGCAGCGCTGCTCTGCGCCCGCGGCGGACGCGCGCTCACACGCCCCACATCCAGCCCAGGAACAGAGCGAAGTCCGGGCCGCTGTCGGCGAGCAGGTCCTCGTGGAACGAGAACCACCAGCGCGAGTCGGCGCCCGCGTCGCGCACGAAGCCGACGCCCAGGTCGAGGATCGGGCGATCGATCTCGCTCAGCTCGATCTCGTCCAGGAGCGGCGAGTGGAGGTCGAGCTGGAAGACCCAGCTCCAGTGCGCGCCCCAGCGCCACTCCAGGCCGTAGAACAGCTCCAATCGCTCCGGGAGGTCGAGGCCCGCGCGCGCGAGCGTCGTGGTCGTGCGCGCCTGGCCGGCGCTCGCGGCGGCGAAGTGCGTGGTCGTGTCGAAGCTGATCTCACCGCTCCATCCGACGAGCCAATCGACGCCGCCGTTGCCGCTGCCCTGCTGCTCGTCGCCGGTCGGGAGTTCGAGGCCGAGCCGCCAGGCGTTGCCCCACTGCTCGCGCTCCAGCTCGGACTCGCCGAAGGTCAGGACCAGCAGCGTGTCCCCCAGTTGCGCGCGATCGTCGCGCCAGCTCCAGGCCGTCTGCCCGTCGACTTCGATGACCGACTCGAAGCGATCCTGCGGGAACTTGTCGCGGCCCTGGTTGGGAGCGCCGATCAGGTCGTGGAACTCCTCGATGAACTGGTCGAGGAAACCGCTCGAGCCGTACACGCCGCCGAGCGCGACCTCGAGGTCGATGCCCGGCGCCAAGCCGCGCCGCGCGCGCAGCGAACTGCGCAGCAGCTCGGCGTCGAAGGCCACGCGCGCGCCGGCCGCAGCCGAGCGCTCGAAGATGCTCGAGTAGGCGAGTTCGCCCTCGACGCGCCACTCGCCGGGCGCCTGGGTGCGCACGCTGCGCGGAGTGAAGCCGGGTTGGATCAGGGCCAGCGGATGCTGGATGCGCGTGGGCAATGGGCCGCGCACGACCAGTTCGCGCTGGGGCGGCGACGCGACGCTCGAACAGGCGCTCACCAGCGCTGCCGCGAGCGCGGCCGCGGCGATCCGCGAGGGACGTGGCAAGAACCGGGACTCTCGCGGAGCGCTGGCCAAGGCGGCGCAAACTAGCGGGGCCCTGCCGCTTTGCAACCGCGGTCGAGCGACGCTCTCACTCGTTCTTTGCGTTCGAACCCGTGCTGGCCGCGCCCCACGGCGCGTCCGGCGTCTTACCGCGATAGCGCTCGACCGCCCGGCGCGTCGCCATTCCGTGCGCGAAGTGGAGCGGCCCCAGCACTGCGTAGACCATTCCCGAGTAAGGGGTCCAGCGCGCATCGACCAGACTGACCGCGATCGACACCAGCCCCACGGCCGCCGAAAGAAGGTGCGAGTGCAGCGCCGACTTGGTGATCACGCGTTCGACGGAGTCCAGCTCCAACGCGGCGCGCAACTGCCAGGCGCGCGCATACAGCGCGGCGAGCACCAGGAAGATGCCCGAGAAGCCGGCGCCGTAGACCCACATCAGCCAGCGGATCTGCTCCTGCGTCTCGAACAAGGGCTGCGTTGCGCCCGCGGCGTCCGTCACGCTCCAGCCGCGGCCCAGCACCAACGCCTGATAGAGAAAACTCGCCAGGAAGCGCAGCGGGTAGACGTACAGCAGGATCAGGAACAAGAGCGCCAGGTTGAGCCAGGTCGTGGCGAGGTCCTCGAGGCCGTAGCGGCGGTGGAAGCGGAAATGGATCAACCAACACCAGGCCAGGAACGCGAAGCACACGGCGAACACCGGCACTTGGACGAACGCCTCGCGCAGTTCGGCGAAGGTGCGCGGCGGAGAGAGCGCTACGACGATCAAGGTCAGCGCGAGCGCGAACACGGCGTCGGACAACGCTTCGATGCGCGAAACAGCGGCGCCGCGCCAGCGGAAGTCGCGTTCACCGGCCAGGAGTGCGGGCGTGCGCGAACTCATTGGTGGGGTTTCTCCATGTGCTCGACGATGCGGGCGGCGAGTTCGGGGCCGATCCCGGGCACCGCGGCGATGGCCTCGACGCTGGCCTCGCGCAGTCCGGCGACGCTGCCGAAGCGCCGGAGCAGGTCCTTGCGCTTCTTGTCCCCCACGCCGGGGATCGAGTCGATCTGCGAACGCAGGCGTCCGCGCTCCTTGCGGTGGTAGGTGATCGCGAAGCGGTGCGCTTCGTCGCGGATGCGCTCGAGCATCAAACGCGCGGGCGAGTTCTTCGCCAGCTCGATCGGCGCCTGCGCGCCCGGCAGGAACACGCGCTCCTCGACCGCGTCCTTCACGCTCGAGCGCACCTTGCGTTCGATGCGCGCCTTGGCGAGACCGATCAGCGGCGTGTCCCAGGCGCCCGCCTCCTCGCGCGCTTCGAGCGCCTTGGCGAGTTGCGCCGCGCCTCCGTCGATCACGATCAGGTCGGGCAGGTCGTCTTCCTCGAGCCCGCGCCGCAAGCTGCGGCCGACGACCTCCTTCATCGCCGCGAAGTCGTCCTGCCCCTCGACGCCGCGCACGCGGAAGCGCCGGTAGCCGGCCTTGTCGGCGATGCCGCTGCGGAAGCGCACGCGGCTGGCGACGACGTTCGAACCCTGGAAGTTGGAGATGTCGAAGCAGTCGATGACTTCGGGCGGGCCGTCGAGGTCGGCCAGTTCGCCGATGGCCTCGAGCGCGGACTCTTCGAAGGCCGCCTGCGCGGCGCGACCGGACAGCGCCACGCGCGCGTTCTCGCTGGCGAGGTCGAGCATGCGCTTGCGCTCGCCCGAGGACGGCACGATCAGCCGCACCGCGCCGCCGAACACGTCGAGCAGGAATTCGAGTTCGCTGGGCTCGGCCGCGAGCACGATCTCCTCGGGCCGCTCGCGCCGGCCGCCGCCGTACAGCGCGGTGAGCACGTCGTGCCACAACTCCTCGTCGGGCAGCTCCGAGCGAAAGGTGTGCGAGCGGCTCTCGCTCATGCGTCCGTCGCGGAAGGCCACGCGGTGCACGACCGCCTCCGCGCCGCGGCGCGCAAGGCCGAGCACGTCGCGCGCGATTCGATCGCCGGGCCGCACGCCTTGGCGTTCGACCGTGCGCCGCAGAGCCGCCAACCGGTCGCGCCAGCTCGCAGCGCGCTCGTACTCGAGTTCGGCGGCCGCGGCGCGCATGCGTTGCTCGAGCTCGCGCTCGAGTTCGGCCGTGTCGCCCGCGAGCACGCCCGCGGCGCGCTCCACCAGGACGGCGTAGTCCTCGCGCGACACCAGGCCGACGCACGGCGCGGCGCACAGCCCGATCTGGTGCTTGATGCACGCCCGCGAGCGGTTGCGGAAGACGCTGTCAGGGCAATCGCGCAGCGGCACGATGCGGTGCAGATCGCCCAGCGTGCGGCGGATCGAGCGCGCGCTCGCGAACGGTCCGAACAGTCGCACGCGACCTTGCGCCTCGCCCGACTTGCGATCGTTCCGCGGCGAGTGCGCGCGCACGAACTTGAAGCGCGGAAACTCCTCCGCATCCAGCCGCAGCATCAGGAACGACTTGTCGTCCTTGAGGCGGATGTTGTGCGGCGGCTGGTGGGTCTTGATCAGCGAGTCCTCGAGCAGCAGCGCTTCCTGCTCGGTGCGCGTGACGATCGTCTCGACGCTGGCTGCAACGTCCTCGAGGAAGCGGATCAGCAGTCGCCCGTCGCCGCCGGGCCGCCGGTACGAGCGCAGGCGCGACTTGAGCTTGCGCGCCTTGCCGACGTACAGCACCGCGCCGGCGTCGTCGCGGAACAGGTAGACGCCCGGCTTCTCGGGGACGTCGTCGATGGACCAGCGCGGTTCGGACACGGCTCGAGGCGGGGCCGCGGCGCAGCGGCGCGCGCTCAGTGCTCCGGCGTGCCGAGCAGCGCCACCAGCTCGTCGCGCTTGGCGTCGCGCGTAGCGGCGTTGCGCGCCTCGAGGTTGAGGCGCAGCAGCGGTTCGGTGTTCGAAGCGCGCACGTTGAACCACCACCAGTCGGGGCTCGCGAGGTCGCCGAACTCGACCGTCACGCCGTCGAGCGTGTCCTGGCGGCCGTCCTTGTACTTGGCGATCAGCGCCTTGATCGTCCCGTCCTTGTCGTCGTTGTGGAAGTTGATCTCGCCGGTCGCGTGGTAGCGGCGCAGCGACTCGACCCGCCGCGAGAACGGCTCCGTCCCGCGCGAGAGCATCGACAGCGCGCTGACGAAGGCGATCTCGCCGGAGTCGCTCACGAAGTTGTCGGCGAAGTAGAAGTGGCCG
>WYBT01000024.1 GCA_011525785.1 Planctomycetaceae bacterium
CCGTGCGACGCACTCCGCTGCGCTCGAGCGGCGGCAACACGAGTGGGAGCGACTGCTCGGGGCTCTACTCGATCGACTTCTCGAGCTGGGTCGACGGAACGCGCGATCCGCTGGTGAGCATCGGGACGACCGTGCGCGCCCAGTGGTGGTCGCGTGACCCCGCGAGCCCCAGCGGCACGGGCCTCAGCAACGCGCTCGAGCTCGAAGTGCGGCCGTAGGCAGCGCTCGACGTCGGCGTTTCGCGCCCCACGGACGAAGCGCGCGCCGCGCAGTCGCGGAGCTACGCTGGCGCGGTGAAGCGCGCCGTGCTCATCGTGCTGGTGCTGCTGGTCGCCGGCGGACTCGCGGCCGTGTTTCTAGCGCCCACGCGCGAAGAGGGTGCTGCAGCGAGGCCGAGCTCTCGCGCGAACAGCGCCACGAGCGACGATCGCGCTGCGGCGCCCGAGATGCTCGCCCCCGACCGCGTCCAGACCGACGCGACGGCGGGCGCGGTCGAACGGACGAGCTCCGCCGCAACAGCGACGGACACGCAGCCCGAGCGCGTCGCGTACCGCGTGGCGTTCACCGACGCCGACAGCGGCGAGTCGCTGCACAACAGCGTCGAAGCGCTCGCCAGCCTCGATGGCGAGCGTGTCGCGCCGCGCTTCGACGCCGAGGCGGACGAGTTCGAGTTCGTCGGCCTGCGCAGCGGCGTGTGGCGCCTCGAAGCGCGCGCTCGGGGCTATCAAGACTTCGTCGCCGACGTGCTCATCGACGAGCGCGCCTCGAGCCACGATCGCTTCAAGCTCTGGCCGGTGGGCTGGATCGTGGTGCGAGTGCGCAGCGAGGGCGGCGGCGGGATCGACGAGCTGGCGCAGCGGCTGGGGCTGGAGACCGCCGATGTGTTCGAGGGCGGCTTCCGCGTGTGGCGCTCGGACGAGCCGCCCGCCGACGCGCTCGCGCCGCCGCTGACGCCGCCGCAGCGCGCGGAGCAGGGCGTCGAGCTCGCCAGCCCGCACTACGAACGCCATCGCCGAGATCCGCGCGAGGTCGCGCGCGTGCGGCGCGCAGCGCGGGGCTCGACCTGGATCGGGCTGGCGTTCCACGGGCGCTTCCTGGGCTGGGGTCAGGTCCTCCCGAGCGACGGGGCTGTGGAGTTCGAGCTCGCGCTCGAGGACATCACAGCGCAGTTCGGCTCGCTTGCGCTGTGCGTGGTCGACGAGTCGAGCGGCGCGTCGCTTTCGCAGCTCCAAGTGCGCTTGATGGCCGAAACCTCGGGCCTGCGCCGCGCCGACATCGACAAGCCCAAGCCCGACGCGCGGGGCTGCGTCGACGTCAAGCCGCTCGTGCCCGACGCGTACGACCTGGTCGTCGAGGCGCCGGGCTACGCCGCGCACCACCAGCGCATCGCAGTGGCGCCGGGGCAGCGAGTCGACCTGGGCGCGATCGCGCTGCGCCTCGCGCCGCCGCTCGAGATCACGGTTGTCGACGCGACGGGCGCGCCACTGCGCGCTGTCATCCAGGTCGGCGCCTGGCGCGAGGGCGAGTGGATCGACGACTGCGTCACGCCCAACGCGACGACCACCGATGATGCGGGGCGCACGAGGATCCCCACGCCGGGCGTCAAGAGCGTCGTGTGCGCGCGCAGGTTCTCGATGGGCGCGGATGGCCGTCCAACGGTCCAGACCCAACCCGCGGCGGTGGCCGTGTTCGATCCCAAGGCTCCAGTTGATTCGCTGCGCCTGGTGATTCCGCTCGCACACACGGTCACGCTGGAGTTCGCTGACGAGCTGGAGTCCGCCGCGACGCTGCGCGTGATCGATGCGTCGGGGATCGCAGTTGCGCGAACCTCGCGCTGGTCGCGCACGCCCACGCTCGAGCTGCCCGAGGGCGAATTCCAAGCGCGCGTGCTCGATGCCTTCGGCGCCGAGTTGGCGCGCTACTCGTTCCGCGTGCCGAGCGGCGGCAGCGAGCGCCCGATTCGGCTCGAGTGACACGTCCGTTGAGTTGCTTCCTCGCGGGCGCGCGTCGCACGCCACGGTCGCTGGCGCATTCGCGGGAAGCCGCGCAGCTCCGCGGCGCGAGCTACGCTCTGCCGCGATGAAGCGCATCGCCCTGGCCGCGGCCGCCGTCGTCGCGCTCGCACTGGCGCTGTGGTTCGCGTTCGACAGCGACGCGCCGAGCAGCGCCAGCGCGCGCCCGAGCGCACAGCCTTTCGCGGCCTCGCCCACGCCGCAGTCCAGCGCGCCAACGCCCAGCGCTGAGCAACTGTCCGACGCCTCGAACGAGCCCGCCGCGAGCCCGGAGGCGCCGCAGCGCGAGGCGATCGAGTCGGCGCCGAGCACCGCGGAGCCGTCCGACACGCGCAAGGGCAAGCTCATCGTGCGCTTGTCGAACGGAGCGGGCGGTCCGGCGCCGCACGCCGGGACCATCACCGTCGCTCTGCCGTCGGGCAAGCGAACGGCTCGCATCGAAGGGGATGGGGCGCGAGTGGAGTTCGAGCGCGTCGAGCCCGGCGAATGGCCCGTGACGATTCGCGCGAGCGGCTTCCACGACCACGAGCTCGTCGCCCAGGTCGCGTGGTACGTGCCCAGCGAAGTGAACTTGAAGCTGTGGCCCGTCGACTGGGTGCTGGTGCGCGCGGTGACGACGTTGGGCGAGCCCTACACCGAGATCTCGCGGCGCCTCGGCGTGCCGCCCGCGGCGTTGTTCGAGGGAGGCTTTCAGGTCTGGACCTCGATCGACGCGCCCGTGGATCTGCTCTCCTATCCAGCGACGCCGCCGTTGGAGCGCGGCGAGGCGTTCTCGCGGGTCAGCCACCTCCAGGCGAACAACGACTTCGACCTGCGCGACATCGCCAGGGTCAAGCGCGTCAGCAGCGGCCCGGTGTGGATCGCGCTCGCCTTCCATCAGCGTTTCTTCGGTTGGGCGCAGCTCGCCGCGAACGTCAACGTCGCGCAGTTCGAGCTCGCGGACGAGGACATCACCGCGCAGTTCGGCTCGCTCGCCTTCCGCGTCGTCGAGCCCGGCGGCGGCGCGAGCGTGCGGGACGCGCGCGCCTCGCTCGACGCTGAGCAGCGTGGACTGAGCCGCGCCGACACGTCCGACCTTCGGCCCGACGAGCTGGGCGGTTTCGCAGCCCGACGCCTGCTCCCCGGCGAGTACGAACTGACCGTCGACGCTCCGCGCCGCGGCGAGCATCGACAGCGCGTGCAGATCCACGTGGGCGAGCAACTGGACCTCGGCGAGATCGCGCTCGACTTCGCCGAGCAGCTCGTCATCCGCGTGCTCGACCCCGTGGGCCAGCCGACGCTCGCGCGGGTCCAGCTCGGCGAATGGCGCGCGGGCGCGCGCGTCGAGGACTGCATCAGGGCGCGCGCGTGGGTCACGGGCGATGGCGGCAGTGCGAGCGTGCCGATGCCGAGCGGCAAGATCGTGCTGCGCGCCGAGCGCATGAGCTTCGACACCGGCGGCCGGATCTGGAGCAACGGGGTCGGCGCGGCGGTCGCCGTGTTCGATCCCGCCACGCGCGCGACCGAGGTGGAGCTGCGCCTGACGAACGTGCGACTCGCGCTGCTCGTGCCGCCGCCCGAGCGCGGCTCGGCCACGCAGCTGCGCGTGCTCGACCGATTCGAGATCGGCGTCGCGCAGCGCGCCCTCGACACCGAGCGCCCGCTCGAGTTCACCCTCGCGCCGGGGAGCTACGCCGCGGCGCTCCTCGACGAGGAGGAGCACGTCGTCGCGCGCTACCCCTTCGAGGTCAAGGCGGGGGTGAACGAGCCGATCGCGCTGCAGTGAGGCGGCGGACTTGTCCGATAGCGCTCCCCGAACGAGGATCCGTCCATGCTGACTCTCACGAACAAGCTCGCGCTCGCCGCCGGCCTCGGCGCCCCGGCGGGCTTCTGGATGGCCGCCGGCGCCTGCTGAGGCGACCCCAAGCGGATGCTCGGTCTGGGCATCGGAATGGTCGGCACGATCGCGGTCGCGAACTTCGCGAACGAAGCTCGAGCCAGCGGCATCTCGCCCTGGGGCTGGATCGCCACCGGCCTCGCGGGCCTCGATGCCCTGGTCGCCTTGGCCGTTGTGCTCGGCGTATCTCCGGCCTGAGAGCGATCGCGCGTCTCTGACCTTCGGGGCCGTTGTTCCGGCCCGTCGCACGGAGCCGTGCTTCAGGGCCGCACGACGAACTCGATCGCCGCGCTCAGCGTCCAGTTGTTGGGCGCCGCGAAGCCCTGGTCGCGGCCGAACCACTGCGCCTGCACGGTCGTGCCGGGCGGCAGCGTGTAGTACTGGCTCATCCACGTGTTGAAGTCGAGCTGCCACGCGCCGCTGCAGTTGGGCGTGCTCGCAGGCGAGCCGCCGCTGCTCGAGATGGGCGTGCGCTGCCGCGGCGGGACGATGCAGTTGATTCCCCCGCCGAAGGGCAGCGCAGCTCGGCCGCTGATGCCGAAGGTCAGCGCCCCTGCGCTCTGGTTGCGCACGTTCGTCGCGCGCAGCACATAGCCACTGCTCGCTGCAGGACTGGGGAAGCCGTCAGCGCTGATCGCGGGCGCGCAACCGAGCGAGTTCGTCTTGGCCGTGCAGTAGGTCGTCTGCTGCGTGTCCGGCACAAAGGCGATGCCGTAGTACGACGGGTAGACTTGGCGAACGTGCGTCGCGGTCCAGGTGGACAGGTTGAGGTGGTACAGACCAGAACGGAACTGGTATCCCGCGTTGAGTGGGTGAAAACTGCCCCACAGCTCGCCATTGGAATCCACCGCGAGGTCCCTGAACTCCCCGATCGCGTTGGGGACGACCACACCGGCGATCTGCGTGAGCGCCGCGGTCTGTAGATCGAGCATGTAGAGCTCGACGGGCTGGTTGAGAACCGTAGCGCCGATCCCGTGCGCGATGGCCGAACCGTCGGGGTAGATCGCAATGCAGAAAATGCCGGACCAAGCCGACGACAGTCCGGTGAAGGGGCCGACAAGCACTGAGGCTCCTGTTGCGGGGTTCACCCTGTAGAGCCGGAGCGCATCGGCGTAGTAGTACTGGCCACTCGTGGGGTCGTAGTCCAATGACAGCAACGGGGTTGTGTTGTCGAAACCCGTGAGAACTCCGGGCTGCCAGGATGCGTCGGCTGGATGTATCGAGGCGTACCGATCCGGACCTATCAGTTGAGCCACCGTCAGCAGTCGGCCATCAACGTGCATCAGGCAGCTGAAGTTTGCTGCGCTGTTGGGGAATGTGAGCGTCGACACGGCCCCGGTTGTCGTATTCACTCGATCCAGCAACAAACTGACGCCCGGTTGAATCCGCGCGCCGTAGAGACTCTCCTGTGCAGCAGCAACGCCACGCGAGCCGTGGGCAGCCAGCACAAGGCAACTTAGGGCGAGGAAACGCCGCCCACAGCTTTGGCGCTTCATCGGTACTCTCCCTGCATGTTGCTGCGCAGCAGCTCTGCGGAGAGCGGTCCGCCCGGCGGGACTGCATCATCATCGACGATCAGCCCTTGGAGATTGAAGTACGAGTGCTTGCAGTCCGGGCCGCATTCGGGATCGTCCAAGTGCACCAGCAGGAACTCCTTTCGGAGCGAGAGGCGTCCAAGCGGATCCCACTGCGCGAACGACGCAGTCGGAAGTGGAATGACCGCAAACGGAGCATTCGCATACGACACGTACTTCGTGCGGTAGCCCTTCGGCAGGCTCGGCAGACTCGGCGGGTTCAAGAGCGCGCCCGGCGGGGTCACCCAGCCATCGCCCGCGGAGGGAAACGGCGGATCGACGAGGGTGTCGTGCAGCCGCAGCCAGCGGTTCGAGCCCCACAACTGCACATTGCCTGCGTCGCGCGGCAGCACGAAGTAGCGCCGGCTGTTCCCGTTGCCGATGCTCGGGTGCATGAAGCCCGACACGTTGTGGCTATTCGACTCGTTGGCCCAATTGCCCACCTCGATCATCAAGTGTCGCTCGTCGAAGCCGACATCGGGCGCCTCCCCAACCACGCGCGGGTTGCCCCAGCGCTCGCCGTCCCACTTGAACAGGTCCAACTCGGGTGGCTCGTTCGTGCGGTGCACGAAGGCGCCCACCGCCGTTACGAAGTAGCGCTGCTCGGGCGCCACGCCGCGGTTCTCGACCGGAGAGCCCGGCAGGACGCGCCAGTCCCGGTACCCCACGAGGGCCCCCGTGAGCGGGACGAGCGTGGTGGCCGCATACTCGCCGACGAAGGCTGGGTCGACACCGTTCGCTCCGTCCCACAGTGCAAGGCCTTCGGCAGGTACCGGATTGGGTGCGACGTTGCACACCGTTGCGCCGGTCTGCGGGCACCCACCCGGAGCATTGAAGGGCTGGCAGTTCCACAGATCCTGGAAGTTGTTCTGCGCAACGGACTCCACCAATGCCGCGCGGACGGGGATTGAATAGAAGCCCTGGCCGCTCGTGCCGGCGTTGGTCGCGCCAACACGCGAGGGATCGAACATGTTCGTCTGAACGAAGGCCAGCCCATCGTTCACCAGCGTGTCATCCTGATCGATCCCGATCATCGCGAACGGCCGCGCCGCACTTCCCCCCGCAGGCTGCGGGCGCGTGCGGAAGATGTTGCTGACGATGCAGGCGTTGCCGACGCCCTTGAACCAGTGGTCGCCGTCCGAGCAAGCGCCGTCCGAGCAGTTGGGGTTGGTGACATCGAGAATGCCGACCGCCTCATCCCGCGAGAGCGTGTCCCAATCGTTGCTCGTGGGCCCCTTCCAACGTGCGAAGATGAATGTGTTGTGGGCGATGAGCGTGCGGCCGTCGAGATAACCCGCGAACTGCCCAGACCCGCCTCCGGTGCACGTGGAGCGACGGGACATGTGGATCGCAACCGACGGACCTGACACTTCGCTGCCATCGGGGTCGAAGGGCGCCTCCGGCTTCCAGTTGTGCCGCAGGTCGAAGATGCAGTTGCTGATTCGGCTGGCGGCAAAGTGCGTGGGTTGGGTCGCGGTTGCTCCGGAGTAGCGGATCAGGACCTGCACGTCGCCACCGAAGAAGGAGAACGAGTCCAGCACTTCGGCCACGTTGTCCGAGTCAAAGTACGGACCTTGCGGCCGCCGCCACGGACCGGGGATCGGCGCGCCGACGAACTGCGGAACCAAGTCGTCGGGCGATGAGAACTGATAGGTGACGAGCACTTCCTTGGAAACGATGTGCGCGCCGCTGGGAAGCGGGAACGGTGTGACCGGCCAGACGATGTTCGAGGTGTTCGGCGGAGCAGGCGCAGCCATGGTGCTGGCGCCGCGGATCACGCACTGACGTGCGCCGGCTCCCTGAACGTGGACGCGCTCGCGCATCACGATCGGCAGAACATCGCCACTGGCGCCATGAACACTGAACGGGCCGTACAAGCCCGGCAACGCGTAGACGATGCCCTCCTGAGCGGGATTGAAGGGGACCACGTAGTGCGCCGCCAAGTAGCGTTGCATCGCGTCGATCGCAGCTTGGAGCGTCTTGAACTTCAACGACGGATCGTTGATGTAGAGCGCTTCATCGTCGGCCGTCGCAGGGTTTACGCCATCAGTCGGGTGCACCCAGACCTCGGCGTTGGGCAACGCCGTCGTGATCGGCGGGATGATCTGCGCGGTCGATCGGCCTGCGAGGGCGAGCATGGCGATGAGCCATGCTACTGCGAACTGCAGATTCCGGCCGAAGCAGCGCAGAGTCGACGGGCGAGAGCGCGTCGGAGCGAACGAGACGAGCATGGGAGTCTCCCGGCAGCTTCAAGAGTCGCGAGCCCCGCGAGACGCGCGCTGCCAGCGCGCTTGGCGAGACGGGAGCCACCCCCGAGCCTTTGCCGCGGCGCGGGCGTCGCCGGCGAAACATCGCCAACCCTTGGAGAAGCATGCCCCCCCCAATTCGCGTTCCGTCAAGGCGGATTCCGGCGAAAATCTGGCTGGTTCTCGCGGCAGTACGCCAAGCCACGCGAGCAGCGAGAGGTTCGACTCGTTTGGGCCCCAAGTGCTTGAAACGAGGCCTGAGCGGCCCCGAATCCGCGAACTGCGTGAGAGGTCCCGCTCAGCGCGGCCGAGCGCCGCAACCCATGGGCATGTCGGCCAGAGCGCCGACACGCCCCGCGGCGCCCGACCGCGCTGAGATGTTGGTCTTGTCGCTACTACTTCGAGGAGAATCCTCGCGCCACGCGAAGACTCCGCGAAGTAGTAGCTCAGCGGGAGCCTCGCGTGCCTACAGCCCCGCGAAGGCCTTCAACTCCGCCTGGTGCGCGGTCACGGCGTCGACCATGGCGCTGATGACCTTGGGAGTCAGGCGGCCGGCGAGCAGCGCGCGTTTGAAGTCGTCGTGCGCCGCGCGGACCGGCGCGCACTCGCTGTCGACGAGGAACGCCACGATCAGGCCAGCTTCGTTGAGGAGCTTGCGGCTCGCGTCGCGCTTGTCGGCGTCGAGTTGGAACGCGAACACCTGCTCGAGCGGATCGAGGCCGCCCATGCGCGCGATGTTCTCGACCGACCACTTGCGCGCCCACCACGGATCGCCGCCTTCGCCGACGCTCGTGTCTTTGAAGTAGCGCTCGGCGTAGACCGCGCCGCCGTAGCGCAGCCAGGCGGGGAACTGCTTCTCGGCAAGGTACGCGGCGTAGTAATCGGCCTTGGGTCCGCCGGCGAGCGCCGCCTTCACGGCCTTGGGGCTGGGATCGAGCGCTTCAACGAACGAGAGCCCGACCGCGAGGCGCGCGGAGTGCACGCCGTACGAGTCGCCGTTGGGCACATAAGCGTCCCAGTAGCCCACGCCGATGCCGTGCGTCGCGCGCTTGCCATCGCTCGGCGGGAACCAGCTCTCGGCCAGGAAGCCGTAGTGGATCGTGTACAGCCGTCCGCCGTGCGTCGCGCGCCGGCGGCCGTCGACATCGCCGAAAGCGAAGCGGTCGTACTGCTCCTCTTCGCGCAGCAGCGCCACCGAGAGCGGCAGGAGCGGCTCGACGCCGAACACGCGCCGCAGATCGTCGAGCGCGCGGCCCATGTGCTCGATCGCGCGCAAGCCCACCTCGCGATCGCAGCTCGTGTGCAGCTCGATCTCGTGCGTCGGAATGCGCCACATCGAATCGATCGAGGCGTGACGCTGGTTGGCGCTCGCGAGGTCGAGCCACTCGCCGTCGACGCGCCACAGGCCGACGTCGAGCGACTCGACTTCGCGCGGCGCGATCCACTCGAGGTCCTGGCGCGCCCAACCCTTGGCGAGCTTCTGGCGGTCGGCCCCGTCGAGCCATTCGCCGGTGGTCGCGTCCTTGCTCAGCCCCTTGGCGAGCATCGCGATCTCCTCGGGATGCACGAAGCCGGTCTTGCGCTTGACCAGGCCGCGCGCGGGCGCGAGCGCCGGATCCTGGCTCTGGCGATAGCGCTCCGCCGCAGCGCGCGACGGGAACCAACGATCGCCGACGCGTTCGTGGCCGAGCCCCGCGCGCGCCTGGAGATGATCGGGCTCGACGCGCAGGAGCTTGCGCAGCGCGCAGTCGGCGAGGAACTGCTTCTGGCCCGCCTTCCACACCAAATGCAGCTCCCACAGCTTGGCGGGATCGACGCCGGCCGTCGCGAGCTCGCCGCGGAACTTGGCGATGTCCTCGGCGCTCGGCGCGGGCGGTCCGCTCACCGGCGGCGGCACGAGGTCGATGTCCAGCCGCGCGGTGTACACGCAGCGCGTGTCGCTGAAGCCTTCGCGCAGCCACTCGAGCGCACTCGCGAGACTGCGCGTGACCTTGCGCTCGCTCTCGACGCCGTCCACGCGCACGCGGATCGGCTTGTCGAGGTCCAGCAGCTCGTCGTTCAGGTGCAGCGACAGGCGCCACACGCCCTTGGCCGTCACGCTCACCGAGTTCGTGGCGCGGTCGAGCTCGACAGTGGCGGTGGAGTCGAACTCGTACGAGGCCGAGCGCAGCCAGTACGTGCGCGACGGATAGGGCTCGCCGGGGACGAGGTTGACCTTGCTCGGCGCGCGCTTGCGCGGGTGCTTCTTGACCCACTCCCACAGCTCGCGTTCGCCGCCGGTGGCCTGCGAGCTGACGTGCGCGAAGCCGAGCTTGTCCGCTTCCGCCTGGAACGAACTCGCCTGCGCGCCGCCGGCGATCAGCAGCACCGGCAGGTTCGAGAAGTTGCGCGCGCCGAGTTCGCCCGGCTCGCCCGAGCGCGTGATCACGCCGGCGAAGCGCTGCGGACTGTTGTTGGCGACGGCGATCGCCGCAGGTGCGCCGCGGCCGCGGCCGACGAGGTAGACGCGGTCCAAGTCGACGCTGAAGCGCGAGCTCACCACGCGCAGCGTCGTGAGCACGTGCGTCACGCCGCCCGGGCGACCGGTGACCGCGATCGGCGTCCAGCTCGCCAGTTCGCGCGGCATCGTGGGCGAAACCACGATCGCGTTGTCGCGCACCGCGGCGTCGGTCCAGTGCGTGCGGATGTGGTCGGCGGGCTTCTCGTCGAAGTCCGGCAGCGAGAGCAGCAGCGGATAGCGCTTGCTCGCGTCGTAGTCCTCCGGGAGGCGCAGCGCGTACTCGAGGCCCGTGTGCACGAACGAGCCTTCGCGCAGGCTCTCGACGAGCACGTTGCCGTCGCGCCGCTTCTCCGCGCGAGCCTGCGCCGCGAGTTCGAGCGCGAGCCCCAGGTCGCCGCTCGACTTCAGTGGCTGCCAGCCGGCGTGCTTGGCCTGCGCGGCGGCGATGGCCTCGACGACGGCCGTGCGCGCGTCGTCGACGCCCGTTTGTGCGTCGCGCGCGGCGAAATAGCGCTCCATCGCCTGGCCGATGGCCGTGAGCTGGTCCGCGGAGGGGCGCTGGGGGCCAGCGGCCTGCGCGCGGACGACGCCGGCCGTCGAGCTGGCGAGCAGTCCCGCGGCGAGCAGGGTCAACGGGCGGAGCGAGCGGACGATCGGCGCAGTGAGGGAGAGCAAGGCGGCCTCCGGAGGGCGTGCTACGGAAAGGACGCGCGCTAGCGACGGGGCCACACGCAAGTCACGCCCGCGAAGCGCGAAAGGAGCGCCGGGAGTGCTCTGTCCGGCCGTGCGCCAGCGGTTCGAGCGCAGCCTCGCGCCGGGCGTCGCAGCGGCGCGGAATCAGGGCGAAATCAGCCCCGGATCAACACAATCAATCGCAGCTCAGTGGTGGCCGGCGTGGCCGTGCCCGTGATCGCCGTGGGCGTGTCCAGCGTGCCCGTGCCCGGCGTGGCTCTCCTTCTGCTTGAAGAACAGCTCGTTCATCAGGAAGGCGCCGAACACCACCGCGGTCAGGCCGAGCGAAACGACGGCGACGCCGATCACCATCAGGGGGCCGTAGCTCACCAGCACGTCGCGGATCGTTTCCATGTTCATCGCGGGGTCCTCTCGGGGGGCGGGGATTGTGCTGCGGGCGGGCGGCGGCGTCCAGAGGAGCGGGCGGCGCTGCGGCTCAGCTCGGCCTTCAGGCCTCGGCCAATGGGCGCATCGGCCGCGCCGAGATCTTCGTTTCGCCGCTACGACCACCTGGAACCTTCGCGCTGCGCGAAGGTCCAAGACGCCGTAGCTCAGAGCCTGCGCACCCACATGTTGCGGAAGCGCACCGGATTGCCGTGGTCCTGCAGACCGATCGGCCCCGCCGCGTCGTGCGCGGAGTAGCTCGCGACCTCGCGGTGCCGCGTGGCCCCCAGGAAGGCCTGGTTGTTGTGCACGAGCACCCCGTTGTGCAGCACCGTGACGCGCGCGGGCTCGACCAGCTTGTCGCCTTCGAAGCGCGGCGCGCGGAAGAAGATGTCGTAGCTCTGCCACTCGCCCGGTCCGCGCGAGGCGTTCACCAGCGGCGGGAACTGGCCGTAGAGCGCAGCGGCGCCGCCGTCGGCGTAGGTGGGATTCTCGAACGAATCGAGGATCTGGATCTCGTAACGGCCCATCAGGAACACGCCCGAGTTGCCGCGGCCCTGCGACTCCGACTCGACCTTCGCGGGCGAAGCCCACTCCAGGTGCAGTTGCACGTCGCCGAAGTGCTCGCGCGTTTCGATCGAGCCGCCGCCGTTCACTTCGAGCACGCCGCCCTCGAGCTTCCACGGGCAGTCCTTGCCGCCGCTCGTCCAGGCCTTCGCGTGCGAGCCGTCGAACAGCACGACCGCATCCGCCGGCGGCTGCGCGCCGAGGTTCGCGCCCTGCGCCGCGCGCACGACCGGCGGCTGCGGCCGCGCGCTGTCGTGGACCTTCCAAGGCTGTCCGGGGAGCTGCGGCGTGTCGGTGTAGCCCGGCGAATCGTGCTGTGCGTTGGGCATGGTGCTCGACGAGAGGTGCAGCAGCGCTGCGATCGATACGGCGAGGAGCTTCATGGCGCGCATCATCGCGCGCGCGTGCCACCGATCAACGCTGAGGCCGCCAGACAACCCGTCGCGGGTCAGGCCAACGCCCCGACGCGACGCCGAAACGCGCCGCACGCCGTGCGAGCACTCCTCTCGACCCGCTCCGCGCCACGTCCGCGCCCGGTGCGCGGGAGGCGTCAGCGTCCGGCGCCGCGCTCCTCGACCCGCTCGTCCGGCCACGGCACGGGCACGCCGCTGGCCGCGTCGATCGACATCTGCGCGCCCATCTCGCGCAAGCGCTCCCCGAGTTCGCGAGCGAGCTCTCGCACGAGCTCAGGCCGCTGCTGCGACAGGTCGCGCGACTCGCCGAGGTCCGTCTCGAGGTCGTACAGCTCCATCCCGCGGTCCGCGTGGCGGTAGATGAGCTTCCACCGTCCGCGGCGGAGCGCGCTGAACGGCCAGATCCCCGGGCCGCGCACGCCCCAGAAGTGCGGTTGGTGCCACAACAGAACGCGCTGCTCATCACCGCGACCGCCGCGCAAGATCGGCGCGAGGTCGAGTCCGTCGCCGCGCGTGGAACGCTGCTGTCCACGCGCGCCCGCCGCGCGCAGCGTCTCGTGCAGATCGGCGCTCGACACCAACGCCTCGCTGCGCGAGCCAGGCGCCGCGACGCCCGGCCAGCGAACGATCAGCGGCACGCGCAACCCGCCCTCGTAGCAACTGCCCTTGCCGCTGCGCAGCGGCGCGTTGTGCGTGTGCGGCTCTCCGCCGCGCGCGTGCGCCGAGAGTCCGCCGTTGTCGGAGGTGAACACGACCAGCGTGTTCCGCGCGAGGTCGAGCTCGTCGAGCGCGCCGAGCAGCTCTCCCAGCGCAGCGTCGTAGCTCTCGACCATCGTCGCGTACGCGGCTTCGCGCGCGTCGAGCTCCGGATAGTTCGCGAGGTAGCGCGGATTGGCCTGGATCGGCGCGTGCACCGCGTAGGGCGCGAAGTTCAGGAAGAACGGCGCGCCCGACCGCGCGGCCGACTCGAGTTGCTCGCGCGCGCAGATCGCGAGCACTTCGGTGAGGTAGACGTCCTGTCCATGCCAGCGTTCGAGCCCCGGCACGTCCCACACGCGATCGCCGCCGCGTCCCGCTGCGCTGAAGTTCTCGCGTCCGTAGTAGCTGCCGGGCCCGCCCGCGCCGTGACCGGCAACGTTCACGTCGAAGCCCAGACTCAGCGGGTCGGCGCCGAGCGTGCCCACCGCTCCGAAGTGCGCCTTGCCGACGTGGATGGTGCGGTAGCCCGCATCGCGCAGGCGACCCGGCAGCGTCTCGACGCCCGGTTGAACGCCGTTGACGTTCCAACTCGGCGCCAGCAGACCGGGGAACGCCGCCGAGGTGTCGCGGCCCGCGTGGAGCGTCCAATACGTGATGTGCGAACGCGCCGGCGCGATCCCGGTCAGCAGCGCCGAGCGCGTGGGCGTGCACACGGGCGCTGCGGCATAGGCCTGCGTGAAGCGCATCCCCTCGCGCGCGAGGCGCTCGACGTTGGGCGTGCGGTAGCGCCGATTGAACTCGGTCGGCTCGGGAGCGAGCGCGACGGACAGGTCCTGCCAGCCGAGGTCATCGACGACCATCAACACGATGTTCGGCGGCGCGACGCGCTCGGTTCGAGGCGCGCTGACGCACGCGGCGAGCGCCAGCGCGCTGAACGACGCGACAGCGAGTGCGAAGGCTGTTCGGGGCGCGTGGACTCGTCGCATGACGTCTGCACACGGCGAGCGAGCGCGCCCTGGCGCTCAGCCGACTCCGAGCGCGAACAACTCCGCCGAAAGCGCATCGTAGCGGAGCTGCTGAGCTGCGTTGAGCGAGCCGAACAGGTCGTTGGTCTCGAAGGGATCGAGTTCGAGGTCGTAGAACTCGTCCGGCGACCCCGTGCGGCGGATCAGCTTGTAGCGCGCGTCGCGGATGGCCCGTTCGTGCGTAGCAAAGGGCGGCTGCGCTCCGTTGGGCGAGAACAATTCGGTGTACACCCACGGGCGCAGCTCGAGCGAGGGCTGGCGGAAGTACGGCGTGAGCGAGATCGAGTCCTCGGCGCGGCTGGGAACGCGCGCGAGTTGCGCCACCGTCGCGTAGATGTCCGTCGCGGCGACCAGCGCCTCGCACTCTCCGCGGCGAACACCCGGCCCGCGCACGATCAACGGGACGTTCACGCCGCCCTCGTAGAGCGTGCCCTTGGCGTGCGAGGCGCTGAACGGGTTGATCGAGACCGACGGCGGCGTTCCGTTGTCGCCCAGGAAGAACACGAAGCTGTTCGGACTGGTGGCATCGACGGCGGCGAGCAGCTCGCCCAACTTCACGTCGAGGGACTCCACCATCGCGCGCGCCAGCCGGCGGTCGTTCGAATTGGGCGTCGCGGCTTCGCACCACGTCGTCGCGCACGCACCGACCGGACACAGACTCGCCGGCGGAACGTGGTAAGGCGAGTGCGCTGCGTTGTAGTTGAGGACCACCAGCCACGGCTGCGGCAGAGAAGCGATCTGCGCGATGGCCTCGTCGGTGAACTCGATGGTCGTGTACGTGCTCGAGAGCGAGGTCTGACCGTCGACGACGCGCGGCCAACTCGAATAGTCGTTCACGGCGCCGCGCAGGAAGCCGTCGAAGTGCTGAAAACCGCTGTCGTTGGGGTGGAACGGCCCTGCGGCGCCGGACAGATGCCACTTGCCGATGCAGGCGCTCGAGTACGACGTGAGCAGCTCGGGCAGGGTCGTCTCGGAGAGCGCGAGACCGCTGTCGGTGTTGCTCAGCACCGTGCCGATGCCCGTGCGAAAGCCGTGTCGGCCGGTGAGCAGCGCGGCGCGCGTCGGCGAGCACACCGGACAGGCCCAGGCGTTGCGGAACAAGAGCCCGTCCTGCGCCAGCGCATCGAGGTTGGGCGTGCACGGCGCGGACGTCGACTCGCCGTAGGCATTGAGCAGGTCGACCCCGACATCGTCGGCCACGACGATCAAGATGTTGGGCCCCAGCCAGGGCGAGGCTTCGAGCTGCGTCGGAGGGCTGCTGAGTTGCAGAGCTGACACGGGGCCTGCGAGCGCGAGCGCGACGACGAGAAATGTGAAGTGGGACTTCATGGTGGGCGCGCTTGAACCACGTCTCGCAGCGGTGGTTTCGCTCGATCGCGCCGCCGCGCCGTTCCACGGAACGCCAAGCGCGCGGGCCTCGACTCGACGCGGCGCCCGGCGAAGTTCCGGAGGTCTTGCGCGAAACCGAAGGCCGCCGCGTGGGTTGGGCATGGCGCATGAAGCCCCTCCACCACGTCGCCCCCACTTTGCTTTCGACCGCCGCTGCGTTGTGCGTAGCGCTCAGCGCTCCCGCCTTCGCGCAACTCACCCCCACTCATCCCGACCTGGTCTACGCCGTCGTCGGGCCGCAGCCGCTGCGCCTCGATCTCTACCTGCCCGCTGGCGCGCCGACGCCGCGGCCGACGCTGATCTACATCCACGGCGGCGGATGGGCGAACGGCGACAAGGCGCCGCTCCCGCCGCTCGGCGCGCTCGCGCTGAACCAGGGTTTTGCGGTCGCGAGCATCAACTACCGCCTCACCTCGCAGGCAGCGCAGTTCGCGCCGGAACCCGTCACGTTCCCAGCGCAGATCCACGACGTGAAGGGCGCCGTGCGCTGGTTGCGCGCCAACGCCGGCGTGTACGGGCTGGATGCCTCGCGTTTCGCGAGCTTCGGGCCTTCCGCTGGCGGCCACCTGTGCGCCTTGCTCGCAACATCGGGCGACGCGCCGGAGATCGAGGGCGCGGTGGGCGGCAACTTGGGCTTCTCGAGCCGCGTACAGGCCGCGATCGACTTCTTCGGGCCGACGGATCTCCTGAATATGCAGCCCGACGTGCTGATTCCGCCGGGAAGCGTCGTCGATCATGATGATCCGAGTTCGGGCGAGTCGAAGCTGATCGGATGGAGCCTCCCGGGACAGGGCATCGGCGACATCCGCGCCAACCTGAACAATCCTGTCGCGCCCTACCCGGCGCTGGTCGAGCTCTGCAACTGGGCCAATCCGATCACCTGGGTCGACGCTGGAGATCCGCCGATGTTCATCGGCCATGGCACGAACGACAACGTCGTGCCGGTGCGGCAGAGCACGCGCTTGTCGGCCGCATTGTTCGCCGCGGGCGTCGAACACGACTTCCGCGCCGTGCCGCTCGCCGGACATGGCTTGAGCGGACCGATCAACGACGTCGCAGTCGCGTTCCTGCGCGCGAAGTTGATCGGGCCCGACCGGCCGAGCGTCGGAACGCCGTTGTGCGCGGGCGACTCCGTGCTCGACGCGTGCCCCTGCGGCAACGCGAGCTTCGACGGCGCGAACACCGGCTGCGTGCACTCGCTGTTCGTGGGCGCGAATCTCAACGCCGTCGGCGCGGCGAGCGTCGCGAGCGACACGCTCGAGCTGCGTGCGGACAGCATGCCCAACGGCACGGTGCTGTTCTTCCAAGGGGCGGTGTTCCTGCCCGGCGGAAGCGTGCTCGACGACGGCGTGCGCTGCGTGGGCACGCCCATCACGCGCCTGGGAACCAAGTTGACCGTGCAGGGCTGGGCGAGCTACCCCGCGCCGGCGGACGCGCGCGTTTCGGTGCGCGGCGGAGCGAGCGCGGGCGACACGCTCTACTACCAGGCCTGGTACCGCGACTCGGCGCCGCACTGCACGAACGCGACCTCGAACCTGACCAACGCGCTCGCGATCACTTGGACGCCGTGAGCGCAGGACCTCGCTCGCAAGCGTGCGCTCGGATCAGCTCACGCTGACGCGCAGCTTCAGGGAGTGCGTCGCGCCCGGCGCGAGTTGAACGGCGTCGTCGCCGACGTTGCCACTCTCGACGCACAGAAAGTGCGCCCAGTCCTCTTCACCGAGGTCGGCGAAGCGCCGCGCGCCCTCGATCCAGGGGTTCCACACGATCGTGGAGAGCGACGACTGCTTCTCGATGCGCAGCGTGCGCCCCATGACGATGTCCTCGATCTCGCACGGGGCGTCCGTGCCGCTGAACACGGCGTCGATCGGGCCGCTGAAGGCGAGTGCGGAGTCGGACGCGCGCTTCTCGCGGAACGAATCGAGCTTGTCGCGATAGCGCGCGCCTTCGAGGCCGCGCAGCGAGATCGCGCGCACGTCGCCCACCTGGAAGTAGCTGTGCAGCGCCTCCTCGAAGCGCATGGCCGCGTCGCCGCGGTTGGTGACGTGCAGCGCGAGTTCGAGACGCTCGCCCAAGCTCGCCTCGAGCCGCAAGGCGAAGCGGTGCGGCCACAGAGCGCGCGTGGAATCGTCGTCGACGAGTTCGAGGGCGACCTTCGTCGCGCGCTCGCCGACTTCGCTCGCGAGCACCTTCCACGGCATGCGCCGCGCGAAGCCGTGGGCGCCGCGGCCGCGCTGCTCGGGGTCGTCGCCGAACCAGGGGAAGATCACGGGAATGCCGCCGCGGATCGCCTGGCCGGGCTCGAAGCGCGCCTTCTTGGCCACGAACAGGACTTCGGCGTCGTCGTGGCGCCAGCGCACGATGTGCGCGCCCTGCGAACAAACTTCGCCTCGCTCGCTGCGGATCCAAGTCGCGGTCGGTTGGGGTTCCATGTGGAAGGAGAGCGTACTCGGAGCGCTCGGTCGGGCCGTGAAGACCACAACGTGCTGCGCGGCCTTGCCGGTCCGGAGCCGCTCGTTGACAATTCCAAGCTCCTTCCGCTTCGGCGGCACTCCCCAAACTCTGCAGCAGCCCCCACTCCCCGCCAATGCGCCCCTCGATCCGCACTGTCCAGCTCCTCATCGCCGCCGCCGCAGCGGCGTCCAGCGCCAACGCCCAGAGTTTCAGCTTCAGCCTGCAGGACGCGCTGAGCTCGACCAACATCGGCGCGAACTTCGCCATCGATCTGCCGGGTGCGGGCATCGGCGACTTCGACGCCGCGAGCAACCCGGGCGGGACGAGCACCTGCACCAACCTGTTCGGCGCGTGCAACAACACCTCGATCGCGTTCACCAACTCGCTGGAGATCGACAGCGTGTTCGCGGGCTCGCCCTCGGGCTCGTTCGCGGCGAGCGTCGACACGGCCGCGGGTGTCGCCGTCGTGTCGAACTTCATCGCCAGCCCGCTCGGCAAGGACAGCGGCGGCGCGGACCTCACGCTCAACCTGCTCTACAACACGTTCCGGACGACGCAGCCCAACTCGCTGTTCGTCGGCGGCTTCAACCTGCCGCTGCCCCTCGGACAAGTGGCGGTCGACAACCTGCTGCTCGTGCAGACCGCTGATGCAGCCGGCGTGCTGACGCCGACCGCGGTCAACGGCGTGTACGACTTCGCGGCGCTGCTGCCGACGGAGCTCTCGTTCGAGATCGACTTCCTCGGCTCGGCGACGCAGGTGGGCCCGCTGCCCTTCCCGCTGCCCGTGGTCGGCACGCTCGACCTGCGCAATCCGCAGGCGCAGCTCACGCTCACCGTCGACGCGAGCGGCAAGCAGACCATCCCCAATCCGCTCGGCGGACAGACCTTCGAGGACATTCCGCTGGGCCTGCCGACGATCCTGCCTCCCGGTTCGGTCGCCAACCTCGTGTTCGACATCACGCCGGGCGATCTGGCGCTCAGCTTCCTGACCGACCTCGACTGGTCGGCGCTCGGAACAGCCGTGTGCGAAGCGTCGAACTACTGCGTGAGCACGCCGAACACGTTCTCGAACGGCGCGCTGATCCAAGCCGTCGGCTCGACCTCGATCGCCTCGAACAGCTTCACGCTGAGCGCGAACGGAGTGCCGCCCGGTCACGCCGGACGCTTCGCGCTCTCGACCAAGCAGACCCAGATTCCCTTCGGCGACGGCGTCCTGTGCCTGGGCGGCGTCGTGCGGCGCTTCCCGATCGTGTGGGGCGACGCGAACGGAGCGGCGAGCTACTCGGTCGACCTCAACAACACCTCGCAGCCCGGCTACCTGATCGCCGCGGGCTCGACCTGGAACTTCCAGCTGATCTTCCGCGACCCGCTCGGCGGCCCTCTGACCTTCAACACCTCGGACGCGGTCAGCGTGACGTTCTGTCCCTGACGTCGGCGTACTCGACCGGGTCGACGAGGCCTGCGTCGCGGAAACCCGCAAGGCGCAGTTGGCACGCGTCGCAGTGTCCGCAGGCGAGCCAGCGCTCGCCGGCGCGCTGCGGGTCGTAGCACGAGTGCGTGAGCGCGAAGTCGACGCCCAGTTCGACTCCGCGCAGCACGATCTCGCGCTTGGACATGTGCACCAGCGGCGCGCGCAGCTCGAGGCGTGCGCCGCGTTCAGCGCCGGCCGCGGTGGCGAGTTGCGCGAGCGCTTGGAACGCCGCCAGGAACTCCGGCCGGCAGTCGGGGTAGCCCGAGTAGTCGATGGCGTTGATGCCGAGGTAGATCGACCGCGCGCCGACCAGTTCGGCGTAGCCCAGCGCGATCGAGAGGAAGATCGTGTTGCGCGCGGGCACGTAGGTCGACGGCACGCCGCGGCCGATCTCGCTCTCCGCGCGGCTCTTCGGGACTTCGATCTCGTCGGTCAACGCCGAGCCGCCCAGCGCGCGCAGGTCGACGCTCACCACGCGCTGCTCGCGCGCGCCCAGGGCTTGCGCAACGCGGGCGGCGGCCTCGAGCTCGCAAGCATGGCGCTGGCCGTACGCGACGGTGAGCGCGTAGCACTCCAGGCCATCCGCGCGCGCCTGCGCGAGCGAAACGGCCGAGTCCATGCCGCCGCTGAGCAGACACACGGCGCGCGCGAGGGTCGCTTCTGAGTTCACGGGCCGCGACGATATCGTCGGCGCATGGGCCCCGACGACGATCGGCGCATGCGCATCCTCGCCACCGTCGACGCCATCCCGCGCGGACGGGTCGCGAGCTACGGCCAAGTCGCGGCCGAGGCCGGACTGCCCGGGCGCGCGCGGCTGGTCGGGCGCCTGCTGCGCGAGCTGCCCGCGGGCTCGCGCCTGCCCTGGCACCGCGTCGTGCGCTCCGACGGCTCGATCGCCGGCCGCGGCGACGGCGAGGCGATGACCGAGCAGCGCCGCCGCCTCGTGCGCGAGGGCGTGACGCTCGAAGGCCGCGGCCGCGTTCCCCGCGAGCGCTTCTGGCGCGGTTGCTGATCGGGCCCGCGGTTCCGCGCGCTCGCAGCCTTGCCGCCGCGGGGTCTCGACCTAAAGTGATCGGCTTGTGGAGGCCCCAGCCAACTCCACCGGAGCGAGATTCGTGAGCCTGTTCAGCAAGAGCGCAACCACCACCCCTGCCCAGATCCTCGACGCCCTGCGCCAGGTGCAGGACCCCGACCTGCACCAGGACATCGTCAGCCTGGGCTTCGTGAAGAAGCACGAGATCGAGAACGGCGTGGTGAGCGTGACGATCAACCTCACGACGCCGGCCTGTCCGGTGAAGGACCAGCTCAAGGCGCAGGCCGAAAGCCTGCTCCGCGCGCTGCCCGGTGTGCGCGAGGTCAAGGTCGAGATGACCGCCGTGAACTCGAACGCGCCGTCGGGGCCGCCGCGCGTGCTCGCGCCGCAAGTGCGCCACATCGTGGCCGTGAGCTCGGGCAAGGGCGGCGTCGGCAAGAGCACGGTGGCCGTCAACCTCGCCACCGCGCTGGCCCAGACCGGCGCCAAGGTCGGATTGCTCGACTGCGACGTCTACGGACCCGACATCCCGATGATGATGGGGCTCGAGGGCTCGCCCGAGCAGGTCGGCCGCAAGCTGCTGCCCAAGGTGCGCCACGGCGTGAAGACCATGTCGATCGGCTACTTGCTCGAGGCCGACAAGCCCGTCGTGTGGCGCGGCCCGATGGTTCACAAGCTGATCGAGCAGTTCCTGGGCGACGTGGAGTGGGGCGAGCTCGACTACTTGCTGGTCGACATGCCGCCGGGCACCGGCGACGCGCAGCTCTCGCTCGCGCAGATCGTGCCGCTGACTGGCGCAGTGCTCGTCACCACGCCGCAAGCCGTGTCGACCTACGACGTGGGCAAGGCCATCGCGATGTTCCGCCAGGTCAACGTCGAGATCCTCGGCCTGGTCGAGAACATGGCGGGCTTCGTCGTGCGCGGCCAGATCGCGGGCGCCGGCGCCGGTCAGACCGTCACGCTCGACGTCGGCTCGGGCGCGACCCCGGTCAAGACCGACGAGCAGGGCCGCTTCCAGGCCGTGTTCAACCTGTTCGGCGCAGGCGGCGGCGAGATGCTCGCCAAGCGCCACTCCTTCCCGGTGCTCGGGCAGGTTCCGCTGAATCCCTCGGTGCGCGTCGGCGGCGACAGCGGCGACCCGGTCACGGTCGCCGACCCCAATTCTCCGCTGGCGCAGGCCTTCCGCGAGATCGCTGGCCGCGTGGCGCAGCGCGTCGCGATTCGCTCGCTGCAGGCGCTGCCGATCCTGCAGTAGCCGCGGGCGCGGGCGTACCCAGGCGCGAATCCGTGGAGTAGCGTGAGAGTTCGGCGTCGCTCGGCGCCGACTCGCAAGCTGCTTCGCGCCCGAGAAGGAGGCCGTCGTGCCTGTGTTCGCTCCACTGCGCTTGGTTCGTCCCGCATCCATCCTGATTCGCGGGGCGGCGCTCGCACTTGCGGCCCTCACGACCGCGCTCGGCTCCGCACTCGCGGCGCAGTCCGCCGAAGTGCAACGGGGCTTCGAGGCCTGGAACGCACGCAACGGCGGCGCGTGGCGACTGCTGCCCGATCGAGAAAGCGCCCATGCGCGCTGCCTGTGGGGCGGGAGCGCGGCGATCGGCGCGGCGCCGCAGAGTGAGACGGAGTTCTTCGCGCTCGCGCGGACGGCGCTCGACGCGACGCGCGCGCTCCACGGAGTCGAGAGCTCGACCTTGCTCGACGACGACGTGCTCCTGTTGCCGCTGGGGCTCGCGGGCAGCACGGACAAAGTGCGCGTTCGCCTCCGCCAAGTGCTGGGCGGCCTCGCGGTCGAGCCGTCGTTCGTAAATCTGCTCTTCGCGCGCGACGGCGCGTTGCTGTCGATCGACTCGCAGGCGCTGCCGAACACGCGCGAGCTGACGCCCGACGCCGCGAAAATCGACCTCGAGCGCGCTCGCACTCTCGCCAGCGCTGAATTCGAACGCGTGAGCGGCGGAGCGCCGAGTTGGACCGGCGCGGAGCGCGAGTTCGTCAAGCCGCTGGTGCGCGAGGGACGCCGCGTCGGGGTGCGCGCGTGGGCCGTGAGCGCGCGTTCCGAGCGCGAGGGCGCGCTCCACGCGGCGTACGAGTTCCACCTCGAGGCCGGCAGCGGCGAAGTGCTCGAGCGCCGTCCGCTGGTGCACGACTTCGACGTGTCGGGCACGGTTCGCACGCTCGCCACGCCTGGATCGCGGCCGGACGTCGCAACGAATCTGCCCACTTCGCAGGAGCTGCCGCACGTACAGGTCACGAGCTCGACCGGCAGCGTGCTGACCGACGCGCACGGCAACTTCAACTTCGTCGGGGCGAGCGCGCCGCTGCAGGTGACGGTCAAGTACCTCGGACCGTGGTGCGACTCGCGCGACAGCGACGGATCGAGCTACAGCATCACGACCACGCTCAACGCTTCGAGCGGCAACCAGGTGCTGCTCAACCCCGGCGGCCTGGTCGAGGTCACCGCGCAAGCCAACGCGCACCTGTGGGTCAGCCGCGTGCACGACTGGCTCGAGCTGCTCAATCCCGCCGACACCGTGCCCGACTTCCTGGCGCGCTCCAACGCCAACGTGGCCGGCGCGTGCAACGCGTACTGGCTGTTCTCGGGGTCGATCAACTTCTTCAGGGCCGGCGCGCACTCGGGCCTGAACTGCGTGAACATGGCCTACTCGAGCGTCGTGGCGCACGAGCTCGGGCACTGGTTGAACGAGCGCTACGGGAGCGGCAACGGCGCAGGTGGCATCGGTGAAGGTCTCGCGGACACCTACGGCATGTACCTGCTCGACTCGCCCATCGTCGGCGAGGACTACTGCGGCGCGGGCTGCCACGTCCGAACGGGCTTGAACAACAGGCAGTACTGCGGCGACACCACCACGGGCTGCTACTTCGGCGTGCACGAGGACGGAGAGGTGCTCATGGGCGCGCTGTGGAAGGTGCGTACGCGGCTGAAGGCGAGCTTGGGCGCGAGCGCAGGCGCGCTGACGGCCGATGCGTTGTTCAGCGGCTGGCTAAACGGCTACGACGACGACTACATCGGCGAGATGATCGAGGCCCACTACCTCACGCTCGACGACGACGACGGCAACATCGCCAACGGCACGCCCAACTACTTCGCCATCGACGGCGGGTTCCGCGACCAGGGCTTTCCGGGCGTGCCGATCACGCAGTGCAACCAGAACTTCGCGAGCTACTGCACGCCGAGCACGACCACCGGCGGTTGCGCACCGACCCTGACGTTCTCGGGGACGCCGAGCGCCACGGCATCGTCGGGCTTCGTGCTGACGGTCTCCGCAGTCGACGGGCAACGCGCGGGACTGTTCTTCTACGGCGCGAGCGGGCGCGTGGCGTTTCCGTGGAGCGCCGGCAGCACGAGCTGGTATTGCGTCAAAGCCCCGGTCCAGCGCACGTTCCTGCACAGCTCCGGCGGAAGTCCGGGCGCTTGCAACGGCAACCTGGCCGTCGACTGGAACCAGTTCCGCGCGGCGTATCCGGGCGCGCTGGGCGGCGCGATCGCGCCGAGCGTCAAGGTGCAGGCCCAGGCCTGGTTCCGCGACCCGGCCGCCCCCAAGACCACCAACCTGTCGAACGCGCTGGAATTCACGGTCTGTCCATGAAAACGGCCGCGGAACTCGGGACGCACTCGCACGCAGCGCCGCACGTGAGCTGACTCGAACCCCCGCGAGCCGCCCGTGCGCGCACCACGTCGCGCAGAACTCGCGTCGCAGCCTCCGCGCGAGCGCTGGCCCGATCGAATGAAGCGTGAGAAAAGAGCTGCACGGGTCGGAGCGAGTCGGGCGGATCCGCGGGCGACTTGCAGGCGGCTTCGACTCGCGCGGCTGCGGCGTGCTGGGGTGCGACGCGGGTCGCGAGAACAGGAGCAGGCGAGTAGCCTGGGCCCGCGGCGTCGAACGACGCCGCCTCGCTCGTCAAAATCGCACCCTCGCAAGGAGGCCAACATGTCGGCCAATCGTTCGCGCTCCGCCCGCCGTCTCGCTCGGACTCTCGCATCCACCGGCGCCGTCGCACTCGGCGCCTGTCTTCTCGCACCCGCCCCGGCGCTCGCGGCGCAGTCCGCCGAGGTGCTGCAGGACTTCGAAGCCTGGAATTCCAACCACGGCGGCCAGTGGCGACTGGTCGCGGACGAGCAGCAAGCCTTCGTGCGCTGCCTGTGGGGAGGCGCGGCGCAGTTCGGCGCGACGCCGCAGAGCAACGCCGAGTTCTTCGCGCTCGCGCGCACGGCGCTCGACGCCACGCGCACGCTCCACGGGGTCGATGGATCGACGCTGGTCGACGACAGCGTGCTCCTGCTCCCGCTCGCGCTGGCGGGCAGCAACGACAAGGTGCGCGTGCGACTGCGCCAGGTGCTGGGCGGGCTCGAAGTCGAGTCGTCCTTCGTGAACCTGCTCTTCGCCCGCGACGGCGCGCTGCTGTCGATCGACAGCCAGGCGCTGCCCAACGCGCGCGAGCTCGCGGCCCCCAGCGCTCGGCTCGACGGCGAAAGCGCCCGAGCCCTGGCGCGCGCCGAATTCGAACGCGTCGCGGGCGGAGCGCCGAGCTGGGTCGGCGCCGAGCGCGAGTTCGTCAAGCCCGTGGTGCGCGACGGCCAGCGCGTGGCCGTGCGCGCGTGGGCCGTGAGCGCCAACTCCGAGCGCGAAGGCGCCGCGCATGTGGCTTTCGAGTTCCACCTCGACGCCAGCAGTGGCGAGGTGCTCGAGCGCCGCTCGCTGGTGCACGACTTCGACGTCTCGGGCACGGTGCGCACGCTCGCGACGCCGGGCGCGCTGCCGGATGTGGCGAGCAACTTGCCCACGAGCCAGGCGCTGCCGCACGTGGAGGTGACCAGCGCCGCCGGCAACGTGGTCACCGACGCCAACGGCAACTTCAACATCATCGGCGCGAGTGCGCCGCTGCAGGTGACCGTCAAGTACCTCGGCCCGTGGTGCAACTCGCGCAACAACGACGGCACGAACTACGGCATCACGACGACGCTGAACGCCGCGAGCGGCAACCAGGTGCTCCTCAACCCCAGCGCCGTCACGGCCACCACGGCGCAGGCCAACGTGCACCTGTGGGTCAGCCGCGTCCACGACTGGCTCAAGGGGATCAACCCTGCGGACACCGCGCCCGACTTCCAGGCGCGCTCCAACGCCAACCTGGCGGGCGCGTGCAATGCGTACTACTCGGTTTCGCCGCCGCCGCCGTCGATCAACTTCTTCACGGCCGGCACGATCCCGGGCCTGTCGTGCGTGAACATGGCCTACTCGAGCGTCGTGGCGCACGAGCTGGGGCACTGGCTCAACGACCAGTATTCGAGCGGCAACGGTTCGAACGGCATCGGCGAGGGCCTCGCCGACACCTACGCGATGTACCTGCTCGACACCCCCATCGTCGGCGAGGACTTCTGCGGCTCGGGCTGCCACGTCCGCACGGGCCTCAACACGCGCCAGTTCTGCGGCGACGGCAATCCGGGCTGCCACGGCGAGGTCCACCGCGACGGCGAAGTGCTGATGGGCGCCCTGTGGAAGGTGCGCGCGCGCCTCGAGACGTCGCTGGGCGCGAGCGCGGGCGCGCTGGCGGCCGACGCGCTCTTCAGCGCCTGGCTGAACGGCTACGACGACACCAGCATCACCACGTTGATCGAAGTGCACTACCTGACGCTCGACGACGACGACGGCAACATCAGCAACGGCACGCCCAACTACCTCGCCATCGACGGCGGCTTCCGCGACCAGGGCTTCCCGGGCGTGCAGGCCTCGCTGTGCGGCAACTTCGTGAGCTACTGCACCTCGAGCACGACGACCGGCAACTGCGTGCCCACCATGAACTTCTCGGGCACGCCCAGCGCCACCGCGACCTCGGGCTGCGTGCTTTCGGTCGCTTCGGTCGACGGGCAGCGCACCGGCCTGATCTTCTACGGCGTCAGCGGGCGCGTGGCCTTCCCGTGGAGCACGGGCAGCACCAGCTGGTTCTGCGTGAAATCGCCGGTCCAGCGCACCTTCGTGCAGAGCTCGGGCGGCAGCGCCGGCGCCTGCAACGGCAACCTCTCGGTCGACTGGAACCAGTTCCGCGCCACCTACCCCGGCGCACTGGGCGGTTCGATTGCGCCGGGCACGAAGGTGCAGACCCAGGCCTGGTTCCGCGATCCGCCGGCCGCCAAGACCACCAACCTCTCGAACGCGATGGAGTTCACGGTCTGTCCGTAACGGCATGTCCGTGACGGCCGCGCCCCGCGCGCCGGCCATTTTCGCGTAGGGCGCAGTTTCTGCCCCGAATTCGGCTCCAAACCCGGCCCTTCGGCGGGCAGCACCAGGCCACGGGCGCGTCGCACACAGCTGCGGCGCGCCCGTTCGCTTGGTGTGCGCGGGCGCGGTCCGAGAATTGTCAAGCGCGGCGCCTCGCGCGGGCCGACGCGCCCGGCGGAACCTACACTGCTGGCGCTCGATTCCGCGCTTCGCCTTCCGGGTGGACCGGTCGCAGCGCCCTCGCCGCGACGGCAGCCGCACGAACGAGATCACTCCAACACCATGCAACGCCGACTCACGCTAGCGCTCACCCTGCTCACCCTCCCCTGCCTGGCCACGCCGCTCACGCCCGCCGACGCCGTGAAGTTCGGCCCCAAGGCCGGAACGGTGCTGCAGCGGGTCTGGACCATCTCGAACAAGGCCTCGCTCGACGACATGCAGGTCTCGGTCGGCGGCAGCCCGCAGCCGATGCCGGGCGACATGGAGATGAGCCAGACGATGGACAGCGAGATCCACGTCACCGACACCCTGGTAGAGATGCGCGCCGGCGCGCCCAAGGTGCTCAAGCGCACCTTCGACAAGCTCTCGGGCACCGGATCGGTCTCGATGAGCATGCCGCAAGTCGGCGACCAGTCGACCGACATGTCCGCCGAGAGCAAGCTCGAGGGCAAGACGGTCAAGTTCACCTGGAACGAGGAGAGCGGCGAGTACGACGCGGCCTTCGACGAAGGCGAGGGTGACAGCGAGTTGCTCGAGAAGCTGGTCGAGGACATGGACCTGCGCGAGCTCCTGCCGACCGGAGAGGTCTCGGCCGGCTCGACCTGGACGCCCTCGCCCAACGCGCTGCGCGGCCTGATCGCGCCGGGCGGCGGGCTCGCGCTCATCCCCAAGGCGGCCGAGGGCGGCATGGGCGGGATGGGCATGGGCGGCATGGACCGCGCCGGCGACCTGGGCGGCATGCTGAACGAGGAATTCGAGGGCAAGGTGCAGGCCGAATACCTGGGCCTGCGCGAAGTCGAAGGCGCCAAGTACGGCGAGATCAAGCTGACCTTCGAGATCTCGACCACGGCGGATCTGACCGACGAGGTCGCGGGCATGGCCGAGGAGATGCCCGAGGGCATGGGCTCGATGGAGGTCGATCACCTCGACATCGAGTTCTCCTGGAACGGCGAAGCGACGATCCTGTGGAACATCGAGGCCGGTCACGTCGCGGGCGCGGAAGCCCACGGCGAGCAGAGCATGCGCATCGACTCCGGCATGAAGATGTCGATGGGCTCGCAGACCATGGAACTCGAGACCTCGATGGAGATGTCCGGCAAGGTCGACACCAAGCTCAAGGTCACGCGCGAGTAGTCGCTCCGCTGCGCTGAGGGAGAGGCTGCATGCGCCAGACGTTGTGCGCTGTGCTGCTGGCGGTGTTCGCACTCGGTGCGAGCGCCGCCAGCGATGCATTGACGGAGGCTCGCGCGCTGGCCGCCGCGGGCAAATGGCCCGAGGTCGCCGGTCGGCTCGAGGAGCACCTGCGCTTCGAAGTCGCCTCGCCGCAGGTCGACGACCTGCTCGGACAGGCGCTGACCAAGCTGGGGCGCAAGGACGAGGCCGCCTTCTACTTCGACCGCGCCCTGCGCGCGACGCCCGAGAGCGACAAGGAGCACCCGCGCCTCAAGAAGCGCCTCACCGAGGTCGATCCCCTCAGCCCGCGGCGCGATGCGGCGCTGGTCAAGGTCACCAAGCTGCTGTTCGAGAGCGCCCGCTCGCTGCACGAGGGCGGCCACGTCGAGCGCGCGCTGGCGATCCTCGAGCGCCTGCGGCCGATCGCGCGCGGAACGGAGCTCGAGGAGATCTCCAAGCTCGCCGACTCGATCCGCTCGGCGACCGAGAAGGTCGACCTCGACAAGGCCGGCGACGGCGAACGTCCTGCGGACGGATGGCCGGAGCACAAGTTCGAGAGCGAGCGCTACCTCTTGCGCGCCGACCTCGAGCCGGCGGTGACCGAGAAGCTCGGCCGCACGATGGACGAGATCTTCGAGTTCTACGTGCAGATCTACTTCGACGGGGATCGCTCGCGGCTCGACCCGCGCAAGGCCACGATCTTCGTGCACGCCTCGCACGAGGACATGGGCAAGAGCTGGCAGGGCGGCGGGCAGGTGCCGGGCGGCTGGTGGTCGCCGAGCGAGTGGCAGGTGCACTGCTACGACACGCGCGGCGACGCGGGCACGCTCGACGAGATGCTCGCGACGCTGTTCCACGAGGCCAGCCACCAGTTCATGACCATGCTCGCCGGCGGCGGCGGCACGCCTGCCTGGCTGAACGAAGGCACCTCGAGCTTCTTCGAAGGCGCGGTGGCGATGGCCGACGGCAAGGTGCTGTGGCCCGACGCCGCGATGAGCCGGCTGGTCTCGCTCAACGCGATGCTCAGCGGGCAGCGCCTGGGCGGCTCGACGCCGAGCTTCCTCGACGTGATCTCGTACAACGAGCCGGGCTCGTACGCGCCCGAGTACTACCCCTGGGGCTGGGGCCTGGTCTATTTCCTCCAGCAGTACGAGGACCCGCAGACGCTCGAGTACAGCTACCGCCCCAAGTACATCGAGTACCGCGACGAGGTCATCAAGCGCCGCACGCATCCGCGCGAGGCCTTCGAGAAGATCTTCGTCGGCGTCGGCAAGCACAACACCATCGCGGCCTTCGAGACCGAGTGGAAGCGCTGGATCCAGCAGACGATCTATCCGCTGCACGTGGGTATGCAGCGCCGCGAGTTGCGCATGGCGCTGGTCGAGCGCTACCTGGCCGCAGCCAACGCCGCCGCGGGCGACAAGAAGAAGGCCAAGGTCTCCGCCGAGGAATTGCTGCTGCGCGCGCTCGGACACATCGAGTACGTGCGCGCGCAAGTCGACGGCCCGGACAAGCCCGACCCGCAGCTCCTGCTCTTGCAGGCCGACGTGTTCGAGCGCGTCGGCCGCGCCCCCTCCACCGCGCCGCTGCTCGAGCAGTTGCTCGAAATGGCCGGCGACGGACGTTGGGAGGCGAGCGAGGACGACCTCGCCAAGCTCGAGAAGCGCCTGTTCAAGCTCGACGCGAAGAACGCGGCGCTGCGCATGGCCAACGCACGCGCCAAGGGGCTCGCGCGCACCGCGCTTGAACTGGTAGACGCTTACGAGAAAGCCAAAACACCGCTGCTCCTGCGCAGCTACAGCTTCGCGAGCGCCATGTCGGCGGCCCTTGGAGATCCCGAGGACCTCAAGGCGCGCACGGAAGCCCTGCGAGCGCGGGCGCGAGAGAGCGGCCTGTTGCGCGGCGCGACCTACAAGCTCGCCGGTCCGGACGGAACCTGGCGCACGATCTTCAACAGCGAGGAGAAGCACTTCTCGGCCGCGCCGGACCGCATCTCGATCGCCGGCGTGCGCCCCGTGGGGCGGCTGTGCGCCGCCACGCCGATCAGCGGAGAGTACGAGATCCGCGCGCGCCTCACGCGCGTCGGCGAGTGCGCCGTGAGCACGCACCACGGCCTGATCGTCTCGGGCACGACCAACGGCGACTGGCTGGTGGTCACGATCGACAACGCCGGCAAGCTGTGGCTCAAGCGCATCCTGTTCGGAACGGGCACGGGCGTCAGCGACACCAACGTCGCGTTCCTCAAACTGCCCGCCGTTCCGCCGCCCGATCAGCCCTTCGAGTTCACGGTGCACGTCACGCCCGCGGGCTCGATCGAGGTCAAGATCGGCGACGACGGTCCCTATCCGTTCCAAGCGCCCCTGGCCATTCCGGCCGTCGGGTACGTCGGCGTGTACGTGAAGTACGGCGACCTCTTGGTCGAGAACGCCGTGATCGAAGTGCTCCCGTGAGCGCCGCGTCGGCCCGCATCCGATGAGCGCGCCCGTGCGCTACGCCGCGAGCCGGCCATTTCCGCGCTACGCGTACGTGCCGGGCGAGCACCCGCACCCGACTGGCGATCCCGCCGGGCACTCGTACACCGGCGCGCCCGAGCCGCCGGCGCCGTACCACGCCGCGCGCGACTGGGAGCACAACGACGAGTACCTGTTCGGGGTCGACCTGTACAACGCGGGGTTCCTGTGGGAGGCGCACGAAGCCTGGGAAGGGCTGTGGCACTCGGCCAAGCACGACGCGCTGCAGGCGGAGTTCCTGCAAGGCTTGATTCAGTGCGCGGCGTCCGCGCTCAAGGTGCGCATGAAGCAACCGGCGGGCGTGGTCAAGCTCGCTGGCCACGGCCTGGGCCGCCTCGCGCGCGTCGCCGAACAGACGCGCGGCGAGTACATGGGTCTCGACGTGCGCGCCTTCGTCGACGCCTTCCGCGCGTTCGCGCAGTCGCAGCCGAGCGACTACGACGAGCGGCCGCGCCTCGTGCTCACGAGCTGAGCACGCCCCGCTCGAACGCGGCGCTGATCAGCGCGCGCACGAGCCGGGTCTGAAGGCGCGAAGGCACGTCGGCCGCCGGCGGAACGTGCAGGAAAAGCGCGGGAATTCCGTGCTTCTCGCCCGCGCTCAGCAGCGCGTGGTACGTGCGCTCGCAAACGTAGCCGCCCGCGTCGTTCGACAAGCGCACGTCGCTCGCGCCCGCTTCGCGCAACAGCCGCGCGAGCGCGCGCAGGTCGACCACGGTGCGCAGCGTCGGCCCCACGCGCGCGCCGATCTGCGCGCCGGCGACGCCGTCGTTGTCGACGCGCGAGGTCGTGAACCGGCCGCGGGCGCGCTGCTCGAAGCGGAAGTAGGCCGCGCGCTGCACGCCCAGGCCGAGGATCAACGCCGGGCGCCGCCGCGCGTGGCGTGCGACGAAGCGTTCCACTTCGCGCGGCGCGCCGTGAAACGAGACCGGCAGCTCGCACGAGGCGACGCGCACTCCGCGGGGCGGATCGCGCTCGAGCGCCGCAGCGACGACGCGACTGGGATTGAAGCGACGATTCTCGAAGGGCCCGAAGCCGGTGACGAGCACCAGCGGCGGCCGCGGCGTTCTGGATGCGCTCACGCGACCCAGGCTAGCGCGGTTGTACGGCGCCAGAGCAATCTGTCCCACGCCGCTGGTTGTACGGCGCCAGAGCAATCTGTCCCACGCCGTGCAACGCAACTGGCGCTCCGAATGCAACAGCGGCGTGGGACAGATTGCTCTGGCGCCGTACAACCAGCGCGCCATTACACTCTTCGCCCCGCAGAACGCGGGGCTGACCCACGACACCGCCACGAGGAAACACACGCATGGCGCGCAAGGACAAGGTGCTCGTCGCCAACGGCCAAGGCTTCTGGGGCGACTCGCTGCTCGGGCCGATCCGGCTGTGCCGCGAGGGCCCGATCGACTACCTCACGCTCGACTACCTGGCCGAGGTGACGATGAGCATCTTGCAGAAGCAGCGCCTGCGCGAGCCCTCCAAGGGCTTCGCGACCGACTTCATCAAGATGATCGAGCGCACGGCGCCCGAATTGGTCGCGAAGGGCATCAAGGTGGTCGCCAACGCGGGCGGCGTGAACCCGATGGCGTGCAAGGACGCGACCATCGCCGCGCTGCACAAACAGGGCTTCAAGGGCGTGAAGATCGCGGTCGTCGAAGGCGACGACATCTACGGCCAACTCGACGCGCTGCTCGCCGGCGGCGAAGAGCTCAAGAACATGGACACCGGCGCGCCGCTCTCGAGCGTGCGCAAGACCGTGAGCAGCGCCAACGTCTACCTGGGCGCGTTCCCCACCGCCCAGGCGCTCGACCAGGGCGCGCAGATCGTCATCACGGGCCGCGGGACGGATCCCGGGCTCGTGCTCGGCCCGCTGATCCACGAGTTCGGCTGGAAGCCGGGCGACTACGACCTGATCGCCGCGGGCACGATCGCGGGACACATCGTCGAGTGCGGCGCGCAGTGCACGGGCGGCAACTACACCGACTGGCGCGCGGTGAAGAACATGGCGATGGTCGGCTATCCGATCATCGAGGCCAGCGCCGACGGCTCGTTCGTCGTCACCAAGCACGCCGGCACGGGCGGCATGGTCACGCGCCGCTCGATCCTGCACCAACTCGTGTACGAGATGGGCGACCCGAAGAACTACATCGGGCCCGACGGCACGGCGGACTTCACCTCGATCACGATGGAAGAAGTCGGGCCCGACCGCGTGCGCATCACCGGCGCCAAGGGCGGGCCGCCGACGCCGACCTACAAGGTCTCGATCAGCTACTCGGACGGCTGGAAAGCGCTGGGACAGCTCACCGTCAGCGGGCCCGACGCGCTCGCCAAGGCCAAGTTGTGCGCCGAGATCGTGTGGAAACGCCTGGAGTACGACGGCTGCACCTTCGCGGAGTCGGAGAAGCTGGTTGAGTTCGTCGGCGCCAACGTGTGCCACGCGGGCATCGACGTGCCGAACGCGAGCGAGCCCAGCGAAGTCGTGCTGCACATCGGCGTGAAGGGCCAGGACAAGGCCAAGATCGATCGCTTCGGCTACGAGC
The DNA here is from genome assembly GCA_011525785.1 of Planctomycetaceae bacterium. GTDB lineage: Bacteria > Planctomycetota > UBA1135 > UBA1135 > WYBT01. The sequence continues at coordinate 33,045 of WYBT01000024.1, forward strand.
TCGTCCCGCTGGTCACCAGCGGTCCGCCGGGAGTCACGGGCTTCGCCGGCGGCCGGCCGCACGCCACCGAGATCATCGGCTTCTGGCCGGCGCTCATGCGCAAGGACAAGGTCACGACCAAAGTCTCGCTGTTCGAGAGCTAGGAGTTCACACCATGCCGATCGTTGCACTGTCCCGCATCGCCGACGCGCGCTCGGGCGACAAGGGTGAAGGCTCCAACGTGGGCGTCATGGCGCGCTCGGACGCCGCCTACGCCTTCTTGAAGAGCAAGCTCACCACCGACGCCGTGCGCACGCACATGCAGGCCATCAACTCGGGCGCGGTGAAGCGCTACGAGTCCGACAGCTTGCGCGTGCTCAACTTCATCCTGGCGGACAGCCTGGGCGGCGGCGGCTCGGCGAGCCTCAAGACCGACGCGCAGGGCAAGACGCACGGACTCGCGCTGCTGCGCATGAAACTCGATGTGCCGGCGGACGTGCTGGCTGCGACGCCGGAGTGAGCATGGGCAATCTGCTGCTGGAACTGGCCGAGAAGGCGCGCCGCAATCCGCGGCGCATCGTGCTGCCCGAGTCGCAGGACGCGCGCGTGCGCCAGGCCGCGACGACGCTCAAGGCGCAGGGCCTGTGCGAGCCGGTGCTCGTCGACGACGGGCGCATGGGATCGGCGCCGGCGGGCGTCGAGGTCGTCCGCGTGCAGCGCGACCCGCGCCTGGAGAAGTTCGCGAACCAGTACTTCGAGCTCCGCAAGGCCAAGGGCATGACGCTCGACGAAGCGCGCAAGCGCATCGTCGATCCGCTGAACTTCGGCGCGATGCTCGTTCGCACGGGCGATTGCCACGGCGGCGTGTCGGGCTCGGAAGCCGCCACCGCGGACGTGCTGCGCGCCGGTCTGCAGATCGTCGGACTAGCCAAGGGCTGCAAGACGCTTTCGAGCTGCTTCCTGATGCTCTTGAAGGACCGCAGCTACACCTACGGCGACTGCGGAGTCGTGCCGAACCCGACCGCGGAGCAGCTCGTCGACATCGCCATCGCCTCGGCCGAGAGCCACCGCCGCCTCGTGGGCGAATCGCCGCGCGTCGCGCTGCTGTCGTTCTCGACCAAGGGCTCGGCGTCGCACCCCGACGTCGACAAGGTCGTGCAGGCGACCGAGATGCTGCGCAAACGCGCGCCACAGCTCACCTGCGACGGCGAACTGCAGCTCGACGCCGCGATCGTGCCGTCGGTGGCCGAGAAGAAGTGCCCCGGCTCTCCGCTCGCCGGCAAGGCCAACGTGCTGATCTTCCCGGACCTCGACGCGGGCAACATCGGCTACAAGCTCACGCAACGCCTCGCGGGCGCCACAGCTCTTGGCCCGCTCGTCCAAGGCCTCGAGCAGCCGTTCATGGACCTCTCGCGCGGCTGCAGCGTCGAGGACATCGTGCACGTCGCGACGATCGCTGCGGTGCTCGCGAACGCCTGACAGTACGGCGCCAGAGCAAATTTTCGACGTTAGCTGGCAGCGCGCGGCCGCCGCCGGACGCTTCGGCGGCTAACGTGGAAAGATTGCTCTGGCGCCGTACTGTTCGGTTGAGCTCATGCCTCTCCACCGACGTGAGATGATTGCGGGCAGCGGAGCGCTGCTCGCTGCGTGCGCGACACGAGCGCCTGGGTCAGTCGCAGCGAGCGCCAATCGCCTCGACTCCGTGCTCGAAGCGAACGCGCTCGTGCTGCCGGAGCGCGTTGGCGCCGGCGCGAACCACTATCCGATGGCCGCGGAGGTGCTCGAAGCGCTCGGGCGAGCCGATCGCATCGAAGACGCTTGGCGAGAGGGCGCAGCAGCGTATGGCGCGCCCGCGACGCGAGTCGAGGCCATCGTCGATCTCCACGCGGCGCTCGGCCAGCGCTCGCGCTACGCCGATTGGCGCGCGCACTTCGAGCACGAGCTGGCGAGCCGCCCGTGGCGCTCGGTGGTCGCCGACTGGACCGTGCGCTTGACGCCGGGCGTGAGCGCCGCGGTGTTCCACGGCGTGATCCGCACCGCGCACGCCGTCCGCGCGCTCGAGCGGATAGAGAGCGAAGCTCGCAAGCGCGAGCTGGCGGCCGCGCTCGCGTACTGGGCCTCGAGCTACGTCGAACTGCCGCCCGCTGAGCCTCAGCTCGCACTCGACGCCTCGCTGAACGCACTGCCTTTCCGCTGGCTCGACGAAACGGACGACGTTCCCTTCGACGACGTCCATCCGCGCCTTGCGCGCGCGCCGATCGCGCCGCGCGTCGTCGCCGGAGCGCTGAGAGGCCCCGCGCAGGCCGAGTTCGACGCGCAGATCCGCGCCGCGAGCGAGGCCTTCCTCGAGATGCTGGTCCTCGAGCGCCAGCGCATCTGGCTGCTGCACACCGTCACGGGCCCCGCCGCTGCCGCGCTGCTCGCGAGGCGGCTCGACGAACGCGCCGCGCTGACAATCGCGGCCTACTCGCGCCAAGCCGTGGTCGCGTTCTTCGTCGCCTTCGGCGCCCCGTTCACGCCGCGCGCGCACCTGCGCGACTCGACCGCGAGCTGGACTGAGTTCCTCGAGCGCGCCTGCGCCTCACGCTCGGTGCACACGCTCAAGCTGGTCGAAGTGCTGCACCGCCACCGCGACGCCGACGACGTGCTGTGCCGTTCGGTCGCGGCGCAGTGGTTCGAGTGGACCTGAGCGCGCTCAGCGCGGCCTTCACGCCGCATCGAATGGGCGCATCGGCCAGAGCGCCGCTGCACCCCGCGGCATTCGGCCGCGCTGAGACGTTGGTTTGATCGCTACGACCTCGTGGAACCATCGCGAGGCGCGAACGTCTCAGGAGGTCGTAGCTCAGCGCGTCGGCTTGGTGAACAGGCGCGAGCCGAAGGCGGCGAGGAACTCGCCGCTCGGCGTCAGCACTTGCCCGCGGTGGTTGCCCCAGTCGACGACCCACAGGCGGCCCTGCTCGTCGAACGCCAGGCCGCGCGGCTTGTGGAACTGCACGCGGCCGATTCCGGGCGAGCCGAAGCTCGCCAGGCGCGCGCCTTGCGCATCGAGGCGCACGATCGAATGCAGAGCGCTGTCGCTCACGTACACCTCGCCGTTCGGCGCGACGGCGACGCCGCCGGGACGCACCGCGACGGACGCGACCCGCGCGCCGCTGGGAGACTCGCTCGCGCCGAGTTCGACGATGCACAAGTCGCCGCGCAGCTCGTCGACGACGTACAAGCGCTTGCCGTCGGGCGAGAAGGCGAGGTCGGTGAGCCGCAGCGAGCGCTCGCCGCCGAACTGCGAGAGTTCGAGCGTGCGCGCGAGCTCGAGCTGCGGCGTGAACACGAACACCGCGTTCTGCAGCGCGTCGAGGACGTACAGCTCGCCGCTGGGGTGCAACTCGAGCGCGGCCGGTTGGATTTCGTACTGGCGCTGAGGTGTCGCGAGCCGGCGCTGCTCTGCGAGATCGAGGCTGCGCACGAGCTTGAACTCGAAGGCGTTGTATTCGAGCGGGCTCTGGCGCGTGTGCGCGAAGCGATAGCTCGCCAGCACGCCCGAGTCAGCGTCGGCGACGTAGACCAGGCGGCGCTGCGCGTCGATCGCGACGTCGGTCGGGCAGCGGAACTGCCCGATCTTGCGGCCCCAGGCGGCCATGCGGCTGACTTGGATCGGCTCCCAGGGCTTTACCTCGTGCTCGATGTCGTAGAGCAAGAGCGACGGCGCGCCGGGCTCGAACATCGCGACCAGGTCCTCGGCGATGTCGAGGTGCGGCCCGAAGTGCGCCGCGATCACGCGATCGGGAATCACCGGCTTGGGGAGCTCTTCGCCGACCTTCGTCTCGCGGAACACCTGGAAGCGATCTTCGAAGGGCTCGGTGACGAGCGCGACGAGGCCCTCCGAACTGCGCGCAACCGCCACGTCGCGCGGATAGTGCAGCTTGCCCTCGCCTTCGCGCGGCGCGAGCGCGTGCAAGCCCCACTCGTAGAGCAGCGCGCCCTCGAGGTCGAACACCTGCACGCGGTGGTTGTCGGTGTCGACGACGTAGAGGCGATCTTCGAAGCAATCGATGCCTTCGGGGAAGGCGAAGAAGCCTGGGTGCGGCCCGAACGCGCCCCAGCTCTTCACGAACTTCAACTCGGCGTCGAACTTCTGCACGCGGTGGTTGCCGGTGTCGACGACGTACACGAAGCCGTTGCGGTCTACGGCGACGTCGGTTGGGCGGATGAACTGCGCCTCCGCGGTTCCGCGCGAGCCGACTTGCGCCAACATCGGACCCGCCGTCGACGCCCTCACTACGCGGTGATTGCCGCTGTCCGCGACGACGAAGCCCTCGAAGCAGGAGGCCAGCCCCTGCGGCGCTCTCAGGCACTCCGACCAACTGTCGAGAGGGACCGGCGCGAACTCGGAGCTCAAGAAACGGAATCCAAAGCGCACCGCGCCCGTGCGGTCCGCCAACAGGACTCCGTCTTGGGTCGTCCCTCCGATCGCACATATCCCCGTGAACTCGCCAGCCGTTCGGATCGAGCCCACCCCTCCACGAAACTCCAGGCGCGCTTGAACGGTTTGGCGCCCGGCATAGACGGAAACGCCGGCAACGCTGCTGTCGGTGATGCTGAAGGGGCCCAGATCGAATCGACTGTCACTCACGTCAGCCCACTCGGTCGACACCGCCCCACGGCACACGAAGTTCGCGCCGGGGAGCGCATGCGTCGCGAGGTAGATCCCGATGCGCGGCGTGTGTCCCGACTCGTCGGACTCCTGCGCCAGCGCCGCCGGCGCGAGGGCTGCCAGCACCCACAGGGCCATTCCCGAGCTCCCACCGCGCTGCGTTCGTGCTCGTTCCATGCGAGGAGTGTTGTACCGCCCAAGTCCCTGGAGGCTGCCGCCCACGCCGCCGGCGTCGAACCGGGCGCGTTCGATTTCGCCGGCGCTGCAAAATCGTCGCAGCGCTCGCCGGATGGAACCCCGCGACCGGCCCGATCGTCCAGCGCTGGATAGTCTTGACTGGGCTCCGAGCCGGCCTCCGCACCGAAGGCCGCGCCCGGCGAGCCCCCTTCAGCAACCTTCGAGTCCCCAGTCCATGCATCGACACCGATCCGGCACGTCGCACCGCCTGCTCGCCACCGCCTCCTGCGCCCTCGTCGCCGCCGGCAGCCTCGCCGCCGCGCGCGCGCACGAGGACGACCCCAAGGTCTGGGACCGCCTGCCCGCGCACCACGCCAAGCCCATCCGCACTGCGCTGCCGCAGGGCGCATCGATGGGCGCCGCCGGAACGCCGCGCGGCTTCGACTCGAGCGGTGTGACGCTGCTCTCGCAGCTTCCGCTGTCGAGCTTCGGCAGCCCCAGCTCGGGCAACGACTGCTGGGGCTACACCTCGCCGACCGGTCGCGAGATCGCGATCTTCTGCCACTCCGAGGGCACGGGCTTCGTCGACATCACCGATCCGCGCCAGCCGCAGATCCTGGGCAACTTCGCCGGCCCCAGCAGCCTGTGGCGCGACCCGAAGGTGTTCAACCAACGCGCGTACGTGGTGAGCGAAGGCGGCAACGGCATCCAGATCTTCAGCCTCGCCAACGTCGACGCTGGCCAGGTCACGCAGGTCGGAACGATCACGACCGGCGGCGTCACCAGCACGCACAACGTCGCCATCGACACCACCAGCGGCTTCCTCTACCGCTGCGGCGGCGGCTCGAACGTGGGCCTGCGCATCTACGACCTCAACGCCAACCCGAACAACCCGCCGTTCGTGGCGCAGTGGAACAACCTCTACGTGCACGACACGCAGGTGGTGACCTATCCCGGCGGCCGGCAGATCGCGTTCTGCTGCGCGGGCACGGGCAACGGCTCGGGCGCGACGCGCCTGGCGATCCTCGATGTGACCAACAAGGCCAACATCACGACGCTGCGCGAGGTGTACTGGCCGACGGCGGCGTACTCGCACCAGTGCTGGATCTCCGACGACCGCCAGTACTGCTACATCGACGACGAGCTCGACGAGCCGAACGTGACGACCACCACCTACGTGGTCGACATCAGTGGGATCCTGAACCCGACGCCCAACGCCTTCCTCGCCGGCAGCTTCACCAACGGCAACGCGGCGGTGAACCACAATCTGTACGTCGAGGGCGACCGCATCTACTGCGCGAACTACCGCAGCGGCCTGCGCGTGTTCGACCGCACCAACCCGATCAACTGCACCGAGGTCGCGTACTTCGACACCTTCCCCGGCAGCGACTCGGCCAACTTCAACGGCCTGTGGAGCTGCTACCCGTACTTCCCCAGCGGCGTGGTGATCGGCTCGGACCTCGAGAGCGGCCTGTTCGTGTGGTACGTGGGCGAGCCGCAGCTCGACCTCGCGCTGGTGCAGAGCGCGCCGAGCCTGATCTCCCCCACCGGTGAGACCTTCGCCGCGACCGTCACCGCAGCGCCTGGACAGAGCTACGCGACTGGCACGGCGCGGCTCAACTACGACGCGGGCGCGGGCCTGGTCAGCGTGCCGCTGATCGAGCTGGGCGGCGGCGCGTTCGACGTGCCGTTCCCCGCGCTCGCCTGCGGAACGTCGGTGAGCTGGTACCTCTCCGCCGAGTCGACCAGCGGCCTGGAGTGGACCGAGCCCGAGCTCGGCGCAGCTGGTGCATTCCAGTCCACGGTCGCCGCGAACGCGGTGCTCGTCCTCGAGCGCACGATGGAGACCAATCCCTCGTGGATCGTCGGCGACACCGGCGACAACGCCACGACCGGACTTTGGACGCGCGTCGATCCGATCGGCACCGCGGCGCAGCCCGAGGACGATCACACCATCGCGGGCACGCAGTGCTGGGTCACGGGCCAAGGCACGCCCGGCGGCTCGATCGGCGAGGCCGACGTCGACGGCGGCGTCACGACGTTGCGCACGGCGGTGATGAACCTCGCCGGGCTCGGAAGCCCGCGCATCGGCTACTGGCGCTGGTACGTGAACAACGGCAACACGGCCATCGACGACAGCTTCGTGGTGCAGATCTCGAACGGCGGCGCGTGGGTCACGGTCGAGACGCTCGGCCCGGGCCACCCGCAGGCGAGCGGCGGCTGGTACTACCACGAGTTCTCCGTCGCGGACTTCGTCGCGCCGAATGCGACCGTGCAGATGCGCTTCCGCGCCTCGGACACGGGCTCGGGCTCGATCGTCGAAGCGGCGATCGACGACTTCGCCGTGCGCGACGTGGACTGCGCGACGATCGCCTCGTACTGCACCGCCGGCACGAGCGCTGCGGGCTGTGTGGCGACGCTGTCGAGCTCGGGCGCGCCGAGCGCGGCCGCGAGCGGCGCCTTCACCGTCAGCGCGAACGGCCTCGAAGGCCAGCGCGCGGGCCTGGTGTTCTACGGCGTCAGCGGCGCGAGCTCGGCGACCTGGTTCCCGGGCAGCTCGAGCTTCCTGTGCGTCAAGAGTCCGACGCAGCGCACGGGCTCGCAGTCCTCGGGCGGAACGTTCGGCGCGTGCGACGGCGTGTTGAGCCTCGACTGGAACAACTACATCGCCACGCACCCGACCGCGCTCGGCATGCCTTTCTCGGCCGGCGACGACGTGTGGATCCAGGCCTGGTTCCGCGACCCGCCGAGCCCGGGCTCGACGTCGCTGTCGAACGGCCTGCGCTTCACGGTCGGTCCCTGATCGACTGAGCTGCGTTTCCTCGCGCCGCGCGCTCCAACTGGTTGGGGCGCGCGGCGTCGCTATTCTCAAGCCGTCTTGAGCGAACGAGCGTCGATCGAAGTCAGCGGACTGACCAAGCGCTACGGCGACAAGCTCGTGCTCGACGCGGTCGAGTTCGCCGTCGCTCCGGGCGAGATCTTGGGCTACGTCGGCCCCAACGGCGCGGGCAAGAGCACGACGATCCGCATCCTGCTCGGCCTGCTGCCGGAGTTCGAGGGCCAGGCGCGCGTCGCGGGCTTCGACCCCAAGCGCGACGCGCTCGAGATCAAGCGGCGCGTCGGTTACGTGGCCGAGAACGCGTTGCTCTACGAGTCGCTGACCGTGGCCGAGCACCTCTTGTTCGTCGGCCGCTTGCACGGACTCGACGACGCGCTCGTGGAGCGCCGCGCAACGGCCTGCCTCGCCGCACTGGACGTCGAGCAGCGCATCGACTCGCGCATTTCGGCGCTGTCCAAGGGCATGCGCCAGAAGGTGCTGCTGACCGCGGCGCTCCTGCACGCGCCGCAGATCCTCTTGTTCGACGAGCCCATGTCGGGCCTGGACGTGCACTCGCAGATCCTGGTGAAGGAGGTCGTGCGCCAGCTCGCGGCCAGCGGGCGCGCGGTGCTGTTCAGCTCGCACGTGATGGACGTGGTCGAGCGTCTGTGCACGCGCGTGGTGATCCTGCGCGAGGGCAAGATCGCGGCGCAGGGCACGTTCGAGGAGCTCGCGCGCGCGCAGTCGCTGGGCACGCTCGAGGACGTGTTCGCGCAAGTGACCGGCGCGCGCGACGCGCAGGCGCGGGCGAGCGCGCTGGTCGAGGCGCTGGCTTCGTGAACTCGAGGCGCGCCAAGCCCGCCGCCAACCCCTGGCAGCGGCGCGAGAGCTTGCCGCTGCTCGCGCGGGCGTCCCTCGCGATCGCGAGCACACTGCGGGCGCCGCTCAGCGCGCTGGGCGTCGAACACGACAAGTTCCTCGCCATCCTCTCGAACCGGTTGTGGCTCGAGACCAACCCGCTCGAGAAGAACTCCGGCGTCGGCACGCCCGCGGTTGGCCTCGCGCTCTCAGGTGTGTTCATCAGCCTGAGCGGCCTGATTCCGGGCGTGACCGCGCTCTCGACCCGCGACCCGCGACTGTGGTTGGCGGCCGGCCTGGGTTTGTGGGGCTATCTCGCGCTGCTGCTCACGCTCGGGCATTTCGCGACGCTGCTCGTCGACGGCGTGGACATCGCCGCGCTCGCAGGCCTGCCTGTGCGCGACCGGACTGTTCTGGCGGCGCGCATCGCGCACATCGCGATCTACGCGCTCGTGCTCACGGCCTGCGCCGCGCTCTTTCCCATCGCACTCGCCTGCCTCGTGTTCCCCGTGTGGGCGGTGCTGATCGTCTACCCGCTCGGCGCGGTGATGGTGACGGTGCTGGTGATCGCCGTCGTGGCGGTGCTGTTCGGTATGTGCCTGCGCCTGTTCGGCATCGCGCGCTTCGAGCGGGCGACGCTGTGGCTGCAGATCAGCGGGAGCGCGCTGCCGCTCCTCGCGACGCAGGTCGCGCTGCCCTGGCTCCGGCGCAGTGAAGGCGCCGCGCAGTGGCTCGCGAACGAGTGGGTGCGAGCGCTGCTCCCGCCGCTGCAGTTCGAGGCGCTGTTCCGCACGTTGACCGGCGCGGGCGAGCGCGTGGACCTTTGGATCGCGGGCGCCGGGTTCGCGTTGCCGCTCGCGATGCTCGCGCTCGCGCTGGCGCTGGTGCGCGGCCGCTACGTCGCGGCGCTGCTCGACAAGGGCGCGTCGGGCGAGAGCGGAAGCGGCTTCCAACACGGCTGGTTGCAGCGCGTGGGGCTCGCGCGCTGCAGCGACTCGACGGCGCGCGCGACGTTTGGCTGGACCTGGGCGCTCGTCCGCCGCGAGCGCTGCTTCGTGCGCGGCGTGGCGCCTCAGTCGATGCTGTTCGTGACCATGATGGTCTTGCTGGTGCTTCTGCCCAGCAAGGAGTCGGGCTCGTTCGACCCGCGCTTCGCGCCGCTGGCGCTCTACGCCTTCAGCGCGGCCATGGCGACCGCCTGCATCGCCGCGGAGATGAGCGAGAGCTCGGCCGCGAGTCCGGCGCTGGGGTCGCTGCCCTTCAGCGCGCCACGCAGCGTGCTCGAGGGCGTGGCGAAGGCCCTGATCTTCGGCGTCGGCCTGCCGCTGGTCGGCGCGGCCGGACTGCTCGTGGCGCTGCTGGTCGGCCCCGCGGGCTGGCTGGAGGTCGCGCTCGCTTGCTGCGCAACGTTGTGGCTCTCAGCAGTTCTCGCGCGCCGCATGATCCGCGACATCCCCTTCCGCCGCGCGCCGGCCGCCATGCCGCAGGCCGATCAGATGGCCTGGCTGATCGGCGTCATGCTGCCCATGGGCCTCTTGATGGGGCTGCATGCACTGCTGCGGCTGCACCCTCTCGCGGTCGCGGCGGGAGCGGCGTTTTTCGCCTGGCGGCTGCGCGCCGCGTGGCGCGCGCTCGAGTCGATGACTCCCGAGCGGGACTCACGACTCGCGCGACTCGCCAGCGGCGGCTGAGCGCGAGCGAGCTACTTCTTCGCCGCGCGTGCGGCGACGAGCTTGGCCCACAGCTCGTCGGCGTTCTTCTGCACGGCCTTCCTGCAGCCGCCGCAGCACAGCCGGTACAGCCGCGTGCCCCACAGGTAGTCGATCGGCTCGCCCATGCTGCCCAGCGCTTCGTCCGCCACGATGCAGGTGGAGAGCGGGTAGTCGGCCTTCTGCTTCTCGATGTAGGCGGTCTGCAGCTTCTTCAGCGCCTCCTCCGGCGCCTTGCGCACGGCCGCGACGCAGTCCTTGCAGCACACGCGCAGCAGGTACGTGCCCTGGACCACGGCGACCGCGCCGTCGCCGAGCTTCTCGCCGCTGATCACGCAGGTCGCGAGCGGGTACGCGCCCGTTTGTTGGGCGATCACGGCCTCGTCGATGGCCTTGAAGATCTTCTCCTTGTCCTTGCGCGCGGGCTCGACGCAGTCGTTGCAGCACACGCGCACGAGCCGCTCGTCGATCAGGACGTCCACGGACTTCGCGTCGAGCGCCTCGCCGCTCACCGCGCACTTCTTCAGCGGATAGGCGCCCTTCTGCGCCAGGATCTTGGCCGCCTGGACCTTGGGATCCTCGGCGGGCTTGTCTTGGATCGGAGCAAAGGCGCTCAGCACGAGGAGCGCGAGCGCGGAGCACATCGCAGCGACGAGGATGCGTAGTTGGTTCATGTACGTGGTTGTACAGCGCCGGGGCGTTGGTTGTACGGTGCCAGAGCAATCTGTCCCACGCCGCCAACGCGTTCGGCTTGCCCGTTGCGCTGCCCGGCGTGGGACAGATTGCTCTGGCACCGTACAACCAACGGGCAAGCCGAACGCGGCCGCTGCGTGGGACAGATTGCTCTGGCACCGTACAACTCAACCGCGACGCAGCAGGCCGCCAGGGACGAGCAGCAGCGCGGCCGCCCCTGTGATCGCCGCGCCCAGTGGCAGATCGAGCTCGAACGAGGCCGCGACGCCCAGGAGCACCGCGGCGACGCCGAAAGCGCTCGCCAGGCGCAAATAGCCGCGCATCGAGCGCGCCCAGACCCGCGCGCCGATCGCCGGCAGCACGATCAGTCCGAACAGCACGATCGGGCCGAGCACCATGGTGCCGACCGAGATCACCAGGCCCGTCACGGCCGTGAGCAGCGCCTCGAGCGCGAACACGCGCTTGCCCAGCACGAGCGCTGACTCGCGGTCGTAGCTGACGAGCAGCAGGTCGCGCTGATACAGCAGCAGCGCCCCAGCCGCGAGGCCGAACACGACCGCCAGCGTCTCGAACTCGTGCACGCCCACGCCGAGCAACTCGCCGGAGAGCAGCTCGTCGACGAAGCCCTTGCCGACCGGCGACATGCGCCCGAACAGCAGCGTCGCCGCCGACGCGATGGCGAACGAGGCCGCAACGCGCCCCACTTCGCTCCCGCCGCGGCGGCCGAGCGCCAGCAGCGCGAGCAGCCCGCCGAACGTGAACACGTTCGACCACGCCAAGTGGTAGTTCATCGCCGCGTGGCTGTCGTGCATGGCGCCGGCGAAGTCGAGCGCGCCCAGGCCGACGTTCTCGAGCCACCAGGGCAGCACCACGAAGCCGAACACGACGCCCGCGGTGGCGAACTGCGGCAACGCGATGCCGTAGAAGCTCGTGCGTCGGACGTGCAGGAACACGCCCAGCAGCGGACACACCGCGCCGGCCAGCAACGCTGCGAGCAGCGCGAAGCGGAACAGCGAAACGCGCTCGCCCCAGGAGATGACTTCGAGCTCGTCCACGCTCAGGCGTCCTCTTCCGCGTGCGGGCGGCCGGTCGCGCTGTAGAGCCGGTCGAGGTTCTCCGGCGCGAGCATCTGCGCCGCCAGCCCCTCGGTCACGTGTCCGTCGGCGACCCACAGCACGCGCTGCACGGTCTGACGCACCATCGAGATCTGGTGGCTCACGAGCAGCACGGCGAGGCGCTGCGAGGCGTTGAGCTCGCCCAGCAGCTCGAGGATGTGCGCCTGGGCCGCGCGATCGACGCCCGTGGTGGGCTCGTCGAGGAGCAGCAGCTCGGGCTCGACCATCAGCGCGCGCGCGATGAGCACGCGCTGACGCTGGCCGCCCGAGAGCGTCGAGAACGGCGCCGCGCGGCGCTCGGCGAGCCCGACGCGCTCGAGGCACACCACCGCTCGCGCACGCTCGTCGCGCGGCAGCCGGCGCAAGCCGTGCAGCTTGGCGAAAGCGCCCATCTGCACGACCTCTTCGACGGTGACCGGGTACAGCGCGTCGAGCGACTCGCGCTGCGGCACGTAGCCGATGGCGCGCGTGCCGCGCTCGACCCGCCCCTCGAGCGGTGGAATCAGCCCCAAGAGGCCGCGAAACAGCGTCGTCTTGCCCGCGCCGTTGGGCCCGACGATGCCGAGGAACTGGCCCGGCTCGACGCGCAGGTTCACGCCGGACACGACCGCTCGCCGGCCATAGCCGAAGGCGGCGTCGCGGACGAGGAGCAGCGCGGGTGCTGACACCGGAGCGGCCGCGGACTTCAGCCGCGGGCTGAAGAGGGTCCGTGCGTCACTGCTTGGGCGGGAGCGGCGTCCCGAAGGCGCGCGCCAGACTCTCGTGGATGAAGTCCATCATCGCGATCCAGGTCTTGGTCGCATCGACGCCGCCGCAGGCGCTCGGCAGCACGAGCACCTTGGCCCCGGTGGCCTCGGCGACGCGCTCGACGAAGTTGTTGTTCGACCAGGGCGCCGTGATGATCACGTTGCAGCCCTCGGACTTCATCTTGTCGATCACCGACGCGAGGTGGTTGGGCGTGGGCGGAATGCCTGGCCGCACCTCGAGGTTGGCGACACGCGTCATCTGATAGCGCAGCAGGAAGTAGTCGTACTCCTGGTGGTACTCGACGACCTTCTTGCCCGCGAAGTGCTTGCCGATCTCGGCCCAGCGCTGCTCCGCCAGCGCTAGGCGCGCGAGGTAGTCTGCGTGGCGCGCCTCGAAGTACTCCTTCGAGTCCGGGCGCAGCGCGCTCAGCCCGCTGAGCACCTTGCCCGCGAGGAAACGCCCCCCGCGCGGGTCGAGGTTCATGTGCGGGTTGCCCTGCGGGTGCACGTCGCCGGCCTGGCGCGTGAGCACCACCGGCACCTGGATCGCGTCCCAACCCTCAGAGCAGTTGAAGAAGCCGGGCGCGCCGGGGAAGACCTTGAAGTTGCGGCTGCCCTCGACGAGCGCCGGAACGTAGGCGAGCTCGAGCGAGAGACCGACCTGGAACAGCGCGTCGGCCTTCGCCACGGCCACGAGATGGCTCGGGCGCGTGACGAAGGCGTGAAGGTTCTCGGGGCCCTTGGCGAGCGAGGTCACCTCGACGCGCTCACCGCCGACCTCGCGCAGGAAGTCCGCCAGGTCCGGGATGGTGGCGACGCAGCGCAGCTTCTCCGCCTCGCCCACGGGCGAGAAGGCGGTCGCCGCGAGCGCGACCAGGGCCCAGAGGGCGGTGCAGAGAAGCGTGCGCAGGCGCAGCATTCCGTCAGGTTACCAGTTCACGCCGTGACCGTGCGCGCCGAGCACCGCGGTGTACTGCACCACGAAGCGGCTGGTCTCGCCGTCGATGTCCGAGTCGTTGTGCGCCAGCACGAAGCGCAGGCGGTGGAACTCGGAGAACATGTGCGTGTAGTAGGCCTCGATCTCGGAGACGTTCGACTTGTTCGCGTCCGGGAGCTCGACCGTGCTGTACTGAATGCCGACTGCGTTGAAGCGGTCCCAGGCGTAGTCGACCCACGCGAAACCGCCGTACACGGTGTCGTCGAACAGCGCGACCACGTCGTCGCCGTCGCCGGGCGTGCCGTTGGGGTCGGTGATCTCGGCCCCGTTGTCGCCGGCGTTCGCCAGCAGCTCCATTCCCGCGCTCCACGAGTCGACGCCCGTCGGCCCGACCCAGCCGTAGGTCGCATCGAGGCCGAAGACGGTGTTGGAGAGGTCGTCGCCCGCGACCCCCGCGCCGTCGCCGTACTGCAGCTCGTAGCGCGGCAGGGTGCGCGCCGAGGCCCCGAGCTGGAAGATGCCGCGGTCGCCGACGTCGGTGAAGCCCGTGAGGCGCGCGGTGTAGGTGAAGTCCTCGCCCGTGCGCGGCGAGAGCGTCTCGATCAGCGGCGAGGTCGAGGTGATGTCGTCCTCTTCGATCTCCGCGAGCGCGTTGGCGAACGCGCCGACCGACCAGCGCACAGCCGTCGAGTCACCCACCGTGGTCCACGAGTCCCACTGCGCGCCTTCGCCCTTGACCTCGCTGCCCAAGTACGTGCGCAGCGCCAGCGGCCGCTCCAGCGTGCGCAGCTCGTGCACGTGGATCTGCATCTGCTTGCCGAAGTCGATGAAGAAGCGACCGGCGCGGATCGTGTTGCGCGAGCCCAGGCCGATGTAGTGGATGGCCGCCTCCTCGAGGTTCAGCGCCTCGTCCTCGACCACGCCCACGAAGTAGGCCCAGGCGCGCGGGTCGATCCAGGCGTTGCCGGTCAGCTCCATGCTGAGCAGCGAGGCATCCAGGCCGTCGCGCCCGCCGTCGCTGTCGACGGCCTCCGCGGCCGCGTCGATGATGAAGGAGAAGGCCGGGTTGAACTCGTTCGAGAAGCGCGTGACCTGGCCCATGCCCGACGAGATGCGCAGACCCATGTTGGGCATGCCGGGCGTTTGGAAGACGGTGCCCTGGGGGTTGGGCTGGCCGGCGGCCTGCGAGATCGGGCCCTGGGGCGGCAGCGGCGCGCCCTGTTGCGCGGGCTTGAGCTGCTCCTGCGCGCCCGAACCCTGGGGCGGCGCCGTCAGGTCGGGCGACTGCTGGCCGCCCGTCGACTGGGGCGCGGCCTGCGTAGCGGCGGCGGCGAGCGTGGGCAGAGCGCCGAGGGCGATCGAAACGGACAGCAGGGTGGCGGGACGTGATTGGCTCATGGGTAGATGGGTCGCGCGCGGGGGACTGAACGCGGGCCGGCTGGTTGCCGCCCGCGCGGCCCCGGTTCCCAAAAAAACTCGCCGGGACGCCCCACGGCCGCCCTTGCGCGGTTCTCGGCGCGCCTAAGCGGCTCCGAACGGCGCGCGGGGCGCGCAGCCGATCGGCTGCACGCCCCGCGTGGATTCGAGACCGAAGGGTCTCGGCTCAGTTCATCGTCTTGCCGGTGACCGGGCAGGTCTTGGCCCCGCCGCACTCGGCCTGGGCCTTGGTCGAGCACTCGCTCTTGGCTTCCGAGCCGCAGCTCGTCTTCGTCGCGCAGTCGCTGACGGCGGCGCCTTCGGCGCTCGAGACGGACTTGTTCGTTTGGGCCTTGCAGGCGGCGACAGCGGCCACGAGGGCCACGCCGAGGATCAGACGCTTCATGTGTGATGCTCCGTAGAGAGGTTGTTGAGGGCCGAACTGTCGGCCTTGGAATCGTTGCAGCCGAGGCTGAGTCCGTTGGATGCCCGGACCCCGACCCGCGCAACATCGAATCGGCGGGGCGGCGACCCGTAGCTTACGCCCGCCGCGCGAATTGCACAGGTATGGGAAGCGCAAAGAGCGGCCCCGCGGCGTTCGGTCGGCAGCCCCGCACCTGAAGCCGAGCCGAAGCTCCCGGCGTCTGCCGTCCATCTCGCCGCATTCCGCATGGGCTGGGCCGCCCCGAGCCCCTAGCCTGCGGCCGCCGCGCAGCCCCCTCCCGACCCGCACTGCCGCGCGTGGCCCCCATGACTTCCCCCCAGTCACGCCACGACCTCGCCGAATCCCTGTTCGCAGCCTGGCTCACGCGGCGCGAAGCCGGCGCGAGCGAGCCGCTCGAGGAGCTGCTCCGAGGCCACCCCGCTCTACGCGCCGAGCTCGAAGAGCTGCACGCAAACTGGAAGCTCTTCGATCCCATCCTCAGCAAGCTGGTCGGCAGCTTCGCGCACGACCCGAACGCCCTGACGCTCGACACGTGCGACGCGCCGAGCGCCAGCGAGCTGACCGAGAAGCTCGGGGTGCTCACGCCTCCGTGGACGCGCTACCGCTTCCGCGGGGAGGTCGGCCGTGGCGGCTGCGGCGTGGTGCTGAAGGTCTGGGACTCCAAGCTCAAGCGAGTGGTCGCAATGAAGCTGGCGCTCGCGGCGCGCGACGCGCGGCAAGTGGACAGCGCGGCGCTCACGCGCTTCGTCGACGAGGCACGCATCGCGAGCCAGCTCAGCCATCCGGGGATCGTGCCCGTGTACGACCTGGGCGCGGACGACGAGGGCCGGCCGTACTTCACGATGAAGCTGGTCAAGGGCGTCGAGCTGACCCGCATCTTCGAGCAGGCTCGCGAGCGGCTGGCGGGCTGGAACCCGACGCGCGCGCTCACGCTGCTGCTGCGCGTGTGCGAGGCGATGGCCTACGCGCACGACCGCGGCGTGATCCACCGCGACCTCAAGCCGTCGAACGTGATGGTCGGACCTTACGGCGAGATCTACGTGATGGACTGGGGCCTGGCGCGCGTGCTCTCCCCGCGCGAAGGCGGCGCGAAGCGGCCGGCGAGCGACGCGATCACCGAGGTCGAGTCCTTCCGCCGCAGCGAGCGCGAGCGCGATCCCGCGTCGCCGCTGGCCACCCGCTCCGACGCTGGCGTCGGAACGCTGTGCTACATGCCGCCGGAGCAGGCGCGCGGAGATCAGGCCGCCGTCGGACCGCGCTCGGACGTGTACGCGCTCGGCGCGATGCTGTACCACCTGCTCGCGGGCGCGCCGCCGTTCCTCGAGAGCGGCGAGCGCATCGACCGCGAGATGCTCCTCTTGAGCGTGCTGCGCGGCACACCGACCCCGATCGCACAGCTCGCTCCCAAGCTCCCGCGCGAGCTGCACGCCATCTGCGAACGGGCCATGGCCCGCGATCCGGCCGAGCGCTACGGCTCGATGCAGGAGCTGGCCGAGGACCTGCAGGCGTACTTGGAGCGCCGCGTCGTCCGCGCGCACCGCTCGAGCGTCTGGACACGCGGCTGGAAGTGGGTGCGCAGGAACCCGGGGCTCGCTGCGGGCGTCGCTGTTGGGTTGACGGGGGTGCTGGGGGGCGGCGCGGTGTGGGCCGAAGATGCGCCCAATCGACGCCAGCGGGAAACAGCAGAAGAGCGAGTCCTCGCGGCAGTCACTCAGATCAACACGTTCGAGGCCCTGGCGAGCGATCCCCTGGTAGTTCAAGGGCGCATCGGGGGGCACTGGCCCTTCTGGGTGGAGTGGGTCGATTGGCTCGTCGACGGCACCGCGCCGCCCAGCGAACGAGCAACGGTGGACATCGGATGTCTCGCCTTGCACCGCGACACGCTGAGCATGTCCACAAACGGCGTCCGTCCGCTTCGTGACTTGTATGGGTGGGTAGTTGGAGCGCGGCGCACGGACATCGATCCGGTGTTGGCGACGACCGTCGCGCGACTAGAACGTCTCAAAGATCGTCGTGACAAGGTGCGCGCGAAGCAGTACAGCGGCGATCTCACTCAGCAGTGGAATCGAGCGTCCGACGAGATCGCGCGCTCCCCGCACTACGGCGGCCTGAAGCTGGTGCAGCAAGCGGAACTAGCGCCCATCGGCCCCGATCCGCGTTCGGGGCTCTGGCTCTTCGCTCATTTCACCAGCGGCACGGAACCCAAGCGCCAGGCCAACGGACAGCTGGCCACCGACCAGAGTGGCTGCATCGTGTTCGTGCTCATTCCCGCGGCGCCTCTGGACGAACCGTTCTTCCTCAGCATCCACTTGGCCACCCGTCAGCAGGTCCAATCGTTGAGTGGCGACATTCACGCTTCCCGAGTCTCCGATGACCCGCTCGCTCCCGCACTCGGCCTGAATTGGGAGCGGGCAGCCAACGACTGCTGCAAGGCCGCTGCCAATTGGTTCGAGCTGCCGAGCGCGGAGGAACTCTGCCAAGCGGTGCGTGCTGGCGCGGAACTCCTGCCTCGCGGCGATGCCGAAGCACCTCAGCGCCTGTGGGAATGGACGCGCGAGCTGTCCGTAGATCCACACGAAGCCGCTGGCGAACTCTCGGCGCCAGCGCCTACTCGCGCGCGCGTCGTCCGGGTCGGCGACGACTGCAGCTCTCACGCAGCAACTCCCCGTCAGATCGGAGCCAGCTCTAGCACGTTGGACCTCGACCGGAGTTTCCTCCCGGTCGGACTCAGCGATGAACGCGTGGGCTTTCGCTTGAAGCGCCCCGTATTGAACTGAACCTCTCCGGCTCCGCCGAACACGCACAGCTCCCCGACGCTTCGCTCCAGAACCACCGTGACAGGTCGCGCTGCGGCTCGTCTCGCCCTCTCGGCCTTGCGCGAGTGGGCCGAGCCGAACGCCCGGTGACGCCCCCACGCTCAGCAACCCAAGACCACCTTCGCTCGAGAACAGTCATGCGCGCACGCACCCCCGGACTCTCCCCGTTGTTCGCTTCCATCGGCCTCGCAGTGGCGCTGGGCCTGGGCGCGGCCGCGCCGGCGACTGCGCTCGGAGCGCGTCCGTTGACGCTTCTCCAGGAGGGCGCGGACGAGAACGCCGAGGGCGGCAGCGAGCCGACCGGCGTCACGCCCGACGAGCAGTTGGTCGAGCAGGCGGTGGTGCTGATCGAGATGCGCTTCAAGGACGACAAGCGCGTCGTCAGCAACAACTACAAGGAGAACAAGCTGGTGCAGTTCGGCTTCATGCTCGAGCCCGATCTGGGGGTCACGAGCTTCTCCGCGCTGGTCAAGGCCGACAGTTCGAGCGTGCGGCGCTTGGGCAAGGGCAGCAAGACGCTGCGCCTGAACGTGATCGGCGCGGACCCGGTGAAGGACATCGCGATCTTCACCCTGGGCGGCGGCGCGGTCGAAGCAGCGGCGAGCTCGAACGGCGCGAACTCCTCCGGCGGAAACTCGACGGGCGCCAACTCGACCGACGCCGAAGCCCAGGCGCCGTCGAACGCCGCGGCTTACCCGCTGGCGCTGGATGCGAGCACGGCGCCGCTCGATCCGAGCAACTACACGCTGTTCGCCGACATCCAAGCCCCGACCAACGCGGAGCTTTGGCGAGCGATCTCGCTGGCGGAAATGAAGCCACGGGGCGGAGAGCGGGCGGACCAGATCCTTGTCACTGCCACGCATGGGCGACTGAGCGGCCTGCCGATCGTCGATGTCGAGGGGCGTCTGGTCGGGATGTGGCAGTGGAGTTGGGCGACGACGGGCTTGACCGAGCCGAGCGTGCTGCCCGTGGCCGAGCTGCGCCGCGCCGCGGCGGAGGCCAAGGCCCGTCCCAAGAAGTTCCCCGGCGCCTTCGTGGCGGCTGCGAGTCAGACCTACGCGATGCCCACGATCCTGTGGGGCGCGGTCGAGCAACCCGCCAACGCGGCCAAGCGCGGCAAGGCGTTCTTGAATGAGGTGCGCTGCGGCGATTGCGACGGCAAGGGCTCGCGGCGCGAGGAAGAGCGCACCTGGGACGGCGTGCGCTGGAACGTCCAACGACGCGACGTGACATGCTCGCGCTGCAAGGGCGACCGACTGACGGACGCGCGCAAACTGTGGTCGAAGTTCCGCACGCTGGCTTCGATTCTCACCAACGTGCGTCCGACGGACGATCGCGACGCGGTGCGGATGTCGCTCGAAGAAGGGCTCAAGGAGGCCTTCGCACTCAACGTCTCGGCGATGTACTACGCCGCGCACGACGGCGGTAAAGAGGAGCTCGCGCGCCAAAACCTCACACCGGGGCGGGCCATCGTGTTCCTGGTTCCGCGCATCTACTGGCCTGAAGAGAACGGCATGCTGTGGGAAGAGAAGGTGCGCATCGTCGACGCGCCGGGCCTCACGCACCCGCCGCTGATCCTGCGCAATCCGACCTGTCGCACGCTCCAGGAGGGCTGCGTCGCCTTCGTCGCTGCCGTGGTCGCGGGCGAGCTCACCGTCGGCGAGAAGACGTTCATCGTGCTCGACCGCGCCTTCGTCGTGCCGGTGAAGTCGCCCGCGCTCGAAGCCGGCCGCTGAGCAGTGCGAGGCCGCGCCCGCGGAAAGAGCGCGATGGCGCGGCGCCCGAAGCGGGTCATTCTCCGCGCGTGCAGCGCCGATTGACGTCCAACTGCTCGCTCGGAAGTCTCCCCAGCGCCCGGCGTCGTATCCAACGTGCGCCCCCCGGCGCCGTAGGCTGCGGCCCATGTTCACCGCTCCCCTCCTGTGTACGGCGCTGCTGCAGGTCGCGGCGCCGCGGGCCGAGTACACCGTCCGACTCACCGATCCGGCGGGGCAACGCGCGACGGTCGCGATCGAGTTCACCCATCTGCCGGCGGGGCTCACCGAGCTGGAGCTGAACTTCGCCGAGCGCTTCGCCTTCGTCACGTTTCCCGAGGCCCAGGTGCTCGACCCGTGGATCGTCGTGGTCGGCGACCAGCCCAGCGAGGTGCAGCGCGCGCGCCCGTTCTCGTGGCGCATCCCGTGCGCGCCCGGCAAGCCGCTGGCGGTGGTCTTCAACGCGCCGGTCGACCTGCGCTCGCACCCGCTGGTCGACGAGCGCGGCGACTACGAGATGCCGATCGCGACCGAGGAGTTCGCCATGCTCTCGTCCGGCGCGCTGCTGCCGGCGGCGACGATCGATGGGATCGAACTGCGCGTGCGTTTCGAGCTGCCCGAGGGCTGGGCCGTGCACACCGCCTGGCCCGAGGTCGAACCGGGCGTGTTCGCGCCGCGCGACTCGCTCGCGCTGCGGGACGCGCTGGTCGCGCTCGGCAAGTGGGAGAAGCGCGAGTCGAGCGCCGAGGGAGCACACGCCCTCGCGCTCTTCGCGCCGAGCGAAGCCCGCCTGGCCGCCGAAGTCGCGCCGCTCGTCGGAGCGCTCTTCACCACCGAGATCGAGCTGTTCGGCGGCGCGCCGCTCGAGCGCTACCTGTTCCTGTTCGTGCCCTCGCGCGTGCGCGGCTTCGCGGGCTCGGCCAAGCAGGGCGCGATGGTGCTCTCGGTGGACGCCAAGATGCCGGTGCACGCGGTCCGCCCCTACGCAGCGCACCTGATCGCGCACGAGTTCTTCCACACCTGGGGCGCGTCACGCTACGCCTGTCCCGACGAACTGCGCTTCTTCAACGAGGGCTTCACCGACTACTACGCCTACGAAGCGACGCGCCGCATCGGCGAGCTGAGCGACGCCGCGCTGCAGGAGAAGATCGGCGAAAAGCTCGGTGAGTACGAGCGCGCGGCGCGCGCCACCGGACTGTCGCTGCTCCAGGCCGGCGGGCCGGCGTTCTTCGAAGGCGGCGGCGCCTATGACCAGGTCTACGCGGGCGGACTGGTGCTCGCCGCGCTGTGCGAGAAGTCGCTGCGCTCCGCGGAGCAGACCGACGGGCCGCGGCGCACGCTGGACGACTTCCTGCGCGCCTTCAACAACGACCAGCGCTGGTCGCGCACCGGCGCAGCGCCGACGCTGGCGGACTTCGTCGAGCAGCTCGCGCGCTTTTGCGGAGCGGAGTTCGCCGCGAGCTTCAAGGGCCTGGTCGAGGCGCCCAACGCCGACCTCGGCGCAGCGCTGAGCGCGGCCGGTTGCGCCGTCGAGCGAGTCGAAGAGCCCGCGGCACTGGAACTGCGCGCCAACCTCGAGGCCACGCGCATCGTCGACATCGATCCGGCCTGCGCGGCGGCTCGCATCGGGCTGCGCGTCGGCGACAAGCTCATCGAAGTGAACGGCGTGAAGGTCGCGGGGCCGGCGGACTGCCGCGCGGCCTTCGCCAAGCCGCGCGAGGGTCGGCTACAGATCACGCTCGAACGCGACGGCGCGACCGAGCGCATCGACGCGGCCCCGCCGACCGTGGAAGTGATCCGCTTCCGCTGGGCGAGCTGAAGCGCGCTGCACACGCATCGGCGAAGCAAGCGCGATCGCTTCGATCACCGCAGACAGCGCTGCACTAGCTCCACCAGGCCCCGCGCCGCGATCTCGTTCCCCCGCGCGTTGAAGTGCGTGTCGCGCAGGTGGTAGACGTGCAGCCGCCCGTCCGCCAGCGGCGGTGCGGCTCGCAGCGCCGGGAGCAGATCCACGAACTCGACGCCTTCGCGCGTCAGGTGCTCGCGCAGGCGGCGCTGCGGCAGCTCGCGATCGACGTCGCGCGCCAGTCCCGAAGCGCACACCGACTCCCAGACGGCGTCCTCGACCTGGAACTCGTCGGGAATCAGCAGGCAGGCCAGCGGAATCGGCGCAGCGGCCTCGCGCAGGCGCGCCAGCCACTCCAGCGCGGGCTCGTAGCGCCCTTCGTCGCCCGTCAGCAGCCAGCGCGCGCGCTCGGCTTCGATGTAAGAGAATCGCTCCTCGCTGAACGAAGGCCGCTCCAGCAGCGGATCGGCGAGCCACGGCAACACCTGCTCGATGCGCGCGAGCGAAGTTTGCGCAGGGACGTCGGCCTGTCGCGCGCTCCGATCGAGATCGCCGGCGCGCAGCAGTGTCGCAGCGCGCTGCGCCGCCACTCGCACGAGCACCTCGTCGCGGCAGGTCAACTGCTCGAACAGATCCTTGTTCTCGCGCGCCGCATCTTCGAAGTCGTTGCCCACGAACACTGCGATCACGACCAGCCGCGGGCCGCGCGGGAGCACGTGCTCGCGCAGCATGTGCAGGTACTCGCGCGGACCGGCGCCGGCGACGCCGACGTTGTAGACCTCCAGGCCCAACTCGCGCTCGGCGAGCGTCGTGTAGTGGCGGTGGTGCGGCACGACTCCGACGCTGAACGAGTCGCCGATGCAGGCGACCCACGGCTCGCTCGGGCCGAGCGGCGCGCGCAGGCGATCGGAGTAGCCGTGCTCGTCGGTGGGAAAGGCGCCGTGATCGCGATTGGGCGCCCGGCGGTGGGCCGCAACGAACGCGCCGGCGTCGAGGCTCGGCGTGGCGAGCAACTCCGGACTGTCGGCGGCGCGCCACACGCGCAGAGCGGCCTCGGTCGCGATCAGACTGAGCGCGGCCGCGAGCAGCAGCTTTTCGAGTGTCGCAAGCGCGCGCGGCCAGCTCGCAGCGCGCGCGCCGAGCGCGAAGAGCAGGCTCCAAACCGCCAGCGAGTAGCCGATCAGCGGTCGGAGGTCATGGACGTTGCGCGGTTCGGGGATGCTCCAGCTCGCGACCCACGCGACGGCGAAGATGGTCGGGATCCAGCGCAGACTGGGGAGCAGGACGGCCCGTGCGCGGCCGCGCCGAGCGAAGCGCAGTGTGGCGGCCGCCGCGACGACGGCGAGCGCCGCGCACGCCAGCAGCTCTTCGATTCCGAACGGGCGCTTGTAGAGCCAGATCGACGTGAGCCAGGCGCGCTGCACGACGCTGTCCCAGGCGAGAACTGCGCTGGCGAGCGCCGCGAGCAGCGCCGCGCCCAACCCGAGCTTCTGCGTCCCGTCGAGACCGCGCCCGAGCACGCTCGCAGCCTCTGACGCCTTCGGATCGCTCACGTCGTCATCCTACGGGAGCGGATGCAGCTGCGGCCGCGGCGCGCTCAACTCGCGGCGAAGCGCTCGAGCAGAGCGCTGAATCGGCCCGCCGCCTCGCGGCCCGCGGCCATGACTTCCTCGTGGGACAGCTTCTCGCCCGTGATGCCCGCGGCGAAATTGGTGATCAGCGACACACCGGCCACGCGCGCGCCGCTCGCGCGCGCTGCGAGCGCCTCGGCGACCGTGCTCATGCCGACCGCGTCGGCGCCGAGCGTGCGCAGCATCGCGATCTCCGCCGGCGTCTCGTACGTCGGCCCGAGCAATCCGGCGTACACGCCCTGTTGAAGCTCGAAGCCGGACGCGCGCGCGGCGCCGACGAGCTTGGCGCACAGCTCGGAGTCGTAGGGTCGCGCGTAGCCCGCCTCCGCGCGCGCGAGCGGCGAGCGGCCCTGCAAATTCAGGTGATCCGAAATCGCCATCAGCGTTCCCGGGGCCCACTCGCGGCGCAGCCCGCCGGCGGCGTTCGTGAGCACCACCTGACCGCAGCCCACGCGCACGAAGGCGCGCACGGCGCGAGTCACTTCGTCGACGCGCCAGCCTTCGTAGAGGTGCACGCGGCCCTGCTGCGCGAGCACGCGCCGCGCGCCGATGCGACCGAAGACGAGTTGGCCGGCGTGCCCGGCCACTTTGCTCTGCGGCATGCCCTCGATCTCGGCGTACGGAATGCGGCGCGCATCCGAAATGCGCTCGGCAAAGGCGCCGAGCCCCGATCCGAGCACGAAGGCCACGTCCACGGCGCCGACGCCGTGCTTGCGCAGGCTCGCCGCGAGTTGCTCGACACCGTTGGTTGTTTGAAGCGTGCTCACAGGTAGGCCCCCGCAATGGTTGCGGTCATCCACGAAGCAAAAGCGCCGCCGATCATCGCCTTGAGGCCCAGGCGCGCGAGGTCGCTCTTGCGCTCGGGTGCGAGCGCAGCGATCCCGCCGATCTGGATCCCCACCGAGCCGAAGTTGGCGAACCCGCACAACGCGTAGGCCGCCATTTTCGCGCTGCGCACGTGCTCGAACTCCAGCGCGCCGCCTGCGCCGGGCCGTTGCTCGACGAGCGACTGGTACGCGACGAATTCGTTGATCGAGACTTTCACGCCCAGCAACGAGCCGAACAGCTCGCAGTCGCGCCAGCCCTCGACGCCCATCACCCAAGCGACCGGCGCGAAGATCCAGCCGAAAATGCGGCTGAGCGAGAGCTCGCCCGACAGCATGCCGAGCGAGTGCAGCCACTTTCCGAAGGCGCCGAGCGGCCAGTCGACGAGGTTCACCAGCGCCACGAACGCGATCAGCATCGCGATCACGTTGAGCCACAGCTTGAGCCCGTCGCTCGTGCCGTTGGCCGCCGCCTCGATCAGGTTGGTCGCCTCGCGCTCGATGCGCAGCTCGACGCCGCCGCCGGTCTGCGAACGCTCGGTCTCGGGCGTGATGATCTTGGCCATCACGAACGCCGCCGGAGCGCTCATCACCGACGCGGTGAGCAGGTGCGGACCGTACTCGGGGCCGAGCAGCCCCATGTAGACCGCCATCACCGAGCCCGCGATCGTCGCGAAGCCGCCCGTCATCAGCGCCATCAGCTCGGACTTGGTCATCCCCGAAATGAACGGCTTGACCACCAGGGGCGCCTCGGTCTGCCCGACGAAAACGTTGGCGGCGACTGCCATCGACTCCGAGCCCGACACGCCCATCAGCGAACTCATCACCTTCGCCAGCAGCCAGATCACCACCTGCATCACGCCCATGTGATAGAGGATCGACATCAGCGCGCTGAAGAACACGATCACGATCAGCCCCGAGCCCGCGAAGGCGAACACGAAGCCGAGCGGACCGTCCGCGCGCGCCATCGACCCGAAGACCATCTCGGCGCCGGGCTGAGCGGTGCTCACGAGCTTGGCCACGAAAGCCGCGATCGACTCGAAAAAGCTGGCGCCGAAGGGCGTGCCGAGGATGAACCAGCCCACCGCGAACTGCAGCACGGTTCCGAGCGCCGCGACGCGCCAAGGAAAGCGCTTGCGGTCGCTCGACATGGCCCAAGCGACCGCACAGAAAAAGGCCAGTCCCAGCGCGCAGCGCAGAATGCTCATGCGCGCGCGATGGTAGCGACGTCACTTGCGCCAGGTCGAGAACACGTACCCGGCGGACTCGCGGCCGGTGTGGCACTGGTAGCAACCTTGCGCCGGGTCCTTCACGACGTTGTCGCGCGTGTCGCCGCCGAAGCCGGCGAAGCCCCAGCCCCCGGTGGACGCAAACGCGTCGGCATCGCGATGCATGACGCCCAACACCTTGCGTGCGCCCTCGGTGACCGCGCCTCCGGCCGAGTCGGCGTGCAGCAGGTCGAACACGAACACTGCGCCGTCGTCGTAGGCGCCGTCGCCGCGCTCGAGACCTTCGCACGCCGCGTCATTGGCGTAGATGTGGTGCATGCCGCCGAACGAGTCGTAGAGCGGATGACCCTTCTCGATCAGCATCGAGCGCACGTGCGCCCACTGGCGGTAGCCGTCGGGGTAGGGCACGGGATCGCCGACCGAGAGGTTCGAAGTAGCGGCGCACGCGGCGACCACCAGGGCGAGAGCGGAGAGCAACAGGGGCTTGTTCATGATCCGGGGCTCGAAACTGCGGGTTCCTGCTCGGGACAGTCGACGCGCAGGTCGGCCGCCGCGAGCTTGCGGGAGATCAACCGGCACCAATGCGGCGCCGGCGTGCCGGGAGCGCGGTCGCGCTCGAAGAAGCGACAGGTGACGCACATGCGGTCGGCCTGGATCCAGCCCAGCTCGTTGAAACGCCGGATCAGGTCGAGCGCGGCGCCGAGGCTGCGCTGCTGCTCTTCGTGCGGCATCTGCGCGCAGACTCCTACGAGCTGATCGAGATCCGCCAACGCGCGCTCGGCGAGCGTGCGGCCCTTGGCCGTCGCACGCAGCTCGCGCACGCGCGCGTCGCTCGCACTGGGCCTTTGGGTCACGAGCTTGCGGCGCACGAGGGCTGCCAGCGAGTCGCTGAGCGTCGGCGCGCTCACGCCGTACTTGCGCGCGAGGACTCCGGCCGCGCCGACGCCGGAGGGCTCGTTCGTCAAGTCGATGAGGATCTGGAGCTGCAGCGGCGAGAGGCCCTGCTCGCCGGCCGCCGCACCCCGCGCGTTGGCCAGCGCCTGAGAGATGCGCAAGAGTCCCAGGGCGAGCTTGACGGGCACGGACTCCTGTCGATCGCCCGGATCGGAAAGGGACGGAGGCGGCATAGTTAGGCATCCTAACTATCGCCGCGGGCCCGTCAAGAGCGTGGGATCCACAGCTCTCGTCGAACGAGCCGCTGACTCACCGGAGAACAGGCCGACTGCAGCGGCCCGCTGCCGAGTGGCTCAGCGCTCTTGCGCGATCGTCGCCAGCACCAGCGGCGAAGGGGTGTGCGCCGGAACGAGCTCGAACGCGCCCCGCAGGAGCTCGAGCGCGCGCTCGAGGCCGCGGCCGTTGTGGTGGACCTCGATCACGACTTCGCCACGCTCGACTCGCTCGCCCTCGTCGCGCGGGAACACCAGGCCGACGGCGGGGTCGATCACGTCGCCGAGCTTCATGCGACCGCCGCCCAGCGCGCAAATCGCGTGGCCGACCGCGCGCAGGTCGCGCCAGGCGAGCACGCCGCCCTGCTCTGCGCGCAACTCGTGCTTGTGCGCAGCGTGCGCGAGTTTGGAGCGCTCGTCGAGGCAGCTCGGATCGCCGCCCTGCTCCGCGATCACGCGTGCAAACAGCTCGCGCGCACTTCCGTCGTCGAGCGAACGCGCGATCTGCGCGCGGCCGTCGTCGAGCGTCTTCGCGAGGCCGCCCAGGCGCAGCATCTCGCCGCCCTGCAGGCACACCAGCTCGCGCAGGTCCGCCGGCCCGCCGCCTTCGAGGCAATCGAAGCACTCCTCGATCTCGAGCGCGTGCCCGGCAGTGCGCCCGAGCGGCCGCTCCATGTTCGTGTGCAGCGCCGTGGCCTTGACTCCCATCGACGCCGCGAGCTTCAACATCACGCGCGCCAGCGCCTCGCCGCGCGCGCGCTCGACCATGAACGCGCCCGAGCCGAACTTCACGTCGAGCACGAGCGCATCGAGTCCCTCGGCCAGCTTCTTCGACATGATCGAGCTGGCGATCAGCGGGATCGACTCGATCAGGCCGGTCACGTCGCGCAGCGCGTACAGCTTGCGATCCGCGGGCACGAGGTCCGGCGTCTGTCCGCCGAGCGCGACTCCGGTGCGCTCGAGGCAGCGCTCGAACTCCTCGGCCGAGAGCTGCGTGCGAAACCCGGGGATCGCTTCGAGCTTGTCGAGCGTGCCGCCCGTGTGCCCCAGGCCGCGCCCCGAGATCATCGGCACCGCTAGGCCGCAGGCCGCCGCCGCCGGCGCGAGCGGAATCGAGACCTTGTCGCCGATGCCGCCGGTCGAGTGCTTGTCGACCTTGGGCCTGGCGAGACGCGGGAAACGCATCACGCGCCCGCTCTCGAGCATCGCGCGCGTCCACGCCACGAGCTCCGCCTCCTCCATCCCGTGGATGAAGATCGCCATGAGCAGCGCGCTCGCGAAGTAGTCGCTGACGTCGCCGGACACGTAGCCAGAGATGAACTCCGCAATCTGCTCGTCGCTCAGCCGCCCGCCGTCGCGCTTGGCCGCCAGGATCGCTCGAAGGTCGCTCATTCCCGCGAGGTTAGCAGGGGCGGCGCCCAGCGGCTCGAGAAGGGGACCTCAGTTCGCGGGACGGCGGGAGTGTTCGGCGCTGAAGGCGTAGGCGAAGAGCGAGGGAATCACGGTCCACCACGACAGGACCGTGATGTTGATCACGGCGTGATCGGTCGCTTCGAGGATGCGTTCCGCGGCGCCTTCGCGGCGCAGGCCCGCCATCGCGTCGAGCACGACACGCTCGAGACTGAACAGCGAGAGCGCGGTGACGATTGCCGACAGCGGCAGCAGCGTGCAGGCGAGCGCGCTCCACCAAGGCAGACCGCAGCCAACGCTCAGGTAGCGCGCGAGCAAGAGCAGACGCCACGCCGCGACGACGGCCAGGAACCCGAGGTTGAGCCCAATCGCGGACTCGACCTCGGTCCAGCGCTCCACGGGCAGCGCGTAGAGCCAGGCGAGCGGCGAAGTCAGCCCGACCATCGCGACGACGTTCCAATACTCGCGTCGGTGCGCGCCCATCGGCCGCAGCATCAACCACAGGAGCGCGCTCAACGCAAACACGTAGATCACCGAGCCCACGCCCGAGCGCTGCGCGAATCCCGCGCTCGGATGGTCCCAGTAGCGGCCGATGCCAGCGATCCAGGCCAGTTCGAGGCCGATCAGCGCTTCGCGTCTTCCGAGCGCGGCGTACTGAGTTGCGTCGAGTCGAAGCGTCAGCTGTCGGAAGAGGGTTGCGAGCAACGGTGCGACTCTAGCGGGCCATGTGCTTGCGCAGTTCGACGCCGGAGATCGCGTAGACCTTGCCGACGAGGTGGTGCGGCCCGGCCTGCGGCGAACCAATGGCGAGGTCAGCGAGCCCGTCGCCGTTGAAGTCCCCCGTCGCGACGGCCCAGCCGAAGCTGTGCGAGCGCGGGAACTCGCGCGGATCTCGCATCTGCGCTGTGTCGAGGAAGCGGTATTCAGGATCGCGGGGCTCGCCATCGATGCGCAGTAAGATCCGGCCGCTCGTCGGTGAAATGACGTAAACCGCGCCACGCGGTCCGAGGCGACCAAACCCAGGGGCGCCCATCACGAAGTCGCGCACGCCGTCGCCATCGAGGTCGTGGTCGGCGCAGAACGCGCGGCCGAGGCTCGCGCCAGCATGCTCACCGCGCCACGTGCGAAGCGGCTCGAAGGTCCGCCCCGAGTAGAGCCTCACCAACCCGCGCGAGTCCGAGCCCCACCACGGATCGCCGACGACGAGATCCACGACGGAATCACCATCACAGTCGTCCACCACGGAGAGCGTCTGGGCGAACAACGACGCGTCCGTCGGCGCTTCGATCGAGGCGATCCGCTCCCGCGTCTTTCCGCTGTACACAACCGCTCGTCCAAAGCCCGTCGAGCCTGGCGCGCCGATGACGAGTTCACCCACTCCGTCCCCGTCGAGATCGGGCCCGGCGGCGAGCGTTGCGCCAAAGGAATCGATGGCGAGCATGAGCTTGTCGAGGGTCGAGCCAGAGGCTCCCGACACGAGCCGCACGCCCTCCCAGTCCCGCGGGCATCCGATCGCGAGATCCGACACGCCATCGCCGTCGAGGTCGCCCGCGTCAACCACGGACTGCGCGAAGGAGTTGCCGAAGCCATAGCGCATCGCCTGAACTTCGCGCGCGCGCCCCTCGGTCCCCACGAGACGCACCCGCCCGTACACGCTGCAGAAGAAGCCGCTCATCTCACCGGAGCCGACAGCAAAGCCGGACGGCGCTGCGTCGTCGCGTGAACCCAGGCGCGCAACGGTGTGGATGAGTTGGTCCGAGATCGCCCGCAACTCCCTCCCCGAGCGCCCGTCGGCGAGGATCACCTGCTCGTCGATGAAGCTCAACTTCGCGCCGAGCACCAGATCGTCAGCGCCATCGCTGTTCTGATCCCCGACCCAAACCACGATGCGCCCGAACGCGCTCTCTGTGCAGCCCGTCAAAGAGTTCTTTTGGTAGTCCGCGTTGTGAGCCTCGTGGATCCACAGCTTCCCCATCTCTCCGATCTCGCTCCGCGGCGCATCGACGAAGTCTGATGGGTCGCCTTGCAGCACAGCCGCATGTCGCGTCACTTCGCCCATGAGCGCCGCACCCGAGAGCGCATACACCGAGCCCGCGTACTCTGGTCCGAGGTAGGTCGGCGAGCCGATGACGAGATCCGCCACGTCGTCGCCGTCGAGATCGCGCGCGATCGCTAGCGAACGGCCGAAGCGCTGGAGCGTGGGCTCGTAGTACGAGTACGGCCCGAGGCGGCTGCTCCATTGAATGCCCTGTTCGAAGTCCGCGGGCACGAACGCCTCGCCCTCGATCGCGGCGAGCGGTCGGCCGGTCGCCAGCTCGAGCAGGACGACGCTGGCTCGATGCGGGTTGTCTTCGCGCCAAGCTCCCGGCGCGCCGACGACGAGCTCGTCGCGGCCATCGCCGTCGAGATCGCCGAGCACCAGGCTCGCTCCGAACGCGTCGTGCTCGCGGGCGCCCGCGCGGCGCCAGAGCACCTCTCCACGCCGCGATCCGATCGCCACCACGCACCCGCGCTGATCCTCGCCGCTCCAGGGCGCAGCGACGATCAACTCTGGACGCCCATCGCCGTCGAAGTCGCGCGCCCAGACGACTTCGCGGCCGAAGCCCGCGCGCGGAACGTCGCTGGCGAAGCTCGCGAGGCGCTCCCAGCTCGCGCCCGAGTAGACGTGCACCGCGCCGCCGCGCGCTGCGCGTAAGCTGTCCGCCGGCGCGCCGACCGCGAGGTCCGCGACTCCGTCGCCATCCCAGTCGCCGCCCCAGCCGAGCGCGCGACCGAACTGATCGGCGCCCGTCGCGTCGCCGCGCAAGGTGCGGAAGAACGGCGCATGCTCGAAGCCAGGACCGAGCGCGATCAGCGCGACCGAGCCGGTGCGTTCCATGCTGGAACGGACGCCGCCCGCACATCCATCGGGCTCGGGCGTCGACACCGCGAGGTCGCGCACGCCGTCGCCGTCGACGTCGCCGACGCGCGCGAGGCTCGTCGCGAAGGTGTAGTGCCCGCCGGGGTGCTCGATCTTCCTACGCAACTTGCGAGTTGCTCCGGAGTACAGACGCACGACGCCCAGGCTCTCGCAGAAGCGTTGTGTGCGCTCAGCCGCGCCCAACACGAAGTCGTCGACGCCATCTCCGGTGAAGTCGTGAACGCGCAGCGCGTCGTAGAAGTCGCCCGCATCCAGGCGCGAGACCGTGGCCTCGGCGCGCGACTCGATCACGTACGAGAACTGGTAGCTCCAGACGTCGCCGAAGCCGGCGGCCCACACCTCGTCGCGCCCATCGCCGTCGAGATCGCCAAGCGTGCGCACGCACCGACCATAGGCGCTGTCGACGCACACGCCGCCGCGATCGTCGGCGCTCAGACCGTCGCCGTCCGAGCTCTCCCAGATCTTGGGAAGCTCCGCGATGGACAGCGACACACACTCCGCTGGCGTGTGGGGAGCAAGAGGCGTGACGCCAACGCTGCGGAGCGCGAGCGGCTCGACTCGGGTTCCAGAGCGCAACGAGGCGCCGCTGAGCAGCGACAAGAACCCACGCAAGTCGTGCTCATCGCGCGTCGAGCGCGTCGCGATCCAAACGTCGTCGACGCCGTCGCCGTTCTGATCGCCAGCGCTTGCGACACCGAGTCGCGAGCCGAGACGGAGCCCGATGGGCTGAGCGAGGAACTCACGGCCCGTGGCGCTGCGCACCGGGTGGATGCTTCGAATGGCGTGCAAGAGCGATCCGCCGCGGCCGGAGAGCACCACGACCTCGGGCGACGACTGTGGCGCGCGCGGCGAGAACGCTGCGAGCACTTCACTGCACCCGTCGCCGTCGAGATCGCCGCAGACGTCGAGGCTGAGGCCGAGCTCCGCCGCAGCGCCCTCGAACTCGTAGCGCCAGCGGTGCGAGAGGTCCGCCGCTGCGACGACCGTGATGGCGGCGCACGCCCGCTCGCCGCCGGCTGATCCGACGACCAGCTCGCGCGCGCTGTCGCCGTCGAGGTCGCTCGCGACGAGCCGCGCGCCGAACTGCTCGCTGTCGATGCGCCCTTCGAGCGAGCGCAGCAGCATGCCCGTCTCGAGCGCGAAGACGTGCACGGCGCCGCGCTCAGCGCCCGAGAGCGAGCTCAGCGGCGCGCCGACGGCCAGTTCGGCGTCGTTCCAGCCCTGCGCGGAGTCCTTCGCGACCGCCAGCGCCGCACCGAAGCGCGACGAGCCCAATGACGATGCGAGAACGGCCGCGCGCAAGCCGTCCGTCGTGAGCACGAGCTCGACGCTCCCCAAGCCCGGCGCGCCAATCGCGAGCTCCGCGCGACCGTCCGCATCGAGATCGGGCAGCGCGACAAGGGCCGCGCCGAACTCTGCGCCTGGAACCGGGCTGCGCCACGCTTGGAGGTGCTCAGACCCGCGGAGCACTGCTCGCACGTCGACGGCGCCGCCTTCGGTTGGCGGAGCACCGTTCCCCGGAGCGCCGACAGCCACCTCGAACCCGCTCTCGTCGCGTCGCAGGACGGCGAGCGACTCGCCGCAGCGGTCCGCACTCCAATAGCGATCGCGGTCACGCATCGAGGTGCTGCCCCACGCCCCGATGCAGCGGAGCACCGCTCGCCCCGCGGAGAACAGCTCGACCCCGTTCGACCACTCTTGCAGTTCCTGGCGCGCCGGGAAGGCCACTGCGACATCATCGAGCCCGTCGTGATCGAGGTCCCCGACGTTCGAGATGACCCAGCCTGTGCGCTCCATGCAGTTCGGCGACCACTCGCAGAGCGGCGCCTGCGCTGCGGCGACACCGCCGAGCGCGGCGAAGAGTCCGAGGGCTTCAACCTGTCGAATGAGGTCCATCCCCGGAGCGTAGAAGCGCGACGCGGGGCGCTCCGACAACTCGCTCCGGGTGAAACGCGCTCCGCGCCACGGCGCTGCAGCACACGGCGTTTGCCTGCGCTCCGGTATCCCGACAGCATGTTGGCATGGAGGTCAGCGACCCGCATCGCGCGTGGATCGACGCGCTCGCCGCGCGCATCGCACGCATGCCGAGCGTCGAGGCGGTCTGGCTGTACGGTTCCCGGGCGCGTGGGGATCACCGTCCGCGCTCCGACATCGATCTTGCGGTGAGCGCTCCGCACGGGAGCGAGCGCGCGTGGAGCGATGTCTGCGCGCTCGTAGAGGACGCCGACACGCTGCTGCCGATCGACCTCGTTTGGCTCGAGAAGGCCGGCCCTGAGTTGCGAGCCGCTGTTCAGTCGCAGGGAGTCAAGCTGTATGAACGCCGAGACTGAGCGCCGCATGAACGAACTCGAGCAGGCGCTCGCGCGACTCTAGGAGGCCCTGCGCGAGCCGGACTCGAACCCTCTGTGGCTCGACGGGACAATTCAGCGCTTCGAGTTCACCTTCGAGCTGTTTTGGAAGGTGACCAAGCGCCTGCTGGACGCCGAGGGGCTCGACGCGCGCACACCGCGCGAAGTGCTGCAGCGGGCGTACCAAGCCGGCTGGCTCGATGACGAAGAGACTTGGTCAGGACTGCTTCGCGCTCGCAATGCGACCTCTCACACCTACAACGAGGCGATAGCGCTCAGCATCTACGGGAGCGTTCGCACGGCGCTGCCCGAAATGCAACGCGCGGTGCGGCTACTGGCTCGACGCGTGCGCGGGACTTGACGAGAACGTCTAACGCGACGCGATTTCCGCGAGGAAAGATCGCCCCGGCGGCGCGGGAGCGAGACCGAAGGCCGCTTCGACGGTGGCGCCGATGTCGGCGAAGCTCGCGCGCGTGCCGAGGTCGACGCCGGGCTTCACGCGAGGACCGAAGGCGAGCACGGGCACGTACTCGCGCGTGTGGTCGGTGGTCTTGACGAAGGTCGGGTCGTTGCCGTGGTCGGCGCTGAGGAGCACGAGGTCGTCGTCGCGCAGGCGACTCGTCAGCTCGCCGAGCGCTTCATCGAAGCTCTCCAGCGCGGCGCGATAGCCGCGCGCATCGCGGCGGTGGCCGTAGAGCATGTCGAAGTCGACCAGGTTCACGAATACGAAGCCGCGCTCGAGCTCGCGCGCGAGCTTCAAGACGTGCTCCATGCCGTCCGCGTTGCCTTCGGTGTGGATCGACTCACTCACGCCGACGCCGGCGAAGATGTCCTCGATCTTGCCGACGCCGATCACGGGGACGCCCGCGCGCTGCAAGCGATCGAGCGAGGTCTCAGTGAAGGGCTGGAGCGAGTAGTCGCGGCGGTTGTAGGTGCGCTTGAAGCTGCCCGGCGCGCCGACGAACGGGCGCGCGATGACGCGGCCGACGCCGTAGGGATTGAGGATCTCTCGCGCGATCTCGCAGCAGCGGTAGAGCCGCTCGAGGCCGAAGTGCTGCTCGTGGCAGGCGATCTGGAAGACGCTGTCGGCGCTGGTGTAGACGATCGGCTTGCCGCTCGCGATGTGCTCGGGGCCGAGTCGATCGATCACCTCAGTGCCGGACGCGGTCGAGTTGCACAGCACGCCGGGCAGCTCCGCGCGCCGCACGAACGCGTCGATGATCTCGGGCGGAAACCCGTGCGGATAGGTTGGGAACTCGCGCTCGAGGACGCAGCCCATCATCTCCCAGTGGCCGGTCGAGGTGTCCTTGCCCGGTGAGCGTTCAGCACATCGCCCGAACGCTCCGCGCGGCGCGGTGACACGCTGCACGCGACTCACGCCGGGAACTGAGCCCAAACCGAGCGCCGCGAGGTTCGGCGCATCGAGCCCGCCCGCTGCCTCGATCAAGTGGTCGAGCGTGTGCGCGCCGCTGTCGCCGAAGCGCGCCGCATCCGGCAGCTCGCCGACGCCGAGGGAGTCGAGCACGATCAGGAAAACCCGCTTCATTCGGCGGATCGTACCGTACCGAATCGATACCGCGCCGCGTACGCAGGCCATATGCGCGACGCTGGGCCCTGCGGCACACTGAGCAGGTCCTCACGCATCCCCCACTCGCGCTGCGCCCGGCGCACGCGCACAAACCACATGACCACCAATCGTCGCGAGTTCCTCCGCTATTCCGCCGCCACAGGAGCTCTGCTCGGCCTGCCCGGCGCCGCCGCGCTCGCGCAAGACAAGACCGCGGCGGAAGCTGCGCCGCGCAAGCTGAGCATGCTCGTGCTCGGCGGCACGGGCCTGATCGGTCCGGCGCTCGTCGAGTACGCGCAATCGCGCGGTCACACGGTGACGCTCTTCAACCGCGGCAAGACCAACACGCACCTGTTCCCCGACGTCGAGAAGCTGCGCGGCGACCGCAACCCCGACAAGAACGAAGGCATCAAGGCGCTCGAGGGCCGCAAGTTCGACGTGGTGTTCGACGACACGGGCTACTACCCGCGGCACGTGAAGGCCTCAGCCGAGTTGATGGCGCCGAACATCGGGCACTACGTGTTCATCTCGAGCATCTCGTGCTACGCGCGCAACAACGTCGAGGGCATGGACGAGAGCGCGGAGCTCGCGACCATGGAAGACCCCACGCTCGAGACGATGGGCAAGCAGTACGAGTACTACGGCCCGCTCAAGGCGCTGTGCGAGCAAGCCGCCGAAGCTGCGATGCCCGGCAAGACGTGCGTCATCCGCCCTGGCTACATCGTCGGGCCCGGCGACACGTCGAATCGCTTCGCGTACTGGCCGATGCGCGCCGACAAGGGCGGCGATTTCGTCGTGCCCGGCGCGCCGACGGATCCGATCCAGGTGATCGACGTGCGCGACCTCTCGGAGTGGATGGTCCACGTCGCCGAACGCAAGCTCGTCGGCCGCTTCAACGCCTGCGGTCCCGACAAGAAGCTCGAGTGGGGCAAGGTGATCGACGCCTGCGTGAAGAGCGCGTCGAAGCCGTGCAAGCCGCACTGGGCCTCGCTCGAAAAGCTCGAAGCGCTGCCGCGCGTCGGCTTCCAGATCTGGATCCCCTACGCCGGCGAGACCAAGGGCTTCCACATGGTGAGCAACGCCGCCGCGGTGAAGAACGGCCTGCGTTTCCGCGACATCGAGACGATCGTCAAGGACACGTTTGCATGGTGCAAGTCGTTGCCCGCGGAGCAGCAGGCGGCCGTGTTCCGCAGCGTGCCCGAAGAAGTCGAGAAGCAGATGCTCGAGGCGCTGCAGAAGGCCTGAGCCTCGCCGCGACCTTCACTTCCCGCCGCGCAGCGCCTTCTGCGCGGCTTCGATGCCCATGCGCGCCTTCTCCGCGACCCGGCCCGGGTCGATGGCGAGGGCGCGCTCGAATTGTCGGAGCGCCTCGTCGAAGCGCCCGTGGCGGAAGGCGATCTCGCCGCGGATCAGCGGCACGTCGCCGTGCTCGGGCTCCATTTGCTCGGCGAGCTGCGCGGTGCGCTCGCAGGCCTCGAACTTCTGCTGCTGGTACTCGAGCCACGCCAGGCGCACGAGCACTTCGGAGGTCGGGTTGAGCTCGACCACCTTGCGCAGCGCGGCTTCGGCTTCGGGCAAGGCCCCGCGCCGCTGGTGGATCACGTACTCGGTCTCCCACGCGAACGGGTCGGCGGGATTGAGCTGGAGCACGCGCTTCACGTCGGCGAGCGCGCGCTCGTGTTGCCCCTGCGCCGAGAACGTCTGGGCGTTGCTGAGAATGGCCCAGGTGACGATCGCGTCCTTGGGATCGATCGATCCCGCGTTCTGCGCCGGCGCGTTCGAGCGCGAGTAGCCCAGCGCCGCGAGGCCCTTGGCGATCTCGGCTTCGAGCGCGGACTCCGCTGGCGCCGGCGCCGCGCTCAGTTGCTGCGAAAGACGCGCGAAGAGCGGCGCCGACTTGCCAGCGTCCTTGCCGACGAGGTTCTGGATCTCGGCCACGTCGCGCGCGACGTCGTAGTACTCCGGCTTCGGCGCCTGGATCACCTTGTCGCCCAGCCGCGAGAGCGAGTGCAGCGGCGCCCAGCCGTGGTTGTAGAGCGTCACCATGCTTTCGCCGTAGATCGCGCGCTCGGGATCGGCGGCGCCGTCGAAGAGCACTTTGCCATCGATCCCAGCCGGCGCTGCGATGCCCAAGAGCCCCAGCACGGTCGGCACGACGTCGACCAGTCCCGCGACGCGGTCGTCGACGAGCGCGGGGCGCGCGAACAACTCGGGCGAAGCGAAGATCAGCGGCACGCGCATCGTCGAGTCGTAGATCAGTCGGCTGTGCGTGTACTCGCCGTGCTCGCCCAAACCCTCGCCGTGGTCGGCGGTGAACACGATCAGCGTCTTGCGGCGGCGCTCGGCGCCCAGGCCGTCGAGCAGGCGCGCGAGCTGCGCATCGGCGTAGGCGATCTCCGAGAGGTAGCGCCCGCGCAGCGTCGCCGCGTCGAAGGGCGCGTTGGGATCGGTGTTGAGGCCCGCGATCACGTGCTCGGCCGGCGCCTGGTACGGCACGTGCGCGTCGAAGTAGTGCGTCCACAGGAAGAACGGCGCATCGGGGCGTTCGGCGTCGTGGCGCGCGAGCCAGGCCAGCGCGCGGTCCGTGACCTGCGTGGCGTTGCGCTCGCGGAAGTGGCCTTCAGCAGCTGCGCGGCCGTCGACGTGCACGTCGTCGTCGTAGCTCGCGAAGCCCTGGTGAACTCCGTAGCGCGCGTCGAGCACGAACGCAGCGACCACCGCGGCGGTGTCGTAGCCGTTCGCGCCGAGCACCTCCGCCAGCGTGACGTGCTGCTCGCCGAGTTCGAACGTGCCGTTGTTGCGGACTCCGTGCGAGAGCGGCGTGAGCCCGGTGAACAGCGTCGAATGCGAAGGCAGCGTGATCGGCGTCGGTGCGAGCGCGCGCTGAAAGCGAACGCCCTGCGCGGCGAGCGCGTCGACCGCCGGCGTCTTCACGCGCTTCTCGCCGTAGCAGCTCAGCGCATCGGCGCGGACCGTGTCGAAGGTCACGACCAGCAGGTTGAAGCCCTTCGCTGCGCCGGCAGCGGGCCAGGGGGAACTCGCAGAAGCACTCGGCGTGCCTGAGGACTTCGCGCCGTCCGTCGAGGACTTGTCACACGCGCTGAGAAGGCAGCACAGGAGCGCTGCGCCGCACAGACCGGCGCCTGAACGTGCGAACGCGCGCTTCACCGGGCCTCCGCGCGCGGGCTGGCAGCGATCGAGTCGAAGAAGGCGAACACGTCGGGCAGCGCGTCTTGAACGATCATCAGGTGCTCGGTGGCGGGGTAGATGCGCAGGGTCGCGCGCTCGTGGCCGGCGTCGATGAGCGAGGCGTGCAAGCGCTGCGCGCCGTCGCGGCCGAAGTCGCGCTCGCCGGCGCCGACGAAGATCGGCAGCGCGAGCAGCTTGTCCGCAGCCTTCAGCGCCTGGCCGCCGCCGAGCGCTGCGAACGCGGCGTAGCGAGCGGGATCCGCGAGCACGACGCTCGCGCCAGCGCCGGCCCCCATCGAGTGCCCGACCACGAGGACGCGCTGCGCGTCGAAGCGATAGCGCGTCGCGAGCTCATCGACGAGCGCCGCGACGGGCGCGCCGCCAAAGCCCAGACGCGGCGCGACGAGCATCCACCCGCGCTTCTCGCACTGGCGCACGATCTCGCCGTCGCCGTAGATGTCGAAGAACATGTTCTCGCTGCCGCCCGCGCCGTGCAGCGCGACGACGAGCGGCGGTTTCGCTGCCTCGGCGGCGAGCGCGGGAACGAAGAGGCGCGCGCGCGTCGAGCGCTTGTCGCTGGTCGGCACGGACAGCCAGTACTGGCCGGTCTTGGCGGCGCCGTACCAGCTCTCCCCCTTCGCGGCCGCGGCCACAACTGCTTCCGCTTCGGCGAGCAAGCGCGCGCCGGGATAGTCCGTCTCTTCGGTCGAGCCCGCGGCCAGCGACTTCAGCAGCGTGAGCAGCGCTTTCGCCGTCTCGCGCTCGAGCCGCGGCGACGTGTCGGGGAGCTTGTCGAGCGCGGCCTCGAGCGCTGCGAGTCGTTCGTCGCGCTTCTCGACGATGGAGATCGTCATCGAGCGCTCGGACAACACGAAGTCGCCGTTGAACAGGCTCACGTTGAAGCGTCGGTCGCCGATTTCGGCGCCCGCCAGTCCGAGCGTGTCCAACTCGGGCGTCGAACCGATGTCGGCCTCGATCAGGCGGTGGTAGCGCTCGATCGACTCGCCCTCGAAGGCGCCGGCCACCACGACGTCCTGCATGGTGCACGGCGGATAGAACTGCGTCATGCCGAGCGTCAGCTTCTGGAGCTTCGCATCGACCAGCCGTTGCGCCGGCGTCAGAGCCCAGCAGTCGTTCCAGTTGCACTGGGTTCGCTTCGAGTCGCGTGGAACCAGGGGAAGTCGTGAAAGGTCCAGTTCCTCCGCCGCCTTGGGCAGCCGCAGTCCGAAGAAGTGCTGCACCGCGGCCTCGATGTGCGGCAACGCGAGCTTGCGCTTCTCGACGTCCGTGTTCGCCGCCCACGCGCGCTCGAGCTGCCGCACGCGCCAACCCAGCTCGTAGCGCGCGTTCGGCTGCTGCGCGCTGGCGGCAGGGGGCGACAGGAGCACCGCGAGCAAGATCCATCGTTGCATGAGGTTGGTTGTACCGTGCCAGAGCAAACTGTCCCACGCCGCAGAGGCGCCCGGGTTGTGCGTTGCGGTACGCGGCGGGGGACAGATTGCTCTGGCACGGTACAACCAACGCGATGATGGAAAATGGACTGCGGCGCGGCGAAGACGGGCTCACACGCTGCTGGTGGTGCGACAGCGCCGACGACTACCGCGCGTACCACGACCGCGAGTGGGGCTTCCCCGTCACCGACGACCAGCGCCTGTTCGAGAAGATCTGCCTCGAGGGTTTCCAGTCGGGCCTGAGCTGGCTCACGATCCTGCGCAAGCGCGACAACTTCCGCAGCGCGTTCCGCGAGTTCGACTTCGAGAGCCTCGCCAAGCGGCCGCCGAGCGTCGACAAGCTCCTGCTCGACGCCGGGATCGTGCGCCACCGCGGCAAGATCGAGTCGACGCTCAACAACGCCGCCCGCGCGCGCGAGGTGGCGCGCGAGTTCGGCTCGCTCGCCGCCTACTTCTGGCGCTTCGAGCCGCAGCCCGACGAACGGCCGCGCGAGCTCACCTGGGCCGTGCTCTCCAAGCTGCCCAAGACGCCCGCGTCGATCGCGCTCTCCAAGGACCTCAAGAAGCGCGGCTGGAGCTTCGTCGGACCGACGACGATGTACGCCTTCATGCAGGCCATGGGCCTGGTCAACGACCACCTCGAGGGCTGCTCGGTGCGCGCCAAGGCGCTCGCGGCGCGCAGCAGAGTCAAGTTGCCGCGCTGAGAGTCGCCGCTGGCCCGCAACCGCGAAAAAACTGCGCGACAGACGCGCTTGAGATCGATGCGAGCGGATGTCGATGCCGCGTGGGTTCGAAGGGAACTCACGGGGTCGATCCATGCTCAGCGCTGTTGGGAAGTGGCCGCACGCGGCCGTTCGTTGCTCGTTCGTTCTCCCGGCGCTGGCGCTGGTCGCCTGCAGCGGCGGCGGAGGCTCGGATGACACTCCGCCGGAGTCGGACCTCACGAGCATCGCCTTCAGCGCCTCCAGCGCCAGCAGCGCGGAGGTCGGCGGCGCGGTCAGCATCACGATTCGACTCACCACCACCGAGGCGGCGCTCGCGAGCGACGTGAGCGTCGACGTGAGCGATGCGCTGACAGGCAGCGCGGGATCGGGCGTCGACTACATCGCGTTCACGCCGCAGACGGTGACGTTCTCCGCGGGCGCAGTGAGCGGCGACACGCAGAGCGTGCTCGTCACTCCGATCGACGACTCGGATGTCGAGACCAGCGAGACGATCATCCTGAGCTTGAGCTCGCCCACCGGCGGAGCGCAGCTCGGAATCGCGAGCACGTTCACGCTCACGCTCAGCGACGACGACGGCGGCGGCGTGGGTGCGTTCTTCGCGAGCGAGGGCTTCACCGGCATCGAGAACGCCGTCACGCACAACTCGACGCTCGATCTGGGGCCGCTGCCCGTGGGCCTTGGGCCCAACGCCGGCACCAAGTTCCGCGTGCTCAACGCCGGCGGACAACCGATCGAGCTCGACGCGCCGCGCCTGACGGGCTCGAACGCCAACGACTTCGTGATCGAGATCGACTCCGCGCCGCTCGCAGGCTTCGAGTACCTCTCGATGGGCGCCGAGGACACCGCCAGCCCGCTGATCGCGCGCACGGACAGCGAAGGACCCGGCGTGGGGCTCGAACTCGACACTGCGCGCCTCGCGGCGCTGCCGGCGAGCGGCGTGACGATCGTGCACGGCTTCCCGGCGCCCGGGCTGGGCGAGGTCACGCTCGCGCTGCGCCGACGCCCGCTGCCGATCGCGGCGGACGCGGTGCTCTCGATCGACGGCGTCGTTCAACCCGGCGGCCCCGCCGCGCTCGTGGCGGGCCTGTCGATCTGGACCGGCACGCTGCTCGAGCTCGAGGGCTCGCGCGTGTTCCTCGCGCTGGCGCCCGACCAGGCGCAGGGGTTCATCGAGCTGCCGCTCTCCGGTGATCGCTACCTGCACATCGTCAGCGACACACCGGCCACGGCCGACGCTCCCGCGCGCGTGCGCATCGTGCGCGAGCAGGAACTCGCCGCGCTCGGCGTCGCGCCTCCGCAGTTGTGCGGCGGCGCACTCGAGGTTCCGGGCGAGACGCTGCGCTTCGATGTCGCCGAACTGCCGCCGCCGACGGCGAACCTCACCGCGCCGCAGTGCCGCCTGGCGATCGAGACCGACGACCAGTTGTTCGCGCGCTTCGGCGACGCTCCCGCGCTCACCAGCTACGTGACGCAACTCATCGCCACCGTGAGCGATCAGTACTTCATCGACGTCCAGACCACGCTCACGATCGCGTACCTGGGCGTGCACACCGACGGCAGCGACCCGTGGACCGCGCAGGACAGCTCCGGATCGGCGAGCGACGTGCTCGACGAATTCCGCGGCGCTTGGTCCGGCGGCAACTGGCCGGTCTCGGCCGATCTTGCGCACTTCATCTCCGGCGCGAACCTGGGCGGCGGGGTCGCCTACGTCAACGTGCTGTGCAACCAGAACTTCGGGTTCGGCGTCAGCGGCAACATCAGCGGCAACATCAACTGGGGCTCGTGGACCGGCGCGAACTCGCACTTCACCTGGGACTTCGTCGTGGTCGCGCACGAGCTGGGCCACAACTTCGGGTCCGGGCATACACACTCGTACTGCCCGCCGCTCGACCAGTGCTACACCAACTGCAGCGGCCCGACTTCCTGCACGCAGGGCACGATCATGAGCTACTGCCACACCTGCGGCGGCATGAACGCGATCGACCTGCACTTCCATCCGGTGACGGCCAACATCATGCGTGGCGCGGTCAACGCGAGCTGCCTGGGCGAGGCCGCGCTCTCCGGCGGCGACTGGGTGCAGTACAACCTGCGCTTCAATCCGCTCACTGCGATCGGGATGCGCAGTGCGACGCTCGAGTTCTCCCACGACGCCGCCAACCA
This sequence comes from Planctomycetaceae bacterium, assembly GCA_011525785.1. GTDB lineage: Bacteria > Planctomycetota > UBA1135 > UBA1135 > WYBT01. Next base: position 75,625 of record WYBT01000024.1, read on the forward strand.
GCCGCAACCCTTCCGGGTGCTGCTGGTCGGCGAAGCGGAGTGACGCAGCGGCCGCTCAGTCGCCGCTCTTGCGGCGTTTGACGGCCTCGCGCAGCACGAACTCGATGTGCGCGTTGAGCGAGCGCAGGTCCTGCGCCGCCCACGCGCGCAGCTCCTCCATCAGCGCGGGCGGCAAGCGCAAGAGAAAGCCCTTGCGCTCCCGCACCACGCCTTCGCGTGCGCGCTCTTCGTCGCGCTCTTCCATCGCTAGTTGTAGAGCGAGCCGGTGTTGACCACCGGCTGGGCGTTGGCTTGGCCGCACAGCACCACGAGCAGATTGCCGGTGAGCGTCGCGCGCCGTTCGTCGTCGAGCACGACGGTGTGCTTCTCCGACAGCTTCTCGAGCGCCATCTCGACCATGCCCACGGCGCCTTCGACGATCAGCTTGCGCGCCGCGATGATCGCGCCGGCCTGCTGGCGCTGGAGCATCGCCGCGGCGATCTCCTGCGCGTAGGCGAGGTGCGAGAGCCGCGCCTCGAGCACATCGATCCCGGCGATCTCGAGTCGGCGCTGAAGCTCGTTTTGCAGTTCTTCGGCGACCGTGTCCGCGCTGCCGCGCAAGGTCGTCTCGACGCCTTCGGCCTGGCCGTCGTCGTACGGGTGACGGCTCGCGACCAGGCGCACGGCCGACTCGGACTGGATGTCGACGAACTCTTCGAAGGCCTCGACGTCGAACAAGGCTTGCGCGGTGTCGCGCACCTGCCAGACCACCACGGCGCCGATCTCGATCGGGTTGCCGAGCAGGTCGTTCACCTTGAGCGTCTTGCCGTTGAGGTTGTGCGCGCGCAGCGAGATCGGCTTCTTGCTCGTGAACGGATTGGTCCACCAGAACCCGGGCGCGCGGACCGTGCCGCGGTAGTTGCCGAACAGCACCAGCGCGCGGCCGAGGTTGGGCTCGACGACGAAGTAGCCGCAGACGTGGATCAGGAAGGCCAGCACGAGCAGCACCGCGGGGATGGCGAACACGCCTCGGTCGGTGCGCGCGCCGATCACGATCGAGGCGATCGCGCCGCCGAGCAGGGCGAAGGTCACCAGGAGCATCAGGTAGCCCGAGAGGGCCGAGAAAGCGACTTCCTTGGAAGCGTTGCGGGTTTGCATGGAGGTTGGGCTCCCGGGGGAGCGGGCCTGCGAGGGTCAGCCAGAGCTAGCTCTGTGATATCACAAAGATACACAACGCGACACTGCCGGTTACCGAGAGGCGCACGCGCGGCGCCTTAAAGCCAGTCTGGGCCGGGGCTTGCGACGCGCTGGTCAGCGCCGCCGGGCCGCCCAGCCGCGCGCCGATGCGAACTCGACCAGCCGCTCCGCCACCCAGGCGTGCCCCGCTGCGTTGAGGTGCGGGTCACGCCGGAAGTACAGCTCGGCCGGCGCGGCGACCGCCTGCGCGCCCAGGTCGAGCAGCTCGACATCGGCGCGCTCGAGGCGCTTTGCGAGCGGCTCGAACGCCCGCCACGCGCCCCGCTGCGGCAGGTGCACGGCCGCGAACTCGATGCCGCGTGCGCGGCACAGCTCGCGCATCTCGATCAGGAGCCGCGCGTTGAGGGCCAGGCGCTCCCCCACGCCCCAGCTCAGCTCGATGCGGCGCTCGACACGGCGCGCCAGCTCGGCCCAAGCCAAGTTCCGAGACATCCAGCGCCACGCCGCGCCCGGCGAGTTCTCCGCCGTGCGCTCGACCAGCGCGTCGGCGTCGAGCGCGAACGTCGGCTTGCGCATCCAGCCGTTGCGGTAGCGGTAGGACGTGGTGCTGCGCGTGAAGTCGTCGAGCACGAACACCGCGAGCACCGCCGTGGGCTCGCGCGCGAAACCCACCTCGCGCAGCGCGCACAGCATCTGGTCGACGCCGTAGCCGGCCATGCCGAGGTTGTGGACCTCGACCCGCTCGAGCGCGCCGGCCGTGCGCTCGACGAACGTCTCGCTCGCCGGAACGCCCACGCCGAAGGTGAACGAGTCGCCCACGAACACGATGCGCTGCGTTGCGCCGCTCACCCGCGGCGTCGCGCGGAATCCGTCGGCGTCGCACTCGTACTCGAGCTCGAAGTCCGGGCCCTTGTCGCTCACGCGTGCATGGGGCTCGAAGCGCCAGCCCAGCGCCGCGTCGATGCGCGTCGAGCCGCGCAGTTGCGCGTCGGGCTCGACATCGCCGGGATACAGCGGCGGATCCAGCGGAAAGGGCGCCAGCGCGCGGAGGGCGGCCTCGCCCAGCGCCAAGGTCGCGAGCAGCGCGAAGAGCAACAGCCCCGAGCGCCGCAGTCGCGACGCTTTCGCCGGAGTGCTCACAGCTTCGAAGGCGCCCCGCAAGTCACGGGCACAGCGTCGCTTCGAGCCCGTTGGAGAGGCTCACGCCCGTGCCATCGGGATTGGCCGGATCGCGCGAGAACCACTGCGAGTAGATCGTCGTCCCCGGCGCGAGCGCGAACTGCGCCGCGTAGGCGTGCGTGAAGGCGAAGTGGTATTGGCCCGTGCACACCGACGGGTAGGGCTCGCCCATCGAGTTCTGCTGCGGCGTGCGGATCGCGATTCCGACGCAGCGCACGCCGCCCGCGAAGGGCGCGGCGAGCGGCTGGAAGCTCCAGAACAGGAAGCCGGCCTTGTTCTCGACCAAGTTCGCGCCGTGCAGCACGAAGTTGTCGGGGCCCGACAGACTGGTCGAACCCGTCGAGCTGATGGCCGGCGCGCAGCCTTGCGAGTTGAGCTTGCCCGTGCAGTAGCTCTTTGGCGCGGCGCAGTACGCGGCGTCGAACACCAGCGCGCCGATGTCGGCCGGGCTGCTGTCGGGATCGAGCGGGCTGGCCGGGTCGGCGGCATCGATGCACGGCGAGCCGCCCTTCAAGTGCACGTCGCGCGCCACCGGCGCGAAGAACAGCGGTTCCGAGGCCAGGTTGCCGACACCGGGCCAGCCGCCCTCGACCGCGCAGTAACGCACGTCGAGCAGGCCGCTGAGTTCCAGGACCTGATTGGGTTGATTGCCCCACAGCACGGAGTTGGAGACCAACGCCGCGCCGCCCTCGTCGAACAGCGCTCCGCCGCCGACTAGCGCTGTGTTGGCGAACAGCGTGCAGAAGTCCAGCGTGCTCTCCGCCGTCGCTCCGCCCTCGCTGGCGCGGTTGTCGCTCGCGATGCAGCGCAGCAGCGTCGAATCCGCCGCCCCGCCGCCGCGCCCGGTCGCCGCGCTCATCCCCACGCGCGCTTCGTTCGCGTACAGCTCGCACTGGGTCAAGGCCGACTCCGCTGCGCCGCCGCCGTTGCCGTTGCGCGCGAGGTTGCCGCGCAGGACGCAGTCGACGAGCGTGCTGTTCCAGGCGCCCGCGCCGTCGCCGCGCAGGAAGTCGAAGCCGCCCACGCCGCCGCCGACGAGGTTGTTCTCGAGCAGACAGTTGGTGAGCGTCGAGCGCGACACTCCGCCGCCGCGCGCCACGACGGTCGAGGTCGCGAAGTTGTCGAGCACGTTGCCGCGCACCTCGCAGTCGACCAGCGTGCAGTCGAGCGCACCGCCGCCCTCGTAGTTGGCGAGGTTGTCCTCGATCGCGCAGTCGACCAGCAGCGCCGGCCCGATCACTCCGCCGCCCTCGAACAGATCGCCCTGCGTGCTCGCCGCGATGTTGCGCTTGAGCGAGCACTCTTCGAGCACGAGCGAGCAGCCCAGCGCGTTCGCGCCGCCGCCGCGCCAGGCGACGTTGTCGTCGATCGCGCAGCGCCGGTAGGTTCCCGAGCCCGCCACGCCGCCGCCGACCTGCGTGTGCTGGTTGAAGGTGATGTCGCTGTCCTCGACCGTCGGCGTCGCCACGCAGGCCGCCCAGATTCCGGCGCCAGCCGTGGTCTGCGGCGAGGGGGCGCCGTTGAACTGGATCGAGCTCTCGAGGATCTGCGGCGAGCCGCCGTCGATCGCGATGCCGCCGCCGGACTGCGCTACGCAGTTGCGCACGACGACGCGGCGCAGCACGGGCGAACCGCCCTGGATCCACACGCCGCCGCCGCGGTCGTTGCCGGGGATCAGCGCCCAGCCGTTCTCGATGGTCAGGTCGCGCAGTTCGCCGCCCGCGCCCGCGGAGAAGTTGACGACGCGGTCGAGCCCGCCGCCGTCGATGAAGGTCTGCCCTGCGCCCTCGCCCGCGATTTCGAGGTGCTTGCCGAGCAGATCGAGGTGCTCGGTGTAGACGCCCGCCGCCACGAGCAGCGTGTCACCCGAGAGCGTGCTCGCCTGCGCGATGGCGTACTGCACGCTCGTGTACGGATCGAGCTGCGTGCCTGCGCCCGGCGCCGTTCCGGCGCTGTCGACGTACCACGTCGTCTGCGCTGTCGCGGCTGGCGCCGCGAGGGCGATCAAGGTCGAGACGAGTCCGCTTCGGAACATGACGCAAGGCGACATTGGGCGCCCGAGCCGGCGTCCTGAGGCCAGGGAACGCTGCGAGGCGGTCGGGCGACCGCTGGATTAACCATACCGCCATCCAACGCCAGGGGAGCGCCAAGGGCAGCGCAAGTTCTTCCGCTCCTGCGGCCCGGCCCCGCGAGCAGCGAAATCACGGCCGAAAACCGGCTGAGCGGGCCACATGACAGGCGCGTGGGCGGGCTCGGATCCGAGGCCGCCGCTCGGCGTACAGTGGCGCGCATGGAACTCTCGGAGCTCGAGTACCCCAACACCGTGTTGCACCTGCCCAACGGGGCGCGCGTCGACTTGCGCGAGCAACTCGGCCTCGCCGCGCGCGAGAGCTTCGCGCGCGTGGGCCTGGACGGGCGCTTCGCGGTGCTCTCGGCATTCCCCGCTCCCTCACAAGCGCGTCCGCGCGACGAGAGCGAGCGACTGACCGAGCGGCTGCGGCGCGTGATCCGCGCCTTCGAAGCGCCGGTCATCGACGTGCTCGCCAGTTCGCCCTGCGGCGCGCACACCGAACCCAGCGTCGCCGCCGCGCTCTCACGCCGCGACGCGCTCGCCATCGCGCGCCTCTTCGATCAAGCCGCGCTGTTCTGGTTCGACGGCGAGCGCATGTGGATCGACTGGACCGACGGCCGCGCCTCGACCGCGCTGCCGATCGCGAGCTCGGCCTTCAAGGTCAGCGGCCTGCGCGCCGGACTCGACGAATCCGGCGCGCACTGAGGGCGAGGTCGTGTGGCCGCGACCTACGGCCGCACCACGAACTCGAGCGCGTTGCTCAAGGACCAGTTGTCCGGCGGCGCGAAGCCTGCGTCGCGGCCGAGCCACTGGGCCTGGATCGTGGTGCCGGCGGGCAGCGTGTAGTGCTGGCTCATCCAAGTGTTGAAGTCGAGTTGCCAGGCGCCGCTGCAGTCGGCGACGCCCGTCGGCGAGCCGCCGCTGAAAGCGACGGTGGTGCGCTGACGCGGCGGAGCGACGCAGTTCGTGCCGCCGCCGAACGGCAGCACCGCGCGGCCGCTGATCCCGAAGGTCAGCGAGCCCGTGCTCTGGTTGCGCACGTTGCTCGCGCGCAGCACGTAGCCGCTCGACGCGGTCGGGCTGGGGAAGCCTTCGCCTGAGATTGCAGGTGCGCAGCCCAACGAGTTGGTCTTCGCGGTGCAGTAGCTCGCTTGCTGCGTCGGCGCGAGGAAGGCCAGTCCCTCGTGCGGCGGATCGACGTAGCGGACTTGCGTCGCTTGCCACGAGCCGGGAGTGATGCGCCACAGGCCGCGCAGGGAGGGGATGAGGCCAATCTCATGGAACGAGGCCCACCAGTCGCCGGTAGGCGGAATCGCGAGGTCGAGAAATCGACCGCCGCTGCCGGTCGGCATCACGATCTCGCCGATCCAAATCAACTGGGCTGTGGTGAGTTGGAGCTTGTACACGGCGTACCGATGTGCAGCATCGGCACGGCCGATCGCATAGACGTCGCCGTTCGACGCCATGGCCATCGCGTTCACGAACTCCCACGAGTACGGAGAGCCGGTGAAGGGGCCTACTAGAGTCCCTTGACCTGTCGACGGATCGAGCGTGTAGAGGTCAGTTGCAGTGGACACGTACAGCGCATCTGTTGCCGCATCCGCCAGAAGAGCCCGTATTGCCGAGCCGTTGAACGGCACTCCGGCGATGAGCTTGATCAGGAGCGATCCATTCGCCGGATGCAACGTCAGCAGCGACTGCTGTTGGAACAGCTCGCTGCCCAGTAAGGCGAGTCGGTCGCGATGCACGGTCATGCGTGCCGGCGGCGGGGTCCCAATCGGCAGGCTCCACAGCAAGTCGGCGCTGCCCGACGCTACGTTGATTCTCTCGATCATCCCGAAACGAACAGCGATCAGCTCCTCGTTCGCTTGAGGCCAGGCCGGCGCTGTCGCACCGAACGTGACAGCCAGGAGCAACACGAAGCTCGAGCGCTTCATCGGTACTCTCCGACCATGTTCGAGCGCAGGAGGGCTTGGGTGGACGACGCGCCGTCGACGATGAGCCCCTGGAGGTTGAAGTACGTATGCGCACACGAACCGCTGGCGCACTCGTCGTCGCTCCGTTGCGTTCTCAAGAACGCAAGCTGAGGAATCGAGATTAGGCCAAGTGGGTTCCAGGTCGACAGTGCTGTCGCTCCGAGGTCGAACACGTGCCACGCCGTCGGCGCGAAGTTGATGTACTTCGCTCGGTAGCCCACGGGTAACGATGCGAGGTTCGTCGGATGTCCCTGTGAGCCAGGCGGATGGATCCAACCATCGCCAGCGCTGGGCGCCGGTGGCGCGGTGCTCACGTCCTGCAGGCGCAAGTGGCGACCGCTGGTGGTCAGGTCCACACCACCCGCATTCTGAGGGAGAATGAAGTAACGCATCTGCCGGCCCACGCCCGTCGGATGCATGAACCCCGGCTGGTTGTGGCTCGCTGAGTCGTTCGCCCAGTTGCCCGCCTGGATCACCAGCCCACGCTCATCGAAGCCGACGTCCGGCGCGCCGTCCATCACGCGGCCATTGCCCCAATGCTCGCCGTCCCACGAGAACAGGTACAGGTCCTCGGGCGCGTTGACGGAGTAGATCCACAACGGATCGCTGGCGTGAGGCTGGGTGATGTAGGCCCGCGGCCCCGGCGTCGGCGGCACGAACGACAAGTTCTCCAGCGGTGAGCCCGGCAGGATGCGCCAGTCCACGTAGTCAGCGAGTCCCGCGATGCTCGTTGCGATGTACTCGCCGACGAAGCCCGGATCGAAGGTGGCCGGCGTAGTGGGGCTCGGGACCGTGCCGTTCCAGATGCGCACAGCCGGCTGTGACGGGAACGGCGCCGTGGAGCACGACGCAGGTTGAGAATTGCAGTTGCCCCCGAACTGCGTCACATGACAGTTCCAGTGCGGCCACGGCGAGCCGACGGAACTGACCTGCACGCTGTTGGTGGGTTGCGAGAAGAAGTGCCCGTTGGTCCAGCCCACGCGGGCGGGGTCGTATGCGTTGGTGTCGACCCCCACGTTATTCAACAGCGCGCTCGTGTCGTGCGCCGCAATGCCCAGCATGGCGAACGGCTGAATGGTCGGCTGCGGGTCAAGGTGCGCGAGCCCGCGAGTGCGGAACACGTTGGCGACCAGGCACGGGCTGCCGACGCCACGGTGCACGTTCTGGGTGTCATTGGCTCCGATGTTGGGGCAATTCTCTGTGACGTCGATTACGCCGACGGTCTGCGGCCGGCTCTCGCTGGCCCAGGCCCCGGTCGCCGTCTCGCCGTTCCAGCGCGCGAAAACGAACGTGTTGTGCGCGATCAGCACCCGACTGTCGAGGTACCCGACGTTGAGTCCTTGCCCGCTGTCCCACGTCGGCTTGCGCTGCATGAAGATCCCGATCTGCGGTCCGTTGAGCGTGTGAGCGCAGTCCGGCGAGCAGGGAATCTGGTGCCTCAGATCGAACACGCAGTTGCTGATCCGCGCGGCAGGGAAGTAGTCGTTCGACAGGGGATTGAAGTTCGTCATGTACACCTGCACGTCCCCGCCTTGCAGCGTGAACCCGTCGAGAACCTCCGCCGTGTCGTTGTACCAATAGAAGGTCGGTGCAGTGTGATGCCAAGGTGCGCCCGTGCTAGCGGTGGGCGAAATGCGCGTCGCGGGGGTCGACTGCGTGTAATCGACAAGCAGCTCCAAGCCGGTGGTGATGCCAGGCGCGGTCAAGCTCGTCGGCAGGCTCAGAGAGGTGTTCGTGACCGCGAGAACGCTCGTACTCGCTCCTCGAATGACGCAACGCCGCGCGCCGACGCCTTGAACGTGCACGCGGTCGCGCATCTTGATCGGAAGCACTTCACCGTTCGTGGACGGGCTGTACGTGCCGGGCAACGCGTAGACAACTGCGTACTGGTCAGGATTGACCGTCGGGTCGTACTGCAGCACCAGGAACTGGTACGCGGCCTCGATCGCGACTCCGAGCGTCTGAAACTTCAGCGCCGAGTCGTTGATGTAGGGCAGCCACTGCGACGTGTCGTTGAGGTCGGGATCCACGCCGTCGCTGGGGTGAACCCACACGCGCGCCGCCCCGGGATTCAGCACAGGCGGGATCGACGTTTGAGCGCGCGAGTTCGGCACGGCGGCGACGAACGCGAGCAGGGCTACGAGCACGGTCCGCAGCGCGCGCCAGCCAACGCCGGCGAAGCGCGCCGCAGACACAGCCTCTAGTCGTCCACGACGGGGGGGGGGGGTGAACCGTTGACGAGACATGCGCGAAACTCCCTTCGGCGACGAGTGGAAGTATGTCGAGCGCGCAGTCGCCGCGGGCGCGGCTCGACGAGCCGCCTGCCAGAGCGGCTGGGGCGGAGGCGCGCGAGGGAGCGCCGCCGACACCACCAACGCTACACGGGCGGCTCGAAAATCGTCAAGCGAGCCCAGCGAGCGCCGCGCACTGAGGGCGAGGTCGTGTGGGCGGGCGCTACGGGCAGACGACGTACTCGAGCGCGTCGCTGAGCGTCGTCGAGTTCGGCGGCGCGAAGCCCGGGTCGCGGCCCCAGAACTGACAGTTGACGAGCTGGCCGGGCGTCGAGAGGCCGGCTTGCGGAGCGCCGCCGAGTTGGCCGGCCGCGAAGGCGTTCAGGTCGAGCGAGTAGACGCCCGAGCAGTTGTCCGCGGGCAGCGCGTCGCCGTTCGAGAGCTGCGTGGGCGTGCGGAAGGTCGGACCGGCGACGCACATCGTTCCGCCTTGGAAGGGCGCGCTCGCACGGCCGTTCAGACCGTAGAAGAGCAGGCCGAGCTTTTGATTGCGGACCCGGCGAGCGGTGAGGACCCAGCCGCTCGGGCTCGAGGCGCTTGCAGCGCCGCTCGATGAGATGAACGGCGTGCAGCCGAGGCTGTTGACCTTGGCGGTGCAGTACACGACAGCCGCCGTGCAGCAATCGCCCGCGAGTGCCAGCTGGATCGCGTAGCCCGAGGATCCGGCGCAGTTCTGCGCGCTGACGCGGTAGTCGTAGGCCGCACCGCACGCAGCGCTCGCGTCGACGAAACTCGTCGTGTTCGCGGGCAGCGACGCGAGCGTCGACCAAAGCCCTGAATTGGCGAGCGCGCGCTCCACGGCGAAGCCCGTCTCGTCACTCGCGTTGTCGACCCACTCCAGGCGCACTTGCGTCGCGCCCAGCGTCGTCGTCACCAGGCCCGAGGGCTGGATCGGCGTCACGTCGCGGCACGCGCCGGGTTTGCTGGTCGGGTCGGCGGGATCCGTGCCGGCGTCGAGTTCGTCGCGATCGAACACGCCGTCGAGGTCGCGGTCGATGCCGATGCGCGTCTCGCTGCCGCGCGGAACGACCGTGTAGGTCAGCTCGCTGCCCACGGCGGCGAGGTTCCACAGCGTGCTCGAACTCACGGTCTGCGTTGCGCGGTCGGACCGGAACGAACTCGAGGCCGGAACCCACGCGTAGCCGCGCGCGATGCCGCCCTGGCGTCCCTTCACCACCACGCCGACCTTGTTGGCGTTGGCGAAGCCGAGCACCTGATTGATCCAGGCCTGATCCGCCGCCGTCGCGGGACCGTTCAGCGTGCGCTGCTTGCCGACCGCGGCGTGCGCGTCCTTGCTGGTCCCGCCCGGCGGCTCGGTGAGCGCCGGATTCGTCGAACCCTGCGGCAGGTCCGAGCCCGAGAAGGCCAGCATGAAGGCCGTGAGGTTCGCGATCATCTGATCGCTGGTCACGGTGAAGACGGGCTCGGCGATGAAGCGCTCGAGCGAGTCGACGCTTCCGTCGTGCAGGTACCCGAAGCCCACGGTGTTCAGCGTCTGCGTGAGGTTGAAGCCCGTCTTCTCGTACATGTTCCGCAGCTGCGGCACCTTCATCGTGATGTTGGTCGTGCCGTCGACAGAGACCAGCATGCGATGGCGCTCGCCCAGCGGACCGGGCGGGAACGGCTGCAGCGTTCCTCCGACCAGGCGATAGTCCGCGCCCGCGCCCGTCGGAAGCGTGTGGCACGTCACACAGGCAAGCGTGCCTCCGTCGAGCCGATTCGGCGGACGATAGGCGTTCAACGCCGCGACCGCGTTGCCGTTGGGAAGCGGTTGGCCAGCGGGCGCGAAGCGGCCCGTCGTGAAGTGCCCGGGCAAGGGCAGGCTCGTCGGGAGCGTGTTGTCGAAGTTGCGATAGGGATTGGGCGGAAACGCGATCGTCGCGAGGAAGTCCTCGAACTGCTGCATCTCGCCCGGAGTCAGCGTCGCGTCGTCGCCCTGCAGGCCAGTGAACGCTCCCGCGAACTCCTCGATCCCGAAGCGATCGCCGCGCCAGTGATGAGGCTCGTGGCCGATGATGTCCTGCAGCGTCTGCGTCGTCATCGGCCCTTTCATCGGGTGCCACGGCGCGAAGCCCGTGTTCAGTCCGGGAAGGCCGCCGCCGAGGTTCTGACCCGTGAGCGCCTTGCTCGAGCCCGAGGGATCGCCGAGGTCCCACGCGAGTCGATCCATGCGTGCATCGACGTGGCACGAAGCGCACGCGACGTGTCCGAGCCCGGAGTTCTTGTGCGTGTCGTACAGGTGCTTGCGCCCGAGCTTGATCGCCGCCGGCGACGGATCGTGGAACGGGATGCGCGCGATCTCGTACTCCGCGTCGAGGTCGACCACGCTGATCGCGCTCTCGAACTTCGCGAGCACGTAGACCCGCCGACGCGCATCGTCGACCACCACTCCGGTCGGGCCTTCGCCCACTTCGATGGTCGGCGCGAGGCCCGCGCGCGCGCCGCTCGAGTCGATCACGACCAAGTTGTTCGAACCCATGCCGGTGACGAAGCCGCGCAGGCCGTCGGCGCGCCACGCAACGCCGCGCGGATCTCCGAGCGACTTGTTCCGCTCACTCTGCGGCAGCGTGGCCGTCGCGTAGTTGAGGTGCGAGTTGAGGTCGAGCACGGTGGGCGTGGAGAGGCTCGCCGGATTCACGCGCGCGAGCTGCACGCGCAGGAACTTGCCGTCGAGCACGGGCTCGAAGCGGACCTCGTTGAGCCCATCGGTCCCGACCACGAACACCTCCCCGCTGGTCGGATGCACACAGAGGGCCATGCAGATGTTCATGAGCCCGCTGGCGTAACTCACGTTGAGTGTCGTCGAGTCGATCACGGCCAGATCGTGGTCGGCGAGGTCCCAGCCGACAGGCCGGCCCGAGGCCGCTGCGTTCGGCCCGCTGACGAAGTTGGTCCAGTCGCCGCCGTTGTCGTCCAGCCAGCGGCCGGCGGCGTTCTTCTTCACGATCAAACTGACCTTCGGCGGCGTTCCGGCCGCCCCATTGATCGGCGGCACGAACGCTGCGCCGCTGTTGGGCGGCGGATTCTGACCGCCGTACGGGCCGCTCGGATCGCTGACGACGTTCGGCGGAAAGGCGAGCACGCCCGCGCCCATGGCGATTCCACCGCCCAGCACCGTCGAGCGATTGCCCGACTCGAACACAGCGGCGAACACGCGGGTTCCGTCGGCGCTGACGGCCAGCGCGCGCGGGTCCTCGCCGACGATCGACACGCGCTGTGGCGGCAGGTTGAGGTCCGCAAGGTCGAACACGAGCACGCTGTTCGCCTGGCTGCAGCTCACGAACGCGCGCGCCGGACTCGAGGTGAACACCACGTCGGTCGGCTCGTCGTCCGTGGCGAGCGTGCGGGCCACGCTGCGCGTCGCGAGGTCGACGATGCTGATCGAGTCGGAGACGTGGTTGACCACCCACACTTCAGCGCTCGAGCGCGCGCGCACGCTGACCGGATCGAGGCCCACGGGCACGTCGAACGCGCGCACGACGCCCGCGCCGCGCAGGTCGAAGACCTCGAGGCGGTTGTCGGGCGTGTTGACCGCGAACAGGTGCGTTCCCCCGACCGACAGCTCGAGCGGATGAACGTGGGGCGTTTCCCAGTTGACGAAACTCGACTGGGCGCCGGCGAGCGCGCACAGCACGGGAACGAGGGCAGCGGTGGCGCAACGAACTGCGGGACGCTTCATGGGCGCAAGGCTCGGGCGGGGTGGGCGGACGCGAAGGACGCGAAGGGTATCAGCGCGGTCCGCTCGCGGGGTGAATCGCGGGTCAAGCTCGCTACCGTCTCGGAGAGCGAAAGGAACGCGCCACTTGAAGCCCAGGCCCAAGGTTGGAGTCACAACGAGTGTCGGATCGAGCGCGCTCCTGCTGGGCGCTTGCGTCGCTTCGAGTCCGGCGGCCGAGCGGCGCGTCGACTGGCTGGCCGAGAACGCGCCCTTCGTCGCGCGCCTTTCGCACGATCGGCAGACGCAGTCACTGGCCCTCGACAACGGCCTCGTGCGCCGCGAGTTCCGACTCGCGCCCAACGCCGCATGCGTCGCGTTCGACCAGCTCACCACGGGCCAGTCGCTCCTGCGCGCGATCCGTCCCGAAGCGCGCGTGACGCTCGACGGCGTCGAATACTCCGTCGGCGGGCTGCTCGGGCAACCGGTGCAGAACTACGTGCTCGGCGAGTGGCTCGACACGCTCACCAGCGACCCGGCCGCGTTTCAGTTCGAGAGCTTCGGCGTCGAGCCGATCGCCGCGCGACTGGAGTGGAAGCCGCGCGCGGAGTGGCTCTCGCGCCCGGTCGAGTGGCCGCCGCGCGGCCAGCACCTCGTGTTGCGCTTCGCGCCCGGCGCTGCGGGGCCCGCAGGAGTGCGCGTCGACGTGCATTACGAGCTCTACGACGGCCTGCCGCTCGTCGCGAAGTGGTTCACGCTCACCAACGGCTCGACGCACGCGCTCCAGCTCGACTCGTTCACCAGCGAGGTGCTCGCACTCGTCGAGCCCGAGAGCCTGGTCGAGAACGCACCCTGGCCGCAGCGTCCGAATCTGCATGTCGAAACCGACTGCACGCTGGTGGGCTCCAATGGCGACACCGCGCAGCGCAAGACGGTCCGCTGGCTGCGCGATCCGAGTTACACAACCCAGGTGAGCTATCCGCTCGAGTCGATCAGTCTGCTCGAGTGCGCGCCGCCGCTCGGGCCCGGGCTGCGAATCGAACCCGGTGAGACGTTCGAGAGCTTTCGCACCTTCGAGCTCGCCTTCGACTCGCACGAGCCGACGCGCAAGGCGCTCAGCCTCGCGCGCATGTACCGCGCGATCGCGCCGTGGACGCAGGAGAACCCGCTGATCTTCCACGTGCGCTCAGCCGACGACGCGTCCGTGCGCGCCGCCATCGATCAAGCCGCCGACGTCGGCTTCGAGCTCGTGATCATGACCTTCGGCAGCGGCTTCGATATCGAGAGCACGGATCCGGCGTACCTCGCGCGCATCAAGGCGCTCGCCGACTACGCGCATTCGAAGGGTGTCGCGCTCGGCGGTTATTCACTGCTCGCCAGCCGCTCGATCGACGCGGCGAACGATGTGGTCAATCCGGCGACGGGCAAGCCGGGCGGATTCGCGACCTTCGGCAACAGCCCGTGCGTCGAGAGCGAATGGGGCCAGCGCTACTTCGAGAAGCTCTACGCGTTCTTCGAGGCCACGGGCTGCGACGTGCTCGAACACGACGGTTCCTATCCCGGCGACGCGTGCGCCTCGACTTCGCATCCCGGCCACCGCGGCTACGAGGACTCGTACTGGCGTCAACGCGATTCCGTCGCGCGCTTTTATCGCTGGTGCCGCGCGCGCGGCGTGTACCTCAACGTGCCCGACTGGTGGTTCCTCAGCGGCTCGTCGAAGTGCGCCATGGGCTACCGCGAGACGAACTGGTCGCTGCCGCGCGCGCAACAGGAGCTGATCGAACGTCAGAACATCCACGACGGCGTGCGCTTCAAGTCGCCGACCATGGGCTGGATGTTCGTGCCGCTGACCGAGTACCACGGCGGCGGCGCGGCGGCGACCATCGAGCCACTCGACGAGCACCTCGAGCACTACGAGCAGCGCTTGAAGAACCTGCTCGGCGCCGGAGTGCAGGCCTGCTGGCGCGGGCCGCGGCTCTACGACACACCGCGCACTCGCGAAGTGGTCGCGCGCTGGGTTGCGTGGTTCAAGCAGCACCGCCGCATCCTCGAGAGCGATCTCGTGCCGCTGCGCCGCGCCGACGGACGCGACTGGGATGGTTGGATCCACGTCGATCCCGACCCCGCCGCCCACGAGCGCGCCCTCGCCGCCCTCTACAACCCGCTCGACCGCGCGCTGCGGCGCACGATCCGCTTGCCGCTCGGCTACGCGGGGCTCCACGGGAGCGCCCGGCTGCTCATCGACGGCCGCGAGCCGCGCGAGGTCGAACTCGCCGCGGATGGCTCGTGCAAGCTCGAGCTCGAGCTCTCGCCGCGAGGTTTCGTGTGGATCGTCGCGCACGAGACGCGATGATCTCGCGAGCGCCTCGCGAGGACCCCAAGCCATGCACGCCGACACACAGAAGTACAACGACGCGCAAACGCCGAGCGACCGGGCGATTTGCGCGCTGCTGTCGAAAGAGATCGACCGCGCCCTGCCCGACGCGTTGAACAAGATCTGGCACGCGCACCCGGTGTGGTTCCTCGAGGACAACCCGATCGTCGGCTACAGCAAGCTGAAGGGCTGCGTGCGCCTGCTCTTTTGGAGCGGCCAGTCGTTCGAGAGCGAGGGGCTCGCGAAGGAGGGCTCGTTCAAGGCCGCCGAAGCGCGCTACACAGCCGTGGACGAGGTCGACGTGAAGCGCCTGCGCCGCTGGCTCGCCGAGGCGCGCGACGTCCAGTGGGACTACAAGAACATCGTCAAGCGCAAGGGCCGCCTGGAGCGACTGAAGTAGCGCGCGCTTGGCATAGTAGGCCGTTGTGAACGAACTCCTCGCCGTCGCCGGGCGCTTCCATCCGCTGCTCCTCCACTTGCCCATCGGGCTGATCGCCGCGCTGGCGGCGCTCGAGTTCCTCGGCGCGCTGCGCCGCACTCCGCCGCCGCTCACGGTGATCGCGACGCTCGCGACGCTGACGCAACTCGCAGCAGCAGCCGCCATCGCGAGCGGACTGCTGCTGGAGCAAGAAGGCGGCTATCCCGAGGCGCTCGCCGACCGCCATCGCAACTTCGCGCTGGGGTTCTTCGCCGTGTGCGTCGTCATCGGTCGCCTGGCGAAGCACGAGCAACGCCGCGGGCAACTGCGCGCAGCGATCGCCGTCGCGCTCGCGCTCATCGCCGTCGCGGGCCACCTCGGCGGCAGCATCACGCACGGCGACGACTTCCTGTTCGCGCCGCTCGAGCGTCGCGCGCCGCCTGTCGATCGTCTCGTCGAAGCGCCCGCGGCGACTGCGCCTTCGAATCCGGTCGCGGAGCCGCGCGCAGCAGAGCTCGACGCGAGCTCCGAAGTCGAATACGCCGCAGCCCCGGCCTCACAACCGCCTGCGACGACACTCTCGACCTTCGACGAGCACATCGCGCCCTTCTTCGCGCAGAACTGCACGGCCTGCCACGGCGAGAGCAAGCGCAAGGGCCGCCTGACGATGCACACGCGCGAGGGGCTCGAGCGCGGCGGCGCAAGCGGTCCGGCGTTCGTTGCGGGTAACGCGGGCGCGAGCCTGCTGGTCGAACGCATGCGCCTGCCGCTCGACGACGAGGAGCACATGCCTCCGGCCGACAAGCCGCAGCCCAGCGCGGCGCAGATCGCGATGATCGAGGCCTGGATCGCGGCGGGCGCGCCCTTCGAGGGGCGCATCGAGTTGCCCGTGGCGCCGGCGGTAAGCGCGCCGACCGCGCAGGTTGAGTCCGCGCGCGTCGAGTTCGCACCGTCGCAGCGCGACGGCTCGAGCGCAGCCGCGTCGAACTCTGCGCCGCCCGCCGCCGCGCTCGAAGCACTGCGCGAGCGTCTAGCGCACGTCCAGTCCGTCGCGCAGGACGATCCGCTGCTGTGGATCGATTTCGCCGCGCCGGCGGCGGATATCGACGACGCACAGGCGCGCGCCTTGCTCGAGCCGCTGCTCGAGCACGTCGCGGAGCTCTCGCTCGCTCGAACGAAGGTGACCGACGCGATCGGCGAGCTCGTCGCGCGCATGCCGCGCCTGCGCCGACTCGACCTGCGCGCCACGGCCGTGACCGATGCGAGCCTCGCTGCGCTCGCGGGCGCCGCCGAGCTGCGCGAGCTGGTGCTGGCGCAGACTGCGGTGAGCGACGCGGGCGTCGAGGCGCTGAGCAAGCTCGCCAAGCTCGAGCGCGTCGTGCTGTGGAGCACGCGCATCAGCGCGAGCGGCGCACAAGCACTCGCTGCGTCGCGGCCTGGACTCGCACTCGAACTCGGTGACGCACCGGCCGCAGCCGCGCTGGAGTCCGAGAGCGAGGTGAAATTCACCAGCGACGCGCCGCTGCCGGGCGCGGGGGCGCTGCCCGCGGCGCTCGCTCCCGTGAACAGCGTCTGTCCCGTGTCGGGCAGCCCCGTGAATCCCAAGTACGCCGTCGTCTTCGAAGCCCGCGTGATCGGCTTCTGCTGCCCCAACTGCCCCAAGGAGTTCTGGGCCGATCCCAAGGCGTTCGCGGAGAAGCTCAAGTGACGCGCGCCGCGTTGGTCGCACTCGCACTGTGCGCTGCTTGCGCGCACGAGTCCCAACGCGAGTCGACCGCGCAGCTCGCGCCCGACTTTGCGCACGAGTTCAAGCGCGAGGCCGTCGCCGCAGACCACCCGCTCGCCTCGCTGGCGGGCGCCGAGATGCTCGCGCGCGGCGGAAACGCGGTGGACGCCGCGGTCGCAGCCTCGTTCTGCCTGTCGGTCGTGCGCCCGCAGTCGTGCGGCATCGGCGGCGGCGGCTTCATGGTGATCCACCTGCCGTCGCACCCGCGCGCCGGCGCCGTCGACATCGCGCTCAACTACCGCGAAACCTGTCCCGCAGGCGTCGGCCCCGACTTCTACGAGACGCGCGACGAACGCGACAGCCGCATCGGCGGCGCTGCGGTCGCGACTCCGGGGACCGTCGCCGGACTGCTCACGGCGCTCGAGTCGTTCGGAACGCTCGAGCGCGCGCTCGTGCTCGCGCCCGCGATCCGCGCCGCGCGCGAGGGGTTCATCGCCGACGAGGCCTACGTCGACGCGGCGCGCGAAACGGCGGAGGAGTTCGCCGCCGAGCCCGCGCTCGCCAAGCGCTTCCCGTTCCTGTTCGAACGGCTGCTCGCGCGCGGAAACGTGCGCGTCGGCGATCGCATCGTGAATCCCGAACAAGCACGCGCGCTCGAGCTGATCGCGCTGCACGGCCGCGCGGGCTTCTACGGTGGCGAGCTCGCGCAGGCGCTGGTCGACGCGATCGCGCGCGACGGCGGCGTGCTCGCGCAAGCGGACCTCGACGGCTACCGCGTGGTGCGCACCAAGCCGTTGAGCGTCGGAGTCGAGGACCTCGAGTTGCGCGTGATGCCGCCGCCCTCGAGCGGTGGAATCGTCGTCGTGCAGTGTCTCGCGACGCTCGCGATCGCGGGCAAGCGCGTCGATCGCTCGCGGCCGTGGAGCGCCGATTTCACGCAGCTGTGGGTGGAGTCGATGAAGCACAGCTTCGCCGATCGCGCGCGCCACCTCGCCGATCCGGCCTTCGCCGATGTGCCGCTGAATTCACTGCTCGATGGCGGACTGCTCGCGCACCGCGCACGCACGATCGACCTCGAACGCACGCATGAGCCGGAGCACTACGGCTGGGCCGCCGAGCCGCACGACGATGGCGGCACGAGCCACGTCTCCGTCGTCGACGCCGCTGGCGGCGCGGTCGCGTGCACGGAGACCATCAACCTCGCCTTCGGCTCGTGGCTCGAGGTCCCCGGCTTTGGGTTCCTCCTGAACGACGAGATGGACGACTTCACCACTCGGCGCGGCGCGCCGAACGCATTCGGGCTGCGCCAGAGCGACGACAACTTGCCCGCGCCGGGCAAGCGTCCGCTGTCGTCGATGACCCCGACGATCGTCCTGGACGAGCGCGGCGACGTGCTCGCGGTGGCCGGGGCCTCCGGCGGCCCGCGCATCATCTCGGGGACAGTGCAGGCGCTGGTGAACGTGCTCGTGTTCAATCTTTCGGCGCGCGAGGCGCTGGCGCGGCCGCGTTGGCACCACCAGTGGTCGCCCAACCGCCTGCGGCACGAACGCAGCATGGATGAAGAGGCGTTGAGCGCGGCGCGCGCGCGCGGGCACGAGCTCGAAGCCACGAGCGACGTGGGCGTGGTTCAATTGATCCGGCGAGCGCGCTCCTCAGCGGGTTGGGAGGCCGCAAGCGATCCGCGCAAGGGCGGACGACCGGCCGGCCGCTGATTCGAAAGAACAAAGTCGGCGCGGCGCTCGTCCCAGCCCGCCATGCTCCCCACCACGCTTCCGCTCGTCGCGTTCAGCGCCCTCGCACCGCTCCCGCTCCAGGCCGCGCCGCCGCAGGGCCCGTCGAACTCGCAAGAGTCGCGCGCCGACGCCGAGCGGCCGTTCCTGTACTACGACTACCTCGAGAACGGCGTGCTCAAGGGCGGCCAGATCGTGGTGATTCCCGGCTCGCCGCTGCTCGAGCAGGTGGGCGAGCTCGGACCGCCCACCGAGGCGCCTTCGACGACGATCCTGAGCAACGGTCCGCCGACCAATCGCATCGACATCGTGCTGGTGGGCGACGGGTATCGCACGCAGGACCTCGCCACGTACGCGTCGCACTGCTCGAGCCTGGTGAACAACTTCTTCCTGCAGCCGCCGCTCTCGAACTACAAGACGTTCTTCAACGTGCACCGCGTCGACGTGGTGTCGGTGGATCAAGGCGTCGACAACGATCCGACGCAGGGCGTGCTCAAGAACACCGCGCTCGACATGGGCTTTTGGTGCAACGGCGTGGAGCGCGCGCTGTGCGTGAACGTCAACAAGGCCATCACCGAGGCCGGATCCGCGCCGCAGCGCGATCAGGTGCTCGCACTGGCGAACTCGAGCAAGTACGGCGGCGTCGGGTATCCGTCGAACAACCTCGGCACGCTCGCGGCGGCCAACGGCGCTGCGCTCGAGATCGCGCTGCACGAGTTCGGGCACTCGTTCGCCAAGCTCGCCGATGAGTACGACTACGGCGGACCGACGACGTACGGCGGCGGCGAGCCGACGCAGAAGAACATCAGCACGCTCGCGGCGGCGCCGATGGGCTCGACGCAGTCGAAGTGGTGGCGCTGGCTCGGCACGGGCGGCGTGTCCACGTTCGAAGGCGCGGGCTACAGCCAGTTCGGCCTGTTCCGCCCGACGAGCGACTCGAAGATGCGCAACCTCGGGCGCCCGTTCGAGGAAGTGAACATCGAGCAGTTCGTGATCTACTTCTATCGCACGGTCGATCCGATCGACGCCGCGACGCCGGCGGGCGTGTATCCGCCGAACACGACGCTCACGGTGGATCCCGTGGATCCCGTTTCGCACGCGCTGTCCGTGCAGTGGTTGCGCAACGGCGTGGCGATCCCGGGCGCGACGGGTCTCACGTTGAACGTGGCTTCCCTCGGCCTGCAGCCGGGCGTGCACGCGATCTCGGTCAGCGTGGTCGACACAACTGCGCTCGTGCGCGACGAAGCGGCGCGCGCGCAGTGGATGAGCGAGACGCGCGAGTGGACCATCGACGTTCCGGGCGTCGTGTCGAGCTACTGCGCGGGCAAGCTCAACAGCGACGGATGCGTGCCGAGCGTTTCGTGGAGCGGCGCGCCCTCGGTGAGTTCGAGCAGCCCGTTCGACGTGCGCTGCAACGACGTGGTGGCGTTCAAGAACGGCCTGCTCTTCTATGGCTACGCGCCCAAGAATGCGCCGTTCCAAGGCGGGACGATCTGCGTGCAGTCCCCCACACGTCGCACGGCGCCGCAGGGCTCCGGCGGCTTCCCGCCGCCCGACTACTGCTCGGGCTCGTACAGCTACGACTTCAACGCGCGCATCCAGGCGGGCGTCGACTCGAACCTCGTCGCGGGCGCGACGATCTACGGTCAGTGGTGGTACCGCGACCCCAGCGCGAGCTTCACGGTCGGACTCTCGAACGGGATCTCGTTCGTGATCGGGAACTGACGAGCGCGGGTCACTTGCCCGCCCCGAGCGCGGCCTCGAGCGCCGCGGCGCCGCCCACGATCGGCAGCTCCAGCGAGGTCTTGTCGAGATCGACCGTCAGCTTCGTCCCCGCCTCGGGCCAGAGCGTGAAGTCGCGGTCGCTCGAAAACACCATCAGCGCCAGTCGCGCGCCGGCAGGCACGATCTGATCGTCGGGCTCGAGTTCGAAGGAGAGTTCGTAGAACTGGCCCGGCTCGAGCGGCTGGCTCTCGGTGAGCGAGCGCGAGTTCTGCGGATCGGCCCAACCGCGCGTGACGACGCTCGCCAGACCGCCTTTGGATTCGACCCAAGGCAGCGTCACGAGCCACACCGACAGGTTCGCCGCCGCGCGATCACTGCTTACTCGAATTTGCACGCGCGGCGCGCCGGACAGATGCAGCGGCGCTTTCAACTCTGTGGTCGCGTAGAGCAGTCGATTGGGTGAGCGCTCGGCCGCGGCGAGCTTCGCGCCCGAAATCGAAGCGTCGTCGACGAGCGACTCGCTCCCTTGGCCCGGTGCGGCCGCGCGCTCGAGCGAGCCGCAAGCTTCGCCGCCCTTGCGCAAGTGCAGCGTCACGGGCTTCGCCTCGGGGTGCGGATAGGTCGCATACGCGGCCGGCGCCGAGCGCGAGCCGTCCTCGCGCACGACCCACGAGCGCGGCTCCTTGCCCACGCCGTTGTCGACGCCGTAGAGATGGTGCGAGAACCAGCGATTGAGCGTCTCCAGCGGCGGCAACCCGCCGTGCCCGCCCTGGTGCAGGTACAGCGAGGGCTTGGCGCCCAGCGCTTCGAGCGCCTGGAAGATGCGGATCGAGTGACTCGGCATCACGTTCCAGTCGCTCAGCCCATGCGACAAAAACACCGCGCACTTCACGCCTTTGAGCCAGTGCACGTAGTCGCGTCTGCGCCAGAACTCGTTGTAGTCGCCGCTCACGCGGTCGTGCGCGCTGAGCAGCAGCTTGTCGCGCACGTTCTCGTTGCACCACTCGCGGCGCGCGGGATCACCGCTGTTGATCGCGTCGTACAGAACGTCGATGTCCTCTCCCATGTAGCCGCCCGGATGCCGGATCAGTCCGTTGGCGCGGTAGTAGTGGTAGTACGACGTGTTCGGCGCGTCGGGCACGACCAGCTCGAGCCCTTCGACCCCGGTCGTCGCCGCAGCGAGCGCCAGCGTGCCGTTGTAGGACGTGCCGAGCATCGCGACCTTGCCGGTGCACCACTTCGCGAAGACCTCGTCGCCGCCATCGGGCGCCGTGAAGCCCTTCGCGCGGCCGTTGAGCCAGTCGATCACCGCCTTGGGCGCGAGCGTCTCGTTCTCGCCGCCGATCGTCGGACAACCCTCCGAAAGCCCGGTGCCGGGCGAAGCCGAGTGCACCACCGCGAAGCCGCGCGGAACCCAGTAGCTCACGAGGCTGCGCGACATCAGCGGGCGCTTGGTCTCGGCGGCGACGGGCGGCATCGGCGTGCGCGCGGGCGGCGGCGCGCCGAGCTCCTGACGCGGGTTCCAGAAGTACTGCTTGTCGTCGGAGCCGATGCCAGAGAAGTACGGGCTCGTCTCGTAGATCACCGCGACCTTCAGCCCTTCGCTCTCGGTCTGCGCGGGCCGCGAGACGTCGACGTGCACGCGATCAGGCTCGCCATCGCCGTCGGAGTCGAACGTGGTCTCGACCCACAGATCGTGCTGGACCCAGTTCTTCGAGCCCTTGAAGGCCTCGACGACCTGCGCTTGCCCGTCGACGAAGACGGGTTGAGCGCGCTCAGCGTTCTGCGCGGTTGCGAAAGCAGCGGTGAGGGCCCCGACAGCGCCGAGAGCCAGAAGCGACGAACGTGAGTGCGGCCAGCGCGACATGCGGAGAGCCCTTCGTGGAAGGTCGGAGCGCGCCGGCAACGGACCGATGCGCTCTCGGGACAGGCCGCAGACGATAACGGCTCCGAGGCTCGGCGCGCGCAGCGCACTCACCCCGCGGCGCGCTGAATCACGACAACGGATCAGCTCACCGCATCAGCTCACCGCATCAACTCACCGGCGCGACGATCGCGATGCGCTGGCGGTCGCTGACCACCACGCCGCCGGGCTTCTCGATCGTGATCGCGAACAGCGTCGGCTTAGTGACGCGCAGCTTCGCATCGATCGGGATCAGCACCTCGCCGCTCGAGCTCACGTCGAACACGCCGCCGTCGACGGGGTGCTCTTGCGCTTCGTCGAAGATCCACAGTTGGTACTGCTGGACCTTGGGGTCGTTCACGGGCGCGCCGACGAGGCGAATGAAGCCCGACTGCGCGACGTTGGACCACACGATGTCGCCGCTCGCGCCCGGCGCGAACTGCTCCTGGCCCTTGGCTTCGAGCTTGGACGCGTCGGCGCGCGCCAGCAGTTGCGTGCGCAGCTCGCCGACCGAGGGCGCGACGGGCTCGGGGCGCGGCCACCAGGCCGCGATCACGGCGACGGCGGCCGCAGCGGCGACCAGCCAGCCGAGGTTCGAGGCGGCGCGCCCGCGCGGCGCCGGGGCCGGATCGCGAACCAGTTCGAGGCGCGGGGCCGAACGCTCGCGAGGCGCGGAGGCCGGGGCCGCTGCGCCGGCGCCCTCGCGGGCGGCGAAATAGGCCTTGGCGCCCGCCTGCAGCTTGGAGCGCAGTTGATCGGGCATGGGCTGCAGGCGACCGGCGCTGACGGCCAGCGCGACGGACGCGGCCGCAAGCTCGTACTCGCGCGCAGGCGCGCCATCGACAGCGGCACCCAGCTCGCGCTCGTGCTCCGCGCTCACGCCGTACAGCGCGCGCTCCAGCAGCAAATCGTCGAGCCGCTCGTTCATGGGCTCACCCCCGCCGCCGCGATCGTTGCGCTTGGAGTCGCTCATGACGGCATCCCCTCCGTGGAGGCCACGCGCGAGGGCGCGAGCATCTCCCGCAACTTGTTCAGTCCGCGGCGCGCATGCGTCTTGACCGTGCCCAGCGGCAGTCCGGTCATGTCTGCGATCGACTGATGGGAGTGCCCCTCCCAGACCGAGAGCTTGAGCACGCGCTGCTGTTCGGGCTTGAGCTCGCGGAAGGCGCGCTTGGCACGGTCGGCCTCGTCCGCCAGCTCCGCGCTCTCGTCGACCTCGATGCCCTCGGCGGCGAGCGTTTCGTCGACCTCGGCCCCGCCCGCATGGCGTTGCAGCCGGCGGCGCATGTCGATCAGGCGCCGGCGCGCCACCATGGCGACGAAGGTCGCCTCATCCGCGATGCGCGGGTCGAAGCGGTCCGCTTTGCGCCACAAGTCGATGAACGCCTCCTGGACCGCGTCGTCGACCTCGGCGCCCGCCGGACACATGCGGCGCGCGAGCGTATGTACAAGGCTCCCGTAGCGGTCGATGCAATCCTGCACCGCCGCCCGGTCCCCGCCTGCCACGCGTTGGAGGATGGTCGTCACAGTCCCGGGAGCTTACTCGCGGCCCGCTCGCGTTTGGATTCAGCACTAGCGCCCAATCGCGCCCCAGCGGCCCATCCGCCGCGTCTGCGGTCCGTCTGGGCGCTTCCGTCGAGGGCGGCGGGCGATTGGGCGCTCCCGCAGAGTCGACTGCGCGCCAACCCTTACGCGGTTGAGCACGGCGCTTCACGCCCCGGAGGCCATCCCGCAACGGCCGCTGCTCGGCGTAGGAGGCGCGCGCCCAGGCCGCAGCTTGTTCGCCTCGCTCCCGGCCCGCCACCGGCGCACCCCGCGCTCCCTTCTCGGGCCGTTCAGCGTCGCACCCCCGCGCCGCCGCCAGACGCGATCCGCCGCGCCGGGCGGGCTACGCAGTGCTCCACGTCTTCGACACGCCCTCGTACTCGAACTCCGCCTGCTCGAGGGCCTCCTCGAGCGTCGCGTGCCACGTGTCCGTGATCACGTTCCACTCCGCGTCGCACCCGAAGAGGTAGAACGCTCGCTCGGCGTCGTGCTGACAGATCGCGAGCGCAGCCGCTGGCCCTTGAAGGACTCCGCCAGTGACGTGGCGGCACATTCCCGTGGGGCGATGTCGGTCATCGATCGCCGACCATCGCACGACTTTGGCGTCACCGATCCGCTCAGGGGGCTGCTTCATCGCGGTTGGACCGTCTCAACGCTCGGGCGTACGCCTCCGCTTCCGTCGCAGCGCGCTATTTCGCGGACCCCACCCAGGTGTACTTGATGATGGATCACGTGGCTGACCTCGTAGCCGGCGAGCCGGATCTCCCGGATCCGCACTGAGCTTGTTGCCGATGTCGTCGCCCTCGAGCCCCTCTGCCGCGCGGATGTGACTGAACACGCGGTTCCCCTTGCCCTTGCCCACGTAGAACGTCTCGCCGTTGCGGGGATCGATGAGCCGGTAGACGTAGAACTTCAGCTTGGCAGCCACGTCTGAGGGGAACGATTCAGTCATTGGTGATCACGCTTGCCTTGTCGGTGTCGGCGCCCAGCCTCGAGGCGGCGCAAGGCGCATGGTCTCCAGCTTTATCCACGGACGCGCGTCGCGCTGCTCGATGAGCGCGACCTCGCGAAAGACAAGCGTGAGTGGCGCGGGGAGCGCGCTGAGGAGTGCGTCCTGATTCCCAGGCGCGCGCGGGTTTCGCGGATGCGCGACGGTCAGGTGGGCCTCCGGCTCGCGAATCGCGGTTGCGCCGAGCGCCTGAACGCGAAGCCTCTGAAAGTCGGCAGCGCCATCGATGCAGGGAAGGAGGATCCCGTGCGCCGCGAAGCGACGCGCGTGACCGAAGGTGAGTGTCAGCGGCGCGGCGCTCGCCAAGCGCTCGCGCAGGACCGACAGCTCCAGGTCCGCGATCTCGTCCTCGCGACACAGCGTCACGTGCGCCGCAATGAGTGCGAACTGAACGGGGTCCGCCTGCTGACGCAGCCGCTCGATCGACGGCGCGGCATCCTCCGGGACGAACAGCGTGAGCTGCCGCCGCACGGTTCCGATGTCGTTCATGCCATCGCCTCTGTGCGCCTGACGGTGGAGTGGCGAGAACGGCCAACAGCAGGGCCAGCGCACAGCACGGTCAGCTGCACGCTGTTACTACATCCCGACTTCGGTTGCTCCCGAGACCTGGTCCGAGTTCCGTCTGACGTATTCATGAAGTAGCGTCGTAAGGTCGTCTGGATAGCGGAGGAACTCTTCGTCCAGTTTGTCCAGCACGGCCTTCTGCTCAGGTCCAAGCCCGTCAAGAAGCACCCACCTCTCTCTGCGGTCTCGAGGAGGAGAGGAACCCGGGAACATCCCGTTGGCCTCCGCCACGATTCGAGCGGCCTCCGAAGCACCGATCGCAGTGAGCGCGTCGACAACCGCGAACACCGTGTCGCCCGAGCTGTTGAAGGAGTATTGCTCGAACCCGCCGTTGTTAACGTCGCCCTCCAGCTCCCAGACGGCACGGAAGACCCGCTCTGCCGGGGACAGCTCATCGAAGCCCAGCCGCCAGAAGCGCCCTACCTCGCTTGGCCGAACGAGCTGAAGGTTCTTGGTCATGGCGCCGTGTATCTAGCGAGCCGCCTGCCGGACGACGGCCAGCGCAGCGCGGATGTGTGCAGGTCCGGTGCATGCGCGAGCTAAGGATCGCTTTGCAGCCGCTTCTTCGCGAGGGCCAGCCGCGCCGCTGCCGCCCCTGACAACCTGCTCGACCTCGGTTCGAGGAGCGATACCACCTGCACCCAGCTCTTGGCCCGGAAGGCCGCCTCTGACTCCACAATAGCCCGACGGTCCTCAGTCTCCTGCCACCGGCGGTGTTGCTGTGCATTGAGATCCACCCAGAGCCCTGCGTCGCCTGCGAAGAAGCGAGATCCCGATGCGCGGAGGACACTAGCGATACGGGCGAACTCTGCGTACTGGGCGCTCGGATCGTGGATCGATTCGTAGAGTTTGTGCGTTCGATCGGGAATGGGCGCATCGCCGTCGACGGAGTGGAGCTCCTCGACAGAGAAGCTGTTGAGTCGACCGTCCGAAACGTCGAGGCTGAGCTCGAGGCGCAAAGGAGCAAATGAGAGCGAGACAGTCCATCCCGCTGGCGCGCGAACAGACCCGGCGCCGACGGAGCTGTAGCGGACCATGCCGTACATCCCAGCGGTTCCCTCAGGCGATACCCTCCGCTCCGCTCTCCGAAAGCCATGGTCGTCGACGAGAAAGCGCAGTGCTCTCTCCTCGGCTTCACAGAATGACCCTTTGAAAGTGGCCATAACGTCCGGCGGCGGCGCAGTGCGCACGATCATACGTCGCGCGCAAGGCCGCGATGCCGCGTACGTCGTTGCGAGTTGGGCGCGCAGTCGCCTTGATCTCGATCGGGATCAGCGTGCCGTCGCGCTCGAGCGGCAGGTCGACTTCTGCCCCGCCGTAGGAGCGCGACTGATGCAGAGCAGGTTTCGAAGAGAGCACGGAGCTGAGGAGTCGAACCTCTCCGACGACGGCGGTTTCGAACAGCGCGCCCAACGCAGGATGGTTGGCGAACGCGTCAGCGACGGGGAGGGCCGAGACGTGCTTCAGAAGCGTCCGAAGGCGTTCCGTAATCAGGCAGCACTCGTACACTCTTGATGTTTGACCACGTCATCACCGATTTTCAAGCAAGACGCCAGGCGGGGACGGCGGGCGATGAGGTCAAGCCGGGGAGACAACGCCCGCGGGGCGCACCGGCGCTCGCCACGTTCACAAGCCTTGGACCGCGCGCTCTGCAGCTCGCTGACTCGCCGCCCGTGAACTCGCCGAGCCAGCCTCGCGCGCGCTGCGGCGCCACCAGCGCGCGCGGCCAGTCGTCGGACGGACAGCGGTCGAGTTGCGCGCGTCCAGGCACGTCGCAAGCGCCCTGGCAGCACGCACGGTGGGAGCCCAACACTTAGGCATTGACCTAAGCGTTGTGGCGCGCCATGCTCGGCGCATGCCCGCCGCCGCCCAGTTGCTCGACCAGGCCTTCCACGCGTTGGCGAACCCCACGCGTCGGGCCGTGCTCGAGCGGCTCGGCAAGGGCCCGGGAACCGTGAGTGAGCTCGCGGCGCCGTTCGACATGGCGCTGGCTTCGTTCATGCAGCACCTCCAGGTCCTGGAGGAGAGCGGCCTGATCCTCACGGAGAAGCGCGGACGGGTTCGCACCGTGCGGATCCGCCCCAAGAACCTCGAGCGCGCGGCGCGCTGGCTGGTCGCGCAGCGCGACGTGTGGGAACAGCGGCTCGACCAACTCGACGCCTACGCGAAGGAACTGAAGGAGCAAGATGATGCAGCGCCCTGAGATCAACCCCGAGCTCGACCTCGTCCTCGAACGCTTCGTCGACGTTCGTCCCGAGCTGCTCTGGAAGGCCTGGACGACGCCGGAGCACCTCAAAAAGTGGTTTGTGCCGCGCCCGTGGCAAGTCACAAGCTGCGAGATGGATCCTCGCCCCGGCGGCATCTTCAGCGTTGGGATGCGCGGGCCGAACGGCGAAGAGTCGCCCGCCAGTCCCGGCTGCTTCCTCGAAGTCGTCGAGAACCAAAAGCTCGTGTGGACCGACGCCCTCGGCCCGGGCTATCGACCCAAAGCCTCAGCGTTCATGACGGCGACGGTGCTGTTCGAAAAGGAAGGTACCGGCACTCGCTATGTGGCGATCGCGATGCACAAGGACCCACAGACGCGCAATGAGCACGCGGCGATGGGCTTCATGCAAGGCTGGGGCACGGTGCTCGAGCAACTCGTCGAGTTCGTCAAGAGCTCCCAGAGGACGTCGTGAAGCGCCTCGAGACGCTCGCCGGCGCGCTGCTCGGCCTGATGTTCACGGCCTTCGGGCTGATGTTCCTGCTGGACCTCATCCCCGAGCAACCGCCGCCGCCCGAAGGCTCGCCGGCGGCGCTGTTCATGGGCGCGCTCGCGCCGACGGGCTATCTGACCTTCGTCAAGGTGTGCGAGCTTGTCGGCGGCGTGCTCGTCGCGTTTCCGCGCACGCGCAATCTCGGCCTGCTCGTCCTCGGGCCGATCATCGTCAACATCATCGCCTACCACGTCTTCGTCTCGGGCGACGGGATCGGAGAGCCGATCCTGCTGGTGATCTGCGCGCTGGCGGGATTCCTGCTGTGGAGCGAGCGCAGCGCGTTCGCGAGCTTGGCGGCGAGCCGTCGATGAGCTGCGCCGCCGCAGTGAGCTGACCGCGCCGCGAGATGGATCGAGGCGCGCTACTCGCGCAGGCGCAGCACTTCGCGAGCAGCCGCGCCGGGCGGGACGTCGAGGACGCCGTTCGACGCTCCGCAGGACCAGCGATAGCGGCCGCGCGGGAGCTCGCGCAGCTCGAGCCGCCCGCTCGCGTCCGTCACCAGCCCTTGCGCGGCGCCGCGAACGCGTCCGGCCGCGAGCCACTCGCTCACGCTGTCGCCGAATTCTTCGGAGACGAGTTCGATCGGCATGCCGGCGGCGGCGACGTCACCTGCGCGGCGCACTTCGAGCTCGAGCGCGCCCGTGCGACGCACGTCGACCGTGACTTCGCTCCGACGCGACTCGACTTCGAGGTCCACGACTTTGCGCCACAGGCCGGGCTGGTCGACGATCAGTCGATAGGCGCCCTTGGTGAGCTTCTCGTGCCGCGCCTCGCCGCGCTCGTCGACGACGAAGTCGCGCAGCTCGACCGTCGCGCCCGGATCAAAGAGGAACAGCTTCATCCAGGGCAGCGGCTCGCCCGCGTCGGAGAACGACAGGCGCAGCTCGCAGCTCGTGTCGAACACGATCTCGGCCGCGTCGTCCGCGCTGCGCGGCATGCGCACCGGGATCCGCGTCCCCGAGCCGTGCGTCGGGCTGTTCACGACGGCGTGCAGGTCGTCGAGCTGGCCGAGCGGCATGGAGGCGTAGCCGTCGGCGTCGACGAAGAAGCGCGCGAACCAGTCGGCGCGTGAAGCGCTGCGCAAGATCACGTACGCCGCGGGCACGGGCTCGCCGCTCGGGGTAACGACGCGCAGTCGCGTGAGCTCGCCTTCGAGGCGCACGTCGAGTTCGTTGGGGCCGTCCTGGAGCGTGATCGACTGTGTGTGAAACACGCCGGCAGCGCCGACCAGCGAGAGCGCAGCCTGGCGCACCGGAATCGATCGAAATTTCCACGAGCCGTCGTCGCCGCGGGCGCTCACGCTCTCGATCTCGCGGCCGGAAGCCGAGCGATACGTGAGCGACGCCTCCAGGCCAGCGGGCAAGTCGGCGGCGCGCGGGCCGCTCACGGTCAGCTTGAGTGTGCACGACGAGTCGAGCTCGATGTGCTCGAGGTGATCGCGCCCCACGACGGGGTGGATGTGGAAGAGCAGCGCGGCGCCGCTCGGTGCGCTGAGAAAGCAAGTGATGCGACCGGCCGTGACCGTGCCCAGGTCCAGTCGCCCGGCGGCGTTGAACGACTGCGCCGGCGGACTCCAGTCCTGCATGTGGGTCTCGAGCGTGTAGGCCGTGAAGTCCTCCGGCACGGGCGAGCTGAGCTGCATCGCAAAGCCGATCCGCTTCACCAGCGGCACGTCGGGCAACGTGACGATTCCGCCTTGCTCGGCGCCTTTGACGGTCAGGATCACCATGCCGTAGCCCTCGGCCGAGACCGCGAAGCTCGTGCGCTCGTGCGTCACGCCTTCGAGCTCGAACGTGCCGTCGACACCCGTCTTCACCGGCGGGCCGAGCTGGGTCATCAACTGGGCGCCCCACTTCGACCACAGCTGCACGCTCGCCCCTTCGAGCGGGCGCCGCGTGAGCGAGTCGAGCACACGGCCCTTCGCGCGCATCGGCGCGCCGATCTCGAGCGCGACTTCGACCGCCTCGGTGTCGTTCACTTGCAACAGCACCGGCTCGCACTGACCGAGTGGATGGCTCGCGGCGAAGATCCACACTTCACCGAGCGGCGCAGTGTCGAGCTCGAAATCGCCTTGCTCGCGGTCGGAGAAGCTGCGCGTCTTGAAGGCGCCCGGCCCCTCCTGCCAATACTGCACTTCGAACTTCTCGAGCGGTTTGCCCGCGTGCGTCACGCGGCCCTTGATGCGGCCGCCGCGCTGCAGCTCGAACTTGATCGGCTCGCGCGTCGGGTCGTCCGCGAGCACGCCGGGGAACTGCACCGTCACGTAGCCGAACGCTTGCGCGCTCAAGTACGCGGAGCCAACCGGACAGCCTTCGAGGTGCGCGATGCCATCGGGCCCGCTGAAGCCGCTCTTGCGCGTCCACTTGCCGCCCGCGCCGAAGACGGCGCCGACGCGCGCGCCGGCGATCGGCTGATCGTCGTCATCGACGACGAGGAAGCGCGCGGTGTGCGCGGGCTCCGCGATCAGTTCGACGAACAACTC
Source organism: Planctomycetaceae bacterium (assembly GCA_011525785.1). Taxonomy (GTDB): domain Bacteria; phylum Planctomycetota; class UBA1135; order UBA1135; genus WYBT01. The sequence continues at coordinate 106,205 of WYBT01000024.1, forward strand.
GCCGCCGGCGGCCGGCGGGTCGAGCTCGACATCCGGCGCGTACGCGCTGCCGAACAGCCCGAAGTGGTAGATGCGGTAGCCGGGTCCCAGGGGAAGCTCCACGGGCCCCCACTCGCCGCTCTCGGCGATCGGAACCTGCGCGAGCGTGTCGGACGCGCGCTCGTTCATCGCGTTGCAGTGCACGAAGACGCGCGAGCGCTCGACGCCGCTCTCGGGCCAGCGCACGACGCCGCGCGCGACGAACGTATCGCCGAGCACGAAGCGCCGGCGCTCGTCGCCGAGCTTGGGCGCGCGCCACGAGCCCGTGCGCTGCGCGCCGCGCAGCGCGCGCACGTCGCACGAGGAGTCGTGCGCGAAGCCCGTGAACTTGCCGTCCGCGCCGAGCTCGACGCGGCGGTAGAAGATGCGCTGCGCCAGGAGTTCGTCGGCGCCCGTCGCCGGATTCTCGAAGCTAAACGTGCCGCGGAACTCGATCGTCGCGCCAGCCGCCGGCGCGCCACCGGGCTCGACCACGTCGAAGCGCGGACTGCGAGCAAGTTCGAGCGCCAGCTCGCCGACATCGCGCGGCCCTTCGCCCGCATTCACTGCCGTGACCACGCGCAGCACCGACTTGCGGCCTGGCTGCGTCACCCAAAGCGCACTGCTGCGCTCCCCCGCGCGCGGGGCGAGCTTCTCGAAGCGGAACGTGCCGTTCGCGTCGCTGCGAGCAGTGAGCGTGTGCGCTTGCACAGCACTCCAGTCGACCGTTTGCCAGTTGCGCGGATGGCCGAGCTCGTCGTCAGTCCACAGCGCGGTCCAAGTTACTTCGGCGTTCGCGACCGGCACGCCGCTCTCGTCGACGCAGCGGCCGAGCAGGACAGCGTTTCCGTCAGTGAGTGCGCGCTGCGACTCGAGCGTAGTGGCCTGCGCGACGTCAGTAGCGCTCGTCGCGTCCTTGTTCTTCGCCTCGTCGTCCACCGGCTTCGCGTCGGGCGCGTTCTCGCGCTCCCCATCCGACGCTGCGACCTGCGCTGCACCGTCGTGCTCGCCCCGTCCGCGCACAACGAACCACGCGGCCAGCGCGAGCACGACCACCAACGCCGCCGTCCACGCAGCGGCGCGCTTCATGGCTGCAGAAGAGTGAGGGGGACGGGGACGCCAGACCCACCCGCGCCGCCTCCAAAAGCGCGCGCACCCATTCGCATCTGGCACTCCGGGCTCCCTGTCGTGCCGACAGCGCTAGCCGAGCGGACGCAGGTCAATGCCAGCGCCACTGCCAGCGAGAAGCATGAGATGCGCACCATGCGCGATAGGGCTCTAGGGGGTGATGTACGCATCGCAGATCGACCGCACTGTCTCGGAGGAGGAACTGAGGAAACGGCGTGCGAGTTCAATCGAGCGGCCCGTGGGTTGGAGGTCGCGCCCCGTCCGCTGGCGACGAAGCAGTTCGATGAACGAACGCAATGCCGGATCATTCTCGCCAACGCAGCCTGCTACTGTTCCCGCCGCGAGTTCCCCCTCCGAACGGTCAGCTAAGTCAAAGGATGTAGCTAGCCAGCTGCAAGCGGCCAGCGTATTGGTCGGCAGTGCTCGTGCGCTCTGCCGATACCAACCGCACGCAGATCGACTGTCGCCGAAAATCGACTCAAGCCTGGCGATGTCCGCCGCCGCCAGCGACGCATTGGTCGGCGACGCTTGGCCCGCGAGCACATCCAACAGAATTGCGCGGGCATTCTCGACCTGCGCCAGTTCGTGACCAAGCGACAGCGCGATGTAGATGCGTCCCTGATCCGTGGGCTCCAGAGCGTTGGCGGCAGCAGCGACGTCGGTGACCGCCGTTGATCCAATCGTGTCCGGGTCTCCAACGCACCGCTCGAGCAACTTTCGGCCTGGGTCGAGTGGCTCTTCCTGGCGCAACGCAGCGAGCGCCTCGCGGGTCGACTCCACCCACTCACCACGATCGGCGGAGAGCGCCGGTTGGCCCGCGATGCTCACGCGGACGAGATTCGTCGCGGCCGCAGGCGACTCGAACAGCCGCACCACCGCCAGCTTTCGCAGCAGGTAGGAGAGCTCGCCGCGATGCACCGCCACCAGTTCGCGTTCGGCGGCGCTGAGACCCGCGGTCGCCACTCCGACCGCGGGTCGCCGTCCAAGCACAACTCCCAGACGCGCCGGGCGCGGCACGCGCAGCAGGCACGACTTGGGATCGGCGGCGACCTCGCGCAGCAGCTCTTCGATGCGCGCGTCGAACAGGATCGGCTCAGCCACGGCTCGCCCCTTGTTCGCGCGGATCGTGCGGATCGCAACCGCCGGGGTCGCGGCCCAACGACAGCGTCTGGACGGCGCGTGTCACGCGCTCGTGCACCTGCGTGATCGTGCCCATTTCCTCGGCGACGCAGCGCGCTTCCGACGCGCCCTCGACCACCGTGCGCCAGAACACGCGTCGCACGACGTACGGCAGATCGTTGAAGGCCACCGCCGCGCGCCGCGCTTGTTCGGGACCGACGCCCAGCGCGCGCGTGAGGAAGCCCCAGGCCTCGTCGTCCTCGTGCGGCAGGCGCGCGCGCTCGTCCTCGCGATCGCGCTCGATCAGCGCATCGATCGCGCGATCGATGTGCACGCGCAGGAACGCGTCCAGCGGCTGCCAGGCGCGGTAATCCTTGGCGCGAAACGCAACTTGAGCCATCGCACGCATCACCACTCGCTCGCGACCGATGAGCATAGCGCGCTCGTGCAAACGCACGGCGCAACGCGCTTCGATCCCGAGCGGATCGTCGCGGGTCAACTTGTTCAGGACGTCGCGCGCGCTGGCGCCGCTCAGCCACTTGACCGCATCAGGCTCGTGGGCTGGCGGGCCGTCGCGCAGACTCCCGGGCAAGAGGAGCTCGTCGAACGGACTGGGCATTGGGGGAAAGCAGCGCCGGGCCGTCGTCCGACGCTGGGCAGAGCTTACGAGGCGCTTGCGAGGCGACAAGACGGCTCAGCGACAAAACACTGCTTCCCAACTGCGAGACGAACATTGGACGCCGAACTCGTCGCTGGTCCGCCGAAACGCATCACGGCGCACACGCCGTCGCGAGCGACACGCGCCCTCGCGCGCGCGCGAACACTGGGGACATCGCGCGATACGCGGTGACGCCAAGCGCGGCGCGCGCTCGAGCACTGTGCGCGTCGCACGCGAGTCGGAGCGGAGCAGCGAGCTGTTCCGTCGACGTCCGACTCCGCGCGGCTCGGCGCCGCAGGTCGAACACGTCGACGACAGCGACGGGCCTGAGGTCGGCGTCATTCAGCGCAACTCGTCTGGCAGGTGTCGTCGCCGCGCGCCGGTTTCGCAGGCTTGCACCGGACAACAGCGCTCGACGGCTCTGGGGAGCGGCGCCCTGCGGTCGTGGCGCTGCTCGCGTTCGAGGTCGAGGCCGCCCGCGCGCCATCGAGGGACGGCGCCGCCCACGTCGTCGGGCTGCGCGAGCGGCTCGGGCGACGCGTGGCGCGCGGCGAGGCGCCGCACACGCGGGCGCGAGCCCCCCCACAGTGCGAGTTGAGCGCGGCCGGGGCGAATCAGCGCACTTCGGGCGCCGAACGGAGCGGAAGCGGCTCGAGTGGCGCGTTCGTCGCGTGGATCTGGGCCGCGCCAGTCAAAGGCGCGAAGCGCGGGGCCAGCAAGTGTGCAAGAGCAACCTGACGCCGCACGCTCGCAGCGCATTTTGAACCCTTTCTCGAAACCGCGACATCCAGAGGATGGAAGTACGGAACCGTACTTCGCACGCTTCCCCGCGCGCCGCGGTCTGGTCGCGCCAACCCGTCTCCCACGAGGTTCACCATGGCCCACGTCCGTCGATTCCTTGGCGCCGCGCTCGTTCAAGCCGGGCACGCCGCCGTCGCACGCTGCCAGGCCCGCGCGCACATCGCGGCGCTCGCGTTGAGCATCGCCTCGAGCGCTCCGCTCCTTGCGACGCAGACCATCCAAGGCACGCAGATCGGCGGCCTCAACCTGTCCGGCCCGCCGACGCAGGTCGGAGGACCGAGCTGCAGCCAGCTCGACTGGCTCCCGACCTTCGGCGAGCGCCCGGGGGTCACCGGGGCCGTGCTGGCGCTGACCGAGTTCGACGACGGCGCCGGGCAGGCCCTGTACGTGGCGGGCGCGATCAACAGCGCGGGCGGTCAGCCGGTGGGCAAGATCGCCCGCTGGCGCAACGGCGAATTCTCCGCGCTCGGCAGCGGACTCAACGGCGATGTCCAAGCGCTGACGGTGTTCGACGATGGCGCGGGCCCGGCGCTGTACGCGGCGGGCGAGTTCACCACCGCCGGCGGCCAGAGCGCGAATCGGATCGCGCGCTGGGATGGCGCGAGCTGGTCGGCGCTGGGCAGTGGTTTCGACAACTCCGTGCTCGCGTTGGCAGTGTTCGACGACGGCAGCGGGCCGGCGCTCTATGCGGGAGGCGCATTCACGACAGCCGGGGGCCAGCCCGCCCGAAAGATCGCCAAGTGGGACGGCGCGAGCTGGTCGACGCTCGGCGGCGGGTCCGACTGGATCGTCCGTGCGCTGGCAGCGGTCGACCATGGCGCCGGAGGAGGCTCCGCGCTCTACGCGTCGGGCTCGTTTACGTCAGCAGGCGGTCAACCGATCAGCTACATCGGCCGCTGGGACGGCGCGAGCTGGTCGGCGCTCGGCAGCGGGGTCAACAACGATGTCCGCAAGCTGGGCGTGTTCGACGACGGCAGCGGGCCGAAGCTGTGCGTGGCGGGAGCCCTCAGCAGTGCAGGCGGACAACCGGCGTCGCGAGTCGCGAGTTGGGACGGCGCGAGTTGGTCCGCGCTTGGCAGCGGCGTCACCGGCGATGTGAGCGCCTTCGCCGCATTCGACTCCGGCAGCGGGCCCGAGCTGTACGCAACAGGCTATTTCACCAACTCCAGCGGCTTCTCCGACATGGGTGTCGCACGCTGGAACGGCGCGAGTTGGGTGATGTTCGGATCGGAGGTCTGGAACTCGAGCGGCACGGCGAGTCCGGTCGGCAACGCGCTGGCCGTCGCCGACGACGGAACGGGCGGCGGGCCGGCGCTCTATCTGGGTGGCTCGTTTGACTATGTGAGAGTCACGCCTGCATCCAACATCGCTCGCTGGGACGGCGCGGAATGGACCTCGCTGGGAACCGCACTCAACAACAGTGTTGTCGCGGTGGCCACATACGACGACGGTACGGGCGGCGGGCCAGCGCTTTACGCGGGCGGCGACTTCACCGGCGCCGGTGGCCAGCCGGCTCGGGGACTCGCGCGGTGGGACGGAGCGAGTTGGTCCGCACCTCTGGGAGGCGTCTACAACAACGAAGTTTGGTCCTTGACCGTGTTCGACGACGGCGCTGGGCCCGCGCTCTACGCCGGCGGCCTCATCGGCAGCCCGGTGTTGCAGCCCGCGCAGTCGATCGCGCGCTTTGACGGCGTCAGCTGGTCCGCGCTCGGCGACGGGGTCAACACGCCTCCGTCGTGCATGACGGGTTTCGACGACGGCAGCGGTCCGGCGCTCTACGCGTGCGGCTCGTTCATCTACTCCGGGGATCTGATCGTCAACCGCATCGCGCGCTGGGATGGAACGAGTTGGTCGACGCTCGGCAGCGGACTCGACGCTACGGCCGATGCCATGGTCGTGTTCGACGACGGCGCCGGCGGCGGGCCCGCGCTCTACGTGGGCGGCGCGTTCACCAGTGCGAGCGGTCAGTCGGCGAGTCGGATCGCGCGCTGGAACGGCGTGAGCTGGTCGCCGCTGGGGAGCGGACTCAACGACCGCGTGTTCGCCCTGGCTGTGTTCGACGACGGCGCCGGGCCCGCGCTCTACGCAGGTGGCCGCTTCACCACCGCTGGCGGCCAGCCCGCGAACAGGATCGCGCGTTGGAACGGCGCGAGCTGGTCGTCGGTCGGCAGCGGAGTCAACGATCACGTGCGCGCGTTGACGGTGTTCGACGAAGGCAGCGGGCTCGCGCTGTATGCGACGGGGCGCTTCACCAGCGCTGGCGCACTGCCGGCGAATCGGATCGCGCGCTGGGACGGCGCGAGCTGGTCGGCGTTGGGCACGGGACTCGGCGATTTGGGCCGCGCGCTGACCGTGTACGACGACGGCGCACAGTCCACGCTGGTCGTGGGCGGCCACTTCTCCACCTCGCCGGCGGGCGATCAGTTCATCGCGCGCTGGGGCTGCGCGGACTCTCCGCTGCCCATCTCGATGGGCGGTGGATCCAACACGACGCCGAGCGCACCGATCGCACCGCACGCGCGCATCGTGCGTCGCGGCGAAGTGCTCGAGCTCGGAGCGGAACGCCAGAGCTACACGACGCTGCGCGTTGAGTCGGGCGCGGTCCTGCGCCTGGCGAATCCCGACGCGTGGCTGAACGTGCGCGAGCTCGCAGTCGAGTCCGGCGCGCGCATCGACTGGCTCGCGGGCGCGATCCGCGTCGTCGGCGGCACGTTGAGCGTCGACGAGAGCCTCTGGATCGGCGACCGCGGGCCCGCGCGACTGCTGCTCGAGTCCGGCGCACGTGTGCGAGCGCCAGTCATCGAACTGTGCAGCCAAGGCAGCCTGGAAGGCGCGGGCGTGATCGAAGCGATCGTGCTGCACAGCGGCCTGCTCCAGCCGCGCGGCCACGGGCTCGAGATCCGCGGCGAGCTGCACCAGCTGCCGCAGGGCGCGACGCTGATCGAAGCTCCTGCGCGTGAGTCTGCACGCCGCCGCGCGCCGATCCGAGTCCGAGGTCTGGTTTCGCTCGCGGGCAAGGTCGCGCTGCGCGGCTCGAGCTCGCCAAGCGGGGTCAGCAATGGTCCGATCGCGATCCTCGAGGCCGAGCACATCGCCGGCGCCTTCGAGCGACGCCGAACCCCGGCCTGGCCCGCGGGCAGCCGCGAGCTGCGCGCATCGCACCGCGACCTCCAGCGGCTCAGCCTCATCGCGCTCGACAATTGAGCGTCCAGAGCACCGCGCCAAGCTCTCCCTTCCACAACTCGCATCCGTACGGCTCGAGCGCCGCAAGTCGGACGCGAGCTTCGCGGAGGGAAGAGCTGGCTCGGCGTGCAACGAGCGGGTCGTGCCCGCACGCTGCGTCACTGCGACCGAAACTGAGCCGATTCCTCCGGCGCTCACCATTGCCGGGCCGAGCAGCGGTCGCCGCCCCGCCGATGCGCGCCACCGGCCGCGCCGCGGCTGCGGACCGCGCGCCTTGGAGGTAGTCCGCGCGACCGGCGGCCCAAGTGCGGCGAAGAGGCCGGCGGGGCATGTGCGGGAAAACGGCGCCGGGAGTCCATGGACGAGCGCGCGCGCTGCGTGCAGAGCGCCGGAGTCCATGCCGGATTACGGCGCACGCATCGCTGACGCCGCCCTCGCCGAACGCCTCGAGGAAGCCTCTGCAGTGCTGATCGTCGGTCCGCGCGCCAGCGGCAAGACCACGACGCCGGTGCGGGCCGCGAGGTCGGTTGTGCGGCTCGATCGCGACTCCGAGGCGGCAGCCTCAAGGCTGGGACGGTGCGCGAAACTTCCCGTCCCCGAAGCGCTTGGACATCGCCTCCACGGACACGACTCCTCTCGAACCTGCTCGTGGTGGACTCGCTGCCAGCCTGGACCTCCAACCGCTTCAAGCGCCTCGCACTGGCGCCGAAGCGGCACGTGACCGACCCGGGCATCTTGGCGGGCGCGCTCGGAGTCGACGCCGCGGCCGTGCTGCGCGACGGCGACCTGCTCGGTCGCGTGCTCGAGTCCTTCGTCGCCGCGCACCTGCGCGCGGAGGCGTCCTACACCACCGCGCGCGCGCGGCTGCACCACTTGCGAGCGGAGCAAGGCCGCCACGAGATCGACGTCGTGGCCGAAGTCGGCGCCCGCGACGTGCTCGGGATCGAGGTCGAGGCCGCGAGCGCGCCCTCGACCAACGACGCCAGGCGCCTCATCTGGCTGCGCGACGAACTCGGCGCGCGCTTCCTGCACGGCGTCGTGCTGCGCACCGGGCCGAGGACCTTCGAGCTCTCCGAGCGCATCGTGGCGGCGCCTATCGGCTCAATTTGGGGGCCGGGGTGATCCTTGCGCTTCGACATCCGGCCCACGCCGCGCAGGTCTGACCAGCGACTACCAACGCCGCGATGCACGAGACGCTGAAACACGAGAGGAGCGTGCCTGACGCCTCGCTCAATCCCCGCTCGCCGCCGACAGCATCCATTGATAGACCGGCCAGACCGTCACGTCGCTCGGGATCTCAGCGGGCGCAGCATCACGCGTCAAAGTGAGCAGCCAACGCTTCGCTCGCTTGAACCGCCGTCCCGCCTCCGCGAGCGCGCGCAACTCGCGCGCAGCGGTGTCGGGGTCGGTCGCATCCGCCGCGACCTGGATGAGGTGCATCGCACCGCCAGGCTCACGCGCGAGGAAGTCGACCTCGTAGCCCTCAGCTGTCCTGACGTAGGTGACCTCGCAGCGACGGCGCTCGAGTTCGACCAGCACCGCGGCTTCGAGTGCATGGCCAACATTGGCCCGCCCGGTGCGATCGAACACTGGGATCAGGCCGGTGTCGACCGGATACACCTTGCGAGGGTTGACCATGCGCTGTCGCTCGGAGTCCGACTCCATCCAGACCGTTCGGACGAGGAAGCAATCTTCGAGGTGCGCGAGCAACTGGTGCAGCGTGTCGCGCGAGATGGCGAGACCATGGCTCTTCAGCGTGCGATGGAACTTCTCCACGCTGAAGAGGCTGCCCGAGCTGCCGAGCACGTGGCGCACGAGCCAACGCAGACCAGTGACGTTGGCGACGCCGTGGCGCTCCACGACATCGCGCAGCATCGCCACGTCCACGTAGTCGCGCAGCAGCTGTCGGCGCGAGGCCACATCGAGCGGCTGAGCCTCGGGGAAACCGCCGACCTCGAGCCAGCGCAGGAACTCGTGCTCCACATGCCCGCGCGCCGCCGCTGATAGCTGGCTCGCGTCCGAAGGCATGTCGGCGCCGCGGTGAACGAGCGCTTCCTCGAAGCCGAACGGATAGATCGGCACTGCCCAGCCACGGCCGCGGAGTGCGGTTCCGATCTCGCGCGAGAGCAGAGCGGCTGACGAGCCCGTGACGACCACTTCGGCGCCGCCAGCGTCCAGCAGACGGCGAACGAAGCGCTCCCAGCCACTGACCATCTGAATCTCGTCGAAACACCAGAGCACGGGGCCCTTTGCGGACGCGCCAGGCACGCGGCGTCCGAACTCCTCAACCAGGAAGCCCAGTTGGCTCGCGTCCATCTGCGCGAGTCGCTCGTCCTCGAAGTTGACGTAGGGCACGAGTTCGCGCCGTAGTCCAGCGGCCACCCGCTCGCGCCGCAGCTGATGGACGAACGTGGTCTTGCCAGCGCGGCGGACGCCGAGAACGGACGTGACCTTGCCCGGAAGGCGGACTGCGCCCGCAACTCGGCGGTCCGTGCCTTGGGGCAGCGGCCCTTCGAGCGACGCAGCGAGCGCGTCCGCGAGCGCTTCACGCACGATTCCGGGCCCTGCGGGGCTCAACTCGGCTCTCCTTGCATGGAGGAGAAGATGCGCCGCCTTTCTCCTTCCTGCAAGGAGAATATTGCCCGCATCCCGCCGCCCCGGAAGGAGAAGGCCCCCCGCTCGGTTCACGCCGCCGGGACGCGGCTGCACCACTTGCGAGCGGAGCAAGGCCGGCACGAGATCGACATCGTGGCCGAGGTCGGCGCGCGCGACGTGCTCGGAATCGAGGTCAAGGCCGCGAGCGCGCCCTCGACCGACGACGCCAAGCACCTCATCTGGCGGTGCGACGCACTCGGCCTGCGCTTCCTGCACGGCGTCGTGCTGCGCACCGGGCCGAGGACTTTCGGGCTCTCCGAGCGCATCGTGGCGGCGCCTATCGGCTCACTTTGGGGGCCGGGGTGAGTGCTGGGCCGAGGCGAAGCGTCCGGCGCATCCGTCACGGTCCGCCGAACGGCCTTGTTTTGGAGGATGCGAGACGGCCTTGATCGCGGACAGGAGAGTTGCCGCCGCGCTCCCCATCTTTGGAACTCGCACACGAGCGCAGGTCTGCGCTGCGCGACCTCCGCTATGCCGAGTCGGGTGAAGGCGACGGTCTCTCCCAGTTGGAATCATCCTGCGCCCAACTCGCCAGCATCGTTGCACGGGCCTCCAACAGGGGAATGAGCTCCAGTGGAATGGCGCGGGCGCTACCGATCGACAACTCCGCGGGCTGGGCGCCGGACCGAACGCTCTCGCAGTAGCGACGCCACTTGTCGGAGATGGCCTGCAAGACCTCGCGCGGATGCTTGATCTCGCCCGCAGAGACGTAGTCGGTTGGCAGGTCACCACAGACGACCCACCAGCCAACCCATCCGGGCTTGAGCCTGCTCTCTACCGCCCACACGGAGACACAAGGCGCGACGTGCCAGGCAGGCCACTCGCCGATCTGCCCGTGGTCGACGCCTTCAGCCGCAAGGTAGCGACCGACCTCATCACGTCGATCCGCGCACCACCGCATCTCCAGCGCGGGATCGTCGTAGTCAGGAGCGTTCATGCGTCAACCCAACACCCGGCATCAGCGCCGCCGCGGAGCGCCGTCCCCTGCACACTGCTGTCAGTCGGCGATTTTATCGCGGTCTAAGCGAAGCAGTAGCAACCGCCGGTAGCTCTGCGGCCCGAGCCGATCGGAGGCGTTGCTGTTCTTCGTCGCGGCGCCCTACGGCCTGCGTTCGCTCACCTCGGTTCGGCAGCCCAGTCGAACGAACCAGGCTCATCCTCTCTTGCGAAGAGCCGGCGCTGCGGGTCTTCAGGCGGCCAGCGGCCTTCGCGCACCCGCTGCTCGTACCAACGGTGCATCGCGGCGTCGTCGATGGCGTACTCGCCGCGCGCCGACTTCCAGATGATGGACGGGGTTCTCGAGCGGAGTGACTCGAGCGCCAGCTGTGATGCGCGCGCCTTCACTGGTTGGCCGACACGCTCGCTGTAGAAGCGCAGCGCGTCCGCGTCGTAGGGGCGAAAGCGCGCGCCCAGCTCGAGCATGCGCCACAACATGGCCTGCTCCAGCGGGCGAAGCGCGAGATAGTCGGACTCCATCTGGGCCTCGTCAGCGCGCTGGCGCTCGCGCGCAAGTTCGAGCAACGCATGCTCGAAGCGCATCCCGCCGAGCGCCGAGAGCGGGCTCAACGCGCGCCCGAGCGCGTCCATCAGGAACTGGGGACGGCTGCCGAAGGTCTCGAAGGCTGTGTGAAGCGTTTCGAGATCGACAGGAGCGAGCTCGGGTCGCTGCGCCACGACCAGGCCCGCCAAGTGCGCGACGAAGTCCCGCCCGAGCAGCGGCATGCGCGTGATCTGCGATCCGTAGAACGGAGCGCCGCCCGTGTTCACAAGGCGCAGCAGCTTGTCGCGATCGGAACCCGACATGACGAGCATCAGGTTCACCTGGCCGGGGCGATTGAGCTGGTCGCGCGCGGACTTGAGCGCCGCCATCGCAGCTTCGCCCGCTTCGCTGGTGAGCGCGTGCTGCGCCTCGTCCACGATCAACGCGACGGGCGCAGCAGCGGCTTCACGCAGCGCGCGCAACGCATCCGTCAACGTCGCACCATCGACCTTGCCGATCTTGTCGAGTTCGATCTCGACGCCGGCGACCGTCACGCTCGCAATTCGCTTCACCGCTCGGCTCAAGACGCCCGCGTGACGGCTCAACGCCTTCGCTACCGCGTCCGCGATCAGCGCTCCCGGGTCGCGCCGCGCATCGGCCCACAGGTCGACGTAGATGACCGTGACGCCGCTCGTCTCCAAGGCGGGTCCGAGGTCGGCTTGGAGGAACGTCGACTTTCCGGTCCTGCGTGGAGCGGCGAGGAACAGACCGTTCTGAGCGTCCCCCAGAAGGGTGCGCCCATGCAGGGCTGCGGTCAGCTCCCGAGCCAGTTCGAGACGGGGGTAGTGCGACATGGATTACCTCCAATTATCTCAACACCGGTAATTTACCGCAATCGCGGTAGAGCCGGGTAATCAAGCCTGGACTGCCGCCGAGGCCCACGGGCGGGCGGCCGACGAGGTCCCGTACCGGTGGCCCGCGAACGCCACTCCGAAGGAGCGCATCCGGCGAGCCGTGCAGACGGAGAACTGCGGCCGACGCCGAGGCGGGGTTCGAGCCGGTGCGCATGTGCAGCGGACCCGGCGAGGGCGCTGTCGGGCGCCGGACGGACACAGATTCTGGCTCGGCGCGGGCCCGCTCGAGGACGCAGCGCGGCGTCGGTACCTGCGGGGTCTTGGACCGGCACTAAGAGCGCGAGCGTTTCGGGCGAGCGTCAGCGGGTCGCGAGCAGATACGCGAGCAAGTCACTCGCGTGCTGCGGCGCGAGAGACTCGAGCAGGCCCTCGGGCATGAGCGAGAGCTTCGACCAGCGCAGGCGCTCGACTTCCGACCGGCGCAGCACGCGCGCGTCGCCGCCGCCGGTGCTGCTGGTCGGGCGCACCGTGAGCGTCGTGTCGTCCGACTTCACCAAGAGGCCGATCAAGCTCGTTCCGTCGAGCAGATCGACGCGCAACTCGGTTCGAGCACGGCGGCGAGGATCCCGTCGAGGCCGCGCGCCTCGACTAGCGATGCGATCGAGCGAGTTGCTTCACACCTGAGGCGTAGGCTTCGATGGTCGACTCGTACTCGAAGCGTTGCACGGATTGGAGGGCGTTGCGCCCCATGTCCTGGCGGCGCGCCTCGTCAGCGAGAACGTCGTCGAGTGCGTCGGCGAGGTCAGGCGCTGTGAAGTCGGCGTGCCGGCCGTTCCAGCCATCCCGGATGAGTTCGACCATCATGCCGACCCTGGTGCTGACGGAGGGGATGCCGCACGCCATGCCTTCGACGGTGGCGCGAGGTCCGCCCTCGCAGCTCGAGGCGCAGACGACCACACCACTCCGCCGGTAAACGTCGGCGAGTTCCGCCGTCGAGTCGGTCCACCCGCGGATCCTGAGCAAGTCCTCGACGCCGAGCGCGCGCGCGCGCTGGCGGAGCCTCGCCTCGAGCGGCCCCATTCCGATGAGCAGCGTGCGGTAGCTGCGGCCGCGCGCTCGCAGGAGCGCGACAGCGTCGATCAGCTTGTCGAGCCCCTTGTTCGAGGCGAAGCGGCCGGCGTACACGATGTCCTGCTCGCGCGGCGGCGGCGGAGTGACGGGGTGAAACACTTTGAAGTCGATGTAGAGCGAACCGAGCACCAGGATCTTCTCGCGCCGCACGCCGAGCCGCTCGAGCAGCGGCGCGAGTTCGCCCGAGTTGACCACGCGGAAGGCGCAGGCCTTGTCCTGCGCCCATCGCAGATAGAGACGAGTCGCCGCGCACTCGAGGCGCTCGCGCCACGACGCGGCGATCGGGTAGCCAGGCACGTGGTGGATCTCGGACAGATACGGGGCCCCGGTCTGGCGCGAGAGCCATGCGCAGGCGCGCCCGGCCATGAACAGCCCGTAGTCGTGCGCAACCATCACGTCGTGACCGTGCTCCTCGAGCAGACGCAGGCCCGTGCGCTTCCAGAAGTCAACCAGGCCAAGGCGACCGGACTCACTCGGGTGCAGGTGCACGTTGCCGAGGATCTGGCGGGTCGTGATCGGACCGTCCGGGCGCGGCAAGAGGATGTCGACGCGCGCGAAGTGCTTGGAGAAGCCGCGCTGCGTCTCCCACAGAGGACCGCGTCCGCCGCAGGCCGTCCTCCGGTCGCCGCTGATCATCAGAACTTTCATCGGGCCGCCTTGCGCGAGACCTCCGCGCTGAGAAGAGTGTCGACGATGCGCTCCGCCGCGCGCCCGTCGCCGTAGGGCGAGACCCACGGCGCGCGCGGCTGTGTCAGTTGCGTCGCCGCGTCGGACAACGCCTGCGCGCAGTACCCGACCAGAGCACTGGCGCCGATCTCGACCGACTCCGTGCGCTCGGTGTTCTCGCGCATCGTCGCGCACGGCACGCCGAGCACGCACGACTCCTCCTGAACGCCGCCGGAGTCCGACACGATCAGGGCGGCGTTCTCCTCCAGCACGAGGAAGTCGAAGTAGCTCAGCGGCTCGATCGCGACGAGCAACGGAATCGCCAGCAAGGCGCGCTCGAGACCGAAGCGTCGGAGGTTTCCGAGCGTGCGGGGGTGTACGGGGAAGACGATCCGCCAACCGCGCGAGGCCAGTCGCGCCAGACCCTCGAGCGCGGCGCGCAGCCGCCCTTCCTGGTCCACGAGCTCGGGCCGGTGCAGCGTGGCGAGCGTGTAGCCGCGCGGCACCAGCCGCAGGCGCGCCAAGACGTCCGACTGACTGCGCGCGCGCGGCAACGTCACGGTCAGTGCATCGACGCCCGTGTTGCCTGTCACCGTGATGCGCGCTGCATCGTGACCTTCCGTGATCAGGTTGGACCGTGAGAGTTCGGTCGGCGCGAACAGCAGGTCCGAGATGCTGTCGGTGACGATGCGGTTGAGTTCCTCGACCATCGCGTTGTCGAAGCTGCGCAGCCCAGCTTCGATGTGCGCCAGCGCCACGCCTTCGGCGGCGGCGGCGAGCGCCCCCGCGAGCGCAGACGTCGTATCGCCCTGCACGATCACGACCGACGGCCGCTCCCGCGCGAACACGGCGCGCAGCGCCGGCGTCATTCGCGCGACCTGGTGGCTCACGGGAATGCCTCCAATCGAGAGGCTCACCTGCGGAGGCGCGAGGCCCAGGTCGACGAAGGCCTGCTCGCGCAGCGCGTGGGAGTAGTGCTGCCCGGTGTGCACGAACACATGGGGGATCTCGCGGCGCACGAGCTCCCACAGGATCGGCGCCACCTTGATCGTCTCTGGCCGCGTGCCAGCGACAACGCAGACTTTCAGATCAGCCATTCGGGTGCGGCTCCGCACCGCTGCCACTGGTCGGCCTGCGCGCCAAACATGGTCGCCCACGAGTTGAGGTCCTCGCTGCCGCGCTTGTAGCGCAGCCCGCCGCCGATAGCCTCGACCGTTCGGAGGAAGCCGAGCGCGCGCCTGATCTGCGCCGCGTATCGATCCCGCGCTACCACGGTCCAGATGCGCACGGCCTGTGCTGTCGCGTCGGCGTGCGAAACGACCTGCACGTCTTCGCGCTCGTGCCAGCACGGCAGTCCTCCGTCGTCCGCCTGCACGCGAGCGAGGAACTGCGCAGATGCGAGCACGGGATCGGGCAGCGCAGAGGCCGCTCGCGAGTGGAAGATCAGCCCTTCCGCGGCGTAGCAGTGCGCGTGCACGTAGACCCAGCGCCGCGCCGAATTGACACGGAACGCGCCGTCCCGCCATGTAGCGGCGATGGCTTGCTGGCGCACGAAGCTCGCCAGCTCAGTCGAGTCCCTGCGCCCGAGCGCCAGACCGGACGCCTCGAGCGCCATCGATACCTTGATCATCGAGGCGCCGAAGGAGTGCGACCAGTTGTCGAGGATGCGCAGCGGCCGGCCGTGGCGCCACGCGACCTCCTGCTCCGCCAGAGTTGCGACGAGGAAATCCGTCATGCGTTCCGCGGCGTGCGCGAAGCGCCGACTGCCCTCTACATGCTGTACACGCAGGAGCCCGTGCAATCCCATCGCCGTGTCGAAGGCGTACTCAACGTCACCGCGGGAGAGCGCGCCATGCGGAGTGAGTTCACGCACGATCGCATCGCCGACCTGCAAGCCGATCTCGAGCCAGCCCTCGCTGCCCGAGTGTCGCGCCCGCTCGGCGCACAGGCTCGCGTAGTAGCCCATGATCTCGGGATACACGTAGCCAGGATGGCTCGGATTGAGCCAGGAGAACACTCGGCCGTGCTCATCGCGCAAGCCAGAGTTCGCGAGCCATGCCCACGAACGAGCCGACAGGCTCGTTGATCTTTCCAACAGTCTGCGGCGTCGGGGGGATTCCTGACGCATAGCGAGTCTCCTTTCGGCGGAGTACCTCAGGCGCGTGACACTCGCCTGTTGCGGCGGTCCCCCAACCGTGGGCGAAAGTTAGTGATCGCGGTTCGCTCCAGCAAGGGCTCTAGTTCGCGCTGCGAATGCTATTCGCAGCGGACCCTCGGTCGATGAACGCCGCTGAGGGACTGCATCGTGGGCCCAGCCAATCCCTGGCGACGGAGCAGCGGATCTGCGAAACGACGCGTGGCGACCCTCACACGCGAGGCGGCTGCTCGACGAGTTTCGGTCGGGCATCGAACACTGACTCGGGCGGACTGAAAGTGCCTCGTCTCGACTCTTGCATGCGGACGGAGCGTCCCGCCGGGACCGATAGTCGAAGGTAGGACTAGTATTCCGATCACGAGCGAACGGGAATCAGACTCTCCGGATCATCCTGATCTGTCAGAAGAACACACGGCCGAGTAACTCGAGCTCGGAGCTCCTGAGAACGAAATCTGGACGGACCTGCGAGTACGAAGGCAATGGCGACGCGAACCCGACGTCAGCGCGTCGCCAGCAGGAACGCGAGGAGATCGCCAGCCCGCTGCGGCGCGAGAGACTCGAGCAGGCCCTCGGGCATGAGCGAGAGCTTCGACCAGCGCAGGCGCTCGACTTCCGACCGGCGCAGCACGCGCGCGTCGCCGCCGCCGGTGCTGCTCGTCGGGCGCACCGTGAGCGTCGTGTCGTCCGACTTCACCAAGAGGCCGATCAAGCTCGTTCCGTCGAGCAGATCGACGCGCAGCTCGCGATAGCCCGACTCGACCGCGCGGCTGGGTTCGAGCACGGCGGCGAGGACTCCGTCGAGGCCGCGCGCGCCGACGCCGTCGAGCGGCGGGCCGATGCTCTCCCCCACTCCGCCCACTGCGTGGCACACCTGGCAGCTCGTCTTGAACACCTCGCGGCCGCGCGCGGCGTCGCCACGGCCTGCGAGCGACGCAAAGCGCTCGAACTTCTCGCTGCGTGCGCGCTGGGCGCCCTCGTCGAGCAGCTCGGGCGCGTCGCGGCGCAATTCGGTGCGCGCGGCGCCGTGCAGCCGGACCTCATCGCCCGGAACTCGCAGCCGCAGGCCGGCGGGCCGCTCGCCGTCGAAGGCGCGGCGCGAGTCGAGCGCGATGTCGCGAGAACTGCGCTCGAGCGACCACAAGCGCAGCTCGGCGATCTCGAGCGCTGCGCCGCCGGGCGTCGTGCGGCCGATGTCGAGGCCTTCCACGGGCGCGAGCGACTCGACGCGCGCTTCGACGTCGAGCTCGCCGTCGAGGTGCAGGCGCAGCACTCCGTCAGCCGACGCGCTCAGCGCGACGTGCGTCCAGCGAGCGGGCTCGATGCGCTTGCGCGCGATGAGCACGTCGCCGCGCCCTGGGCCCAGCCACAGCCGCGGTCGCGCGTCGGCGAAGTTGAAGTCCCAGCGCCCTGGGTGCGCGAGGAGCCCGTCGCGGTTGTCGACTCCCGCCTCGCACCGCACCCACGCCTCGAGCGTGAACGGCGGCGCGAGCTCGAGGTCGGTGTCGAGGTAGTCGTCCGCTCCGCCCGCGAGCACGATCACGGGTGCGCCAGCGCCGCGCAGCTTCGCGATGAACGCGTCGAGCGTCGAGTGTTGCTCGCCCAGCGTGGCGCGCAGCGACTCGAACACGCGCTCGTCGAAGAGCGCCGGGTCGACGTCGCCGCGATCCGCCGCCGCGAGCACCGCGACGGCGCCGTGCGTCGACGCGCTCAGCCGCTGCAACGCGCTCCTCGCCAGCATCGGCGGCGCCGCGCCGATGCGCTCGAGAGCACTCGCGACCGCTTCGGGCCGCGGTGAGGAGCACAACGCGAGCAGTGCTTCGCTCGCCAGCTCGTCGCCGGGCAACGACTGATCGAACAGCGCGGAGCACAGCGCGTCCGAGGCAGAATTGAGCGTCACCAACGCGCGCAGCGCATCGCGCCGCAGCGTCAGCGGGTGCTCATCCGACGCTGCGATCGCATCGAGCAGGTAGGCGAGCTCCTCCAGGCGCAATCGCGCGGCCGCACGCACGACCAGCGGCGGATCGTCGAGAGCCGACACGACGTCGACGAGCTCGGCGCGGAACTCACCGTCGAGTTCAACTGCAGGCGCCGCGAGGAACGCGTCGAGCAGCGCCCGCGCGCGCTCATCGTCGAGCAACTGCACCGCGAGGAACTCGGCCACCGCCGGCTCGCCCGCGTGACGCGCGATCAGCGCAAGCTCTTCGGGATGCGCGACGCGACCGCCGCGGCGGAGCACCTGCGCCACCGCCGCCGCACCGCGGGCGTCTCCGAGCACCAGTCCAGCGAGCGCGCGCGCTTCGGGCTCGCTGTGGGCCGGCGATATCCGAGCCCCGTCATGCGAGGTGTCGCCTGCACGCTCGTCGCCGCTCGCTGCGCCCCCGCTTTGCTCGCCGCGGGCACCGTTCCCACTACTGTCGGCGCGGCTGCGAACGCCGCCGCGTTGACTCGCAACGCCAGCGTGCTCAGCGGCCGGGGCGCTCACCTCAGCAGCGTCACTGTCGCTAGCGTCGTTCGTGCCACCGTCGCGATCATCGCCACTCTCGCCGCCGCCGCTGTTGGCGCTGTCGCGGTCTTTGGCGTCCGCGGCGCCCTTGGCGCGCGCCGAGTTGCCGGACGACTCGCCGCGCTCGGTGTGCCCGTCGAGCGCCTCGCCTGACGCCTGCGTCGACTGCGCACCGCTCGCGAGCCACTTCGCGAGCGCCTCACGGCGCGCTTCGAGCCCGATGCGTCGCCACATGCGTTCGCGCATCGCCGCGAGCGAGGCTCCGCGCAGCGCACGCGCTCGATCTTGCTCGCAAATCACGACTTCGCGCTCGTCGGGCGCCGGTGTGCCGCGCAGGAGCAGCTCGACGACGCGTTCATCGTCCCCCTCGAGCGCAGCGATCGCGCGCAACGCTTCGCAGCGCACTTCGAGGTCGACATCGCGCAGCGGATCGGGAGCTAGTGCGCTCCAGTCCGCGAGCTTGGCCCCGCTCGTCGCGAACCCGCGCACGGCCGCCTGCCGCAGCGCCGCGTCCGGATCGCGCAGCAACGCGCTCGCGAGTTCCGCATCGAGGCTGCGCAGACCTTCGAGGCTCCACAGCGCGAGTGCGCGTGCTCCGACGGACTTCGAAGCATCGAGTGCGAGCTGCTTCAGCGTCGGAACAACGTCGACCAGCTTGCGATCGACGATCTGTCGCCAGCAGGCGCGTTGCACGAACATGCGCGGCGACTCGAGGCCGGCGAGGAGCTCTGGCGCGCCGAACTTCGTCACGTCCGGCGGCTCGAAGCGCGGCGCGTCGCTCGCGCGAATCCGCCACACGCGCGTGCGCTCGCGGTCGCGGTCGGGATGCGTGCGCGGGACCTCGTTGTGCGAGATGATCGGGTTGTACCAGTCGACGACGTACAGGCTGTCGTCGGGCCCGAAGTGGATCGCGACAGGCCGAAAGCGCGCGTCAGTGCTCGAGAGCAGCTCGGGCAGCATCTCGAAGCGCGCATCGAGACCAGAGCCGACGCGGCGCACGCTCTGCACCTTGCGCTCGATCGGATTGGCGACGAAGACCGCGCCCTCGAACGGCGCCGGCAGCACGCCCGCGCTCGTCGTGAGCGCCAGTCCCGACAAGCCTGTGCCGCCGAAGCGCAGCTCGCTCGCCGTCGGCTGCAGCGGCGCGTACGGCCGCAGTCGATCCTGTCCGATGCCCGGATAGCTCGCGCCGAACACGAACGGGATCACGCCGAAGCCCATGTCGTTGGCTTCTTGGATGAGGAACTCGCCGCGCGCGTCGAACACGAGGCCCCAGATGTTGTTGAGGCCGACGCCGAGCACTTCGAAGTGCTCGCCATCGAGCGTGAAGCGCGCGAGCTTGCAGTAGTCGAAGCGCGTGGTGCGCCCGCTGCGGTCGACGACGTTCGAATGGTTGAACGCGCCCTGCGCCATGTAGACCCAGCCGTCCGGCGCGCGCAGGAAGCGGTGCGGCAAGAGGTGCGAGTCCTCGATGCCGAAGCCGCGCAGCAGCACCTCGCGCTTGTCGGCGCGCCCGTCGCGGTCCGTGTCGTCCAGGCGCAGGATCTCGCCGCCGTGCTGCACGATCGCTGCGTGCTCGAGCGGCAGCACGCTCATCGGCATCGCGAGTCCTTCAGCGAAAACGCGCGGCGTCTTGCTCTCGCCTTCCCACGGTCGATCGACGACTAGGACCTGATCTGTCCCGCCGCGGGCGTAGAGCTCGGCCGCGCGCGAGTCCTCGTTGCCGTCGAGGGGATACTCGCTCGCCGTCACGGCCCACATGCGCCCCGCGTCGTCGAAGGCGACGTCGACGATCTTCTTCGCCGCGGGCTCGGCGATCACGAGCTCCGCCACGAAGCCCGGCGCGAGCTTGAACGTCGCACGTTCGGCATCGGGCGAGAGCGGGCCGGGATCTTGGAGCGCGAACGCGCACGTCAGCAAAGGCGCACACTTCATCGCCCGCTAACCTACCTACGCGAGCGCTCTGCGCGCCGCGGCGCCTGGATTCAGCGCCGCTCGGCAGCGGCGGAGGACGCGCGGTCGGCCAGCGCGGCGCGGGCGCTCGCGATGTAGCTCCGAACCTCCGCGCACCAGCGGTGCTCGGCTCCTTGCAGTCGCTCCAGCTCGGCCAGGGCCGCCTCGAGAAACCCGAGCGCTTCGGCGGCGCGGCCCACGCTCAGCAGCGCGCGTCCGTACGTCACGCAGCCGTAGGGGCCGATCGGGTTCTTCTCGCCGAAGATCTCGCTGCCTCGCAGGCACGGCTCACAAGTCCACTCGAGCGCCTCGAGAGCGCGCCCCTGGAGCAGCAGGGCCTTGCCGAGTTGTAGCCGCGCGAGGTGCGTGCCTGCATTGTCGGCGCCGAGCAGCTCGATGCGCTCAGCGACCAGGAGGCGCGCGAGCGGCTCGGCTTCGTGCGGCTCTCCCGCACGCAGCAGCGCGGAGATCAGATTGTTGAGGATGCGAATGGTCTCGGCGTCGCGCGGGCCGGTGACCCGCGGTCGCCGCGCATAGGCGTCGCGCAGCACCGCCTCCGCCACGTCCAGCTGTCCGACGTCCATGTACGCGACTCCCAAGCTCCCGTAGACCACCAGGGTGTCGGGGTGATCCTCGCCTAGTCCCGCGGCGAAGGAGGCGTGGCTTTCGAGCGCTGCATCGAGTCCTTCATCCAGTCGCCCCAGCGCAAACAACGCGTTCGCGATCGCGTGTCGGGCGCGTCGCACGTGGATGCTGCCCTCACCGTAGGCCTGCGCCGCGATCCGCGCCTCGCGCTCGTGTAGTTCGAGCGCTAGTGCGCTGTCGCCCTGTTGGGCGTGCGCCTGCGCCAGTGCGTGCAACGACGCGAGCGAGTCCTCGTGCGCCTCGCCGAGCGCGTCGTTGCGCAACTCGGCCACGCGGTCGAGTTGCTTCAACGCGTCCGAGGGGCGGTTCGCGCGGGTCAACGCTCCGGCGTACGCGGAGCGCAGCGCCAGGGTCGCCGCGTGGCCCTCGCCCACGGCGCTCTCGGCGCGTTCGATGGCGGGCGGATAGTGCTCGAGCGCCGCCCGCAGCTCGCTAGACCACTCCAGCGCCGCCAGCCATAGCGAATCGAGGCGCACCGACAGGTCCGCTCGAGCGTCGCTCCAGCCAGACTTCGGAGCGCTCCGCAACTCGCGCAGGCGCTCGATCAGCTCGAACGCTTGCTCGATGCGATCCAGCCGAACGAGCACGTGCCCGCGCGCGATCGCGGCTTCGAGCGTCTCCGGATGCGCCTCGCCACGCGCGAGGACCAGCCCAGCGTGCGCCTGACGCAGGTGGAGTTCCGCTGACGCGAAGTCGCCGCGCTCGAACAGCAGCCGCCCGACGACCGAGCGCACACTGGCCTGCACCAGCGGATCGCGTCCGACAAGCTCGCGTTCGACGCGGTCGGAGAGCTCTGCGAGCCATTCGGACAGGCGCGGATCACCGCCGCCGCGCTCGTTGGGGCTGGCGTGGGCGAGCAGGCGCCGCGTGACCTCGAGCGTCTCGTCAGCGATGCGCCGCTGCGTCGCTTCGGCGCGCGCGGAGCGCGCCTGCTCGAAGGCGAAGTGGGCCACGAGAGGAACGCCGAGCGTCACCGCCAGCGCCGCCGTGGCCAGTCCCGCCGCCGCCAGCGGATTGCGCCGCGTGAACAACCGCGCGCGGTGCGGCCATGATGCGGCGCGCGCCAACACGGGCTGCGAGCGCAGGAAACGCCGCAGATCGGCCGCGAACGCCGCCGCCGATTCGTAGCGCTCCTCCGGCGCCTTGGAGAGCGCCTTCATCACGACCTGCTCAAGATCCGGGCTGCAGCGCGCGACGCGGCGCGCGAGCGGAGGCGGCTCAACAGTCGCGATGCGACGCGCGGCTTCGTTCAACGTGCTGCCGCGCACGTCGTGCGGCAGCTCGCCAGAGAGCAGCTCGTAGAGCACCACGCCGAGCGAGTACACGTCGCTCGCGACGCCGACGCCGCGACTGGCCGCTTCGAACTGCTCGGGACTCATGTAGCTGGGCGTGCCGACCACCAGGCCCTCGACCGTGAGCTGCTCGCGCGGTTCGAGCTCCACGTCGAGCACCTTGGCCACGCCGAAGTCGATCAGCTTGGGCTGACCGTCGCGGTCGACGAGCACGTTCTCGGGCTTCACGTCGCGGTGGATCACGCCGAGCATGTGCCCGTGGTGCAGCGCATCGGCGATGCGCGCGGTGATCTCGACGCGCGCTTCGATCGAGCGCGGACGCTCCGAGGCCCAGGCGCGCAGCGTCCGGCCGCCGGACACGAGCTCCATCGCGAGAAACGGCCGCACGCGCCCGTCGATGAGCGGCGCTGCGAAGTCGTACAGGCGTGAAATCCCCTGGTGTTCGAGCTGACCGAGCACGCGCGCCTCGCGTTGGAGGCGCGCCAGCGACTCGCGCGTCCGCGGCGTGTGCTTGAGGAACTTGAGCGCCACGCGCCGACCGGCGCCGACCTGCTCGGCTTCGTAGACGACGCCCGTCGCGCCGCGGCCGATGCAGCGCTCGATGCGGTAGTCGAGGAGTTGCGCCCCCGCCGACCAAAGCGGCTCATCGCGCAGTTCAGCGAGGGGCGCCTGCGACCAGGCTGCGGACTCGCCCAGCAGGCTCGACTCGTGCGCCGCGAGCAGGGCCTCGAGCTCGGAGCGCAGCTCGGTCGTGGAACAGTGTTCGTCGAACCACGCTGCGCGCTCGGAGGCCGGGATCTCGATGGCCTGGGCGAACAACAGCTCGAGGTCGCGCCAGGACCCGTTCGAGTCGAACTTCATGGCTTCGAGAGGACGCGCAGGAGCCAGGCGCGAGCGAAACTCCAGTCGCGCTTGACCGTCGCAAGCGACACGCCCAGCGCTTGCGCCGCCTCCTCCAGCGAGCAGCCGGCGAGGTGGACCAAGCTCACCACCTCGGCCTTGCGCGGATCGCGGCGCTCGAGCTCCTCCAGCGCTTCGTTCAGGGCCTCGATGTCGATCGAGCGCTCCTCCTCGGGCAGTTCGATCGCGTCGATGGAGTTGGCGGCGACGCCCTCGCCCCGCTTGAGCCTGCGGCGCTGCCGCACGCGATCGATCAAGATGCGCCGCATCGCGCCGGCCGCCGCGCGCAGGAACGCGGCGCGATCGCCCCAAGGCGCGCTGTGATCGCGTTGGAGCCGCAGCCACACTTCGTGGACCAGTGCGGTCGGCTGCAAGGTCGCGCCGCTGGCTTCGCCGCGCATGCGCGCCCGAGCCAGATCGTGGAGCTCGAGGTAGAGGCTGTCGCGCCACGCGCCGCTGCGCGCGGGCCCCTGGCCGTCGTCGACGTCGGTTCCAAGCAAGTCGTCGTTCATGTTGCGCCCCGCGTCGCGACAAGCGCGCGACACGTGCTGGGGTCACAAATTTTCTCAGAAAGGGTGAGCTGCGGCGAGCCAGGTCGGCGCGACAGCTCGGGGTCGCCGTGCCGTGCGGCGCGAACGCTGTGGAACGGGTCCGCGGCGCGCGCCGCCTCCGGGCGACCCCGCATAGGAGACTCTCATGGTCGGCATCTCGATCGCACCGCGTTCCGCTCTCCGCTCCGTTGGTTGGGGCGTGCTCGCCGGCGCGTGCGCCCTCGCACTCAACACTCCGCAGCCCGCGGCGGCGCAACCCAACGGCTGCGGCCAGATTTTGGTGTACCCCGCCGGGTCGCGGATCTCCATCGATGGCGAACTGCGCAGCGCGTCGGACGCGGGAGGCTGCGGGCTCTCAACGTTCCCGGGTGACGGTCCGCTCGGGACGGAGTACGGAGACGTGAGCGGCCAGCACTTGCTCGACGTCTGCGGCGCGACGTTCGGAACGGGAACGAACCTCACGACCTACGACCGTTCGACGACTTCGTTCGGGTGGGCGATTGCAGACAGCCAAGCGGGCGCGAGCCTGCTCGCTCAGGCACATCCTGCCTCGATCGCGACGTCGATCGGGATTCTGGGTGGGATCTCGCAACACGCGCGCGTGAACTCGGGCGCCTGCGGCGGCGGCGGACTGCAGCCGTGCATGGGTGGGATGTCCGACATCTCGACCACGGAGCAATTCCGCATCAAAGTGCCCTTCGATCTCGCCAGTCCGTCGTTCGTGCTCATCGACGCGGACTTGGCCGTAATCGACACGTGCAAGCTGAACACCGAGATCCTGCACGACGCCGTGGGCACGTTCACCGTGTTCCGCTCAAACCACATCATCGCGCAAAGTACGCTGATCCCCAACTCACAGGGGCTGAGCAGCGTCGTCGCTTCCCTGTCGTTGCCGGCGGGCCACGGCTACTTGCTGGTCGTCGAGTACGACATGAACTGCCTCGACGAAGCGAGGGCCGACTGCCTGAAACTGGGCGCTGCCAACACCTGCGCTCGCAACGACTTCTTCACGGTGAACGCCAGCTTCTCGACGACGGCGCCGTAGCGCGGTTCGCTTGCGCACGCGGTCGGAGCAGCTCGCCCCGACCGCGTGCAGCCTTGCTCTCGAACACCCGCGGCGCGCTCCGCCGCCGAGCGTCTAGTGCCTGAAGTGCCGCAGGCCCGTGAACACCATCGCGACGTGGCGCTTGTCGCACGCGGCGATGATCTCCTCGTCGCGCACTGAACCGCCCGGCTGCAAGAAGGCGAGCACGCCGCCGTCGATCGCCGCTTCGACGCCGTCGGGGAAGGGGAAGAAGGCATCGGAGGCGAGCACCGAGTCGCGCGCGCGCAGGCCGGCTTTGTGGATCGCGAGGCGCACGCTGTCGACGCGGCTCATCTGGCCGGCGCCGACGCCCAGGACCTCGGTTCCGCTGGCGACGACGATCGAGTTCGACTTGACGTGCTTGCAGACGCGCGCGGCGAAGAGCAGCGAGCGGATCTGCGCCTTGGTCGGCGCGGCCTTGGTGACGACCTTGAGGTCCGCCTCGGTCTCGCTGCGCAGGTCGCGGTCCTGGAGCAGGAAGCCGCCCACGAGCTTCTTGAGTTCGAGCTCGCGCGCGTTGCGTGTCGCCGGGCCGATCGGGCCGGTGGCGAGCAGGCGCACGCTCTTGCCCCACTTGGGCTTCTGCGTGAGCAGCGCGAGCGCCTCGTCGCCGAAGCCGGGCGCGATGATCGCTTCGACGAAGCGATTGCCGGCGACGAGGAACTCCGCGCAGGCGAGGTCGAGCGGGCGCGTGAAGGCCAGCACCGATCCGAAGGCCGAGATCGGGTCGCCGGCCCAGGCCTTCTCGAGCGCTTCGGCCAGCGTCTCGCCCGCGGCGGCGCCGCACGGGTTGTTGTGCTTGATGACGCAAGCGAAGGGCGCGTCGAACTCCTTGGCCAGCGCGAGCGCCGCGTCGAGGTCGACCAGGTTGTTGAACGAGAGCGTCTTGCCGCCGAGCAGCTCGGCCGTCGCGACGCTCGGCTCGCGCACGTTCGACTGCGCGTAGAAGGCCGCCGACTGGTGCGGGTTCTCGCCGTAGCGCAGCGCCATCACGCGCTTGCCAGTGAAGGCCACGACCTCGGGATAGGGATCGCCGACGAGCCCGTCCTCGCGCTCCTGCGCGAACAACCAGTCGGCGATCGCCGCGTCGTAGCGCGCCGTCGTCTGAAAAGCCTTGAGCGCGAGCGAGCGCTTGAACTCCGCGCTCAAGCCGCCCGAGTGCTTCTCCATCTCGTCGAGCACGCGCCCGTAGTCCGCCGGGTCGGTGACGATGCCCACGTAGCGGTGGTTCTTCGCCGCCGAGCGCACCATCGACGGCCCGCCGATGTCGATCTGCTCGATCGCCTCGGCGCGCGTCACGCCTTCCTTCGCGATCGTGGCCTCGAACGGGTAGAGGTTGATCACCACCAGATCGATGCCGGCGATGCCGTGCTCCTTCATCGCCGCGACGTGCGAGGGCTCTTCGCGCAGCGCGAGGATTCCGCCATGCACCTTGGGATGCAGCGTCTTCACGCGCCCGTGCATCATCTCGGGGAAGCCCGTGTACTCGCTCACCTCGCGCACCGGGACTCCGGCCTCGCGCAGGGCCTTGTACGTGCCGCCGGTCGAGAGCAACTCGACGCCCATCTGCGCGAGCTGGCGCGCGAAGCCTTCCAAGCCGGTCTTGTCCGAAACGCTGACCAGCGCGCGCTGGATCTTGTGCTGCATGATTTCCTCTGCCCACCCGGGCACGAAGGGAACGAGAGAACGGGGAACGAGCGCGGAGAGGATACGGCGCAGGCCGCGCCGACTCCACGCCGCGCTCGAGCGTCAGCAGCAGCTCACGCGGGCTTTGGGGCGCGAGGCGGTGAACTCGGCGCTCACCACGTAGTCCGAGGCGCGCGAGCCGGCGGGCAGCACTTCGAGCAGGCGCTGGTAGAGCGGGTCGCTCGAGCTCTCCATCGCGTCGAGATAGTCGCTCTTCAGGCGCACGCCGACGTCGGTCAGGCCCGCGGCGCGCATCCACGCGAGCGACTCGTCGACCAGCGCCGCGCCCGCGACGCAGCCGACGAGCGCTTCGACCATGCTGCGCGCGGCTTCGGGCAGCGGCTTGAGCAGCGCGATGTCGCTCACGGCGACGCGGCCGCCCGGACGCAGCGCGCGCGCGATCTCGCGCCACACCTGCGGTTTGTCGGGCGAGAGGTTGATCACGCAGTTGGAGATCACGACGTCGACCGAGGCGTCGGCGACGGGCAGGTGCTCGATCTCGCCGAGGCGGAACTCGACGTTGTCCAGACCCGTGCGCGCGCGATACGCAGCGGCGTTGGCTCGCGCGCGGGCGAGCATTTCGCCCGTCATGTCGACGCCGATCGCGCGTCCCCGCGCGCCGACCTTGGGCGCGATCACGAAGCAGTCGAAGCCCGCGCCACTGCCCAGGTCGAGCACGACCTCGCCGGGGCGCAATGCAGCGAGAGCGCCGGGATTGCCGCACGAAAGCCCGAGGTTCGCGCCTTCGGGCAAAGCGGCGAGCTCCTCGTCGGTGTAGCCGATGCGCCGCGCGAGTTCCGTCGAGTCATCGCGCACGCCGCAGCCGCCCTTGGGGCCGCAGCAGCTCGTGCTCGAGGCGCTCGCGATCGCCGCATAGCCCTCCTTCACCTTCGCGCGCACCTCGTGTTCGCTGCCCGTCGCGCCAGTTCCGCTCGCTTGCATGGTCATCGCCCTCCTACTCGCAGCAATCCGGCCGCGCCTGCGAGCGTTCGCACCGTTGCGCCGCCCGCGCGTGACCGGGAAGTTCGTCGCGGTGCTCGACCACGGCGTCGACCAGCGCGCGGGCAAGCCGCGAGGCGCTGGGCACAAGCCGGTACCACATCCAACGCCCGTCGCGCCGCGCCGCAACGAGCCCCGCCCGGCGCAGCACGCCCAGGTGCCGCGAAACCACGGGCTGCGGAAGCTCCAGCGCCGTCACGAGGTGACAGACGCAGGTCTCGCCCGCGCCGAGCAGCGCAATCAAGCGCACGCGCGTCGGCTCGGACAGCGCGAGCAGCGCGCGTTCCACGCTCGCACTCGCCTTCACAGCAGCCGCTGAACTCGCCATGCCTGAGTCATATGCGCCGCAACGCATATGTTCAAGCACACGAGGGGGCGCGGTGTGCGTACGGGCCCGCGGCACTTGGCAGTACGCGCGCGGTTCGAACCTACTTGGAGCGCGCCAGCACGTCGAAGCTCGGCACGGCGCCGCTCAAGGTGCGCGGCGCGCCGCCGTAGGCCGCGAAGGCGGCTTCGGAGCGGCGCTTCAAGTTGCCCAGGGCCACGCGCGTGCCGGCGATGCGGTCGCTGTCGCCGTCGGGCACGCTCTTCAGGTCGAAGCCAGCGATGCGCACGAGCAAGATGCCCTGGAATGCGCCGTCGCTCGAGCGGAGCGGATGGTGCCAGTCCTGGCCCGCGAACCAGTAGAAGTCCTTGCTCGGCGTGAAGACGTACGTGGTCATGCGACCCTTGGCGTCGAGCGCGTCGAGGATGCCCAGGTCGCAGTCGTAGTGGCCGAACGGGAACGGCAGGTCGGAGCGGAACGCGATGCGCAAGCCGGCGAACGGGCCGCGTTGTTCGTCGCGGCCGACGACGAACGTGCCGGCGGTGGGGCCGATGCGTTCGTAGCTCGTCCCCGGATCGTTGAGCATCGACGGATAGTCGTTGAGCGCCGTCTTGATGGCCTCGAGGTCGGCGAAGACGAGCGCAGCGGCCTGGTGAACGGTCTCGAGGTTCTTGTAGCCCGTCCACGGAGCGGATTGCGGCTTGTTGAGCTTCAACACGGAACCGAAGTACAGCCCGTCGTCGTGCTTGTCCTTCTCGCCGTTCCACTGCGGCGACTTCAGTCCCCCATCGAGCAGCACCTCGCGCACGAGCTTTGCGCACTGCGCGTGGGCCGCGGGATTGACGCTCTCGAGTTCCGCGAGCAGCGCGTCGAGCTTCTCCTTGCCGGCGCCGCGCTTGCGCGCCTCCTGCACGATGTCGCCGAGCGTGCGTGTCCATGCGGGCTCGTTCGCGTCGGACTCGAAGCGCGCTGCGACGAGGCGCTCGAGCGCGAACGGCAGCGTCGCGTCGCGCGCCGCCGGGTCCGTCGGCGTCCAGAGCGCTTCGGGCAGCATCCAAGCCTCGGGGAACACCGCCTGCAACTCGCCCCAAGTCGCTTCGCGCGGCTCGAGCTTCAACGGGCTCGCTGCGGGCGCGGCGCCGTCATTGGCAAACACCAGCAGTGCGATGGCGAGCATGGTCGAGCCTCAGCGTCCGAGGTGGAAGGCGAGCAGTTCGCGGCGCACGAAGTCGACGGCCTCTTCGTGCGGATAGTGTCCGGCCGGCGCGAGCACGAGGCGCGAGTTCGCGATCTCGCGCTGGAAGCGCTTGGCGACCTTCTCGACGGTGTACGCGACGTCGCGCTCGCCCCACAGGAGCAAGGTCGGCTGGCGGATCGACTTGATCTCGCCCTCGCGCGTTCCGTTCTCGTCGCGGCACAGCTGCGTCATCGCCTTCCAGTTGTCGGCGTTTTCGCACATGAGGAACATCTCCTCGAGCTGGTCGTCCCGGATCGGCGCCGCAAAGTGATGTTGCAGCGCGGGCCGGATGCGGTCGCGCGAACTCAAGAGGTATCCGAAGCCCGCGCCGGGCCAGTTGCGCAGCTTCTCCTCCTCGGGCAACCACTCGCCGTCGGCGCGCGCGTAGCCCGACGAGTCCATCAGCACGAGCTTCGACACACGCTCCGGCGCATCGAGCGCCGCGCGCCACGCGAATTCGCCGCCGTAGGACTGACCCACGAGCGTCACGTTGCGCAGGTCGAGCAACTCGAGGAAGCCGCGCACCGAGTCGGCGCAGGCCTGGAAGGTGTACGGGGGCGCGCTCTTGGTCCCCACGCCGTGCCCGACCACGTCGAACGCGTACAGATCGACGGCCCCGACGAGTTCGGAGGCCTGCTCTCCGTCGAAGCACAGCATCGACCAGTTGAACAGACAGGCCGGCGTGCCGTGGACGAACACGATCGGCGCTTCCGAACGGCGCTTGCCCGCTTCGGCGGGCGCGTGCGTCCAGACGTACTCGACGTCGCGCTCGCGGCCCTCGAGCTGGACCTTCGCCGTGCGCCGCTGCAGCCCCAGGGCCGCCATGCCAGCGTTCTTGGGCAGTCCAACCAGCCGCGTTTGGATCTCGCTCTTGTTCATGCCGGCACAGCTCGTCGCGGCCGCCAGGGCCACCAGCCCCAGCCCGCCCGCGAGCCACGTGAGCCAACGCCAGCGCCGCACCGTCGAATTCGTTGCCATCGCTCGGGTCTACGCCGCGCACCGCCGGGCGGATGCAGGCGCCTACTTCGCCGCCGCCGCGCTGCCCTTGCGGCGCAGGTATTCCTCGATGAAGCGGTCGATCTTGCCGTCGAGCACCGCGGCGGTGTTGCCCGTTTCGACGTCGGTGCGGTGGTCCTTGACGATCTGATAGGGGTGCAGCACGTAGCTGCGGATCTGGCTACCGAAGCTGATCTCGCCCTTGTCGCCGTAGAGCTTGGCGAGTTCCGCGTCGCGCTCGGCTTCGCGCTTTTGCAGCAGCTTGGCCTTGATCATCTGCAGCGCCATTTCGCGGTTCTTGTGCTGGCTGCGCTGGACCTGGCAGCGCACCACGATGCCCGACGGGACGTGGCGCATGCGCACCGCGGACTCGACCTTGTTCACGTTCTGGCCGCCGGCGCCGCCTGAACGCATCGTGTCGACTTCGAGGTCCGCTTCGTTGATCTCGATGTCGACGTCTTCGGTGAGCTCGGGCGTGACGTCGACGCCGGCGAAGCTCGTCTGGCGCCGCGCGGCTGCGTCGAAGGGACTGATGCGCACGAGCCGATGCACGCCGCGCTCGGCCTTGAGGTAGCCGAAGGCGTACTCGCCGATGACGCGGATCGTCGCGCCGCGGATGCCGCCCTCGGGCTCTTCGATGAGTTCGATCTCCTCGAGCTTGTAGCCCTTGTCCTCGGCCCAGCGCGAGTACATGCGCAGCAGCATGCCGGCCCAGTCGCAACTGTCGACGCCGCCGGCGCCGGGCGTGATCTGGATGAAGGCGTTGAGGTGGTCCTGCGGTCCGCCGACCATCACGCGGAAGTCGAGCTTCTTGAGCTCTTCATCGATCTGGCCGCACAGCCGCTCGAGATCGGCCTCGACCTCTCCGAGGCCCATTTCGTCGGCCATCTGAGCGTTGATCTCGATCTCCTCGAGCCACTCGGTCACGCGCCCGACAGGGTCGGCCACGCCGCGCGCGATCTTCTTCTCCGAGATCAACCGCTGGCTCTTCTCCTGGTTGTCCCAGAAGCCCGGCTGGCTCTCCAGCTCTTCGATCTCAGCTAGTCGTTTCGCCTGTTTGGCGTAGTCAAAGACTCACCTTGAGCTGCTCGAGGTGACGCAAGTAGCCCTGGGCGCGATCGCGGTAGTCCTTCGTGGAAGCCATGAGGGCGAAGAGGATAGCCGTGGACGCGCAACGCGGCCAGCGCGGCGAACGCACCGTGCAGCGTGCTTGCGCGCTTTACGAAGCCCGACTACGGTACGCGACATGACAGCGACGCGCACGACCGGACTAGTCGCCTTCGCCCTCACCCGTCCGATCTCGCTCGTCGTGCTCGTGCTGGGCGTGGCCCTGGCCGGCGTGTGGGCGCTCGTGCGCATGCCGCGCGACGTGTTCCCCGACCTCGGAGTGCCGACGATCTACGTCGCGCAGCCGTACGGCGGCATGGACCCCTCGCAGATGGAGGGGTACCTCACGAACTACTACGAGTACCACTTCCTGTACGTCAACGGGATCGAGCACGTCGAGAGCAAGTCGATCCAGGGCGTCTCGCTGATCAAGCTGCAGTTCCATTCCGGCACCGACATGTCGCGCGCGATGGCGGAAACGGTCGCGTACGTCAATCGCTCGCGCGCGTTCATGCCGCCTGGGACGATCCCGCCCTTCATCACGCGCTTCGACGCCGGCAGCGTGCCCGTCGGGAGCCTGGTTTTCTCGAGCGACGATCCGAGCCTGAGCCTCAAGGACCTCGCCGATGCAGCACTGTTCCGTGTGCGTCCGATGTTCGCGACGCTTCCGGGGGTTTCGGCGCCGCCGCCCTTCGGCGGCAGCCCGCGCACGATTGTGCTGCGCACCGACCCCGACCGGCTGCGCGCGTACGACATGAGCCCTGACGAGATCGTGCAGGCCCTGGTCAAGGGCAACACGATCAGTCCGTCAGGCAACGTTCGCATCGGCGACCTGCAGCCGATCGTGCCGTCGAACTCCGTCGCGCCGAGCACGCGCGAGCTCGAGCGCATCGCCATCCGCTCCGACGGACCGCGCAGCGTGTTCATCCGCGATGTCGCGACGGTCGAAGACTCGTCCGACATCCAGACCGGCTTCGCGCTCGTGAACGGGCGGCGCACGGTCTACATCCCGGTCACCAAGCGCGCGGACGCTTCGACCATGAGCGTGGTCGAGCTCGTCAAAGGCAATCTCGAGCGCTTTCAAGCCGCGCTGCCGGCGGGAGTGAAGGTCAGCTACGAGTTCGACCAGTCGCCCTACGTCACCCGCGCGATCGAAGGGCTGGCGCAGGAGGGCCTGCTGGGCGCCTTGCTGACCGGCCTCATGGTGCTGCTGTTCCTGCGCGACTGGCGCAGCGCGCTGGTCGTCGTGCTGAACATCCCGCTCGCGCTGATCGCGGCCGCACTGGCGCTGTTCGTAACCGGAAACACCGTGAACATCATGACCCTGGGCGGCCTCGCGCTCGCGGTGGGCGTGCTGGTCGACGAAGCCACGGTCACGATCGAGAACACGCACGCGCACCTCGCGCGCGGCGCGAGCCTGGCTCGAGCAGCACTCGACGCGACGCGCGAAACAGCTCAGCCACGTCTGCTGGCGATGCTGTGCATCCTGGCCGTGTTCCTTCCGGCGCTGTTCATGCAGGGCGCCGCACGCAACCTGTTCGTGCCGCTCGCACTGGCCGTCGGATTCGCGATGGTCGCGTCGTATTTGCTCTCCAGCACGCTGGTCCCCGCGCTGGCGGTCTGGTTGCTGCCCGCCGCACACAGCTCAAGCCACGGCGAACAGCAAGCCGCTTTCGAGCGAGTGCGCGCGCGCTACTCAGCGTTGTGCGGCCGCTTGGTCGCCACTCGCTGGCTCGCGATCCCCGTGTACCTCGCCGCCGCCGGGGCCGTGGTCGTGCTCGCCGGTCCTCAACTGGGCCGCGAGATCTTTCCGTTCGTCGACGCCGGTCAGTTCACGCTGCGCCTGCGAGCTCCAGCGGGGACGCGCGTCGAGCGCACCGAGGAGATCGCCAAACAGACGCTCGACATCGTGCGCCGCGAAGTCGGCGACGACGGTGTGGCGATCAGCATGGGCTTCGTCGGCGTGCAGCCCGGCGCGTACCCGGTCAACACGATCCACCTCTGGACGAGCGGGCCCGAAGAAGCCGTGCTGCAAGTTCAGCTGACGCGCGGTGGTCCACGCACCGACGAGCTGCAGGAGCGCCTGCGTCGCGCGCTGCCGCAGGAATTGCCGCAGGTGCGCTTCACCTTCGAGCCCAGCGACATCGTCAGTCGCGTGATGAGCTTCGGCGCCACGACTCCCGTGCAAGTCGTGGTCAGCGGCCCCGACATCGCGGCCAATCGCGGGCACGCCGAGAAGATCGCCGAGCTGCTGCGCAAGGTCCCGACGCTGCGCGATGTCGGCTTCGAGCAAACGCTCGAGTACCCCGCGGTGAAGGTCGCGATCGACCGCGAGCGCGCAGGGCTCTTGGGCGTGAGCGTGGACCAGGCGGCGCGCTCGCTCACCGAGGCGACCAGCTCGAGCCGCTACACCGCCGCCAACTACTGGGCCGATCCGCGCAGCGGAGTTGCGTACCAGGTGCAAGTGCAGATCCCCGAGCAGCGCATGGACTCGCTCGAGCAGATCCGCAACGTGCCGATCGCGCTGCGCGACGGGCGGCCGGTCGCACTGCGCCAAGTCGCCGACGTGACCGAAGGCGAAGTCCTGGGCCAGTACGACCGCTACAACATGCAGCGCATGTTGACGCTCGGCGCCAACGTCGTCGGCGAAGACCTCGGACGCGCCGCGGAGCGCGTCGAAGCTGCGCTGGAGGTCGTCGGCGCGCCGCCGCCCAAGGTGTCCGTCGCCGTGCGCGGCCAGGTGGCGACCCTGCGCGAGCTGTTCGAGGGCCTGGGCAACGGGTTGGGCGTCGCCGTGCTGGCCGTGTTCCTGCTGCTCGCGGCGAACTTCCAGTCGTTTCGCTCTGCGCTGGCGATCCTGCTCACACTGCCCGCAGTGCTCGCGGGCGTGGTGCTCGCGCTGCTCGTCACCGGAACGACGCTCAACATCCAGTCGTTCATGGGCGCGATCATGGCCGTCGGCGTCGCCGTCGCGAACTCGATCCTGCTCGTGTCCTTCGCAGAGCAACGCCGCGCCGAGGGAGTCGAACTGCGCCAGGCTTGCGTCGAAGGAGCGAGCGGCCGCCTGCGCGCGATCTTGATGACCAGCATGGCGATGATCGCGGGCATGCTGCCGATGGCGATCGGTCACGGCGAGGGCGGCGAACAAACGGCGCCGCTGGGACGCGCCGTGATCGGCGGGCTGGTGGGGGCCACGTTCGCCACGCTGTTCATCCTGCCCTCGCTGCTCGCGCTGCTGCACCGCGAGCGACCTCACGTCAGCGCATCCCTGCACCCTGACGACAGCACCAGCCGTCACCACGATCCGCACGGCGCCTCCGTCACCGCCTGAGCTCGGACCTCTCCTCGCGCACGCCTTCGACAACCATGCACACCTCGGCCAACAACGCTCTTGACCACAGCACGCGACGCTCACGCTCCAGACACTTGGTTGTCGCCTGGCTCGCGGCTTTGTTTCTCTCCGTCGGCGCGCACAGCGGTTCAGCTCACGCGAGTCCGCAGCAAGCAAAGGCCGCCATCGATTTGCCCGCATCCGTCGAGCCGCTCGAGCGCGCGCAGATCCACACGCGACTGGCTGGGTACGTCGCGGAGGTGCGCATCGAGCTGGGCGACGTCGTGTCGGCGGGACAGGTGCTGCTGCGCATCGATCGGCCCGAACTGAACACGGAGCTCGCACAAGCGCGCGCGGAGCTAGAGGAGCGCGCCAAACTGGTCGCGTCGGCGCGCGCCATGCTCGAGCAGGCCCGTGCGGCGCAGCGCGTGGCCGAGCAGCAGCTCGCGCGCTGGGAAGCCGAGGTCGCGCTCCAGACGGCGACCTTGAAGCGCCACGAGGAGCTGCACGCCGAGCGTGCGATCACAGAGCAACAGCTCGATGAGCAACGCGCGCGGTCGTCGATCGCCCGCGCCGATCTCGAGGTCGCGCGCGTGCGAGCGCAGGCCAGTGCGGCCGACACGCTGGCCGCGAACGCGAAAGTCGAAGTCGCAGGAGCACAGTCGAACGTCGCAAGCGCCCGCGCTGCACACGTCGAGGCGCAGCTGTCGCTGCTCGAGCTCCGCGCGCCCTTCGCAGGCGTCGTGACCGAGCGCCGCGTGTCGCCCGGGGACTTGGCGCAACCTTCCGCGCCCGGCGGCGCCGCGCTGCTCGTCGTGCAGCGTGTCGATCGCGTGCGCGTGCAAGTCGACGCACCGGAGCACCTCGCGGCGCGCGTCGGCCCCGGCACGCCGGTCGAGATCCGCGCAGCCGGCGGCGCGCCCGTCGCGGCGCAAGTCACACGCACGGCCGGCGCCATCGACGCGCGCAGCCGCACGTTGCGGGTCGAAATCGAGCTCGACAACAGCGCCGGGCGCTGGCTGAGCGGCAGCTACGTGCAAGCAGCGTTCACCGTGTCCGGAGAGGTCAAGTGAAGCGCCGCTCGAGCCGTTGCGAGCGCGCACCGATCGCGCTCGGCGCCGCGCTGCTTGCGCTCGCGGCATGCCATGCGCCACGCACAGAGCGCGGCGAAGCGCCGTCGGTGGCGCCGCTGAACGCACGAGGACGCGCAGCGATGGAAGGCGCGCTGTCCGCCGAGCTCGGCAACCCGACCGCGCCGCCGATCGAGTCGGAGTGGCTGCCCATCGACTTCGCGACGGCAGTGCGCGTGGCGAGCGCGGACTCGATCGAAGTCGAGCGCGCGCGCCTGCGCCTCACAGCCGCGGAAGGCGAGTACGAAAGCCGCGTCGGCGCGCTCTTGCCCGGACTGTCGCCCGCGCTGCTGCTCGAAGACGTCAGCGGACGCGTGCGCGGCATCGAAGGCCCGCTGCTGGCCGCGGACTTCACGTCGTTCGCACCCACGCTGCTCTTGCGCTGGGCGCTCAACCCCGGGCAGGCGCTGTACGAGCGCGTGGCGGCGCGGCGACGACTCGAGGCGAGCGAGCACGTCGAGCGCGCGACGCGACAGGAGCTCCAGCAGCGATCAGCGCTCCAGTACTACGACCTCGCGCTCGCGCGCGGACGAACTGCAGCGGCGGAGCGTGCACTGCGCGAGAGTCAGGAGCTGCTGCGCATGGCGACGGTGCGTCAGCGAACCGGGACCGGCCTC
The DNA here is from genome assembly GCA_011525785.1 of Planctomycetaceae bacterium. GTDB lineage: Bacteria > Planctomycetota > UBA1135 > UBA1135 > WYBT01. The sequence continues at coordinate 142,409 of WYBT01000024.1, forward strand.
GAAGCCGACGTGGCGCTCGCGCAGAGTCAGCTCGCGCGCCGCGAGCAGGAACTCGTGCTGGCCGTGGATGCGTGGCATCAGGCGTCGATCGCGCTCGCGATCACGCTGCGACTGGACCCCGCGGTCGCGCTCACGCCCAGCGAAGCCGCGCTCGAGCCTCGGACGTTGGTCGACGAGCAGATCGGGCTGCGCGAGTTGCTCGAACTGGCGCTCCTGTGGCGCGAGGATCTCGCCGCCGCGCGGGCGCTGCTCGGCGCGGCCGAGGCCGATCGCAAGGCGCAGCGCTGGAACCTGCTCGGGCCACGTGTCGACTTGGGCTACCAGGCGGGCACGATCCGCAGCGACACGGCGCTGGGCGATTTCCCGGCGAGCACGCAGCGCAGAGCCACGGCCGGCGCGAGCTTCAACTGGAGCCTGTCGGCGACCGGCGAACTCCAGATCGCGCGCGCAACGAAAGAGCTGGCGCAGCTCGAACTCGCACAGCGCTTCGAACTCGCCCGAGCGCAAGTGATCGGCGCGCGCGCGGCCAGCACGAGCGCCAAACAGATCTTGCCGATCGTCGAGCGGCGTCTGCGCGCGGCGCAGGAGCGACTGCGGCTCGTGCAGAGCGGACTGCGCGCGGGAACCGCGCTGGCGCTGGAGGTGTTGCAAGCCGAGGAAGCGCTGGACCAGGCGCGACTCGAACTCAACGAGGCTGTTGCGCGCTACAACACGGCTCAGATCGAACTCGTCGGAGCGCTGGGCGTGCTCGACGAAGAGGCGCTCGGGCTGGCGCCGACGCCGTCCCCGTCCGCGCAGCACGCTGCAGCGCTCTGAGGTGCTCGCATGGCGCGTCTGGAGACCGAGATCCTGCTGGCCTTCTGGAAGGTCCACATCCTCCATCACGCGGGCGAAGAGCCTGTCGTGGGCGCGCAGATGCTGCGCGAGCTGCGCCGCCACGGCTACGAGGTGAGCCCCGGAACGATGTACCCGCTGCTCGCGCGCATGCACCGCATGGGCTGGCTGCGGCTCAAAGCGACGCGCGGAGGCGGGCCGCGGGCGCGCAAGGAGTACACGCTGACTCCCGAGGGCCGCAGCGTGCTGCAGCAGATCCGCGCTCAGATCGAGGAGCTCTACCGCGAGGTCGTCAAGGGCGAACACTGAGCGCTCGGCGCCGACAGCTTGCGGCTGCAAGGAATCGGACGAGCGATCCGCGGACAGCGGCGACTCAAACGTGCACCGCGGAGCGAGAGAATCTCCGCCTGAGTCCCCCGTGCGCGCGACACGACGCTAAGGTGCGACGCGAGGGGCCGGCCAGGGTCGCGCGGAGTTGCGCGCCGGGCGAATTCGTGGCTCCGCAGTCGTCCTGCCGGCGCGCTGCGCCCGAGGAAATGCCCGATGACCTTGCCGTCGTACCTGTTCCCGCGCCGCTCGCGCTTCATGTTCGCCGCGGCCATCACGGTTGCGCTGGGAGCGCAGCTCCAAGCCCAGTCGCTGGTCAACGGCGGCGCCGTCACGGGTTCGATCGCGCCCGCAGGTGAGTCGGACACCTACTTCTTCACCGCTCTCGCTGGACAGGGCTTCCAAGTGCGCGCCTCGGACACGGGTGCGACTGCATTTGCACCGGAGATCCAGGTCTTCAGCTCGGGCGGAGCGCTGCTGCACTCAACCTGGGGCAACGATGCCGCTGCGATCCGCGCCGCGGCGCCGGCGGACGGAACGTACAGCGTCGTGATCCGCGATCGCACCGGGACCAACACCGGCGCGTACGCGATCGAGTTCACGCGCGCTCCGGGCGCGAACGAGGGCGGCGCGCTGCCGAACGGCGGAGCGGTCGCGGGCACGATCACCCTGGGCGATCTGGACTCGTACACCTTCGCGGCCAACGCCGGCGATGCGCTGCAACTGCGCGTCGGAGAACCGACGGCCACAGCGTTTGCGCCTGAGATCACGCTGTACACGCCGAGCGGAACCCAGCTGAGCTACACCTGGGACAACAGCGCGGCCGCCATCAACGTCGCGGCGCCCGTGAGCGGCGTGTACACGGTCGTGATCGGCGATCGCAGCTTCGCGAACACGGGGAGCTACTCGCTGCACTTCGTGCGAGCGCCGGGTGCGAACGAAGGCGGCAGCCTCGCGAACGGCGGCTCGCTGGTCGAGGCGCTCACGATCGGCGACCTCGACTCGTACACGTTCTCCGCCAATGCGGGCGAGGACTTCCAAGTTCGCGTCGGCGACCTCAACGCCGCGGCGTTGGCGCCCGAGATCTCGGTCTACACGCCGATCGGCGGGCTGCTGGCCTACACGTGGTCGAACGATGTCGCTGCGATCGCGAACACTGCGCCCCTCACGGGCACGTACACGGTCGTGGTCGGCGATCGCAGCGTTTCAGGCAGCGGTCCGTACGAGCTGTTCTTCACGCGCCGCCCCGGCGCCAACGAGGGCGGACTCTTGTCGCCGAGCGCGAAGGTGCTCGGCGCCATCGACCTGGGCGATCTGGACTCGTACACCTTCAGCGCGAGCTGGGGGCAGCGCTTCCACGTGACCGTCGCCGATCTCTACGCAACGTCGCTTGCGCCCGAGATCGCGATCTACTCCCCCACTGGCGCGCTCGCTCACTATCAGTGGAACAACACCACGGCGGTGATCAGCGCCACCGCCCAGGCGACCGGGATCTACACGATCGTCGTCGCCGACCGCAGCGGTCCGGGCACGGGTCAGTACGAGCTCAACTTCGCGCGCTTGCCCGGCGCGAACGAGGGCGGACTGCTCGTGAACGGCGGAGCACGCGTCGACGCGATCACGCTCGGCGATCTCGACTCGTACACCTTCGAGGCCAGCTGGGGCGAGTCCGTTCAACTGCGGCTCGCCGACCTGAGCGGGACTGCGTTCGCGCCTCAGTTCACCGTGTATGGCCCGACCGGCGCAGTGGTCGTCTCCGACTGGTCCAACGATGTCGCTGGCGTCGCGTTCACTGCGACGACCACGGGCACGTTCACGGTCGTCGTCGGTGATTTCTCAGGGGACGCAGCTGGCGCTTACAGCCTGCACTACTCGCGCGCACCGGGCGCGAACGAAGGCGGCCTGATTGCGAACGGCGCCTCGCTCGCGGGCTATCTCGACCGCGGCGACCTCGACTCGTTCACGTTGAACGCCACGGCCGGCGAGAGCCTGCAGCTCGTGATGGACGAGGGTCTCTCGCCCGCGCTCACGCCGGAAATCTTCCTCTACGGCCCCGCAGGAGCGCTCATCGCATCGACCTGGTCGAACACGGTCGCGACGCTCAACGCCATCGCGCCTGAGACGGGCGCGTACACCGTCATCGTCGGCGATCGCATCGGAACCGGCACGGGCTTCTACGGCGCGGGCTTCACGCGCGACGTGCAGAGCTACTGCACGGCGGGCATCTCGGCCAACGGCTGCACGCCGACGCTGTCGGGCATCGGCGATCCGAGCGCGAGCGCAGGCAGCGGATTCCACGTGCTCGCCGCGGGAACGGAGGGCAACAAGGACGGCTTGTTCTTCTTCGGCACAGGTGGCCGTCAGGCGGTTCCGTGGGGCACGAGCACGAGCTTCCAGTGCGTCGCACAGCCTGTGATTCGCGCGCCGATCCTCGACGGCGTGGGCCACAACAACCTGTGCAACGGCGCCTTCTCGCTGGACTTCAACGCCTTCGCCGCGACGCTCGGCGCGGTGGCGCCTGCAGCAGGCGATCAAGTTCAGCTGCAGTGCTGGTACCGCGATCCGGCGAGCACCGCCAACTTCAAGACCAGCCTCTCGAACGCGCTCGAGTTCACGGTTCGGCCGTGACTGGCTGCAAGTAGCGCCGCACGCGTGAACGAGACAGCGCCGGCGAGCGACGGCCCGCAGCCGCGCTCGCCGGCGCTGTTCGTTGCGCGCTGCGCGCGAGTTGTCTCGGATGCTGTTCAGCGCGATCCGAGGCGATCCAGCACGCCCTCGGAGGCGACCAGCGCCTCGATCTCGGCGCGCTCGCGCGGCGCGCCGGCGGTCAGCACGCGGCAGCCGTCGGCGGTGATGAGCACGACGTCCTCGATGCGGATGCCGATGCCGGTCTCCTCCTCGTACAGGCCCGGCTCGATCGTGAACACCACGCCCGGCTCGAGCTCCTTGTTCTGCGCGCCGACGTCGTGCACTTCCATGCCGACGTAGTGGCACGCGCCGTGGCGGATGAAGCCGCCCAGGCCGCGGTCCTTCAGCACCTTGTCGCAGGCCGCGTTGACGTCGCGCATCTTCACACCGGGCTTGGCCGCGGCGATGCCAGCTTGCTGCGCGGCGAGCACGGCGTCGTACAGCTCCGCCTGGCGCGCGCTGAATTTGCCGTTCACCGGCCAGGTGCGCGTGATGTCGCAGATGTAGTGGTCGACCTCGGGGCCGTAGTCGACCAGCAGCACTTCGCCGTCGAGCATGCGGCGGTTGGAGGCGCTGTAGTGCAGGACGAGCGAGTTGGCGCCCGAGCCGCAGATCGGCTGGTACGACGCGCCCGAGGCGCCTTCAGTGCGCTGGATCCAGGTCATCAGCGAGTCGATCTCCCACTCGCCCAGGCCCGGCCGCGTCGAGCGCATCGCCTCGACCATCGCGACGGCGCCGGCGCGTGACGCGCGCTCGCACGCGGCGATCTCCTCGGGCGTCTTCACGCGGCGCAACTCGTTCAGTTGCTCGCGCATGTCGAGCACTTCGACGCCGAACTTCGCGGCCAGCGCGTCCTTGAGCGCCTGCTCGCGGCTCGCGCGGCCGTCGAAGGGGTCCTTGGCGATGCGCTGGTCATAGGGCGCGGCGCGGTCATAGCAACCCGAGAGTCCAACGTTGGGGTGCATCGACACCCAGGCCTTCGGCGCAGCCTTGAGCAGCTCGCCCGCGAGCTTCTCGAAGTCGCGCGTCGGCGCCACTTCGGCGATGCCGGTGAGCTGCTTCACCCACGCGTCGCCCGCGTCCCACATCTCGCCTTCCCAGCGCTCGCTCATCTTGTTCGGGTCGGGCAGGAGCAGGATCTCGCGCCCGCTCTTGCAGTCCATCAAGAGCGACACGCCGGGGCTCTCGACGCCGGTCAGGTACCAGAAGGTCTTGTCCTGCGCGAACTTCACGTAGTCGCGCGAGTCGGGCAGTCCGCGCACGACGACCACGCCTTCGCCGAGCGCCTTGCGCAGCGCCGCGCGCCGACCGGAGTGGAACGCCGCGCCCAGGCCGCATATGGGCTTGCCGTCGCCAGCGAACTCGAGCGACTTGAGCTCCTGCGGCTTGGTCTCGCCAGCGCGAGCCGGCGCGAGGAACAACGCAGCGGACAGCAACACCGTCAGGGATGCGGAGGTCATGTCGGGTAGTGTACGGAGCGTCTCCGCCACCCCACCGCGCGCTCTGTACGAAGCGGGCGCCACCAGCCGCATGCGCATCACCCAGCACGGACTCGAAGGCCGTTTCCTGCGGCGTTACAAGCGTTTCTTCGTCGACGTCGAGCTCGACGACGGCAGCGTCGTGGTCGCGCACTGCGCCAACACCGGCAGCCTGCTCGGCTGTCTCGAAGCGGGCAATCGCGCGCTCTTGCGCGACTCGCAGAACCCCGAGCGCAAGCTGCGCCACACGCTGCAGGCGCTGCAAGTGGGCTCGACCTGGGTCAACGTCGACACGAGCCTCCCCAACGCCGTGGTGTTCGACGCGATCGAGCGCGAAACGCTGCCCGAACTGGCGGGCTATGCGCAGCGCCAACGCGAAGTGAAGTACGGCTCGAACAGCCGCATCGACGTGCTCCTGACGAGCGCGAGCGGCGAGCGCTGCTTCGTCGAGGTCAAGAACACGACCTACGCGATCGGCGACTGCGCGGCCTTCCCCGACGCGCCGACGGAGCGCGGGCTCAAGCACCTCGAGGAGCTCGCGCGCGAGGTGCGCGCCGGCAATCGCGCGGTGCAGTTCTATTTCGTCAGCCGCAACGACGTCGCGCGCTTCCGGCCCGCCGACGAGATCGATCCCGAGTACGCCCGCGCCTTGCGCGAAGCGGCGCGCGTCGGAGTCGAGGTCCTCGCCTACTCCGTCGACGTGCGCGCCGACAGCCTCGAGCTCGCGCGGCGCCTACCGATCGCGCTCTGACGCTTCGGCCTGCGCGAGCGGCGTGCAGCCGTCGGCCAGGAACGTCGTGAGCTCGAACTGCGCGGCGAACTCCTCGCCCGGCGCGAGCGCGCCCGCGCGAGCCCACTCGAGGTCGCGCGGCAGCGGCGCGAGCGCGCGCGGATCGCGCTCGACCCAGGGCGAATCGGCGGGCGCGAGGTAGGCGAAGGCGCGGCCGAAGGGCTGGCCCGACTCGAAGGCGCGCAGCGGCACGACCACGCGCTCGTAGCCGCGCTCGCGGCGGTCGAGACGCTCGAGTTCGTCGAGCGAACACAGGAACACCGCGCCGTTGCAGCGCGCCAGCGGAGCGGGCTCGAGGTTGAGCGCGGCTTCGAACGCGCTCGGCGCCGCGCCGCGGTAGTACGGCGGCCGCACGTCGAACAGGCGTCGATAGCCGTCGATCCAAACCGGCACGAGGCGCTTGGACGCGGCCGCGCTCGCGCCGAGCGTCAGCGCCAGCGATTCGCGCGCGAGCAGCGTGCCGTAGCCGACGACGAGCGCTTGCACGGGCCGCCTCAGAGCGCGACGCCGTACTCGTCGCCGTCGATCGGATAGCGCGGGCCGCCGGGGCCGCCCACCGAACGCCGCCAGGGGTCGGGGCGCGAGGGCGGACGCACCACGTCGCGCGTCACGAGCACGCAGGCGGAATAGCGCGCGCCGCGGATGATCGTGCGCCAGGCGAGCACCGCGAAGCCGACGGCGTACATCGCCAGCACCGTCCACTTGCCCGACTCTGGCCCGAGCGAGCCCTCGAGTTGCTGCATCGCGAACCACGCGACGACGAGCACGGCCGACTCGGCGAACCACAGGAGCAGCAGCGGCCGCAGCGTGCGCACGGGGCTCGTCACCACGGTCGCGACGCAGCACAGCCCGGCCCACACGACGGACTTGTGCCCGTGCGCGGCGATGCGCGTGCGCGTGAAGTCGGCCCAGGTGAGCACCAGCGCGAACAGCGCGGCGTACAGGCCGTCCTGAATGAACACCGTGCGACGCGCGACAGCTTCGCTCGCGAGTTCTTCGAGCTGCGGTTTGGGCAGTTCGAGCAGCTTCTCGAGCACGAGCCACTCCCACGGCGCGCCGTACACCACCCAGCCGACGAGCTGGAGCACCACCAGCGTCATCAACACGACGCGCGCGAAGCGGAAGAAGAAGCGCGCGCCGCCGTAGAAGAAGCGCCGCACGGACTCGCCTTGGGTGTGCTCGAGGAACACTTGGAGCCAGCCGCCGGCGGAGAAGGCGCCGACCAGCAACGCCACGAAGCTCAACACGCCGACCCAGCCGCGCGAGGCCGACTCGAAGGCATCGCGCGCCGAGCGCAGGTCGAAGCGCACGGTCTCGTCGAGCTCGCGCACCAGCGCGCCGGGCTCGTAGTGATGCGCGAACGACGAGTCGTAGAAGCCAAACCATGGCGCGGCGGCCGCGGCGGCGAGCGCGGCGATCAGCGCGAAGTGCGTGAGCCACACCGAGGTGCGCCCCAGCGCTTGGCGCAGCGCGTGCAGGAAGATCCAGCGCGGGAGCTCGGGCTCGGTCGGCTGCGGGTCGCGCGGGTCCTGCCAGACGCTCATCCGCCGATCCCCGACTGCCAGTGCAAGAAGCTGGCGAAGCGTTGGAAGGCGCGCTCGGTCCAGCGCCAGGGCGCAACATCGTCGCGCGCGTCGAACCACTGGTTGTTCGACATGTCCGCGTCGAGGTAGTACAGCCGCTCGGGATCGACGATGGCCGCCACGAGCTTGCGCGGCCCCTTGCGCGCGAGCTTGAGCCAGCCGCTCTTGGTCTGCTCTTCGCGCGTCCACACCACGCGCTCGCGCTCGCCGCCTTCGAAGCGCAGCTCGATCGTCAGCGGCAGGTGCAGCTCTCCGCGCCGGACGATCGTGACTTCGCTCTCCCAGGGCGCGTCCTTTGCGGCCGGCTGGGGCGCGACCTCGACCCACTCCGACTGCGGCGAGGCCTGCGACCAACCCGCGGGCGTCGGCTCGCGGCGCTGCTTGACGCTCACGCTCCAGTCGACGCCCTCGCGGCTGCGGAACAGCGCGTCGAGCAGCCACTGCGCGTCGACGCCCGCGCCCGCCTTGAAGGCCTCGAAGAAGTCGTCGGGGTACGGATGGCGGTAGCGCCAGCGCTCGGTGTACGCGCGCATGCCGCGCAGGAACGCATCGCGTCCGACCACGCCCATCAGCGTGCGCAGCGCCGCCGCCGTGCGCGGATAGCTGTTGGTCGTGTACGAGCGCCGGTCGACGTGCTTGAACGAGAAGGTGTCGATCGGATCGCGGTTCTGATCGCCCAAATAGCGCACGCGATCGTGCCAGCGCGGGTCGGTCCAGCTGTCGACGAAGGCCAGCTTGGGCTGGTCGCGCCACCAGTCGATGTAGCCCGACTTGTGCAGCGGCGTCAGGCTCCAGTCGACCAGCGGCAAGCGGATCTGACGCGCGCTCAGCAGGCCGTCGACGAAGCCGTCGCCGGGCAGCGACACGGTCGGCGTTCCAAAGCAGGGCACGCCCGAGTACTCGCTCGTGCCTCGCTCGCGGCCCCAGGCGCGGAACATGGTCTCGGCGTCCGCGAACGAGTTGAAGCCCTCGTCGAGCCAGGCCGCTTCGAACTCGTTGTTCGCCACCAGCCCCTGGAAGAACTGGTGCCCCGCCTCGTGCACCGTCACGCCCTCGGGCGAGTGCATCTGCGGGTCGTTCCACATGCGCGAGCCCGCGGTGAACAGCGTGGGGTACTCCATGCCGCCCGCCGCGCCCGCTCCCCAGGCCGGATCGACGCAGGTGATCTGACTGAAGGGGTACTCGCCGAACCACAGGCCGTAGAAGAAGAGCGCTGCGCAGGTCGCTTCGTAGTGACGCTTCCACTGCCGCTCGCGCTCGGGGTGGATCAGCACGACCACCTCGACGTTGCGCAGCCGCAGGTTCTTCTCGGGGCCCAGCGCGCGCGTCACCGCCGCGACTTCGGTGTCGAAGCGCTCGCGCCAGGCGTCGAAGTGGAAGGTCCCGACGAAACGCTTGAAGTTCGAGTTCGCCGTCCAGGCGAAGTCGTGCACCAGCGGCTTGCGGCCCGTCGCGTCCGGACGCTCGAGGTCAGCGGGCCCGGGCGCCATGAAGCGCGTGATCACGCGGTCGCCGAGCTTGCGCGGCGAGTCGACGCGGACGCCGCTGGCGCCGATGCGGTTCTCGTAGCGCTCCGGCAGGTCGATCGACACGTCGTACACGCCGAAGTTCGAGTAGAACTCGCTCGACTCGTGGAACTGGTGGCAGTTCCAGCCGCGCTCGCCCTCGAACACGCCCAGCTTGGGGAACCAGTGCGAGATGAACAGGAAGTCGCCCTTGTAGCCGGTGCGACGGCGCACGCGCGGGATCTGCGCGCGCCACTCGATCTGGATCTCGAGCGACTGGCCCGGCTCGACGGACTGCTCGAGCGGAACGCGGCACACCGAGCGGTCGTCGGGGTTGCCGTCGTCGGGACTCTCGTACGTCACGCGCTCGAGCAGCTCGACGCCGCCGACGCGCACGCTGGTCAATTGCTGCCAGCCCCAGCCGCTGTCGATCTTGACGCCGCGCAGCAGCCCTGCGGACTCGGTCAAGAACGTGGAGCGCGGACTCGAGAACGCGTTCCAGTACAGGTGGAACCACAGCTCGGCGGTGGCGCGGTCGGTGCGGTTCTCGAAGCGCACGCTCTCGCGGCCCTCGAGCGCCATCGTGTCCGTGTCGACCCGCGCCTCGATGGTGTAGTCGACGCGCCCGTGCCGGGAATCCTGGGCCGCGCACGGGAAAAGGCTGCCGGCTAGCGCGGCCAACGCCAGAGCCAGCGGGCGCAGGCGTGCGCTCGCAGCTTCGGCAGCGGTGCGCAGGTGCATCCCGACATGATGCGCCCAGGGCCCCGTGCGGGCAAGTTCGCGAGCACCTAACTCGGCTCTATGCAACCAATTGCGAACGCAGGCCAGATCTTCGCCAGCGCCCGCTCAGCCCTCCGCAGGACCGTCCGACAACCGTCTCGAGCCGCGCGCCCGCCGGCGCCGCTCGACAGCCCCGCTCCCCACCCCACCGCCCCAATTCCGCCACCGCCTGCAAACTTCACTTCAGTCGCACCGGCGAATGCCGATAAACAGAAGTGAGGCGCCCGCTTGGGGGCGCGCAGAGAGGACCGCCATGGAAATTCGCAAAGCGCAGAGCCAACCCAGTCCGCTGCGGTACGACTTGACCAAGCCGAACCGCGAGACGATCGAGCAGCGCCAACCGCTCGACAAGCCGATCGAGACCAGCGCCGACCCGGCGGTCGATCCGGAGGCGGCGGCCAAGGCCGTGCGCGAGGCGCGCGACGCGTACCGCGAGCAGCGCCAGACGCGTATCGCCAACGCACGTGAGGCGCGCACCGAGAAGCTCGCACCGCGCTTCGCGCAGCAGGTCACCGCCGCGCGCAACGACTACCGCGCAGCGCTCGACCAGCGCATCAAGAACACCTCCGGCCCGCAGGGCGCGGATCAGCTCGACATCTCGGCCGAGTCCAAGGTGCTGATCGACCGCGCCAAGCTGCTGGGGTCGCAAGACTCCGCCGCGCGCAGCGAGCGCCTGTCGGAGATCAAGTCGCTCTACGAGCAGGGCAAGCTCAACACCGACGAACTGGTCGCGCGCGCCGCGCACCGCATGCTCGGCGGCGAGTAGCCCGCGCTCACCACGACACCGTTCCAGGGACCGGCCCGCAGTTCGCTCAGGCGACTGCGGGCCGGTCTCGTTTCCGGGCTCGTTTCGCAGTTGGCGTGCTTCGCGCGATGAGCTTGCGAGTCAACGCTGGGACGCGCAGTGCCATGTTCGACAATCGCGACGCGCGGCGCGGATTTCTGCGCCATTCGCGCGGGCGGCGGACACAACCAGGGGTCGCGTTGGCGTCGGGCGGCGCCGCGCATCGCACTCGCCCTCGCGGCGAGCCCCCCAACTCAGGAGGAGTGTCCATGCAACCTGGTCGCATCACCGCGACTCTGCTCGCGGCGGCGCTGCTGGCAGCGTCGGCTCGAGCGCAATCTCATTCCCAGGCGCGTCCGGCGCCGAACTCGAACAAGAGCGGCGAGTTGGAGGCGCTGGCCGAGGCCTTCTCGCGCTTGAGCCCAGCGGAGCAGCTCGAAACCCTGCGAGAGAGCCTGGCGCCGAGCGCTCCCCGCCGCATCGATCCGCACACGCGGCCCGGCGTGCGGCGCGGCGACGAAACGAGCACGCAGGCCCTCAGCGGTGACGGCTCGGAGCCCGACGGCAGCGATGGGACGGCGCCGTACTTCGATGTCGACAACCTGCAGGCCCCCTACACCAATCTCAGCGTGACGCCCTATCGGCCGATGGCCGTCACGGCGGACAACCTGCACTTCTACGCGGTCAACACGCACTTCGGCTCGGTGCGCTTCTTCGACTTCGCGACCTCCACCCAGTCGACCTGGCGCACGCCGGCGGGCCCGGTGTCGATCGCGATCTGGGACCGCCACCCCGACGGCATCGAGCGCCTGCTCGTGGTCTCGCGTGGCTCGCACTCGCTGACCGTCTTCGACCGCCTCACGGGCGAGGTCAAGGACGTGCTCGAGCTGCCCTTCGAGCCCGCGGACCTGTTGGTGCACGGCTCCAAGGACCGCGCCTTCGTGTCGTGCTCGGGCGCGCGCGTCGTCGCGGACATCGATCTGGTCGCGCTCACCGTGACGTCGATTCCCGTGCCGTGCATCCAGCCGGCGTGGATGAGCTGGGCCGACGACGAGAACCTGCTCGTGGCGCCGCTGATCTCGGGGAACAACTCCACGAGCTTCGCCGGCCTGGAGTCGTTCGTGCTCGATCTGACCAACCTCGGCGCGTTCTTCCCGGGTTGGTCGACCACCGGCCTGCCGGACGAGGACCTGTTCTCGATCAACATCTCGAGCGCGAGCGTCGCGCCGTCGTCGCGCGCTGCGGGAACACTGCTGTTCGCGCACGGCGTCAACCCGGTGAGCGGCAACCACTGGCAACTGGGCATCGAGTCGCTCAACCGCGATCCGGCGATGCAGACCGAGCCCGCGCTCAACGGGCGCTTCGCGCTGAATCGCCTCACGCTCACGGCGCTGCCGCCGCACGGCGGCCCCGTGGCGGGCACGCACACGCAGGTCGAGCTCGACGACTCGAACCCGGCGACGCCAGTGATCGACTACAACCCCGCGCTCACCGTCGGTCAGCCGACGGGGCTGTGCTTCTCGAGCAACGGCTTCGGGCTGGCGTGCGGGGTCACGACCGACAACGTCGTGGTGCTCGCCCCGGCCGGCAGCGGCTTTCCCGAAGGCCAGGTTGTGTTCGAGTGGGACCTGCCGACCGGTTCGATCCCGCGCTCGGTGATGCTCGATCCGCTGAGCCAGACCATCGCGCTGGTGTACTGCTGGGGCACGAATCAGGTGCTGGCCTACGGCCTCGCGCCGTTCAATCCGACGCCGTTCGTCATGGATCTGGGCCACGATCCGGCCCCGGCGGCGGTCCAGCGCGGGCGCGAGGTGTTCTATGACGCGTCGCATTCGCTCAACAATCACCTGACCTGCGGCTCGTGCCACATCGACGGAACCAGCGATCAACTCGCCTGGAACCTGTCCGACAAGCCGCGCGACACCAAGGGCGCGCTGCACACGCAGACCCTGATGGGCATCGATCGGCTCGCGCCGTTCCACTGGCGCGGAGAGCGGCCGGTGCTGGAGGACTTCGGCGGCGCGTTCACCGGCCTGCTCGGCGCTGCGGCGCCGTTGACCGCGCAACAATTCGCGGACTTCAAGGCCTTCGTGTTCTCGCTGCGCAACCCGGCCAACATCGGCGCCGACGAGAACCGCGTGCTCAACGACGCGCTCGCACTGCCGCTGCCGAACGGCTTCACGGGCTCGGCCGTCAACGGCGAGTTCGTGTACATCAACACGCCGTCCGTCGGGGCGGAGTCGTGCTTGACGTGCCACTCGCTGCCCACCGGCAGCAACAACGACCTGATCCCCGAGGTGCCGACGCTGATCACCTCGCAGAGCCACATGGAGACCACGGCCTTCAACGAACTGGAGGACAAGGACATGACCATCGTCCCGGTCGTGGCCAACGGTCCGGGCGGAGCGGTGTTCACGATCCAAAAGCCGCTCACCGGCTTCGGACTGCTCCACGACGGGACCTCCAACTCGACCTTCGACTTCGTGGACGGCTTCGGCCAACTCACGCTGCAGGAGCGCGCGGACGTGACCGAGTTCATGTTCCAGTTCGACTCGGGCCTGGCCAAGGCCGCGCATGTCTCGACGCTGGTGAACGCGGCGCATCCGGCGGGGCTGGCGCGACTGACCTCGTACCTGCTGCCGCAGGCGCAGGCCGGGAACTGCGATCTGGCGGTCGTCGGTCTGTACCCCGTCGCGGGCGTCCCGACGGCGCTGCAGTGGGCCTATCGACTCGCGACGGACGACTTCCGCGCGGACCTCGCGTCGGTCGCTCCCGTGCCGGCCGCGACGTTCGTGACCAATCTGATGGGCGCGGGAGTGACCAATCTGATCCTGGGCCTGCCGCCGGGCAACGCCGAAAAGTTCGCGATCGACTACGACACCGACGAGTTCCTCAATCAGGATGAACTCGCGCTCGGAACCGATCCGTTCGACAACGACACGGACGGCGACGGCGCGCTGGACGGCATCGAGATCCAGGACTTCACTAACCCGCTCGATCCGCTGAGCGTGACGACGAACTCGGTGATCCCGGTGGTCACGAGCCTGAACATCGAGTGGGTCACCGCCAAGAACGCGCGCGTGACCTTCCGCACCAGCGAACCGTGCTCGTCGGTGCTGACGTACTCGACGCCGGCGGGCACGGTGCAGATCGCCAGCGATGGCGAACTCGAGAAGGTCCACAACCTGATCGCCACCGAGCTCCTGCCGTCGACCAACAACGGCCTGCCGCCGACGGTGTTCCACGCCTACACGGGCACGCTGGTCGTGACGGACAGCTCCGGGAATCCCGCCCCCCCAGTGATGATCAACTTCACCAGCGGCGAGTTCTTCCCCGCGGCGTTCATCTCGCCCGTCTCGGTCACAGGTGCGCTCAACTTCACGAGCGTCACGCGCTCGCCCGGCGGCGTGCTCGATGTCGTCGGCGACGTGCGGCTCGATCAAAAGCTGCACGGCCCGCCGGCGCTGCCGCTGCAGAACTACGTGGTCGTGGCGAACATCCTGGTGGACGGCGTGATCAGCGCCTTCACGCAGACGCCCGCCCAGCCGCAGAGCTTCTCGCTCGACGGAACTCCGTTCACGGCGCTGCCTGGACCGTTCCTGATCACGCCGGTCACGGGTCCGACGGGCTCGACGACCTTCAACTTCTCGCTCAGCGGACTCAGCACGGGACAGGAGGTGCGCTTCAACATCGTGGCGGCTTACGCCACGGCGCACTTCTCGCTCCCCTACAACCCCACTGCGCCGAACTTCGGCGACTTCAGCGCGGGCCTGAGCGCGCTGAACGCGGCGCCGCAACTCAACTGGTCGCTGGGCGACACGCCGACGACGTTGCGCTCGCTGTCGGTAACCTACTGACGCCGCGCCAGCGACGAATCGAGGGGGCGGACAGCCCCACGGCGGCCCGCAGCTCGCGCAAGGGAGCTGCGGGCCGCTGCCATCGCGGCGGAGCTCGCCCGCGCGGCGACTCGAGGTGTCTCGCGCCTGCGTTCGATGACCCGTGACGGAATTGCTGTGACTGGCAACGGCGGAGCGCTAGCGTCGCCTCTCAGCCGCCCAGGCCGGCGTTTGCGCCCGTCAAAAGCAACGGCGCATTCGCCGCCGGCCGCGGCGTACGACGCCTATGCAATGCATCGCCATCGTTTTCGCTGCCACGCTCCTTTGCACTGGACTCCGCGCCAAGAGCGCCAACCCGCAGGCCGTGCCGGCGCAGGGGCCGGCTCAAGTTCCCGCTCAGGGTCCCGCCGAGAAACCCGCGGAGAAGCCCGCCGCCAAGGGACCGGAGAGTTGGCGGCTCTCGAAGGCTCTCGGGCTTCCCGACTGGCTCAAGCTGAGCGGGATGCAGCGCACGCGCTTCGAGTCGCTCGATGGCCAGTTCCGCAGCGCCAGCGCACTCGACGACAGCGACCACCAGTGGCAAGTGCGCACGACACTGAAGGCCGACGTGAACTACCACGGCTGGCTCGCGACGGGCGAGCTGTGGGACGCGCGTCAGTTCGAAGCGGACGACGGATCGGCGCTGGACACCGGAACGGTGAACGCAGCCGAGATGGTGCAGCTCTACGCCGGCTATGAAGGCAAGAGCGTGTTCGCGCAAGGCGACAAGGCCTCGCTGATCTTCGGGCGCCACACGATGGACCTGGGCAACCGCCGGCTCGTGGCGCGCAACGACTTCCGCAACACGACCAACACTTTCCTGGGCTTCAACGCGCGCTGGGAGTCGAGCTCGAAGGACTCGCTGCAGGCCTTCTTCACGCTGCCCACGCGACGTCTGCCGAGCGACTTCGACGCGCTGCTGGACAACGACGTCGAGCTCGACGACGAGAATCGCCACGTCAAGTTCTGGGGCCTGTACGCGACCTTCGCCGAGGCCGTGGGCAAGGCCAACGCCGAGCTGTACTACTTCGGACTCGACGAACAGGACGCGCAGGGACTCGCCACGGCCAATCGCTCGCTCTCGACCGTGGGCGGACGCCTGGTGCAACGGCCCGCCAAAGCGAGCTTCGACTACGAGCTCGAGGCCACGTACCAATTCGGCGAGTCGCGCACGGGCACGACCTCGAACACCGACCTGGACCACGAAGCGCACCACGTTCACCTCGAGGGCGGCTACACCTTCGAGCACGACTGGACGCCGCGCACCGCGCTCCAGTTCGACTACGCCAGCGGCGACGACTCTCCCACCGACGGCGAGAACAATCGCTTCGACACGCTGTTCGGCGCGCGGCGCTTCGAGTTCGGCCCGACGGGCATCCTGGGCTTCATCGCGCGCTCCAACGTCATGACGCCCGGTCTGCGACTGGTCGTGAACCCGCGCAAGGACATCGAGCTGATGCTCAGCCACCGCCCGGTGTTCCTGGCCTCGGACACCGATGCGCACACGCCGTCGGGCGTGCGCGACCAGACCGGCGGCTCCGGCGACCACGTCGGCGACTTCTCCGAGCTGCGCCTGCGCTGGAACGTGTCCCCGGGCAACTGGATGCTCGAGTTCGGCGCCGCCTACGCCGCCAACGGCGAGTTCTTGAACGACGCGCCGAACGCCAGCGGCAACGGCGACACGCTCTACGGCTACGTGCAGTCGCTGTTCACGTTCTGACGCCGCGCGCGACGCGCGTCACAGCGTCCGCGCGATCTCGAAGGCCGCGAAGCGCGCCAGTCGCGCCGGCGAGAGCAAGGTGACCTGAAGGTCGGCCGAGCCCTGCGCGTCGTCGCGCTGCATGCGGCGGAAGTGCTCGAAGTTGGGCGTGAGGTCGCGATCTCCGCCGTCGATGTGCACCGCCGAAGCCCAGATCGCCAAGCCCGTCTCGGCGCTGATCAGCTCGAGTTGCACCGCCAGGAGCTGCGGCGAGTAGACCTCGAGCTGCGTCACCTCGCCCATCAGCAGGCCGTCGAGGCGAAAGCGCTGCGCGAGCTCGAGCACCGTGCGCGCCGAATACGCGCCGCGTTCGTGCGGCCGGCTGGGATCGACCTCGGCCACCTGGCCGGCGTCGAGCGCGACGACCTCGTACGGGGCGCTGCGCGCGAACTCGAACAAGAAGGCCTGCGCGAACTCCGCCTGTCGTCGCGGATCGCCCTCCAGGCCGGCGATCGGAAGCAACCCGACGCGCCGCAGCGAGTAGGTCGGGTAGTCGCTGACAAAGCGCGTGCGCGCCAGCTCGGGCGGCGGTTCGCGATGGACCATGGCGCACGAGGCGCAGCTCGCCGCCGCAAGCGCGAGCGCCATCCGCCGGACGAACCCGTTCACGGCTTGCGTTCCTCGGGTCGGGGCGCGCTGTCGGACTGCGCAGCGGCGGCCTGCAGCGCGCTCAGCTCCTCGATGCGCAGCTCGAGCAGGATCTTCTCGACTTGCAGGCGGCGGATCTGCGCCGTCGTCAGGCGCGCGGCGAGCTCGACGTTCTCGGCCAGCAGTCGCTTGTTCTCGGCCTGCAACTGTTCGATCTGCACGTCGGCGGCGTCGAGATCGTTCTCGGACGCGATCAAGGCCTCCTGCACGCTGCGCATCTGCGTGCGCAGGCCCTCCAGCTCACCGTGCAGCGCGTCGCGCTCGTCGATGGCCTTCTGGTACAGCTCGAGGATGTACATGCGACCGCCGTCGGTCGAATCGAGCTCGCGCGGCGCTGCGGTGCGCGTGTCCTGCGGCGCGGCCGCCGAAGCCTGTCCGACGACGCTGCCGTCGCGCGCGTACAGCCGCGAGCCGGACCAGGGTTCGACGCGCGACTCGCCCTGCGGCCCCGCAGGGTTCGCGGGATCGACGACGGGGATCTGCGCGCAGCTCGCGACGAGCGCGAGGCAAGCGAGCGGGATCGAAGCGAGGCGTTGCGTCATGGTCACTTCTCCAGGGGCGGGTGCTCGAGCTCCACCACGGTCACTTCGCCGCACGAGCAGGTCACTTCGAGCGCGTGAGTCGCCGCATCGAGCCGCAGCAGCTTCACGCTCTTCTTGCAGCGCGCGCCGGCGTTCGCTGGGCCGCCCGCGCGCGCGGACGACTGCGTTTCGACCTGGACGAAGCTCTTCTTGACGATGGAGTGCATGTTGGTTGCGCGCGCGGGCTAGCGCCGTTGCGCGCCGGCGCGCAGGGTCAGCTCGCGGTTCAGCCGGTACAGCGCGCGCGTGTGGATCTGGCTCACGCGCGACTCGGTCACGCCCAGGACCTCGGCGATTTCGCGCAGCAGCAGCTCCTGCGCGTAGTACAGCGTCACGACCGTGCGCTCCTGTTCGCTGAGCGCCTTGATCGCGTCGACCAGCAGCGCCTTGAGCTCTTCGAATTCGATCGTCTCGTGCGGATCGTCGCTGCGCGGATCGTTGAGCCGGCCCAGCAAGGTCTCGCTCACGTCTTCGTCGAGCGAGGCGTGCCCGGCGCTCTTGGCGCTCAGCAGGATCTCGTCCACCTCGTCGAGCGACAGCCCCAAGTGCGCCGCGAGTTCTTCGGGGCTGGGCGCGACTCCGCTGCGCTGTTCGAGCTCGGCTGCGGCGCGGTCGAGCTCGCGCACCTTCTCGCGCCGGCCGCGCGGCAGGAAGTCGGCGCGCCGCAGCTCGTCGAGGATCGCGCCGCGAATCTTGGGGAAGGCGTAGGTCGAGAACTTCAGACCGCGGCCGGGCTCCCACGAGTCCGCGGCCTGGATCAGTCCGAGCATGCCGTAGCCGAACAGATCGTCGCGCTCGATCGATCCGGGCAGATCGAACGCCATGCGCCCAACCAGGTGCTTGAGCAGCGGCACATGGTCGAGGATCAGCTTCTCGCGATCGAAGCTGGCGGCGTAAGGGTTGCCGGCGAGGTCGGACATCGTTCCGTGGGCGGGTTGGAGCAGTTCACTTCACGCTGGCTTGCGGCGGGTCGTCCGGCGCCGGGTCCAGCGTCGCCACGGCCGACTTCGCAGTCAGCCGCGCGAGCCAGCGCAGCGCGAACCACACCGCCGCGCCGCGCAGCGACGCGACCCACACGGGGGCGTCGAAGAACAGCGACAGCAGCGCGCAGGCGGCGCCGCCCGCGACTGCCAGGCGCGCCCCGGTGGCGAGGCACGCGACAGACAGCGGATGGGCCGTGCTCTGGGTGTCGACCATGTCCGGATCAACCTTGAGCAGCGCTCGCAAGCGGCGTCGGCCGCGGACTCAAGAGCGCGACTCGGCGGGCGAGTTCACCCAGGCAGTGCAGCTCCAGCCCGCGCTGTCCGGATTGCGAGAACAACGTCCGCCGCCGGCAGGACTGCTGGATGCGCGCGCTGCGCGGAAGCCAGCCGGCGAGGCGCGGCTCGCGCGCGAGGAAGCGCTCGCACACGCCCGCGAGCTGACGGGCGAGCTCGCGCGCCTCGTCGACGCCGCTGACGCAGTTGAGCACCAGCTCGGGCGTGGCGAGGTCGAGCCCGCGTTCGTCTGCGTGCTGGTGCAGCGCCTTGATCAGGCCGTACGCATCGCTGAGCGCCGCAGGATCGGGCGTCGTGACCACCAGCACCAGCCGCGCGCGCGCGCCGAAGTGCAGCACGTCCGCGCCGATGCCGGCCGGACTGTCGGCGATCACCAGGTCGTAGTCGCGCGCCAATCGCTCGAGGTCGCGCGCGAGCCGCTCGAGCGCCGCGCCGTCGAGGTTCGCGAGCTGCGCCACGCCGCTCGCGGCCGGGAGCACGTGAAGGCCCGCCGCGCCTTCGATCACGCACTCTTCGAGCTCGCAGCGCCCGTTCAGCGCGTCTTCGCTGGTCCAACGCGGCTCGAGGCCGAGCAGCACGTCGAGATTGGCGAGGCCCAGGTCGAGATCGACGAGCAGCACGCGCAGCCCGCGCCCGGCGAGGTGCGTCGCGAGGTTGGCGGCCAGCGTGCTCTTGCCGACGCCGCCCTTGCCGCCCGAGACCAGCACCATCGGCGCGGCGCTCACGCGAGCCTCCCGCGCAGGAACAGATCGGCGAAGCGCTCGGCGTGCGCGCGTTCGAGGTGCGCGGACACGTCGGGCCCGTCGCACAGGAAGGCCACTCCCACCTTGGCTTCGGCGGCCGCCTCGAGCACCGGCGCGGGCGCGCGCGTCTCGTCGAGCTTGGTCACGATCCACGCTTGCGGACGCGTGGGAGCAAAGCTGCGGCGCGCTTCGTCGAGCGCGGCGCGCGTCGAAGCCGCCGAGAGCACGAGGTAGGTCGACAGCCGCTCGGTGTCCGCGCCCAAGGACTGCGCGAGCTGCTCGAGCGCGCGCGCATCGCGCGGCGAACGCCCGGTGGTGTCGACGAACACGCAGTCGCGGTCCGAGCTGCGCGCGAGCACTTGCGCCAGCGCGGCCGCGTCAGGAGCGACGGCGAACGGCGCCTGCATGAGCTGAGCGAAGGCGGAGAGCTGTTCGCTCGCCCCGGGCCGCTGCGTGTCCATGCACACCAGCGACACGCGCCGGCCGACGCGCGCCATGCGCGAGGCGATCTTGGCCAGCGTAGTGGTCTTGCCCACTCCGGTCGGACCGACGAAGGCGAGCACCGCCGGCTGACCGCGCTCGAGCGCCGAGCGCGACGCGGGGCGCGGACCGGGCGCGACGAGCACGCGCGCGCCGAGGAATTCCGCCGCCGCGTCGAGTGCGTAGGGACCGCGAGCGCCGCTGCGCTCCACGTGCGCCAGCGTGGCGTCGATCAGCGCGCGCGAAGTACCGCTGCGTTCGAGCGCGCGCTCGACATCGGCGAAGCCCGAGGGCCGCGCGGCGCCGCGTGCGGACGCGAGCTCACCACGCGCGACGGCCGTACGCACCGGATCGGCGACCGCGACCAGCACGTCGCCGTCGGGCAAGGTCTCGTGCGAGAGCAGCAGCGCATTGTCGCCGAATTGCCGCCCCGCACGGCTCAGCGCGTCGCGCAGGTCGCGGCCGCGGACTCGATGGATCTGCACGGCTAGTCCTCCAGTCGCACGGTGGCGACCGTGTTGAGCGCCTTGGCGGGCGTGACTTCCTGGTACGAGAGCACGCTGACCTTGGGCAGCGACGCGCGCACCAGCTCGCCGAGGAAGCGACGCACGTTGGCGCGCGCGAGCAGCACGACGTCCGCGCCAGTCTTCGCGCCTTGCGCGACGTGCTCGCCGACCTTTTCGATCAGGCGCTGCAGGTAGGCCGGGCTGACCGGCGGCGTCTCGGGATCGCTCGCGCCGCCCACCGCTGTCGCCAGGCGCGCTTCGATGCGCGGATCGAGCGTGACGACGTGGACCACGCCGCCTTGATCGGCGTGCAGCTCGCACAGCGCGCGGCCCAGGCGCTGGCGCACGAGTTCGGTGAGCGTGTCGGGGTCCTTGGTGCGCGACACGTTGTCGGCGAGCACCTCGAGGATCGCCGCCATGTTGCGCACCGCGACGCCTTCGCGCAGCAGGTTGCGCAGCACGGCCTGCACCTCGCCGTAGCCGATCTTGGCCGGAATGAGCTCCTCGACCACGGCGGGCGAGAGCTTCTTGGCGTTCTCGACCAGCTCCTTCACGTCGTCGCGCGTCAGCACGTCGCCCAGCGCGCCGCGCAGCACTTCGGTGAGGTGCGTGACCAGCACGCTGACCGGATCGACGACGGTGTAGCCGAGCAGCTCGGCCTCGTCGCGCGCGCTCTCGGGCACCCACAGCGCGGGCAAGCCGAAGGCCGGGTCCACGGTCGCCTTGCCGCGCAACTTGCCGCTGACCGCGCCCGAGTCCATGGCCAGCATCTGGCCGGGCTCGATCTCGCCGCGCGCCACTTCCTGGCCGCCGATGAGCACACGGTACGAGTTGGGCGCGAGCTTGATGTTGTCCTTGATGCGCACCGGCGGCAGCACCACTCCCTCGCGCGACGCGAAGCGACGCCGCAGTTGCGCGATGTGCTCGAGAATTCCCTGCCCGCGCGGATCCTGCACGAGCGGGATGAGCCGGTACCCGATCTCGAGCGCGATGCGGTCGACCTTGAGCAGCTCGAGCGCGATCTCGCTCTCCTGCTCGGCGCTGGGCGCGGCGGGCTTGGCGGCCTGCGCGGGATCGACCGCCGGCGCGGGCGGCGTCATCAGCTCCTCGGCGGACTTGACGTCGCGCGTCGAGCGCCAGGCGAGCAGCAGCATCGTCGCCAGCAGGAAGAACGGGATCTTCGGCAGCCCGGGCAGCAGCCCGATCATGAACAGCATGCCCGAGGCGATCAGCGTGGCGCGCGGGCGTCCGCCCAGTTGCGCCATCATCTGCACGCCCAGGCTCGCTTCGCTGGTGGCCTTGGTCACCAGCACGCCAGAGGCGGTCGAGACCAGCAGCGCGGGGATCTGGCTCACCAGACCGTCGCCGATCGAGAGCATCGAGTAGCGCTGGCCGGCCTCGGCCAGGGTCGCGCCGTTGAACATCGCGATGGTCACGCCGCCCACTAGGTTGAGCGCCGTGATGATCAATCCGGCGATCGCGTCGCCGCGGACGAACTTCGAGGCGCCGTCCATGGCCCCGTAGAACTCGGCCTCGGACGAGACCTGCGCGCGGCGGCGGCGTGCTTCATCGGCGTCGATCAGGCCGCTGTTCAAGTCGGCGTCGATCGCCATCTGCTTGCCGGGCATCGCGTCGAGCACGAAGCGCGCGGACACTTCGCTGATGCGCGTGGCGCCTTTGGTGATGACCACGAACTGGATCACCACCAGGATCAGGAACACGATGATCCCGACGGTCAGGTTCGAGCCGCACACGTACTCGCCGAAGGCGTGGATGATCGCGCCGGCGTCGCCGCCGGAGAGGATCAGGCGCGTGCTGGCGACGTTGAGGCCCAGGCGGAACAAGGTCGAGAAGAGCAGCAGCGAAGGGAACACCGAAAGCTCGGCCGCGCGCGCCGAGTTCATCGACAGCAGCAGCAGCAGGAGCGACGACGCGAGGTTGAGCGCGAGCAGCGCGTCGAGCAGCGCCGGCGGGAGCGGTGAGACCAGCGTCACCACCAGCCCCAGCACGCCCAGGCCGACGACCCAGTCGGAGTAGCGCCGCAGCGCTGCCCCCAGTTGCTCCGCCGCTTGCTTGCTGGTCTGCGCCATGGTTCAGCTCACGCTCTGGCCGCGAGCGCGGGGCGCGGCGCGTGCTTTTGGACTTCGTAGACGTAGGCCAGCACCTGCGCGACGGCCTCGTACAGTTCGACCGGGATCGAGTCGCCGATCTCGCAGCGCGCGTGCAGGCTGCGCGCCAGCGGCGCGTTCTCGTACACCACGACGCCCGCTTCGCGCGCGAGCTCTTTGATGCGCTGCGCGACGTGGTCGACGCCCTTGGCCACCACGCGCGGCGCGCCGCGCTTCTCGGCCGGCGCCTCGCGGTCGTACTGCAACGCCACCGCGTAGTGCGTGGGGTTGGTGATGACCACCGTGGCCTTGGGCACTTCGTCCATCATGCGGCGCTGCGCCATCTCGCGCTGCACGCGGCGGATGCGCGCCTTGACGTGCGGATCGCCTTCCGACTGGCGCGCCTCTTCCTTGATCTCCTTCTTCGACATGCGCAGCTCCTTGTTGAACTGACGCCGTTGCGCGAACCAGTCGGCGACGCCGATGGCGACGATCGCGAGCAACGCGGCCGAAAGGCAGCGCAGAACGATGTGCCCCAGCGCGACGAGCGCCGGCCCGACCTCGAGCGCGACCACGGCCGCGACCTCTTCGAGCTGCAACCACGCCGTCCAGGCCGTCACGCCGACGATCACGATGGTCTTCAAGAGCGACAGACCCGTGCGGATCATGCTCTGCGCGCCGAACAACTTGCGCAGCCCCTTGTTGGGGTCGAGCTTGGCCGGGTCGAGCTCGAGCGCCTTGGTGGCGACGACGAAGCCGACCTGTCCGTAGCCCGCGAGCGCCGCCAGCGCCATCGAGAGCACCATCAGCACCAGCGCTGGCGCGAAGGTCTCGCTCGCAAAGCTCTGCAGGAGTCCCGCAGCGTCTTCCACGCTCAGGTCCTCGCGACCGCGCAGCGACACGATCTCGATCACGTTGCGCAGCGTGAGCGCCAGCGCGCGGAACATCGACCCGCCGGCGAACAGGAACAGACCCAGCCAGCCGGCGAGCACGAGCGCCGCGAGCAGCTCGCTCGAGAAGACCACCTGGCCGCGCTCGCGCGCCTCCTGTAGGCGCCGTGGAGTCGCGTCCTCGGTCTTGGAGTCCGGATCGTCGTCTTCGTCGGCCATGGCTCAGGCGCCCAGCTCTCCGAGGACCTGTGTCAGCCCGCTGTCGACCGCGTCGAACAGCGTCGTCAGCGCCGGCGCGATCAGCGGCGCGAACAGCGTCATCGCGCCCAGGCCGACCATGATGCGCAGCGTGAAGCCGACCTCGAGCACGTTGAGCGCGGGCACGGTCCGCGCGAGCAGACCCATGACGAGCGAGGTCAGCGCGAGCAGCACCAGCACCGGCGCCGCGAAGGTGATGCCGGCGGCGAACATCTGCGCGAGCTGACGCGTCGCGAGGGCCGCGAGCTCGCCATCGATGGCGAAGTCGCCGACGGGTGCGCGCTCGAAGGACGCGGCGAGCGCGCGCAGCACCAGGTGGTGACCGTCGACCGCGAGCAGCCCGAGGATGAAGGCCGCCTCGTACAACTGCGTCACCAGCGGCGTGCTAAGGCCCGTCGCCGGGTCGACCACGTTGGCCATGTTGAAGGCCATCTCCTGGCCGATCATCTCGCCGCTGACGCGCACGGCGAGCAGCGCGAACTGGAGCACCAGCGCCAGCGACAGCCCGATCAGGACCTCGCGCAACGCCATCAGTCCGAAGGCCAGCGGAGCCTGCGCATCGGGGAGCGGAACGCCGTGCGTCGAGTACGACAGCAGCGCCAGCGAGGCGATCAACGCAACCTTCGCGCCGCCGAAGGTCGACTCGGCGCCGAAGAAGGGCGTGGCGAGCACGAGCGCGCTGGTGCGCGTCATGTACAAGCCGAAGGCGGCCAGGGTTCCGTCGGGCAGCATGGCGCGTTCACGAGAGCCCGAAGCTGAGGAGTTGGCCGAAGACCCGCAGCGTGTAGTCGCGCAGGAGCCCCAGCGCCGGGACGAGCAGCAGCAGCGCCACGCCGAGCACCGCGAGCATCTTGGGAACGAGCGAGAGCGTCTGTTCCTGCACGCTGGTGAGCGCTTGGAAGATGCTCACGCCGACGCCCACGATCAGACCGACGATCAGGACCGGGCCGGCGAGCAGGAGCGAGGTGACCAGCATCTCGCGCGCGAGCTCTGCGACCCTGAGATCGAGTTCGTTCACGGCGCGCGCCTCAGCGGACCACGAAGGACGAGACCAGCGTCTCGCAGATCAAGTGCCAGCCGTCGACGAGCACGAACAAGAGGATCTTGAACGGCGTGGACACCATCACAGGCGGCAACATGAACATGCCCATGGAGAGCAGCACGCTGGCGATCACCAGGTCGATCACCAGGAACGGCAGGAACAAGAGGAACCCCATCTGGAACGCGGTCTTGAGCTCGCTGGTGACGAACGCGGGCACGACCACGCGCAGCGGCAAGGACTCGAGCTCGCGCTCGGCCTGCGGCAGCTCGGCGAGGTCGGAGAACAGCTCCAGCTCGCTGACGCGCGTGTTGGCCACCAGGAAGCCGCGCAGCTCGACCCAGGCCGCTTCACCCGCGGGCTGCATCGCCATCTGGCCCGCGCGGTAAGGCACCCACGCTCGCTCCCAGATGCGTTCGGCGACCGGCGCCATCACGAAGGTCGTGAGGAACAGCGCGAGGCCGATGATCACCGGGTTGGGCGGCAGTTCGTTGGTCGACAGCGCGCGCCGCACGAAGCTCATCACGATCACGATGCGCGTGAAGCTCGTGATGGTGATCAGGATCGCGGGCAGCAGCGAGAGGATCGTGAGCAGCACCGCGATCTCGACCGCCGTCGAGAGCCGGCCCTCGTCAAAGCTCTGCGCGCCGATGCGGCCCAGTTCGTCGACCGCGCCGGGCGCGAGCTCGGCGGACGCGCCGCCCGCGGGCGCGAGCGGGGCCGCTGCTTCCAGCGCCTCCTGTGCGTGCAGCGGCGCGGCGAAGAACAGGACCGCGAGCAGCGCGAGTCCGCGGGCGATTTGGCGCCAGCTCGTCATCCGAGGATCCCCTCTTTGCGCAGGCGCTCGACGGCGAGCTTGGGCGCGACACGTTCGAGCACGCTGGCGAAGGCTTGCGCGTCGGCGCGCGAAGGCGCAGGCGCGGACTGCGGCGCGATCACCGCGTCGAGTTCAGAGATCGCCGTCAGTTCCTTCTCGCCCAGGCCGAGCAGGAACGTGCGGTCGTAGCAGCGCACCACGGCGAGGCGTTGCTTGCCGCCCAGCGGCAGCACGTCCATCACCTGCAGCGAGCGCGCAGCGGCGCGGCGCGTGAGCGCGCGGCCGAAGAGGCGCTTGAGCGCGGCCGCGACGGCCACGATCGCGATCAGCAGGCCGACGCACACCACCACGTAGCGGGTCATGTCGGGCCCCTGGGCGGCGGTGAGTTCGCCGGCCTCGGCCCGCCAGGGGGCCGCCAGCAGTACGGCGCAAGCAAGCGTGGGGATCGGCATGGCGGAGCGGGAGGCCGAGTCGTGCTCAGCCCTCCCGCGCCGCGTGTGTCGTGAAAGGCGACGGAAAGCTTGTGTCGCGATTTCCGACAGTGCGGCCCCCGTCCCAGGTTCGGGCCGGCGCGCGCCTCACGTCGCACTCCGCGCGGGACCGAAAACCAGTGCTGGTCCAGCCGCTTCCCCCCCCCGAAAGTCGCATCGCGTGTCCCATGCACAGCTTCCACCGCGCTCAACTCGCATTGCAGCAGCTCGAGTCGCTGTCCTCGCCGCCTGAATCGATCCTCAGATTGCTCGAGTTGACGCTGTGCGAGCGGCCCTCCGTCGCGGACATCGCCGCGCTGGTCCGCACCGATCCCGCGCTGGCCGTCGAGGTGCTGCGCCGACTGCCCCCTGACGCGCGGCGGCGACGCAATGCGCTCGATCTGCCGCTGGCCGTCACGACCTTGGGAGTCAAAGGGGCCCGCGAGCTCGCGCTGCGCAGCCCGCTGCGCGGTGAAGTGAGCATCTTCGACGCCGAAGAGGGCGCGGTGTGCTCGCTCTCGGCGCGCAAGCACTCGGTGGCCTGCGGCGCCGTCGCGCGCGAGCTCGCGCTGGCGCTCGACTACCCCGATGCGGAGGTGGCCTACGCGGCCGGACTTCTCGCGTCGATCGGGTTGCTCGCGCAGTGGGACTTGTTCTCCGACGAGCTTCCGCAGTTGCGCGGGCAGTTGGCCAGCCGGCCGGCGCAGGAGCGCCTGGAGCTCGAACAGCGCATCCTGGGCGTCGACCACGAGTCGCTGGGCATCGTGCTGGCGCAGAGCTGGAACCTGCCGGTGGAGCTGCACGACGTGTTGCTCGCCGCCTACCGCAGCCCCGAGCAGATCAAGCGCCTGGCGGAGAACGGCTCGGACCTGATGTTGATGACGATCGCGCGCTGCTCGTCGCGGCTGGCCCACCTCGCGGGCTTCCCGTGCTACGCCGCTTCGCGTCTGGAGGACGCGGAGACGGACGTGGTCGAGCTGCTGAGCGAGATCGACGTCGAGGCCGTGCTCGAGCAGGCCCGCAGCGCGGTCGGCGCGGCGTCCGAACTCTCGCGGCCGCTGGCGCGGACCACGCAAGCGGCCTTCGAGAGCATGCGCCGCACGCACGAAGAACTGCGCCGCCGCTTGCTCGAAACCGAGCGCCAGCTGCGCGCCGAGGAATCGGTCAACACCGTGCTCCAGTACGGCCTGAATCGACTCGGCGACGGCGATCCGCTGCCGGGCGTGATGTTCCGCGCCATGGAGTCGATGGGCTTCCACCGCCTCTCGTGCCTCGAGCTCGACGAGCAGTCCAGCAAGATCGAAGTGCGCGGCTCGTGCGCCGCCAGCGGACACACGCGCGTCAGCGAAGGCATCTGGATGCCGTACTCGGGCAGCCTGGACGGCCTGGTCGGGCCGGCGATCCTCAAGCGCGACGATCCCTCGCTCGAGCGTCAGGCCGTGCTCGAGTTGATCGGCGTCGCCAGCGCGGCCTTCGCGCCGCTGCGCGCACGCGTCGCCGGCAAGCGCCTCGCGCTCGTCGCCGACCGCGGCCGCGCCGGACGTGCGCCCGTCGCAGGTGAAGAACGCTGCCTGGGCATCATCGCCGAGCAGCTCACGCTGCTCTTGCAGTTCGAGGAGCTGACCAAGGAAAAGGAGCGCCTCGCCACGCAGGATCCGCTGACCGGCGCCGCGACGCGACGACGGTTGATGGATCGGCTTGAGTTCATGATCACGCAGAGCACGCGCACGAAGCTGCCCTTCTCGCTGCTGATCATGGACCTCGATCACTTCAAGCAGTTCAACGACACCATGGGCCACCAGATCGGCGATCGCCTGCTGCAGGACCTGGTCAAGATCCTGCACCGCAACGTGCGCAAGGGCGATCTGGTCGCGCGCTACGGCGGCGAGGAGTTCGTGGTGCTGCTGCCCAGTTGCCCGCTCGAGAACGCGGTCGCCGTGGCCGACGACCTGCGCACCGCGGTGTTCGACTACGGCGTCGAGCAGCGCGAGAGCTACAAGGGCCTGCCGGTGTCGGTCTCGATCGGCGCAGCGCAGTGGAGCGGCGGCGAGCTGCCCCTGTCGCTGATCGCGCGCGCCGACGCGGCGCTGTACGCCTCCAAGCACGCCGGGCGCAACCGCGTCACAGCAGCGGCGGCCTGACGTCGCCGGCCTCCATCGTGACGGCGCGGTCATCTTGGCCGCCGCTTTGGCCCGCGAGACCTTTCCACCCGCGCGGACGGCGGCCTAATGGAGGTCCAGGGGCGTTGCGTGCGGCTGCACCCCGCCACAGCGCCCCCCGTCAGACTCTCCTGATGCTCTTGAGGCGCCGGCCGTCATCCTGAGGCGGTCCGGCGCCTTTTTTCATGGGCGCTGCTCGGTTCGCGCGCCCGTCGACGGTGTTGGGCCGCTGAGCGTGAACTCGCGCGTTCCGCGGATCGCGCCCTGCCCAGGTCCGTGCGCCGCACCGGACGAGTCCGTCGCGTCAGTCGCTTCGCCGAGCTCGGTGGCGCCCGTCGCCGGCGCGCTCAGCCGGCGATGTCGCACCAGTCGCCGACGCTGCCGTCGAGCCGCGCGCTGCGCGTGGTGCGCAGCACGTCGCAGGTCAGCTTCATGCGGCGCGCGAGGTCATCGCGCTGCTGCTGCGCCGCCGCGAGCGTCGCGCCCACCAGGCTGAGCAGCCGACGCCGCTCGGGCTCGGAGAGCTGCGGGTCGCGGGTCAACGCCTCGAAGGCCGTGGCGCAGCGCTCGCCGCGCGCGGCCAGGGCCGCCTCGCTGGACTCGGGGCGCTCGATCTCGCTGAGCAGCGCCGCGAGCGAGCTGCGGTAGCGCGCGACGGCGTCCGACTCGTCGCTCGAGCGCTGCGCGGCCATGGGTTCGCAGTCCTCGCGCCGCTCAGCGCGAGTTGACCTCGACGCGCGTCCACGCGTCGAGCAGGTTCTCGAGCACCTTGCGCGCGTCCTGCAGCGGCGCCTTGTTCTGCTCCACGCCCGCCTGGCGCAGGCGCTCTTCGATGAACAGGTAGAGCTGCTCGAGGTTGTCGGCGATCTGCGGCGCAGGGCGCGGATCGAGGGCGACGCGCAGCTCAGCCACGATCGCTTCGACGCGCGTGAGCAAGTACACGAACTGCGGGTCGCTGGGCTGCAGGTTCTCGGCCTGCGCGCGGTCGAGGAAGCGCAGCGCGCCCTGGTAGAGCATGCGCACGATCTTGATCGGCGGCGCGTTCTCGACCGAGGACTCGCGGTAGGCGGAAGCGGCGTGGCGTGCGTTCATCGTTGGGGAGCAGTGCGCGGGCGCGGACTCAGCCGGCGTTGAGGTAGGCGCTCTGGCTCTGCAGGCGCGCCATGGTCGACTCGAGGGCCGCGAAGCGCGCGACGAGCTGCGCCTGGAGCTTCTCGATGCGGGACTCGCGCTGGTCGATGCGCGAGTTGTAGGTCTTGATGTTGGCGTTGAGCGACTCGACGCGGGCGTCGAACACGCCCTTGTAGAACTGGCCGTTCTGCGCGCCGTAGCTCTTGACCACCGCGTCGAGCGCGCGGACCAAGTCGTCGCCAAAGCCCGTATCGGGGGTGATGTCGAAGTAGTAGCGGTCCGTGCCGATGGCGGCGCCGTTGTTGTCGAAGCCGTCGCGGTCGGCGAAGAAGTCCGCGAAGGCGTCGAGGTCGGCGTCCATCTTCGCGTCCATCACCGTGTCGTTGATCTTGAGCGTGCCGTCGCCGGTGCTCTCGACACCCAGCAGCCGCAGACTGCCGTAGCCGGTGGTGTCCGCGGCCACCGCCGAGGCGCTCTGGCCGAACAGCATGGAGCGCAGGGTGCGCTGGATCGTCGACAGCGCGTTGTCGCCGAACAGCGGTCCGCCGGCGCCCTTCTCCTCGTCGTAGCTGTTCTGCTTGGAGATGAACTTCGTCACCTCGTTGTAGGCGTTGACGAACTCCTTGATCT
The DNA here is from genome assembly GCA_011525785.1 of Planctomycetaceae bacterium. Lineage (GTDB taxonomy): Bacteria > Planctomycetota > UBA1135 > UBA1135 > WYBT01. The sequence continues at coordinate 172,549 of WYBT01000024.1, forward strand.
TGTTCTTCACGGCCGACTTGTCGGGCTCGACGGTGAACTGCACGCTCGTTCCCGGCTGCGCGTCGAGCAGCGAGATCGAGACGCCGGCGATGACATCGCTGAAGTCGTTGCTGGTGCGCTCGACCGTCAAGCCGTCGATGATCGCGACGGCGTTCATGCCCACCGAGATGTTGTTGACGCTCTGCGCGACACCGCTGCCGTTCGGTCCGGTCCCGTTGATCGTCAGGCCCGCAACGGTGCTGGCGATGTTCTGGATGCGGAAGTCCTCGCCGGTGTCCTGCGCGGTGAGCACGAGCTGCCAGCTCGGACTCGCGCTCGTCCCGCTGTTCACCACGCTGGCGCGCACCTTGTCGGGCGCGGCGGCGTTGATCGCCGAGGCGATCTCGTTGAGCGAGGAGTCCGCCGCGTTGACCGTGGCGCTGTAGTTCACGCCGTCGTAGGTGAAGCTCACCGCTTGACCGTCGACGGTCGCGAGGTCGGCGTCGGGGTCGCTGACGCCATTGAAGGCCCAGCGGTCGGTGGTGGCGAGCGACTGGACCTCGAGCGTGTGCGAGCCGGCCTGCGCGGCGCCGCTGGCGCTGAAGTTCGCGACGCCTTCGGCGCTGGCGCTGACCTTGAACGACAGCAGCCCGTCGAGCGAGCCGAGCGCGTTGGCCTTGGTGCGGAGCGTGTCGACCAGGCCGCGGAACGTGCCGATCAGGTCGATCTTCTTCTGGTCGGCGCCCTTGCGATCCTCGAGCTGCTGGATCGGCACGCGCTCGACGGCGAGCAGCGCATTGATGATGGCGGCCGAGTCGATGCCGCTGCCCAGTCCGGAGAAGGTGATGCCTGAGGCCATAGCTTGGTGGGCGAGGCGCTGCGCAGCCCCCGCTGCCTGGTTATCGGCGCGCCGCCCGGGCAGGGTTAGCGCGTTTGCGCGCGAATCCGCCGCGTGCGCGCGAAGTTCTTTCCAGCCACAGGAAAAAGCAGGGGCCCCGCCTGCGCGGAGCCCCCGCTTGTCTTCGGCCGGCGGGCGCTACCACACGCCGCCAACCGCTCTTCTTCCCACCGACCCCACAGGGGGGGCGGGAGTTCTTGGATCAGCCGAGCAGGCTGAGCGCGAGCTGCGGCTGCACGTTGGCCTGCGCCAGGACCGAGGTCGCGGCCTGCTGCAGGATCGCGTTGCGCGTCAGGTCGCTGGTCTCGGTGGCGATGTCGACGTCGCGGATGCGGCTCTCGGCGGCCGCCAGGCTGTCGCGCGTGTTGAGGATCGAGGCGATCGCGCTGGTCATGCGGTTCTGCGCCGCGCCCAGGTTGCCGCGCGCCGTGGTGATGTCGTCGATGGCCGAGTCGATGGCCGTCAGCGCCGCGCTGGCGTTGGCCGCCGTGGTGACGTCCTCGCCCTGGATGCCGATCGTCGTGGCGGTCGTGTCGGACAGGCTGATCGAGATCGTCTCGGCGTCGTTGATGCCGATCTGCACGTCGAGCGAGGTGGTCGTGCCGTCCAGCAGGCTCACACCGTTGAACGTGGTCTGCGTGGCGACGCGGTCGATCTCGGTCACCAGCGCCTGGAATTCCGTGTCGAGCGTCGCGCGGTCGGCCGTGGTCAGCGTGCCGTTCGAGGCTTGCACCGCCAGCTCGCGCATGCGCGAGAGGTTGTTGCTCACCTCCTGCAGCGCGCCTTCCGCGGTCTGCGCCAGCGAGACGCCGTCCTGCGCGTTGCGGCTGGCGACGGTGAACGAGCGGATCTGCCCGCGCATGCGCTCGGAGATGCCCAGACCCGCGGCGTCGTCCGCAGCGGTGGCGATGCGCAAGCCCGACGAGAGCCGGGCGAAGTTGCCCTGGAGCCGTCCCGTGACGGCGCCGAGGTTGCGCTGACTCGTCAGCGCAGCGACGTTGGTGTTGACACGAAGTCCCATCTGTTGTCCTTGGTTGGTTCCGTAGGGCCAGAACCTGGCGGGCGGCGACCGCTTCGGACCTGTCAGGACGGCGCGCGACGCTTGGCACGGGTCGCGCAGCGCCTGGCCGGCCCGCGCTCCGCGCGCAGGGATCCGCCAAGCTCGCGCCGGCGCACACGCCCGTCCCCTCCAAGAGGCGTGCGAGTGGAACCGGCGCCAAAAGTCACAGAGCACAGCGAGATGGAGCGCCTGAGCCCGCGCGTCGCGCGATCCCCTTGCTCCCCACCCCACGCCTTGCGGCGCGTGATCTTTCGAGCGCCCCCAGCGCCTCTCTTGACGAAATCCAACTTCCTTAATGACGCGATGGGCGCGCCGTGCGTCGACTCCTTCCAGGCGCACCCGCAGCGCGCCCTGGGCACGCCCCCCCGGCCCGTTCGCGAGCCCCTTGGCGGGCCGCGCGCAGCCGCTGTCGCGAAGAACTTTCGCTGTGCGCGGAGCGCCGCTGCGGGAACGACAGCGGGCGACCGCGCTCGCCGCGAGGCCGCCCGCCAGACACCCGTTGAGCGGGCTCAGGGCTGGTAGCGCAGGACCTTGATGCGCACGTGCTCGACCTCGGTGTCGTCCTGGACGACCACGTCGACGCCGTCGCGCTGGTAGATGCCGTCGAGGATCGAGCGCAGCCCGCCGCCGGTCAACGGCAGTGCGTCGAGGTCGAAGCACAGCCGCGCCTGGTCGCCGACGTTCCACTGGTACGAGAGCGGCTCGAGGGCCGGCAGGGCGATCGACCACAGCGGCCCGTTGCCGCCGTTCCAACCGAACCAAACGCCATCGGTGTTGGTCTGGCACTCGAAGCCGCGCATGTAGATCTCGACCACGGCGCTGCGGATCGGACCGTCGAGCGCGAGCGAGCCCAGTTGGGCGGGGTCCGAGCTCTCCACGAAGTAGCGATCACAGCTCGTGTCGTCGTCGTAGCGGAAGTAGCCCAGCGGGTTGTAGGTCGCGTCGATGAAGTTGAAGAAGTCCGCCCGCGGCGCCGTGTTGGGACCGGGCGCGCCGAACGGAGCGAGCTCGCTCTCCGCGCCCATGTGCGCGACGTACTCGACGTGCTTGCTCTCGTCTAGCTCGATCTCGACCGCCGACAGCGCGCGCACCGCGGTGATGGTGGTCGAGCCCGTGGGGCAGATCACCAGCTCGTTCGTCGCGGGGTCGTACGTGACCGTGCAGCCGCTTCCGGCCAGCGCGGTCGCGATCGGGAACGTCAGGAAGCTGGACGCGATGTCCCAGTCGAACTCCAGACCGTCGGGGATCGAACTGGCGTCGACGTCGAAGTACACGTTCTGAGTGTTGGTCGCGAACAGCATCTTCACGCCGAGCGCGTCGCCGCTCATCGCGCCGGGGCCGGGCAACTTCGCGCGCAGGCAGCCGTTCACCAAACTCCAGCGCGCGTGGATCGTCAGCGGCGGATCCGTGCAGGGCTCGTCGACCACTTGCGCCTGGCAAGCGAAGGCGTTGTTCGAGGTGAACGTCGGTGCGCCCAGCGGCGCGCGCCAGCGACGGACGCCGCCGGGATAGCTCACCGGGCCCAGCGGCGGAAGCGCGACCACGCTGCCGTCGCCGAAGACGGCCGTGAGGTTCTGCGGAGCGGCGAACGTGTGCGCCGCGGAGATGCGCGCCTGCAAGAGCGTGGACGTGAAGGACTCGGCGCGCGCGACGAAGGCGCTCTGCTGGCCGACCGGCGCGGCGCCGATGCAGAGCACGTCCTCGGCGGAGTAGGCCGAGAACGCGCTGAAGTCCGCTGCGACGCCGAGCGTGTCACCGACCGCGCCGACAGTCGGTCGAACTGCGCCGAGAATCGAAGTCTCGGTGCGCTGCGGCAGGCCCGAGAGCTGCGCAGCAGCGGAATTGGAGAGGGACGTGACGGTGGCGAGCGCCACGACAGAGGCGACGAAGGTGCGCACGAGAGACTCCTCGAATCGGGCCGTGCTCGCCGACAGGCGAGTTCGACGACGGTGACTTCCAGCGACGCTCGCCGCGCAACCGCGCGCGACGACCACGTGCTGAACGTCTTTGCGACGTCGTGTCCGAATCAGGACTTCGATCGCGAACTTTTCGGGCGCAAAGGCGAGGGGCCAGCCGCTGGAGAGCGACCGGCCCCTGGTCTCGAACTCACTCGACATCGGCCGCTGTCGACCGGCGCTCGCGAGCTACGGCGCCAGCGTGACCTGCAGCGCGTCCGACATGACGCGCGTGCCCGGGCTGAGCGGGTCGCGGATCGCGCACTGGAAGTTCAGCGTCGTGCCGAGCGTGAAGGGCATGCCCTGCGCGCCGGGATGCGCCTGCGCCCACGCGAGCACATCGATCGAGACCGAGCCGTTGCACTGGCCCGGCGTGCCGCTCGCGAGAACGCTGCCGATGCGCTGCGTCGGAGTCTTCACGCACAAGAGCCCCGCGCCGAACGGCGTCGCCGGCGTCCGCGGGCCGAGCACGCTGTAGAAGGTGTTGGTCTGCCGCAGACCTTCGATGTTGCTCGTCGTGACGACGTAGCCGCTCGTCGCCGAAGCGCTCGCCACGCCCGAAGCGCTCATCGTCGGCGTGCAGCCGATGGCCGACGTGCCCGAAGTGCAGTAGCTCGTCGTGACGCCCGGCGCGACGGTGAACACGCGCGCGACGCGATGGCGCGCAGCGCCGTCATAGGTCGTGAAATCGCCGCCGATCAGCAGCCGGCCGTCGGCTTGTAACGCGAGCGCACTGGCCGCGCCGCTTGCGCCGCTCCCCGGGTCGAAGCTCGCGTCGAGACTGCCGTCCGCGTTGAGGCGCGCGATCGACTTGCGCGGGACGCCGTCGTACGTGGTGAACGAGCCGGCGATCAGCACCTTGCCGTCGGGCTGGATGGCGATCGACTCGACGGAGACATCCGGACCGCTTCCAGGGTCGAAGCTCGAATCGAGCGAGCCATCCGCGTTCAAGCGCGCAATAGCCCTTCGCGCCACACCACCGAACGTCGTGAAGCCTCCGCCGACCAGCGGCTTGCCATCGGACTGCAGCGCGAGCGCCAGCACGCCGCTGTCGGCCCCAGCTCCAGGGTTGAAGCCCGTGAACAGGCTGCCGTTCACGTTCAATTGAGCGATGCGCCAGCGCGGCTGGCCGTGGTAGCTCGTAAACCAACCACCGATCAGGGCCTTGCCGTTCGGCAGCAACACCACGCTGCGCACCGAGTCGTTCGCCCCGTTCGGATTGAAGCCCAGGTCGAGCCCGCCATCGACGTTCAGGAGCGCAATGTTGGCGCGCAGCACGGTGTCGAACTGCGAGAAGTCGCCGCCGATCAGCACTCTGCCGTCGGACAGCACCGCAAGGGCGTAGACCGGTCCGTCGGCCCCGCTGCCGGGATCGAAGCTCGCGTCGAGGCTGCCGTCCGCGTTCAAGCGCGTGACACGTCTGCGCTGCACGCCGTCGAACAGCGTGAAGGAACCGCCGATCAGCACCTTGCCGTCGGACGCAACGGCCACGGTCCTCACGACGCCGCTGGCGCCGACCCCGGGGTCGAAGCTCGCGTCGAGGCTGCCGTCCGCGTTCAAGCGCGCGATCCTTCTCCGCACGACGTCGTTGAAGGCGAGGAAGTCGCCGCCGATCAGGATCTTGCCGTCGGGCTGAACGGCCACGGCGTGCACCTTGCCGCTCGCACCGGCGCCCGGATTGAACGCGGAGTCGAGAGCGCCGCTTGCTTCGATGCGCGCGACGCCTCCGCGCGTCATGTCGCCGAAGGTTCGGAAATCGCCGCCGACCACGAGCCTGCCGTCAGCCCGCAGAAGCAGCGCGTGCACCGTGGTGGCGGTGACGAACCCGCCGGTGGCGCCGCTGCCGGGATCGAAGCTCGCGTCGAGGCTTCCGTCGGAGTTCAAGCGCGCGATGCGATTGCGCGCCACGCTGCCGTAGAGCGTGAAGTCGCCGCCGACGAAGAGCTTGCCGTCGGGCTGGGGCGCGAGCGCGAAAACAGTGCTGTTCGCGCCTGCGGCGGGGAGATAGCTCGCATCCAGACTGCCGTCCGGATGCAGCCGCGCCGTGCGACGACGCGTCGCGCCGTTGAACGAGGTGAACAGGCCTCCGACCAGCACGCGCCCGTCGGGTTGGAGCGCGAGCGCCGCCACGAAGTCGCTCGCTCCGCTCCCCGGGTCGAAGCTCGTGTCGAGGCTGCCGTCGGAGTTCAAGCGCGCGATCCGGCCGCGAGGCGTCAAGTCGAAGTGCGTGAACTCGCCTCCGAGCAGCACGCGTCCGTCGGGCTGCAGAGCGAGCGCATTCACAGCGCTGCTCGCGCCTGCACCCGGATCGAAAGTGGGGTCGAGGCTGCCGTCCGAGTTCAGGCGCGCGATGAACGAGCGAGGCTCGCCCGCGTACGAGGTGAACTGCCCCGCGATCAGCAGCTTGCCGTCGGGCGCGAGCGCGAGCGCTCTCACCGGGCCGTTCGCTCCCGCGCCGGGATCGAAGCTCGTGTCGAGTTGCCCGTCCGCGTTCAAACGCGCGATGCGGCTGCGCGCAACGCCATCGAAGTTCGTGAACTCGCCGGCGACCAGCACCTTGCCATCGGGTTGCAGCACCAAGCTGCGGACGACGCCATCGCCGCCGCTGCCCGCATCGAAACTCGGATCGCGACTGCCGTCCGCGTTCAGTCGCGCGACGCGACTTGCCTGCGCGCCGTTGAAGTGCGCGAACGCGCCGCCGATCAGCAACTTGCCGCTCGGCTCAGCGGCGATGGCGTACACCGGGCCGTCCGCTCCGTCGCCGTACGTCCCGTCGTCGACGACGTTGAAGGTCGGGTCGCTGGCTCCGGCCTGCCAGATGGGCGCGGCGACCGACGCGCGCGCCAGTCCGAGCAGACATGCCAGCGCCAGCAGCACATGGAGGAAGGACTGTCGAACACAGCCCGGTGAAGACTCGAGTCGGAGAGACCTGGCAGTCCGTTGCATCGCGAGACTCCTGCTTGCCCCGTGGTGGAAAGTCGACTGAGAAGCGCTGTGTCGAGCTGCGACGTCGTGTCGGGCTCGACCTCAGCGAGCGCAGCCTACCCGAGCCCGAACTTCTTGTGGGCGCGCGTTCCTCAGTCGTCGCCCCAGGGGATGAACAGCACGTGCCCGCCCGTGCGCTCGCCCTCGCGCTTGTAGCGCAGCAAGCGCCACAGGAACGAGACCTCGCTCGATTCGCGCCCGCTGTCCCAGGTGATGAAGGGGAAGATGTCGCGGCGCGTCGTGTCGCCCTGGGTGACGCTGCGATAGCCGTAGTAGAGGAAGCTGAACTTCGAAGCCTGTTGGTCGCGGCGCCAGTGGATCAACCCCAGCGGCCCGCTCCACTCCAGCGAGTCGGGGCTGCGTTCGTAGTCGAACACGAGCGGGACGTTCACGGCGCGGCGCGACACTTCGCGACTCGACTCGGCGATGAACGCGGCGAGTGCGTCGCGCAAGTGGGGCAGCTCGGCGCCGACCGGCGCGTGGCCGTGGCGCACCAGGATCTCGCGCGCGGCCGACTCGTCGCGCTCGTAGCCCCGCACTGCGTCGTAGCGCGGCGCGAAGCGTGACAAGACCTCGGCCTCGTCCTCGGAGAGCGCGCCCTCGCGCCACACGACGAAGCGCTCGAGCTCGTTGGTGAACAGCCCCAGGCCCAGCGACAGCTCACGGCGCTCGGTGCGGCTGGCGGAGGACGGACGGTCGGCGTTCGGAACGACCAGACCGCGGCTGCGCTCGGTGGCGCGGTACGCGAGCGTGAGCACGCGCGCTGCGTGCTTCTCGAGCGACGGCGAACTCTCGTGCTCCTGCCAGAACACGAGCGGGGTGAGCACGTGACGCTGCATGGCGTCGGGCCGCTCGCGCGAGCCCACCAACGTGAAGTCGTCGAGCCATTCGCCGGAGCTCTCGAATTCCGAGCTGGCGGCGAACGGCCAGGCGCGCCAATTCCGCTGTTCGCCGCGCGTGGCGTACGAGCCGAGCCCCAGCAGGAAATCGCGCTGGCTGCGGCCGGGCGCGCTCGAGCTCGAGAACAACGGGAAGAGCCAGCGCTCGCGCGAATCGCCCAACTCGCGCGCGCCGTACAGCGTCGTGTCGTACAGCCACCACGGCGGACGCCAGCCGGCGCTGGAGGAGTAGAACGGCCACAGGCGCTGCGCCGATTCGTTCGTCGCGCTGCGGAAGTGGGCCAGCCCGAACGCGTACCAACCTTCGCTGCGCGCCGGGCTCGACGTCGACGAGAAGAACGGAACCGAGCGCGTCGTGCGTTCCTCGCCGTCGCGCGAGCTCTCGAACAGCGGCCAGAGCACAGCGGTGGTCTCGCGACGCTGGTCCGCGCTCGCACTGTGGTGGTACAGCGGTCCGAGCACGTTGAGGTAGCGCGTCGCGCCGCTCTGGCTCCAGCCGCGCCCCCCGAGCGGCGTCAGCAACAATCGCTCGTCGCCGTCCTTCTCGTAGTAGAAGAACGGCAGCAGCATCTTCGTCGCCGAGTCGCCGCTGCGGCTCGACCACCACAGCGGATAGAGGTTCAGCGAGCCGCCGTCGTCGCGCACGCTGCGATTGCCCAGCAGCGTGAAGACCTGCGTCTCGTCGCCGCGTTTGCGCTCGTAGTAGAAGGGCAGGAAGACCTCGTCCTCGCGGCCATCGCGCTCGTCGTCGAAGTAGAGCGGCGCAGCCCAGCGCACGCGGCGCTCGGGACGCTGATCGGCGCCGACCAGACCGGCGAGCAGCACGCGCGTGCGGCGCTGCGGAGTGAGACGGTGCGTGTAGAACGGCAACAGGCCGAAGTGGCTCGCGTCGTCGCTCGTCCACAGCAACGGGAACACCCCCCAGCCGTCGGCATCCGCGCCTTCGCTGCGCCACCACACGGGCCCGACGTGACGCGTGGCGCCGACGCCGAACAGCGGGAAGAGCCCCCAACCGCGGCCGTCGCTTTCCCACCAGGCGGGCCCGATGTGGTTGAAGTCGCCGAACAGCGCGAGCGGGAACACGCCGCCCCAGCGCGTGCGTCCGGCGCCGCGGCTCCAGTAGATCGGCCCGACGAAGCTGAACTCGCCGAGGTGGAACAGCGGGAACAGCCCGACGACGTTCTTCGACCAGTACGCCGGCAGCGCCCAGCCCACGCCGCTCTCGCCGTCGTGGTGCGACCACGGGTACAGCACTTCCCAGTCCGAGCCGTCGGTGGCGACCAGCGGCCGCAGAGCAAAGCCGCGGCTGTCGACGTCGAACAAGGGCCAGGCGATCGAAGCTCCGTCGCCATCGGTGCGCAGCAGCGGCCACAGGCTGACGCGCTCGGGCGATGCGTCGCCGGTCAGCGGCGAATGGCGCGCGAGGCGCTCCATCGAAACGCACGAGCCGGCCATCGCGATGGCGCACAAAGAAGCGACGTGGCGAGCGAGAGCGCGCATGCCAGTCGTGCAGACTAGTCAATGCCTGGCGCAACGGCGGATACGCAGCTTGCGGCGCCAGCCCGTGAACAAGGGAAGAGCCCCGTCCAGCACTCGGCTGGACAGGGCTCTTGTGCCTCGCCTTCCGCGGCCCCTCAGCCGTCGGCCGAGGAAGGAGAAAGGCTTGGCCGGGCCCCGTGGGAGGGGACGGGGAAACGGAACCCGGCCGTTGCGTGACTGCCCGGCGTTAGCCGAGCAGCGACAAGGCGAGCTGCGGCTGAACGTTCGCTTGGGAGAGAACGCTCACAGCAGCCTGCTGCAGGATCGAGTTGCGCGTCAGGTCCGCGGTCTCGATGGCGACGTCGACGTCGCGGATACGGCTCTCGGCGGCCGAGAGGTTCTCGCGCGTGTTGAGGATCGAAGCGATCGCGCTGGTCAGGCGGTTCTGGGCTGCGCCCAGGTTGCCGCGCGCCGTCGAGATGTCGTCGATCGCGCTGTCGATCACGCTCAGCACCGAGCTGGCGTTGGCCGCGGTGGTGATGTCCTCGCCCTGGATCGACAGCGTCGTCGCAGTGGTGTCGGACAGGCCGACCGAGATCGTTTCCGTGTCGTTGATGCCGACCTGGATGTCCAGCGAAGTCGTCGTGCCGTCCAGCAGCGCAACTCCGTTGAACGTGGTCTGCGTGGCGACGCGGTCGATCTCGGTGATCAGCGCCTGGAATTCCGTGTCCAGCGTCGCCCGGTCCGCCGTGGTGAGCGTCCCGTTCGAGGCCTGCACGGCCAATTCGCGCATGCGGTTGAGGTTGTTGCTCACCTCCTGGAGAGCGCCTTCCGCGGTCTGCGCAAGCGACACGCCGTCCTGGGCGTTGCGGCTGGCGACGGTGAACGAACGGATCTGACCGCGCATGCGCTCGGAGATTCCGAGGCCTGCCGCGTCGTCCGCCGCCGTCGCAATCCGCAAGCCTGAAGACAGGCGTGCGAAGTTGCCCTGGAGCCGTCCAGTGACGGCTGACAGGTTGCGCTGACTCGTCAGCGCAGCAACGTTGGTGTTGACTCGAAGTCCCATGTTGAAAGGTTCCTTGGTGTCGAACTGAAGCCGTAGCGATGCAGATCCGAAGCTTCCGCTTCACGCCTCGCGCCGCGGCTTCGTCCCGACCGTTGCGGACAGTCCGCACGTGATTCGGAACCGGCGAAGGCAGGATGCTCGGACGATCGGTGGAGCGCGCGCGGAGCGGGTGCGCAGGTGCAGCGCGGACCGCGGGCGCAAGGACGCGTGGGGAGCGCGAGTCCCCGGCGCGCTGCTCGAGCGACGGTGCGCTCGCGCCGCGCGCGAACGCGCTCAGCCTTGCAGCAGCGAGAGTGCGAGCTGCGGCTGCGTGTTGGCCTGAGCCAGCACGGACACGGCGGCCTGCTGCAGGATCGAGTTCCGCGTCAAGTCGGCGGTCTCGAGCGCGACGTCCACGTCGCGGATGCGGCTCTCGGCCGCGGACAGGTTCTCGCGCGTGTTGAGGATCGAGGCGATCGCGCTGGTCAAGCGGTTCTGAGCCGCGCCCAGTTCGCCGCGGGCCGAAGTCACCTGGTCGATGGCGGCGTCGATCACGCTCAGCACCGAGCTCGCGTTGGCGGCCGTGGTGACGTCCTCGCCGATGATCGAGAGCGCCGTGCCGGTCATGTCGGTGAGCGTCACGGTGATCGTCTCGCCGGCGCTTGTGCCGACTTGCAGATCGAGCGTCGTCAGGTTCCCGTCGAGCAGCGCCACGCCGTTGAACGTGGTCTGGGTCGCGACGCGGTCGATCTCGGTGATCAGCGCCTGGAACTCGGTGTCGAGCGTCGCGCGATCGGCCGTGGTCAGCGTGCCGTTGGCCGCTTGGATGGCCAGCTCGCGCATGCGGTTCAAGTTGTTGTTGACCTCTTGCAGCGCGCCTTCCGTGGTCTGCGCGAGCGACACGCCGTCCTGCGCATTGCGGCTGGCGACAGCCAGCGAACGGATCTGCCCGCGCATGCGCTCGGAAATGCCCAAACCCGCAGCGTCATCCGCCGCGGTCGCGATGCGCAGACCGGAAGACAGTCGGGAGAAGTTGCCCGACAGTCGACTTGACACACTGGACAAGTTTCGCTGCGCCGTGAGCGCAGCAATGTTGGTGTTTACACGAAGTCCCATTGCAGTCGTCCTTGGTAGCTGAGGTAAGGAGAGCGCGACTCCGACGCGGCGGGGGCCGAGCCGGGATCGCGAAGACACCACGCGCCTCCCAGCGCGTGGCCGCCCGCCGTGTGAACAGCGGGTGGAGGTGATCCGCGACCAGACTCCTTGAGCCCGCTGCACGCGCGCATGGCGCGGGCGAGCTGGGCCTCGACTCGGGGCCGCGCAGCAGTGGCACGTGCGCGCTGGCCCGAAGTGGACCGACCTCTCCCGCGCTCGCGGTTGCACGCGCGAGTGCGGGCCGCGGTCGATCGCGGCGAAGTGGAATCAAGTCGCGGATCTCGCCCGCGGCGTGCAGTGAACTGCGCGCATTCGGCGGGCGAGTGAGCGTGACGGAGTTCGCAAAGAGCGCGGGGGGGCGAGGGGCGCGCTGGATTGGGGGAGCGCCTCGCGGCGCCCCCCCTTCAGCGACCGGCCTCCAAGCCGGAGTCTGTTGAGCGATTCGTGCGCGCCGCGTGCGTCGGGGGCCGCGCGCGGCGCGCGTTGGCTAGCTCTGCAGCAAGCTGAGCGCGAGCTGGGGCTGCACGTTGGCCTGCGCCAGCACCGAGACCGCAGCCTGTTGCATGATCGAGTTGCGCGTCAGGTCCGCCGTCTCGGTCGCGACGTCGACGTCGCGGATGCGACTCTCGGCGGCGGCGAGGTTCTCCTGCGCGTTGGTGATGCTCGAGATCGCGGACTGCAGGCGGTTCTGCGCCGAGCCCAGCGCGCCGCGCGCCGTGGTGACCTGGTCGACGGCGGCGTCGATCACCGTCAGCGCGGAGGTCGCGTTGGCCGCGGTGGTCACATCGAGCGAGTCGATCGACAGCGCCGTGGCCGTCGAGTCCTGCAGCGAGACCGTGATGATCTCGGTCTGGTTGATGCCGGCCTGGATGTCGAGCGCGGTGGTCGTGCCGTCGAGCAACTCGACGCCGTTGAAGGTGGCCGTGCTGGCGATGCGCCCGATCTCGGCGATCAGTTCCTGATACTCGGTGTTGAGCGTGGCGCGGTCGGCTGTCGAGAGCGTGCCGTTGGCCGCCTGGATCGACAGCTCGCGCATGCGGTTGAGGATCCCGTTGACTTCGTTCAACGCGCCTTCAGCGGTCTGGACGAGCGAGATGCCGTCCTGCGCGTTGCGCGCTGCGGCGCCGTAGCTGCGGATCTGCGAGCGCATGCGCTCGGAGATGCCCAGGCCCGCGGCATCGTCCGCAGCCGTGGCGATCCGCAGGCCGCTCGACAGGCGCTTGAAGTTGCCCTGCAGTCGCGTGCTGACCGCGCTCAAACTGCGCTGAGCGTTGAGAGAAGCGATGTTCGTGTTGACGCGCAATCCCATGGTGGGGTTCTCGGAAAGGGTCTTGGAGGAGGTTCGCTGTGCGCCGTCCGAGGGGGGGCTGCCCGTCGGCGCAGGTGGGTTCTCGGAGGACCCCGGGATCGCTGAAGCGGTTTCAGCTTCGAACTTGTGCGGCGCCCGCGGCGGCGGTCCGCGACAGTTCGGCGGCGATCCGCCCGATGAAGCGCACGCGATGCCCGACCTGGAAACGCTTTCCGCGCGCGCGGCGACCGTCCCGCGCGATCGAGAGTCCCTGCGCCGCCTGGCGCAGAGCGCGCAGCGCGTCGTGGTGCTGCGCGCAGGACTGGGAGCGCCGCTCGAGGCTTGGGCCAGGGAGTTCCACGCGCACTCCGCGCAGTCGCACGAGCCGCTGTCGTTATTGAATGCGCAAGCGCTGGCGCGCGAGGAGCTCTCGGGCGCTCCTTATGAATCCGTGCGCCGCGGCCGCGTGGCGCTGCTGGAGCCGCAGCGCGCTCCCGAGTCGATTCAAATGCGCTTCGCCCAGCGGCTGGAGCGCTGGCGACGCACGGGAGTCGGCGCTCCGCGCGTGCTGGCGCTGTTTTCGGGCGAGCCGCAGAGCGCTTGCCCGGCGCTGCTCGAGGCCTTGGACGGACTGAGCGTGCGCATCGCGCCGCTGGCGCAGCGCCCCGCCGACATCGCCGCTCACGCGCGCGCTCACCTCGAAGCGCTGGGCGCGAGCCCCGAGCGCTTGAGCGCCGCAGCGCAAAGCGTGCTGAAGAACCTTCCGTGGTCCGGCGGCGAACGCGAGCTGGAGCTGTGGCTCGAGCGCGCGCTGCTGCTCGCGGGCGACGGAGAGCTGCTCGAAGAGCACGTGGCGCCGCCGTCATTGAATACGTGTGCAACCGTCCAGGCGGCGCCGAGCGAACTCCAGCGCGTCGCGGACCGGCGCCTCGCGAGCCTCGAAGAGAGCTGGATCCGCCGCGTGCTGGCCGAGCAGGGCGGGAACGTGAGCCGCTGCGCGGAAGTGCTCGGCATCCACCGCTCGACGCTGCACGCCAAGTTGCGCGCCCTGGGCGTGCGCTGAGCCACCACCGCTTGGAACCTTCGCGCCGAGCGACGGTTCAAAGAGGTATCAGCGACCCGACCAACTTCAGCGCGGCCGAATGCCGCGGAGCGCATCGACGCCTTGGCCAAGGGTGTCAAGCGCTTCCCAGGTGGGAAAAAGCTGCGGCCGGCGCCGCGAGGCCTTCAAGGAAAAAAGCTCCCGCGCCGAAAGTCGGCTCAGGTTTGCGCCCCAGCGCGTGCGCGCCCCCCTCCAGCGACGGACCACCATGCCCCAGCCCTCCACTGCTCCGAACCCGAGCGCGAACGCAGCGCCGCTCCCCGCTCCCGACCTGGGCCTGACGATGACGCAGGTCCTGCGCAATCCGCTGAGCGCCCTGCGCGCCTCGATGGAGACGCTGGCGAGCGAGTTCCGCGCCGATGACCCGCGCTCGCTCAAGCTCAGCGGCGCGCTGGAGCAGGTGCTCGCGATGTCGCGCGACGTCGACGCGCTGATGGCCCTGGCCGCGCCGCGCCCGCTGGCGCCGCTGACCTGCTCGCTCGACGAGATCCTCGAATCGGCCCTGCGCCGCCAGGGTTTCGAACAGCGCGCCCGCGTGCGCCTCGCCCGTCCGACGAGCCCCGCCAACCTGCGCGTCGACGGCCCGCTGCTCGCCGACTGCCTCGCGCGGCTGCTCGAGCACGCGCTCGCCAGCGTTTCGCAGAGCGTGCTGCTCTCGACGCAGCGCGACGGCGCGCTCACGCGCTTTGCGATCGTGGCCGACTCCGCCAGCGCCGGCGCGACGTGGGAGCAACTCCCCCAGCAACGGCGCGCCGCGCTCGAGCTCGGCCTCGCGCTCGCGCGCCGCGACGCACAGCGCATGCAGGCGGAACTCGAGGTCGCCCACGGCGAACTCGGCCACCTGCGCCTCACCCTCTCCGTCCGCGACGCCGCCACCGGCGAGGGCCCGCTCGCGCGCTGAGCGCCGCCGAGCCGCGTTCCATGAGCTTCGATCAGTTCGCCTCCGCCAGCGGTGAGCCCGCCGCGCCGCGCCCCAAGCCGGCGCAGAGCGCGCCCGTGGAGACCGACGAGGACCTGTTCAACTTCGACGAGCTGCTCGGCGCGACGAAGCAGAAGGCCGCGTTGAACAGCGAGGTCGACGACGTGCTCGCAGCGGTCGAAGGCGCCAAGGTCGAAGTCGCCAAGGACATCCCGCCGGCCGGCAAATCGACGCCGAGCAACTCTGCTCCCGCGCCCGCGCCCGCCAGTGGGCCTGCGAGCGCCTCTTCCGCGAAAACAGCCGCGTCCAGTGCGCCCAAGCCCGTCGCCGCGCCCGCCGGCCGCAGCGACGCGCAGCCTGCGGGCGCCGCGCCGACCACCGCTCAGCCCGTCGCGAGCACCGTGGTGCACCAGAAGCTGAGCATGTCGCCGCTCGCGGCGCTGCTCTTGGGCGGCATCGTGCTCGCGAACGTGACGCTGATGCTGTTCGCGTGGAACTCGGTGCAATCGGTCAAGCAGCTGGTGCTCGACGTGACGCACGATGTCGCCGACACGACCAGCGAGCTGCGCGCCGAGTCCTCGCGCCGCAATGAACGCGTGGCGTTCGAGAGCGAGCCGGTGTTCGGCGCGCTGCCCGAGGGCTACCGCACGCTCGAGGTCGCACGCGAGCGCATGCAGCGCGGCGAGCACGCCCGCGCGCGGCGCATGCTGTTCGGCCTGCTGGCGGTGATCGACCGCATCGAGCCGCCCGCGCGCAGCGAAGTCGAAGCCCAGGCCGGCTTCCTGATCGCCGACAGCTTCGCCATGGAGGCGCGCTCGCTCGCGCCGGAGGCCGCTCGATGAAGCTCGTCGCCAGCCTGATCGCCGCCGCGCTGTGCCTCGCGCCGCGCAGCCAGCCGGCCGCGCAGGGCGAGACCCCGCGCTGGCGCGTGCAAGTCGAACGCGAGGAAGGCGAGCTCTACCTCACGCTGCGCGCCGACCAGGATTCCCTGCTCGAAGTGCTGCGCGAAATCGCCGCACAGGCCGAGCTGTCGATCGACGGCGTCGAGAGCAGCTGGCGACGCACGCTGGTCAGCGCCGATCTGCGGCGTCGACCGCTGCGCCAGGCGCTGACGTACTTGCTCGGCAGCGTCGGACTGGTCGGCGAAGTGCGCCAGGGCGCGCTCGTGCTGCGCGAAGGGCTCGAGTCGATCGACGACGTCGAGCTGCTGCGCGAGTCGGCCATGGCGAGCTACCTGCGCACGCTGCGCGACTTCCCCGAACACCCGCTGGCCGACGACGCCGTGCGCAGCCAGGCGCGCCTGGAGGAGTCGCGCGGACGCGGACCGGCGGCGCGCGCGCTGTACGAGAACCTGATCGAGCGCTACCCGGAGTCCGAGCTGGTCCCCGAGGCGATGTTCAAGAGCGGCAGCCTGCTGATGCGCGAAGGCGCGTGGCAGGAGGCGTCGCAGCGGCTCTCGGATCTGCTGCGCCTGGAGGGCGAGCAGGAGTACGAGCCGCAAGCGCGACTCGAGCTGGCTTACTGCGTGGCCGAGCTGGGCGGGTTCGAACGCGCGCTCTACATGATCGACGCGCTCGAGGGCATCGCTCCGCCGTCCGACGTCGACGACGAGCGCCGCCGCGCGCACGTGCGCATCAAAGCGCTGGCCGGACTCGGTCAGGGCGCGCAGGCGCTGGCGCTGCTCGACGATGTCGACCGGCGCCTGGGGTTCGCGACGACGCGGCACGAATCGCTCGCGCTGCGGGCCGCTGCGAGCGACTCCGCGGGCCTGCCCGAGGAGGCCGCGCGCGCGTGGCTGTCCTACGGACGCATGAGCGAAGGCGCCGAGCGCGCCAAGGCCTACGCCCGCGCAGCACGCATCGCGCTCGACGGCGGCGACGAACTCTCCGCGCTGTTCATCACCCAGCTCGCCAAGCGCGAGGAGCTCGACCTGGGCGAGATCGGCCGCGAAGCGCGCCAGCGCCTGGCGCTCGAGGAATTCGAGGGCGGCGCCGGCTCGACGCAGCAGCGCCTGGTGCGCGCCGAACGCCTGCTCGACGCGCAACTGTGGCGCGAGGCGCTCAACGCGCTGTCCGCCATCGAGCCGCTCATCGGCGCGCTGGAGGAGCGCGATCGACTGCGCTTCGCGCGCGCCTACACGCGCACGCTCGACGCCGAACTGGGCGTCGACGCGGCCCTGAGCTACCTGCGCACGGCGCTCGGCACGTTCGAGTCCGCCGACGCCCGCCGCGAGCTGTACCTGCTCGCCGCCGACCGACTCGAGGCCGCCGGCCGCCTGGCCGACGCCGTCGAGGCCTACCGAGGACGAATCTGATGATGCGCTTTCAATTTGCAATCCAAGCCGGACTGGGCGCGCTGGTGGTGCTGCCGGCCGTGACGCTCGGCGTGCAGCACAACGACTCGCTCGAGAGCGCGCTGCGCCGCACCGTGGCCTCGCTCGAGGAGCTCGGCCGCATCGAGCAACGCCTGCAGCAGCAGGACCCCTCGGCGATCGCCGACGTGCTCGCCGCCAGCGAAGCGCCGCTCGCGACCAGCTCAGGCGAGGCCGGCGCGCGCGACGCGGCGCTGCTCGACCTGCGCGGCGTCGTCGGCCGCCTGCAGCGCGACCTCGACGAACTCGAGAACAAGGCCGACCCCAAGGCGCTCGAGCAGGTCACGCGGCGCGCGCCGCTGGCGCAAGAGCCCGAGAACACTGCTGCGGCGCGGCCGGAGCTCACCGTGGGCCTCGACGACGCGTTGCGCCGGCGACTGGGCGAGCGTGTGCGTCCGATCGCGACCGAGCCGGCGCGTTCGTCGCCGACCGCTGGCGACGCGCAACGGCGCACCGAGTCCAAGACCGCCTTCGAGAGCGAGTCCTACGCGGCCGACTCGCTGCGCCTGGGTCGCGCGCTCTATCGCCAGGGCGACTTCGCCAAGGCGCTCGACGCGCTGAGCAGCGGGACCGACGGCGACTCGCTGTACTGGAAGGCGCGCTGCCTCGAGAAGCTGGGCCGCGACGCCGAAGCGATCACGGTCTACAACCAGGCCATCGCGCTTCCCGACGGCGGCTACAGCGCGCAGCGCGCCAAGGAAGATCTCGAATTCCTCGAGTGGCGCCTGTCGTTCGAACGAACGCGCGCCGCGAACAAGGGCGCCGCGAGCGAGGTCAAGCAGCCGTGACACGCACCCTGGCGCGCACGCTGCCCACAGCGGCGCACACACCCGACGAGCTCGAACGCGCGACCCGCGAGCTCAGTG
Source organism: Planctomycetaceae bacterium (assembly GCA_011525785.1). Classification (GTDB taxonomy): domain Bacteria; phylum Planctomycetota; class UBA1135; order UBA1135; genus WYBT01. The sequence continues at coordinate 190,550 of WYBT01000024.1, forward strand.
CGCTCGGCGCGAGCCTGGCGCGCAGCTACCACTCGCTCGAAGAGCGCGCAGCGCGCGTCGAAGGCGAGCTGGAGCAGGCCAATGCGGCGCTGGCGCGCAAGGTCGAGGAGCTCGACGCCGTGACGGCCGAGCTGGAGGCCGTGCTCGAGGCGTTGCCCACCGGAGTCGTCGTGCGCGACGCGCAGGGGCGCATCCTGCGCGCCAACGACGCGGCGCTGGCCGCCCTGGGACGCTCGCGCGAAGAACTCGTCGGCAGCGCTCTCGTGCTCGCGCCGCGCGCGGGCTCGAGCGAAACCTGGCAGGAGTTCGAGCACGTGCGCGACGACGGTCAGCGCAGCGTGCTGGCCCACCGCACCGCGCAGATCGCTGGCACGGGCCGCGCGCGCGCCTGCCAGGCGGAGCTGTTCGACGATCGCACGGCGCTGGTCGAGCTCTCCGAGCGCATGCACGCGCTCGACAAGCTCGCCGCGCTGGGGAACATGGCCGGCGGCATCGCGCACGAGCTGCGCAATCCGATGATGGCCGCCAAGGGCTTCGCGGCGCTGCTCGCGGACAAGCTGCCGGCCGGCGAACAGAGCACGCGTTGGGCGCGGCTGATCGTCGAAGGCATCGACGAAGCCAACGCCGTGCTGACGAGCATGATGTCGCTCGCCACGCCCGACAAACTGCAGCTCGAGACCGTCGCGGCGCAGCCCCTCGTCGACGAAGTGCTGAGCATGGCGCTGCGCGACGTCGGCATCGACGCGCGCGATGGACGCTGGCGCGTCGATGCGCGCGTGAGCACGCCGGACTTCGGCGCCGATCGCATCAAGCTGCGCCAGGCGCTGCGCAACCTCGTGGCCAACGCGCTGCAGGTCCAGCCGGCCGGCGGCGCCGTGCTGCTCGAGCTCGAACGCGCCGGCGAACGGATCGTCGCGCGCGTCAGCGACGCCGGCCCCGGCATCCCGCGAGCGCTCGCCAAGCGCGTGCTCGAACCGTTCTTCACGACCCGCGCACAGGGCTCCGGCCTGGGGCTCGCGCTGGTCGAGCGCATCGCACGCCTGCACGGCGGCGAGCTGCGCATCAGCCCCGAACCGAGCTCGCTCGGCGGAGCTGCGATCGCCCTCACCCTCCCCTACCGCTCGTAGAAGTCTTCTGCCCCCACTCCATTCATGTCGATTCACAAGATCCTGGTCGTCGACGACGACAACCTCTCGCGTCAGTTCCTGGTCGAGGCCGTCAAGAGCCTGGGCTACCAAGTGTGCGTGGCCCGCGACGGCGCCGAGGGCTTCGAGCAGGCGCGCCGCGAGTCGCCCGACCTGGTGCTCACCGACCTGCGCATGCCGGCCGCCGACGGCCAGCAGTTGGTCGAGCGCATCGCCAGCGAGATGCCCGGCCTGCCGTGCGTCGTGATCACGGCCCACGGCACGGTCGAGACGGCGGTGCGCGCGATGAAGAGCGGCGCCGCGGACTTCCTGATGAAGCCCTGCACGGCCGACACCTTGTCGCTCGTGTTCCAGCGCGTGCAGCGCGCGCGCCGGCTCGAGCGCGAGAACGAGTACCTGCGCACCGAAGTGCTCGGCGACAGCTCGGAACTGGTCGCCGAGAGCGCGCAGATGCAGGAGACGCTGCGCTCGGCGCGGCGCATCGCCAAGTCGAAGGGCACGGTGCTCATCACCGGCGAGAGCGGCGTGGGCAAGGAGCGCGTGGCCCAAGTGATCCACACCGAGTCGACGCGCGCCAGCGGGCCGTTCATCCGCGTGAACTGCGCGGCGCTGTCGGAGACACTGCTCGAGAGCGAGCTGTTCGGCCACGAGCGCGGGGCCTTCACCGGCGCGCACAAGCAGCGCGAAGGCCGCTTCGAGCTGGCCGACGGCGGCACGCTGCTGCTCGACGAGATCGGCGAGATCAGCCCGAGCTTGCAGGCCAAACTGCTGCGCGTCCTCCAGGAGGAGGAGTTCGAGCGCGTGGGCGGCACGAGCACCATCAAGGTCGACGTGCGCGTGGTGGCGACCACCAATCGCGATCTGGCGGCCGAGGTCATGGCCGGCCGCTTCCGCGAGGACCTGTACTACCGCCTGCACGTGCTGCCGATCCACGTCGCGCCGCTGCGCGAGCGCTCCAAGGACATCCTGCCGCTCGCGCGGCGCTTCGCGAGCGTGTACGGCCGCCAGAACGGCTCGGATGACGTGACGCTCTCGGCCGCCGCCGAGCAGCGCCTGATGCAGTGGTCGTGGCCCGGCAACGTGCGCGAGCTCGAGAACGTCGTGCAGCGCGCGGTCGTGCTGCGCCACGGCTCGAGCGTCGAGCCCGCGGACCTGCAGTTCGGCGCAGCTTCCGGCCCGCAAGCCGTGCTGCCCGGCGGTTCGCAAGGCGCGGGGCAGAGCGCGCTGTCGCTCGCCAACCGTCCACTGGCGGACATCGAGCGCGAGGCGATCCTCGAGACGCTGGCCTCGACCGGCGGCAACAAGACCGAAGCCGCGCGGCGCATGGGCGTCTCCGCCCGCACGCTGTCGAACAAGATGAAGCTCTGGCGCCAGCTCGGGCTGGTGGCGTGAGGCGCCCATGAACGTCGACAACGCCAACGTCGGCTTGCTCGTGCGCCTGATGGGCGCGGCGAACGAACGCGGTCGCGTGATCGCGTCCAACGTCGCCAACGAGTCCACGCCGGGCTACAAGCGCCAGGTGCTGCGCTTCGAGGAGCACTTGCGAACCGCGCTCGACTCGGGTGCGCGCGACCTGGACTCGATCGAGCCGGAGCTGGTCACCGACACGCTCACGCCCGCGGGCAAGAACGGCAACAACGTCAACCTGGAGCTCGAGCTCAACGCCGGGCGCCAGAACCGGCTGCTGTACGACACCTACGCGTCGATGCTCCAGAGCCACTTCGAGATGCTGCGCATCGGCATCGAAAGCGGGAGGTGATGCATGGAAGGCGTGAGTCGACTCTTCAGCGGCATGCGCATCGCCGCGACCGGCATGTCGGCCGAGCGCGTGCGCATCGACACGGTGGCGCGCAACATCGCCAACTCGACGGTCACGCGCACCGCCGAGGGCGGCCCGTACAAGCGCCAGGTGGTCGAGTTCGAGCCGATCCTGCTGCGTCAGGCGGACGGACGCGAGGTCAACGGCGGCGTGCGCGTGCGCGCGGTCTCGAACGACGACTTCTCGTCCTTCGAGCGCATCCACGACCCCGGTCATCCCGACGCGGACGCGGGCGGCTGGGTCACGTACCCCAACGTGAACGCCACGCGCGAGATGGCCGACCTGATCACGGCGGTGCGGGCCTACGAGGCCAACATCGACGTGCAAGAGAACTTCGTGCGCATGGCCGACCGTGCGCTGCGCCTGGCGCAGTGAACGCGCGCTCCAACAACGTCACTGAACTCCCCCACCAACTCCAGCAGCCATGATTCGCGGCGTAGGACAGGACAGCGCGCTCGCCAAGGCGGCCATCGAAGCAGCTCTGCGCTCGGTGCAGTCGGGCGCGCAGCGCGTCGACCGCGCTGTCGAGTCGAGCGGACTCGTCGAGCCGCAGGGCGCCTCCGGTCCGTCGTTCGCCCGCGCGCTGGAGCAGGGCGTGGCGCAGGTCGATCAGGCCGCGCGAGCAAGCGAGCAACTGCCGCTCGACATGCTGGCTGGCAAAGTCGGCGACTTCCACGAGGTCGCCGCCACGCTCAAGCAATCCGAGTTGATGTTCAAGTTCAGCCTCGAGGTGCGCAACAAGCTCATCGAGGCCTACCGCGAAACCATGCGCATGTCCGTCTGATCTGACGCTCCATGAACCTCGAACTGCGCAGCCTCTTCGAACAGCTCGCCAAAGCGCCGGGCCGCACCAAGCTGGTGCTGGCCATGTGCGCGCTGGGCCTCCTCGGCGCCTTGGGCCTGGGCGGCTGGGTGTCGGCGCGTCCGCACTACGTCACGCTGTACTCGAACTTGAACGACCAGGAGCGCGTGGCCGTCGAGAAGGCCCTGGCCGGCGCCGCCGTGAGCTACCGCGTCAGCCAACCGCCCGGACCGTTCGTCGTCTACGTCAACGAAGCCCAGTTCGACACCGCGCAGATCGCCGTCGCGCTCGAAGAGGGCTTGAAGCAGTCCAGCACCGGCATCGAAGCCGGCGCCGCGGGCGCGGCCACGATCTTCATGAGCGCCGGCGAACGCGCGCAGTCGATGCAGAAGCGCGAGTGGCAGGAAGCCGAGCGCCTGCTCGAGCGGCTCGAGTTCGTCTCCAACGCCACGGTCACCACCTCGATGCCCGAGAACTCACCGCTGCGCGAGCGCAAGCCGGTGATGGTCTCGGTCGCGCTCGAGCTGCGCGGCGCGACGGTGCTCTCGCCCGAGCAGGCCCGCAACGTCGCCAAGCTGGTGATGCACCGCTTCGGCACGCCGCCCGAGAACGTCGTGATCACCGACGCCACCGGCCGCACGCTGTACGACCCCGGCTCGCTCGACGACAGCCGCAAGGACGTCGCCGACCTGCTCCAGCACTCGTCGAGCTACGACGAAGCGCTGGCGACCAAAGCCTTGGCGCAGATCGAAGCCGCCTTCGGAGCGCGCAAAGCTGTGGTGAGCGTCACCTCGCAGTGGAACTACGACCAGAGCACGAGCATCGACGAGAAGCTCGATCCCGAGGCCGTCGCGGTCGAGACCGAGACCAAGAGCACGCAGGCCCCTGGCGGCGGCACGAGCGGAGTCGGCGGCGCGGCGGGCATTCCGGCCAACGCTGCGGGCTTCGGCAACGAGAACGCGGCGGTCAACGGCGCGGGCGGCGGCTCTGCGGGCGTCGCCAAGACGCTCGACGAACGCAAGACCTTCCAGACCTCGCGCCAGCGCACGCAGACCGTGCGCTCGTCGCCGCGCCTGGAGAAGCTGTTCGTCTCGCTGGTGCTCGATGAGAGCCTGGCCCCCAAGCAAGCCGAGATCCAGCGCATCGTCGAGGCCGCCGTGGGCTTCGACAAGTCGCGTCAGGACGTGATCGGCGTGACCACCACGGCCTTCGCGCCGGAGCCGGTCGCCGAGGAAGCCGTGGGCGAAGACGGCGAGCCGCTCGCCTCAACCGACGAGGGCCCCAATCGCATGCTCGAGATGCTGCTCGAGCGCGGCGTCGAGATCGTGAGCGCGCTGGCCTTCCTGGTGGTGCTCTTCTCGAGCCTCAAGGGCGCCAAGAAGAGCGCAGGCAACGCCGCCGCGGGCGGCGCGACGGCTGGTGCGTCGGGCGCTGCGGGCCGCTCCGGCGGCGACGGCGCGGGCGACGTCAACGTCGACCCCGAAGTGCTGGCGCGCGCACAGATCGAAGAGTTGGTCAAGACCGACCCGCGGCGCGTGGGCGAGATCCTCTCGCGCTGGATCGACGAGAAAGCGACGGCCAAGGTCTGAGCGATGGTCGGCAAGCGCGAGATGAGCGGCGCCCAGAAGGCGGCCGCGTTCCTGATGAGCCTCGACAAGGAGGCCGCCGCGAACGTCATCAAGAACATCGACGAGAAGGTGATCGTCGAGCTGGTCGAGGCCATGGGACGGCTCGAGCCGGACATGACCGACGGCGAGGCGATCAAGCGGCTCGAGCGCGAGCTGATCAAGTCGCTGCGCAAGCCGCGCACGGCGCGCGTGCGCTCGGACGAAGAGCTGCGCGTCATGCTGGAGCAGACGCTGGGCAAGCAACAGGCCGGCGCGCTGTTCGAGAAGATCCAGCAGCGCCTGCTGCACGAGCGTCCGTTCATCGCGATCGAGAGCTTTCCGGCCGAGTTCATCTCCAAGGCGCTCGCGCTGGAGTCGGAGGCCGTGGTCGCGCTGGTGCTCGCCCACCTCGATCCTTCGCTCTCGGCCGAGATCCTCGGACTGATGGAGTCCGAGAAGTCGCTCAGCGTCGTCAAGCGCATGGCGGGCCTGATCCCGCCGGGCTTCGAGACGCTGGTCGCGATCGCTCAGGAGCTCGAGTCGCGCGTGCGCGAGATCGCCAGCGGCCCGGTGCCGCCCAACCCTCAGGCGCGCCTGCGCACGATCGCCGAAGTGCTCAACTTCTCGCAGCCGCCGGTGGAGAAGAGCGTGCTCGAGGGCCTGGCCAAGGACGACGCGCAGATGGCCACCGAGATCCGCGAGTTCATGTTCACCTGGGACAACCTCGCCGACCTCGACAAGCGCGCGATGCAGAAGGTGCTCGCGTCGGTCGACACCAAGACGCTGGCGATCTCGCTGAAGGGCAGCACCGCGCCGGTCGAGCAGAACATCATGAACAACCTCAGCGCGCGCGTCCGCGACATGATCAAGGACGAGCGCGACACCGCCGGCCCGATGTCGATGGCCGACGTACTCACCTCGCGCGCCGAGGTGATGAAGGCGGTCCGCACGCTGATGGAGTCGGGCGAGTTCCGCCCCACGCGCGCAGGAGAAGAGCTTGTCACCTGAACGCAAACGCTCGAGTCTGCTCGCCAGCCTCCCGGCTGCGCCGACGCAGGCGCGCCTCGCGCAGGGACAGCTCGACGACGTCGTCGCGCGGCGCCTGGAGAGCGCTCGCCAAGCCGGTGTCGCGCACGGTCGCGCGCAGGATCGCGATCGCGCGGCCCTGGCGCTCGACGCGGCCTGTGAACGTCTCGATCGGGCCCGCGAGCAGGCCGCCGCGCAAATGGCGCGCACCGCGGTCGATCTGGCGGTCGAGATCGCGCGCACGCTCGTGCGGCGCGAGATCGACGCGGGCCGACACAACCTCGAAGCGATGGTGCGCGAGGCGCTCGGGGCCTCGGGCGTCGGACGCGGCGCGTGCGTCGTGCACCTGCATCCGCTCGACGCCGCCGAGCTCGCCGACGTGAAGTTCCGCGCGGGCACCACGCTCGAGGCCGACGAGGCCGTGCTGCGCGGCGACGTCCACGTCTCCACGCCCCAGGGCCTGTTGGTGCGCGAACTGCACGAGTCGCTGCGCTCGATCCGCGAGCGCCTGGCCAGCGAGGTGAACTCGTGATCGACCTCGCCGCAGCGCGCACCGCGATCGCCGAGGCCGCAGCGCCGCACTACCGCGGGCGCGTCGAGAACGTCTCGGGCGTGCTCGTCGAGGCCATCGGCGTCCCGGCCGCAATCGGCGAGCTGTGCCGCATCCGCCGCGCCGGTCCGCGCGGCGAGGACGCGCTGGTCGACGCCGAGGTGGTCGGCTTCCGCGGCCCCAACACGCTCCTGATGCCGCACGGCGATGTCGCCGGCATCGCACCGCTCCAGACCGTGACCGCGCTCAAGCGGCCGTTCAGCGTGCCCGTCGGCGAACAACTTCTCGGCCGCGTACTCGACGGCTTCGCGCAGCCGCTCGACGCGCGTCCGGCGCCCAGTCGCAACGAGTTGCGGCCCGCGCGCGGTCCTTCGCCCGATCCGCTCGACCGTGCGCCGATCGATCGTCCGCTGGCGACGGGCGTGCGCGCCATCGACGGCCTGCTCACGCTCGGCCGCGGCCAGCGCATCGGCGTGTTCGCCGGCTCCGGCGTGGGCAAGTCGACGCTGCTCGGCCAGGTCACGCGCGGCTGCGACGCGCAGGTGATCGTGGTGTGCCTGGTCGGCGAACGCGGACGCGAAGTGCGCGCCTTCCTCGACGACGTGCTCGGCCCCGAGGGGCTGGCGAAGTCGGTGGTGGTCGTGTCGACCTCCGATCGACCGCCGATCGAGCGCTTCATGGCCCCCTTCGTGGCCGTCACGATCGCCGAGTCGTTCCGCGACCTGGGCCGCGAAGTGCTGCTGGTGATGGACTCGGTCACGCGCTTCGCCGCGGCCTCGCGCGAGATCGGATTGGCCGCGGGCGAGCCCCCCACCGTGCGCGGCTTCCCTCCCAGCTTCTTCACGGCCGTGCCCAAGCTGGTCGAGCGCATGGGCCGCACGCACAAGGGCTCGATCACCGGCCTGCTGACGATCCTGCTCGACGGCGACGACGTGAACGATCCGGTGGCCGACACGCTGCGCGGTCTGCTCGACGGGCACATCGTGCTCTCGCGCGAGCTCGCGCAACGCGGCCACTTCCCGGCGATCGACGTGCTCGGAAGCCTGTCGCGTCTGATGCCTTCGCTCTCGAGCGATGCGCAGCTCGCTCACGCCGCAGCGCTGCGCGAACTGCTGGCCGCGTGGCGCGAGGGCCGCGACCTGATCGAGATCGGCGCGTACAAGGCCGGCGCCAACCCCAAGCTCGACGCCGCCGTGCGCCTCAAGCCGGCGATCGATCTGTTCCTGCGCCAGGGCACGCGCGACCACACGGCCTGGGCCGACACCTTGTCCATGCTCGAGCGCATCGCCGGCGCCGCGGCCGAACCGCGCAAGTAGCGCACGCTCCGCCCCATGGCCCGCTTCCGCTTCAAGCTTCAGCGACTGCTGCACGTGCGCGCGATCGGCGAAGAGCTCGCGCGCGCCGAGTTCGCCGGCGCACAACGCGCTGCGCTCCAGGCGCAGAGCGAAGTCGAGGCGGCCCGCGCCGGGCTGGCCAGCGCGGAGCGCGAACTCGAGCTCGTCCGCGCGCGCGACGGCGCCCGCTCGGCGTTGGTGGCCGAGCGAACGCTCCCCGCGCTGCTGCGCAACATCGCCTCCAGCCGCAAGCGCCTGGAAGCCGCGCAACACGCCGTCGCCGCCGCGCAGGCCGCGTGGCAGGCGCGCCGCAGCGACGTGCGCGCGCTCGAGAAGCTCGAAGAGCGCGCCTTCAACCAGTTCCTCGAGCACGAGCGCGAGCGCGAAGACCGCGCGCTGCAAGAGACCATCGAACGACGCGCCGCACTCGAGGCGCGCCCAACCTCTCCGACGGAGCCTGAGTCATGAACAAGGGGCTGAAGATCGGCCTGTTCGCCGGCGGCGGCGCGCTCGCATTCACGTTCGCGTACGTGGCCTTCGCGCTGGTGCTGGGAGTGCAACCCCACGAGATCCCGCTGGTGGGCAAGGCCTTTCCGGCGCCGCCCGAGGCCACGCCCGAGAGCGCGTCGGCCGACGTCACGGATCCGAGCGACGAGCCCGCGCCGACGCCCGCGCCCGCGGCGCAGGTCGCTGGCGTGGGGCTGCTCGACGTGTTCCAGATCGAGTCGCCGTACTCGGGCCGAGAGCTCGAGCTCCTGGTGAGCGACTTGAAGCGCAAGAGCAAGGAGTTCGACCAGCGCCTGGGCGAACTGGCGGAGCGCGAGCGGCGCACGGCCGAGCGCTCGGAGTTCCTCGACGAGCAGTACGCGCAGCTCCAGCGCCTGCGCACGGGGCTCGAGGAGTGGGAGAACGAGCTCGAGCAGCGCCAGGCCGAAGTCAAGCGCGACGAGAAGGCGCGCGTCGAGCGCGAGGAGGAGAGCTGGGCCAAGCTGGGCAAGCTGTTCGCCGAGGGCGACGCGGCCGAGCAGGGCAAGCGCCTGGCGGCCTACACGCCCGAGCAGGCGGCGCGCATCCTCGTCACGATGAAGCCCGCGCGCGCAAAAGAACTGCTCGACAGCGTCGGCGCCGACAAATGGAAGGAGTTCGCCGACGCCTACCGCATGGCGGGCGACTCGGGCAACTGAGCGAGCGCGTCGCACGGATGGGACGGCCTGTGGGCTGCGCTCGCGCTGCTGCGCGGGCCGGCGCGCAGGCCGTCAAGCGTTCCGGGCTTCCTTCCGATACCAGCGGCAGGTCTCGCCTCTCCACGATCGACTCGTATGGATCTCACAACAGCTGTTGGCATGGTCATGGCGATCGGGCTCCTCTACTGGGCCCTCGCCGCCGGCGGCGACGTCGGACTGTTCTGGGACACGCCCTCCGTGATCATGGTGGTCGGAGGCTCGATCGCCGTCACGATCATCAGTTACCGGCCCAGCGACCTGAAGGGTCTGACCAAGATCCTGATGCGCACGCTGCTCTTCAAACTGCCGACGCCGCAGCAGGAGATCGAGCGCATCATCACCTACGCCAACTTGGCGCGTAAGGAAGGCCTGCTCGCGCTCGAAGCCAAGCTGCAAGAGGTCGACGACAAGTTCTTCGCCAAGGGCATCCAGCTCGTGATCGACGGATTCTCCGCCGACACCGTGCGCGACATCATGGACCTGGAGCACAGCTTCCAGCAGCAGCGCCACTCCCAGGGCAAGAAGATGATCGACACCATCAGCACGATGGCGCCGGCCTTCGGGATGATCGGAACGCTCGTGGGTCTGGTGCAGATGCTCGCCAACATGTCCGATCCCTCTGCGATCGGCGCGGGCATGGCCGTGGCGCTGCTCACGACGTTCTATGGCGCGGTCGTCTCCAACGTGGTGATGACGCCGCTGTCGAACAAGCTCGACCTACGCGCAAAGGAAGAGGCTCTGCTGCGCAACCTGATGGTCGAGGGCATCGTCGCGATCCAGTCCGGCGAAAAGCCGCAGCTCATCAAGGAGAAGCTCAAGGGCTTCCTGCCGCCGTCGGCGCGCGAAGGCGTCGCCGCTTGATGCGGCCATCCCGCCATGGGCAAGCACGATGTGCCCGAGGACCCGCCCCAGAGCGCTCCTGAGTGGATCGTCACGTTCACGGACATGATCTCGCTGCTCGTCACGTTCTTCATCATGCTGATGAGCTTCTCGACCATGGAGCCGGCCAACAAAGCCGTGATCCAGAGCGCGTTCGGCGAGAACATGGGCGGCGTGGTGAAGTCCAACCGCGCCACCAGCGCGGTCGAAGAGCCTCCGCAGGATCGCCTCAACTCCACCCACCCGCTGCGCGGCGCGGACCGACCGCACACGCGGCCGCCCGAGGAGTTGCCCGAAAACCTCGACGAAATGGGCCAGAAGCTGAGCGACGAGCACATCGCCGTCGACTTCGCACAGACCCCCGACGGGCTGGAGATCCGCTTCGACGAGCGCGCCGGCTTCGCGCCCGGCTCCGCCGAGGTCAACGCCGTGCTGCGCCAGTCGCTGGTCGAGCTGGCGCGCATCATCGCGCACTACCCGCACCTGGTCGTGGTCGAAGGCCACACCGACGACGCCTTCTCGCCCACGCCCACCTACCCCACCAAGGAAGCCCTCTCTCTCGCGCAAGCAGCCAACGCGGCGCGCGTGATGCTGGATGCGGCCGACATGGGTCGCGATCTGTTGCAGATCGCCGGGCTGGGCTCGCGCATGCCGCTCGAGCCCAACGACACGGCCGCCGGCCGCAGCAAGAACCGGCGCGTGGTGGTGCGCATCCTCGCGCTGAGCAAGGCGCGCGCGCGCGTGCTCCAGGCCGAGCACGCTGAGCGCAAAGCCGAGGAGGCCCGGCGCTGAGGCGCGGGGATTCGAGCGATGGGCGCAGAGTTCAAGGAAGAACCCAAAGCGGGCGTGCCGATGTGGCTCGTCTCGTTCGGCGACATGATGACCAACGCGCTGACGTTCTTCATCTTGCTGGTCTCGATGGCGCACCAGCGCGACTTCGGGTTGATCGCGGCCGGTCTGGGCTCGTTCGTGGTCGCGCTCAAGTCGCACGGCATGCCGGGCCTGATGAGCGAGTCGGAGAAGGCCGCGATCTTCAACGAGTTCCGCCAGCGCTTCAATCTGCCGCCCGAGCCCGATCCGGCGCGTCGCGAAGCGCACACCAACGCCAGCGAACTCGAGCTGATCCGCGCTGCGCTGGCCAAGGCGCTGGCGCCGCACGACGAACTGTCGCAGCCGAGCGTGGCCGTGTTCCCGCCGGGCGTCGCGACGCTGTCGGACAGCTCGCGCGCGTACCTCGACAAGCTGGCCGAGACGCTGCGCCCGGCGAAGTCGCAGGTGCTGATCCTCGAGGGACACGCGCTCGACGGCGCGCAGGCGCGCACCAGCGACCACGCGCTGGCGCAGGCGCGTTCGAGCGCGGTGCGCGAGTACCTGATCTCCGAACACGAATTTTCGGGCGCGCGAGTCGAGGCGCGCGCGTGGCTGGTCGAAATCGAGCCGGCGGGCGAGGGCACGCGGCGCGTCGACGCGCGGCTGGTCACGCCCGAGAGCACCAAGGACTGACACAGGCCCAGGCCCCACACGAGGACACCCATGGCCGACGCCAAGAAGGACGACAAGAAAGACGACAAGTCAGCGCCCGATCCGGCCGCCGCCGCGAAGAAGCAAAAGCTCTTCATCGCCGGAGGCGTCGTCGGCGTGCTCGCGCTGGCCTTCGTCGCGGCGCTGATGGCCGTGCCCAAGGAAGTCGTGAAGCCCGAGCTGCTCGGACCGTTCGTCGCGCCGCTCTCGCCGAACAAACTGCAGGTCAACCTCAACGATGGCCGCAGCTACCTGGTGCTCAACCTCAACGTCAAGTTCGAGGCCTACGCCGCCGACTACGTGACGACGCGCACCACCGACCCGGTGTGCAACGCCGAAGTGCGCGACCAACTGGTCGCTATCTCGTCCGCCAAGTCGCGTCAGGAGGTCTCCGACAAGGTGCTCAAGCCCGTGTACCTCGAGGAGATCCGTCACGCGGTCGAGCCGTTGCTGTTCCCGGTGCACATCGGCGAGGGCCTCGCGCCCGGCGACGCTGACCCCGCCTCCGGCATCAAGCCCGGCGTCAGCACGCCCACCTTCCGCGGCCTGTTCGAAGACCACCGACTCAAGGTCGACGCCGTGCAGAAGACCCTGGCGCTCGACGACGGCGAGCCGATCAACTTCGAAGGCAAGGAGCGCGACCTGGCCGTCGCCAGCGCCGCCGGGACGGTGTACGTCGATCTGTCCGGCCTCAAGGAGGAGTTCGTCGGCGAGGTCAAGGTCGGCGTGAAGGGCTACGTCAAACGCGTGCTGTGGGAAGACGTCCTGATCCAGTAGCCCGCCCAACGCCCTTACCACCTTGGCCTCCAACCTGACTGCCGAAGAAGCGCGCGCGCTCGCCGCGCTGCCCGGGACTGGCGCGAGCGCCAGGCCGGCCAGCGTCGTCGCCCGGCAGTTCGACCAGCCGCTGCGCCTGGCGCCGGCGGAGCTCGAAGCCCTGCGCGAGAAGGCACGCCGCGCGCTCGACGAAGCCGCGCGCGAATTGTCGTCGGCGCTGCGTTCGACGGTCGCGCTCGAGTTGATCGAGCTCGGCGAAGTCAACGCGGAGAGCGTGTTCACGTCGCTCAAGCCGCCCTTCGTGGCGCTGCGTTTTTCCTGCGCGAAGCAGCCCGGTTGGCTGATCGGCGACTGCAAGCCCGTGCTCGACGCGCTCGAAGTCGCGCTCGGCGCCGCCAAGCCCGGCGACAACACCCCGCGCGCGCTCTCGCCGGTCGAACGCTCGACCTTCACGCGGCTGTTCGGCGCGCTGGCGCGGACCATCGGCGGCAAGCTCGGCCCGAAGGTGGAGTCGCTCGAGGTGTGCCAAGAGCTCGAAGGCCTGGGCAGTTGGCGTCAGGGCGGCGAACAAGCCGAACCGCAGCGCCTGCGCCTGGACATCGCCTGCGACGCGCTCGGCGCCAAGAGCCAGTTGCGACTGTACTTGCCGGGCATCGCGCCCTCCGCCAACGCCCCCGCCCGACTCGCGCCGCAGGCGCCGCTCCCCGCGCACCTGGGCGCGGTGTCGGTCGAACTCAAGGTCGTGCTCGGCTCGGCGCGCGTGCCGCTGGCCGACCTGCTCGCCCTCGAGCCCGGCGACGTCATCCCGCTCGAACGCGAAGTCGGCGAGAGCTTCGGCGTGAGCGTCGAAGATCGCCCGTGCCTGCGCGCCAAGCTCGGCAAGACGCGCGGCAAGCTCGCCATCCGCATCGAATCCATCCAGCGCCCGCCGCCCGGAACCTGATCCGCGATTGCCACCATGAGTCAGAACCAAGATGTCGAGGCCAGCATCGACGCCGCCACGCAAGCCGTGCTCGTGCAGAGCCAGAAGCTCGACGACCTCGCCCCGGGCAAGGCCGGCGCGGAAGCGATCGGACTGGGCAACCTGGTCGACGTGCCGGTCGAGATCACCGTCGAAGTGGGCCGCACGCGGCTGACGCTGGGCGAGCTGGTGAAGCTCGGACCAGGTTCGCTGGTGACGCTCGACCGCGAAGCCCACGAGCCGGCCGACGTGCTGGTGAACGGCAAGATCGTCGCCCACGGCGAGGTGGTCACGATCGACGAGCGCTACGGCGTGCGCATCACGAGCCTGGTCAGCGGCTGAGCTTGGCGATCAGCGCAGCATTCGGCCGCGCTGAAGTCTTGGTTGGGTCGCTAGTGGCTCAGAGCCCGAAAGCGCCGCTCCAGGCCGCGGGCGAGGCGCCGAAGCGCGTGGGCGCGAAGAACTGCGGGTCGAACGCGCCGACGGGTTCGCCGCTCAGCATCTGCGCAACGCCAGCGCCGATCGAGGGCGCGAGCTTGAAGCCGTGGCCCGAGAAGCCGCAGGCCACGAAGGCGTTGTCGAGCCCCGGGCAGGGACCGATCAGCGCCTGCGCATCCGGAGTGAGCGTGTACCAGGCCGCCTGCGCGCCGTGGTCGGGCTCGTCGGCATAGCGCGGCAAGCGTGTCACGAGCCGCTCGCGCGCCCAGCGGCGGAATTCGTGGCCGACGTGCTCGTCGAGCGCATCGGGGTGGTCGAGCACGGCGTCGCGTTCGTAGTCGAGCGCGCCGACGCGCGTGCGCTCGAGCGCGGGTTCGCAGCGCGTGTAGTAGCCCAGTTCGAGGTCCAGCAGCACCGGGTGCTCGGCCGGCGGTTCGCGGCGAACGCCGAAGCGCGCGTCGAGTTCGTCGAGTTCAACGGTCGGCGCGCCTGGGCTGGAATCGCGTCGCACGTCCTTGGGCGTGCGCACGAAGTGCTGCTCGGGCCGCACGACGCGCAGCGGCAACTGCACGCCGCACAGACCGAGGACGCGTTGGCTCCAGGGACCGGCGGCGAACACCACGCGCTCGACCTCGTACTCCTCGTCGTCGCAGCTCACGCGCACGATGCGCGCGCCGTCGCACTGGATGCGCACGACCTCGGCGCTCTCGCGGATCGTCGCTCCGCGCGAGCGCGCGAGCGACGCGAAGGCCTCGAGCGTGCGCTGCGGGTCGACGAAGCCGCCCGCGGGCTCCCAGACGCCGCAGGCGTGCTCGCCGACCTCGAGGCCGCGGGCCAGCGAGCGCATCGCGCGCGCGTCGACGAGTTCGGCCTCGACCCCGCACTCGCGCATGGCCGCGAAGTTGCGCCGCGCGAGTTCGATCTGTTGCGGCGAGCCCGCCAGGGTGAGCACGCCGCAGCGCGTGAACCCGACCGCCCGCCCCCAGCGCGTCTGGAACGCGGCGTACTCGCGCAAGCTGTCGCGCGCCATGCCGATCAGCTCGCGCGAGCTGTAGAACGCGCGCAGGATCGCTCCCGAGCGCCCTGACGAGCCCGCGCCGAGCCGGCGACGCTCGAGCAGGACCAGCGGTTCGCTCAGCGGGTCGAGCCGCTCGGCGACGTGTGCGGCGATGGACAGCCCCATCACGCCGCCGCCGATGATCAAGGTGTGCGCGCGCATCGCTGATCGAGGGGTTCGAACGCGGGCTGGGGTCAGTCGCTCAGCTCACTGGAACTGCACGGCGTCCGAGAGGTTGGTCGTGCGCGGCGCCGGCGGGTCGCGGAACCAGGCCTGCAGGTTGAACGTGGTTCCTGGGACGTAGGGCGCCCCCAGGGCCGTGGGCTGCGTGAAGGCCCAGGTGTTGAAGTCCTCGACGAACGCGCCATTGCACAGGCCCGCCGTTCCGCCGGAGTTCTGCAAGCTCATGCGCTGCACCGGCGCCTTCACACAGAAGAAGCTCGTGCTGCCCACAGCCCACGGCGCAGCGATCGCGCCGCCAATGCCGTAGAACATCAGTCCGGCGCGCTGACCTTCGGCCGCGTTGGCGGTGAGCACGAAGCCCGAGGGCGCGCTGGGCGAGTAGCTCCCGCTCCAACTCATGGTCGGCACGCAGCCGATCGTCGTCGTTCCCGCGGTGCAGTAGCTCGAGACAGCGCCGGAGACGAGCACGAGCTGTACGTCGTCGACGTGCGACCAGCCCGTGTTCACTCCCGCGCTGAGCGTCAGGTAGGCGCCGGACACGGGGGCGACGAAGGTGAAGGCGAAGCTCTCCCACACGTTGTCGGCGGACGGCGAGGCGGAGAACACGGTCGTACCGGTGATGTTGGGAGCGCTCGAGATGCCGACGTCGACGAAGCCGGTCGAAGCTCCGAACGTGGTCTCGCGCATCACCGAGAGCGAGAGCGCATACGTTGCGTTGGCGATCACCGGCGTACTGAGGTCGAGCGAGATCTCATCCGCGGTGAAGGGCGCGAAGGCCTTGCGATTGAGCGCGATCTTGGTCACGCCGCTGGTGGCGGGCGCGCCGTAGCACGCACCGGTCATCACGTCGATCTCTTCCGCCAACCCAAAGCCAGTCGCGTTGGCCACCACGAAGCCCACCGAGGCGTTGGGCAGGTTGTACTGGCAGCCTCCGCCCGTGATGACCTCGAAGTCGCCGTTGATCACCAGGTTCGACGCGCGCGGGGCGCCGAGCGCGGCGCTGGTCGCGAC
Source organism: Planctomycetaceae bacterium (assembly GCA_011525785.1). Lineage (GTDB taxonomy): Bacteria > Planctomycetota > UBA1135 > UBA1135 > WYBT01. Next base: position 206,883 of record WYBT01000024.1, read on the forward strand.
GGGAACGGCCGGCGGCGGACTGGACGGCAGCGGCGGGAGCTGTTGCGCGAGCGCAGAGCCAGCGGACAGCACTAGGAACGCGGGGACAAGGCGTGAGAGATGCATGGGGAGAGCCTCTGCGGGGGCGCGCCGAAATGAACGCGCAGCCGATGGAAGAGCTTCACCGCAACGCCCGCGACTCACCAGCCCGCACGCGGCAGCGCTGGGGTAAAAAAGGAGGCGGCCCCGTCAGGACGAGGCCGCCTTGGTGAAGAGTCCAGGGCCGAGGGGTAATAGGGACCGCACGGGAGTCGCGAGGGGATGGACCACCCGGGTCCGAGACCCTGGAACTTCAGATCTTCTCCGCCGTGGAATCCGCAGCCCCGGCGCACTCCGGGGGTGACTTTCCGGAGAGGATTTCGGGGAGTCGGGCGCCGCTACCGCCCCTTGTGGCCGCCAGAGCCGGCCGACGCCGCCGGTTGGGGTTCAGGGCCGTTCCGAAAAGCTGGAAAGCTCCGCCAGGACGCCGCCGTGGTCGGAAAAGGGGAGCTCGATCACCTCGCGCGAGCGCACCGCCAGCCCCTCGCCGTGCAGGACGTGGTCGATCGCGATCCCCAGGCGCAGGTCGAGCACGCCGGTCAGCCAGGCCGGCGCCCCCGCGCGGCGCAGAGTCGGGGCGCTGCGCAGCCACCAGCTCGGCGAGCGCCCGAAGCCCTGGCGCGAGTCGCTCAGGCCCGTCCCCGCGAGCAGGCGCCCGAAGGCCGGCGAGCCCGAGGTCAGGTTCAAGTCGCCCATCAAGACCGTCTGCGGCCCCCACTCGAAGTCGCGCGCGAGCTGCTCGAGCCCCTCGTTGCGCGCCTCGACGCGCCAGCGCTCGCCCGGCCGCGGCAAGTGGACCAGCCGGATCGTGACCGGCGCCGGCGTGCGCACGCGCGCCTCGATCAGCGGCGCGTAGCAGTCGACGACCTGCACGAAGCGCACGTCCTCGAGCGGCCGTTTGGAGAAGATCGCCGTGGTCCACAGGCTCTTGCCGACGGCGGGTCTGCGGGGCGCGGCGACCACGCGGTGCGGCCAGGCGACGAGTTCGCGCTCGAGCACCGCCAGCATCGGTCCGGAGAGCTCGATCACGCCGAGCACATCCGCATCGCTCGCGATCAGCGCCTGCGCGATCTCGTCGTAGTGCCGATTGGGCTGCAGCACGTTCGCGCTCAGCACGCGCAGCGTCGTCGCGCCCGTCGCAGCGCTCGCGGCGCTCGAGCGCATCGAGAGCGACAGGTCGGGGGCGACGTGCAGCGCGCCGAGCAGCGCCGCAACGCCCGCCAGCCAACGGGCGCGGAGCAACGCCAGCGAAGCCGCGGCGGCGAGGGCGAACAGCCCGACATGGAATTCGAAGCTCGCCACCAGCTCGCCAAACCACAGCGCGGGCGTGAGCCAGATCAGCGCGCTCGCGCCGGCGGTCGAGGCGCCCAGGAGCCCGATCGCCGCCGCGCGGATTCGCGGGGGCAATTCGAGGGTGCGAGATCGGAGGTCCAGCATGGCAGGCGCGAGAATCCGCCTTTTCGGCGCGCGCTTCGACCGACTTGGGCCCTTCGCGGCGCGGCGCGTCCCGCCGCTGGAGCGAGCCGTCGTTGGTGGCCGTCGGCGCGTGCACCTAAGATCTCGCCCCCAACATGATCCCCGCGCGAAAGAGCCGAAAGATCTTCATCAAGCACCTGGCCATCGGCGGCGACGCCCCCATCGCCGTGCAGAGCATGGCCGCGACGCAGACGCGCGACATTCCGGCCACGGTGCGGCAGGTGAAGATCCTCGAGGACGCCGGCGCCGACCTCGTGCGCATCGCGGTCGACAGTGCGGCCGACGTCGAGGCGCTGGCGCAGGTGCGCGCGCAAACCAAGGCGCTGCTTTCCGTCGACCTGCAGGAGAACTACCGCCTCGCGGCCAAGGTCGCGCCGCTGGTCGACAAGATCCGCTACAACCCCGGCCACCTTCACCACCACGAGAAGGAGCGGCCGATCGCGGACAAGGTCGCGTTCCTCGTGGACGTCGCGCGCCAGCACGGCTGCGCGCTGCGCATCGGCATCAACGCGGGCTCGATCGCGCCCGAATACGACGCGCGCTTCCCCGGCGACCACGTCTCGGCCATCGTCGAGTGCGCCGTCGATCACTGCCGGCTGGTCGACGACCTCGGTTTTCGCGACTACGTCGTGTCGATCAAGGACTCCGACCCGCGCCTGGTGATCGACGCCAACATCCGCTTCGCCGAGCGTCGCCCCGACGTCCCGCTGCACCTGGGCGTGACCGAAGCCGGCATGCCGCCCGAGGGCGTGATCAAGACGCGCATCGCCTTCGAGCAGCTGCTCTCGCGCGGCATCGGCGACACGCTGCGCGTCTCGCTGACCGTGCCCTTCGACGACAAAGGCATGGAGATCCGCGTCGGACGCGAGCTCATCGCCGACATCGAAGCCGGCCGCTTCCGCTCCGTGCCGCCGAACTTCTTCGACGGCCTGAACATCATCGCCTGCCCCTCGTGCTCGCGCGTCGAGAACGTGCGCTTCATCGAACTCGCCGCGCAGGTCAAGGAGATGACCGCCTACGCCAAGGAGCACGACCTCACCATCGCCGTCATGGGCTGCCGCGTGAACGGCCCGGGCGAGACCGACGACGCCGACCTGGGCCTGTGGTGCGGCCCGAACTTCGTGAACTTGAAGCGCGGCGAAGCAGAACTCGGCGCGTTCAGTTACGACGACATCCTCGCCGCGCTCAAGCGCGAGCTGGATGTGCTGATTGCGGCGCGGAAGTAGCCGGCCGAAGCAAACTCGTCCCGTCTGTTGCGTCGCGTGCCAGCTAGACCTCGGGCCCGCTTGTCGATGCAGCGTCCGACGCCTTCCTCGGAGAGAACCAAGACCCTGAGCCAGCCCAGCTGTCGCGACATGGGCTGACCCAGGGAGTGTGGACACGGCTGCGGCCTCGAAAAGAGGCCGGCAGACCGCACATCGAAGTGAGCGTTCGCTACAGGCGCGTGAACGTCGAGTTGAGCGTCGAGAGGTAGGCGACCAGCGCCGTGACCTCGCTCGAAGTGAGAGTGAGCGGGAAAATCTCCTCGTCGACAACGGTCGAACTAGAATGTCCACCGCTGACATACGCGTTCACAACGTCGGTCAACGTGTCCGCGCTCCCGTCGTGGAAGTACGGCGCTGTGAGACTGAGTTGCCGCAGTGTGGGTGTCTTGAAGCGGAAGCTGTCACGCTGCCGTCCGGTGACCTCGAAACGCCCCGCATCGTCTGAGTGCTTGGCCACCGTGACGTGGAACTGCTCGTCGGAGAAGTTCGGGCCGTGGTGGCAGGCGAAGCAGCGCGCCTTGCCGAAGAACAGGTTGCGCCCGTCGCGTTCGAGAAGCGTGAGCGTTTGCGTCCCCGCCTCGAACTGGTCCGCGCGCGAAGGGGTGGAGATCAACGCTCGCTGATAGGCGGCTAGAGCGTCCAGCGCCCCTTGGAACTTCGGAGTTGGGCTTCCGAAGGCGGCGGTGAACAGCGGCGGATAGGGCTGGTTGGCGAGTCGTGCGAGCACGAAGGCCTCGTTACTGCCCATCTCGTGAGGGCTGAGGATCGGACCCTGCGCCTGCGCTCGAAGATCGACGGCGCCGCCGTCCCACTCCTGCACGGTGCTCCACAGTCGATCGAGCACCGTGGGGGCGTTTCGCAACGGCGGCCCCTGAGGAAGCAACGACGGCCGCTTCGCCAGAGTGTCCGTGAACGCGTGGACGCTCATATGACAGGTCGCGCAGGAGCGGCCAGCGGGAGAGATGCCCGAGTCGTGGAAGATCTTCTCTCCGAGTGCGATGAGCGCCGGAGTCGGGAGCGGCTGGCCCGCGTCCAGCCGAACCATCGACGCATCGCGCCCGAGCGCGGAGATCGCTACGTGCATCCAGCCCGGGACCGGCGCGGTCGGCTGGGCAGCGGGTTCCGGGACGTAAGCGAGCCTCGCGATCTCGCGCGCGTCGCGAGCGACTCCATCGATCCGTAGTTGGTCGACGTACAGCGCGCCCACCGCGCTTTGGACACCATTCGGACCGACGACGAGCGGGGTGTTGCTGCCGGCGAGTTGAGGATTGCTCGTGGCGAGCGGGACGGACCAAGCTTCGGCGCCATCCACCCAGAGGCTCGCCTTCTTCGGCGTAGACCGTCCATCGAACACCAACGCCAGGTGCGTCCATTTGCTCAACGCGGGCGTCGGCCGCCAGGAGCTGACGTGTGGAGTTCCATTCTGCTCCGCTACGCTCGCCTGCACCTGTCCGGAGGCATCGATGAGCAGTTGGTAGTCAGTGCCCTTGGCCAGCACCGGTCGCGGACCTGGAGAACCTGCGTCTTGCTTCACCCACATCGACACGGTCAGCGATTGGCGCGGTTGATTCAGATCGGGGTGATTCGCGGACACATGACCTGCGCCTGGAAACTTGACGCACTCCCCGATCCTGCCCACGTAGGGTCCAGGGGAATCGAGCTCGTCGGACGCGAAATACGCCCCACCCAGGAGCGGCCAGCGCGTGGGCCCTGAAGCAGCTGTGTTCGGGGTACGCGTTAGATCAAAGTTCCACGATAGACCCGCGGTAGGTGGGGTGAGGCACTCGTTCATATCGAGTGCGAGCAGGATGTCGCGGTCGAGACCGGCGTCGAGCGGGACCTCGACATAGGTGCGTCGATTGGCCGAGATCATGGGCAACGTTCGCTCGGCCGGAGCGAAGGGCAGCGGCAGCGATGAATTCTGCCCGCCCCAGGCCCACGCACCCGGGGCCATACCGGTCCCGGTCAAGATCCGACGGGGAGTGCTGGCATGATCACGCGAGGGATTGATCGGCCCGTCGATGTGCCGCATCCGCCAGTGCGTCGAACTGCCGAGCAGGCTGACGCCGAACAATCGCCCGGCGTTACGCGCGACCGTCGTGAACGCCACGTCCGAGCCGTCGAGCGTCACCCACGGATAGGCGCCACTGACGTTGCCAGTCAGAGCAGCGCCGTCCAGGCTGTAAAGTGGATTCCTCGCGATCGGGTAGAGCTCCCTCGGGCGGAGCGCGCCGACGGCGGGGTGGTTGTATAAGTCAGCGATCGAGCGAGGCTCTGACCAGCCGAACTGTTGGCCCGGATTGGGATTCCACGAGTAGAGAATATGTCCGTTCTGCGCCACGTTGTTCGCCCAGTTGGCATTCATCGTGGTCGTGTTGCCCTGAAATATGAGCAACCGTCCATCCAGCGTCAGCGTGGGTTCGATACCCAGTAAAGGCCGAGGGGCGCCTCCACCAGTAGGTGTGAACTGCAACACGCGAAAGTCGGACGACAGATCGGTGCTGTGAATCGAGGCGATGGCGGTGCCTGGGTCTTTGACAACGACCTTGAGTGTCCTCATTCCGATAGGGTTGGCTGTTCGGCAGTTGGCGTTCGGCGCGGGCTTCGGAATCATGGTGGCCCACGGCGGATTCGAGCCGATGATGGGGTTCACCACGGTCTCTGGCCCCCCGTGGAGACAACTCCCGCTGTAGTAGTTCAGCTGCGGGTTCTGCAGCGTGGTCGGCGCGCCGAGTGGGAAGGCCCACGTGTCCGCCGCCACGAGCAGCATCTGGTAGGTCGCGAACGCCGGGGAACTCGGTCCGGGCACGTAGGCGCCCAGCTGGTCGGAGGGGAACGGATTGGGCAGGTGCGAGAAGGCCGGGTCGGGCGCCATCGCAACCCAAGTCAGTTGCCACATTGGGTTTTGGGAGCTCAGAACGCGCGGCGGCCCCATGAAGGCGGCTGGCTCGCCGATGCGTTTGGGACTCGACCACGCTTCGAGAGCGCCGTTGTGCGCGAAGCGCGGATGCCCAGTGGTCGGGTTCACCACCATCGACTCGTGCTTGAGAACCGACACATACCACCCACCGTCCTGATCGCAACCGTTGCGCACCGCGAACAGCCCCAGGCGACCGTCCGGCGAAAGCGCGGCCCCCGGCAGCCCCTCGTCGGCCGACAGTTGCGGAGTTCCGGTCGCGACGACCAGCTCATCCAGCCCCGCGGGGATGGGCGCGGGCAGGCCGATGTGCTGCGCAGCCGAGACGGAGTTGACACACAGGAACGACGCAAGGACGAGCCGCTTTGAACACGACATGCGGAAACACCCATCGGATGGACTCCTGTAGGGCAGGTGACCGCAGATCCGTTGCTGCGGAGGCCCCGGTCGGCGTAGAGCGGCGCCAGTGCGCCTGCGAGCCGCACCAACCGAGTAGATCGCCCGCGCACACCTCGAGTCGTTGCACCGTTCCAGGGAGAATCCTGCTCGACGCCCTCCGGCAGACCGAGACGAGGCACTCTTCAAGTGCAGACACCAGCGCGAATTACGAACTCTGCCGTCCAGTGTCAGTCAGCGACTCGTACTCGTCGGAAAACAAGTACCTCCACGGCTCCCGGTGGTCATCCCGATCGTCGTGGAACAGCGGTGGATACAGCGAGAGTGTCTCGTTCGAGACACCACGCGCGCGACCACTGCTCGGCGGCTCTGCACGCCTCGTCCTCGTACGGGAGCGACGTTGTGGTTCGATGCGCGCTTCTCCGAGTACGTGCGTTCCCTCGCCTACCTGCGCGACAGCGGAGCCAATAGCCTCGCCGCGAGGGAACAGAGCGCGACTGACGCCGAGCGGAGCGCCGACTGCAGAGTGTTCGTCCTGGCGAACGCACGCCGCACCTCCGTACTCAACTTGTTGCGCGACCCAGCGCGCGCAGCGCCGCGGCGCGCATGCGGCCGCCCCACAGCGCGATCGCTAGGCCGATGAGCGCTCGCGCGAGGCCGCCGGGGAAGGTCTCGTGCACGGAGCTGCGCGCCTGGTAGTCGGTCATGCGGTGCGCGAAGTCGAGCTTCTCGGCGGTCGGGAGCGCGGCGAGGACGTGGAACACGCCCCACAGGATGCCGAGCACGCCGATGGCGATGAGCATCAGGCCGCGGCGCGCGCGAAGTTCGGCTTGCGCGGCTTGCTCGGGCGAGAGCGACGGCCGCGGCGCGGCGTCGGGCATGGTCCAGCGCGCGACGATGCGGCCCGCGGGCGGCACGTTCGATTGAAGCGCGCTCGCCGGCGGCGAGTTCGACTGAAGAGTGTTCGACTCCGACTCGTTCGATTGCGGCGAAGCGCTTGATCGCGACGACGTCGACGGCGGCTGCGGCGCGTTCGCGGGCTCGCTCACGGGGTCTCCTTCGCCGTCGCAGACGACTCGCTCGCACCCGCGCGCAGGCGCAGCACTCCGGCCACGGGTTCGAGCTCCTTGATCGGCTCCGCGGGGCGCGCACTCGACTCCTCGAACTTGCGCAGCGTCGGCAGCACGCGCGCATCGACCGAGCCCACGAAGCTGTTGAAGTCCTCCACCGCGCTCGCGAGCGACTTGCGCAGCCGGTCGGAGTGCGTCAACGCGACGCCGAAGCGCTCGAGCAGCTCCTGGCCGAGCGCTTGGAGCTTGTGCGCATCCTCGCTGAAGCGCTTTTCGCGCCAGCCCAGGTGCACCGCGCGCAAGAGCCCGATGAGCGTCGAGGGACTGGCGAGCACGACGTTGGAGCGCGCGGCGAGCTCGATCAGATCGGGTCGCCGCTCGAGCGCCGCGTCGACGAACTGGTCGCCGGGCACGAACATGACCGTGAACTCGGGCGACTCGAACTGCGCCCAGTAGCCCTTCTTGCCCAGCGCCTGCACTTGCTCGGCGACGTGCCGCGCGAAGCGCTCGAGGTGCGGGCGCGCCTGCTCGGGCTGCGACGCCTCGAGCGCGGCGAGGTAGGCCTCGATGTTGGTCTTGGCGTCGACGGCGATCACGCGCTCGTTGGGCAGGCGCACGACCATGTCGGGCTTGAGCAGCCGCCCCTGCGCATCGCGCACGCTCTCCTGCAGCGCGAAATCGCAGTAGTTCTGCATGCCGGCGAGCTCGGCCACGCGCTGGAGCTGGATCTCGCCGTAGCGCCCGCGCACGTTGGGCTTCGAAAGCGCCTGCGCCAGCCGCTGCGTCTGGCCCGTGAGCTCCGCGTTCGCGCGCGCCATGGCCTGCACTTGCTCGCGCAAGCCTGCGTACGCGCCTTCGCGCTGCTTTTCGAGCGCGCGCAGGTCCTCTTGAGTGCGCTTGAGCGCCTCGCCGATCGGCTGCACGAGTTGATCGACCGCCAGACGCCGTTTGTCGAGCTCTGCGGTCGCCTTTGCCTCGCGCGCAGCCAGCTTCTGCTCGGCGAGCTGCAGGAACTGCGCGCTCTCGCGGCGCAGTGTCTCGCTGGCGAGCGACTGGAAGCTGTGCTTCAAGCGCTCTTCGTCGCCCGCGAGTTGTTCGACGCGCTCGCGTTCGGCCTCGAGCTGCGCCGCGAGCCGCGCGCGTTCGGCCTGCAGCCGCGCGATCCACACGCCTGCGCCGACCAGCGAGACGGTCAGCACCACGAGCGCGAGCTCGAGCATTCGCGCGACGCTACGGCCGCGCCTTGGCGACGTAGTCCTCGAAGGTCATCGCGCGTTCGAGCGCCGCCACTTCGACGTCGGACTTCACGATCGCGCGCGCCGTGCCGCTCTCGAAGTCGACCGCGGCCTCGCGCACGCCGCTGGCCGCGCTCAGCGCTTCGTAGATCTTCGGCGCGCAGCCGCCGCAGCACATGCCCTCGACGTCGAACACGCGCACGACCTCGCCCGCGGCGGGCGCCGAGAGCAGCACGCTGGGCAGCGCCTTGGGCGCGACGATCTCGGGCGCGGTGTAGGTCGGCGACTTGGCGCGCAACGCGACGTAGGTCGTGGCGCCGAGCGCGACCGCGAGCAAGAGCACGATTCCAGGCTTCATGGCGGCCTAGAGAGTAAGCGCTGCGCGCGAGAATTCAGCGCCGCCCGCGCGCGACTCTGGCTCCGACGGCGTCGATGTACGAAAATCGCGCGCCCCAGCCATGAGCCAACCGACCGATCCGATTCGCGCCGCCTTCGACGACTCCCTGGCCACGCTGCAGGCCTTTTTGGCCGAGCCCAAGTCCCTCGCGGGCGTGCGACGCTTCGCAGATGCGGCCAAAGCAACGCTCGAGCGCGGCGGATTGCTCATGGCCTGCGGCAACGGCGGAAGCATGTGCGACGCGATGCACTTCGCCGAGGAGTGGACCGGGCGCTTCCGCAAGGATCGCTCGGCGCTCGCGGCGGTCGCGTTCTCCGATCCCAGCCAGCTCACCTGCATCGCCAACGACTTCGGCTTCGACGAGGTCTTCGCGCGCCAGGTCGAAGCGCTCGGCAAGCCCGGCGATCTGCTCGTGTTGATGTCGACCAGCGGCAACTCGCCCAACTGCTTGCGCGCGATCGAAGCCGCCAAGCGCAAGGGCGTCACGAGCGTGGGCCTGCTCGGCAAGGGCGGCGGCAAGATGCTCGGCGCGGTCGACATCCCGATCCTGGTGCCGCTGGCCACGACCTCCGATCGCATCCAGGAAGTGCACATCAAGATCCTGCACATCACGATCGAAGCGGTGGAACGCGCGCTGTTCCCAGCCAACTACGCGGTTTGAGCACACACCACGCAAAGCTAGACTGGGTCGGCGATGGGGCGCGGCATCAAAACCTGGGCAGGGCTGCTCAGCTTGTTGTTGCTGGCGCTCGGTCAGGTGAGCTTTTCGATCGCGCCGACCCCGTGCGGTCCCGAGTGCCGCGCAACGTGCGCGGGCGCATGCTGCGCAGCGCAGGACGCTGAGGAAGAAGCCGCCAGCGACGAAGAGTTTGGCCCGTGCTGCCAGCGCGCGGAAGAGGATGCGAGCACGGCGCGCGTGCGCAGCGCGTGCAGTTGCGGCCACGGCAAGTGGCGCACGATCGGCTGGGCGAGTGCAGTCGCGCTCGCGCCGACGCTGTCGAAGTGGACGGACGCTGCGCCTGAGAACGAGTTCGAGCGCGTCGCCAGTGCGACGCGGCCGTGCGGCCGAAGTCCGGCGCCGGAGCCGCGGCCTCCCCGCGGCTGACGCGCCAGCGAGACGCTCTCAGCGCGGCCAGCGCGCTGCGGCCGCCGCGTCGTTCCGGATGGAACGTGCGTGCGTGCTCGTCGCCACCGGCGCCGGGGCCCCGAACCGCACTCGACTCGCCGCCTCACGCGCGGTGCGAGCTCAACGCGGCGCGGCCAACCTGCGCGCGGGCTCGCGGAGTCTCTCGCCGTCGATCGACCCGCTCCGCCGTCCGACCTCGAGTTGCTCGAACGCGAATTCAGCGTTCGCCGGAGCGCGCGGCGCCTCGCGTGCGCCCGCTTTCGGCCCGCTCCATCGGGCCGCCGACTTCGACTTCGTTTCCACTCAACTTCGCTCCCAAGGAGCACCCCAATGAAATTCCGTTCCCTGTTCCTGGGCGCCGCCGTCGTGATCGCCGGCGTCGCTCTCGCCCACCACGTCCCCGTCCCGCTCTCCTACATCGCGGGCGAGGAAATCCTGACCGAAGTCGTGGTCCGTCTCGGCGCGGACCAGCCCGGCGTTCCGGCCTACAAGCTGGCGCGCGGCGAGCACGAGCACCACATCGCGCTCGCGCACGGCGACTCGTTCTGGGTCATCGACGGCCTGAATCCGGCGCAGCGCGTCGAGTTCCGCGCCGAGCAGTTCGCCGACATCGACCACGCCGACGAGCACGAAGTCGTCGACGCGATCAATGCGCAGGTCAGCGTGGCCCAGGCCTTCTCGCAGAACAGCTACTTCGGCTTCCGCGGCATGCTGGGCGGCACGAACCACAAGCTGCGTCTGGAGGACGGCGTGGGCTCGCCGCTGAGCAAGCTGGACTTCGACATGGACCAGGTTCTCGGCCGCAACACCGTGGACCTCGTGCTGTCGATTCTGGCGGACCACCACGGCGCCGCGAGCGCGCACGAAGGGCTCGAGCATCACCCCTACCTGCTGCTGGCCAGCGCCACCGACGGCGCGAGCTTGTTCAAGGGCGCGACGATCCCGCTCGGCCGCGACGGGACGATGGTGAAGTTCTTCCGCAACACCGCGAACGGTGCGCTGGCGGGCTTCCGCGGCAACCTCGACGACAACGCGGACGCCGCGGCGTCGCTGCCGGTCCAACAGCTCGCGCAGCTCCTGGGCCCTACGCCGCCCTCGAAGGTGTACTTCGCCTACGTTGTGTTCTCGATGGACATGGCCGAGGTCGAGTTCGTCTCCAACCGCTTCACGGTGAACATCGTTCCGTGAGCTGATCTCTGAATCGGTGGGGTCGCGTCGCACTGGCGCGGCCCCGCCGCAGGCGCCATGCACAGCCCCACCACCGCCCCGGCCATCCCCAACGACGCGCCGCGCCCACGCGCGAGGTGGAAGGGTTGGCTGTGGCTGGCACTGAGCTGCGCCCTCGCCTGGATGGCGTCGCGCTTGAACGAGCCCGAGGGACCTGCGCGCGACTGGCGCCACGCGCCCGTGGCGGATCCCTGGCCGCTGCCCGAGTTCGAGACGCTCGACCAGGACGGGCGGCCGCTGCGGCGCAGCGATCTCGCGGGAAAGGTGTGGATCGCGGAGCTGCTCTCGCTGAACTGCAGTTCGTGCCGTCCGCTCAGCGATCGCTTTCACAAGCTCGCCGAGCGCGTGGGCAGCGACGTGCACTTCCTGTCGTTCGGCTTGGACCTCGGCGATGGTTCGAGCGCACTGCGCTCCCACGTACGGCACCACCCGCGTGTCGACGCCGCGCGCTGGACGCTGGCGGCGGCCGAGCCTGATTTCTCCGCGCGTCTGGCGACGGGCCTGGGGGTCGCGCGCTCCCGCGAGCGCTTCCTCACCGGCCTGCTGGAACTGACGCCGCGCCTGTATTTGATCGATGCGCACTGTCGAGTGGTCGGCGCCTACGATGTGGACAGCGCCGAGGCCCTCGATCGCATTGCCGACCACGCGCGCGCGCTGAGCGCCGCCCGTTCGAGCGAGGAACCCGGAAAAGGCACCATGGACAAGAGACTGATCATCATCGCACTGGCCCTCTCCGCCATTGCCGCAGCGCTGGTCGTGCGCATGATTCCGCGCGGCCCGCGTCAAGCGCCCGGGAGCGAGGCAAGCGCGCAGAGCTCGTCGGAAGAGCTGCCCAAGCTGTGGGACGCGCCGCAGTTCGAATTCGCGAGCCAGACGGGCCGCGCGCTGCGCCACGACGAGCTGCGCGGGCAGGTGTGGATCGCGAACTTCATCTTCACGCAGTGCACTTCGATCTGCCCGACGATGACGGCCAAGATGGTGCTGCTGCAGCGCAACCTCGGCGCGCCGCAGTTGCGCTTCGTGTCGTTCTCGGTGGATCCGGAGAACGACACGCCCGCGGTGCTGAAGGAGTACGCCGAGGTCTGGCGCCCGGGCGAGACGCGCTGGTGGCTGCTCGCGACCGATGCGGAGAACCTGGCGCGCGTCGCCAAGGGCTTCGGCGTCACGGTGCAGAAGACCGACGACGTCGACGATCCGATCCTGCACTCCAACCGCTTCTTCCTGGTCGATCCGCGCGGGCTGATCCGCGGCGCGTACCTGAGCGACGACGAAGAGGCCATCGAGCGCCTGATCGACGACACCGACCGACTGCTGGCGCAGGAGTTCGCGACTTCACCCATCGCGCAGGCGGACCTGAGCGGGCCTGAGCTGTTCCAGGCGCTGGGCTGCGTCGGCTGTCACAACAATCCGCGCCTGGGGCCGCCGCTGGGCGGCGTGCTGGGTCACGCCGTGAAGCTCGACGATGGGAGTGAACTGGTCGCCGATCGCGACTACCTGCGCGAGTCGATCCTCGAGCCGCACGCGCGCATCGTCGCCGGCTACCGCGGCACGATGCCGATCTACCGCGGAGCGCTGAGCGAGGTGCAGCTCGACCGGCTGCTCGACTACCTTTCGAGCCTGCCGCCGCCGGCGGGCGCAGGCGAGGCGCCGACGCTCGTGTACGACCCGGTGTGTCGCATGGAGATCACGATTTTCTCCGACTCACCGTCGATGGAGCACGCGGGCAAGCGCTACTGGTTCTGCTGCGAACACTGCCTCGAGCGCTTCAAGGAAGAGCCGTCGGCTTTCGTCGACGCCAAGCAGTAGCGCCGAAGGCGTTGGTTGGTTGTACGGTGCCAGAGCAATCTGTCCCACGCCGCGGCTGCGTTCGGACTGCCCGTTGCGTTGCGCGGCGTGGGACAGATTGCTCTGGCACCGTACAACCAGCGCGTCAGCGCGATTGGCCCAAGCGGCGCTGCGCGCGCCGACTCGAGAGCGCGAGGCCCAGGCGCTGGGCGAAGCGCTGCTCGTCGAACTGCTTGCCGCGGCGTTGCGCGGCGGCTTCGAGCTTGGCGCGCTGCTCCGGAGTGAGCGAGCGCAGGAGCGGATCAACGGCGCGTTCGGCCTGCGGCTTGGCGCGCTCGAGCAGCGGCCGCAACTCGTCGCGCAGGAGCGCCTTGGCGCCTTCGCGGTCGCCCTTGCGGCGCAGCTCGCGGGCGCGCTCGACGATGGCGCGCGCCTGGGGGCGCAACTCCTCGGCGAGCGGCGCGAGTTCGCGCGAAGCCTGCCGGGCGAGATCGCGCTGGGCCTCGCTGATGTCGAGCTTGCGCGCGACATCGCGCCCGCCGCGCATCCGGTGGCGCAAGCCGTGCACGCGCCCGTGGCGGCCGTGCCCGTCGCCGTGCGCGCGCCCGTGGCGTTCTCCCGCGCTGGAGGGCGCAGGTTGGCGTTCTTGCGAGCTCGTGAGGGCGCTGGCGACGCCGGCGACCAGCAACAGTCCGCAGGCGCCGAGAAGGAACTTCGTGTTCATCGTGATGGACTCCGTGGTGGGATGGGTCTCGTCCATGAACCCGCTCGCGCCGCGCGAGTTCCGCCGCTGGTTGTACGGAGCCAGAGCAATCTGTCCCACGCCGCTGTTGCGTTCGGACTGCCCGTTGCGTTGCGCGGCGTGGGACAGATTGCTCTGGCTCCGTACAACCAGATTGGAAGCGTCAGCCGTCGCTCGGCGCGGGCTCGAGCCAGCTCTCGAACTCGGCGCGCCGCTCCTCGGAACGCTCGCGCTCGAGCGCGTGCCGCGCCAGCTCGGCTGCGCGCGCGTTGTTGCCGGCCGCACGGTGCAGGCGACCTACGCGCCAGGCGAGTTCGGTGCGATCGGGCTCGATCTCGAGCGCGCGCTCGAAGGCGCCGATCGCCGCGGCGTCGTCCCCGGCCAGCACGCAGACCTTGCCCAGCAGCTCGTGCGCCACCGCGAGCTGCGGGTCGAGCTCGCAGGCGCGCTGCAGCCAGCCTCGCACCTCACCCGTCTCGACCACCGCGCGCTCCTGCGGCTCGGCGTCGACGAACAACTCGGCCGCGTGGACCAGTCGATCGGGGTCGTTCTCGCCGAACGCGAACGCGCGCGCATAGGCCTCGAGCGCCAGCGCCGTGCGCCCGGCCTTGCGCTGCGCGCGGGCGATCAAACGCCACGTGAGCGCATCGGCCGCACCCAATTGCACGCGCCGCTCGAGCAGCGGGAGCGCCTTGTCCTCGAGCGAGAGCTCGACGCGCAAACGCGCCAGGAACAGCAAGGTCGAGAGGCGATCGGGGTCGCGCTCGAGCACCGACTCGAGGTACGGCTCCGCCGCGCGGCGAAAGCCGGCGCGTTCGAGCACTTCGGCCTGCGCCTCGAGCAACTCCAGGTGCTCGGGATAGCGCTTGAAGCCCTGGTCGAGCAGGCTGCGGGCGCTGGCGATGTCTTCCAGTCGCGCGAGCGCGCGCGCCGCCTCGACACACGCCAGCGGCGCCTCTTCGCCGCCGAGCAGGTAGATCTCGTACCACGAGCTCGCGGCCAGCGACCACTGACCGGCTTCGCTCGCGGCGCGCGCACTGGCCACCGAAACGCGCTGCGGCTCGGGGTGCCGGCGCACGCCTCGGCGCGGGCCGCCCACGCACGCCGCGAGCAGAGCCGTAGCCAGCAGCAAGCCGTTCGTGCGCGCCATCGCAAGGTCAGCCTACGGGCGCCTGCCAGCGTTGCAACCGCGTGCGACGCGCGTACGCTCGCGCCCTGCGATGCCGACTGCGCCTCGATTGCGAGCCGTGTTCCTCGACGCCGGCGGCACGCTGCTCCACGAGTCGCCGTCGCGCTGGGAGCTGTACGCCGCAGCCGCGCGCGAGCACGGCCTGCACAGTTCCGCCGAGCAGGTGCGCGCGGCCATGCACGCGGCGCACGACGACTTGCCGCGTGAGTTGGGCGCGCACTTCCGCTACTCGCACGGCTGGTTCGAGGCCTTCATCGAGCAGGTCTTCGTGCAGCGTCTGGGCCTCGAGCGCGCGCGGCTCCCCCGCCTGCAGCGCGAACTGTTCGCGCGCTTCGAGGACCCGCGCACGTTCCGCCTGTTCCCCGGCGCGCTCGAGCTGGTGCGCTCGGCGCGAGCGCTGGGACTCAAGGTCGGTGTCGTGTCGAACTGGAGCGAGGCGCTGCCGGGGATCCTGGCCGGCCTGGGCCTCGCGGAAAGGCTCGATTTCGCCGTGGTTTCGGCGCTGGAGCGCTGCGAGAAGCCCGAACGCGCGATCTTCGAACTCGCGCTCGCGCGCAGCGGCGTGAACCCGCGCGAAGCTGCGCACGTTGGCGACTGTCCCGAGCGGGACGTGCGCGGCGCCGGAGCGCTTGGCATGCTGACCGTCTTGGTCGAGCGCAGCGGCGCAGCGCGCGCCAGCCCGGCCGACCGCACCTGCGCCGACCTGTTCGAAGTGGAGCGATGGATACGCGAGCTGGCGACGAATTGAAGGCGCTCGAGCGCGAGCTCGAAGGACTGCTCGCCGGGCATCGCAGCCTGCAAGCCGAGATCGCCAAGGTGTTCCGCGGCCACGACGAGATCGTGGAGCAGCTGCTCGTGTGCCTGTACGCCGGCGGACACGTGCTGCTCGAAGGGGTTCCGGGGCTGGGCAAGACCACGCTCGTGCGCGCGCTCGCCGCAGCGCTCGAACTGTCGTTCCGCCGCATCCAGTTCACGCCCGACTTGATGCCCGGCGACATCCTCGGCCTGCGCCTGCTCGAAGAGGACGCGGCCGGCAAGAAGCACTTCACCTTCCAGCGCGGACCGGTGTTCGCGAACGTGGTGCTGGCCGACGAGATCAACCGCGCCAGTCCGCGCACGCAGGCCGGCCTGCTCGAGGCGATGGCCGAAGGGCGCGTGACGCTGTTCGGCGAGAGCGTCTCGCTCGAAGAGCCGTTCTTCCTGGTCGCGACGCAGAACCCGATCGAGATGGAGGGCACCTACCCGCTGCCCGAGGCGCAGCTCGATCGCTTCCTCTACAAGATCGTGCTCGGCCTGCCGACGCTCGAAGAGACGATCGCCGTGCTCAGCGCGACGGCGGAGGCGCCGGTGACGATCGAGAGCGTGGTGCGCGCGGTGCTCTCGCGCGATGCGGTGCGCCGACTGCGCGTGCTCACGCGCCAGACGCCGACTTCGTCCGATGCGATCGAGCTGGCCGCGCGCGTGGTGCTCGCGACGCAGCCGGCGGGCGACGCGCCCGAGCCGATCAAGCGCTATGTGCGGCACGGCGCGAGCCCGCGCGGCGGGCAGGCGCTGCTGTGGACCGCGAAGGCGCGCGCGCTGTTGCACGGGCGGCTGCACGTCGCGCTCGAAGACCTCGAAGCCGCCTGCGCGCCGGCGCTGCGCCATCGCATGATTTTGGGCTACGAGGGCGAAGCGGCAGGCGTGTCGACCGACGAGCTCGCGCGCGCGGCGCTCGAACACGCCCTGGCGCGCTCGAAGCCGCGTGCTTCATGGCGCTGACGCCCCCGATCCGATACACCAGGACGCTCGATGCCGCTCACCGATTGCCGCCTGACCCTGGCTCAGACCAACCCCGCGCTGGGCGCCGTGCAGCGCAACCTCGAAGAGCACGTCGCGGCCATCGAGGCCGCGCACGCCGCCGGCTCGCAACTGATCGTGTTTCCCGAGCTGTCGCTCACGGGGTACTTCCTCAAGGACCAGACCGCCGAACTGGCGCTGGACGTCGACGGCCCTGAGCTGCGCACGCTGCGCGAGCTGTCGAAGCGCATCTCGATCCTGGTCGGCTTCGTCGAGCGCGCGCGCGACGGCCGCATCTACAACTCGGCCGCGTTCCTCGAGGACGGCGCGCTGCTCCACGTGCACCGCAAAGTGCACCTCGTGACCTACGGCATGTTCGATGAAGAGCGCGAGTTCGCCGCGGGCGACGAGTTCCGCGCCTTCGAGTCCAAGCTCGGCCGCTTCGGCGTGCTGATCTGCGAGGACGCCTGGCACGTGTCGAGCGGCCTGCAGCACTTCCTCGCCGGCGTCGACGCGATGCTCGTGCCCAGTTGCAGCCCAGGGCGCGGCGTCGGCGGCGGCGCGACGGAACTCAGCTCCGAAACCACCTGGCGCACGCTGCTCGACGCGCACGCGATGCTGTTCCAGACCTGGGTGCTGTACGCCAACCGCGTCGGTTGGGAGGACGGCGTGTTCTTCTGGGGCGGATCGCGCGCCATCGATCCGTTCGGCAAGCTCGTGACGCGCATCGAGGGCTTCGAGCCCGCGCTCGCGCACGCCTCGATCGACGGCGGCGCTCTGCGGCGCGCGCGCGTGGCCACGCCGCTCCTGCGCGACTCCAAGCCCTGGCTGCTCGCGCGCGGACTCGAGCGCATCGCCGCAGCGGAGCGTGCACGGTGAACGAACTCGACATCCATCCGCCGCTGGTCGAGCAACTGCTCACCCAGTTCCTGCGCGAAGAACTCGCCAGCGCAGGCTTCTCGCGCGCCGTGCTCGGCATCTCCGGCGGCATCGACTCGGCGCTGGTCGCCGCGTTGTGCGCGCGCGCGCTCGGACCGCAGAACGTGCTGGGCGTGATGATGCCCTACCGCACCTCGAACCCCGACAGCGAAGGCCACGCGCGCCTGCTCGCCGCGCGCCTGGGGATCCAGACCAAGAAGGTCGACATCAGCGCGATGGCCGACGGCTATCTCGCTGCGCATGAAGTGAAAGACCGCATGCGGCGCGGCAACGTGATGGCGCGCTGCCGCATGATCGTGCTCTACGACCACTCGGTCGAGTTCAAGGGCCTGGTGATCGGCACCAGCAACAAGACCGAGATCCTGCTGGGCTACTCGACGCAGTGGGGCGACTCGGCCAGCGCCATCAACCCGATCGGCGACCTGTACAAGCACCAGATCTACCAGCTCTCGCGCCACCTGGGAGTGCCCAGCGAGATCCTCGACAAGGCGCCGTCCGCCGATCTGTTCGAGGGCCAGACCGACGAAGGCGAGCTGGGCTTCACCTACGCCGAGGCCGATCGACTGCTGTACTGGATGGTCGACGAGCGCATGAGCGAGCAGGAGCTGGTCGCGCGCGGCTTCGACGCGGCCTTCGTGCGCCGCATGGCCGCGCGCATCGCCGCCACGCAGTTCAAGCGCGTGATGCCGATCATCGCCAAGCTCTCGCAGCGCACGATCAACCAGGACTTCCGCTACTTGCGCGACTGGGGCAAGTAGCGGGGGCGCGTTTCAAGGCGCGAGCGCGCGCGTCCACAGCTCGTGCTCGCGCACGCGGCCGGCGACCGAGCGACTTTCGCCGCGCTCGGACTCACGCACGAAGCCGAGCTTGCCCAGCAGCGCCCGCGACGGTTCGTTCTCGGGCAGGACCCAGGCGCGAACTTGCGCCAGTCCCAGTCCGCGCGCACTCCAGGCCAGCACCAGTTCGAGCGCTTCGCTCATCAGGCCCTGGCGCGCGTGCTCGGCGCCGATCCAAAAGCCGGCCGTGGCGCTGCGCGCGCGCGTGTCGATGCGCGTGAGCGACACTGCGCCCGCGATTCGACCGTCGTCGCGCCGCTCGAGCAGCCAGCGGCGGCGCGCGGCGCTGCGCGCGAGGAAGCGCCGGAAGCGTTCGGGACCGAAGGCGTCGTGGTCGGGCGCGTCGGCCTCCCAGGGAGCGAGGAAATCGCGGCTGGCGACCCGCAGCGCGACGAACGCGGCCTCGTCCGCCGGCGCGGGAGGCCGCAAGCGTACGCGCGCGCCGCACAGCTCGGGCGACGCCCAGCTCGACTTGCGCTCGCGAGTGCGGGGCGACATGCGGCCGCAAATGCTACGGCAGGGAGCGCCGTGCGTGCGCCCCCTGCCGTTGGGTCGTTGTCTCGTTGTCTGCGACGTCGCGCTCAGCCCTGCAGCATGCGCGCGAGTTCGTCGAAGTCGCAGGTCGCGATCATGGCCGAGTCGATCTTCGGCAGCCGCGCGAACTTGCGCTGCTCGCTCGAGCTGAACTCGCGTCGCACTTGCGGCGCGGCGTCCGACTGCGCCGGCGGAAGCTCGAGTCCGAAGCTGGGGTTGACGGCCTTGGCGAGGTCCTCCGACAGTCCGCTCGGCAGCGCCCCACGCTTGTCGAGCGCGTTGCGCGCGCGCAGGCACACGTCCATCGTGTCCTGGAGGTTCTTCTGGATCCGCATCAGCCGTTCGACATCCGGAGCGGGACCCGCGAGCGACTGCTTGACCTTGGCGGTAGCGACCTCGAGCACCGCGATGAGGCAGTTGAGCTTCTTGCGCAGTCGATCGCGGTATTCGGCGGAGTCGAGGTTGTTCTCGGAGGAGGGCTGCGGCTGATCTTGCATGGAGTGACTCGAGGTGCTGCTGAGCGCGAAGGGTCGCTGGTGTTCGCTGAGGCCCGCGCGAGCACGTGCGCTGCGTGGGCGCCGAAAAACTACCCCGACTTGAGCGCAGGCGCGGAAATCCGCGAAAACGCGCTGGAACGGACTCGGAAGGAATTTCCGCGCCGCTGCGCGACGCCGCGCACGTGAGGGCCTGGCTCAGCGCGATGCGCACGCGCTCCACGCGCGCAGAGTCACAGCGCCGCTTCGAGCAGGTCGAGCAGTTCCTCGACCTCGACCCGGCCCATGGCCGTGTACAGCTCGCCGTGCAGCGAGCCTTCGGCGGTGTTCCACGGCCCGACCGAGGGCGCGACACGCACGATGTCGTCGCGCCCGGGCGCGGTGTCCGGTCCGCCGTGGAGGAAGAACACCACCTCCACCCCGTCGGTGAGCGTGTGCTTGGCCCACATCAAGGTGCCGGTGCCGCGCGGGTCCGGAGCTTCGACCGAGGTCGCCGACTGCAGCAGGAACAGGCCGCCGTCGGTGCGCGGCAGGCGCGGCTGGAAGCCCAGCTGCGCGCGGGCCAGCGCCGGATCGGTGGGGAGCTTGCGCTCGTCGGTCAGCGGCTGGTGCCAGACGACGTTGGAGTGGTTGGGCGCGAGATCGAGGCTCTCGAACTCGACCAGGCTCAGCAGCGCGCCGCTCGAACTCTCCTGCCGCGTGCGCAGCACGAGCGCCGTCTGCGTGTCCACCGCAATCTGGTAGCGCACCGACTCGCCGACGATGCGCTGCACGATGTACTCGTTGCACGGGCGACCGGCGACGGTGACGAGCGCTCCGGTGTCGATGATCGAGTAGTTGCGCACGAAGCCGTCCACATCGCGCACGGCGAAGTCGCGGTAGCGCTGCACGAAGCCTTCGCGCGCCTTCTGCAGCACCAGGAACAGCGCTGCTTGTTGGGGACTGGCGACCGGCGCGATCAGCTCGGTGGCGTCGATGGCGAAGCGCCCGGCGCCGTCCGAGGCGACCTGCTCGCGGTAGCGCAGCTCGCGCGGCTGGTCGTCGACCGTCCAGTACTGCTCGACGCGCCGCACGCCGCTGTGGGCCACCGTGGCGGGCGCGAGGCTCATGCGCCGCAGCAGCGGCAGCAGGTTGCGCGAGACGTTGGCGCTCCCGCCCGGCGGCGCGTTGAGGATCGCGCGCGGGGCGGCCTCCGGCTCGGCGTCCACGGCGCCGCTGCAGCCGGCGACGAGCGCCAGGCCGAGGGCTGCGAGGAACGAGAGCGGGCGGAGCATCGAAGGACCTGTGGGCTAGTCGCGCTGGGCCTGCGTGAGGCCGCTCGAGAGGTTGTCGAGCATGCCGCGAGTCATCGGAGAGAGCGACGCCAGACTGGAGGCGCGCTCGACGCGGAAGGGGCGCTGTTTGGGCTCGTTCGGCCGCTCGGGGCGCTCGACCAGGAGGGCGATCGCCACCAAGGCGAAGGCCGCTGCGGCGCCCAGCGCCATTCGCAGGCGGCGGCGGACTTCGACGCGCAGCGCGGCGGCGGCGGCGGAACGCGCGCGCTCGTTCCTCGTGCGCTGTTCGACGAGCGTCGTGAGCTGCGCCGGCGCGCTCAGGCGGCGCAGTCCGCCGACGTGGCGACGAACACGAGCCTTGGCCGGGTCGGAGAGCTCTTCGCTCACCAGTCGGTCGAGCACGCGCGGCGCGCTCGCGCGCGACATCGGGGCGGCCTCGTCACGTGCTTCGCCGCTCGCAGGGTTCTCCAGCGCTTCGGCGAGCTGCTCGGGCGGCGTCAAACGCGCCAGGCGCTCGAGCGCGCGCACCGCACGATCAGTGCGGGCGCCGGCCTGGATCGCGGCGACCACGGCGCTGTCGAGCTCGCGCGGCGCGGAGTGGCGCGGCAGTTCTCCCAGCGCGCGTGCGGCCAGCGGCCAGGCCCGGAGCGCGCGCTGGCACGCGGCGCAACCGGCCAGGTGCGCGCGGAGCTCCTCGGCGAGGCCGGCGCCATCCGTCGGCGCGGGCGCGGCGTCGAGCCAGGCGCTTCGAAGTCGATCACACAGTGAGTTCGAGTTCATCGCGGCTCACCCCAGGTAGTAGCGGTCGAGGACTGGAGTCAGCTCGCGGTCGAGCACCTCGTGCGCGCGCGCGAGGCGCGACTTCACCGTGCCCAGCGAGATTTGGAGCACCTCGGCGATCTGCTCGTACGACAGGCTCTCGATGTAGCGCAGGACCGTGATCCCGCGCAGCTTGGGCGACAGACGCGAAATCGCGCGCTGGATCTCGGCTTCGAGTTCGTGGCGCGCGGCGGCGCGCAGCGGCATCTCCGTGCGTTCGTCGGCGACCGTGTGGCGGACGCGCTCCGACTCGGGCCCCAGCTCGTCCAGGGCCTCTAGCGAGGCCAGTTCGCGCCCCCGCGAGCGGCGCTTGAGGTCGATGCTGGCGTTGACGGCGACGCGGTAGACCCAGCTCGAGAACTTCGACTCGAAGCGGAACTCTCGGATCTTGCGGAAGACGATGCCGAAGGTCTCCTGCGAGGCGTCCAGGGCGTCGGTGGGGTTGCCCGTGATCCGGTAGCAGACGTTGTAGACGCGGTCCTTGTAGAGCTCGTACAGCTCGCGGAACGGACCCTCCAATCCCTCCAGCAGCGACTGCTGGCAAGCCGTGATCAGCTTGTGGTCGGGGTCGGAGTGCATCGGGGGAGGGACGCCGGCAGGCCGGTTCGCAGGGTTGGGACGCCGGCGGCCCGGTCCTGGTTCCGTTGCGGCCCTGGCGGGGCCGCGGAACACGGGCGCGGCGCTGCTTGCAGGTGAAAATCCTGCCGGTCGGCCGCGCTCCGGCGAAGTCGCGGTCAGCCGCCGATCAGCGCGGCCGTGTCGATGCTCTTGACCGTCATCCCGATGGTCGCGGCGCAGCCGGGCGTGCAGTGCGCGTCCCAGCCTTCGATGCAGCCGGCGTCGACGACTTCGGAGGTCACCAGCGCGCCGACCACACCCAGCGTCATGGTGGTCTGGGCGCAAATCCGGCCGGGGAGCTGTGAGGCGCTCGACCCGGCGCCCGTGGCCGACAGCGGCCGGAACACGCTGCCTTGGGCGGGCGTGCTCTGCTGCGTGGCGGTCATGAGCGGGTTGGAGTCGACCACGACGCGCTCGAACAGCTCGCCGTCGACCACCCCCACCGTCAGCGAGTCCGCGGCCAGGAATTCCGAGCCGCTCGAGATGCTGACCCACATGGCGAGGCCGCCACGCGCCACCACGAAATCATGCGGGAGGACCGGGTCGAGCACCACCAGTCGCCCCCCGTCCGACAGCGGCACGATGCGCGGCGCTTCGCCGCCCCGCAGCACACCCATCGGCACCGTCACCAGCCGACCATTGCGCTCCATCCCGAACTGCAGGCTGCGGGCCCGTCGCGATCCCGCAGGCAGGTAGATGACCGTCGCCGCGTGGACGCGGTCCTCGGTCAAGAAGGCCTCCATCGAGAGCCCGACCGCGTTGCCGGTCGGCACGACCTGCTTGCGGCGCGGGTTCGATCCGCGGGCCACTTCCTCGCCGTCACCGAAGCCATCGCCGTCGGTGTCGTACCGATTCGGATTCGTGCCCAGCACCAGCTCGAGCTCGTCGAACAGCCCGTCGGCGTCCACGTCCAGGTCGCAGCCCTCTTCCGCGTGCACGGCGGGCGCGCCGCCCAGGCCCCATGCGAGCCACCCGCAGGCCCCCGCGCCGAGCACAGCCGCCGCTGCCCAACGACCCAGCCGCCCGCCCGCTTCACCGGACCACCGACTGCGCCCGCCCGCTTGCACGTTCATGGTCATTCGCTCGCTCAGAGGGACCCAACCCACCGCAATGTGCGGCTCACATCCTCGCATACCCTCCACACAACCCAAGGGTAACGGAATTCCCCACTCTCGCTAGACAACCCCCTCGCCGCCCCCAGGCGCCGCTCCGCCCACCGGCGGCAATCAGTCCGGGGAACCTGCCGGCGCGGACCGTTCAGCTTGAGCGCCGCTGTTTCGGGAGTCGTACCCCGTGCTGCTCTGGCTGGGCGCTGCTGACTGTGCGCTGCTGGCGTCTTGCGGTTCACCTGGCGCCACCCGCCCTCGTGGCGCGGCCTTTCTTGCGCTGTCATCCCCGCGCGGCCGTCGTTGCGCGGCCTTCCTCGCGCGGCCGGCCGTCGTTGCGCGGCCGTCGTTGCGCCGCTGGCCTTGCGCGGCCGTCCCACTTATCCGAGCGCCGCCAACGCGACCGCCTCTCCCGCTCGCTTCGACTCGATCCAGCGGAATCGCATCTCAGCGCGACGGCCACCCACCATCAACGCAACGAAAGCCCTCCGGCAGTTCACCTCCCCGCACCCCACAGCCCGTCGGCCAGGATTCCCCCCCGCTCTCGCTATACTCCGCGCCTCTGCCGCGCCCGTAGCTCAGCTGGATAGAGCGTCTGCCTCCGGAGCAGAAGGTCGTGCGTTCGAATCGCGCCGGGCGTACCAAAACCCGCGGAAATCAGCCGCAATCGTAGAAGTGCGCATTCCGCGAGGGGTTGCCACTGGCGGTAATGTGGCGCCCCGGAAGGCCCCTCGATTCCGCCAGGATCCGCGATTTTCCGGTCGCCAGCGGCGATCCAGACGGCCGCCAGGCAGAAAGTCATCGCGAATAGCGAGGGGTAGCCCACGAGCGGCGCGGGCACCGATGCCCCCATCGCAACGACATCGTCGGGCCAGCGAATTTCGATCGCGTTTCGGGCTGGAACCTACTACCGCGCCGACTGCTTCCCGCACCAGTTCGTTAGCAGCTACTCAGCGCAAACTAGGTGCCGTGGCTGGCCCCCTGAGGACGGCCACTGACGCACGGTTCTTGTCGCCGCGGGTCCGACAGCTATCCTCACTAGGCTGGATTCTTGACGGACTGTTGATCGTGTGAACATGCGTCACTAGGAGGCCGCGTAGTGAATTCTGTTGACGTTGACCCAGGCCTGTCGAAGCGACTCGAAGTGTATCGCGAGATCGAGGCGTATCGAGAGAGGCCATTGATCGTCTACGCAACGAGCACGCGGGCTGGCGTGCGAGCCATGCTGGACGGCGACGCCGTCGCGCAGTTCGTCGAGCAGATCCGCGTGATTGGGAATGGGGACGCGATCGACGTCCTGGTCCACAGCTACGGAGGCGACTCCCTGGCCGCGTGGCGGATCATGTCGACGCTGCGAGAGTCCTACGAGAAAGTCAGCGTCCTCGTCCCATTCTCAGCCTTCAGCGCGGCGACGCTGCTGGCGCTTGGTGCGGACGAGATCGTGATGCACCCATTCGCTGCTCTCGGGCCGATCGACCCGCAGATTCAGGCGCGAACGCCCAAGGGCGACATCCAGTTCGCCTACGAGGACGTTGGTGCGTTCTTGAAATTCGTCAAGGAGCACGTCGGGTTGACTGAGCAGGCGTTCCTGACGCCGGTCATGGACAAGCTCTTCTCGATGGCAGAGCCGCTCACGATCGGAGCCGCGCAGCGCGCGAGCGACCTCTCCTCCGAGATCGGAGAGCGCATGCTGCGCATGCACATGAAGAAGGAGAAGGACCACGGCCGAGCCAAGGAGATCGCCCGCAATCTGAATCGAAGTTTCTTGAACCACGGCGACGCAGTTTCGCGGAAGCGCGCGAAGGATGCGGTGGGGCTTCACATCGCCGACTCCGATCCGAAACTTGAGGACCTAATCTGGCGCGCCTACGCGGGACTCGAATCGTTCATGGAGCTGAACACTCCGTTCAACCACCTCGCGGTGTTCCTCGGCGACCCGGCCGCAGCGGCGACGCTGTCACCGATGCCCAGCATCCAACTGCCAGCGAACACTCCTCCACAGGTCCAGAACCAGGTCTGGGCCGCGGTAGTCCAACAGGCGCTCCAGCAGCTCGGCCCGCCGGCGGAAGTGTCCTACGACATCGTCATCGCCTTGGTCGAGAGCACGCGTCGGTCAGCCTCGAAGGTTCTGAAGGGAAAGGTGACTGCCATCCGCCAGGGGCTCGAAGTCAAGGTCGCTCCCTGGGAAGTCTGCCACGGCTGGAGCGTCTCACTCGCTCTTCCACAGCCCGCCGCCCCTACTCCGGACGCCACCGGAACAAAAGCCGAACCCGCTCAAGGCCGGCGAACTCGGCGTCGATGAAGTAGAATCCGCAGGGCCGGTGAACGGCCCCGTGTTGGGACCAAAGAAGACTTCACGCCGCAACTCGCCGAGTACCTGAACATGACCCTGTTCCAGAACAGCCTCCGATACTCGCCCTACCTGCTCCAGCCGGAGAGCGAGGCGCGGTCGTGGGTGTTCTCAGCGGCAGAGATCAGAACCTACGGCTTCCCTGCGCAGGACTTCGACTTTCTCGACCCACGGCCGGACGCGGCCTTGGGCGGGTTCGAGCCCACGAGCGACTCCGAGCCGTCCCTCGAAGCGCTCATGCAAGGAATCGGAGCGGAAAAGCTCCTACCGCTCGCTGCGGAGTCGTCAGGCCGTCAGCCTGCGCGCGCCTAGCTGATTGCGTCGTTAGCTCACACGTCGACGGGGAGCTTCGCGAATCTCGGACCGCCCCCGAGCCCCAGACCCCTAGTCGCTCGCCACGCGGATGAGCGATACACCCGGGAGGTCCGAAGGGATATCGAATCCGTCTTCGCCAACACGCAGGCGTTGCCGTCGCCGAGCATCGCGCGGAAGTAGCCCAGCTCGAAGATCGCGTGCTGCCAAGCACGAAGGCGCAGCGCGTTCAGCCTCTCATCGGCACCCTGATTCTTCGCGAGAGCGGCTTCGATCGAGCAGCGTCGTCCGCGGTGAGGAGCACACAGGCGAACCTGGCCCCTCCCGCGCGATCGTCGAACCCCTTGGTGCGCGTGCACTCCTGCTTCGGCTGTTCGTTCAGGATGGCAACGTCCAACTTCCGCTTGTCGATGAAGGGCGCGACGTCGCTCTGGAGGGAAGTGCGTTTCACTAGCTGAGGTCGGAAACGCCCCGCTTTCACCGCGACTACCTCGGCAGCGGGGCCGAGAACCGATCGCTGAGCGGCGGATACGCTTCGAACGTTCGTCGCTGAAGCAAGATCGGCCGCGGCGTGTGCCGGCCGTCCCAGGAATGCCGCAGAACCTCATCACGCTCGCCGAACTCTGATGTCAGAGCGCAAAGTCGCCCCGTGCCGCTTGTGCGGCGAAACCAAGCCGCTGGTCAAGGCGCACATCTTCCCCCAGGCGCTCGCCAAGGACGTCGGAACGCGGGAGGATCCGGGTCGTGCCTACGCACTCAACGGCGCGCACCCGCGGCGTCTCCCGACCGGCTGGTATGACCCGGAGATCTTGTGCGAGCGCTGCGACGGACGGGTGCTCGGTCCGCTCGACAACTACGGCGTGGAGTTCTTGAGAGCGGTTGACCAGTACCACGTTCACCCGCCTGCGCCGAACGGTGCGCGCTTGGCATCCAGACCCGGGGCGGACCCAATACGGCTGAAGTCCTTTCTCCTCTCGGTTTTGTGGCGCGCGGCAATCTCCGGCCTGCCTGACTTTGAAGGTGTCTCGCTGGGTCCATTCGAGCCCGAATTGCGGCAGCGCATCATTGACGGATCCACTCACTCCGTCGACGACTTCGCCACGATGGTGACGTGGTGCGATGACGACCCGGGCGAACTGATCTCACTCCCACACCGCATCCGCTTCCGTGGTGGAGTTCGCGCCTACATCCTGCACGTGGGACGCCACAGCGCGGTGATCAAGGTGGACTCGCGACGTGCACCGGAGTTCATCCGCCCACTGCTTCTCGACTCCGACCGCGCCGTGACGGTGCTCGTCGACAGCGTGATCGAGGGTCCGATAGGCAGGCAGGTACGGCGGCTGATCGAGATTGAAGACCGCGCCGCATGGAGCACCGGCTCGCGCGCGCCACGCCGCCGTCGGTGACCGCGTGGGTTCGCCACCGCGCTCCCCCTCCGTATCCTCCCACCGTGCCCGCACCTTCCGTCGCCGCCTTCCTGACTCGCTGGAAGAACCCTTCCGGCACCGAGCGCTCGAACTACCAACTCTTCGTCGCGGACCTATGCGCCATCCTGGAGGTGCCAGTCCCCGACCCGTCGAGCGACGATACGCGCGACAACACCTACGTGTTCGAGCGCCGGGTCACGTTCGCACACGGAGACGGCAGCTCCAGCTCGGGATTCATCGACTGCTACCGCCGCGGCTCGTTCGTACTGGAGGCGAAGAAAGTCCGCCAAGGGCCGCAGACCAAGGGATTCGACGACGCGCTGCTGCGCGCGCGAACCCAGGCCGAGAACTACGCGCGCGCCCTGCCTGCTGCTGAGGGCAGACCGCCGTTCCTGGTGGTCGTCGACGTCGGCAACGTGATCGAGCTGTACTCCGAGTTCTCGCGCTCGGGCGGAACGTACACGCCGTTCCCCGACCCGCGCTCGCACCGCATCAAGCTCGCGGATCTCGCGGACCCCGCCGCGCGGGAGCGACTGCGGCGCGTGTGGCTCGCGCCGATGGATCTCGACCCGACCCGCGCCTCGGCGGCGGTGACGCGCGAGGTCGCTGGGCACCTCGCCGCGGTCGCGAGATCTCTCGAGGCGGCTGGCCACGCGCCGGAGCACGTCGCGGCGTTCCTGACTCGATGCCTCTTCAGCATGTTCGCGGAGGACGTGGGCCTGCTCCCCAAGGGCGCGTTCCTTGAACTTCTGGAGCAGCACCGCGACAAGCCGGACACGCTGCGCAACATGCTTCGGATCCTGTGGACCGACATGGACAAGGGCGGCTTCAGCGCGGCCCTCGCGTCCAAGGTGCTGCGCTTCAACGGCAAGCTCTTCAAGAACGCCGAAGGCGACGCCTACGCGCTGCCGCTTAGCCGCGACCAGATCGACAGCCTGCTCCGCGCCGCGAAGGCCAACTGGCGCGAGGTCGAGCCGGCGATCTTCGGCACCTTGCTGGAGCGCGCGCTGGATCCGCACGAGCGTCACACGCTCGGCGCCCACTACACCCCGCGCGCGTACGTCGAGCGCCTGGTGATGCCGACCGTGGTGGAGCCGCTGCGTGAGGAGTGGCGCAACGCACAGGCCGCCGCCGTCCTGCTCGCGCGCGAAGCCGAGGAATTCCAAGGCAAGCCTCGCGACGCGAAGTTGAAGGAGGCACGCGCGGAGATCGAACGCTTCCACCATCGACTGTGCACCGTGCGCGTGCTCGATCCCGCGTGCGGCAGCGGCAACTTCCTGTACGTGACGCTCGAACACCTCAAGCGCCTGGAGGGCGAGGTGCTCAACCAGCTCGAAGCGCTGGGCGCGCCGGGGCAGGGTCTGCAGAGCAAGCTCGGCTACGAGGGCGAGACGGTGACGCTGCAGCAACTGCGCGGCATCGAGGTGAACGAGCGCGCCGCCGCGCTGGCAGAGTTGGTGCTGTGGATCGGCTACCTCCAGTGGCAGATCCGCACGCGCGGCAACGACGCGGTGTCCGAGCCCGTGATCCACGACTACGGCAACATCGAGTGCCGCGACGCGGTGCTCGCCTACGACCGCGAGGAGCCGGACGTCGACCTGGCGACAGGAAAGGTGCGGACGCGCTGGGACGGGCGGACCTTCAAGAAGCACCCGGTCACCGGCGAGGACGTGCCCGACGCGACCGCGCAGGTCGTGCAGATGCGCTACATCAACCCGCGCAAGGCCCAGTGGCCGCGCGCGAACTTCGTCGTCGGGAATCCGCCGTTCATCGGGAACAAGCGGATGCGAGACGCGCTGCCGTTCGGATACGTCGACACGCTGCGCGACGCGTGGCCGGACGTGCCGGAGAGCGCCGACTTCGTCATGTACTGGTGGCACCACGCGGCGACGCTGGTGCTCGCGGGGGAGGTCGAGCAGTTCGGTCTCATCACGAC
This sequence comes from Planctomycetaceae bacterium, assembly GCA_011525785.1. Classification (GTDB taxonomy): domain Bacteria; phylum Planctomycetota; class UBA1135; order UBA1135; genus WYBT01. Next base: position 236,210 of record WYBT01000024.1, read on the forward strand.
CAACAGCCTTCGCCAGTCGTTCAACAGGCAGGTGTTGGAGCAGCAATTCAACGCGACGCCCGCGTTGTCCCTGCGGTTCGCAATCCCCGACCATCCATGGGTCGACAACGTCGACGGCGCGGCCGTTCGCATCTCCATGACCGTCGCGTCGCGAGGGGCGGGAGTCGGACGTCTGCTGTCCGTGACCGACGAAACCGCCGGCGCGGAAGGCGACGTCGAGGTGGCGTTCTCCGAAACGCTCGGAGCGATCCAGGCTGACCTGAACGTGGGAGCGCGCGTCGGAGGCGCCACCGCGCTCGTCGCGAACTCCGGGATCTGCTTCCAGGGCATGAACCTGGTCGGCAAGGGGTTCCGGCTCACCGCGGAGGACGTTCGATCGCTAAGGTACGACCCGGCGAAGCTCCCCGAGGTGATCCAACCGCACTGCAATGCGCGCGATCTGGTCCAGGGCGGCGACGAGTGTTTCGTGATCGATCTCTTCGGCTTCACCGAGAGTCAGGCGCTTGCGAAACACCCGGCGCTCTATCAGTGGCTGTTCGACCGCGTGAAGCCGGAGCGGGATCACAACGCGCGCGCATCCAGGCGGAAGAACTGGTGGATCTTCGGCGAACCGGTGGGAAAGCTCCGGCATGCCTGGTTGGGCCTGGACCGCATCATCCTGACGCCCGAGACCTCCAAGCACCGGATCTTCGTCTTCCGAGAGCTTCCGTTTTGCCCGGATCACAAGCTGTACGCGATCTGCAGCACGGATGCATTTCTGCTCGGTGCGCTCTCGTCCACCGTGCATGCAGCTTGGGCTTTTAGGTCCGGCGGTCGTCTCGGCGTCGGCAACGATCCGACGTGGACGAACACGACGACCTTTCAGCCGTTTGCGTTCCCCGACGAGGACACCGGCCTGTCGCCGAGACTGCGCGCCAAGATCCGCGCGCTCGCCGAACAACTCGACAAGCACCGCAAGACCCAGCAAGCCAAGCACGCCGACCTCACGTTGACAGGCATGTACAACGTGCTCGAGAAGCTCCGCGCGGGCGAGACGCTCAGCACTAAAGAGAAGCGCATCCATGAGCACGGACTCGTGAGCGTGCTCCGCGCGATCCACGACGAGCTGGACGAGGCGGTCCTCGCCGCTTATGGCTGGGGCGATCTCGGCCCCGTCCCCTGGTCGGATGAGTCGGCGCGCTCCGCGTGGACGGAGAACGTGCTCGAACGACTCGTTGCGCTGAACGCGAAACGCGCAGCGGAAGAAGCCGCGTTCGAGCGCGGCGAGCCGGGCGGCAAGATCCGCTGGCTGCGACCGGAGTTCCAGGACCCGGCCCAGCGCGGCGCCGCGGCCGCGAAGAGTCGCCAGACCGAACTGGTCCTCGACGACGAGCCGATCTCCACCAAGCCTACGAGGCGCAAGGGCGCCGCGACCGCGTCCAAGCCCAAGGCCGCCGAGAAGCTCAACTGGCCCTCCACCTTGCCCGAGCAGATGCGTGCAGTGGCCGACGCTCTCGCCGCGTCAGGCGCCGCGCTCGACGAGTCCACGCTGGCCTCCCACTTCACGGGCCGCGGCACGTGGAAGACCCGGCTGCCTCAGATCCTCGCGACGCTCGAAGCGCTCGGCCGAGCGCGCCGCGTCAACGGGTCTTGGGTCGCGGCATGAAGGCGTGAGTACCTAGTCGCAGGATTTCGCGAATGAACACCAACGCAGCCAACGCGCCTTCCCAGCCAATCGACCACCCGAGACGGCCCAGCGTATTCATCGTGCACGGGCACCACACGCGTGCTCTCAATGAAGCCGAATCGCTGGTCCGCGGTATGGGGGCGGACCCGATCGTGCTCCGCGACCAACCGATCCACGGGCAGACGATCATCGAGAGCTTCGAGACGCACGCTTCCCGTGCTGCTTACGCGATTGTGTTGCTGACCGGCGACGACTCGGGGCGGCGCGGTCCATGGCAGGTAGGCCAGAAGGTAGTGAAGTTGCACGAGCCGCTACTTCCACGCGCGCGCCAGAACGTCGTGTTCGAGTTCGGCTACTTCGTCGGCAAGCTCGGCCGCTCGCGCGTCTGCGTCCTGAAGCAGCCGAAAGTGGAGATCCCGTCGGACATCAGCGGAGTTCGCTACGTGGAGTACGCGCCTGGCTGGGAAGACTTGGTAACGCGAGAGCTTCGCGTCGCCTTCGGGACGGCTACAACCGCAGGTTCGGATGGGTGGTAACGAGCTTCCGGCCCTCGTCGCCGCCTGCCGCGCGGTCGTCACCAGCTCCGGCCCCATCGAGGTCGCAGACGAGTACAGCTACGCAGCCTGCCGCTGTGCGTGATCGACTCGGTGTTCTCGATCGGCGTGCGATACGAGGGCGTGCGCAACGTGATCGACCGCTACTGCCGGCGGTTCGAGCTGCCGAAGCAAGCGCCGAAGGGAACGGTGCCGCCTCGCGAACAGCAGGAATCGATCACTGGATTCCTGGTCCGCGTGCTCCCGATGGAAGCCGACAGGCTCGCGACCGAGGTGTTGCTCGTTTCGCTCCCGACTGTCGTAGCCCAGCCCACAGCCTGTACCGCCCGGTGATTCAAGTGCTTGCCCCCGGTCTGCCGAAGTCCGTACGATCCCCTTCGTCGTGACGTTGTCCCTGTCCCACCGCCTCACCGCTTGGCTCTGCCTGGCGCTCGTGCTCCTGACTGGGTTGACCCCGGTGCAGGGGTTCGTCGTGTGCATCGAGGAGGACGGGTGCGTAAGCATCGAGATCAAAGCGGCGGACGCGAGTTGCGGTGGTTGCGAAGGGCACGAGGGAGGCGAGTCCCCTGTTCAGGCCGCAGCTACACGGAGCGAGGGGACGGCTTGCCCCTGCATCGACCTCGCGGTGCCGGGATCACCCGAGCAGCAACTTGTACAGTCACGCTCCATCGAGGTCCTTGTCGGCCCGTGGATCGCTCCGCCGCCTGAGATTCGGGTTCAGCACGCGACGCCAATGGTCACCGCTGGGCGCGGGCCGCCTCCGTGCATCCCACGGGTTGCCGATTCCTGGGGGCACATCCGCACCGTAGTTCTCCTCGTCTAGAGGCGCGCACTCTTCCTGGCTGAGCGTGGCATCGCCACGCGAAGCGGATGGTGATGCGCCTCGGCACGTCTGCCGAGGCCCTTGTCAGGCCCCGAGCGACGTGGAGAGCTTCCTTGCGACTTCGTTTCCCATTCTGCGTTCCGACTCTACCTCTTGATCCGCGCCGGCAGCGACCCAGTGCGGCGATAGCGATCCCGGTCCTCGTCGTTTCGTTCGCGCTGGGAGCCTGTCAGTCACCGCCGCGTAGCAAGGTCGCACCCGAGACGACGATCGAGCAGGCCGCGCAGCTACCGGCTCCACTGGAGTTCCGTGTCGTCGGCCCCGAGGGCGGGCCGCTCGATGAACCCGATGCCGCCGACGGTGTGCTCTCGGCCCGCGAAGCGGTTCAGCGCGCGGTCACCTCGGACCCTGGCCTTCAAGCCGCACTCGCCCGAGTGCGTGTCGCGCTCGCGCAAGCAGATCAAGCACGGCTGCTCCCCAACCCCGTCTTGAGCGTTGTGTTCCGGGGAGGCGTACGCAGCCAGCAGTTCGAGGCGTCGTTCGTGCAGGAGTTCGTCCAGGCGCTCCAGCGCCCGACCCGCGCGAGCGCTGCCGACAACCGGCTCCGAGTGGTCGCGGCGGACGCGGTTGTGGCAGCGCTGGACGTGATCAGTGAAGTCCAAGAACGCTACGTGGATGCGCAGTCGTCGGCCGCGCTCGTACCGCTGCTCGAAGAACGCCTCGGGCTCGTTGAGCGCCTCGTCACCACGTCGCAGGCCCGGCTCGACGCAGGTGAAGGGACGCGCAGCGATCTCGTCACCCTGCAGGCTCAGCGCGTGGAGCTTCAAGTATCCATCGACCGCGCGCGACTGGACGAGCGGACGAGCCGACTCCGGCTCGCCCGCCTGATCGGGGAACCGTCGACCGCCGCGACTTGGGCGCTCGAGCTCTGGACGGCGCCGGCCTTGCTCCGCGGATCCGAGCGCGACTGGACCGACACCGCGCTGGCCGCACGTCCCGAGATCCAAGCGCTCGCGTGGAAGCTCCAAGCGCTCGGCGACGAGGCTGCGCTGGTTCGCTTCCTACCGTGGGAGGGGGCGAACTTCGGGCTCGAAGCGCAGAGCGGCCAAGGTTGGCAGGTCGGGCCCTCGCTGGCTGCACCACTGCCCATCTTCGACTCGGGCGATGCCCGCCGAGCGGCGCTCACTGCCGAACAGCTCGAAGCCCGGCACGAGCTGACGCTCGCTAAGCGACGCGTGGTCGAGGAGGTACGAGTGGCCTACGAAGGACTGGCGGCGAGCACCGCGAACCTCGGGCGGATCGAACGCGAGTTGATCCCGCTGCAACGGCAACGGAGACAGCTCGCGGAAGACGCCTACCGCGCCGGTCAGACGGATGTAACGCCGCTCTTCCTCGCCGAGCAGGACCTGCGCGTCGCGCAAACGCAAGCGATCGAGGTCGAAGCGCAGGCCGCGCGCGCCCTCGTCCGCTTGCAGCGCGCGGTTGGCGGCCCTGGCGTCGCCGAACGACTCGCCGACGCGGGGTCGGCAGCCCCTCCCTCGATGCAGCTCGCTGCCGATCGCGTCGTCCCTCTACCGAACAAGCCGTGAGCCGCTTCGACATGAAGAACAACAAGACCCTCGACTCCACGACGACAGATTGCGTCTCGTCTCCCCGTGTTGAGCATCGCGCTCGGCTCGGCGTACCGGCACTGATCCTCTCGCTGGCGCTGCTCACTTCCTGCGACAGGCAGAGCGAGGGCTCGAACAACGCCGTGCCGCGCGTAGACGCGGCGGAGCAGCCGGATCACTCCGGCGAGGATGGTCACGCGCACGGCGCCGCAGGAGAAGCCGAGCACGCCGACGAGGTGATGCTCACGAGCGACGCGATCACCCGCTACGGGATCAAGACGCAAGCCGCCCAGCTTTGGGTGCTGCGACCCACGATCACGGCCCCGGCGCGAGTCGGCTTCAACACCGAAGCGATGGCGCACGTCGGGTCGCCACTTCGCGGACGCATCGCCGAGGTCAACGTGCGCGTCGGCGATCCCGTGAAGTCTGGACAGGAGTTGGCAGTGATCGAGAGCCCCGAACTGGGCGAAGCACAGGCCGACTACCTCCAGCGCCGTGTCGCCGTCCAGACCGCCGGTCCGGCCGTCGATCTCTCCAAGGTCGCGTGGGAACGCGCGCAGGGTCTCTACGAGAAGTCGCAGGGCATCTCGCTCACCGAAGTCCAGCGGCGAGAGGCCGAGCACAAGGTCTCGATCGCCGCGCTCAAGGCTGCCGAGTCGGCAAGAACGGCCGCCGCGAATCGCCTTCATCTACTCGGCATGAACCACGAAGCGATCGAGGCGCTCGCGACCACGGGCGAGGTCGTTCCGCGCTACGCGATTCGCGCCGCGATCGACGGTGTCGTCGTGCAGCGCGAAGTAACCCTCGGCGAGTTGGTCGGACCCGATCGCGAGTACCTCATGGTCCTCGCGGATGCCACGAAGTTGTGGGTGCTCGCCGACGTTCCCGAAGCGAAGCTCCTTCGCATCCACGCGGGAGCCAAGGCATGGATCAGCGTCGGCTCGCTCAGCGAGGCCGGTAGCAAGCGCGTCGAGGGCTCGGTCGCGTTCATCTCGCCCTTCGTCGATCCGACGACGCGCACTGCGCAGGTTCGCATCGAGGTGCCGATGGCGGAACTTGGCCTGCGGCCCGGGATGTTCGTGCAGGCGGAGATCGTCGAGTTGGACCGCGACGAACCGTCCCCCGCCCCGGTCGTCGCCGTGCCCGAAGACGCGATCCAGACCGTCGAAGGCGGACCGGCGGTTTTCGTGCCCGTCGATGGCGAGCCCAACACCTACGCGAAGCGCGCGGTCACGATCGGGCGGGCCGTGGGGGGGCTCGTCCCCGTGTTCTCCGGCCTCGTCGAAGGCGAGCTGTTTGTCAGCGAAGGCACGTTCATCCTCAAGGCCGATCTGGGCAAGGGCGCTGCGGCGCACGAGCACTGAGATTCAACGGAGACCATCCCATGCTCGAATCCCTGCTCCACTTCTCGATCAAGAACCGCTGGCTGATCGTCGTGCTCACGGCGGTCGTCGCCGCCGTCGGCTTGTTCCAGCTCCAGCGCCTGCCGATCGACGCCGTCCCGGACATCACGAACAACCAAGTCCAGGTCAACGCGGTCGCTCCCTCGCTCTCGCCCTTCGAGGTCGAGAAGCAGGTCACGTTCCCGATGGAGAATGCGCTCGCTGGCATCCCCGGCCTCGAATACACGCGCTCGCTCTCACGCAACGGCTTCGCGCAGGTCACGGCCGTCTTCGAGGACGGCGTGGACATCTACTTCGCGCGGCAGCAAGTCGGCGAGCGACTGCGCGAGGCGAGTGGCAGCCTGCCGCCCGGCGTCGAGACGATCATGGGGCCGATCGCGACCGGACTCGGCGAGGTGTACATGTACACCGTCGAGTACGAGCACCCGCGTGGGAAGGGAGCTGTCGTTCGCGACGGTGAATCGGGGTGGCAGTCGGACGGTGCCTACCTCACGCCGGAAGGCACGCGCCTCGCGACGGACGTGGAGCTGGCCGCGTACTTGCGCGAGGTGCAGGACTGGATCATCCGGCCGCAGCTCAAGAGCGTGAAGGACGTCGCGGGCGTCGACGCGATCGGCGGCTACGTGAAGCAGTACCACGTGCAGCCGGACCCGATGAAGCTCGTCTCGTACGGGCTGACCTTCGCGGACGTGGTGGAAGCGCTGGAGAAGAACAACGTCTCCACCGGCGCGGGATACGTGGAGCACAAGGGCGAGTCTTACCTCGTCCGCGCCACCGGCCGCATCGAGGCGATCGACGAGATCGAGACCATCGTGATCGGCACTCGCAACGGTGTCCCGATCTACGTCCGTGATGTCGTCGGCCCTGGCGGCGTCGGAGTCGGCCGCGAGTTGCGCACGGGCTCGGCAAGCGAGAACGGCGAAGACGTTGTCGTCGGCACGGCCGTGATGCTGATCGGCGCAAACAGCCGCACGGTCGCGGCTGCCGTGGACGCGAAGATGAGCGAGATCCAGCGCTCGCTGCCCGAGGGCATCCGAGCGAAGACGGTGCTCAACCGCACCAAGCTCGTCGATGCCACGATCGCGACGGTTCAGAAGAACCTGATCGAAGGCGCAATCCTCGTCATCGTCGTGCTGCTCATCATGCTCGGGAACTGGCGTGCAGCGCTGATCTGCGCGCTGGCGATCCCGCTCTCGATGCTCATGACGGCTACGGGCATGGTGCAGGGCCGAGTGAGCGGCAACCTCATGTCGCTCGGCGCGATCGACTTCGGCCTGATCGTCGATGGCGCGGTCATCATCGTGGAGAACTGCCTGCGCAGGCTCGCGGAGGAGCAGCACGCCAAGGGACGCTTGCTGACGCTCCAGGAGCGACTGCACGTCGTCTTCGATGCCTCGAAGGAAGTCCGCAAGGCAACCGCGTTCGGCGAGGCGATCATCATCACCGTCTACTTCCCGATCCTCGCCCTCTCGGGCGTCGAGGGGAAGATGTTCCATCCGATGGCCTTGACGGTCATCTTCGCGCTGATCGCGGCTTTCATTCTGTCGCTCACGTTCGTGCCCGCGATGGTCGCGCTCTGCATTCGCGGACGTGTCACCGAGAATGACATGTTCCTCGTCCGTTGGGCGAAAGCTCTGTACGCGCCCGTGGTTCGCGCGGCAGTGAAGACGCGCTACGCCGTCGTTGGTGCCGCCATCGCGGCGTTCGTCGGTGCCGTCGTGCTGTTCGGCACCCTCGGCCAGGAGTTCGTGCCGACGCTCGACGAGAAGGACATCGCAATGCACGCGATGCGCATCCCATCGACGGGCATCACGCAGTCGCAGTTGATGCAGTACGACGTGGAGCGCACCGTCGCCAAGTTCCCCGAGGTTGCGTTTACCTACTCGAAGACCGGCACGGCGGAGCTGGCATCGGACCCGATGCCGCCCAACGTCTCGGACACATTCATCATCCTCAAGCCGCGCGAGGAGTGGCGCAGCGAAGAGGAACTCGACCGCCGCATCTCCGAATTAGAGGCCGCGCGTCCCAGCGAGGCAGCACACGAGGAGGACGAGCAGGGCCACGGGGAGGAAGCCGAAGGTGCCGTGGCGGCGCAGGGACACAAGTCCAAGCTGATCAAGCTGATCGAGCTGACGGTCCAGTCAGTGCCGGGAAACAACTACGAGTTCACGCAACCGATCCAGATGCGTTTCAACGAACTCATCTCGGGCGTGCGCGGCGACGTGGCCGTAAAGGTGTACGGCGACGACTTCACGTCGATGCAAGAGACGGCGAACAAGGTCCTCTCGACGCTGCAAGACATCGCTGGCGCCGCCGATGCCAAGGTCGAGCAGACCGAGGGCCTGCCCGTGATGACGGTCGATCCCGATCGAGCGGTGCTCGCTCGCTACGGCCTGAACTTGTCCGACGTGCAGGATGTGGTCGCCGTCGCGATGGGCGGTCGCGAGGCTGGCCTCGTGTTCGAGGGCGACCGTCGCTTCGATCTCGTCGTGCGACTCCCCGACGCCCTGCGGGGCAAAGTGGACATCCTCGACCGGCTGCCCATACCGCTGCCGCGAGGCGAGCAGGAGCCCCAAGAGCCGGGACTGCCGGCACTCTCGGACGATGGCGGAGCGGCGCTCTCCCGCGCCCCGAGGGAGCGAGGATTCGTGCCACTGGGAACGGTCGCGCGCATCGAGGTGGCCGAGGGAGTCAACCAGATCAGCCGCGAGAACGGCAAGCGACGCATTGTAGTGCAATGCAACGTTCGCGGACGCGACCTCGGCTCGTTCGTGACCGAAGCGCAGGACAAGATCGGCGCGCTCGCGCTACCGGCTGGGCAGTGGCTTGTGTGGGGCGGTCAGTTCGAGAACTTGGTCGCGGCGAAGCAGCGACTCTCGGTCGTCGTGCCGGTTTGCTTCGCGATGATCCTCCTCCTGCTCTTCGCGACCTTCAAGAGCTTCAAGTATTCGCTGCTCGTCTTCGCGGCCGTCCCGCTCGGGCTAACTGGCGGAGTCGTCGCGCTGTGGGTTCGCGACATGCCGTTCTCGATCTCGGCCGCAGTCGGCTTCATCGCGCTCTCCGGCGTCGCCGTGCTCAACGGATTGGTGATGATTATCTTCATCAACCAACTGCGCGAGAAGGGCGAGGCGGTCGAAACTGCGATCATCCACGGCTCAATCACTCGCTTGCGGCCCGTCTTGATGACGGCGCTCGTGGCCTCGCTCGGATTCGTGCCGATGGCGATTGCTACCGGCACGGGGGCCGAGGTGCAACGTCCGCTGGCGACGGTCGTCATCGGCGGCTTGATCTCCAGCACGTTGCTCACGCTCGTCGTGCTGCCCGCGCTCTACCGCATCTTCACCGGAACACGCGCCGACGGATTCCCGGGCCCGAGGCCGGAAGTCTGGGATGCAGGCGACGGAGCGGGCGTTGACACCACCGCTCACACGACGGCTCAAGAGTCGAGCGCGTCGCGCGGCAACACCGGGCATTCCGATGCTGACGCAGAGCCGGACGAAGGAGCGCCGCCTCACGGCGCGGCACCGAGTGCAGCGAGCTGACAGCCGTCTCGATCACACCCACAGGCGATCGGCCTCCGGCGTGTAGCCGGCTCCAAGGAGCGACGCCCAGACCCTCACCCCCATCAACCACGGAGAACTTCAATGACACCTGCTAACTCGATACTCGGCGGGCTCGCGCTCGCCTCTACGGCGGCGCTCTTCACCACGCAAGGCGCGTCGGAGCCGGTGAAGTCCGCGCCCGAGTATTTCGTCACCGCCGAAGGCGACAACGCGCACTTGTGGGTGCGCGAAGGCAGTGGCCTGCGGGTCGTGGGCCACGGTACATGCAAGGACTGCCCGCTCGACGCCGAGGGCGAGCACAAGGAAGGCGATGGGCACGACCACGGCAAGCCCACGAAAAAGTAGGCGGTCGCCTTAGGCAGACTTCGTCGGGCAGCCCCCATCGGATGGCGCGAGATGGCCACGCGGGCGACTCACGACGCGAATCGTGGAGACCGCTTCTCGGGCGCGGCGCCTTCTCGCGTGGCTACTCGCGCACCAACGGATTCAACGCCTCTCGACGGGAGAGAGGGCGCATGCGCTCACGGCTCTCGCGTCGTGAGTTTGCCTTGCACCGTACCCCACATAACCCACTGAATCACCTACTGGCCCCAAAGTTGCCGCGAACAAAAGCGCGTGCAGCCGTTCCAACTCAAGAAACCGATCATGCGAAGTTTTCCGTTTCGCGCCATATTTTGCGCGTTGTTCGCGGCGACGGCGATTCTCTCTCCGAGCTGCGCGTCACGCCGGACAGCTTTCGATTCCTTGGCCCAAATCGCTGTCGTCGTCGAGCCCTGCGCCGACCTCGACCTGACGGCCCGGCTTCTCGAACTCGATGGTGACCTTCACGTGCACGGGGACGTGCGGGTGAGGGGATTGCAGACAGGCGTACGAGGCCACGTCGACGTGGTCGTGCGGACGGCGGACGGCACGGAGTGGGCAAGTGATCAGGCAAGCTACCGTCATCGTCTACGCAGCACGTCACACGGAGGACCGTTGAATGCGGTATTCGACGCGACCTTCGATGGACGGCCTCCGGCCGGATCGATCGTCACGATCCGACACCACCGCGAATCACACGGCGGTCAGCGATGACGGCGCGTGGTGCGTTCGTGCTGGTCAACTTCGGACCTCTCGTTCGCGGCAGCGGCGTCGCGGAACAGCTCCAGCGCGTCGGCGATTCAGCTCTCGTTGCGCGCGCCGCGCGTTGGATCTTCTGCGGCGCCACGTCGGTACGCTACCTTGCTCGATTCGCTAGCCGCACTCGGGCGCTAAGGCCGCGCATTTGCACTACACAGTCGCGAAAACCCTCGGGCAGCGAACTCGGTGGCGAGGTGACAAGCGGGGCTGACGCGCGACAAGTCGGAAACTCGACGGCCGGCGGACGGTACAGCGCGACAACGTGCCGGGCCCGCCTTTGCGCGCTCCGCGCTTCGTGGAGGCTCGGGTCACCGAATCGAGCAGCCGACACCACCGGACACGCGGGGGAAGGCCGTATCATTCCCGCGTGAGGGACAGCTACTCGATACGGTTCTTTGACGCCCAGTTCCTGCAGCAGGTCGCCCAGCGCGAGTTCGTACTGAACTCGTTTGAGCAACTGGCGGTCCGGCACCTTCGCGGCGACGTGCTCGACTTGGGTTGCGGGCTGGGCAACCTCACGCTTGAAGCCGCTCGCGGCGGACATCGCGTGGTAGCGCTCGACGCCAGTCCGACGGCGATCGCGCGTATCCGCGAGGTCGCGCGCGAGGAGGCACTCGACATCGACGCTCGCGAGGCGGACCTATCGGCGAGCGTGCTGCCGGGCGAGTACGACACGGTGGTGTGCATCGGCCTACTGATGTTCTTTCGGCGAACCGACGCCCTTGCCCTACTCGAACAGCTCAAGAGCGCCGTGCGGCCCGGGGGTTGCGCGGTCGTGAACGTCCTCACCGAGGGCACGACCTTCTTCAGCATGTTCGATCCGCGGGGCTACTACCTGTTCGAGCCGGACGAACTCCAACGGAAGTTCACGGGGTGGGAACTCGTCGCCGCGCGGCGCGACGATTTCCCGGCTCCAGAGGGCACGCGCAAGGTGTTCTCGACTGTGGTTGCGCGTCGGCGTCCCTGAACAGCGCGGATCGGGTCGGAGGGACGCTGGGCAACCACCGACCTGAGCCGCCCGTCGACGCCGGATCGCGACGGAACACGGTGGACGGCGCCGCGAGGGGACCAACCACGGGTGTCCGCGATGGTGAGCGCCCGGCCTGGCTGCGATGGAGAGCAGCGACCTAAGTGGTTTCTACTTCGCGGGTGACAGCAAAGGCGAAGCCGTGGAGTCGGCGACCGGATGGATGTGAGCTGCCGATGGATCCGAGGTCGCCGGACGAGCCTCGTCGGCAATACCTGTAGTCCGCATGGCGCGCATCCGCTCGTCGAGCGTGCAAGTGCGTCCGCCTGTGGTTGGCGACGTTGTCCCCGCAGCACAGCGTCGTCTTCGGCGGCGAGGTCGACGTCCGCTGCCGGTTGACGGGATCCGGCGCTGGCTCACCGAGCCGCGCGACCGTACCCGGCGACCCCGCCACGATCTCATCCCCACGTGCGCCGGCCCCTGCATCGGCGCGCTGCACGACACATTCGCGACGACCTTCCCCGCCGCGTCGCGCACCGTCGCCCCGTGCCGGCTGCGCAGCTGGCGGTACCACTCCGAGTTGGAGCGGGGCCCGGTGACCCGGGCTCGCGTGGCGTGCTGGATGTCCGCCAGCATCTCGAAGGTCTCGATCCCGTCCCCGATGTCGACCGAGCACGGCCCGGTCCCGATGGTCGTCATCTTGCTGGCTCCGTGTGCCGCCGTCGTCCCGTCGTGCGGCTGGCCTACCGCCCTTGTTCCCGCTTTACTGTGTGGGCTCGTCCCAACTTCGAGACTCGGTCGACCGGACACGCACGATGATCGCCAACCTCAGCCCAGTGACCCCCGCGAGCCGACGGGTGAAGACGAAGCTCCCCCGCGCCCAACCTGTCATCGCGAGCATCGGCAGCGGCACAAACATCCAGGTGCACCTGAGCGGCGCTCCGGCTCCGGTCGACTCCGCGACGCTCCCGCGCGCGAGCGACGATCGTCTCGTTGTCGAGAACATCGACAACGACTGGCGCGAGGCCCCCACCGCGCCGGCATGCTCCCGAGCTGGTGAACCGAAGAAGCCTGGCCTGCGGGACCTCGCACTCGAGTCCGACGACCGCTTGTTGATGACCAGGAGTGCGCGATGAACCCGTCGACAACAGAGCAGCCGGAACCGTCCAGGGCCGAGATGGAGTGCTGGAGTTTGCTGACAGCGATCGCCGGTGGTTGCTCGCGCGCCGACCTGGCCGAGCGGCTCGGCTTGCCGCCAACCCTTCTTGGGGCACTCCGTATGGCTGTGGACGACCTGCGCCGAACTGGATTCGTTGACGAGCTTCACGATCGTCTTTCGGTGACAGCCTCGGGAGAGATCTGGTGTGTGCAGTTCGCGGCACGGAGCAATCGGGGGTGACCCGCTGCGTGCCCGTTCCGCGCGGCCCGATCGAGCGCGTCACGCATCACCGTAGCGAGGACGTCCGCAGGCGGGCACAGCACAGCGCCGTGCCGCGGGCACGTTGAGATCCCAGGTAACCGGCGTCAGATCGACCGCAACGTGAGCGACACATTCCCGCCGATGCGTCGAGTGCGCACACCGTTCGCTGAGCCCGCCCTCGTCGCCGCCTGCCGCTCCGTCCTCGCCAGCTCCGGCCCCATCGAGGTCGCCGACGAGTACGGCTACGCGAGCCTGCCGCTGTGCGTGATCGACTCCGTGTTCTCGATCGGCGTGCGGTACGAGGGCGTGCGCAACGTGATCGACCGCTACTGCCGGCGGTTCGGGCTGCCGAAGCAAGCGCCAAAAGGAACGGTGCCGCTTCGCGATCAGCAGGAGTCGATCACAACCTTCCTGGTCCGCGTGGTTTCAATGGACGCCGACGGACTCGCGACCGAGGTGTTCGGCAACCGGCAGCGCACTTCCGCGCGCAACGGAGTCCTCAAGGCGGACGCGGTCGTCCAGTTCGCCGGCGTACTCGCCCGGCGTCGGATTGAGCACTTGCAGGACGTGCTGGAGGCGCATGACCTCGCAGCGGTCGAGCGCGACGTGCGTCGGGTCCCCGGCCAGTCGTCCGGCCTCTCGTGGCGCTACTTCCTGATGCTCGCCGGCCGCGAGGACCTCGTGAAGCCGGACCGGATGATCTTCCGTTTCCTGGAGCGCGTCCTCGGACGACCGGTCGGTGCCGGCGAAGCGCAGGCCATGCTTGCCGCAGCGGCGCGCGAACTCGACCGCGACTTCCCAGGCATCAGGCCGCGCACGCTCGACAACCTGATCTGGAGGCAGGAGCGGCAACGATAGGGTGCGCGTCGCGGGCACCGCCCTGCCCCTCGTTCCCCTATCGCAAGCATCGCGCACGATGAGCCTCGCTGAACACTCCAGGCGCTTCCTCGACCGACTGAAGTGGCCGGCGTCGGAGTGGACGGTGCCGAACGCGCTTCCGGTGTTGTTCTTCGGGCAGATCGATCGGGCGTGCGTTGCCACCATTGGCCTTAACCCGTCGGACAGGGAGTACGTGTCCAAGTCCCGCGTGGAGCTGACGGGATCCCGCCGAAGGTTCGAAACGCTCGGATCTCTCGGACTGCGAGGTCGCCACGAGTTCGACGAGAACAGCGCCGAGCGCGCAACGCTGCGGATGACGCGCTACTTCGACCCGAGCAGCCCGGTCTACGCATGGTTTCGCCCTTTGGAGCGCGTGCTCACCGGGCTGGGAGCGTCGTTCCTCAATGGATCCGCGGTTCACCTCGACCTAGTTCAAGAGCCAACAGCGCCCACGTGGTCGAAGCTACGAGCCGCAGATGCTCTCGGCGCGGATGAACTGCTCAAGCGCGATCTGCCGTTCCTGAGGTGGCAACTGGAGACGTTCCCGTTCGCTACGTTGGTCTGCACAAGTCGGTTCGTGCTCGACGTGACGATGGAACTGACCGAGGCTTCGGTGGTGAGGAGCGGACGGATGGCTCGTGTCACGTGGACGGACGCGCGCGGCGCCATTGCGGGTCGCGACGTTCGAGTGGTCGGCTGGAACATCCCGCTCGTGCAACCCACGGGTCTGCTTGCCGAGGATCACGCGCGCCTTGGCGAGGCGCTCCGCTGCGCAGATGTGTAGCCGCCGGCGGGCTTGCCGACCCGACCTCGTCGCGTCAGCGCGGCCGTCCGACGTACAGGTAGAACCCTGCGATCGTGCGTTGGTCGGGTCCAAACGCGACCTTGTTGGGCGTGCCATTGCGGTTGAGCACGACGGTCCATTCGAGGTTCGGACTGGCCGCGAGCATGCCGAGGTACTCGCGTACACCCTCGCGGTTGCTGTCTGCGTTCAGATGGAACACTCGCCCCAGATCGCGGACGAAGATCCACGGTGCCTGCCCACGCCCACCGCGGTCGCCGACCCACTCGCCCGGCTTGGCTTCGTCGAACCAAGCCTTGAGCGCCGACTCGAATTCCGCGCGTGTGATGGCTTCGTTTCTACGGACCCGCTTGATCGTGCCTATCGTGGCCTCCAAATGGTCAGCAGCAGCGTGTATCGAGGAGCCGGCTACGGGAAGGCGCACTCACGGCCGATCCGTCGACACGTCTGCGCGAGGAGAGGGTATCGACGTTGGGTCTATCGATGTGCGGAACATTGCGGCCTTGAGGCCAGGAAACTGGCTCTCCAGGTTGCCGGCATTGCAGCGTACATCGAGGCGCAGCGCCGAGCCGTCGGTGAAGTGGAGCACCATCAGCTCCCGCTCGTGGCATTCAAGGGAGGGGCGAACCCCGCCGTACTCGATGCGCTCGATCGTCTTTCCGACGGCGGACTTGACGGTATCGGTCTTGAACGATGGTTCGGGGGGGAACTGAATGCTGGGCAGAAATGCTGCGTTCATGAGGTGCTCCCGTTCTAGACAGCGCTCGGTGTCGAGGCCGAGTTCGTTGGCAAACCAGTCGGTCAATCGCTCCAGCGCGTTCGCTACATCTTCGAGCGTAAGACCGAAAGAATCGAATGCAGGGCAAGGCTCCGGTCGCGCGTCCGCAGATCTGTGAACCTTGTTTCGAGCGGTCGCAAGCTCGCGCAGTGGCAAGTGCACGGACGCCCTCAAGTCGGACGGAAGGATCTCCTTCAGAGTATTCAGCCGCTTCGCGGGTTCAGACAGGCTGATCGAACGGTGCCGCGCCATTCGGATCAGAGCATCACCTTCCATGTCATCCCCAACGAAGCGGTAGAGTTCCACCAGCGCGTCGGTCAGGGCTCTCGTGTTCTCAGCGACCGGATACGCGAGCAGAGGGTCATCGTCCGACCGAAAGATGGAAACACCCAATCCTTGATTCGTAACGGCGCGACAGCGCTGTACGGCAGCGCGCACGCGCGTGAGGGGACCTGGCCGGCCAGCCCACTCCCCGTCGAGATTGCAGGCTCGCCAAGACTCGAACGGCTCGTCGTGCTCGAGGAAGGTCGGACGATCGATCAGGTCTGCGCCCCACGCAAGTTGCTCCGGCTCGGCGAGTCTTCCCAGATCCATCTTCAGCGCTGCGACGCACACCCGCCTGTCGTGCAGACGACGGAAGCCGAACCTCACGCGAAAGTGCTGCGGCGTGTGCGGCTCGACTAGCAACGGGTGCGCATTGACTTCGAGCGAGCCGCCTAAGTCGTCCTCTCGCAGGACGTAGATATCGGGCGACGCTCGGTACCGACACAGCACGCGTCGGTCGAAGTACTCAAGGAAGTAGCTATCCGGCGGTCGGTGCATGAGGTGCCAACGTAGCTTGAATCGAGAGCGGTGGCACCCATGAAGCGCGCGCCCCGCAAGCTCGAAGTCATCGCGACGTTGACCGACGGGAAACGGCGCGACACCGGCGATTCGAACGGTAACCGCCACGCGCCTGCAAGCAGAGGGCATGCCACCGCCGCGGCGCGCGAGTTCTCCGACATCAAGCCGCGCAAGATCAGCTTGAACTGGAATCCGGGCGACGGATGCTCTCGCTCCGCGCGTCACACCTGCAATCGGCCTCAGGTTACGGCCTTCGAAGTTCGCGTCTCGCTCCGAACCCGATCTCGATCGGTAGGTAGCACGCGTTCGCACCCATTCGCTCGTAGACATGAAGGAGGCTGGATCGCCAACGAAACTGATCGTCGAGCGACTTCGGCACGATCGCCTCGATGGTGATCGCTTGGGTCGGATGCTCGTGCGAGAAGTCGGTTCGAACTAGCACGCGCGTTACAGACACATCGTCGAAGCTCACGAGTGGTTCCACAAGCTTCGCCAGCACGCCCGGCTCGAAGTCTAAGCCCCGCCACTTGAGTAGGCCACGCCCATGCGCCGCGAGCATGGTCCTCGCGATCGACCTCGCGTTCTTCGGCGAATCCTCGTACGCCAGTGCTTCGCCCAGAATCGGGGCAAGCAACGACTCGATCTCGCTTTGCAGCGCCCCGACCTGCGCCGCTCGCTCCTCAGTCGAAGCAGAGGCGAGTTCGTTCGGCAGGCGAGCAACCAGATCGAGCCGAGCTGTAAGGCCGTACGCGAACATGCCCAAGTACTGGATGTTGAACTTACGGTCGCGAAGTAGGTTGGAGAGCCCCGACACGATCCCCGGCCGGTCCACGCACACGCGCTGAAGACTGAACATGTGTTCGAGCCGACTGGGCTCCCGCTGTGCGGGTCGGAACGCCTGAAGCTCCGGCCAGAGGACCTCGAGCACGTCTCGAAGTGCGCGATTCGATGGCACTGGAATGAACCGCAAGCCCCTTGCGCGAAACGCAAGCTTCCGAATTTCAGCGTCGCTGTTGATCGCTGGTGCGTGACTAATCAGCACGACGCGACGCGCACGCTGCAGCGCGTGCTCGACGACTTGGACGATCACCGGAGGCGAGAGGTCCCGCTCGTTCTTTCCATCGACTGGCACAATCACCTCGACGTCGTCAAGACGATCGATGCTCAGTGAGAGCAGGTCCTGAACCGTCAGCAGCTCGGTGGTACGCGCGGCAACGCCACTCGAGCGGGACGCTGAAATTGCTCGTTGGAGATCACCAACGAGCGGGGTGGGTGCAGTAGCGAGGACGATGTAGTTCACGTGGCCGCTCGGGAAGGAGAGCGAATGGTCCGCGGGTTCGTGCCGCGACGGCTTCAATAGTATTCGGCGGCATGCGAGTCCGCTTGCCACCCGCGGTGCTTCGGTCCGGATGTCGAGCGAAACGACACGGAGCCGACTAGACGACGAGCGCCTAGCCGGCTCCAGCCAAGTTGATCGCCGCCGTCTCGGGACTACGCGACGGTCGCCACGAGGGCGGCCGACGCTCCGATCACCAACACGAGCGCGCAGAAGACGAGCAAACGCTCGTGGTACTCGCGCCATCGGCGGTAACGGCGCAGCTGATCGCGGCCACGAACCCGGCCCGAAGGCAGGCGCGCCAGCCGCAAGGTCGCATCGTCCATCGCCGGAACGACGTGCTCAGGCGCGTCATCCAGTCCGTGGGGCGATCCCGAACGCCAATACGAGTTCAAGTCAACGTTCCCGCTCATGACACCAGACCTTTTCGGTTGGAGGTCACGTTCCCGACGGGTACCAGGGCTCCTGGCCGGTCAGGAGGGATCGTGAGGCCCGCTAGGCAACTCGCCCGGTGGGCGTGAAGACTAGCTCGGCCACGAACCGTGGTAACGCGTCGGGGTGCCAGAACGTTCGAAGAATGCCCGTTGCGGCAACCGGGCTTCCCACCCACCCCACCGCAATAGCTTGAGCTACCCAACCACCCCGCGCTCGCGCCTCGGCTCGCTGAGGGCCTCCACCGCCCCGCGCAAGTCCTCGAGCCCCAAGTGCGTGTAGACCCGCGCCGTCATCTCGGGCGACGCATGCCCGAGCACCCGCTGCGCGACGACGAGCGGTACGCCGCGTCGGGCCATCCCGGTCGCCGCCGTGTGGCGCAGCGCGTGGATATCCACGACCCGCCCCAGCGCATCGCGGCGCGCGATGCCAGCCCGGTCGAGCACGCGGCGCAACAGCCGGCGTCCGTTCGTCGTGTAGTCGGCCCAGTCCGCGCCGTCGGGCGACAGGAACACCCGGTCGCTCGGCTGCGCGAGCCGCATGCGCACGCGCTGGTGCACGGCGCGCAGGGCGAGTAGCTCGTCGACCAGCGACTGCGGCAGCGGAATCACACGACCCCGCCCCGACTTGGTCGTCGCGGCCCGCAGCGTCAGCGCTCGTTGGTCGGCATCGAGGTCGAGCCACGTCACGCGCGTCAACTCGCCCCAGCGCGCCGCGGTCGTGAGCAGCGCGCGCCACAGCGGGGCCTGCGGGACGCGCTCGGGGCGGGGCTTCGTGGCGTAGCCGATCCCGCGGCCGTGCAGCTCGATCGTGCGCGATGCGGACAGGCGCGCGGCGCACTCGGCGTCGTCCTCGGCCGCGGCGGCGAGGAAGCGCTCGACCTCGTCCTCGGACAGGGCGCGTCGCACCCGCCGCTGGTGGCGCTCGCTCGTCGGCAGCGGCTTCAAGCTGCGCACCGGGTTCTCAGCGATGAGCTGCGCCCCCACCGCCCAGTTCAGCATCGACGCCAGCGCGCCGGTGTCGACGTTGACCGTGCGGTGCGCGACGCCCTGAGCCAGGCGCTCGCGTTGGTAGCGCTGCACGTCGACCACGCGCAGGTCCCGCACGCGCGTCGCGGGTATGGCGGCGAGCACGCGGGCGAGCGAGTCCGTGCGCGATCGAAGCTGCTTCGCCCCCACGCGCAAGGCGAGGTCCGCGAGGTACTGGTCGCGCAGGTCCGCGAGCGGCGTCGATTGGCCCTCGACCGAGCCGAGTCCCGCGAGTTCGAGGTCGCGCTGACGGATCAGCTCGGCGCGGCGCCGTTCGGCGACCTGCTTGTCGGTGCTCAGCGCGAGGCGCCGCCGTCTGCCGCGCCCGTCGGTGTACGTGAGCACCCATTGGCCCGGCCCGTTGCCGCGCTGGACCTTGTCGAGCTTGCCCGGGCCGTAGGCGCGTCCGAGTCGCGAGAGGATCACCGTGCACCCCCGTCGATCCAGCGCTCCACCGCGCTCCGCCTCCAGCGCAACGACCGCCCGACGCGAGTCGGGCGCGGGAAGCTGCGCTCGTGCCGCATCAGGCGCAGCGTCCGCACGTCCACGCGCAGCAATGCGGCCACCTCGTCGGCGGTCAGGAGCTGCTGCGGGTCGGCGGGCTGCGGCGTCACGTCGCTGGGACAGTTGCTCGACTGCGCGATCAGCTCCAGGGCTTTTCGCAGATCCGTGCGGAGACCTTCGACCTCCGCAACCAACTGCTCCAGGAGCGATTCGACCCGTTCGCTCTGGACTCGCTTGGTGTCGCTCACGACGGGATCCTCCGCGTGCTTCGCAGGTGCTCGAGGACCTGGCAACAGATGGCAGCCCGAGCCGCTTCGTTCAGGGGACGCGCGAAGTACCTGCGGTATCCAGCGCCATCCACTCGCGACGGAAAGGACAGCGTCAGCTCGCCGATGCCATTGCGTCTCAGCGCCAGCCCGTCGATCTCCAGCCACTCGTCCACTTGGACACGCAACCAGCCGACCAGTCCATCGGCCTCGTCGATCACTGGCGAAGGCGTGAACTTCACTGCGGTGATGCGAGGCTTCACGCCGCACCTCCCGCCCCACGCGCTCGCACGGACCCGGAACGTGGAGGGGCGAAGGCGAGCTTGTCGCGCAGCAGGATCCGCGCGACGGCCTGGATGACAAGCCGCAGCCCACGGCGCCCATCGGATCTGGGCGGCAGAACCAACGCTGCGCCATCGTGGATCGCTCGACGGAGCGTCTTCAGGTGGCCGCGAACGCTTCGCTCCTCCAGTGCGGCCGGCGTCAGCCTCCGCACCTCCGCAGCTACGTCGGTCGCGGCAAGCTTCTGCAACTCGACGTACAGAGAATCTTCTATAGATCGCGTTGCCGGACTTGCCGAGCTGGAGAGCGCACGTTGCAGCGTGCTGAACTCGTGCTGCAACGCGTCGGGCTCTGCGACACGGATCGAGCTCAGGTCGCTCCGAATGGTCCGCTCGCAGCAGCTCAACCTGCGCGCGAGCGTGGCGATCGACACGCTCGGGTCTTGCTGGATGAGCAGCTGCAGATCGGCGCGCCGCTTGGAGACAGCTTCCGCACGTGTGGACTGCAGGCGCGCCATCGCCGCGTCGCGGGCATCGCGGTCTGGGATCTCCACCAGGCCGAGCACACCGAGGCGTTCGAGTACACAGTTGAGCGGCTCAACTTTGACGTCGGCCCCTAGGAGGTCGCAGGGGCGACCGTCCAGCAACAGGACCATTCGCCGCGAGGTTGCCGACAGGGCCCGGCTGCGGCCGATAGCGTTCAGGATCCCGTGCGCCTCGGCGGCCCGCAGCAGCTCGCGTTCGAGGAGGTCGGCCGGAACGGCGGTCGGAATCACGCACGAATCTGGTCGCCAGCGGCGCGCCTCGCGCACGGTCTTCAGTCGCGCCGATGCAGGCGGGCTCAGCTCGCCCGCAAGACCGAGCGTGCGCCGAAGCACGCAGGCGTCCAGCGACAGCGACGTGTACGGCGGCACATTGCGACGCACCAGGAGCAGCTCGCGACCCGCCAGCTCGTCGCTGCCGGCATGGCCCTTGCCATAGCTGCGGCACCACTCGGGGCTGCGCAGCGCCTCGCGGTCAGCTTTGAGCAGCACGGCGCCGAAGCTCGGGTGAACCGATGCAAGCGCAGTCGCAATCGCTCGCGCTAGCGTGTCTTCAGCGGAAGCAGCGCCGTTCCGACGCATGCCAGGACCAAACGCAACGTGGCGGGTTCGTCCCCGATCTCCCCACGGCAGCTCGAGGTCGCCCACCACCAGCTCCAGGTGGGTGGGGTTGGCGTGCAAGACCTCGCGCCGAACGCCCAACGCGGTCGACACGGAATCCGGGATCGGGGCGACCGACAACCACATGACACGGCCGCCCTTTGCGCGGGCGATCAGGTGGCGGTCTGGCAGGTGGATGCGTAGATCTGCAGACCCCCGCGCAACGCTCCGTCGATCAACTCGCTCCACGATCGGTGCGTGCCCGTGCGCCAACACCTCGCGAGCGATGTCCAGCGCGAGGTCGGTGAAGGCCGGCGATCCATCGGGTCCGTCATCTCGCAGCTCCAGCTCCCACGGCCAGAGCAAGAATCGCCCCAGCGCATCGCGGGGCGGATGGATCGATCCCTCGCGGATCGCGGCCTTGACGCCCTCCGGCAGAGCACAAACGGCGGATTCGATCCACAGTGTGCGGTCGCGCCCACGCTTGTGGAGGGCGCGCAGCGTCGCAATGGCAACGTCCGCGACGTAGATCTCAGGCAGCGGCCCACCATCGACGAGCGGCGGCGACTGGGTCTGCTCGCGCCAGCCCAAGACGCGCACCAGCGCGGCATCGATGTCGGACGAGCGCAGCTCGACCGGATGCGTGAGGCAGAGCGTTGAGCCCGGATCGTCGATGATCAGCACTCGCCGTTCGTCGAGCTCGCTGTGGCTATGCGCCAGGGCCGCATGTGTGGTCACGACCAAACCGCCGCTCTGAAGCGCGTCTTTGCGAGAGTGCAGGTACCGGCCGGGCTCCGTCGCGCATGGACCGTCTACCCAAGTGCGTCGCCTACCGTCGGGCTCCAACTCGTAGGATCCCTTGAGCGGGCACCGAGAGCACGCTTGTCGACCGAGTTCTCCGTTGCGGCTCGCGTCTCGAAACCGCTCGCACCACCAGCCGCTGTCCCGTTCGCCTGAGCGACCGAGAAGCACACGCACAGGTACTGCTACGTCGAGGCGCGAAGCGTGAGAGCGGAGGGCTTCGACTTTCTCGTGGACCAGCGATCGCTCGGGAAGGGCGAGCACCGCTCCCGCAGTCCAGTCGTGATCGCCTGCAGCGATCCGCTCGAGCGCGACTTGGCCGGACACGGTCGTCTTGCCGCATCCGGGCCACGACTGCAGATGTATCGAGCGCTCGCCTGGCTTGAATTCGCGCGCGATCGCACCGACTCGCTGGGAGGCGTCGTGGATGTCGCGCGATTCCGGGCGCGTCGGCGCGGCGATCGGCAAAGGGGCAACCAGCGTTGGATCGGGCAGTGCGCCACGCCACCCACCGAGGCGGGCCAGGGCGACGACCGTGCGAATCGTGACGGGGCGACGGTGGGCGTCGGAGCGTCCAAACCCATCCCACAGCTTGCGTAGCGCCGCAGTGCCTTCGTATCGCGCGACGTCGCGGCTCGACCACTCGTCCCACAGCGCGAACCCGGCATCGTCGCCCCCGCTGTAGTGGTGCAAGCCAAAGCCGACGTTGCGCCACTGCTCGTAGCTCGTGCCGGCGCAATCGATGTGAGTCAGCGCCGCTCGCAGCTCGTCAGCGGGAAGCGCTCCCGACGCACACTGCGGCGCCTTGGACTTGGGCCCCTGCGGCGCTCCCGAGAGGTCGATCCACTGCTCGAAGTCGCTGGGGTTCCAGCGCTTGCCTGCGTCAGAGATGCACTTGACCTCCCGCGGCGGCGAGTACTTGTCGTTGAAGCTGCCCTCAGCCCGAAGGACCTGGACCAGTGAGCTGGTGTTGTCGACGTGCCAGCCGTGACCGGCCGCAACGTCGCGAACGAACGCGTGCCAGCCAGCAACGAGCCGAGCCGCTCGCGGACGCTCCTCGACTGAGTCGAACACCCACAGCTCGGCGAAGGACCACCAGCAGTACAACCCGCCACCCGAGGAGAGAATGAACGTCGGCAGGAGCGGCAGCCCTGCCACGAAGGCCAGCGCTTCTTCGTGCGTGGGGAGGTTCTGCTTCCTGTGCGCCCCGTCTTTGGTGTCGAGGTCGAGCCACACACCTGGGATCGCGACCACGTTGGGCGCAGTTCGGCCGTCGCTGCCCGCACGAAAGAGCGCGCAGCTGGAGCACGTGAAGTTGCCGCTCGCCAAAGCAGCGGCTGCCTCGATCACGCCCGAAGCGCGCCGGGCCCGCTTCGACCGCACCTCGAACAGTGTCAGTTCACCGCGAGCGAATGCATCGTCGGACCAGATACGGGACAAGCCGTCAGAGATCGCGCGCTTTCGCGCTTCATCGCTGGCGCTCCTGCGGGCTGCGTCTAGGATCTTGACGCCCGCCCCTTCTCCACGGTCGGCAACCAGCGACGGCGTGCCTTTCGGGGTGCGCCGTTCGTCTTTCACGACTCCGGCGTCTATGCCTCGGCGGAGTTTCAACTCTCGCGCGGCTGGGCCGAGGTGATCAGCACCACTTCGCCCCCTCGCGGCGGCTGCGGGCAGTTCGGGCCGAGCATCCGACCCTTCGCCCGGAGAATCGACGCGCGGTGACATCGAAGCGCCGAGCGGCCGATCCGCCGCCAGATCCAACTCCAGCTCACCACCGACGGCTGGGCTGCATCCGTCGACAACGTGCGTCAGTTCGCCACCGAGTGTGGCGGAGATGGCGGGCCCGATCATTGGTCCACCTGCTCGTCCATGCGCGGGCACCCCGCGGCCACCCAGCGGTCCAACGATGCGCGAGACCAGCGCAGCAGGGCTCCGAGTCGAAGCGGCTGCGGCATCTCACGGCGTTCACAGAGCCGACGCACATGCCGTCGGCTGCATCCCATCCGATCTGCTACCTCGTCGAGGGTGAGAAACTCGAACTCGCTCGGTGAGTCAGCTGCGGTCCTGCGGTGTCCCATACGGTGCTCCTGCGACGCGAGTCGGACGAACTTGTCCAACACGGTCGACTGGGAGCATCCGGGGTCACATGCGTGGCAACGACCCTAGTAAGTTGATGAACGTTGACGCACCGCGGACCGCATCAACATTCATCAAGATTAGGCGCCGAAGCAGCGCCCTCACTTGGCACGAGCACGCTTGCTCATCGCGCTCCGATGCTCCGCGACTTGGCGGCCGAACTCCGTGATCCAGTAACCTCCCGACGGCCCTCCCGCGGACTTGATCAGCTTCATGCCGACAAGCTCCTGGAACGGATGGCTCAGGAGTTTGGGTTCGAGGTCGCCGAGTTGGTTCCGACAGAGACTCGCTGCCGATTTCCGCGTCTCGCTGGAACACGCACCAGCTTTGAGCAGAGCAGCCATGATCGACACGTGCCGATCGGTGAGCTCCTCTGCCAGTTCCTCGACGTTCTTAGCTTCTGCGAGCCGCCGTCGTCGATCCGCACGCAACTCGCGCTTGGAGATCCCTTGCGTACTCGCGTGCGCGACCACTGGCCCAATCCGCGCAACTCCGCCGTGTTCGCCGTCGCAAGTCGAATCCAGACCAGAGCGTTGGCGATGGATCATTGTCTGCTCGGCGTTGGCCCGGCTAGATGGCACTCGCGACGCTGCTGCGGCGCCGTTCCCGCGCGTGTGGCCCGCAGTCAGTTCCTCCCCAACATCGATCGTCAGGGCGCAGACGGCGTGGCGGAAGCTCGCGCCCATCGTTGACAGCGCCAGCGTCAGGTTTTCGGCCAGTTGCTCGTCCGTGGCGCCGGCCAGCGCGAAGTTCCAGATTTGTGCCGCCACGCCGTGGTGATCGACGGATGCGAGCTGCAGGTCTTCACCCAGCGCTCGCCTCGCATCCCACATCGCAGCTGCGGCACGACTCCAGAGCGGCGCCCAATCGGCCGCAGCAGCCGGGGCGTCCTTCGGAAGCAGCGCTGCGTCGAGGTTGGAGAGTGCACTTGCGACGCGCTTCCGCGCCGCGGCCCGCTCGCGGTCAGCGGCCAGTTGAACCTGTTCATCCGCGCGTTGTTCGCTCCACTTTTCCAGAGTCGTCTGGATCACTTGCTGAACTCCCATAGCCGTGTCCCCCCGTACGTGTTGACGAAGACGATGCCGGTTTCGGACCTCGGACCGGCCGATCACCAATAGCGGGTCCCGCTGCCGTCGTCAGGCGCCTGGCCAACGAACTGGAGCGCGGCCAGAACCACCCCGTCGAAATCGCTCGCGCAAGTGGTCGTTTGGCAACGACTTGCGACAAGGGTGTGTGTGGATTCTGGCGCCCTGAATCCAACGCGGGTCACCACCAGACAGGCCCGAAAACGTGTTCCGCTGCGGTACCAATCGACTGCCGTTGAACCATCAAATCAAAAGATCGATTTGACACGTGGCGCACGGGCGCAACCGGTCGCGAGAACTACGCGCCGATGGAGTCCTTCAACCTGCGTTCGTCGATCTGCAGGTACACCACGGTCGATGCGATCGACCGATGCCCAAGGGCGCGCTGGACCAAGAAGAGATCGCCGGTCCGCGCCAGGAGGCGGGTGGCGAACGTGTGCCGCAGGGAGTGCGGCGACGCGTCGTAGATGCCGGCGCGGTCGAGCCAGGCGGTGATGCGGCGACAGGCTTGGCGGACGGTCAGGCGCTCGCCGTTGGGCGCGCGGAACAGCGGGCCGGGGCCGGGCAAGCCTGCGATCAGGCGCTGCAGCTCGGCCCGCGCTTCGGCGCCGAAGAAGACGCGCTGGACGCGGTCGCGCTTGACGCAACGGGCGGTCAGCACGCCGTTCGCGAGGTCCACGTCCCCCACGTCGAGGGCCACAGCGGATCCGATGCGCAGCCCGCTGCCCAGCATCAGAGCGACCATGGCCCGGTCACGCGCGGCGGCGACGCCGGTTGCGGCGGCCATCACCTCGTGGAGCCGCTCGACCTGGGCGTCGCTCAGGGCCTTGGGCGGCGGCGGCGAGCAGATGGCGCGGCGGATCAGGCGTGCGGGGTTGACACGCGTGTGGCCGGCATCGTGGAGCCAGCCGAACACGACACGCAGGCTCGTCCGCACGGCGTTGACCGTCGAAGTCGATCGCAGTCCCCCACGCCCGCTCGCGCGCACGTCGTCGGACACCAAGAACTCCGCCAGCACCTGCGGGGTGATCTCGTCCAACGCAGCGCTCCGCCCCTGCTTGGCGAGCCAGTCGAGCAGCGACCCGAGGTGCCGCTCGTAGCTCTTGATCGTGTGCGGGCTGCGGCCATCGGCCCGCAGTTGCAGCAGGTAGACCTGCAGCGCTTGTCGAAGATCCATCGTCGCCTCCACTCAAGTGGAGAAGACCGACCCGCTCGCGAGCTGCGAACGAACCGGTCTGCGACGACGCCGAGCGTCGGCGGTGGCGAGTTGGACCTACGCGGCCGTCTCGGGCGCGGTCGCAGCGATCATCGCCTCGGCAACGTCGGCGGCGGCTTCGGCTTCGGGCTGCGAGACCTCCAACACCAGCGCGCCGCGGCGTTTGCCCTTCTTGGGCTTCTCGGGCGTGGGCGTCGTCGCGTCCGCGGATGCCTGCTCGACCGTCTGACCCGGCAGCGCGTCCTTGCTCGCGGGCACGGGCGAGCACCCGATCAGCCGACTCTGCTCCGCGAACGCCAAGCACAGCCGCAGCGTGCGCCGCGTCTTGAGGAAGCTCGGCTCGGCCTTGGGCTTGCCGCTCTTCTTCTTCATCACGCGGTCGCAGGTGTTGAAGGCGGCGATCGCGTCGTAGGTCAGATCCGACACGAGCGTGTCCGCGCCCAACACCGCCTTGGCCGTGTTGAGTTCCATGCGGTACGAGAAGATCGTGCCCTCGCTCTGGCCGCGTTCGACGAGGCTCGCGAGGTACGCCTCGCACAGCGAGGCCAGGGTCAGGGTGTGGTCGATCGTAGGGACTTGGGTCTTGCTCTTGCGTGCCATCGGAATCTTGTCCTTCGCGCGTTCGCGCGTTGCGCGCCGCACCATCGCGGCGACACACGCATGGAGGCTCAGATCGCGAGGAACAGCGAGGCAGTTCCGCCAGTTCGAGCGCTTCGGACGTGTAAACCCGCAGGCCGACGTGAAGGTCCGATTCACGCGCTCACCTGCGGGCGCGTCCGCTCACAGGCGAGGCGCATGAACTCCCCAATCGGCCGAGCGTCAAGCAGCGGCCCCGGATGCTCGTCCGCAACGCATCAGATGAAGCGCCGCCGCCTGCGCGGGAAGCACGTGAGCCGCACCCGCACGATACGGGTACGCACGTGCCAAGCGGCCAGCGCCAAGCTGATCACGATGTCGTCGTGCTGGCCGCCCGGCGCACTCATGCGCGCGTACCCGTTGTCGTTGACGCTGTACTGGAACGACTCCAGCTCATCGATGCCCTCCGGCCACAGCTCCGGCCGGGGCAACAAGATCTCCCGCTTCTCGAACAGCAGGCTGAGGTTGTCGATCAGGGCGGTCTTGGATTGCATCGTGAACGTGTACGGGTACGCATTCACGCCGTCGCGCTTGAGCCCCTCCAAGATCGGCTCGCCGGCGCCCGTCGAGTCCACCAGCACCGTGGCGCCGTAGCGGTCGAGCGCGGTTTTGATCCGCTGGGTCTGGATCGCCCAGTCCTGCCGATGGAAGCGGTCGCAGTACACCAGACGGCACTGCGTGTCGACGATCGTCAGCACGGTGAAGTCCTCGGTCTTGCCGAGGTCGAGCCCGGCGAGGTAGCGCTCGCGAGGATGCGGCTTGCTCCAAGTGCTCGTGGCGCACTCGCGCACGCCGCGGAACACGCTGCCCGAGCCTTCGATGAACTGCGCGCCGAACTCTTGCGCGAACACGCGCTCGGGAAGTCGCGCGCGCTCAGCGTCGATCAACTTGCGATCCAGCAGCGGGTTCGACCAGCTGGGCATGTTCCACGACTCGTAGTCGGGGTCGCGATCTTCTCCCTGGCCCATCCGGTACAGGTCGTAGAAGTAGCCCTTGCCCTTGGGCGTGCTGATCAGGAGCGCCCAGCCATCCTTGTCGATCAACCGCTGCGAGAGGAAGCTCTGCCAGATGCGCGGCTTGAGGCGCGAGGCCTCATCGACGATCACGAAGTCTAGGCCTTCGCCGAGCAGCGAGTCGGGGTTGTCAGCGCTCTTGGCGCGGATCTCGCTCAGGCCGCCGGAGATGTTGCGGATCACGATGCGACGCTCGCTCTCCTTGCGCGACACGATGCGGTGGCGCATGTGCTCCATCAGGCGCAGCTCCACTTCGCGGTAGATGCGGTCGGCGAGATCGTAGGTGGGCGCGACGATCCAGCCGATGCTGCGGCCGTCGGCGAGCATCGCAGCTGCGATCGCCTCCATCGCCGCGCACAGCGACTTGCCCCAGCGCACGCCGCAGCTGACGACGCGCCGCCGTGCGGTGGAGCGATGCACGAGCTGCTGTCCGGCGTGCGGGAAGTAGTTGAGGTCAGCGAAGAAGCGCTTGAGGTTCAGAGTCGGGTGGGATCGCAGGCTCACGGCAGTTTTCCCTTGGTTGTGGTCTTGGTTGTGGTCTTGGTCGTGGTGGTGGTCGTCGTCGTGGCCTTGGGGTTGGCCTTGGTTTGAATGGCTGGGGCGGGGTTGTGCGCGGGGTTGGGATCGGCGTCGCTGTCTGTTTCGGCGTCGGCGTCTGCGTCGTCGCCGGCGTCCGCGGCATCGGAGTCCGAGCCCTCCTGGCCGTCCGCCGCGTCTCCCTGGCCCGAGAACCAGCGCGCGTACTCGCCGCGCACCACCTGCTCCAAGCTCTCGGTGCGCTCCGTCGCCTGACCACGGACTAGCCGCTCGAGCTTCACGCCCAGCTCAACCAGGCGACCGTTCGCGGCGTACAGCTCCAGGCGTCCGCTCTTGAGCCCTTCCAAGCCACGGCTCTGGAGGAAGCGCGCCTCCTGGAGGTGGCGCTGGTTCATGGCTTCGAGCGACTCCGCAGCCTTCGTCTCGGCGTCGGCGCGCGCGCGGGTTTCGAGCTTGGCGACGCGCTCCTGCCAGTGCTCGCGCTTGGCGTGATCGGCGACGCCGCGACGCGACGCCCCGTACTTGGCGGCGACGGCGTCGTAGCTGCGCCTGGGCCCGAGCGAGACGTAGAAGCTGAACGCGTCCGCGGGGATTTTCTTGTTCATGCCGGGCGCTCCGTGTCGGGCGGGTTGGCGCGGTTGGTGACCGCGGGGTTGGCGCCGGCGGCGCCGGAGCGAGCAGCGGCGTGTTCCGCGAAGGTGCGGCCGTCGCCTTCGAGCGTGGCCTGCTTGCCGCTGAGCTGCTCCCAGCGCTGGACGATCACGTCGCAGTACAGCGTGTCGAGCTCCATCAGGAACGCGCGCCGCTTGGTCTGCTCAGCGGCGACCAGCGTGCTGCCCGAGCCGCCGAAGAGGTCGAGCACGTTCTCGCCC
>WYBT01000025.1 GCA_011525785.1 Planctomycetaceae bacterium
CTGTGGTTAGGAGTGAAAGGCTAATCAAGCTTGAAAATAGCTGGTTCTCCCCGAAATAGCTTTTGGGCTAGTCTTTGGTAATAGTCTGCGGGGGTAGAGCTACTGAATGGGATAGGGGTCCTCCGGGATACCCTACCTAATCAAACTCCGAATACCGTGGACCGTATCCAGGGAATCAGTCTACGAGCGATAAGGTTCGTGGACGAGAGGGAAACAACCCAGACCGCCAGCTAAGGTCCCCAATGCGTGCTAAGTGCAGTGAAGGAAGTGGGATCTCTAAGACAGTCAGGATGTTGGCTTAGAAGCAGCCATCATTTAAAGAGTGCGTAATAGCTCACTGATCGAGAGGTCCTGCGCCGAAAATGAACGGGGCTCAAGTGCGCAACCGAAGCTGCGGATTTCATGGACTCGCTGAGTCCTTGAAGTGGTAGGGGAGCGTTCCGGACGAGTGAAGGGTGACGGTAACGACGCCTGGACGTCCTGGAAGTGATTATGCCGGAACAAGTAGCGACAAAGCAGGTGAGAATCCTGCTCGCCGTAAACCCAAGGATTCCTGGGCTCGGTAAATCCGCCCAGGGTTAGTCGGACCCTTAGGCGAGGCCGAAAGGCGTAGTCGATGGATGACAGGTTAATATTCCTGTACCGGCTTGAGGCGTTACTACCAATGGGGGGACGCGGGAGGAAAGGTCATCGCACTGACAGATGTGCGTGCAAGCCCTAGAATGGCACGTTGGAAAACCCGCGTGCGTAAGTTCGAAGGTGATGCCGAGCGCTTAGCGCGAAGTGATTGGACTGACCGCCGAGAAAATCCTCTAGGGAGCCAAAAAGCCGTCCGTACCAAAACTGACACAGGTGGGTGAGGTGAATATCCTAAGGCGCTCGAGAGAACTGTTGTCAAGGAACTCGGCAAATTAACCCCGTAACTTCGGGATAAGGGGAGCCTTCTCAGGTGTCAAAGCCCGGGGAGGCCGCAGAGAATTGGCCCAACCGACTGTTTACTAAAAACACAGGTCTGTGCAAAGTCATAAAGACGATGTATACGGACTGACGCGTGCCCAATGCTGGAAGGTTAAGAGGAGGGGTTAGCGAAAGCGAAGCTCTGAATTGAAGCCCCAGTGAATGGCGGCCGTAACTATGACGGTCCTAAGGTAGCGAAGTTCCTTGTCGGGTAAGTTCCGACCCGCATGAATCGCGTAACGAGTTGGGCTCTGTCTCGACAGCAGACTCGGCGAACCTGTAGCCGTGGTGAAGATGCCACGTTCCCGCGCCTAGACGGAAAGACCCCGTGAACCTTTACTATAGCCTGGTATTGAGGCTTGTCCTGACGTGCGTAGCATAGGTGGGAGACGTCGAGCTCGGGCTTTTGGGTCCGAGGGAGTCATCAGTGAAATACCACTCTCGTCATGATAGGTTCCTAACCCGACACCGTGAATCCGGGTCGGGGACAGTTCCAGGTGGGTAGTTTGGCTGGGGCGGTCTCCTCCAAAAAAGTAACGGAGGAGCACGATGGTGCACTCAGTGTGGTCGGCAATCACACGACGAGCGTAAGGGTATAAGTGCGCCTGACTGCAAGAGAGATAGCTCGAGCAGGTACGAAAGTAGGTCCTAGTGATCCGGCGGATTCCGAGTGGAAGGGCCGTCGCTCATCAGATAAAAGGTACTCCGGGGATAACAGGCTGATCACCCCCAAGAGTTCATATCGACGGGGTGGTTTGGCACCTCGATGTCGGCTCATCGCATCCTGGGGCTGAAGGAGGTCCCAAGGGTTTGGCTGTTCGCCAATTAAAGCGGTACGCGAGCTGGGTTTAGACCGTCGTGAGACAGGTCGGTCCCTATCTGGCGTGGGTGTAGGATGATTGAGGAGGTTTTCCCCTAGTACGAGAGGATTGGGGAGGACGGTCCTCTGGTGCTCCAGTTGTCACGCTAGTGGCACAGCTGGGTAGCTATGACCGGAACGGATAAGCGCTGAATGCATCTAAGCGCGAAGCCCTCTCCTAGACGAGTCATCCCAACCAGTCCCCTGGAAGACTACCAGGTTGATAGGCCGGCGGTGTAAGCACGGTAACGTGTTTAGCTTACCGGTACTAATCGGACGATCGGCTTAGCCATCCCTTCTCGACCACGCACCTTGGTGCGCGTTCGAGAAGTGGTCAACGTGTACACGTCTCGTGCGCTCACACACACCCGATTCACCTTTCTTTTATTCGCCGGTCCACGCTGGACCTGTTCAGCGACCGGCGAACACGTAATCCCGGTGATCATAGGTTCCTGGCCATACCCGTTCCCATCCCGAACACGGTCGTCAAGCAGGATCCGCCGATGATATTGCTTTAGCGAGAAAGTAGGTTGTTGCCGGGGCCTCATAAGCCGCAGCTGTTCTTCGGAATGGCTGCGGCTTTCTTCGTTTCTACGCTTCGGCCCCCTGCCTGCCTTCTCGGCTGCTGGGGGTGTCCCCTTGTCTCACGCGACTCTGTCAGGGCGTTGCGGCTGTAGCCGGGCGTGTGACCTAGCATCCCGTCATGGGCCGGGCTTCTGGCCGGTTGTGCGCCGGCTCGGCTGACGCTGCAGATGGCGCGAGCTTGTCGTTTTCGACTGGCTTGCGTAGCACGTCCAATGGCCTCAGACCTTACGAGGTTGGATTTGATGGTTGCCCTGGCGACGGCCGGGCATTTTGCGCTTCGCGGTCTTCTGACGTGTTGAGTCTGGCCCTCAAGCGCGCTCAGTGGAAATCTCTCGATGGATTCACAGGGGGAGCGTATGTGAGTCTTGGTGTCCACAGCCTTTGGGCGATCAGGTGGGTCACACTGTCCTCGGACTGGAGCTTTCCCTCCACGGCCAAGAAGTTCGAGGTTTTGATCTCGCGTTCGTGGTCTTCGAAGACTCTGGGCCAAACGACGACATTGACGAAGCCTGTCTCGTCTTCCAGGGTTAAGAACAGCACTCCGCTGGCGGTCCCCGGTCTCTGACGACAGATCACCAGCCCTGCAGCTCGGACGACCTTGTTGCGTTCACGCTCTCGCACCTGAGAGGCGCTCTCCAGGCCCATCGCCGTGAGCGCTTGCCGCAGGTGGCTCAGAGGGTGTCCCTGGTTGCTGTGGCCCTTGGAGCGGTAATCCCAGTCGACGGTCTCGATGTCCGAGAGCGGCTCGAGACGGGGAGGAGCCTGGGGCTGTGGGAACGCCAGCGTGTCCATGGGCGGCGCATCAGCCAGTGCGCTCCACAGCGCTTGCCGGCGGTGGGGCTCGAGTCCCTCGAGCGCGCCCGCCCGCGCCAGCGCGGAGAGGGTGCGGCGATCCAGGCCCGCGGCCATGCGCAACCGTTGCAGGGAGTCGAGCGCGGCCTGGCAGCGCGCCGCGACGATTTGACGGGCGTGTTGCGCAGACAACCCTTTCACGCTGCGCAGCCCCATGCGAATGGCCAGTCGATGGCTCGGCGTCGGGTCGTGCCGGTCTGTCGCAGTTGACTCCAAGCTGCAGTCCCACTCGCTGCGCAGCACATCGACCGGCAGCACCTGAACTCCGTGTCGAACGGCGTCCTCCAGCACTGTCGCCGGAGTGTAGAAGCCCATGGGCTGGGAGTTCAGTAGTCCACACGCGAAGGCGGCGGGATAGTGGCGCTTGATCCAGGCGCCGGCGTAGCTGATCAAGGCGAAGCTAGCGGCGTGGCTCTCGGGGAAACCGTACTCGCCAAAGCCGCAGATCTGTTGGAAGACGCGCTCGGCGAACTGGGGCGAGATGCCCTTGCGGGTCATGCGCGAGACCAGCCGCTCGCGATGCTGGCCCATGCGCCCGCTCTTGCGCCATGCCGCCATGTCGCGTCGCAGTTGGTCCGCCTCTCCCGGCGTGTAGTCCGCCGCCACCATGGCGAGCTTCATGACTTGCTCCTGGAACAGCGGCACGCCCAGCGTCTTCTCGAGCACGGGGCGCAAGCTCTCGTGCGGGTACTCGACCGGCTCCTCACCGCGCCGGCGCCTGAGGTAGGGGTGGACCATGCCGCCCGTGATCGGGCCGGGGCGGACGATGCTGACCTCGATCACCAGGTCGTAGTAGTGGCGCGGTCGCAGGCGCGGCAGCATGGCCATCTGCGCGCGGCTCTCGATCTGGAACACTCCGACCGTGTCGGCCGCGCAGATCGCGTCGAACGTCGCCGGGTCGTCGGACGGGATGGTGTCCATCGAGAGATCGACGCCGTAGTGCTCGCGCAGCAGATCGAAGCAGCGGTGTAGATGGTGCAGCGCGCCCAGTCCGAGCAGGTCGACCTTGAACAGTCCCAGGGCCTCGACGTCGTCCTTGTCCCATTGGATGACGGTCCGGCCCGCCAGCGTGGCGTTTTCGATCGGGACCAGTGTGGACACCGGTTCGTGGCCCAGCAGGAAGCCGCCGGGGTGGATCGAAAGGTGGCGTGGGAAGTCCTCGAGCTCGTCGCACAGCTCGCACAGCGCTTGCGCCGTCGGCGCCTGGGGATCCAGTCCGACTTCACGCAACAAGCGCGCTGTGAGCCCCTCGCCGTGGGAGAGTTGACGCGTCAGACGCGCCAGCATCGAGGGCGCGAGAGAGAGCGCCTTGCCGACGTCGCGCACGCTCGAGCGAGCGCGGTAGCGGATCACATTGGCGACCATCGCCGCGTGGGATCGGCCGTACTTCTCGTAGACGTGCTGGAGCACCTCTTCGCGGCGCTCGTGCTCGATGTCGAGGTCGATGTCGGGCGGCTCGGCGCGTTCGCGCGAGAGGAAGCGCTCGAACAAAAGTCCCATCCGCACCGGGTCGATGGCGGTGACGCCAAGGCTGTAGCACACGACCGAGTTGGCGGCTGAGCCGCGTCCCTGGCACAGGATCGAACGCGAGCGGCAGAACTGCACGATCTCGCGCATGGTCAGGAAGTAGCCGCCGTAGTCGAGCTCGTCGATCAGGGCCAGTTCCTTGTCCAACTGTGCGCGCGTCGCGTCCGGAATCCGGCCGCCGTGGCGCTCGGCTGCGCCGGCGAACGCCAGCTCGCGCAGCCATTGAGAGCTCGAGCGCCCGTCGGGAAGCCGCTCGCTGGGATAGCGGTAGCGAATCTGATCGAGGCTGAACTCGCAGCGCGAGGCGATCTCGCGCGTGTGCTCGAGCGCCGCGGCCTCGCCGTTGAACAACGTCGCGAAGGCGTGGGGGCTTCTCAGGCCGCACTCGGCGTTGGGGGCCAGCCGCCGACCGGCTTGGGAGAGTTCGACTCCATGGCGGATGGCGCACAGCACGTCCTGCAGGCGGCGCCGCTCGGCCCGGTGGTAGAGCACTTCGTTGGCGGCGACCAGCGGCGCTCCCCAGCGCGCGGCCCGCGCGCGCAGCACGAGTTCGCTCTGCACCTCCTCGGCGCGCGCGCGCCGGGCCCACAGACCGTAGAGCCGATCGCCGAAGGTCGCGCGCAGTTCGCACCAGCGGCCTTCCAACTCGCGCTCGAGGGCGGGCCGCAACGGGGCCTCGCGCCCCAGGTCCCACAACGCGATCAGTCCGCCGGCGTGCTGCTGCACCTCGCTCCAGGAGACGTCGCAGTGGCCTTTGGGCGAGCGCAGTCGGCCAGTGGTGATCAGCCCGCACAGGTTGGCGTAGCCCGCGCGGCTGTGCGCCAGGAGCACCAGCGACGCGTCGCGCTCCACGCTCAGTTGCGCGCCGAGGATCAGCTTGAAGCCCAGCTCGCGGGCCTTCACGTGCGCGCGCACGGCGCCGTACAGGCCGTCCCGGTCGGTCAGCGCCAGCGCCTTCAAGCCCAGGTTGTGCGCCTGCTCGATCAACTCCTCGGGTCGGCTGGCGCCCTCGAGGAACGAGAAGTTGCTCTTGGCCCACAGCGCGGCGTAGCTCACGACACACTGCCCTGCAGGAACCAGCGTCGCCGCACGCGGTCGAAGTAGATCCACAGCAGCGCGCCGCTGTGCATCTGGGCGTAGTAGTAGTCGCGCGCCACCTCCGTGCGCCACCAGCCGCCGCTCAGCGGATAGGGGCCGTACAGGCGCAGAACCGGGCCGTGGGCGACGCCGCGCAGCATCCAGCCGTCTTCCTCATGGCGCGAGCGCGCCGGCAGCGCAGCCGCGCGGCCGAGGATGCGGCGCACGAGCGGCGCCGACAGTGGCTGGAGGGGGCGGGGCGGCTGGAGCTGGTCCACACGCTCCCAGCTGAAGCTGGCTTCGGGCAGGTGGACTTCGTGCAGCCGCGCTCGCACCACGACGTCGTCGCCGAACGCCGCGCGCAGGGCGGCGAAGGCGCGGGCGGCGCCGCCGGGCTCGCGCCCCGCGCGGAGACTCTCCCAACTCGCGGTCGTCGCGCGTCGCGTCTGTCCGCGCAGGCTGAGCGTGACGCGTTGGACGGCGCGCGGGAGCTGGCGGCGCTCGAGCTTGAGGCGCGTCAAGCGCACCAGTTGTGCGCAGTCGAGGGTGGGCGCGGCCGGCTCGACGCGCTCCGCGAGCGCGACGCCGTTCTCCAGTTCGAGCTCCAGGATCAACTCCACGGCCGCCTGGCCGCGTCGTTCCAGCGTGCTCAGCAGCTCGACCACCAGTTCGCTCTGCAGGGTCAGTAGCAGTTCGAGGTCGCCTGTCGGCGTGTCCAGGATCACGCTGCGTGTCGGTGGGGTGTCGGGGGCCGCGGGGGCGAGTTCGCGCTCGAGCTTGCGCGACGCCAGCGCGTGCAGGCGCGCCAGTTCGTCGCCGTAGCGCTCGCGCACGCCCGCGCTGGGCAGCGCCACCAGGTCCGCCACGCGCCACACGCCCAACTGCTCCAGTTCCGCGCGCGCGCGCGGCTCGATGCGCAGCCGCCGCAGCGGCACGCGCAGCAGGAGAGCGTGCTCGCGGCGCTCGGACTCGAACACCAGCACGTGCTCGCCGCGCAGCGCGCGCGCGATGGCGTAGACGCTGAAATGATGCGCGCCCACGACGACGGCGCACTGCAGCCCCTCGCGTGCGAGCGCCGCGCGCGTGCCCATGGCCCAGCTCTGCAGGGCGCGTTGCTTGGGAGCGTGCGCCGATAGCTCGCTGGCCGCCTGCGTCGACGCTTGCGCAGCACGCTCTGCGTGGTCGAAGAGCGTCGCGTCCGCCGCCGCGCGGCGGCGCTTGGATCGCGGGCGCTCGGCGGGCGGGGCGCTCGCGCGCTCCTCGCTCGCCGTCCAGTGCTCCAGGCCGCTGGCGTCGAGCCAGAAGACGCCCGGCTCGTCGGCGCTGGGCTCCACGTGCGGCGAGCGCCGTCGCAACTGCTCGCAGGTCTGCTCGACGCCGGCCGCAAGTTCCTGGGCTTCGATCACAGCGGCTTGCAATTGGGGACACAGCGCCAAGGCGGCGGCGTAGCGCTGCCCGGCGAGCACGCCCCGGACGTGCGCCGCTTCGTTGGTCCACAGCACCGTTCCGTGGGGCGCGTCGCGATCGACTACGGCTGCTGCTCGCCCGCGCCAGTGCGGATGGCGTCGCAGCAGCAGTTGCAGCGCGAAGGCCGGCGCATCAACACAGG
The DNA here is from genome assembly GCA_011525785.1 of Planctomycetaceae bacterium. Taxonomy (GTDB): domain Bacteria; phylum Planctomycetota; class UBA1135; order UBA1135; genus WYBT01. Next base: position 7,467 of record WYBT01000025.1, read on the forward strand.
CCAGGAGTCCCACGGCGCAATTCGCAGTGACGCCACGGACGCGAACGCCGCTTGTCTTTGGCGACGCTCAGCTCGCACTCGAAGCTCGCGAGCAGCAGCGCCATGTCGGGCTCGGCGCCACTGGCGGCGCGCCCGGGGCGCGCGTCGTTCGAGGCTGCACTCTCCGCCAGCGCATCCGCCAACGGGTTCGAGCGACGCCGCAGGAACGTGTCGGCCCGCAGGCTGACCAGTGAGCTCAGCGAGGCCTGCTGCGGACTCTTCTCGGTCAGGCACACCAGCCCCAGGTCGTGCTTCTGGGCCAGCGCCGACAAGCGCGACTGCATCGCCATCGGCGCGAACGGCAGGCTGGTGAGGTCGAGCACGATCAGTCCGAAGGCGCCGCTGCGAGCGATCCACTCGGCCGCCAGGCCCAGGTCGGCTGGACGCGGCGGGCGCACCACGGTCAGGGCCGCCAGGTCGACGCCGCACTCGGCCAGGTCGGCGGGGAAGAAGCTCGAGCCGCGCGCCTGGACCCAGGCCGCGCTCTCGCCGCGCAGTTGCGCGTCGCGCACCAGGCTGGCCGCCAGGGAGAGGTTGGCGCCGGCCCGGCCTCCCGCCAGCTCGCACAGTCGTCCAGCGGTCTCGCGCCAGGACCACTCGGGTGCGGCGCTGGCGCGCGCTTGCTCGAGCAATTGGCTGGCGCGCACCAGTCCGGGGCGCACCGGCCAGGGCGCGGGTGAGGGCGCGGGTGAGGGCGCTTCCCCCGAGTCCACTCCCGAAGCCCGTCGCGAGGCCGACTCACGGGCCAACTCCGGGGCCAACTCCAGTCCGCTCAACTCGCTGCGCGAGGACGCGGCGCGGCGAGTCACTAACGGATAGCGAACACCATCGGCGTGAACCATAACAAAAGCCTACCATCGACTCCGCGGTGACGCAAGTGCTCGACGCGCGGCTGAGGCTGGGCTTGGGGCCCACGGCGCTGCTCCAGGCGCGCACGCTCCAGGTGCGCGCGCCGTAGGATCGCGCGGGCCGATGGGGTGCCTGCACGACGCCGACGATCCGTTCGCACGCGCCCGCGAGCGGACGGGGGCGAGCCACGCGTCCGAGCCGCGCTCCTGGGCCACGCGGCTGTTCCTGCTGGCGGTGTTGCTCCACGGGCTGGTTTATTTCGCCGCGCTCGCCCCGTGGATGGGCGAGGACGAGCCCTGGCACTTCGAGTACGCCAGCTACGTCGCCGATGGCCATGCCCCCTGGGGCCGCGGGCGCGTGGAGTTCTCGAACACGGCGCTGCAGACCGGCGCCGACGCGCCCTACGACGAGCGCTGGGACCACTCCTCGTCGCAGTTGCAAGTGCGCCGGCGCTTCGCGTCGCTCGAGCACGAGGCGATCGCCGCGCGCCAGGCGCAGATCCTCGCGTCGATGGAGCGCCACCACTTCTACGCGCGCGTCGACTGGAGCGGCGGCTTCGGCGGCCGCACCGACTTCGACCAGGTGCAGCCCGTGTTCACGGCGACCACGCACTCGCCGGGGTACTACCTCGTGCTGGGCGCGTGGCTCGCGCTGTGGCCCGGGGAGAGCATCGACGGGCAGTTGTACTGGGCGCGCGCGCTGTCGCTGATCCTGTACGTGCTGACGTGCTGGGCCGGGCTCGAGTTCGCGCGCGCTGCGTTCACCGACCGCACGCTGGCCCTCGCCGCGGCGCTCGTCGTCGCGTGGCTGCCGATGCACGCGCGCCAGGCCGCGCTGGTCAACAACGACGTGCTCGTGCGCACGCTGTCCGCGTTCGTGTGGATGGTCTGCGCGCGGCGCCTGGCGGGCGTCGCGGGTCGGCGCGAGTTCGCGCTCGCGGTCGTCGTCGCCGTGCTCGCGCTGTTCGTCAAGACGACGGCGGCTGCGGGCCTGGGCGTGCTGCTGCTCACGCTGGTGCTCGACACGCGGCGTGTTCGCGATGCGCGCCGCGTGTTGCTGTTCGCGTTCGGCGCTGCGCTCGCGCTCGCGGGCGTGATCGCCTACTGGCACTTTCAGCACAGTCCGGTGCTGCCGCGCAACGTCGCCTCGTTCCTGATGCGCATCGGGCGAGGTTTCTCGTCGAGCGCCCTGCGCGAGCTCGCTACCACCTGGATCGGCGCGTTCAACTGGTACTCGCGCCCGCTCTCGACGCCCGCGTACACGGTGGTGGGCGGCGCGACGCTCGCGCTGCTGATCGGCGGAATCGTGGTGCTCGCGCGCGGGGCAGCTGGTGTCTCGCGCACGACCTTGCTGCTGTGCGTGCTCGGAGTGCTCATTCAGTGCGCGCTTCCGGTGCTGCGCGGCGTCGGCCACGGCCGCTACTTGATGCCGGCGCTGCCGGCGATCGCGGCCTGGCTGGCTGCGGGCTCGTGCGCGTGGGGCTCGGACCGCGCGAGGAAGCGCGCGCTGCGCCTGCTCGCCGCCGCACTGGTGCTCTACGACGCCTGCTTCCTGTGGGCCGGCCTCGCACCCAACGAATACGGAGTGTGGGGAGCATGATGCGCGCCGCGCTGCGATGGGGAGCGTTCGCGCTCGCGGCGTTGTTCGTGGCGCTGCTCGCGGGGCTCACTCCGTCTCCGGAGCTCGAGGTGCGAGCCGTTCCGCACCAGACGCAGTTCGGCCGCATCTTCCCCGGTCATCCGGTGGGCGCTTCGTTCTTCCTCGAGCGCGGCGACCTGCGCGCGCTCGAGATCGCGTTGGTCGACCTCGGCGGCGAGCGCACGCCGCTCGAGCTCACGCTGCGCGCGGAAATCGGCGGTGAAGTGCTGCAACGCGTCGAGATTCCCGCCAGCTCCTTGCCGAGCGGCGACGGATGGGTTCGCGTGCCGCTCGCGCTCGGCCTGGGCGACTCGTCGCCCGCGGGGTTCCACTTCGAGCTCTCGAGCGCGAGCCCCTCGTCGCACTCGCCCTGGGTGCGCTACCGCGGCGTGTCGCACGTCGTGCGCCCGTGGGGCGATCGCGTGCTTCCGGGCGGAACGCTCGAGTGCGAGCTGAGCCTCCTGCCGCACTCCGACTTGCGCGCGCTCGCGCTCGCCGTCGACGGACTGGACGCCGCAGCCGAGCCCGCGCGGCTGAGCATCGTCGATCCGCGCACGGGCAGCACGGTGTCGCGCGGCGAGGTGTTGCAGCGCTCGCCGCAGGCCTCGGCCTGGGCCTTCTTCACGCTCGAGCCGCTGGCGAACTCGCGCCACAAGCCCTGGAGCGTGCGCTTCGAGTTGCCGGCGAGCGCGCGGCCGATCGGCGACGCCTCGGGGCCGTCGTTGATCGCCTTCCACGGCCGCGGAGCGGTCGATCCGGCGCTGGGCGAGATGACCTGCGGCGCCGCGAGCTTCGAGGATCGCGACCTGATCTTCCGTGTCTGGACCGGAGCGGGTCCGGGCGCGCAGCTTGCGCGCTGGCTCGAGCGTGGCGGCCTGCGGCTGATCGCGGCCGCCGTGCTGTTCGTACTCGCGGTGGCGCTCGTCGGCGGCGTGCTCGCGCGCGTCGAAGCGGCGGATTCGAGCGGCTGAACGACTATTCTTGCGGTCCGCATGGACGTCGTCGTCGTCAACCCGCAGATCCCGCACAACACCGGCTGCATCGCGCGGCTGTGCGCCGCGACCGGCAACACGCTGCACCTGGTCGAGCCGCTGGGGTTCTCGCTCGCGGACCGCTACCTCAAGCGCGCGGGCCTGGACTACTGGCCGCAGGTCGAGTTGGTCGTGCACGCCGACTGGGACACGCTGTGCGCCGAACTGACGCGCTCGAACTCAAAGCCGATCGGCGCGCGCGTGCGTCTGTTCTCCGGCCTGGGCGGCGAGCAGTTGTTCCAGTGCGCCTTCGAGCCCGACGATGTGCTCGTGTTCGGCTGCGAGTCGGACGGATTGCCGCCCGCGCTGCTCGCAGCGCACCCCACGCGCCGCGTGTACGTCCCCGTCAAGCGCGGCGTGCGCGGCCTCAATCTCGCCAACGTCGCTTGTTTGGGCGTTTACACCGCCATGGTCCGTGCGGGCGTTCCGCTGCCCGACAACGACGGAACCTATGAAGCGCACCCGCTCGCCAACGAGGACATCTGGCCGCTCGCGCGCGCTCGACGCAGCGCGCCTCGCGAGTAGCGCTCCGCGCGCTCAAGTGTTTTCGCGACAGCCCCGCTCGCGGGCGCGCGAGCTAGAGCAGCGCTGCGCACGGCGCGTACTTGATTCCCTCGCGCGCGGACCGTAACCAGGAGGGTTGCAACATGGCCCAGGTATTCCATCCGAGCACCAACACGCTCTCGAAGGTCTCCATCTTCGGCGGGGTGTTCTTCGTGCTCGGCGCACTGTGGCTGGTCGACGAACTCAATCGTTCGCCCTACGTGACGCAGGCCGGCGTCGTGCGCGCGCAGCCGGTGGCCTTCGGTCACAAGCACCACGTCGCCGGGCTGGGGATCGACTGTCGCTACTGCCACACCAGCGTCGAGGAAGCGGCCTTCGCCGGCATCCCGTCGACCAAGACGTGCATGACCTGCCACTCGCAGATCTGGACCGAGGCGCCGATGCTCGAGCCGGTGCGCGAGGCCTTCCGCAGCGACGCTTCGATCGCGTGGACGCGCGTGCACGACCTGCCCGACTTCGCCTACTTCGATCACTCGATCCACCTCGCCAAGGGCGTGGGCTGTTCGACCTGCCACGGGCCGGTCGACCAGATGCCGCTCGCCTGGCGCGAGCACTCGCTCAACATGGAGTGGTGCATCGAGTGCCACCGCGAGCCCGAACGCTTCGTCCGGCCGCCGAGCGAAGTGTTCAACATGGACTACGAGCCGGCCCAGCCGCAGAGCGAGCTGGGACCCGCGCTCGTGCGTGAACTGCACATCAAGGGCCGCACCAACTGCTCGGCCTGCCACCGATGAGCCACCTCGCACCCAGCGCGCCGCGGCCCGCGGATCCGTCCCTGCCCTGGCGCAGCCTTGATGAGCGCGAGCAACGACTAGCTCCGCTCGCTTCGCACGACGAAGTTGGCGTGGCCCATCAGCACGACGAAGTCGGCGCAGCTCATTTGCACGACGAAGTCGGCGGGGCGCCGAGCTCCGTGCTGTCGAGCGTCGAACTCGCCCGGCGCGACTTCCTGCGCGTGGTCGGCGGCTCGCTGGCGCTCGCTGGCGCGGCGGCCTGCACGCGGCAACCCGACGAGAAGATCCACGCCTACGGCGCGAACCCCGAGGCGCTCATCCCCGGCAAGCCGCTGCACTTCGCCACCGCGATGCCGTGGGCGAGCGGAGCGCTCGGCCTGCTGGTCGAGAGCCACATGGGGCGGCCCACGAAGATCGAGGGCAATCCCGATCATCCCGCGAGTCTGGGCGCGACCGATCCGTTCGCGCAGGCCGCGGTGCTCGAGCTGTACGACCCCTCGCGCGCCCAGCTGGTCAAGCGCAGCGGCGCGATCTCGACCTGGGGCGCGTTCCTCGACGAGTTCAGCGCCGCGCTCGGGGCCCAGCGCGCCAGCGGCGGCGCCGGGTTGCGCATCCTCACGCCGACGGTCACCTCGCCGACGTTGCACGCGCAGCTCACGCAGTTGTTGCGCGAGTTCCCGCGCGCCGCGTGGGTGCAGTGGTCGCCGCACAACCGCGATGCGGCCCGAGCGGGCGCGCTCGCGGCCTTCGGCGCCGACGTGAACGTGCACGTCGACTTCACGCGCTGCAACGCGGTGCTCTCGCTCGACGCCGACTTCCTGAGCGGTCCGAGCGGCGTTCGCGCGGCGCGCGACTTCGCGCAGGCGCGGCGCGTGCGGCGCGAGTCGAACTCGATGCTGCGGCTGGCGTGCGCGGAGTCCAGCATCTCGCTCACCGGTGCTGCAGCCGATCGCCGACTGCCCGTGCGCCCCAGTCAGATCCGGCCGCTGGCGCAGCGCATCGCGTCCAAGCTCGGCGTCGCTGGCGTCGCGGGCGCGCCCGAGCTGAGCGCCGAACTCGCTGCGTGGGCCGATGCCGTGGCCGCCGACCTCGCGGCGCAGCGCGGCGCGTGCGCGGTGCTCGCCGGACTCGAGCAGCCGGCCGAAGTGCACGCGCTGGCGCACGCCATGAACCACGCGCTCGGAGCGGTGGGGACGACCGTGCGCTACACCGAGCCGGTCGAGTGTGCGCCGAGCGATCAGGCCGAGGCCCTGCGCGCCCTCGCCGCAGAGCTGCAGGCCGGACGGGTCGAACTGCTGGTGGTGCTCGAGGGCAATCCGGTCTACGACGCGCCGGCGGAGCTGTCGTTCGGCGCCGCACTGGCCCAGGCCAAGCTGCGCGTCACGCTCGCGCTGAGCGAGAACGAGACCACGGCGCTCTCGCACTGGCACATCCCCGCCACGCACTTCCTCGAGTCGTGGAGCGACGCGCGCGCGGCCGATGGCTCGGTCTCGATCGTCCAGCCGCTGATCGCGCCGCTCTACGACGGCCGCAGCGCGCACGAACTCGTGGCCGTGATGGCCGGCAAGGCCGGCGCGAAGCCCTACGACCTGGTGCGCGCGCACTGGCAGGCGCAGCACGAGGACGACGACTTCGAAGGCTTTTGGAAGCGCGCGTTGCACGACGGCGTGCTGCCGGGCAAGCGCTTCTCGACGCGCAGCGTCTCGCTCTCCGGCGCCGCCGCGAGCAGCGCCGCTGGCGACTCCTCCAGTTCACCTGCGAACGCTGGGAGCAGCGCGGGGCTGGAGTACGTGCTGCGCACGGATCCGGCGGCCTACGACGGCCGCTTCGCGTCGAACGCCTGGCTGCAGGAGTGCCCGCGGCCGCTCACCAAGCTCACCTGGGACAACGCGCTGCTGATCGGCGTCGCGACGGCGCAGCGGTTGTCGCTGGCGAACGGCGACGTGGTCGAGCTCGCGATCGAGGGCGCGCGCGTCGAAGCTCCGGTGTGGATCGCGCCGGGGCACGCCGAGGAGTGCGTCACGCTGCCCTTGGGCTACGGCCGCACGCACGCCGGCCCGCTCGGAACGGGCGTGGGCTTCGACGCCTATCCGTTCGCGCGTCGCAACGCGCGCTGGAGCGGCGCCGGCGCGCAACTGCGCAAGCTGGGGCGCAAGCACCTGCTCGCCGTCACGCAGGAGCACCACGACATGGAGCGGCGCGACCTCGTGCGCACGCTTCCGCTCGGCGGGCTCGACTCCGCCAAGCCGCACCCGGCGTTGGCGCACGGTGAGACGTCGATGTACCCGCCGGTCGCGTATCCCGGCGTCGCGTTCGGCATGGTGATCGACCTCAACACGTGCATCGGCTGCAACGCGTGCGTGATCGCGTGCCAGTCCGAGAACTCGATCCCGGTGGTCGGCAAGGAGCAGATCGCGGCCGGCCGCGAAATGCACTGGTTGCGCATCGATCGCTACTACGAAGGCGATCCCTCCAATCCGCGCGTGCTGTTGCAGCCCGTGCCGTGCATGCACTGCGAGAACGCGCCGTGCGAGGTGGTCTGTCCGGTGGGCGCGACGACGCACAGCCCCGAAGGTCTCAACGAGATGACCTACAACCGCTGCGTCGGCACGCGCTACTGCTCGAACAACTGTCCCTACAAGGTGCGGCGCTTCAACTTCCTGGCCTACTCGGACCTCGAGACCGAGAGCCTCAAGCTGCAGCGCAACCCGGACGTGACGGTGCGCACGCGCGGCGTGATGGAGAAGTGCACGTACTGCGTGCAGCGCATCCAGGAGAAGCGCATCGCCGCGCGCCGCACGGGCCGCGAAGTCGGCGGCGACGAGATCGTGACCGCCTGCCAGCAGGTCTGCCCCGCGCAGGCCATCACCTTCGGCGACATCAACAACCCGCAGAGTGCGGTGGCGAAGTTGCGCCAGGAGCCGCACCACTACGGATTGCTCGAGGAGCTCAACACCAAGCCGCGCACGACCTACCTCGCCAAGGTCGACGCGCTCGACGCGCGCGCCAGCGCTTCGCAGGGAGAGCCCCGGTGAGCGGCCCGAAGTCCCCTCACGCCGAAGGCGGAACGCCGGTGATCGGACCGGGCCACTCGCTGGCCTCGGTCACCGACCAGATCTCCAAGATCGTCCTCACGCGCAAGACGCCCATGGGCTGGTTCATCGGCCTGGGCGTGGCGATGCTCGGCGTGGGGCTGCTGATCAGCGCCATCGGCTGGCTGCTGTGGTGGGGCACCGGCGTGTGGGGCCTCAACCAGCCCGTCGGCTGGGGCTTCGCGATCATCAACTTCGTGTGGTGGATCGGTATCGGCCACGCGGGCACGTTGATCTCGGCGATCCTGCTGCTCCTCAAGCAGGAGTGGCGCACCTCGATCAACCGTTTCGCCGAGGCGATGACGCTGTTTGCGGTGATGTGCGCCGGCGTGTTCCCGCTGCTGCACGTGGGACGTCCGTGGCTCGCGTACTGGTTGCTGCCGTACCCCAACACCATGGGCATGTGGCCGCAGTTCCGCAGCCCGTTGCTCTGGGACGTGTTCGCGGTCTCGACCTACGCGACGGTGAGCGCGCTGTTCTGGTACGTCGGCCTGATCCCCGACCTCGCGACGTTGCGCGACCGCGCCAAGAGCCTGGTGTGGAAGCGCATCTACGGCGCGCTCGCGCTCGGCTGGCGCGGCGCCGCGCGTCACTGGGAGCGCTACGAAACGGCCTACGGGCTGCTCGCCGGACTCGCCACGCCGCTGGTGGTCAGCGTGCACACCGTGGTGAGCTTCGACTTCGCCGTCTCGGTCATCCCCGGTTGGCACGCGACGATCATGCCGCCCTACTTCGTGGCGGGCGCGATCTTCTCGGGCTTCGCGATGGTGCTCACGCTCGCCATCCCGATCCGGCGCATCTACGGCCTGGAGGACTTCATCACCATGAAGCACCTCGACAACATGGCCAAGGTCATCCTCGCCACCGGGATGATCGTGTGCTACGGCTACGCGATGGAGGCCTTCTTCGCCTGGTACTCCGGCTCGCCCTACGAGCGCTACATGATGGCGAACCGCATGTTCGGCCCCTACGGGTGGTCGTACTGGGCGCTGATCACCTGCAACCTGCTCGTGCCGCAGTTGCTGTGGAGCGCGCGCGTGCGCAGCAGCGTCGCGGCCCTGTTCGCGATCGCGATCGTGGTCAACGTCGGGATGTGGCTCGAGCGCTTCGTGATCGTGGTGACGAGCCTGCACCGCGATTACCTGCCGTCCTCGTGGGGCATGTACTACCCGACCGTGTGGGACTGGGCGCTGTACCTGGGCACGATCGGACTGTTCTTCTTCCTCTTGTTCCTGTTCATCCGCTTCCTGCCGATGATCTCGATCTTCGAGATGCGCACGCTGGTGCCGGCGACGGGTGAGGAGCCGCCCAAGAAGGGACTGCACATCGCGTCGGCGGGTGCGAGTTCGGGCGCTTCGGCGGGGGAGGCGCGTCGCCCGTGAAGCCCAAGTTCCCGATCTACGGCTACCTGGCCGAGTTCCACGACGGCGACGAGTTGCTCGCGGCGGCCAAGCGCTCGCGCGCGGCGGGCTTCACCGTGATGGAGGCCTACACGCCCGTCCCGATGGAAGAGGTTGCCCACACGCTCGGCTACCGCACGTCCCTGCCCTGGATCGTGCTCGCCGGCGGAGTGCTCGGCGCGTGCGTCGGCTTCGGCCTGCAGTACTGGACCAGCGTGATCGACTACCCGATGAACATCGGGGGGCGCCCGCTCAACTCCTGGCCGGCCTTCATCGTCGTCACGTTCGAGATGACGATCCTCTTCGCCGCCGCGTCGGCGGTGCTGGGCATGTTGTGGCTCAACGGATTGCCGCAGCCCTACCACCCGGTGTTCAACGTGCCGGCCTTCGAACTGGCCAGCCGCAATCGCTTCTTCCTGATGATCCTCTCGCGCGATCCGCGCTTCGACATGGACGCCACCAAGGCCTTCATGGACGGGCTCGGCGCGCTGTCGGTCAAGGAGGTCCCGCACTGATGTCGCGCGAACGGTCCCTGCGTTGGTGCGGTCCGCTGCTCTTGAGCGCCTTGTGCGCCACGGGTTGTCGCCAGGACATGCACGATCAGCCCAAGGGCGAGCCCATGGAGGCCAGCGCCTTCTTCGCCGATGGGCGCGTCGCACGTCCGTTGGTCGAGGGCGTGGTCGCGCGCGGCGAACTCGATCTCGACCCGCACCTTTCGACCGGCAAGGTCGGCGGCAAGCACGTCGAGACCTTCCCGTTCGCGATCGACGCCGCGGCGCTCGAGCGCGGGCGCGAGCGCTACGGCATCTTCTGCGCGCCGTGCCACGACGCAGCCGGATTGGGCGAGGGCATGATCGTCCAGCGCGGGATGAAGCGTCCGCCTTCGCTGCACATCGAGCGCCTGCGCGCGGCGCCGGTGGGCTATTACTTCGACGTGATCTCGAACGGCTTCGGAGCGATGTACGACTACGCGGATCGGATCCGCGTCGAAGACCGCTGGAAGATCATCGCCTACGTGCGCGCGCTGCAGCTCTCGCAGAACGCGACGCTCGGCGACGCACCCGCCGACGAGCGCGCGCGACTGGAGGCCCAATGAGCGGCGCAGGGGATTTCCGTCAGCGCCTGGAGAGCTGGCGCAAGCTCGCGCTGGGTGTCGGCGTGCTCGGCCTGGCCGCGAGCGCCTGGGCCTGGAGCAGCGAGCCGACCGAGTTCGCGCGCATGTGGCTGATCGCGTTCCTGTACTGGATCGCGCTCCCGCTGGGCAGCCTGGCGCTCTCGATGCTGCACTACCTCACCGGCGGCGCGTGGGGGCTCGCGATCCAGCGCTGGATGCAGGCCGCGATGCGCACGTTGCCGTTGTTCGCGCTGCTGTTCGTGCCGATCGCGCTGGGCATGCACGAGCTGTACGAGTGGACCCACGCCGATGTCGTGGCGCGCGACGAACTGCTCGCGCACAAGGCGCCGTACCTCAACACCACCGGATTCCTCGCGCGGGCCGGGCTGTTCTTCGCGATCTGGATCGGACTGTCGCTGCTGCTGGCCGCGAACGCGCGCAAGCACGACGAAGGCGGCGGCGAGCGATCGCTGGCGCGGCTGCGGACGATCTCCGGGCCCGGCCTGGCGCTGTACTTCCTGGCGATGAGCTTCGCCGCCTTCGACTGGTCGATGTCGCTCGAGCCGCACTGGTTCTCGACCATCTACGGCGTCGTGTTCATCCTCGGCCAGGGGCTCTCGACGCTGGCCTTCACGATCCTGCTCTCGAGCTGCGCCGCGCGCGACGAAGAGGTCGGCGCGCGACTGCAGGCCTCGCACGTGCACGACCTGGGCAAGCTGATGTTCGCCTTCGTGCTGCTGTGGGCCTACGTCAACTACTCGCAGTTCGTGATCATCTGGTCGGCCAACCTCGCCGAGGAGACGCCCTGGTACTTGCGCCGCACGCACGGGGCGTGGGGCGTGCTGGCCCTGGCGCTGATCGCGCTGCACTTCGCGCTGCCGTTCCTGGTGCTGCTCTCCAAGAGCGTCAAGCGCAACCCGCGCGCGCTGGGCTTCATCGCGGGCTTCATGCTGCTGATGCGCCTGGCGGATCTGGTGTGGTACGTCGCCCCGGCCTTCGCGCACGGCGCGGAGGGCGCAGACCACGGCGGCGGACAGCACGCGTCCCCGATCCACTGGAGTCTGTTCACCTCGCTGGTCGGGATCGGCGGACTGTGGTTCGGCCTGTTCGCCAGCGCCCTGCGCGCCCGACCGCTGACCTCGTTGCCCCTGCCCGATCCCCGTGCCGCGGCGGCGCACCACTGAGCGCGCCCACTCTGCTCGCGTTCAAACCACAGTCATGAACCCCACCGATCGAAACGCCGAGGGCTACGAGCGCAGCGACGCCACGCTGCGCCCGATCGTCCTCTTCACGCTGGCGCTCACGCTGCTGGTCGTGGCGTCGTTCTGGGCGATGCGGGTGCTGTTCGAGCAACTCGACGAGCGAGCCGACGCCGCCGACAAGGCCCCGCACCCCATGTACCAGCCGGTCGAGCCGCCGGCGCCGCGACTGCAGCGCGAGACCTCGGCCGACTTGATCGCGCACCGCGAGCGCGAACGCGAACTCACCACGCGCTACGAGTGGATCGATCGCTCCACCGGCGCGGTGCGCATCCCTGTCGAGCGCGCGATGCAGTTGACCGTCGAGCGCGGGCTGCCGACGCGCGGAGAGCGCAAGTGAGGCCGGCGATGTTGTTCCGCTGCATGCAGGTGCTGCTCGCGCTCGCCGCGGGCCCGTTGCTCGCGAGCGCGCAGCGCCTGGACGCGGTCCAGCGCTTCGAAGGCGCCGAGGACGTGGGCATCGACCAGAAGCTCGGCGAGCGCTTGCCGCTCGAGCTCGAATTGCGCGACGAATCCGGCGCGGGCGTGAAGCTGTCCGAGCTGTTCGACGGACGTCCTGTGGTGTTCGCGCTGGTGTACTACGAGTGCCCGATGCTGTGCACGCTGGTGCTCAACGACCTGGTCAGCGCGATGCGCGCCGTGCAGCTCGAGCTGGGCGAGGACTTCCGCGTCGTCACGGTCAGCATCGATCCCAGCGAGGGCCACGAACTCGCGACCAGCAAGAAGCGCCGCTACCTCAAGGAGCTCGACTCGAGCCGCTTCGTCGATCCGCGCGCCGCGAGCGACTTCGACGGCTGGCGCTTCCTGACGGGCGACGAGTCCAACGTGAAGGCCTTGGCCGATGCGCTGGGTTTCCGCTACGCCTACGACGCGGAACGCGACGAGTACGCGCACGCGGCCGGGGTGATGGTCGCCAGCGCCGACGGCGTCCTCACGCACTACCTGTACGGCATCGGCTACGACCCGCGTGACTTGAAGCTCGCGCTGGTCGACGCGGGCCAGGGCAAGGTCGGGTCGCTGGTCGACCAGATCGTGCTGCGCTGCTTCCACTACGACCCGTGGGAGGGCCGCTACGGCTTCGCCGTGCTGAGCGTGCTGCGCGCGGCCGGCGTGCTCACCGTCGTGGCGGCGGGCGCGTTCATCCTGCGCAACCTCGCGCGCGAGCGTCGCGCGCGGACGGCGGAGGCCTCGGCATGACGAGCTGGTTCGCGCTGCTGCCGGCCCTGCAGACCTACGACGGTTCGCAGACCGCGCCGCTGTTCCCGCCGAGCGCCTCGACGGTCTCCGGCGAGGTCGACGCGCTGTACGCCTTCCTGGTGGGCGTGTCGATCTTCTTCTCGGTGCTGATCTTCGCGCTGGTGATCGGCTTCACCGTGCGTTTCCGCCGCCGCCCGGGGGTCCACGCCACGCCGATCGAGGGCTCGCTTCCGCTCGAGCTGCTCTGGACGCTCGTGCCGCTCGCGATCGCGATGGTGATCTTCGTGTGGGGGGCCAAGGTCTACTTCCGCACGGTGCGCGCGCCTTCGGACGCGATGCAGATCGACGTCACGGGCAAGCAGTGGATGTGGAAGATGCAGCACCCCACGGGCCAGCGCGAGATCAACGACCTGCACGTGCCCGTCGGCGTGCCGGTCAAACTGCGCATGATCAGCGAGGACGTGATCCACTCGTTCTACGTCCCGGCCTTCCGCATCAAGCGCGACGTCGTGCCGGGGCGCTACTCGACGACCTGGTTCGAAGCGACCCAGCCCGGCGAGTACCACCTGTTCTGCGCGGAATACTGCGGCACCAAGCACTCGCAGATGATCGGCCGCGTGTTCGCGCTCGATCCGGTCGAGTACCAGGCCTGGCTGGCCGGCGCAGGTGCTGCTGAGACTCCGCGCGAGGCCGGGGCGAAGCTGTTCACCAGCCTGCGTTGCGACACCTGCCACAACTCGCAGTCGGGCGCGCGCGGCCCCGACCTCGCCGGCCGCTGGGGCGGCAAGTCTGTGCTGCGCGGCGGCGGCTCGGCGACCTTCGACGCCGACCACGTGCGCGAGTCGATCCTCAACCCCGGCGCCAAGCTGGCGCTGGGCTACGAACCGTTGATGCCCAGCTACTCCGGTCAGGTCGGCGAAGAACAGCTGCTGGCGCTGATCGCGTACATCGAATCGCTTGCTGCGCCGCAGGGCGCCAAGGAGAAGCCATGAGCGCCGCTGGTCCGATCCCCGGACCGATCCCCGCGCCGTCCCCTGCACTGGGGCGCGCGTCGCGGGAGAACTACCTCACCGCCGACTACTCGTGGCGCTCGTGGCTGCTCACGGTCGACCACAAGCGCATCGGCATCCTCTACCTGCTGTCGGTCACGGGCTTCTTCTTCCTGGGCGGCCTGTTCGCCGTGCTGCTGCGCCTGGAGCTCGCCACTCCGCAGGGCGACCTCGTCCAGGCCGAGACCTACAACAAGCTCTTCACCATGCACGGCCTGGTGATGATCTTCTTCTTCCTGGTGCCGTCGATTCCCGGCGTGCTGGGGAACTTCTTCGTGCCGATCATGATCGGCGCGAAGGACATGGCCTTCCCACGACTGAACTTGCTGTCGTGGTACGTGTACATGATCGGCGGCTTGGTGAGCTTCCTCGCCATCGTGATGGGCGGCGTGGACACCGGTTGGACGTTCTACGCGCCGTATTCGAGCACCTACGCCAACTCGAACGTCGCGCTGACCGCGGTCGGCGTGTTCATCACCGGCTTCTCGTCGATCCTCACCGGACTCAACATCATCGTCACGGTGCACAAGATGCGTGCGCCGGGCATGACCTGGTTCCGCATGCCGCTGTTCGTGTGGGCGCACTACGCCACCAGCCTGATCATGATCCTGGGCACGCCGGTGCTGGCGATCACGATCCTGCTGCTCGCGCTGGAGCGCCTGTTCCACATCGGGATCTTCGACCCCAAGCTCGGCGGCGACCCGGTGCTGTTCCAGCACCTGTTCTGGTTCTACAGCCACCCGGCGGTCTACATCATGATCCTGCCGGCGATGGGCGTGATCAGCGAGCTGGTCGCCGCCTTCTCGCGCAAGCGCATCTTCGGCTACTCGTTCGTGGCCTTCAGCTCACTCGCCATCGCGGTGCTGGGCTTCCTGGTGTGGGGCCACCACATGTTCCTCAGCGGGCAGTCGGTGTACGCCGGAGTGGTGTTCAGCGTGTTGAGCTTCCTGGTCGCGATTCCAAGCGCCGTGAAGGTCTTCAACTGGGCCGCGACGCTCTACAAGGGCTCGGTGCTGCTCTCGACGCCGATGATGTACGTGCTCGGCTTCCTGGGCCTGTTCACGATCGGCGGACTCACGGGACTGTTCCTCGCCTGCCTGGGGCTCGACGTCCACGTGCACGACACCTACTTCGTCGTGGCGCACTTCCACTACATCATGGTGGGCGGCGCAGTGATGGCCTTCCTCGGCGGCCTGCACTACTGGTGGCCGAAGATGTTCGGGCGCATGTACCCCGAAGCGCTGGGCAAGTTCTCGGCCGTGGTGGTGTTCATCGGCTTCAACCTGACGTTCTTCCCGCAGTTCCTGCTGGGCTATCTGGGCATGCCGCGGCGCTACCACGCCTATCCGGAGGAATTCGGCGTGCTCAACGTGCTCTCGAGCGCGGGCGCGTCGATCCTCGGCATCGGCTACCTGCTGCCGATGGTCTACCTCATCTGGTCGCTGCGCTACGGACCGGCCGCCGTGCAGAACCCGTGGGGAGCGAAGGGACTGGAGTGGGAGAAGGCCCCGACGCCGCCGCCCACCTTCAACTTCGACGCGACTCCGGTCGTGACCCAGGAGGCCTACGCCTACGCCGACGACCTGCCCGCGGAACCGACGCGCCCCGAGGCCAGCTATGTCTGATTCGCACGGCGCCCACGGCGGAGCGCTCGCCCACCACTTCGAGGACCTCGAGCAGCAGCGCGAGGCCCACACGCTCGGCATGTGGGCCTTCCTGGTCACCGAAGTGCTGTTCTTCGGCGGTCTGTTCGGCGCCTACGCGGTGTATCGCAGCTCGTACCCGCAGGCCTTCGCCAACGCCAGCAATCAGCTCGACCACGTGCTCGGCGGGATCAACACCGCGGTGTTGATCGGATCGAGCTTCACCATGGTGCTGGCGGTGCACGCCGCGCAACTGCGGCGCAAGTGGCAGATCTTCGGCTGGCTGTGGGCGACCATCGTGCTCGGCGCGGTGTTCCTGGGCGTGAAGTACGTCGAGTACCACCACAAGTGGGAGCACCACCTCGTCCCGGGTCCCAACTTCCTGTTCGAGGGGCAGCCCGGCGGCTCGGAGCAGCTGTTCTTCGCGCTCTACTTCTCGATGACCGGCCTCCACGCCTTCCACATGGTGATCGGAGCGGGCGTGCTCATCTGGTTGAGCGTGCTCGCGCTCAAGGGCCGCTTCGACGAGCCTGGACGCAACGCGGTGGAGATGGCGGGCCTGTACTGGCACTTCGTCGACCTGGTGTGGATCTTCCTGTTCCCGTTGCTCTACCTGCTGGGGAGGCACCAGTGAGCGGCGCGCACAACGATCACGCTGCGGGCGGCTCGCAAGCGCACTCGCATACCGGCCACTCCGGAGGCTTGGGCGCCTACTTCGCAGTGTTTGCCGCGCTCCTGGTGGGCACGTGGCTCACGGTGTGGGTGGCAGAACACGACTACGGGGCCTGGAACACTCCGATCGCGCTCGCCATCGCCTGCACCAAGGCCACGCTGGTGGTGCTGTACTTCATGCACGTGCGCTGGTCCTCGAAGGTGGTCTGGCTCGCGGCGGCGATCGGCTTCGTGTTCCTGGTGATCCTCCTGGGCTTCACGATCAGCGACTACGCCACCCGCGAGTGGCTCGAGATCTACTCCGAGCCGTTGCGCTCGCGCTGAGCTCGGGGACGTCGCCGCGACAAGACGAACATCTCAGCGCGGCCGAATGCCGCGGGGCGTGCCGGCGCTTTGGCCGACACGCCCATTCGACGCGGCATGACGGGCGCGCTGAGCGGCTACGTCCCGGAGCTTCTCGCGCTTCGCGAGTAGCTCCGGGACGTAGCCGCGACAAAACGAACATCTCAGCGCGGCCGAATGCCGCGGGGCGTGCCGGCGCTTTGGCCGACACGCCCATTCGAAGCGGCATGAAGGCCGCGCTGAGGCCGCTGCGGGCTATGCTCGGCGCACAACGAGCATGGATGCCACCCCTCGCCTGGACGGAGCCGAGCTCGACGAGCGCGCGCTGCTCGAGCTGATCGAGAGCATGGGCGCGCTCGCCTATGACTACGACTTGGCGCTCGATCGCTACGTGCGAGTCTGCGGCGCCGACGCGGCGCGGCTGGGCTTCAGCGAGGCGCAGTGGCTGTCGCAGGGCTTCTGGGCGGAGCACTTGCACCCCGAGGACGTCGAGCGCGCGCACGGCTTCTGCGTGGACTCGATCGAGGCCCAGCGCGACCACCAGTTCGAGTACCGCATGTGGTCTGCGAGCGGCCAGACGGTCTGGATCCTCGACCACGTGCGCTTGGTCCGGCGCGATGGGGTTCCCGTTGCGTTGCGCGGCCTGATGCTCGACGTGACCCAGCTCAAGCTGCAGCAGCGGCAACTCGCGCAGCAGCACGAGCGCTTCGCCGGCTTGCTCGATCATCTGTCGGCCGGCGTTCTGTTCGAGGACGCCGAACGGCGCATCCTGTTCGCCAACCGCGCGCTGGGCGCGGCCTTCGGCGTGAATTCGACGCAGTCCTTGACCGGCGCCGACTGCCGCCACGCGCTGTCCGAGCTCAAACACCAGTTCCACGACGCGGACGCCGCGGAGCGCCGCATCGAGGCCCTCGTCGCGGCTTGCGAGACGCGACTGGCCGAGGAGGTGCGCCTGCGCGATGGACGCGTCATGGAGCGCAGCTACACCGCCTTGTTCGAAGGCGAGGTGTTGCGCGGCCACCTGTGGGAGTTCAACGACGTCACGCATCGACGCCGGTCGGAGCGCGCGCTGCGCGACGTCAGCGCGGCCACGGCCTCGCGCACGGGGAGCGACTTCATCGACGCGCTCGTGCGCGAGCTCGCGCTGGCGCTGGGCGCGTCCGCGGCGTTCGTCGCCGAGCGCTGCGCCGAGGATCCGAGCGTGCTCACGGTGCTCGCGCTGCAGCGCGCCGGCCGCACCGAGCGCGGGCTGCGCCTGGAACTGCGCGGTGCGCCCTGCGAGTCGACGCTGGCCTGGGGCGAGCTGGTGTGCGACGAGGACCTGGCGCAGCGTTACCCCGAGCACTTCGCGGCGCGCGAGTGGGGCGCTCGCAGCTACCTGGGCGTGCGCCTGTGGTCGAGCTCCAGTCAGCCCAGCGGCGTGCTCTCGCTGCTCTTCGACGGCCCGATCCCCGACATCGCCGCGAGCTTGAGCATCCTGGGCGTGTTCGCCGGGCGCGCGGGCGCCGAGCTCGAGCGCCAGCGCGCGGAGCAGGCGCTGCGCGCGAGCGAGGCCCGCTATCGCGCCCTGCTGGGATCGTTCCCCGACCTGATCTTCGTGGTCGACTCCAGCGGCGTGTTCCACGACTGCCACGCACCGTCGCCGGAGATGTTGCTGCTGCCGCCCGAGTCGTTCCTCGGGCGTCGTCTGGAGGACGTGTTGCCCGGCGCGACCGGCGCGTTGTTCCGCGAACTGCTCGACGAGGCCTTCTCGACGCGCGCCGCGGTGCGCCGCGAACTGGCGCTCGAACTCCCCGAAGGGTCGCGACGCTTCGAGTACCGCGTGGAGTTGTTCGGCGACGACCGCGCGCTGGTGATCGCGCGCGACGTGACCGAGCTGCGCCGCGCCGAGGAGCGCGCGCTCCAGGCCCAGAAGCTCGAGAGCATCGGGCGGCTCGCCGGCGGCGTGAGTCACGACTTCAACAACCTCCTGACCGCGATCCTCAGCTACGCCGAACTGGGTGCGGCGCAGGCCGGAGCGGGCCCGCTGGCCGAGCACTTCCGCCGCATCCAACTGGCCGGCGAGCGCGCGGCGGGACTGACGCGCCAGTTGCTCGCCTTCGCGCGCGAGGAACGCGTCGAGCCGCGCATCGTCAGCTTGAACGCGCTGGTGGAGGAGATGCTCGCGTTCTTGCCGCGCCTGATCGGCGAGCACGTCGAGCTGCGCGTGGACCTGGCCCCGGACCTGTGGCGCACGAGCATCGATCCCTCGCAGCTCTACTCGGTGCTGATGAACCTGGTCGTGAACGCGCGCGACGCGATGCCCGAGGGCGGTTCGGTGCACATCCGTACGCGCAACGTGATCAGCGAAGCCGAGGCCGAGCAGCCGGCCGGCGAGTGGGTCGAACTCGAGGTGCGCGACGGCGGCGTCGGCATGGACGAGCACACCCGCCGGCGCGTGTTCGAGCCGTTCTTCACGACCAAGGGTGCGGGCGCCGGCGTGGGAATGGGGCTGGCCACGTGCTACGGCATCGTGCAGCAGAACGGAGGCGCGATCGCGATCTCGAGCGCTCCCGGAGCCGGTACGACGGTGACGGTGAGGCTGCCGCGTGCTCACGGTCAATCGGCGGCAGCAGGTGCGGGGTGCGCGGGCGCCGTACCGGCCAGCGAGTGCGTGCTGGTGGTCGAGGACGATGCCGCCGTGCGCGAAATCGCGGTCTCCTGCCTGCGCGGCCGCGGCTACCGCGTGCTCGAGGCGATCGACGGCGCTCAGGCGCTGGAGCTGTACGAGCAGCGTCTGCCGGAGATCGACCTGGTCGTCACCGACATGATCATGCCGCGCATGAGCGGAGCGGCGCTCGCCACGGCGCTGCGCGCGCAGCGTCCGCGCCTGCCGGTGCTGTTCATCTCGGGCTACTCGCCGACCGTCGACCACAAGGCGCAGGCGGCGAACCTGTTGCGCAAGCCGTTCGCGCCATCCGACCTGGCGCGCAAGGTGCGCGAAGTGCTCGAGAGCGGCGTCGGTTCGCTCTAGCGCGCGCATGCAGCTCCGCAAGCCGCGCTACGGCGACCTGTTCGAGGTCGAACTGGAGACGATCGACCCACGCGGCCGACCCTGCGGCTCGCTCGAGCACGAGTCCGGCCGCTTCAAGGCCCTCGTCGAAGGTGCGCTGCCCGGCGACCGCGTGCGCGCCAGCGTGATCCGCCGCCGCAGGAGCGAGCTCGAGCTGCGCCTGGTCGAGCTCCTGCGCGCCAGTCCAGAGCGCACCCGCCCGCGCTGCGCGCACTTCGGCGTGTGCGGCGGTTGTCGCTTCCAGCACCTGGAGTACGCCGCGCAACTGGCGCTCAAGCGCGCCTGGATCGCGCGGCACTTCGAACTCGCGCGCGTCGCGTTGGACGAGCTCCAGGACGTCGCGCCGTGTGCGCAGCCGTGGCGCTACCGCAACAAGATGGACTTCAGCTTCAGCGCGCGCCGCTGGGTCGCGCCCGACGAGCCGTTGGGCGTCGATGCGAGCTTCGCGCTCGGCCTGCACCCGCGCGAACAGCACTCCAAGGTGCTCTCGATCGAGGCCTGTCCGATCCAGTTCGAGGCCGCCGACGCGATCGTGCGCGACGCGCGGCGGATCGCGCTCGACCAGGGCCTGAGCGCCTGGGACGATCGCACGCACGTCGGTCTGCTGCGGCACCTGGTGTTGCGCACCAGTCGCGCCACGGGCGAGGTCCTGGCGCAGCTCACCACTTCGAGCGCCGCGCCCGAGCGGATCGATCCGTACGTGCGCGCGCTGCTCGAGGCGCAGCCCGCGATCACCACGCTCGTGCAGTGCGTCAGCGAGCGCGCCGCCTCGGTCGCCGGCGGCGAGCACGAGATCGTCTGGCGCGGCTCGGGCAAGTTGCGCGAGCGCCTCGCGGGATTGTGGTTCGAGGTCTCCGCCAGCGCCTTCTTCCAGACCAACACCGAGCAGGCCGAGCGGCTGGTCGCCATCGCGCTCGAAGAGCTGTCGGCGACGCGCGAAGAGCGCGTGCTCGATCTGTACTGCGGAGCGGGCGCGTTCTCGCTGCCGCTGGCGCAGTGCGCGGGCGAGGTGCTCGGCGTGGAGCTGAGCGAGAGCGCCGTGCGCGATGCGCAGCGCAACGCGGAGCTCAACGCCATCACCAACGCGCGCTTTGTGTGCGGCGACGCCGCGCAGTGGCTCGGCGCGGGCGACGTGGGGGCGTTCGACGCGCTGCTGGTCGATCCGCCGCGCGCGGGAGTGCATCCCAAGGCGCTCGCGGCGCTCGGCGCGGCGCGCGCGCGTCGACTGGTCTACGTTTCCTGCAACCCGCAGTCGGCGGCGCGCGACGCGGCGCAGCTCGCGACGCACGGCTGGCGCGCGCTGCGCGCTCGCCCCGTCGATCTGTTCCCGCACACTCCGCACGTGGAGTGCGTGTTCACCTTCGAGCGCCGCCCGTGAAGGACGAGCCCGCGCCGCCGCCGCTCACGTTCCCCGCGCCGCGCACGCAAGCGCGCGAAGGACTGTGTCCGCATTGTCATCACGTGCGGCGCATCACCTCGGCCAAGGGCTCGGTGTTCTTGCTGTGCGAGCGCGCGAAGAACGACGAACGCTTCCCGCGTTACCCGCAGCAGCCGCGCATGGAGTGCGCCGGCTTCCAGCGCTAGATTTTGACGCTCCATGAGTTCTGAATGGCTGGTTGCGCCCGGCAGTTTCCTGGCCGCGGGCCCGGATCTGGTCGATCCCAATTTCGCTCACACCGTGGTGCTGATCTGTCGCCACGACGACGAAGGCGCGTACGGTCTGGTCGTCAATCGCCCCAGCGATGTGTTCGCCAGCGACGTGCTCGCGGCGCACGCCGGTCTCGCGCGCAGCGCGGCGCGCATGTTCGTGGGCGGGCCGGTGAGCCTCGAGTCGTTGCAGGTGTTGCACCGCGCGCCCGAGCACGTGCAGGGCGGCGAAGAACTCGCTCCGGGCCTGTGGATCGGCGGCGATCTCGACCAGCTCGCGCGCTACTTCGACGAGCACCCGGCAGAAGCCCAGAACAACGTGCGGCTGCTCATGGGATACTCCGGCTGGGGCCCAGGGCAGCTCGAGTACGAGCTGTCGGAGTTTTCGTGGCTCCCCGCTCCGCTGTCCATCGAGAGCGTTTTCGCGTCGCAGCCATCCGTCGTCTGGCGCGACGTGGTTCGCGCGCTCGGCCCGCGCTTTCGCGCGTTGGCTGACGAACCACCTGATCCGAACCTGAATTGAGCCAGCGCGCCGACGCTGAGCACCTGCGGGCCGCGCGACGGCTCGCGAGTTGACCTATGACGCACTCCGCTACGACTCCGTCCGCTCCGCCCGTCCGTCGACGCCGTTGGCCGCTGGTGCTCGCGCTGGTGTTCGCTTTGGTTGTGGTGCTCGTCGCGCTGGCGCCGGGAATGCTCGGCGGAGTGGTCGCGAACGCCGCTGTCGCGGGCTTCAACGAAGAGCGTCAGGGCCGGCTCGAGCTCGACGGCCTCGACCTGGGCTGGACCGGCCGCCAGGCGCTGCGCGAGGCGCGTCTGTACGACCCGCAGGGCGTGCTGATCGCGTCGGTGAGCGCGGATCTGCCGTCGCTGCTCGACCTCGCGGGCAGCGGGGGCGCGAAGCTCGGCAAGATCGTCGTGCGCGCGCGCGCCGAACTCGTCGCCGACGACGCCGGGGTGACCAACCTCGACCGCGCGCTGGCCGATCGGCCGAACGCGCCCGTGCGCAAGCCTGTCGATGAGAGCGACTCCAGCTCGACGGATCTGGGCGATGTGCTGCGGCGCCTAGAGCTCGAGCTCGATGTCGTCGTCGAGCGCTTGTCGTGGAGCGACGCGACCACGCGCGCGCTGGGGCAACCCTTCGCGATCGACAACTTGAAGCTGCTCGTCACCGCGCAGCCCGGCCAGCCGCTGAAGCTCGACGCCCAGGGCGCGCTGTCCGGGGCCGCCAGCGGCGCGCTCGCGGCGCACGCCTCGGTCGCGGAGCTGTTCGCGGGCGCCAAGCTCAATCCCGCGGCGCAGTTCGAGCTCGACGCGCAGCTCGAGTCGCTCCCCAGCGCGCTGGTCGACGCGCTCGCGCGCCAGCAGGGCGTCGTTGCGCTCGCACTCGGCGAGCGTTTCAGCGTGCGGGCCAAGGGCGCGGGCGCGCTGAGCGCCGGCTCGCTCGAACTCAGCATCGCCGGCTCCGACGGACAGTTGCAGTTCACCGGCGAACTCGCCGACGGCGTGCTCGGCGGCCGCAAGCCGGCGACGTTCGAACTCGCGCTGAACCCCAAGGCCGACGCGCTTCAGCGTTTCCTCACCGCCAGCTTGCCTCCGAACGTGTCCCTCGCCGCTGCGGGCGCGCCGAGCGTGCGCGTGAAGCTCGATGGGCTGCGCGTCGAACTCCAGCGCGTGCTCGAGGCCGCCAACTCCGGCGGGGATGTCGCCGCAGCGGCCCTCGGCGCGACGCGCGCGGTGTTGAGCGCGGACGTCAACGCCTGGCGCGCGAGCGGCGACTTCGCGCCGGGCGCGGGCCTCGAGCTCGGCGCGCTCGCACTGCGCGCGACGCTCGAGCCCAGCGGCGGCAAGGCGCCGGTGCGCGTCGAGCTGAACACGCGCGTCGCCGCTGCGCAGCAAGCGCAAGAGGGCGCCGACGTGCGTCTCACGCTCGCGTGCCCGGACGTTGCCCAGGCGCTCGGCGTGATGTCGGGCGGCGCGTTGGCGCCGACGCAGGTCGAGTTCGAACTCTCGTCGCTGCCGCTGTCGCTCTTGACGGCGCTTGCGCCCGCAGCCGCGGAGAGCGCGGCCAAGTTGCCCAAGGGGCCGGTGAAGCTCGCCACGACGCTCGAATTCGTCGCCGGGCAGCCGGCGAAGTTCGCGACGCGAGCATCGCTCGGAAGCGGCGCTCGAGCGCTGACTGCGAACCTCGACGCGAGCGTGGTCGATCCCTTCGGCGTGCAAACTTCGCGCGCGGTCGGCGCGCTGCCGTCGCTCTCCGCCAAGCTCGAACTCGCTGGACTCGCTCTGCTGCGCGAGTTCATCCCGGCGCCGCACTCGGACACGGTGCTCGAGCTGTTGGGCGAGCGCGTCAGCGCTGATCTCGCCTTCGAGCCGGCGCGCGGCTCGTCGGGCATCTCCGACGCTGCGCTGACGGCGAAGCTCGGCGCCTCCAAGCTCGATCTCGACCTCGCTCTCGCGCTGCGCGATTCGCGCATGACGATCGACTCGGCGCGTCCGATGGCGCTCGAGGTGCGCTTGAGCCAGGCGCTGGTCGAGCGCTACACGGCGACGAGCCTGCCCGCCGGCGCGAAGCTCTCGTTCGCCGACGCAGCGCCCGTGTTCCGCGTGCGCGCCGGCGGAGTGAGCTTGCCGCTCGAAGCATGGATGAGCGCTGAAGGCGCCGCTCCGATCTCGCTGGGGACTACGCTGCGTGGAACGAGCGCAACGTTGCGCGTCGAAGTCCCCGGTCTGACGCTTTCACAGCCCGCTGTGGGCGGCGGCGCCGCGATCCCGATCGAAGTGCAGCAACTCGCGCTGACGGCCGCGCTCGAGGCCGGCAAGCCCGCACGTTTCGATTTGAACGGCGCGATCGCGGGCGCCAGTCCGAGCAAGCTCGCGCTCAGCGCCACGAGCGACGACCTCGGCGCGTTCGTCGATGGTCTGTCCACCGAAGCGGGACCGCCCTCGTCGGCGGCGCTCAAGCTCTCGGGCGACGTGGCGAGCCTTCCCACCGCCCTGATCGATGCGCTCGCGGCGCAGAACGGGCTGCTCGTCGACGTGCTAGGGCCCTCGATGGACTTCAAGCTCGCGGGCGCCTGGCCGAGCGCCCCCGGAGATCCGCTGCGCGCTGAGCTCACGTCGCCGACGGCGAGCATGAAGGTCGAGGCGGGCCTCGAGGGCATGCTGCTCAAGGCCTCCGACACGGGCGGAATCCAGGCGCAGCTCCCGCTCACGCCGCTGTTCAGCGAGCGCATCGTGGGCAAGCTCGTGCCGCTGTGCGTCAACGCCAGCAAGCCGCAGGGCGCTTCGCCGGTGGGCCTGAGCGTGCGCGACTTCCAGCTCCCGCTCGACGGCGATCTCTCCAAGCTCAACGCGGTGATCGAGCTCGAGCTAGGCGACATCGTCTACGACCTACTGCCTGGGATCTCGAGCGCGCTCGCTCCGCTGGGTCTGGCGGGCAAGACCCAAGGCTCTGCGAAGGCCGGCAAGCTCTCGCTGCCGATCCGCAACGGCGTCGTGAGCTACGAGCGCCTGCCGATCTCGTTCGGCGGCAATGAACTCGCCTTCAAGGGCGCCTTCGATCTCTCCAAGCTCGAGTTCGACCTGTCGACCGACGTACCGCTCGAAGCGCTCGGTTCGAAGGTGAATGCCGAACTCGACAAGGTGCGCCAGTACCTCGACCCGAAGATGCTGGTGCCAGTGCAGCTCAAGGGCACTTGGAAGAGCCCCAAGTTCCGCCTCGCCGACGACTTCACCAAGAAGGTGCTCAAGGACGCCGCCGAGAAGGCCGCCGAAGACGCGCTGAAGGGCGGGCTGCAGGACTTGCTGGGCGGCAAGAAGAAGAAAAAGGACTGAGGCTGTCCGGCCGGCGCACTGGCGGCGCAAGACAGTGGCTGAGCGGGCCGCCGAAACTCGGCGCCCCGATTAGGGTTGAAGCGGCTCGCGTCGCGCCTTCAGCGAACGCGGGCCGTTCCAGAGCCGGAGCCACCCATGTCGCACTTCGCTTCCCGTCGCGTGTTCGTCCCTCTGTTGAGTTCACTGGCGTTCGTGCTGGCCGCGCAAGACGCCGCGGCGCAGTCGCTGGGCGAGGAGACTTCGGTCAGCCAGCACCTCGCGCCCGGTCAGGAGTTCGTGCTGCCGACCAAGGCCCTGCTCGAGCACGGCAAGTCGCTCTTCAAGGCCAACTGGACCGTGCAAGAGGGCGGCGGCCGACCGCTCACCGACGGGACCGGCGGCGCGCTGAGCGATCCCAATGCCCCGTTGATCGGAATGCGCGCCTTCAATCGCGTGTCGGGGCCTGACGCGAACTCGTGCTACGGCTGCCACAACGCGCCCGACGGACTGGTCGGCGGCGGCGGCGACATCGTGGCCAACGTGTTCGTGCTCGCGCAGCGCTTCGATTTCGCGACCTTCGACAACGCCGACCTCGCGCCGGCGCGCGGCTGCGCCGACGAGACCGGTCAGCCCGTGACGCTGCAAGAGATCGGCAACTCGCGCGCGACGCTCGGCATGGCGGGCTCTGGCTACATCGAAATGCTCGCGCGCCAGATCACTTCGGACTTGCAGGCGCTGCGCAACTCGATCCCGGCCACCGGCGGCGCCGTGCACCTCTTGTCGAAAGGCATTTCCTTTGGCGAATTGCGCCGCAACTCGAGCGGAATGTGGGACACCTCGAGTGTCGTCGGCCTGCCGCCGCCCAGCGTCGCCACGAATTCCGGAGCGACGCCGCCGAACCTGATCGTGCGCCCGTTCCACCAGGCCGGCGCCGTGATTTCGCTGCGCCAGTTCTCGAACAACGCCATGAACCACCACCACGGCATTCAGACCGTGGAGCGTTTCGGGCAGAGCGATTTCGATGGCGATGGCTACGCGCAGGAGATGAGTGTCGGCGACGTCACGGCCGTCACGGCGTTTCAGGCAGCGATGGCGGCGCCGGGCCGCGTGATCCCCGACGACCCGGCCGTCGAGCAGGCCGTGCTCAACGGCGAGCACCTGTTCGCGTCGATCGGCTGCGCGCACTGTCACGTGCCGTGCCTCTCGCTCGTCGAGGAAGGCTGGGTCTTCAGCGAGCCCAATCCCTACAACCCACTCGGCAATTTGCGGCCCGGCGATGCCTATGTCTCGCAGTACGGCGCGTTCTCGCTCGACTTGAGTTCACCTCAATTGCCGCGCCCGCGCCTGCGCCCCAAGAACGGAGTCGTGCACGTGCACGCCTTCACCGACTTCAAGCTGCACGACATCACTGCGGGCCCGGGCGATCCCAATCGCGAAGCGCTCGACATGCACGCCACACCGGGCACGCCCGCCTTCACCGCAGGCAACTCGCGCTTCCTCACCAAGAAGCTGTGGGGCGCGGCCAACGAACCCCCGTATTTCCACCACGGCCAATTCACCACCATGCGCCAGGCGATCGAGGCGCACGCCGGCGAAGCCGCCGCCTCACGCGCTGCTTGGGCCAGCCTCGACGACTACGGCCGTAACTCGATCATCGAGTTCCTCAAGACCCTGCGCATCCTGCCGCCGGACACCAAGCACCTGATCGTGAACGAGCACGGCGACCCCAAGGTCTGGCCGAGCTTCCCGGGCTGCAACCACTGACTCAGCGCTACGGCTTCGGCGCCGTCTCGAGCGCTGCGTCGAGCAGCGGGTTGTCGGGCGTGTCCTTGCGCCAGGCGGCCATGACGGGGAACTCGATCGTTGGCGACCACAGCGGGAGCGCGGTCACGCCAGGGCGTTTGGGGCCGTCGGCGTCGAGCCAGGGCAGCAGCGAGAAGCCCAGTTCGGCTTCGACGAAGGCCAGGATCGACTCGGCGGAGCCTGCGGAGAGCATCGCGCGCGGCTTGGCGCCGTGCTCGTCGAGCGCGCGCAGCTGCATCTCGTGCGCCACGCCGCCGGGCGGGTAGCTGATGAAGGTCTCACCGCTCAACTGCGCGAGCGAGAGGCGCGACTTGCGCGCGAGCGGGTGTTTGGCGGGCAAGACGACGAACGCGCGCAGCGTGCCGATGCGCATGGTGGCGACGTCGTCGGGCCACTGGGGGAGATAGTCGACGAGCAGGTCGGCCGAGCCGTCGCGCAGTTTGGCGACGTTGGTCGTCATTGCTTCGACCAGCTCGACGCGCAGGTCCTTGCGTGCTTTGGCGAGGCGCTGGATCCAGCGCGGCATCAGGTGCTTGACGAACATCGGCGCGGCGTGGATCACCAGGCTCCCGCCGTAGTCGCCCGACTGCACGGCGCGCACGACGCTGGGCAGCGAATCGAAGAACGGGCCGACGAAGCGGTAGAGGCGTTGGCCCGCGGCGGTGAGCTGCATCTGGTCCTTGCCGACGCGCTCGAAGAGCTTCACGCCGAGTTCGGCCTCGAGCTTGGAGACCTGCTGGTGCACGGCGGGCTGCGTGATCGGGTAGGGGAAGGCGCGCGCGGCCTTGGCGTAGCCGCCGGTCTTCGCGACCCAGTAGAAGCCCTCCAGGCGGTGCAGCGTGAGTTGCTGCGTCATGGCGCCGCCACCGCGCGCTTCAACTTTTCGGAGACGACCTGTGCGATGCGCTCGTACAGCGCGTGGCCGTCGCGGTCGTCGAACCACGCCTGGCGCTGCTCGTCCCAGTTGTAGTGCCAGGCGCGCGCGCCGGCGGCGAACCACATCTGATTCGTCGCGGATTGGCGGTTGAGCACATAGCGCAGGTTGCCCGGGAACACGAGCGTCACCACGCCGTCGGTCGTCGCGTAATCCACTTCGTCGGGATCGAAGGGCTCGAGCCAATCGGCGACGCGCGCCAGGCACGCGTCGGAGAGCTTGACGAACTGCTGCTTGTCCATCGCCTTGTTCTAGCGCTTGGAGCGGCCGGTTGCCCGCTGAGCTACCACGAAGTGGTAGCGACAGAACCAATAGCTCAGCGCGGCCGAATGCCGCGGGGCGCGTCGGCGCCTTGGCCGATGCGCCCATGCACCGCGGCGTGAAGGCCGCGCTGCTTGGTGCGCAGGTCCTTGCCCGTTCCGTGGCGCTTCTCGAGCGCCGCGCGGGTCTTGGGCGCAGCCCACGAGCAAATCGGGCACTTCGACAGGTCGTGCGCGCGCGCCGGGCAGTGCTCGCGGCCGAAAAAAATGATCTGCAGGTGGCGGCGGTTCCAAGTCTCTGGCGCGAACAGCGCCTTGAGGTCGCGCTCGGTCTTCTCGACGCTCGCGCCGTTCGACAGGCCCCAGCGCGCCGCCAGGCGATGGATGTGCGTGTCGACGGGGAACGCTGGCACGCCGAAGGCGTGGCTCATCACGACGCTGGCGGTCTTGTGGCCGACGCCCGGCAGCTGCTCGAGCTCTTCGAAGGTGCGCGGCACTTCGCCGCCGTGGCGCGCGAGCAGGATCTCGGAGAGACCTCGAATGGCCTTCGACTTCGCCGGCGAGAGCCCGCAGGGCTTGATGATCTCGCGGATTTCGTCGGCGGAGAGCTTCACCATCTCCTGCGGCGTCTTCGCGCGTGCGAACAAGAGCGGCGTGGTCTGGTTGACGCGCACGTCGGTGCACTGCGCCGAGAGCAGCACTGCGATCAGGAGCGTGTACGCATCGATGTGGTCGAGCGGCACGGGCGGCGCGGGGTACAGCTCGTCGAGCAGCGCCCCGATCCGTGCGGCCTTGTCCTCGCGTTTCATGCAGTGGCGGGGCGCGGCGGACTTGCAGTCGCCCCTGCGACCATCGAAGCTCCGCGGCCATGGACACGCAAGCACGCATCAAGGACTTCCTCAGCGTTGCGCCGTTCGCCGTGGTCGGGGCTTCGACGAACCGCGAGAAGTACGGCAACAAGGTGCTGCGCTGTTACCTGCAGCACGGGCTCTCCGTCCACTGCGTCCATCCGAGCGAGCGCGAGATCGAAGGCGTGACGTGTGTGCGCTCGATCGCTGAACTGCCCGAGGGCGTCCACGGGCTCAGCATCATCACGCCGCCGCCGGTCACCGAACGCGTCGTGCGTGAGGCGGCGGACAAGAAGATCACGCGGCTGTGGATGCAGCCGGGCGCCGAAAGCCGCACCGCGCTCGAGCTCGCGGCGCAGCTGGGCTTGTCGGTGATCGCGGGCGGCCCGTGCCTCCTGGTCGTGCTCGGCTATCGCGAGTGATCACTTCGCGCTCGCCCGGGCCTCGAAGGTGAGCGAGGCCCAGAAGCTCTCCCAGTCGGCGCGCGCGGGGTCCTTGGCGCGCTCCATGTGGACCACCGCGAGCATCCAGCGCCCGGCGTGCGGGAGCTCGAGGCTCGCGCGGCCCTCGGCGTCGGTGCGCGCGACGATCGGCGTCTGCGGCGGCCGGTGCGCCGCGTCGTCGCGCAGCTCGAGCGCTCCCAGCAGCGCGCCTTGGAGCGGCGCCCCGTTGAAGAACACGCGCACGGGCAGCGCGGCCGCTGTGGCTGGCGCGCTGAACAGCGCGTTGGGATTGCGCTCGGGCAGGATCTCGAGGGGGTAGTCGAACATGAGTGCGAACTCCTGCGGACCGCCTTCGCCAACTTGGATCAGCGCCTTGGCGCAACGCGAGTACAGCTCGCGCGCTCTGGCTTCGCTCTCTCCCAGGCGCGCACGCTCGGCGCTCACGCGCTCGAGACCCTTCTCGCGCAGGTACTCCTCGAACTTGGCCCCTTCGAGCTCGACGAACGAAGGCGTGCTGCGATAGCCCAGCGCGTGCAGCCCGGCGCCGCGTGTGCGGACGAAGCCGGCGGGCAGAGCGCCATCGCGTCCGACGACCGCGGTGCGCAGATCCGCTCCGCGCAGCGAGAAGTCGAGGATGCGCAGGTCCGTGCGCGGCAGCTCGTCGCCGATGGCGAAGTCGCCGACCTTCAGCGCGACCTTCAGCGTCGCGTCGGCCTTGGGGCGGAAGGACTCGGGCTCGATCCAGAAGTCGTGCGCCAGCGTCGGAGCGGCGAGAACCGCGGCGATGGCGAAGCGGAGCAGGCGGTGCATGGGAGCGGTGGAGGCGGGTGGGCGTGGATCGTCGAAGGTGATGCGGCGGGGGTGCTCTCCGCCCTCGCCCGTCGCTCCTGAGACGACGTTGGGCGGCGAGCGGAGAGCACCGGCGTTGATGTCGTGCGGCTACTGCGCGCCGGGCAGCGGCGTGCGCAGGTAGGGGAAGGTGTCGTCGGTGAAGCTCGCATCGACGAACGCGCCGTCGGTGTAGGGCAACTGGCCCGCAGGCGCGACGGAGGGATCGAGCAGCACGCCCATCACGACGCGCAGCGACATGTCGACCACGTCGTCACCCGGACGGCGGCCGTTCGGATAGCCCGCGAGGTCGCCGCCGAGCACGCCCAGGTTCGACTGCTGGTTGCGCGGAGTCGGCGCGATGCTCGTGTTGAGCCGCAGCATCTCGCCGAACGATCCGTTGGCCGTCAGCCCTGGAACGCCGGTGATGAACACCTGCACCAGGTCCGTGCGCGGGAAGAGCGTCGGCGCGGGCACGCCGAACAGCACTTCGATCAAGGCCGGCAGCGTCGGATGCGTGACGTAGTCCGCGAACTGCGCGTCATCCATCGGCTTGGAGGCGTTGAACAGGTTCTTGTCCTTGAGGCCGATCACCAGCTCGTTGACCAGCGGGCTGGACAGGCGCGAGACCTGCACGAAGGGACCGACCTCGCTGGTCGGACTCTGGAACGTCGGCGTCGCGGAGAGCATGCGCTTGCGCGGCAGGCTGGCCGTGGTCCAGGCCCCGATCACCGGCTGGCCGGGCGCGACGAGGAAGCTCTTGGGCAGCTCGAGCACCAGCGACGTGACATTGGCGTCGGCGAGGTCGTCCTGCTCGCCGTTGACCGGCCCGAGCGGGTTCAAGTTGATGAGGTCGAAGGCCTCGCCCAGGTTGACCACGAACGGGTCCTTGCGCTGGCCCGCGAACACGCGCGCGACGCCGCCGCCGGGGAGTTGCACGTTGTAGACGTGCCGAGCCGCGTAGGCCGCATAGTCGGGGAAGGTCTTCGTGCCGACGTAGTCGTAGGGCTTGGGGAAACGGATCGAGCCCGTGTCCGCGTTGCGCAGCTTGGTCACGCTATTGCCCTGCACGAGTTCGATCGTGAACCACTCGGTCTCGTTGAGCCCGGAGTTGTCCGTGGCTGTGATCGGCGCGACGTTGCGCAGCGGGACCGCGACCAGCTTCTGGTTGCCTGCAGGTCCGATCGGCAGCGCGATGTCGCGCAGCTCGTTGTCGAAGCGGAAGCGGAAGGTCATGTCCGGCTGCGCGTCGCCGTTGCGATCGACGTGGATCTCGTAGCGCGCCTCGGGATCCATCGTGAAGTAGTTGGGACCGCCGTAGGGGTCCTGCAGCGGCTGGTAGTTCGCGATCAGCGTGACGAAGTCGGAGCGGCCGGCTTCGTAGCTGGTGAACATGTAGAAGTCGGTCGCGTCGAGCTTGGGCATCTCGGTGATCAGCGGCGCTTCGCGGTGGCTCGAGGGCTTGTTGGCGCTCGAGGCGGCCGCGGCGCTGATCAGCGCCAAGCCCGTCAGGGAGGTTCGGAGCAGGGAGTTCATGGGTGCGTTGTCGTGGTTGGCTCTGGCCAGGGTGGTTCGAGTCGTCGGATCGCGACTGCCGCTCGCTGCGGCAGGCGAACGGCGCGGACTACGGCGGCCTGCGGGGGTCTGGATTGCCCGCGCAACGCCGGATCGGGCCGGCTTTCCCGGCGCACTTTTTTTGTGCAGCAGGACAGATCCAGGCCGCCGCCCGCGCCGTAGGCTTCGAAAGAACCCCTCGAATGGAAGCTCGCCCCACCGCCGCTGGCGCGCCGTCCGGCTCGGACGCGCTCGCTCCGTCCCAACGCGTCGAGCGGGACGCTCGTCTGCGCGTCGAACTCGACGGTATCGCGCGCGGCGATCAAGCTTCGATGGCGCGGCTCTTCGACGGCACGCAGCGCGTCGTGTTTGCGCTCATCGTGCGCCTGATCCCCGACCGCGACCTGGCCGAGGAAGTTCTGCTCGACGTGTACATGCAGGTCTGGCAGCGCGCGGCGAGCTTCGATTCCACGCGCGGTGAAGTCGTGACTTGGCTGCTGACGATCGCTCGCAGTCGCGCGCTCGATCGCCGGCGCAGTCGCGAGGCGCGCGAACGCGGCCGCGTCGAGTGGAGCGAGCAACTCGACCAGTCGCTCACCGCTTGCGCCTGTGGCTGCGATCCACTGGAGGCTCGCAGCGCGCAGGAGCGCTGCCAAAGCGTGCGCGAGGCGATCGCGACGCTGCCGCCCGCGCAGCGCCAGGTCGTCGAACTGGCCTTCCTGTCCGAACTCTCGCACTCGCAGATCGCCGAGCGCACTAAGGAACCCCTGGGCACCGTGAAGACGCGCATCCGACTGGGCATGCAGAAGCTGCGCGAGGTGCTCGCCGGCTGGGAGGAAGGGCGATGAATGGCGCGAGCGAAGCGCGCGCGGCCGCGAACTGCGGTTGGCGCGATACGGCGACGGCTCACTGCATGGGCGTCCTGGCCGCTGAGGATTCCCAGCGCTACGTGGAGCACTTGGAGCTCTGCGCGAACTGCCGCAGCGAACTCGAGCTTGCGCAGGCCGACCTGGCGCGCATCGACGAGGCGCTGGCCCTCGAAAGCCTGGCGGACGCCGACGCGCCGAGCGCTTCCGCCTCCGTGCGCGAGCGACTGCTCGAGCGCGTGGGCCGCTCGCCGCAGGCCTCCGCCGAGTCGGTCGAGCACGACGCGCGCGAACTCGAGGCCGGCGGTCTCGACCGCACGTGGCGTCGCTGGAGCGCTGCACTTCCGGCCGGCGCTTCGACCGAGGGCTTCGCTGCGGGCATGTACGCCGTCACGGGCGCCGCGGGCGTGTGGGAGCCGATCGGGATCCCCGGCATCGAGGTCAAGCGCCTCGCGGTCGACTCCGCACGTCGCACTGCGACCATGCTCGTGCGCATGGCGGCCGGCACGTCGTATCCGCCGCACCGCCACGCCGCGGTGGAGGAGTGCTTCGTGCTCTCGGGCGATCTGCGCGTCGGAGAGCGCGAGTTGCGCGCTGGCGACTTCCAGATCAGCCAGACCGACTCGGTGCATCCCGTGCAGTCGACGCGCGAAGGCTGCCTGCTCTACATCAGCTCGTCGCAGGACGACGAGCTGGTCTGAGCCGCTTTTCGTCCGCGTCACGCGCGAGCGTGCAGTGTTCGACGCGCGCGAAGCGTGGAGCGCGCATTCACGAGCGCCTCACGCGCTCTCGCCGACTGCGACCGCTGCGGCCAGCCCGGCGTCGTGCGTGATCGTGATGTGGATGCGCGCGATGCCGCGAGCCTGCGCGATGCGCGCGGTCTCGCCGTGCAGCACGACCGTCGGCGCGCTGCCGCGCTCGCGAACCACTTCGATGTCGACCCAGCGCACTCCGCGCGTCCAGCCCGTGCCGAGCAGCTTCATCACGGCTTCCTTGACCGCGAAGCGGCCCGCGTAGCTCGCGTACTTGGTCAGCGCGCGCCGCTCGCAGTAGGCGCGTTCGCCGGCGGTGAACAGACGGGCCAGCGCGCGCTCGCCGCGCCGCTCGAGCATCTCGCGCAGCCGCTCGATCTGCGCCAGATCCAGGCCCAGCCCGACGATCGCCACGGACGCCTCTAGGCGAGCACTTGGCCCAGCGCCGAGTCGATGTCGGGGTACTTGAACTTGAAGCCCAGCTTCTCTGCCGCAACGGGCTTGCAGTGCTGGCTGCCGGTGATGACGCCGGCCACTTCGCCCAGCATCAGCTTCAGCGCGAACGGCGGCAGCGGGAAGATCGTCGGGCGCTTGAGCGTGCGGCCCAGCGCCTTGGTGTAGACCTTGTTCGTGCACGCGCCGGGCGCGACGGCGTTGATCGGGCCGCGCGCCGCCGGCGTCACGATCGCGGCGTGGATCAGCTCGGCCAGGTCGTGGATGTGGATCCAACTGAACCAAGCGTTGCCGCTGCCGATCGGGCCGCCCAGGCCGAGCTTGAAGGGCGTGAGCATCGCTGCGAGCGCGCCGCCGCCGCTCCCCAGCACCACGCCGACGCGCAGCAGCACCACGCGCACGCCCAGGCTCTCCGCGCGCTGAGCCTCGCGCTCCCAGGCCTGACAGACTTCGGCCAGGAAGTCGTCGCCGAACTTGGCCGCCTCGTCGAGCGGACGGTCGCCCTGGTCGCCGTAGATGCCGATCGCCGACGCGCTGACGAGCACGGCCGGCCGCTTGTTCGTCGCCGCGAGCGCGTCCACGAGCTTCTTCGTCCCTTCGACGCGGCTGGAGCGGATCTCCTGCTTGAACGACGCGCTCCAACGCTTCTCGAAGATGTTCGCGCCGGCGAGGTTGACGATGGCGTCGTACTTCGAGAGATCGGGCAGCCACGGCACGTAGTCGACGCCGGTCATTCCCGCGCGCGGCGCCTGCGGCGTGCGCGTGACGATCGAGACTCCGTGGCCGTGCGTGCTGAGCACCGAACGCAGTTTCGTGCCGACGAAGCCGGTTCCGCCCGTGACGAGGATGCGTTTGTCGAACTGCATGGTGGGAAGTTCCGAAAGGACCGGCGCTCAGAGCGCTTCGAGTTCGAACAACGGAGCGCGCTCGGAAACCTCGGCGCCGTCCTGCACGAGCACTCGCACGATACGGGCGCGCGCCGGCAATCCTCCCGCGGTCGCGTAGGAAACCTGCGTGAAGGTCTTCATGACCTCGATCAGGCCCAGCGGCTTGCCGGGTTCGAGCACGTCGCCGACGCTCGCGAGCGCGGGTTCGCTCGGCGCGCTGCGCTGCCAGAAGCGGCCCGCGGAGGGCGAGCGGAAGACGAGGCCCTGCGCGGCGGAGGCGCTCGAAGCGCTCGAAGCGGCCGCGGCGCCGGCGGCTAGCGGCGCGAGTTCGTAGAGCACGGCGCCGAACTCGACCGGCGCGAGCACGCGCTCGGGCGCGGCGGACACGATCGCGCCGGCGACGCCCTCGGGCACGATCAGCGCGCAGCTCGCGCCGAGCGTCGTGAGCACGCCCGCGGCCTCGCCGCTGCTCAGCAACTGGCCCTCGCGCCGTGCTTGCGAGAACGTGCCGACTCCCGGCGACAGGAGCTTCACGCGCTCGCCCTCGCGCTCCACGTTGAACTCGATGCGACGTGTGCTCATCCGCGCAGCTCCGAGAGCGCAGCGAGGTCGTGCAGCGACCAGATGCGCGGGTTCTTGATGCGGCGATGTCCGATCGACTGGTAGCTGGTCTGCGCGAACAGCTCGAGCCAAGCGCGCAACTCCGAGACCTGCACGATCTCGTCGGTGTCCATCTGCGCCGCCGACTTGTAGGGCGACATGTCGCCTTCGATGCGCGCTTCGGTCTCGCGCATTCCCGCTTCGATCTGCGCGCGCTCGGCGGGGTCCTTGGCCAGGATCTCGAAGTCGTCGTCGAGCTTGGTGTTGAAGGCCGCGATCGCGAGCGTGCGGCCCTCCATCACGC
This sequence comes from Planctomycetaceae bacterium, assembly GCA_011525785.1. Taxonomy (GTDB): domain Bacteria; phylum Planctomycetota; class UBA1135; order UBA1135; genus WYBT01. The sequence goes on from WYBT01000025.1 coordinate 43,137, forward strand.
TCTGGCGCGCGATGGGCGTCGAGATCTGCACCACCGGCTCGTAGGGCAAGCCCGCCATCGCGTAGTAGCCCGCGCCCGAGGCCTTGCGCAGCAGCACGGTGAACATCGGCGCCGAGTTCGTGCTGTTGGTGTAGATCAGGCTTGAGCCGTAGCCGAGCAGGCCCAGGCGCTCGGCCTCCAGGCCGATGTCGAAGCCCGAGATGTCCTGCAGCCACACCAGCGGGATCCCATCGTCGTTGCACGCGCGGCTGAAGGCGCTGATCTTGGCGATGCCTTCCTTGTAGAGGATCCCGCAGGGCTTGCGCTTGCCGTGGTGCTCGGGGTCGTCGATCACGCCCTGGCGGTTGGCGACGAAGCCCATGTAGAGCCCGTCGACGCGCGCCACGCCGACGATCATCTCGCGCCCGCGCTCTGGCATCAGCTCCCAGAACAGCGAGCGGTCGACGACGCGCGCGAGCACCTCTTCGACGTCGTAGGTGATGCGGTGGTCGGGCGGGAACAGGCCGCTGAGCTCGCGCGCGGGCTGGTGCGGCGCGGCGCTCTGCGCGCCGTGGCGGTAGAAGTCGCAGCCGCTGCTCGGCAGGCGCTGGATGTCGCGGCGGATCAGCTCGAGCGCGGTCTCGTCGTCGGGCACGCGCACGTCCGCGCAGGCCGACTGGTGCACGTGGACCTCCGGACCGCCGATGTCGAGGCTCGAGAGCTTCTGGCTCTTCGCGCCTTTGATGAGCGCCGCGCCGGCGATGACCATGTAGGCCTGCTCGGTCATGTACACGCGGTCGGAGATGATCGGCATGTAGCCGCCGCCCGCGATGCAGTCGCCGAACACGCCCGCGATCTGCGGCACGCCCGCGGCCGACAGACGGCTGTTCATCTTGAAGATCGCGCCGGCGCCGTTGCGGCCGGGGAAGCTGTGCGACTGTTCGGGCAGGTAGAGCCCCGAGCAATCGACGAGGTAGATCACCGGCAGCGCCAGGCGCAGCGCCATCTCCTGCGCGCGCTCGATCTTCTCGGGACTCATGGGCCACCACGAGCCCGACGCCACGGTGTTGTCGTTGGCGATCACCATCGTCCAACGCCCGGCGACGCACACGTACGCCGTGACCACGCCCGCGGCCGGCGATTCGAGCTTGCCGAACTTGCGCCCGTAGTTGACGAAGGTCAGCACCTCGAACACGCGCGTGCCGGGGTCCTTGAGGCGCTCGATGCGCTCGCGCGCCGTGAGCTTGCCCTTCTTGTGGACGCGCGAGCGGTACTCCTCGCCCCAGCCCTGCGCGATCTTCGCGCGCCGCTCACTGAGCTGCGCCTCGTGCGCGCCCATCGCTTCCAAGTTGCGCGCGAAGCTGCCTGCGTCGAGGAACGCATCCCTCGCGCGACCTACGGGAATCAGCGGTATCTTGGCCATTGAGGGCGGCGAGTGTAGCGGCGGCGCACGCGGTTCCAGCGTGTCGCGCGCGAGGCTCCGCGCGCTGCGAAAGGGGCGTTGTGGCCGCTGTGCGCCCCGCCCAAGCTCCGCGTCAGGACTTCGATGAGGCTTTCGATTCAACTGGAGCGCGAAGCGGACGGGCGTTGGATCGCAGAAGTACCCGAGTTGCCCGGTGTGCTCGAGTACGGGGCGACCGCCGACGAAGCGAGTTCCAGCGTCCAGGCGCTCGCCCTTCGTGTCGTCGCCGATCGCATCGATCACGGTGAGTCGACGGCGGCGCTGGTCAGCATCACGTTCGCGGCTGCATCAGCGATTGGCCGAGCACGCGCGCGCCGCGAGTGCTGGCGGCGTTGCTCCGCTTGGGTTGGGCGGTGAGGCGACAGACCGGATCCCACCGGGCGCTCGCGCGGTTGGGTTGGCCCGACTTCGTGTTAGCCTTCCTCGACCGCGAAGAGATCGGCCCGCGCATGCTCGCCAAGATCGCGAAGGCCACAGGGCTGACACCAAGTGATCTGTGATTGGCGTCATGGACTTGCCGACTGAGGACGCTGCTGACGACGACGAGGTTCTGCCCCCGACGTCGCTGTACAAGTTCAAGCCTCCTCCGCGTTTGGGTGATGAGCAGGACCTCGAGCGACATCGGGCGCTCGTTGAGCGCTCGATGCTCTGGTTCGCAAAACCGTCGACACTGAACGACCCCTTCGACTGCATGCCTGCGCTCGTCGAGGATGCGACGGATGAGGACCTCGAACGCTACTTGCGCGTAGTTGCTCCGCGCAGGCTGGCCGGGGTCTCAGAGCGTGATCGCGCGACCAGGTTGTCGCACGTCAGAGAGAGGCTCAGAAGCGCGGAATTTCTTCGCGACACGTTTCAGCAGCAGTTGCAAGGGCACGGCGTGCTTTCTCTGACAGAGTCGTGGGAGGAGCCGCTCTTGTGGGCGCACTACGCGGACAGCCATCGAGGCTACTGCGTCGAGTTGGACCTCACCGACCAGTGGGAAGTGCTCGAGCGCGAAACGCTATTGCCTCTTCGGGTGCAGTACTCTTCGGTGCGTCCGGTTGTGGGCACTCGAACGCTGTTGCGAGCGCTGTCGGGTGAGGCCAAGCCTCCGCTGTTCGAGTGGCTCACAACCAAAGACATCCGCTGGCAGTACGAGCGGGAGTGGCGGCTCGTGGGAGAGACGGGAGCTCTCTGCCGCCCCGTCCCATCGCACTGTGTGCGCTCGATCACCTTAGGAGCGCGCTGCTTGCCAGAAACCGAGTCCACACTGCGGCGCTGGTGCGCGAAGCGCGAGAGTCCCGTCAAGATCCGTCGAGCGCTCCCAGCTCCCGACACCTTCGATCTGACGATCGTGGACGCGGACGGCTGATCAGCGCGCGGCCACGACTCGACTGCACCGCCGACCTACGGCGCGACCTCACCCGTCTCGCGCGGCGCGCCCAGGTCCAGCGCGCGCCAAGTCTCGCCGTCGAGGTGCTCCAGCGTCGGCGTTCCGGTGTCGGCGGCGACGACGCGCTCGGGGATGTCGGCGAGCTTCAGCGCGGCGCGCGCGAGCAGGCGGCGCAGCTCGTAGTCGCTGCGAGCGAGCTGGGCGAGTCGCGTGGCGGTGAAGGTCGCGGTTGCGACTCCGCCGAGGACCGTGCTGCGCAGCCGCCGCTCGAGCACGGGATGGGAGCGCGTCGTCTCACCGAGGAGCTTGGGGAGCCGCTTCGGATCGTCCCAGCCGCTCAGGTCGAGCGCGAGCCCGCGCTGGAGTTGGCTGCCGCTCACGATCTGGAGCGCTGCGAGCGCGTCGACCAGCGCCTCGGCTCGATCGCCGCGCGTCGAGTAGCGCGCGCGCAGTCGTTCGAACTGCGCCTCGCGGCCGGGGTCGTGTCGGAACGACTCGATCAGCTCAGCCGCGCGCTCGAGGTCGCGGTGCTCCAGCGCCGCGGCGGCGAGGTGCTCCGCGCGCACCAGAGCAAAGCGCTGCGCCAACTCCGCGAAACGCGCACTCGCCGCCGCATCCTGCTCGAGCGCGCGGCGAGCGGCGTCGGACAACTCGGCCGGCGCGGCTTCGACGTTGCGGCTGACGACCGGCGCCAGCCCTTCGATCGACGCCAGCCACGCGCGCTCCGCGTCGCTCAGCGTTGTGGAGAAGACCACGCCCCCGACGTGATCGCCGTCCTGCTCGAACCACGAGTGCTGCGGCGCGCTGAGCACCGCATCCTTCAACTCGCCAAACTCGTTCTTCGTCACCCAGTTGTCTTCGCGAAACACGCGCGCCGCCAAGGGCGCGCCGCTCTCGCGTAGCTGCCGCAGCACGTCGACGCGCGCGACCGGGCGGTAGGCGAGCGCGGCGAAGGCCTGGGCGAGGACGCCAAAGTTGTCGCGCGCAAAGCGCCCGACGACCGAGTCCGGAAAAACCGGCGCGACCAGCAGGATCGCGCCTGGACGCGCGCCGCGCTCGAGCGCGAGTGCGCACGCGATCGCTCCCAGACTCGTCGCGCGAACGACGACTCGCTGGGGCGCGCCGTTCGCGAGCTCGAGCGCCTTGCTCCACATCAGCCACGCGTCCCGTCCGAGGTTGTCGGCGTGCGCTTCGCCGCTCGACGCGCCGATGCCGGCGTAGTCGACCATCAGCGACGCGTACCCGTGGTCGGCGAGGTTCCACGTGATCGCGTCGAGCGGCAGGGCGAGGAACGCCGGCGACTGCGCCGAGCCGAGCAGGTGGAGCACCACCGGCGCGTTCTCGCCCGCCGGTACGAACACTCCGCGCAGCTTGTCGCCGTCTTCCGCTTCGATCTCGATGCGCCGCGTGTTCGGCGGGTACAGGGCCAGCGCCGCGTCCAAGTCGGGCTTGGGCAGGGGCTTCAGCACCGGCGGCGCCATGCAGGCGCCAAGTGTCGAGAGCAAGGCCAGCGCGAGCAACGCGCGGCCGCAGTGAGTGGTGCTTCGCGGTTCACACAGCGTCATCGCAGCAGAGAGAGAGGCGAAGGGCGCGCGAACGCACGCACGGTCAGAACCTGCTCCAACTCGCTGTCGTCCAGATCCAGCGTTTCCGCGAGCGCCTGGGCGTGCTCGCGCGGATCGAAGACCGGGTAGTCGCTGCCGAAGCACAGTCGCTCGAGTCCGATGCGGCGCACGGCGCCGCGTAGCGCGTCCAACTCAGCGGGCGTGCTCGCCGGAACGCCTTCCGACTCGCGCAGCAGCGGAACTGCCGACACGTCGAACCAGAACGACTCTCGCTGGCGGCCCTGCGCGCGCTCGCGCTCGAGCCAGTTGACGCAGGCTTCGAAGATGAGCTGCGTCCGCGCGTCGAAGCCGCCGCTGCCGCCCAGGTGCGCAATCACGACGCGCGCGCCCGAGTGGGGGCCGAAGGCGGCTTCGAGGCAGCGCAGCACGTCCTCACGCGTGAGGTCCTCGCGTTGGACGTCCAGATGCAGCAGGAGCAATTCGTCAGCGTCGGCGACCCACGCGACCGCGCGCGCGAGCTCAGCGACGTGGCTTGCGTCCCGCGGATCGAAGCCCGCGCTGCGCAGGTGCAGCTTGACGCCGACGACGTCGAGCTCGCGCCGCGCGCGCGCGAGTTCGTCGAACGCGTACGGACGCAGCAGGTCGACCGATGCGAGCGCCGCGCAGCGCGGATGGCGCGCCGCCAACTCCGCCACGTAGTCGTTCTCGTGCGCGACGCGGGCGCGTTCGGCTTCCAGCTCGAGCTCGAGCGCCCCGCGAAACTCGTCGTTGCCGTAGAAGTGGGCCATCGGCACGAGCAGCGCCGCGTCGAGCTGCGCGCGCTCGAGCAACGCGTCGACCGCGACATAGTGCTCGTCGGGCTTCGAGAAGGGCACGCCGATCGACTTCCACTCGCTCACGAGCTGCGGGCTGAGGACGTGCACGTGGTGGTCCACCAGGCGCGGCGCTCGTGCGCGCGCTGGCGCACCGCAACTCGCGGATGCGAACAGCGCTGAGAGCGTTGCGATCACTGTCGCGAGCGCGCACCTGCGGTTCATGGCGAGCGCGCTCGCGCGGCGCCTCAGCTCCACCCCGGAATCGCGCGCGTGTCGTACTGCCCCGAGCGGAACTCGCGCGAATCGAGCACCTTCACGTGCAGCGGAATCGTCGTCGCGACGCCCTCGACCTTGCACGCGCGCAGGCAGGCGAGCAGCGTGTCGATCGCTTGCGCGCGCGTCGGAGCGTGCGCGAGCACCTTGGCGATCAGTGAGTCGTAGTGCGGCGAGACCGAGTCGCCCGCCTGCATGTGCGTGTCGACGCGGATCACGCCGGGCCCCAGCTCGCGCGGGAAGTCGAAGGCGCTGAGCGTGCCGGGCGCGGGGCGGAACTTGTTCGAGGGATCCTCGGCGTTGACGCGGATCTCGATTGCATGGCCGGAGAGCTTCACGTCGCCCTGCGCGAGCCCCAGTCGCCGCCAGGCCGCGATTTCGAGCTGCTTGCGCACCAGATCGACGCCGCTGACCAGCTCGCTCACGCCGTGCTCGACCTGCAGGCGCGTGTTCATCTCCATGAAGTAGATCTCGCCGGTGTCGGCGCGCAGGAACTCGACCGTGCCCGCGCCGACGTAGCCGATCGAGAGCGCCGCGCGCACCGCGATCGCGCCCAGCTCCGCGCGCTTGGCGTCGTCGAGCGCGGGACTGGGGCTCTCCTCGACGAGCTTTTGGTGGTTGCGCTGCACCGAGCAATCGCGCTCGCCGAAGTGCACGCACGCGCCGAAGCGATCGGCCAGCACCTGCACTTCGATGTGGCGGCCACCCTCGAGGTACTTCTCGAGGTACATAGCGCCGCTGCCGAACGCGCCGAGCGCCTCAGCGCTCGCCTGCGCGAAGCCCTCGCGCAGTTGCTTCTCATCGAAGCACTTGCGCATGCCGCGACCGCCGCCTCCGGCGTCGGCCTTGAGGATCACCGGATAGCCGACGTCCTTCGCGCACGCCGCCGCCGCGTCGGCGTCGCTCAAGAGCCCGATCGAACCGGGGATCACCGGCACGCCCGCGGCGCGCATCGCGTCCTTCGCGGGCGACTTGCGGCCCATGACCTCCATCGCGGCCGGGCTTGGCCCGATGAACGTGACCCCGTGCTGCTCGCACAGCGCGGCGAAGCGCGGGTTCTCGCTCAAAAAGCCCCAGCCGGGGTGCAGCGCCGAGCAGTGCGTCTGCACTGCCGCTTGAACGACGCGCTCCATCGCGAGGTAGCTCTCGCGCGAGGCCGACGGGCCCAGGCGCACGACTTCGTCCATTTCGCGCGTCCAGGTCGCGCCGTAGTCGGACTGCGAGGCCACGCCGACGGGGGAGATGCCCAGTGCGCGCGCGGCGCGGGCCACGCGGACGGCGACTTCGCCTCGGTTGGCGATCAGGATGCGGCGGAACATGGGCGGTGGTGCGGAGACGGAGACGAAGGGCTCCCGGTGCGCATGCGGAGCTCTGATTTCGGGCGGCGCGAGCCGCCGTCCGCGCGAACTCTCGGGCGAGCGACACTAGCAGCGCTCCAGGCGCGCGACCAGCGCGGGTCGAGACGCGCGCGCGAGTCGTTACCCTGTGCACGTGGGGCTCGCTCTGGCGCTGTTGATCTTCACGCTCGCACCGGGCGAAGACGCGCGAACGCGTCTGGAGGCGCTCTCGTCGCCCGTGGCGGCGGAGCGCGTGGCCGCCGAGCACTGGCTCGCCGAGCGACTCTCGCCGCAGGACTATCCGCTCGTGGCGGGCTTCCTGCCCGGCGCGGACGCTGAAGCGCAGGCGCGCCTGGCGCAAGCGGTCGGCGCGAGCGACGCGCACCTGGGGCTGGCGGCCCTGCTCTCGTCGGACGACGCGCCCAACGTCCGGCGCGCCGGCGAGCAAGCCCTGCGGCGCATGCTCGCGCGCTGGGACGGCGCTGCGCCCGCCGAAGCGCTCGAGGGCGAGCGCGTCTGGGAGGAGTTGCGCGGTCGCTTCGAGGGCTTGTTCGCACTCGAGCTCGGCGCCGCGGACCTCGATGAGCAGCTCGAGCTCTTGGCGCGCGAGGCGCCGGTGTTCGTGGCCGAGGGCGGCGTGACGCGGCGCATGGCGCTGGCGTTGGATCCGGTGCTGTTCGAGGCGCTCGCACGCGCGCGCGCGGAAGCCGGCGGCGCGCCGCGGCGCGCGGGGCAGTGGCGCGAGGGCTCGCTCGAAGCGCTGCTGCGCGCGCTGGCGGATTCGGGCAAGGCCTCGGTTCGCGCTTTCGGGCTGGAGGGCGACGCGCCCTGGCTGTGGGTGCACTCGATGCCGGCCGACGCCACGAGCGGCGCGGTGGAACTCGTGCGGAGCTGGTGCCGCGGCGTCCTGCTCGGACGCGAGCGCACGCGCGGCGAAGCGGCGGCCCGCGCGCTGGCGCAGTGCGGCTGGCCGGCGGCCGTGCCCTGGCTCGCGCAACTGTGGCTCGAGCGCGGCGACGTGAACGCCTTGAGCGGCGTGCTGGTCGCCGCCGGGCGCGGTCGCATCGCTCCGGCGCTGCTCCAGACCGCGGCGCTCGACGGTTTGCTGGCTGAGTTCGAGCGCCGCGAGCGCGACGAACAGGGCCCGCGCTGGGAGCGCTTCCGGCGCGAATTCGCAGCGGCGCTGGCGCGCTTTCCGCAACACACGCTCGAGGGCGACGAGGTCAGCGCGCGCGTGGCGCAGTGGGCCGAGCGCGAGCCCGCGTCGTCCGCGCGCGTCCAGGCGGCGCTCGAGATCTTCCGCGGCTTGCGCACGGCGCCGGCGGCGTGGCGCGAGCGCGTGGCCGAGCTCGCCAGCACGGGGAGCGAGGCCCGCGACGTGCTGCGCGCGCTGGGCGCGTGGGCGGAGCTCGTCCAGGAACCGTGCACGCCTCGCACGCTGCGGCTCGACCCCGCGCACCTGGCGGAGTGGCTGGCGAGCCGCCGCGACGCCGAGTTGCTCGAACAGCTCGAGCGGCTGTGCGCTGTTCCGCCCGCCGACGAGGCTGCGCGGTCCGCGCTGCGCGGAGCGGAGGCGTCGGTGCGCGCGCTGTGGATCGAAGCGTTGCTGTGCCCGGGCGCGCCGATCGAAGCCGCGGCGGCGTTCGTGCGCGACTGGATCGACGAGCCGGTCGCACTCGAGCCGCTGGGCGAACGTCTTTCGCAGCGCGTGCGCCGCGGCGACGGCCGCAGCGTGGCGCGTTTGCTGGAACTGGCTCGCGCAGGAACCGCGGAGCGCAGCGCCGAGCGCGCGCGCACCCTGAGCCTGCTCGCGGGCACGATGCCGATGCTCGAGCGCCAGCGCTGGTTCGAGCTCTTGAGCGCCAAGCGCGAGACGTCGGACGAGGACTGGCCCCTGCTGGGCGCGCTCGCGCTAGCCGGTGGATCGCCGCTGTACGCGGAGTTCGTGCTCGAACGTGCGCAGCGCGCGGTCGCGGCCGGGGCGGCCCCCGACGGGCCCTGGGCGCAGGCGTTCGCGCAGGCCTACGCCGGGGCCGCCGGGCGCGGCGAGCGGGAATTGGTGGAGCGCCTGCGGCGCGAGCTGTGGCTCAGCGTGCGCCGCGCGCGCCACCCGCTCCAAGAGCGCATGGAGCGCGAGGAGTGGCCGCCGCCGCCCGGGCCGCGCGCGCGCCCGCTCGCCGTCCGCTGACGCCGCGCTCCGGGCCGTTCCCTCCGCCGCGCGGCACGCCAGCGCTGGGACCCGCGCCGGCGCGCGATTGGGTTCTGGAGTGTCGCCGGTCGATGCAGCAAAGTAGCGCTGCTCGAACGCCTCTCGCCCTTTCGATGAGTTCCACGCCCAAGCCGCCGCCTGCTCCGCTGCCCGTCGCCGACCCCGAGGCCTCGCGCCGCGTTCCGATCACGCGCGAAGAGCTGGTGGTGGTCTCGGCGAGCGGCTCTCAGCACGCCGAGCAGTTCCGCGCGCTGCGCAACTCGCTCGTCGCGCTCAACCCCGATCACGCGCCGCGCACGGTGGTGCTGACCAGCGCTCTGCGCGGCGAGGGCAAGACCACCGCGACGCTCAACCTCGCCTTCGCGCTGGCGGAGACGCCCGGCGCCAAGGTGCTGGTGATCGACGCCAACTTGCACGCGCCCTCGGTCGAGGAGTACCTCGGCGTGGCGCGCGGACAGGGCTTGAGCGAGCTGCTCGGGGGCCGGCTCTCGCCCGATCAGGCCATTCGACCGACGGCGCTGAACGGCGTGTCGTTCATCGGTCCGGGCTCGACGCCGGCGAAGCCCTCCGAGCTGCTGGCCTCCGAGCGCATGAAGACGCTGCTGCGCACGCTCAAGCAGCGCTTCAACTACGTGCTGATCGACACGCCCGAGACGACCACCACCAGCGACGCGGCAGTGCTCGCGGCGATGGCCGATGGCGTGGTGCTCGTGGTGCGCATCGCCTCCACGCCGCGCGGCTACGTCGACCAGGCTTGTCGAACCCTCGAGGCGATGGGGGCGAACCTGCTCGGCACGTGCCTGATGGGCGCGGAACTGCCCGACACCGCCCGCCGACCGCGCTGATACTGGCGCAGAAATCGGCGCCGGGGCCCGCTGCGGCGGCGTGGAGCCGTCAGAACAGCAGACGTTGGGCCCAGCTCTTGTGCTGCGGCTGCGGCGCCCGCGGCGGAGGCGGTCGACGGCTCGCTCGCTTGCCTGCGGGCGCAAACGGAATGCCCGCGCGCGCGCACGCGATCAGCGCGCCGATGTGTTCGCGCTCCCACTCGCGCGCGCGCTCGAAGTCGACGTAGCTGCGCTCGTGCGCTCGGAACTCGGGGCCGTGCGTGCGCCGGCGCGCGCCCTCCTGCGGCGGACCGTCGAGCACCGCGTGCAGCAATTCGTGGAACAGGATGTAGCGCACGAAGAAGCGCGGCGTTTGCGCTGAGTCGAGCACCGGGTGCACGCGCACGGCGTAGTGCAGCGGATCGAAGCTGCCCAGGCGCAGCGAGCGACGTGAGCGCGAGCGCCCGGCGCGTCCCCAGCCCAGCGCCGGAAGCCCGCGTTCGCCGAAGTGCGCGGCGAACTCCACGCGGGCGAGCTCGCGCGCCACGGGCTCGAGGTCGTGGTGGGCTCCGCGCGGCGAGAGCGCGGCGGCCGGCGCCTGGCGCGCCAATTCGCGCAGTCGCAGCTCGACCCAGTGGTCGAGCACGCGCAGCGAAGCACTGCGCGCGCCGCGCCGCGCGATCCACTCGGCGAGCGCCGCTTGCACCGGCGGGGGAGCGTGCTCCATGACGCGTCCCAGCCGCAGCTGCAGGCGTCCGCGCTCGCGCCGCAGCTGCACGACTTCGCGCCGCGCGCGGCCGTAGCGCACCTCGACGGGCGCGCCGATCTGCTCCGAAAGCAGCGCCTCCCACGCGCGCTCGTCGAGCGCAGGCGGGAGGCTTTCGAGCGCCTCTTCAGGCTGAGTGGCCACGATCGGCGCGGGTGCGCCCGCGTTCGCTCGTCAGTTGCCCAGTTGCAGATCGCGCTGCGCGGTCTGACCGTCGCGCAGGTCGATGGTGAACTCGGTCTGCTGCTGCTCGGCGAGCGAGTCGAAGGCGTCGACTCCCGCGCCCGAGGCGCGCGTCGCGCTGACGCGGTAGCTGCCGGGGCGCACGTGCGCGATCGAGTAGCGGCCCTCCGCATCCGTGCGCGCCTGGTACATCTGACCGGTCTCGACCTGGTACATGCGGACCCAGCCGCGCGCGCAGGGCTTGCCCGAGGCTTCCAACACCTTGCCGGTCAGCGTGCCGCCCGACTTGAGCGACAGGGTCCCGGCGTCGGTGGTCTGCTCTTCGGTCACATTCAGGCCTTCGACCCACTCCGTGGCGAAGTCGGGGTGATCGATCTTCAGACGGTAGCGGCCGGCGGTGAGCATCTTGAGCTCGAAGGCGCCGTCGTCGTTCGTGCGGATCTTGCGCTCGGTCGCGCGCGTCGCGGTCAGGTTCTCGAAGAACGGATCGAACTGGTCGCCCGGCGCGTCGCCGTCGAAGCTCGAGATCTGCGCGCCGACCACGCCGTTGCCGGTCGCCGGATCGATCAGTCGGCCCTTGATCGAACCGCCCTTGGTGAGCTGGATCGTGATCGGCGCCGTGGTCACGCCTTCGACCACTTGGAAGCTGTCCGACACGCGCGAGGCATAGCCGCTGGCCGTGACCTTGATCGCGTAGGTGCCGGGGTTGACGCCCAGCAGCGTGAACGTGCCGTCGCCGTTGGGGCTGGGGTCGGCGTTGTTGTGGGTGACCTCGTACTGGAGCTGGTTGCCCTGGTTGGGCACGCCCACCGCGACCTGCAGGAGCCGCGCCTTGAACTTGGTGATCGGCTTGCCGCTGCTGGCGTCGACCACGCGGCCGCTCAGTTCGGCCTGCTTGAGCATCGGGATCTGCACGTTGAGGTCGCCGACCTGCACGCGCGTGTGGCTCTGCGGGCGGTAGCCCAGCGCCTGCACGGTCACGATGTACGCGCCCACGCCGAGGCCGTCGACTTGGAAGGCGCCGTCCTGATCGGTGAGCGCCTCGCCGCGCGACTGCGTGTTCGCGCCGTAGTTCATCGCGATCACCTTGGCGTTGGCGATGCCTTCGCCCTGCGGGCCGAATACGCGCCCGGCGATGAAGTTGCCGATGTTGAGGCGGAAGTTCTGCTCGTGGACGTCGCTTGCGTCGCCCGTGAACATCTTGGTCTGGATCGACTCGCGCGCGTAGCCGTCGGACCAGCAGGTCAGCACGCGCGGGCCCGCGGCGATGTTCTTGAACTCGTAGAAGCCGTTGTTGTCGGTCTTGGCCACCAATCGGTCGGGGCTCTGCAGCTCCATGCCCATGTTGTAGGCCGAGTCGAGGTACAGCTCGGCGTTGGCGAGCGCGTCGCCTTCGACGTTCGCCACGTAGCCGCGCAGCTTCGAGCCTTCTCGCATCACGAGCTCCGGCGCGCGGCACTCGCCCTGGCGGACGACGTTGAGGCCCTCCTCCTGGACCTGCGCGTAGTCGGGGTGCGTGGCCATCACGAAGTAGTCGCGCGCCGGCTCGACGCCGACGAACTTGTAGCGGCCCTGCGCATCGGTGGTGGTCTCGAGGATCAAGCCGGTCTGCTCGCGGTTGGCGAAGAACACCAGCGCGATCGACTCGCCCATCAGCGCGTCGCGCGAGAGTTGAACGCGCGCGTTGGCGATGCCCACGTCCTCGGTGTTGACCACGCGTCCGACGACCGTGTTGGCGATCGGGAGCTTGGTCTCGGGCTCGTCGTCGTCTTCCTTGTCGGTCGTGACCGCCGCCGAGGTGCGCTCGGGCTCCGCCGGCGCTTCCGCGGGCTTCTCGATCTGCGGCGGCGCCTCGCGCGGCGTGGCCGGCGCCTCGGTTCGGGCGGCGGGGGCGCCGGCGGCCTGACCCGAGGGCTCTTCGCGGGAGAACAGGTAGACCAGGGCCGTGGCCACGACGGCCACGATGACGAGGAGCAGGACTTGGATGGGCTTCATGGAGTGAGAGGGTCCGGCAGGCCGCGGGCGGGGCGCCGGCGCCGACGCTGCGGGATGGGCTGAGGACTGGGGAGGGACGACGCTCGGGCGCGATTCTTCCGGCGCTCCGGGCTGCGGCGGGTCAGGTCGCGCTCTTGGGGGGCGCGGCCACCGTGGTCGGGTCTTCGTCGATGGCCGGGCCGGGCCAGGCGGACTCGAAGCGGATCTGCCAGCCCAGGAAGTAGCTGAACAGGAGCAGCTCGAACTCGAGCTTGCGGTAGAGCTCGATGCGCGCGCTGCGGCCGGCCCAGGGGAACTCCAGGCGGGCCATTTCGCCGGTGCGAGGGGCCTGCAGGGTCCAGCCGCGCCGCAGCCCGGGCAGCGGCAGCATGCGCAGCGGCCGCGAGCCGGTGTGGAGCACCACTTCGCGCTTCACGACGTGCCAGCGCAGCGATGAACCCAGCCATTCGCGGCCCTCGGTCCAGATCGAGAACTGGCTGCGCAGCAGGCCAGGGTCGCGGCGCACCACGAGCCGTTCGCCCTTGACGGGCAGCCACTCGCCTCCGACGACCAGGCCCCAGCTGTTGCGGCGGATGCGCAGCGTGCCGACGTCGCCGTCGGGCCCGCGCAGGCGGTGCTCGGTGCTCCACAGGCCGGAAACGGCGACCTCGTAGGTGGTGACGGGCTCGGGCATGGATGACGGAGCAGCTTAGCGAATGGCGTGGGGGACTCGCGCGGGGCTTCCCATCGGTCGGCGGGCGGTTGGAACTCGTGCTCCGCTGACTAGGGCGAGGCGAGCGCGCGCAGCGCCGAGGCGCCGCGTTCGATCAGTTCGGCCGCGCGCTCGACCTCTTGCGGGAGGGTCAGGCGCGAGAGGGAGATGCGCAGGCTGCCCGAGGCTTGCGCGGGCGTGAGCCCCATCGCGAGCAGCACGTGGGAGGGCCGGTGGCGCGAGGCGGAGCAGGCGGCGCCCGTGGACACGCAGACTCCCTCGGCGGAGAGCCACTGCGTCAGCGCTTCACCGGAAACTCCTTCCAGGCGCAGGCTCGAGGTGTTGGGCACGCGCGGCGCGCCGCGGCCGTGGAACTCCAACCCCTCGACGCGCTCCTGCAACTCGTCCTCGAGGCTGTCGCGCAGCTCGCCCAACTGCGCCGGGCCGTCGCCCTCGAGCCATTGCCGGGCAAGGCGCGCCGCTTCGCCCAGTCCGACGATGCCGGGGACGTTCTCCGTCCCGCCGCGGCGCTCGAATTCCTGCGGACCGCCGCGGATCAGGGGCTCGAGCAGCGCGTCGTCGCGGACGTACAGCGCGCCGATTCCCTTCGGTGCGTGCAGTTTGTGGCCGCTCAGCGTGAGGAAGTCCGCGCCACTGGGGCCGACGTCGAGCGGGAGCTTGCCCACCGCCTGCACGGCGTCGACGTGCAAGAGCGCGCCGCAGCGGGAGCTGAGCTCGCGCACGCTGCGGAGGTCCTGCACCACGCCGGTTTCGTTGTTGGCCCACATCACGCTGACCAGCGCGACGCGCTCGTCGAGCGCCCGTTCGAGCTCGTCCAGCCGCAGTCGTCCGCGTTCGTCGACCGCGATGCGCTCCACCTCGAAACCCCGCGCGGCGAGGGCGGCCGTGGGTTCGAGCACCGCGGCGTGCTCGACCGAGCTGGTGAGGATGCGGCGGCGGGCGCCGGCGCGCGAGGCCGCCGCAGAGATGGCGGTCTGGTTGCTCTCACTGCCGCCCGAGGTGAACACCACGCGTCGCGCCGGCGCGCCGATCAGCCGAGCGACGTGGGCGCGCGCCTGGGCCACCGCGGTCGCCGCGCGCTCGCCGAGCGCGTGCAGGCTCGAGGGGTTGCCGTAGAGCTCGGTCAGGTACGGCGTCAGCGCCGCCACAACGCGCGAGTCCACCGCCGTGGTGGCGTTGTTGTCGAGGTAGATCGGCTGCATGACGCGGCGGGGGACGGGCGCGCGGCGCGTGGAGCGAGCCGGGAACGGCGGGACGGCTCGGGACCTGGACTCGAGGGCCTAGAACAGCGCGCTGACCTTGGGCGGCAGCGCCTCGCCCGTGACCGCGCAGGGCTCGCAGAAGTTGTTGGTGTGGGTCGGCAGGTGCTTGCAGCACTCGCAGTCGAGGATCTTGCGCGCCGCGGCGGCGATGCGCGCCCGCTGCTCCTCGAGCCCGGCGATGCGCTCGCGCAGCAGGCGGTCCTGTTCGTCGAGGGCGGTCCGAACGCGGCGCAGGAAGGCCACGCGGTCCTCGGCCGCCTCGCGGGTGCTCATCAGCTCGCGGATCCGGTCGAGGTGCAGGCCCAGCTCCTGCAGGTCGCGGATCATGTTCAGCCGGTTGAGGTCGGTCTGCCGGTAGTAGCGGAACCCGCCCTGGCTGCGCTGCGCGGGGGTCAACAGACCCAATTCCTCGTAGTAGCGCAGCGTGCGCAGGTTGGTCCCCGCGACCTTGGCGAAGTCGCCGATCTTCAAGAGTCCAGGCTGGCTCAAGTCGGTCCTCGGTAGCTCCGGCGGGCGGTTCGGGCGGGCCCCTTGCCCGCCGCTTGACGCTTCAAGACTACCCGAACCCTCTCGTCAAGGTCCAATTCGGTCCGGCGCACGCTTGATTCCGAGGGGCGGGTGACCGAATGCTTGGCGCCCGCGGCGGTCCGCCCTGCTCGCCCGTGCGAGCGGCGCGGGAGCCACTGCCGCCGGCCCCATCCATGCCCTTCGACCCCCTCTACCTGCTCTTCACCGCCCCGGCGCTGATCCTCAGCCTGTGGGCGCAGTACAAGGTTCAGTCCACCTTCAAGCGCTTCTCCAACGTCGGCGTGCGCTCGGGCATGACGGGCGCCGAGGCCGCGCGGGCGATCCTGCGGGCCAGCGGGCTCGACGGACTCAAGATCGAGCGCCACGAGGGCTTCCTGTCCGACCACTACGACCCGCGCTCGCGGACGCTGCGGCTGTCGCCCGACGTGCACGACGGTCGCTCGGTGTCCGCGGTCGCCGTGGCCGCGCACGAAGCCGGCCACTCGCTGCAGCATGCCGCCGCCTACGGCCCGCTGACCCTGCGCTCGCAACTGGTCCCGGTGGTGCAGATCGGCTCGCAGCTGTGGTACGTGCCGTTCCTCGCCGGTCTGTTCCTCAACATGGCGGGCCTGATCTGGGTCGCGATCGCGCTGTTCGGCGCGGTCGTGCTGTTCCAGCTGGTCACCCTGCCCACCGAGTTCGACGCCTCCAAGCGCGCGCGCGCGATGCTGGCGAGCGTCGGCATCGTGCGCACTCGCGAAGAAGAAGAGGGCGTGGCCAAGGTGCTGAACGCCGCGGCCATGACCTACGTCGCCGCGCTGCTCTCTTCGCTGATGCAGCTGGTGTACATGATCCTCCGCGCGCAAGAGCGGCGTTAGCCGCTCGGAGCACGAGCGCGTCGCGACGGTCGAGCGCGCGCGGGGCGACGCTGGTTCGCCCCGCGCGCGCTCGCTAGTCTCGCCCTGAAATCGCAGCAGCAACGCGTTCTCGCGCAACCGCACGCGCCGGAGGGTTTGGGATGGCACGACTGGAACTGGACTACACCAATGCGCTGGCCGACGTCGTCGGAGCGGATCACGGAGTCAGCGCCGCGGAACTCGAGGCCCTGCGCACGCCCTCGCGCGACGCGCTGAGGGCCGTCCAGGCGCGGCGCAAGCGCGACCTGCGCTGGCTCGACCTGCCCTACGAGAGCGCCGTGCACGAGCGCGTGTTGGACTACGCGGGCTCGGTGGCCGGTCGCTTCGAGAACGTCGTCGTGCTCGGCATCGGCGGCTCCGCGCTGGGCACGATCGCGCTGCACGCCGCGCTCAACTCGCCCTACCACAACCTCGGCGCCTCGGGGCCGCTGCCGCGCCTGTTTGTGCTCGACAACATCGACCCCGACCTGATCGGCGAGTTCCTCGATCAGTTCGACCCGACCAAGACGCTGTTCAACGTGATCTCCAAGTCGGGCACGACGGCGGAGACCATGGCGCAGTTCCTGCTGTTCCGCGACGCGCTGATCCAGCGCCTGGGCCACGCCGCGCACATCGAGCACATCTGCGTCACCACCGACGAGCGCAAGGGCGTGCTGCGCGAGATCGTGGGGCGCGAGGGCTACGCCTCGTTCGTGGTTCCCGACGGCGTAGGCGGTCGCTTCAGCGTGCTCTCGCCCGTCGGACTGGTTCCGCTGGCGCTGGTGGGCGTCGACATCAAGGGCGTGCTCAAGGGCGCAGCGGACATGGACGAGCGCTGCAAGAGCGAGGACCTGTGGTCCAACCCGGCGCTCATCCACTCCGCGCTGCAGTGGACGATGCAGCAGAAGAAGGGCAAGCCCATCGCGGTGACGATGTCGTACAGCCAGCGCCTGTCGCTGCTCGCCGACTGGTACGCGCAACTGCTGGCCGAGTCGATCGGCAAGCGCCGTTCGCGCGAGGGCCGCGACGTGTTCGCCGGTCCGACGCCGGTGCGCGCGCTGGGCGTCACCGACCAGCACAGCCAGATGCAGCTCTACATGGAGGGGCCCTTCGACAAGTGGTTCACCTTCCTGTCGGTCGAACAACCCGACCACGCCGTGACGATCCCCTCGGCCTACGAGGATCTCGAGGCGGTGAGCTACCTCGGCGGCCGCACCTTCACCGAGTTGTTCCAGGCCGAGCGCGACGGCGCGCGAGTGGCGCTCACCGAGGCGCGCCGCCCCAACGTGACCTTCCACTTCTCCCAGGTCACGCCGCACTCGGTCGGCCAGTTCCTGCAGTGCCTCGAGATCTCGGTGGCCTGCATGGGGGAACACTACGGAGTCGACGCCTTCGACCAGCCCGGCGTCGAGGCCGGCAAGATCGCGGCCTACGCGCTCATGGGGCGGGCGGGTTTCGAGCAGCGCCGCGCCGAGATCGAGTCTGCCAGCCCCAAGACGCAGCGCATCGTCTGACGCCCGGGGCGTCGGCCGCGGGCGGGCGCGCGCGGCGGGCTTCGAGGCTCGGATGCGTTTTCGAGGCGGGAGTCAGTTGAGGGCCCGGGATGCGGGCCCTCGACCGAGCGCGTGCGCTCAGCGCTGTTCGTTCGTCGGCTGAGCCGCGCCCTCGTTCGAGCGCTTCTCCGGCGCGGGCCGCACCGCCGGTCGGTCGCTCACGCGCATGAGCTCTCCGCCCCAGCGATGCTGGTTCTCGGCGGCCTCGGCGCTGCCGCGCGCTCTGCTCTCCACGGTTCCGGCCTGGGCGCCGCGCGGCGAGTAGAACGACAGCGCGAACCCGGCGAGGGCGATCAAGGGCAGGGCGAGCCAGAAGGAGGTGCGCTGCATGGCGGAGTTGGGGCGGGCCACAGGAGCCGCGCGCACTCGATCTGTCGGGCGTTGTGCCCGCGGACCTGAGCCGTCGCGCGCTCGCTGCCAGCGCCCTACTAGCTCGTCTCGACTGCGGGAAGTCGCACTCGGGTCGCAAGGAATTCGTTTTTTCGCGCTCGCGTCGCGCGCCGCGGGGCAGTTCGTTCCGCCGGGCGTGCGATTCATGGGGCTCGATCCCTGCTCGTCCGCTGCGCGGATCCGCGCTTCCTGGCGTCGCAGCGCCCTGGTGCTCCAAGGGACTATCGCCTCGGCTCGAATCAGGGCAACTGACACTGGGCGGCCGCCGGCATGGTTTTGAGCTTCCGCACAGCGGACGGAGCGCCGCCCAAGTGAGCCGGAACGCCATGTCGATTCGCGGGCTCGTGTTCATCGTCGCGCTCAGCAGCGCGGTTTTCGCTCCGCTCCAGGCTCAGTGCGCGCAGTGGCGCGACGGCTTCGGCGTGTCCGGGGTGGCGCGTGTCCCCGGTTTTCCGTCCGAGGTCGACGCGCAACTCGCCTTCGACGACGGTTCGGGCGCTGCGCTGTACGTGGGCGGCGTGTTCGGCGCGGCTGGCGAGGTCGCTTCGGCGGGCATCGCGCGCTGGCGCGGCGGCGCGTGGGAGTCGCTGGGCGAACTCGGCTGGCACGGTCCGCAGAATTCGGCGCGCGAGCGATCCTCGCGAGCCGCTCACGCAGGGCGCGAGCCACCGGCCGCGCGCGGTGTGCTCGAGCCTCTCGAGTTGCTTTCGGGCTTCGAGCCGATTCACACCCAGCGTGACTGAGCTGTGGCGCCATTTCATGACCATGTCAGATCAACCCGCGATGCCGCAGATCGACTGCGCGATTGTTGGCGTGCCGCGCGTTCCGAACTCGGACGTCCGCATGCCGACGTCGGTGCTCATGATCTCTGGCGTGGACGGCGCCTCGATCCCGACGCCAGTTGGTTCGAGGCACGTCTCAGCACTTCATGACAGTCCTGCGCTAGCGCTCGCGCGCGGGCGACGGCAGCGATTCGAAATCAACGTCGATCTGTCCGTCGCCGGCGGCGAGATCGTCGAGCACGAGTACGCGGTCCTGGATTTCGATCTGACGCAGGTGTGTGGGCAGGGCCTCAATGCGCAGCTCTCGCGTGGTGTCCCAGGAGAACTGTCGTTTGGAGTGGTACGTGCGCAGCGGGTAGCGCAACGACCGTGGCGGAACCTCAAAACTCACCGACACGGACTGCGAGGGTGGCGGTCCTTTCCAGCGCAGCTCGAGCGAGCGCATGGGAATGTCGATCGACTCGCCGGGCATCAGGCTCTCCACGACGAGCAGTCCCTGTACGGTTGCCCAAGGCCCATCCGTCGCGATGCACACTGCGATGCAGTTGGGGAGCGGGTCGTCGGCGGCAATTTCGTAGCGCCCATCGCGATCCAGGGGGATTTGCTGGGAGCGTCGTCCGAAAACGACTTTCCGCAAGCCTTCGAACGTCGGATCATCGTCCGCGCTCGACTCACCGTAGTGGGGCACGAGGATCGGCTGTGGCGCGTGCGTGCCCAGGATTCGAACCTGGCCACGCAGCGTCGTTCCTGAGGCCCAGGTCCCGATCCAGGGCACGACCACCGTTGCGTCCGGCTTCAAGTCGACTCGTGTAGCGTTGAAGCGGATGGCGAGCTTCTGATCCTCGCTGACGGACACCGACTGCATCTCCGCCCCGACAATCCAACGCGTCGGGCCGACCAGATAGCTGCCTGCTGGAACGCGTTCGAAACGGCACGAGCCCTGGTTCACGGCCGTGGGACCGTACGCGGTTCCTTCCAGTCCGACACCGCGTTTCGCGCTCAAGGGCAGACTGCGCAGCGCCGCTGGGATGCCTTCGACCACGATCGTGCCGGTGGCGACGGGGATCGTGAGTTCGAGCTCGCTTGCAGCGGCGAGCTCCTGCTCGGCGAGCCGACGCTCAAAGCCGGCGTCACGAGCGCTGACGACGAGCTCGCCGCCGTACCAGTCAAAAGGACCGTGCAGGCCGCTGGACGGACTCGCGCTGTGCCACACCAGAACGTCGCCGCGCGGCGAGTAGACGCTCACCCTCGCGGTATACGCGCGACCGTCGGACTGGCGAATGCGCAGGCGCTTGGAGGGACAGCTCCAGAGTGAAAGCTCCGCGATCGGTGCGTCGAACGACAAGGGCGCCTGCGCTCGCGGCATGCGGATCGGCGCGTAGCCGCTGACGGCGAAGACGAGCTCGGCTGAGCGTCGGGATTCGGCCTCCAGCTCCCAGCCACACGGCAGCGAGAGAACGCCGTCCTCGAGCGCGAAGAGCTGGTCGCCGGCCTGATGGATCGCGCCGGGGCCGTTGGTCGTGCAGCGACTGACCACTTCGCCTTCAGGCGGGCAACTCGAGTCGACGAGCGTGACGCGCGCTCGCCCCGAGATCGGCTCGCCGTTGGATGCGTCGACGAAGCGGACACGGCCGCCGCAGCGCCGCAGGCCGACCGTCAACACGCCGTCGGGAGGCGGAGTCTCGACTTGCACCATCGTGCGGACGCGGCCGCCGAAGCCGACCGACGTCATGCCCGGTGACAGGGGGATCAATTCGCTCAGCCAGACATCTGCTCCCGGGCGTCGCAGGAGCAGCGGGTAGGAACTCGGCGCGAGGGCCACTCGGCCGTCCGGACCGGTGACGAGCGTGTGCGCCATTGCGCCGATCTCGCGCGGGAACCACAGGTCGAGTTCAATGCCTGGGAGCGGGGCTCGCGTGTCGCTGTCGACGACCGACAGCTGTATGGCTGCCCGAGGAAGCACGATGCGCGCCTCCTGCCCCGCGAGAACTCGCACAGTCTTCGATGTGCCTGTCCCAGGGTCCTCGATGCGAACGAGCGCCCCCGATCCAGTAGCGAGGCAAGCGAGGCCCGCTTCATCCGTGCGTCCCGCCACCGAAGCGCCGGACACCTGGCCGCGCGCGTCGATCCAGTCGCTGATCTGCGAGCGCTCGGGTTGGTCGAAGGCCGCGCGCCAAACGATGGGCAGGTCGGCTGCAACGCTCCCGTCTTCGTACGCGACCACGATGCACGCGCGCCGAGCGGGGTCGAGCAAGACTTCCAGTTCCTGCGCGACGTCGACTCCATCCAGCTCCACCGTCGCGCTCACGTAGCCCGGCGACTCAACCTGGATGCTGGCGACGGCGACCTCCGAGACGTCCAGCTCGAAGCTGCCGTCGGATCCGGAAAACGTCGACGTTCCGTTGTCGGTCGCGACGTGCGCCTCCACGGGTGCTCTCAAGATTCGCTCGAGCACGCGGCCTCGAAGGACCCTCCGCGTGGCCGGCTGCGCGAGCACGGCAGCGCTGTTGCGCATTTCCCTGCTCGCAGCGACGGAGGACAGCGCCGGCTCTGCGAGACTTGGTGCTGCGCCAGACTCAGGGGCTGTGGCCTGACCGCTGCTTGATGAGCCTTTCCAATAGAGAAGCAACGACAAGACCACCAAGGACGCGAAGGCGATAAGGAACGCTCTCGCGCTGCGCTTGTTCATGGCAGTGCTGCGAGGATAGAGCATCGCGTCACGTCACGCGCTTGGCGCGTCAAGCATCTGCGCGCTCTTCCGAGTCCGTCGGCCGTCGCATGCAGTTGCGCGGACGCTGGCGATCGTGGCGCTCTCAGCGAGACACTCGCCCAGCTGGCTGCGAACCGGTCACCCTGCAAGCGACGCAGCGTTGGTCGGCGTCGAGCTATGGATCACACTTGGCTGTCAGGGTCGCTCGCACAACTTCGCCGTCGATGGCGGGCAGCAGAGCCTGCGAGTCCGCCGTGGCGCCACAGCCTGGCAACTGCGTCAACTTCACCACGTAATCGCCGGGAAGCACTGCATCGATCACGTGCGTCGGGCCCGTGAAGGAGAACTCCTCCCGCAGTCCCTCGACGAGCGGGCTTACGCCGATGAGTTCGACTCCAGCCCAGTCGAGGTAGGGCGCCCCGGCATCGTCGACCAGTTCGAGCACGAAGGTGGCCACACGCTCGAGATCGACGTGAACCGGCGACTCTGCGGGGCCCGGCTCGACGACGACGAGCATCGGCGGTTCTCCGCGTGGCGGGTGCTCGAAGTGCGTCGAGTTCGAGCGGAACCGCGCGTGATACCGCCCGCACGGAATTCCAGGGAGGTTCTCGAAACCGTCCGGCGTCTGCCGAACCTGGAGGTTGTAGTTCGCGCCACGTTCATCACGCAGGTGCAGCGTTCCGAGGTTGCGGAATCGGCCGAGCAACTCGGATGGCGCCTCAGCGGGCCGGTTCACGATCACTTGAAGCGTTCCCCAACAGGTCTCCACCGGCGTGGCCTCGAGCTCGACCAGGTCCGTATCGGCGCCCAGAGGTTCAGCGGTGAGTTCGGACGAGATCGGTTGGTAGCCCGGGACCGTGACGGTGTAGTGGATTCCGCCGACAGAGCTCTGCGGCGTTGGAGTCGAGAAGTACAGCCGACCTCCAAGTGGCGTCGGCGCGTCGATGGCTGGCATCGCGCTCTCGGCCCGTGCTTGCGCCCACGGAGGCAGCGCGAGCAACGAGCTCGCGCGGGCCTGGGCTGCGAGCGCCCACGAAGGTCCCTCGCCGAACAACCGTGGGTTGGAGCGGATCGCGGCGTTCCCTGCGGCGCGAACCACGATTCCTACCGAGTAGATCGCATGAAGTTCGACAAGCACGTCGTCGCGCAACTCGGCGAGGACCTCGACGGGCGCGAGCGACATCGCGCTCTCGCCGAGCGCGGTCAGCGAGTAGTGGCTCGCGGACTCGATGTCCGCAAAGCGAAAGCGCCCATCTTCGTCCGTGACGGTCACCTTGCACGCGGCGCTGGAGCGACCGGCTCGCACCTCGCGCCACGTTGCGCTCGTTGGCGTCGAGCGCGTCGGCCACGCAACAACCGTCACCGCCTCTTGAACGTGCTCGCCACCCGCATAGGCCACGCGCCCCCGAAGTTCTCTCGCGGGCTCGAGCACGACCACGACCAGCGCGGATCCGCCGGGCCTCCAGTGTGTTCCCGATGGCGCGTAGCCAGCGCGCTTCGCACGCCATTCGCCGGCGACGGTGGGAGGCGCGGCGATCTGCAACCTGCCATCGGTCGCCGAGGTCCCCATTGGCGCAGCGCTCTGCTCGATGGCAGCGCTCTCTGCGGCAAGCGGTGCGAAAGTCACCTCGGCCTCGGCGAGCGGCTGCCCGAACGCGTCGCGCACTTCAACGACGAGCGTGCTCGCTGCAAGGCTCGGCTCGTCACTCTCATTCTCAGCGCGTTGCTCGCTGCGTTCGCCGATCAGGGGCGTCTGTGAACTCCCGTTCTCAGCAGGTTGTGGGACTTCCAACTCAACACGTTCCTGCCCGACATCCGCCACTCGGCCGCGTTCGGCGTCGCGTCGAGTCCGCACGTAGACGACGATGAGCAGCAGCGCTGCGATCAGGCCGAGGCCAACTGTTCTTCGCTGGAAGTTCATAGCTGCTGCGTGGGGCCCGACCTCGATCGCGCTCGCTGCGGCGGCCGTCTACTTGGGATTCGGATGGCAGCCGGGCTGGTTCGAACTGCCGCTCAGCGAGCATGTTCCGGCCAATGGACAAGGTGGGCAAGAGCCGTAGGTATTCGCCTTCGGGTTACCGAACCATCCGTTCGGGCGTATGACGACCGTGCAGCAAGCGTCGTAGTCTCCCGCTCCGCAGCCGCAGAAGGCGAAGGGTCCGACACTGTCGGATCCGGTCCGCTGCTCGCAGGCCCCCGGCGCTGGGCAGCTTCCAGCGCAGGTCAATCTCAGCACGCCGGACACGACGTGAGTCCCCGAGCCTGTGCAGTCCAGGGCTGCACCCACGCGGGCCGGCAGTCCGAGGACAACGAGGCCGGCAATAGCTGCGAGAAGCAGGGAACGAGCGATGTCCATGAGTCACCTCTCGAGAACATTCTCGGCGCGGCAGGAACGCAACCCGACGAGGCGCCGATGGAGGCTCAGCAGGTTGCAGCAGTCCTCGAGCATCGAGAACTCCGACTAAGGAGGACGAACGAGGCCCCCAATTTTTCAGGAATTGCCCTAACGAGTTGAGTCCGAGCGGAAATCGTTGGCAGAAGCGCTCGACTCGATGCCCAGCGCGCGCGACAGACGCGCTCGCAGACGGGCCTCGAGCCGCCAGGCCTTCGCGACGGACAGGCCCAGACTGGCTGCGACGACTCGGAGCGGTTGGCCGTGCGCTCGGAGTCGTGCCACAGCGAGCTCGTTCCGTGGCGCTTGGCGAAGGGCGCGCGCGAGGACTTCGTGTCGTTCGCGGGACTCGGCGGTCCGATCGGGGCGGAGATCGTCGGGCGACGCTTGATCTTCCAGCGTCGAGCGGAGCTCTTCGTCCTGCGGGACGCGCAGCAGATCTCTTCGAGCGGCGTCCGCGGCGAGGTTGCGCGCGGTGCGGATGAGCCAACCTCGGACGTCACGAGGCGCGTCAGCGGTGCAGGCGTGTTCGAGGAAGCGCACGACGACGTCCTGGGCGAGATCGTCAGCGTCGCTCGCGCAGGTGCGGCGCAGGCCGCGACACAGCCGTTGCAGGAAGTCCGCGTACGGCGCCAGTGCAGTCCCTGGGCCTTGCGGCCCCGCTCCGACGCACTGAGCGCAAGCTGCGTGGTCGTGTTGCGAGTCTCGCGGGCGGCGATCCCAGGACTCGCTCCAGCGAGGGCGGACATCGGCTGACAAGCGGGGCATGACGCCTCGCGTTGGTGTCCCGGCGGGCGCCGAAAGTTTCAGCGATCACGAGAACCTCTGCGGCCGACCGCAATTGTGCGGGCGCTCGAGTTCGAGGCGCTACCAAGGAGACGCGCGCCCACCCAACGGCGGGGCGGCGAGTGGCGCTGCGCGACGGAAGGTGCGACTCAGCTGCGGCGCGGCGCCGCGCAGTTGTTCTCGAGCGTGTTGACGGTCTTGATGCCGAGCAATTGGCGCGTGGCGAGCAGCTTCTTGACGTACTCGGCGCTCAGCGGCCGCGCGTGGCCGACGCAGTGCGCGAGCCACAGGATGCGCGCGGTGTGCTCGACCATGTCGAGCTTCTTGTAGGCGTCGAGCAGGTTCGTACCCATCGTCACCGAGCCGTGGTGCGTCATCACGACGGTGTCGGAGCAGCGCACGATGGAGCGGATCGACTGCGCGAGTTCCGGCGTTCCGGGCGTGCCGAAGTCGGCCGTCGGAATGCCGCCGATGGTGACGACGATCTCGGGGATGAACGGCGCCTGCATGTCGATGCCGGCGATGGTCATGGCGACCGCGTGCGGCGGGTGCGCGTGGACGACGGCCTTCATCTCGGGTCGCTCCTCGTAGCAGGTGATGTGGATCATCCGCTCGGTCGAGGCCTTGGGCCCGCCGTCGACCACTTCGCCGCGCATGTCGATGCGCGCCACCGAGTGAGGCTCGAGGAAGCCCTTCATCGCGCCGGCGGGCGTGATCAGGATCGTGCCGTCGCTCAGCCGCACCGAGAGGTTGCCGTCGGCGCCGACGATGTAGTTGCGCGCGTAGCACAGCTTGCAGATCTCGACGAGCGCTTTGCGCAGGCGCGTCTCCTCGTCGCTCCAGCCGCGGAGCTTCGCCATCTCGAGCAGTTCGCGATCCACGCTCAACTCTCCTTCGCGCGCCGGCGATGGTCGTAGACGCGCGCGCCGTTCGCATCCACGTAGTCGACGACACCGACCACGATGGTCTTCACGGGCGCCTTGGGGTCGCCCAGGATCTGCCGTCCGCCGTTGCCTTCGTCGAGCACCAGCACGCGGTCGCCCACGCCGGCCTGCACGCTGTCGAGCGCGATGCGCGTCTTGCCCGTGGGCGAGCCGTCGGGCTTGATCGGCCGCACGATCAACAGCTTGCGACCGTCGAGCACAGCGATCTGCACCGGCGCCACGACCGTGCCCACGACTTCGGCGAGGAACATCGACTCAGCTCTCCGTGCGGCCGATGCGCACGCCGTTCGCGACCGCTTGCTCGACGAAGCCGATGATCGCCGCGTCGACCGGCACGAAGGTCTGCGGGCAGGCGAGCGCGGCCTCGCGGCCGTCGACGAAGTGCACCAGATCGCCCGGGCCGGCGCTGATTACGGCGCACGCCACGAGCTGCGCGCCCATCGGCTTGCCGTGCTCGTCGAGCGGTTGGATCCACTGCAAGGGCACGCCCTCGAGGCCCTCGTACTTGTGAGTCGCGACCACGCGACCGGTGACGCGCGCGAGGTACATGGGCTCAGCGCCCGCTCCACTTCTCGTACACGTTCGCGCCGCCCAGGTCCCACGAATCGACGATCGCCATCACGACCGCGTCGACGGGCCGGTTCTCGGTGGAGCTCGTCTGGCGCGCGCTCGAGCCGGTGGCGTAGAGCACCATGTCGCCCGGCCCGGCCTGCACCGAGTCGGCGGCGACGACGTACTGCTCGGTCGGCTCGTTGCGATGGTTGTGCACCTGCACCACGAGCAGCTTGCGGCCCTCGAGCTTCTCGTCCTTGCGCGTGGCGACCACGCTGCCCACGACCTTGCCGATCAACATCGCGTCCTACTTGCGCCCCGCGGGGGCGTCGAGATCCAGGAAAGTCACCACGTCCGTTTGCGGCAGCGTCTCTTCGATGAAGCGTCGGCGCAACTCGTTGTGCACGTGCTCGCGCATCGTCTCCCAGCCGGGCGCCGGGCGTTTGGGGCCCGCCCACGCTAGCAGCACGCCCGTGGGGATGCGCACCGGGCCCACCAGCCGCTCCTCGCCGCCCGCGCCGATGAACAGTGCGTCGCGCAACGCCTCGGGCGCGTTCTCGTCGCCGCTGGTCACCAGGCCTAGCAGTCCGCCGCGCTCGCGCGAGGCGCTGTCCTCGGAGCGCAACTTGGCGAAGCGCTCGAAGTCGTCGCGCGTGCGGATCTGCTGGCCCAGCCGCGCCAGCTCGCGCTCGGCGTCCTCGAAGCTGCGGCGGTTCAAGTCATTGGTGAACTTGGCGGCGCGCAGGAAGATCACGCGCGTTTCGTAGGCCTCGCCGAAGCGCGCGTCGAAAAGCGCGCGCTCCTGCTCGTAGACGCGCCGCAGGCCGGCCTCGCCGAAGTTGCGCTCGACCCACAGCTGCGCGAGCGCCGCGACGCGCACGGCTGGATCGTTGCGCAGCGAAATCAATGTCAGGCCCTGCGAGGCGAGCATCTGCTCGAAGCTCAAGCCCTTGGTCTTGGGGTCGCTCAGCGCGGCGTCGCGGCGCCGGACGAGCTCGCTGTCGAGCGCGCGCTCCAACGCTTCGTTCGAGAGGTCCGGCATGCGCGCCAGCGCCAGTTTGGCGAGCAGCGCGCGATGGCAGTCCTCGGCGATGTCGTCGGCGGTGAGCTGCTCGATCAGGTGGGGCAGGTACTGGGGCAGGCGGACCTCGAGGTCGCCGCAGCGGGCCACCACGCCGTCATTCCAGGGCGGCGGGGGCGTCTGCAGTCCGCGTTGCTGCACGATCTGGTCGAGCCACATCTCCTGCTGTTCGGCGTTGACCTGGCGGTTGTCGGGCACGCCCAGCGCGCGCCGCGCGAGCCGCTCCTGCACCATGCCCAGCCGCAGGAACTCGAGGAACTTGGCGCGCGAGACGCGCTTGGCGGCCAGGTACTCGTCCAGTGATCCGGCCTCGCCCGAGCGCTTCACGTCGTTCTCGAGCTCGGCCATGCGCTCGTTCAGCTCCCGCGCGCCGATCTCGAGCTTGGACTCGTTCGCCAGCCGCTCGAGCACGCGCGCGCGCACCAGGTGGCGCAGCGCGTCGCGGCCCACGGGGCTCATGGCGTGGCGCTCGAGCACCAGGGCCTCGAACTCGCTCCACGACAGTTCTGCGCCGCGCGCGCTGGCCGCGGGCTCGGAGCGGGCGGTCTGCAGGGCGCGGGCTGGCGCCCAGGCGCACAGCGCGAACAGGAGCACGGCGACGAATCGGGCGCGCGTCACGGGCGCAGAGACTACTCCACGCGCGAGGGGCCCGGCAAAGCGCTGGCTCAGGCGGCGCGACGGCGGCGCGGGTTCGCCCAGCTCACCTGCGGCGCGCCGCGCACGATCTTCACGGCCACGCGCGAGCGCGGTCCGGGCTTGCGGCCCAGCAGCAACTCGGCCAGCGGGGCCTCGATGGCGCGCCGCACGACGTGCGCGAGTTCGCGCGCGCCGCGCTCTCCGTCGAAGCCCGCGCGCGCGACCCAGTCGGCGACGGGGCGGCTCCACTCGAGCACCTGGCCCCGCGCTCGCACCCGGCGCGCCAGTTCCGCCAGTCGCCGCCGCGCGATCTCGCGCGCGTCGCCGCCGTTCAGTTCGCGGAACATCACCCGCGCGTCGAGGCGCGCGAGCAGTTCGGGGGCGAAGTGCTCCTCGAGCGCGCGCTGCGTGAGTTCGCTGCCCACTGCATGGTCGAGCGGCGCGCCTGCGTCGAAGCCCACGCGCTCGCGAGCGCGGCGCAGCTCCTGCGCGCCGAGGTTGGTGGTCAGGCACACCAGCGCGCGCGTGAAGTCGACCGTGCGACCGCGTCCGTCCGTCAGGCGGCCCTCGTCGAGCACTTGCAGCAGCAAGTGGCTCAGGCGCGGGTGCGCCTTCTCGATCTCGTCGAACAGCACCACGCACTCGGGGCGTCGGCGCAGCGCCTCGGTCAGCACGCCGCCCTGCTCGTGCCCGACGTAGCCCGGCGGCGCGCCGATCAACTTGGCGTATTCGTGCGCAGCGGCGAACTCGCTGCAGTCGATGCGCACCAGCCCCGATTCGCCCGGGGCCGCGAACAGCTCGCGGGCCAGCGCGCGCGCCAGTTCGGTCTTGCCCACTCCAGTGCGGCCGGCGAACAAGAGCGCCGCCAAGGGGCGCTCGCCTCCGTGCAGGCCCGCCGCGGCGCGCCGCAAGCAGTCGCAGACCTCGTCCAGCGCGGCGTTCTGTCCGACGACGGCGCGCTCGAGGCGCTGGCGCAGCTCGCCGGTGCGCTCGCGCCACGGACGCGACGGGCTCGCGCGGGCCGCAGCGCTCGCCTGCGCAGGGGCGCTGGTTTCCTCGGGCAGCCGCGCGGAGTGCAAGTCGAGGTGCGGGTTCTCGGCCACGCACAGCTGGTACAGCAGCTCGTCCGCGGCCAGCGGATCCTGCGCCTCGCGCAGCGCTTCGCGTGCGCCGGCGCTCAGCTCGGGGCAGCAGGTGCGGATCACCAGCTCTTGGTACTCGCGCCGCGAGAGACCTGCGCTCGCCGGCGGCGCCGCGGCGTCGGACAGCACTGCGATGCGCACGAACGCGTCGGCGGGCGCGAAGTAGCGCAGGACGGCGCGGTGGGGGCGCGGGTGCACGGGGCGGGACACGGCAGGGCTGCATCGGGCGTCGGGCGCGCGCTTCTTGATCGCGACGGGCCGCGATTCGCTGTGAGACCGAGCGGCTCACGCGAGCTAGAGTTGCCCCCATGGTCAGTGGAGAAGACACCCAGTTCCTGGCTCTGCTCGTTCACCGCGGCCTGGTGCTGCGCGAAGTCGCCGAGCGCATCTTCCCGGCGCTGCAGCGCGGCGAAGAACTCGATCGACTGCTGGTGGAGCACACCGGACTGGCGCCGGAGACGGTCGAGAAGTGGCGCCGCACGCGCGCTGGAGAGATCCCCGAGCTGCCCGGCTACGAGATCCTCGGCAAGGCCGGTTCGGGCGGGACGGCGGATGTGTTCCGCGCGCGCGAGCGCAAGACGCAGCGCGTGCTGGGCCTCAAAGTGCTCAACGTCGAGTCCACGCGCAACCCGCGCACGCGCGCGGCGTTCGTGTCCGAGGCCAAGTTGCTCGAAAAGCTCGAACACCCCGGGCTGGTGAAGGGCTACGGAGTGTTCAAGAGCGGCTCGGTCTACTTCTCCAAGATGGAGTTCATCGAGGGCCACACGTTGCTCGAGCTGCTCGACGACGGGCACGCCTTCGACGAGAAGGCCGCGCTGCGCGTCGTGCTGGCCGTGGCCGAGGCGCTCAGCTACCTCGCCGCCAACGGCATCGTGCACCGCGACATCAAGCCGGGGAACATCATGCTGGCCTCGTCGGGCGAGCTGAAATTGATCGACCTGGGCTTCGCGGGCCAGGTCGACGACGCGC
This sequence comes from Planctomycetaceae bacterium, assembly GCA_011525785.1. Classification (GTDB taxonomy): domain Bacteria; phylum Planctomycetota; class UBA1135; order UBA1135; genus WYBT01. The sequence continues at coordinate 73,231 of WYBT01000025.1, forward strand.
AACAGGCCGCGCCCGCCAGCGACACGACCGTTGGCACGGTGCAGTACCTCTCGCCCGAGCAGGCGCAGGGCGGCGCCGCGGACGAGCGAAGCGACATCTACAGCCTGGGCGTCACGCTCTTCCACCTGGTGGTTGGGCGCCTGCCGTTCCAAGGTTCCGACGACCGCGAGGTGCTGCGCAAGCAGGTGATGGAGTCGCTCAAGTCGCCCGAGCTCAAGAGCCGCGGGCTCTCGCACCACCTGCAGTACTTCATCGAGAAGATGATGGCGAAGGACGCCGCGGCCCGTTACCAGTCGTGGCAGGAGCTGATCGACGATGTGCGCTCGCAGATCGAGGGTCGCGAAGAGCTCGACTTCGAGAGCCAGATCCGCGCGCGGGCCCAGCGCCGGCGCTGAGGCGCTCGCGGTGCGCTGCGCACAAGTCGGCTCGAGCGCAGCCGCGAGGTCCGCGCGGTGAAGCGTGCGCTCGCGCTGCTGTCGGGCTTGTCGCTCGCCGCCCTGGCGACGTGGCTGGCGCTGCGCTCCGACGCGCGTCCGCAGGTGTCGCCCACGCTCGAACCGCCCGCGACGCCCCAGGCGCCTCCGCCGCCGCCCGTGCGCCGCGAGGTGCAGGCCCCGCTGTCGCCGCGCGAAGCACCCGCGCGCGTTCGCGCCCCGGCCGGCGACGAGTTCGCCGCCAAGAACAACCAGGCCGTCGAGGCGCTGGAGGCGGGCGAGCTCGAGCGCGCCGTGGTGTTGCTCGAGGAGTGCCACGCCGCCGACCGCGAGCAGGCGGTCTTCCGCCGCAATCTGGCCGAGGCCCTGGCGCGCCTGGCGGTGCGCGAGCACGAACGCGTGCGTCCCTGTCCCGACTGCCTCGCGCACCTCGAGCGCGCGCTCGAACTCGCGCCCGAGCGCGACGACCTCGGCACGCTGCTCGAACGCTGGCGGCGCGAAGCGCAGACCGAAGAGAGCTTCCACCGCGTCCAGTCGGTGCACTTCGAACTGGCGCACGAGGTCTGGCGCGAAGCGCTGCTCGACCGCTCGGCCGATCTGCTCCAGGCGCTCGAGCTGCACTACGTCGAGCTGGCGGCGATCTTCGACGTGCGCCCCGCGGAGCAGGGGCGGCCGCGCATTCCCGTGTCGCTCTACCGCCCGGCCGAGTTCTCGCGCATCACGGGGCTGGCCGAATGGGCCGGCGCCTCGTTCGACGGCGTGATCCGCGCGCCGCTGGCGGAGGGCGTCGACCCCGGCCCGGCGTTCGACGAACTGCTGCGCCACGAACTGATCCACGCCTTCGTGCGCGAAGCCGGCGGGCGCGAGGTCCCCGGCTGGCTCAACGAAGGACTGGCCCAGTGGTTCCAGCCCTCGGCCGCGTCGGAACTCACGCGCGCGAGAGAGAGCTTGCGCGGACGCGAGTTGATCGCGCTCGAGCGCCTGCGCGGCTCGCTGTCGAAGCTGGCCGAGCCCCAGACCGTGGCCCTGGCCTACGCGCAGTCGCTGGCCTTCTGCGCCTGGATCGAACGCGAACACGGCCGCCCGGTGTTGCTCGCGATGGTGGCCCAGTGCCGCGCCGACGCGAGCGTGGAGTCGACCTTCGCGAGTTGGACGCGCGCGGAGCTGTCGGCGGAGTTCGAGCGCTTCGGCGCCGGGCTCTGAGCGCGCAACGCGGGCCGCCACAGACGAGAGCGGGCAGCGGTGTCAGGAGCACCGCCGCCCGCCGGAGGAGTCGCTCGCCGTCAGGAGCGGCGCACGACTCGCGCGCTTCACCACTCAGCGCGCCAGGATCGCCAGGACAAGCCCGAGTCGGGACGCGCGGCGAACGCTCGCGGGCGCTCGGGTTTCCTCCAGCCCGGGCCGCCCGGCCAGCGCCCTCCGGCGCGCGCCGTCAGCCCGCATCCTCGCGGCGGGGGACGGACCGGTAGGACACCACGAACAGGACGGCTTCGAGGATCCACAGGCCGAGCAATCCGGCGCCAAGCATCCACAGCAAGTTGGTCATGTTCGATGGTCTCCCGGGGCGGTCGTTCCGTCGCGCTGGGGCTGTCCGTGTTCATCGGGGCGAGACCGCAGGTTCTGGCCCGAGAGGCGCTTCTTTTTCAGCCCTGCGCAGCGGGTTCTCAATATCGGGACGGGGCGCACTGGTCACCTTTGTTCAGCGCCCGATTGGGGTGTTTGCAGCCTCGCCCGTGAAATCTCCCGGTGCCGCGCAACCGCGGGCCAGCCCCGATCGTCAGCGTCGGCGTGACACAGCCCGGGCTCGTCGATGTGGAGCAGGCCGCCGACCGCGCCGGCGGACCCCGAACGCTCTGGCCGGTCGCGGCGCCTCCCGACACGACTGCGGCGCGCGCCGAGAGCGACCGCACCCAGCCCTCGAACGCGGCGTCGATCGAAACAGGCGCGCGAGCGGTCGGGCTCGCCGCCCTGGCCGCGGGTCGCTCGAACCGTTCGAGTCGCTCGGGCCCAGTCCGCAAGCCCGAGCTGCGCATCGACCTGCGGGCCGCCAGTGACCGCGAACTGCTGGCGCGCGCGTGTGGCGCGCCACTCGAGCCCGACCGGCCCGCGCCGAACTGGTCGATCGAGGCCTCGGATTGGTTCGGGCGCACTCCGGCGGAGTTGGCCCACGAGCTGGGACTGACGCGCAGCGCGGCGCAGCGCCTGGCCGCAGCGCTCGAACTCGCGCGGCGCGCTCTCGCTTTCGCCACGCCGCCGCCGCCTCAAGTGCGCTGCGCGCGCGACGCCTTCGAGCTGTGCCGCGCGCTGTTCGTGGGCGTGCACGTCGAGCAGTTCCGCGTGCTCAACCTCGACGCCAAGCACCGCGTGAAGCAGAACCTGGTGGTGAGCGTCGGCAGCCTCACGGCCTCGCTGGTGCACCCGCGCGAGGTGTTCCGCTCTGCGGTGCGGACCAACGCGGCGGCGGTGGTGTGCGTCCACAACCACCCCAGCGGCGACCCGGAGCCGTCGCAGGAGGATCTCGAGGTCACGCGCCGACTGGCGGCCGCCGGGCGCACGCTGGGCATCGCGCTGCTCGACCATGTCGTGGTCGGGCGCGACGAGTTCGTGTCCCTGCGCGAGCGCGCGCCCTGGTGAAGCTGCGAGTTGCAGAGCCGCCGATCGCGCGTCGCGCCGCGCCCCGCTCGAAGTTCCGAGCCGGGCTCAGTGCAGCGCGATCGCGGCGGCCGCCTGCGCCGCCAGTTCGGTGCGCAGCACGAAAGTGCGCAGCTGCGCGAGCTCCACGCCGCGCGCGTCGAAGGCGCGCAGTTCGTCGGGCGACCAACCGCCCTCGGGACCGACGGCCAGAACGATGCGGCCCGGCTTCGCTCGCGCGCGGCGCGTGAACTCCGTCAGCGACGCCGGTGCACGCGGCTCGAGCGCCACCGTTCGCTCGGCGCTGAAGCCCGGGTCCTCGAGCCACGCGCCGAACTCGAGCGGACCGCTCAGTTCGATGGGCCACAGTCTCCGCGCCTGCTTGCAGGCTTCGCGCGCTGCCCGTTCGAGCCGCGTGCGGCGCGCGGCGTTCCACTCGCGGGCCCACTCCTGGCTGCGCTCGGTGACGAGCGCGACCACGCGCGCGCAGCCCAGCTGCACCAGCCCGTCGAGCAACTCCTCGCCGACCTGGGGCCGCGGCCAGGCCACGACCAGTTCGAGCTCGGCCACGCGGGAACCGGGCGCGCCCGGCGGCGGCTCGGAGAAGGGCTCGCCATCGCGCTCGAGACGCACGTCGTCACGGGCGAGCGCCGCGATGCGCAGCGGCCAGGCGCTCCCGCGTCCGTCCAAGCCCAGGATGCGGTCGTCCACTCGCGCGCGAAGTACGCGCGTGAGGTGCTGCTGGTCCTCGTCTGTCAGCCGCGCTTCGCCTTCGTCGGGCGTCGCGCTCAGTTGGAAACAGCGTCGATCGCTCCAGGGCCAGCTTTGCTCCATGGCGGCGATTGTTGGCGGCGCTGCGCGACTCGCAAGCTCGCTGCCGCGTGCTTTCAAGGATCGGTTTCGCCCGCTACGATCCGCCGCGCTGAGAGCGAAGTCGCACGCATGGTGGTAACCGGGGCCCATCCATCGGATACCTCGCCCCCTGCGCACGCACGGCGCGCTCGGCATGGCCGGCCGGCCGCGCCCTGCGTCCGCGCGACGCTCGGCGAGCCCTTGACTGGGCTCCCGTGGGGGCCGCGCACCCGCGGCGCGAACTGGGGTGGCTCGAACTCGGCGGCGCGTCCGCCGGGGTGGGCCGGCCCGAGACGGCGGCGCGCGCGCCCGCGCGTCCCCTGGCTCCTGCCTGTGCACTCTCCCTCGACCTGAGCGCGCCACGCGCGACCAACTCCAACGACGCGCCCCGCGCGCCGCCAACGCCTCATGCAAGCACGCTACGCCTTGCGTTTCGACTCGGGAGAGCGCAAGGGCGAACAGGTTTCGATCTCCGGCGCCGGCGTCACCATCGGCCGCAAGCCGGGCAACAGCGTTCAACTGCTCGATGGGTCGGTCTCGGGGCGGCACGCCGAGTTCTCGCTGGACTCGAACGGGGTGGTGCTGCGCGATCTGGGTTCGACCAACGGCACCAAGGTCGGCGGCGAGCGCGTCTCCGAGCGCCGGCTCGAACACGGCGATGCGGTGCTGCTCGGCAACGTGCGGCTGACCTTCCTCGACACCCAGCGGCCCGCGCCGGAAGCGGCCGCGGTGGGCGGGCCCGAGCAGGGCGGACTCGAGCTTGAGCTCGAAGGCGAGGGCGCCGATCCGGTTCAGGCCACGCGACCGTCGGCGTTCGAGGCGGCGCGAGCGGGCGAGGGCGCCGCGGCGAGCGCTGCTGCGAGAGAGTCCGCCAGTGCGGCCTCGAGTTCGGTTTCGTCTCCGTCGTCGAGCCAGGCGTCGAATCAGACGTCTGGCGACGCAGTGCGCACCATCAGCGCCGACAAGGTCGCGCGCTCCAAGCGCCTCTCTGTGGCGAGCGGCCTGTTCCTGCTCGCCGCGATCGGGGCTGGCGCCGGGGGCTGGTGGTGGCTGCGCGGTCGCGAGACCGCCAGCGGCGCCGGTGTGGCGCGCGCCGTCGAAGTCACGCCCGGCAACCTCTTGGGCGCGAGCTTCTCGTTCGAGGCCGTCGAACTGGACGGCGAGGACTCGCCCTGGGCCAACGACGCTGCTGCGGCAGCGGTGTTCACGGTCGACGGCGGATCGCGGCGCTCGGGCGATTTCGGCGTGGGCGCTGTGCTCTCCGCGGGTCAGTCGGCGCTGTTGCGCTCCAAGCCCATCGCGGTCGGCAGCACGCGCAAGCTCGCGCTCACGGCCTTCGCGCGCGTCGACGGCGCCGCCCGCGCGCGCGTGGGGCTCGAGTTCGAGGCGAGCTCGGGCGCGAGTGCGCGCACGCTGGTGTGGTCGCCGGCCGCGGCCGCGGGCGAGGGCTTCGAAACGCTCGAGTGGAGCTGCGACGCGCCGCCGGGCTTCGATCTGGTGCGCGTGGTGCTGGGCGCGCGCGCCACGGGTGAAGGCGCGGCGGATTTCGACGACCTGGTGCTGCTCGCGGGCGGGGACCCGGCGCCGGCGCTGGCGCAGGACAGTCTTCAACTGGTCGCGCTCGGCGCGCCCGCGACCGCCGCGGTGCTGTTCAAGATCGACCGCACGCTGGTCTCCGACCTGCACGCGCGCGGGGCGGACGGCGAGCGGCTGGAGTTGAGCGCGGCGCCCGCCGACGGCGCGTTCCTGCTCAGCGTCGGGGCCGCGGCGACCTCGATCAGCCTGCGCGCAGATGGAGCGCTGACCGCCACGGCGCCCGTCACGCTGGGCGAAGGCGGCTACCGCTCGCACGGCGCGTCGTTCGAGCGCGAGGGGCTTTCGCGACTGGTGCTGGGCGCCGGCAAGGACCTGATCGCGCTGGGCTTTGACACGCCCGTCCGCGTGCAGGCCCGCGCCGAAGGCAGCGGCCTGCGCCTGGAGTTCAACGTCAGCGGCGCCGCGCGGCTGAAGCTGCAGGTCGGCTTCCGCGCCGAACGCGAGAGCGCGCTGGGACTGGCGCGCGAGGCGCGCGAAGCAGAGCGCGCCGGGCGACTGGGCGAATCGATCGCGCTGTGGACGCGGCTGCGCGACGAGACTCCCTTCGACACCGAGCTCCTGGCCGAAGGCGAGGCGACGCGTGCGCGGCTGGTCGAAGGCGGTGTGGCCGAAGCGCGCAACTTGCGCGCGGAGATCGAACGCGCGCGCTTCTTCCGACTGGTGGAGCTGTTCCGGCAGTGTCGCGAGCGCGCCGAGTCGCTCGGACGGCGCTTTGCGGGCAGCGAACTCGCCGGCGCCGCGGCCGAACTGGTGCGCGAGGTGCGCACGGACCTCGACCTGCTCGAGGCGGACTTGAACAAGGCCGAGCGCGCGCGGCTGGAGAGCATCGAGCGCGCGCTGAGCGCCGCGCAGAACGATCGTCTGGCGCAGCGCGTGCGCACCTATCGCCAGGAGCTAGCGGGCGCGCGCGGCGCCGCCAACGGAGGAGGTCAGTAGATGGCGCGCGTCGCCACCGGCATCGACATCGGTTCGCGCACGAACAAGTTCGTCCGCGGCCAGTACAAGGGCGGCAAGTTCCAGCTCACCGACTTCGCCGTTGCGCCGCATTCGGCGGGCAACGTGGCCGAGGCCTGGAGCGCGGGCGAGGCCGGCTTCAAGCTCGGGCTGTCGCGCGTCGGCTTGACCGGACGCGACGTCAACATCCGCTACACGCGCGTGCCGCGCGTCCCCGACTGGCAGTTGCGCAAGTTGATGCGCTTCGAGGTCGAGGAAGTCGGCGGCAGCTCCGGCGCCGCGGTAGCGTCGGACTTCAACCTGCTGCCGGCCATGCCGGAGGTCGAGGACGAGGACATCGTGCTGCTGGCGCTGGCGCGCGAAGGCTTGCTCGAGGAGCACGCCGACGGGCTTGCAGGCGCCGGAGGCACGCTCGACGCGTTCAGTCCGTGCGCGGTCGCGCTCTACAACGCCTGGACGCACTTCGGCGTGGTCGAGGACGAGACCGTGCTGATCGCCAACATCGGGCACGAGAACCTCGATGTGATCCTGGTGCGCGGGCCCGACCTGCTCTTCGCGCGCAACCTGACCGGCGGCGGCAAGCTGTTCGACGACGCGATCGCCGAGCGCTTCGGCGTCTCGCGGCAGCGCGCCGAGGAACTCAAGATCGACCTCGCCACGCTCGAGGCCGGCGCGCGCTACCGCAGCCCCGATCAGGAGAAGGCCAGTCGCGCCGCGCTCGCCGCCGGCGGCCAGTTGCTGTCGCTGCTCCAGTCGACGGTGATGTTCTGCAAGTCGCAGGTGAAGATCTCCAACCTGCGCGTGGACCGCGTGCTCTTGTGCGGCGGAGGTGCGGCGCTCGCGGGGCTGCCCAAGTACCTCTCGTCGGGCCTGGGCGTGCCGGTCGAGCTGTTCGACGCCTTCCGCGTGGTCGACTCGAGCGCGCTGGCGCCGCAGGTGGCCGAGAAGCTCGAGGAGTACAAGCTCGAGGCGGTGGTGGCGCTGGGGCTGGCGACCATGGCCAGCGACCCCGACGCCTACGGCATCGAGATCCTGCCGGCCAAGACGCGCGCGCGCCGCGAGTTCGTCGGCGGAACGATCTGGGCCATCGCGGCGGCGGTGCTGGCCGTGGGCTACCTCGGTTGGAGCGCCTGGTCCGCCAAGTCGCAGCTCGACGCCGCCAAGAGCGAGCTCAGCGGCCTCGAAACGCGCCTGCGCCGCAGCCGCGAGACGCACCGCAAGACCGAGGAGCTGCTCGCGCACAACGCCAAGCTCGAGCGCGACGCGTCGCTGCTCGCCGGCGTGTCCGGCTCGGGCGTGCAGCTGGCGAGTCTGATCCGGCAGATCGAGGCCGAACTGCCCGACGGCTTCTGGATCGAGAGCCTCGCCAGCGAGTGGCGCTTCCACGATCAGTTGCGCGTGCAGCGCGGCGAAGAGCGCCCGATCGTGCGCATCAACGGCCGCGCCCGCGAAGGCGTCGAGTCGATCGCGGCGGCGCTCGGCGGCTACATCGACAAGCTGCGCACGCGCTTCCCGCAGGCCGAACTGGTCTACGCGCCCAGTCCCTCGGGCGACAAGTTCACGCTCGATCTCACCCTCTACGCTCCGGCGGCGCCTGTCGCGGCGAGCGCGCAGTAAACGCGCTCCACGGAACTGCGAATGGACCTGAACAACTACTGGCAAGAGAACAAGCGCTTCCTGAGCTTCGTCGGGGCAGGCTTGGTCGCGTTCCTGGTCGCGTGGTACGCGATCGATTCGTCCTTCGGCGCCGATCTACGCCGCGCGCGCGCCGCCAGCGCCAGCCGTCAGGCCGAGCTGCGCCAGCCGATGTTCGCGGCCGCGGACCTCGAGCGCGCCAAGGCGCAGAACGAGGAGCTCACGCGCGCCTGCGCAGCCCTGCGCGGCGCCGTCGAGTTCCAGGTGCGCCCCGAGTTCCGGCTCGAGAAGGGCCAGCCCGCGACCAGCCGCTACTTCGCCGTCGTGGAGCGCTCGCGCGACGAGCTCAAGCGGCTCGCGAGTCGTTCCGGACTGGCGCTGCCGCTCGACTTGGGGATGCCGGCGGTGGCGCCGACCAAGGAGCTCGAGCTGGCGCGCTATCTCGAGGCGCTGGACGCCATCGACCAACTCGTGCGCAGCGCAGCGCGCGTAGGCGCGGCGCGCATCGATCAGTTGCGCGTCAAGCTCGACCCGCGCACGCTCGCCGGCCGGCCCTTCGACGACATCGAGAAGACGCTGGTCGAGGCGCGCCTGGTCGGTCCGGCGCTGCCGCTGGTGCAGTTGATCGCCGCCCTCCAGGACGCCGGCGCGTTCGGCGGCCGCACGCTGCTGATCGAGCGCTGTGACATCGAGCCCGCGCGGCTCAAGAACGACCACGTGCGGCTCGAGCTGGTGCTCGCGGTCGCGCACGTGGGGCGCGTCGGACAGCCGGTGGAACAGGAGGCCGCGCCGTGAGCGCCCCGCTGAACTTGCGCAAGGAGCACGTCGTGCTGGGCGGGACGCTGGTGCTGCTCGCCGTGCTGCACTTCACGGCCTCGAAACCGGGCCGCGCCGCGAGCACCAAGCCGCGCGGCGACGCGCCGACGTTCCAGACCTTCGCGGCGCCCACGCTCGCGCTCTCGCTGCCGGCCCGCCGCAACCTGGACGAGTTGGACCGCGACGTGTTCTCGCAGCCCACCGACACGCGGCCGCTGCCGCCGCTGGAGCTCCAGTCGCCTCCGCTGCCGCGGCTCTCGGCGCTTCGGCCGCCGCCGCCGACCGCGCTCGACGCGCGCCTGTTCGGCAAGCTGCTGCGCGCGGACGCGACGCCGACGCCGGCGCCGGGGCTGTTCTTCGCCGCCGAAGGCGCTGAGGGCGAGGGCGAGGGTGAAGCCGAACTCGACGAGCTCTCGGGCGACCTCGGCGCCTCGATGCTCGATCTCCTGCAGGCGGCCGCCGGCCCCCAGGTCGACAAGGACGAGAGCCCCGAGGAGCGCGCAGCGCGCGTCGAGAGCTACAAGAAGCTCTACGACTGGATCCGGCTGGGCGAGACCGAGCTGTTGTTCGGTCAGATCCGCAACGCCGATCGCTTCGGGCTGCGCGCGCGCGGCGGCGAGGCGATCAAGTTCGTGCAGTTCGATCCGGTGACGGGGAAGGAGAAGTTCCCGGGCCAAAAGCCGGTCGACTACCAGCGCGAGCGCGTGGCCGAGTTCGCCTTCGCCGACACGACCTCCAATCGCATCGCGCTGCGCAAGCGCGAGTTCGATGGGCCTGTCGGCCCGAGCCAGGTCGCGTCGATGCTGGCGCTCGCGCACGAGTGCATCGAGCTGCGCCTGGAAGCGCGCGAGGCGCTCTCGGTGGCCGAGCAGCTGTTCGAGAAGGCCGCGCAGCTCGACAGCCAGGATCCCAACGCGCAACTGGGGCTGGGCCGCTGCTACGAGGCGGGCTTCCAGTTCGATCGCGCGTTCCAGATCTACGAGAAGCTCCTCGAGCAGTTCGCGCACCGCCCCGAAGTGCACGTGGCGCTGGCAGAACTCGAAGCGCGCATGCGCCTGTTCGGGAGCGCGCGCCAGCGCTTCCAGCACGCCGAGGACAACGGCGGGCGCACGTCGTGGCGCGTGCAGCGCGCGTACGGCCGCTTCCTGTACGAGCGCGGCGAGTTCGAGGACGCGGTGCGCCGCCTGCGCGTGGCGTTCGAGAACGAGCCCCGCGAAGCGAGCGAGGCGCGCACGCGTGCTGCGATCCGCCGCGAGCTGGGCGCCGCGCAACTTGCGATCGGCGCCATCGACGAGGCCGCGGCGAGCTTCGAAAAGGCGCTGCAGGCCGATCCGCGCGACGCGCGGGCCGCCGCCGGCCGTCTCGCGGCCCAGCGCCTGGGCGCGAGCGCTGGCAAGCCGCCGCCCGAAGTCGCCGACTTCGAGTTGCTCGTGGCGCGCGCGCTGGCGGACATCGAGGCGCGCAACTGGCAAGCGGCGCGCGACAGCCTGGCCGTCGCCGCGGGCGCCGATCCGCTGCGAGCGAGCGTGGCCTGGCGCGCGATGTCCTGGCTGGCCGAGATCACCGACCACCCCGAGGACGCGCTGCGTTGGATCGAGCGCGCGCGCGAAGCCGATCCGACCGACGCCTGGGTGCTGTACCAGCACGGTCGCCTGCTCGCCGCGCGCGAGGATGCCAGCGGAGCACGCGAGGCCTTCGTCGCTGCGCTCGACCTCGAGCTGGACTTCTTCGACGCGTTGATCGCGCTGGGCGAGCTGAGCCTGCGCGCCGGCGACCACGTGACCGCCGAACGCTACTTCGAGCGCGCTATCGGGCTCGATGCGCAGCGACCGGAGGTCCACGCCTTGCGCGCGCTCAATCGCCTCGCACTGGGCGAGCGCGACGCGGCCAAGGACTCCTTCGACGCCGCCTTGAACCTCGATGCGACGCAGCCGCTGGCGCGCTGCGTGCAGGCTTGGCACACGTACCGCTCGGGCGATTCGCAGAAGGCCATCACGCAGTTCGCCGAGCTCAACGACGTGCGCCGCGCGCTGCCGGAGAACGATCCGTACCGCGTGTACGCCAAGGCGCAGATGGAGCGCATCGCCGAGCACGAGTCCAAGTTCCAGTGGTCGGATGCGTTCGAGCGCACGCAGCTCAAGAACGGCTGGGAGACCGAGGAGTCCGCCGGCCCGCTGATCAACTTGAGCGAGGGCGAGTTGCGCATCGACGGCGTCTTCAACACCAACGGCGTCGTGCGCGTGCTGCAGGAGTACAACCCGGCCGAGTTCGTTTCGTTCGAAGCCGACGTGACGATCGCGCCGGACTGCAACGCCAAGGTCGGCGTGTTCCTGGCCAAGGAGCGCCGCGCGGGAGCGGGCGGCGTGCAGCAGACGCAGAGCAAGATCGGCATCGCGCGCAGGCGCGACGGCGGGCTCGTGGTGCTCGTGATGGACACCGCCACCGCCGACGAAGCCTGGATCGACGTGCCGGCGCAGGGCGAGCCCTGGTGGCCGCTCGGCCGGCCGGTGCGCCTGCGCATCGAGCGCCTGGGCGAGGGCAACGAGTCGACCGGGCGGCTCTTGATCAACGGGATCCCGATCCGCGAGGGCTTCAAGCTCCCGCGCATGTCCGCGCCCAGCGGCGCGAACGTGAAGGTCGGTGTGTTCGTCGAGGGGCAGACCGGTCTGCCGGCCAAGGTCAGCGTCGACAACGTCGACGTCGTGCGGCGCATCAAGCGCTGAGGAGCTGTGCGTCCGCCATGAAGCCCGTGCTCAACCGCCTCGGTTCGCGTCCGCGCGTCGCGCGCCGCGCCTTCACGCTGATCGAGCTGCTGGCGGTGATCGTGATCCTCGCGATCCTGTCGTACTTCCTGGTCACCAACCTGACCGGCGCGTCGCGCGTGATGGACGTGCAGATCACCAAGGTCAACGGCCAGAAGATCGTGGGCGCGATCAGCGCGCACTCCGACGACAAGGGCGACTGGCCGCGCTCGTCGTTCACGAGCGAGTGGGGCGATCCGCCCAACAACTCGAACCTCGGCAGCGAGTGCCTGTACCTGACGCTGTGCGCCGACAAGGCCGCCGGCGACGGGCTGTTCGACGAGTTCCTGGGCAACGTCGACGGCGACCAGCTCGCGCGGCGCGTGAGCGGCTTCGAGGTGCTCACGCTGTTCGAGCTGTGCGACCAGTGGGGCAACCCGTTCGCGTACTTCCACAACCGCGACTACGGCCGCGAGGACCAGTACGAGACGCTGCACCCCGAGACTGGCGAGTCGATCACCAGCGTCGCGCGCGCACGCAAGAACCCGGCGACGCAGAAGTACTTCGAGCCGCGCGGCTTCCAGCTCATCTCGGCCGGCCCCGACGGCGAGTTCGGCAGCGACGACGACGTGGCCATCAACTTCGCCGCGCCGCCCGCGGGCAAGCCGTCCAAGGAGTGATCCGACCGTGAACGCGCGCGTGGAGACTGGTCGCACCGCGCGCCTGCGCTCCTCGAGCGCGGGTCTGACGATGCTCGAGCTGCTGCTCGTGATGGGGCTGCTCGGCGTGTTGCTCGGCGCCGGCGTGGGCGTGCTCTCGTCGATCAACCTCGGCGAGCGCGCGGCTGTCGGCCTGGTGCAAAACGCGATTCGTTCGGCGCGCAACGCGGCGCTCGCGCGCGGTGCGGGCGCCAGCGTCGAGATCGACGCGCGCGAGGGCGAGCTGGTGGCGCGCGCGCTCGAGGTGGTCGGCACCTGGCACTTCGAGAGCCAGCCCACCCTGGCGGGGGCCTTCGAACTCGACGGCGGCGCGCAGGACACGGTGCTCGTCGACGACGGCTTCGTCGGCAAGGCGCTGTCCTTCCCGCGCGGCGGGAAAGCGCTGGCTTCGATCGCGGTCGAGAGCGCGCCGAGCTTCGATCTCAGCGAAGGTTTCCGAATCGCCTTCGCGCTGCGCCTCGACGAAGGCGGTGCGGGGCGCGTGCTGCGCCTGGGCGAGACGATCGTCGTCGACGCGCTCGGCAAGGGCGTCGTGCGCGCGTCGTTCACGCCGATGGTGTTCGACGCGGGCGGCCGCGAGACCAAGGCCGGCAAGATCGTGGTCGAGTCCCAGCCCACGACCAAGCCCGCGCGCGAGTGGCGGCGCGTCGTGGTCGACTACGACCGCCGGCGCCTGGCGCTGTCGATCGACGGCGTCGAAGCGGTGCGCGCGGAGTCCACGAGCCCGGTGTGGCGCATCGACGGTCCGCTGCGCATCGGCGACGAGCGCTCGGGCTTCGTCGGCGCGATCGACAGCCTGGTGGTCGCCGCCGTGGGCGCGAGTGAGACGGTCAAGTTGCCCGAGGGCGTGCGCTTCGCGCCGGATTCGGCCAGCACGATCCTGTTCGACTCCGGCGGCGGCCTGCAGCGCGAGACGCACAAGGAGCCGCTCGAGGTGCGTCTGGTGTTCGAGAAGGACGCCAGCACGCGCGTGATCCGCGTCGGCATGTACGGGACGGTGGAATGATGCGCGCACTCGCTGGAACAGCTCCGGTCCGGGCGCGGCGCGGCTTCGCGCTGCTGACCGTGCTGATGGTGTTGCTCGCACTGCTGGTGCTGTGCGCGCCGTTCCTGATGACCGCGCGGAACACCTCGAAGGCCGGCACGCAGCTCGCCGACCGCGCGCAGGCGCGCCTGGCGCTCGACTCGGCGCTGCGGCACGCGCGCGCGCGCCTCGAGCAATCGCACATCGCCTTCGACAGCACGCCCTACGCCGACGACGAGCGCGAGCTGTACGAGCTCGATCTGCTCGACCCGCAGTTCCTCGACGCGCGCAACGAGCGCGGCGTGATGTTCGGGGCCGAAGTGGAGGACATCGCCGCGGCGCTCGACATCAACAGCGCGCCGCCGCAGCTGTTCGCCAACCTGCTCGGATTGGTGACTCGCACGGTCGAGCCGATGAAGGCCGAGGACAGCGAGATCATCGTCAGCTCGACCTTCGGCTTTCCTCCGGTGGGCTTCGTGTGGATCGAGGACGAGCTGATCGGCTACTCGGAGCTCGAGCCGCAGAAGTTCAAGAAGCTCGTGCGCGGCATCGGCGGGCGCATGGCGGAGGACAAGACCGCGATTCCCTGCGGACCTCAGCCGCCTAAACCGCACGTCCTGGGCTCGGTGGTGATCGAGCAGCGCGCCTTCGCGCCGGTGCTGTGGCGCACGCAGACGCCCGGCGGCGTGTTGCGCATGTTCGACGCGCCCGAGCAGGTGCGCGACTGCGCGCAACTCGCGCTGGGCCTCGAGGCGCAGGCCGATCTGATCGCGCAGGAGCGCCATGCCGCCGATCCACGCAGCGACTTGGCGCAGTTGCGTGCCGAGGAGCGCGAGCGCGCGGCGCGTGAGTTCGTGGAGCCCTTCGTGCGCGTGGGGTCCGTGCACGCCAGCGTGCGCGCCGGCCGCGAGTGGCAGCGCCCCGTGCGCGTGCTCACGCCGGTGGTCGGCGGCAAGACCTGCCGCATCGAGGTCGAGCAGACGCGCTGGTTCTCGCCCGGGACCACGGTGCGCATCAGCGATGGACAGACCACCGAACTCGCCATCGTGCAGGGCGTCGACGCCGCGGCGGTGTACCTCAACGCGGCGCTCGCGAACGACTACTTCGTGGGCCAGGCGCAGCTCGAATCGCTCGCGCGCCGGCCGGTGAACGCGAACACCGCCAGCGTCGAGGTGCTCGAGCTGCTGTTCGCGAACCTGGCGGTCCGAAACGTCAACGATCGCATCACGCGCGACGAAGCGCGCGCGCTGGCCGAACTGGTGGTCGAGTCGCGGCCCTTCGAAGGCTTCGAGGACTTCGTCAAGCGCATCGTGCTGCCGGCGGCAGGTCTTGCCGCGCTGCCCAAGGACGCGCGCGTGGTCCCCGACGCGCTCGCGCAGGGCGGCAAGCTGATCGACGCCTGGGACGCCGTCGCGCTGCACGCCAACGCGCTCAACGCCAACGACAGCCTGCTCGCGTACTCGACGCTGCCCCTGTGCTTCACATCGCGCGACGTGTTCAAGCTCACCGCGCGCGCGTCGGTCAACGCGCCCAGCGGCGTCGAGCGCGTCAGCGCGCTGCGCGAGCATGTCGAACTCGTCGTGCCGCAGCGCGAGTTGATGCAGCTGTGGGCGCGCCAGGAGGACTTCGACGAAGCCGCGCGCCTCGACGGCGAAGCGCCTTGGTGGAGCACCGGGCCCAGCGCGACCGCGCGCCGCGACGGCTGGTTCCCGCGCGTCAACCTCGGGCCCGGCCTGCAGGGCACCGCGACTCCGCCTTCGCCCTTGCTCGCGCACCTTGGCGTGCACGCTCAGATGCTCTTCGGCGGCGGCGCGGCCGCTGCTTCGAGCGCGGGAGGCGCGGCAGCGCAACTCGATCCGACCGCCACGCCCTTCGGCGATCCGGTCATGGCTTCGCGCGAAGACAACGGCTGGGCCGCGCTGTGGCCCTCGCGCGAGTCCGACGCGCCCTTCGTCGGCACGCGCCACGTGATGCACCTCGACCACGAGACGCGCGATCCCGAGGGCCGCTTCCTGCCCGACGAGCCGATCGTGAAGAACGTCACCGGCGCGGACGTGCAGTGGTCCGACCCCACCGGCCAGCCGCCGATGCTGGGCGCGTTCAGCTTCTCGATGTGGTTCAAGCCGCGCGAGCTCACGCCCAACCAGACGCTGCTCGACATCGGTCGCACGTCGCTCGAGACCGATCGCGTGCAGCTGTTCTTCGACGGCGTCGACCTGGTGCTGCGCGTGTTCGACGGCGCCGGCGACCACAGCGGCACCGCGGGCTTCACCGAGGCCGGTGAAGTGCGCTACGCGATCGCGACGGCCGGCACGGACCCGGGGATTCCCGCGGACACCTGGATGCACGTCGCACTCGATGTGCGCGGCAACCGGCCGAGCCAGATGTCGATGCTGGTCGACGGACGCACTCTGGGCGTGCGCACGCCCGGCCTGACGCGCCTGGCGGCGCAACTGGCCGACTCCGCGGCGGTGATCACGGTCGAGAGCACCGAGGGCTTCGGCGCGACGGGCTCCCCGGTCGTGCTGCGCATCGGCAACGAGCTGATCGAAGCCGTCGTGACCGGCGCGCAGACCTTCGATGCGACGCGCGGCGCGAGCTTCCCGCAGTTCGGCGGGCGCATGGCGCGCGTGCCGTTCGACATCGCGAACGCGCCCAACGAGCTGGGCGTGGTCGAAGGCGGGATCCTGCAGGCCACGCGCACCAACCACGCGTCCGGCACGCCGGTCGAGCTCTACGGCTTCGCGGCGCCGGTGCAGTCCAACGTCCCGGCCGGTGGCGGCTCGCTGCGCTCGCAACTGGGCGTGTGGACCGTCGGGCGCATGATCGAAGTGGTCGGTGGCCAGACTCCGCAGGGCGATCCGCTCGAGGTGCAGGGCACGTTCTTCAACATCCCGCTCGGCAACGGCCTGGACGGGAACTCGAGCGCCACCGGGATCGTGATCCAGCCCGTCGACACCGGCGTGAGCGCGGCGCAACTCGCCGCTGCGTTCAATCCCACTGGAGGCTACGCCGCTCTGATCCAGAAGGGCGAGGACCGGAGCATCAACGTCAGCGGCCCCAACCCGCAGACCATCTCGACGCTGGTGACTCCGACCGGCACGCCGCTGTTCGGCGTCGAGATCATTCGCTACGGCTCCGCGACGGCGGCCGGCGCTGGCGTGACGCTCACGATCGCGCAACGCGCCGCGCTGCGCGCACTCGACACGAACACGGTGGCGCGCGCGTTCGTGGGCACGTGGATCCCCAGCATCACGGTCGGTCAGCCCGCCACGCCCATGGCCGACCTGCTCGACTGGCAGACCTTCGTCGTGCCGATCTCGATCCCCGACAGCGGCGGTGGAGGCGTCACGGGCTTCCCCGTGCCACTGCCCGATCAGTCGGAGTTCGTCCAACTGGGCGGCGCGAGCTCGCAAATCGACAACACCGAATGGGTGCGCTACGACGTGTTGAGCCAGGGGCACCTGGTGCGCAACAACCAACTGGCGCTCGAGCGCCTGCGCGACGCGTTGACGCTGCGGCTGCTCGCCGAGGACATCGACAGCACGCAGCCGCCGAATCCGCCGATCGTCGGACCGCCTGACGCGCCGTTCGACCCGCTCGACCCGTCCGGCGGCTCGACGGGTACGTCCACGGGCGCGCCCGTCGCGCGGGCGCTCGCTGCCGAGCCGAGCGCCGCTGCCGCGCAGGCGCAGGGCGGCGGCGTGTACTGGCAAGCGAGCTGGGGCGTGGCCGAGGACCTGAACTGGCCCGTCACGCTCGCCGCGCGCACGGCCTTCCAGTTCCGCGGCGTGTTCGGCACGCACACGCACATCCATCCGGTCGGCACGCCGCTCTTGCCCGTGTGGCGCACGCCCGACGCCGGGATGAACAGCCAGAACGTGAACGGCGTGATCATCCCCGAGTACACCAACGGCCGCAGCATCAACCTGGGGATCCCAGGCCGGCTCGACAGCGTGTTCCTGATGGAGGCGTCGACCGGTTCCGCGGGCTGGCCGCTGCGCGTGCACCGCTCGTACCGGCCGTTCCAGCACTCCGTCTACGGCTGGCAGCGCGCGGGCGGCACGGTGCTGACCGGCGTGAGCAACAACCAGCGCGTGGCGTTCTTCGAGGACGCCTGGATCTACGCCACGGTGAGCGCCTTCGTCGCGCTCGACACGCCCGCGCCGGCGCCGATCGCCTTCGGCACGGGCAACGCGGTGGCGACGGCGCAGAACCCGATCCTCGATTCGCGCCAGTTCTCGCGCGTGCTCAAGCACCCCTGCGGCGAGCGCCCGCGCGAAGTCGACCGCGTGTTCGTCGGCAGCAACCTGCGCGGCGCGGAGGTGGCCAGTTCGGTCGTCGACGAACTGGTGTTCGGCGCCACGAACTTCGGCGGCGCGGTCGGGCGCGCGTACCAGGCGGGCCAGCTGCTCATGATCGCGGACCTCGCCACCGGACCGCAGTCGGTCAACGTCGCAGCGAGCACGTTGCTGCTCGCCAATGGCGAGCACGGCACCGGCTCCGTCAATCCGCTCTCGGCCTTGCCGGCACGGCCTGGCCTGGCGCGCATCGGCGACGAGATCGTGTGCTACGACTCCGTCGACGCGAGCACCTCGAGCTTCAACATCTCCGCCGGAGGGCGCGGCCTGCTGGGCACGATCGAGACCTCGCACGAGGCGGGGGCGACCTTCACTCTGCTCGACAGCGTCGTTGTGAGCACGCTGGTCGCGAACATTTCGGCCGACGACAGCACGCTGCCGCTGCGCTCGACCGACGGCTTCCCGCCGCAGGGCACGGTGCTGATCGACGGCGAGCTGATCCACTACACGCGCATCCTCGGCGGCGCGCTCGAGATGCCCCGCCGCTCGAGCGAGCCGGGCAAGCGCGACGCCCGGGCCGGCGGCATTTTCCGCGGCCGCTTCGGCACCGACCCGGCGGGCCACAACACCTCGGCGCCGGTGATCCTGTTCCCGTTCCGCTACTGGGATCGCTGGTCCGATCGCGCCGACGCGCCCGAGCTGGGCTACTTCGGGCTGTGCGTCGATCAGCCCAGCGCGTTCTTCAAGTCGGCCTTCTTCATCCAGGAAGAGCCCTCCGCCGGTTCGGCGCGCATCGAAGTGCTGCAGCGCCTCGTGCGCCGCGGCCGTCCCGCTCCGCCCTGGGACGGGGATCCGCTCGCGACGCCGGGCCTCTCGCGCCTGACGCTCGGCGCCGAGCGCGAGCAGGGCAGCCCGATCAACGATCAGGCCGACCTGATCGAGTGGCGCGCGCACGTGCGCTACATCCCCGGCGCCTTCGACGCGATCAACGGGCTCTCGCACGGCTGGAAGCAGACGCCGCGCCTGCGCGTGTTCGGCGTCGAGTACCTCGCGCCGAGCGCCGTGCTGCGGAGGGTGGGCGAGTGAAGTTCGCAAGCTTCGGATCACGCGCGACGCGTTCGCGCTCCGTGCGCGCAGGCAACGCACGCCGCGGCCTGACGCTGGTCGAGCTCGTGCTCGCCGCGGGGCTGCTCGCGCTGCTGCTCGCGGCGGTGTTCAAGCTGCTCGACCAGTTCATGGGCGTGTGGGAGAAGGCCGAGCTGCGCCGCATGGAGGTCGAGCAGTCCAGCGGCGTGAGCGAGCTGCTCGCGGCCGATCTCGACGCGCTCGAGCCCGGCCCGCGCGGCGATTTCCTGGCCGAGTGGATCCTGTTCGACCTCGACGGCGACGGCGTGGCCGAGAGCAAGTGGCCACGCGTGCGCATGGTGCGCCACGCGACCGACGCGGAGCTGGCGCGCCTGCAGGCGGGCGCGGACGAGAAGCTCGTCGGCGAGGGCCTGATCGAGGTGCTGTGGGCCATCACGCCGAGCTATCCGGGCACGCGCGAGCTCGACCAGCGCGCCTACGGCCTGTTGTGGCGCGGCGAACGCATCGTGGGCCCGCCGCGCGGCGCCGACGTGTCGTTCTTCGACGACAAGGCCTTCTCGGGCGGCGGCGCGCCGCGCCCGGGCTCGGCGCACGCGGTGACCAGCAACGTGCTGTGGATGGGCATGGAGTTCGCCACCACGACCTCGGACCTGCGCCAAGGCTGGAAGGCCGGCCTGGGCGTCGAGGAGTGCCCGCGGAGCTGGGACGCGTGGGCGCGCAAGCGGCCCAACGAAGATCGCCATCCGTGGAACGAGATCGCGGCGCACATGCCGCGCGCCGGACAGACTCCGACGCTCCCGCGCCGCGTGCGGCTGGAGTTCGAGCTCGAGAACCTGTCGGACTTGAAGCGCCGCACGCGCCTGATGCGCTACGCCAGTCCGCAGGACACCACGATCGAAGTCGACGACGTGCGCAAGCTGCCCGAGCTGGGCGCGCACGTGCTGATCGACGCGGAGTGGATGGAGGTCGCGGGCGTCACCGGCCGCACGGTGTCGGTGCGGCGCGCGCAACGCGGCGCCAAGGCCGGCCATCACGAGATCGGCGCGCTGG
The DNA here is from genome assembly GCA_011525785.1 of Planctomycetaceae bacterium. Lineage (GTDB taxonomy): Bacteria > Planctomycetota > UBA1135 > UBA1135 > WYBT01. The sequence goes on from WYBT01000025.1 coordinate 93,070, forward strand.
TGCACTTCGGCCGCGCGCTGGTGCGCGAGGTTCCGATCGCGCAGCACCGCGGGGAGTGGGGGCTGTGATGGCGCGGGTCCTTTCGATCCAGCGCGCGCGGCGCGGCTTCACCATCCTCGAAGTGCTGGTGGCGATGTCGATCCTGCTCGTGGGCATGTCCGCGATCCTCGGCCTGCTCTCGTTCGGCGCGGCGATGACGCGCACCGCGGCGCTCAAGAGCGCGGGTGCGATCAGCGTCGAAGCGATCGCCGCCGACCTCGAGGAGTCGCTGTTCCCGCTGGTGCTCGATCCCGCCACGCGTCAGTGGACCGTGGGCGAGCCGGTCGCGATCGAGCGCCGCGAGCTCGCGAACTACCCCGGAGTGACCTACAGCGCGCGCGCGATCGGCGATCCGAACGACAAGCGCCCGGGCGGGCCGTTGCGCTACCGCGTCGAGATCGAGGTCGAGTGGACCTCGGGCGGGCGTGTGCGCTCGAAGACCTTCCAGACCTTGATGTTGCGCCAAGTGCCCTTCGGCGAACGGCTGCGGCGCATGCTGGTGGAGAAACAGACCCAGGGCAGCGCAGGGGCCTCGACGCCGTCTGCGGCGCCTGCGGATCCGAACAAGGCCGCCTCGGGCGGCGGGAGTCAACGATGATCAAGTGGTGGAGTTCGGTGTGCGCGACGGCGCTGGCCGTGCTGGCGGGATCGACGCAGGTGATGGCGCAGCAGGGTGCGGAGGCCGCCGATGCGCCGCGCGAGGTCTCGATGCTGCAACTGTTCGACGGCGCGATCCTGTGGGGCTCGATCGTCGGGCACGACGCGCAGACGCTGCACATCGAGCGGCTCGACAACGGCGGCCGGCTGCGCCTGCCCTGGACGCAGCTCTCGCCCGCGCTCTCCGAGCAACTGCTCGACCAGTACGGCTACATCGATCGCAGCGGCGAGGAGGTCATGATCGAGGCCGATCGCTACATCCTGCGCGACGGGCGCGAGATCGTCGCCGCGACCGTGCGCGACACCTTCGAGGCCTTCTGGGTCAAGACCGCCAGCAGCACCTTCGCGGTGCCCAAGCTGCAGATCAAGGTGCCGCCCACGCGCGTGTTCGTCAGCGCGCTCGAGATCTACACACGCGAGGAGCTCTACAAGCAGGAGCTGACCAAGCTCGAGGCCGTGCTGCAGGACCCGCAGGCCTCGAACGAGGTCAAGGCGCGCGCGCACTGGGACCTGGCGACTTACTGCGAGCGCATCTACGACTTCGCGCACGCCGTCGAGCACTACAAGGCGCTCGGCTCGCTCGCTCCGGACTTCAAGACCAATGAGACCGCCGCTGCGGTCGCGCGCAACACCACCAAGGTCGCGCTGCAGTCGCAGCTCGACGCGCTGCGCGAGATCGACACGCTGCGCGCGCGCGGCCGCTTCGACGACGCGCTGCGCCAGGCGGACGCGTTCATCGCGGGCCACGAGGACAGCCCGCTGCGCCCCGACGCCAACAAGAAGAAGACGCAGGTGCTCAAGGCGCGCGAGCAGAAGATGCGCCAGCGCGTGGCCGAGGCCTGGGTGCGCTGGCTGCCGCGCCTGCTCGACCAGAAGGCGCGCACGCCGCTCTTGACGCTCGAAGCGGCGCTGGCGTACCTCGACGAAGGGCTGGGCAACGACTTGGTCGAGAACGTCACCAAGGAAGTCGCCAAGACGGTCAGCGCGGAGGCCACTCCCGATCTGGTCAAGCGATACTGGTCGGAACGGCAACTGGGGCGCTGGCGCTCGGCGAACTACGGCCAGGGCACCTGGCTGCTCGGCGAAAACGAAGCGCGCAAGGGCCTCGAGCCGGAGGAAAAGGAAGCCGCGCCGACCTCCGAGACCGACGCCGCGCGCAAGGAGCTCGAGGAGCGCATCAAGCGCTACCTGCAGAACCAGGAGATGGTGCGCAAGGCTCAGTCGCCCGACGCGCAGGGCGAGGAGGAGGACCGCGAGAAGTTCTGGGCCGAGTACTCCAGCGGCTCGAAGTCGCAGTGGATGCTCGCGCGCTACGTCGAGACCTCCGGCGAGTTCCAGTTGCGCGCGCCGGGCTTCGTGAACTGCCCCGACTGCGGCGGCACCGGCGTGCGCGAGACGGTGTCCGTGCGCGGCACGCTGAACGCGGGCAACGCACAGGGCGGCGGGCAGCGCCAGACCGGCGGACAGATCACGCTCTCCAAGTGCCCGACCTGCTTCCACATCGGCGTGTTCCGCAAGGTCTGGTTCCGATGAGCGTGAGTTGGACCTCTCTCTCGCGCGCGGCTGCGCTCGCGAGCGCTTTGCTGGCCGCCTGTGCGGCCGCGTCGAATCCCGATCGCGAGGAGTTGCGTCCGCTCGAGCGCTCGGCGCCGGCGCCGGCGGCTGCGGCGCCCAAGTCGGGCGACGCTGCGAGCGGCGGCAGTGCGAGTGCGGAGGGCGCGCCCGCCTCGCTCCCGAGCACGCCTGCGCCCGCCGCGGAGCCCGCGCCTGCCGCGACGCCTGCCGATCCGCTCGCATCGAGCGCAACCGCGCAGGCCCCGACCGCGCAGGCGCCCGCCGCCACCCCTCCGCGCAGCGAGCCGGCCAAGCCCTCGTTCCTGCTCGGCCGAGTGGGGGGCGAGCCGCTCGACGTGGGCGAGTTCCTGCGCCGCCTGTGGATCCACGACGGCGCCACTTCGCGCGACATCGTCGAGCAGATGGTCTTCGCGCGCATGGTGCTGTTCGAGGCCTCGCGGCTGGGCGTCGAACTCGCGCCCGCCGCGGTCGACAGCGCGCTCGCCAAGGCCGTGGCGGCGCTGGAGAAGCGCCTCTCGGACAAGGGCTCCAAGCTGACCCTCGACGAGCACATCGAGCGCAACCTCGAGGTCGAGCCCGCGCTGTACCGCGCCTCGATGCGCAACGACGCGATCGTCTCGCTGCTGGCCGAGCGCTGCGTGCGCGCCTGGGAGTTCGAGAGCGGCCTCGCCCGCGTGCGCATCAGCGAATTCCGCGAGCGCGCCAAGCTCGACACGGCGCTGTCCGAGCTGGCGGCCGGCAAGCCCTTCGAGGCTGTCGCCGCGGCGCACGGCCTGGGAGAGGACGAGCAGGCGGGCTACACGCGCGTGCCGGTGGTCCGCGCCGAGTCGCAGGAGCTCTCGCGCGTGGCCTTCGCCACCGAGATCGGGGCCGTGGGCGGGCCGCTCGAGCAGTCGGGTGCGTGGCTTCTGTTCAAGGTCGACGCGCGCGACGAGGGCAGCGACGTGCGCTGGGGCGAGGACGGCGCGCGCATCGAGGCCAGCCTGGAGCGCGATCCGCTCCAGAACATCGAGTACGTGCAGTGGCGGGCGGCCATGACGCGCCGCTACCAGCTCGACCTCGCGCCCTTCCTGGAGACGGTCAGCGGCCGGCGACCTTGACCGTTGCGGTCAGGGCCGCGATGCTCTCTTTTTCCATGGCGGGCAGCGAAAGCAGCGGCGGCGAGGCGACGGCCCCGGTCGATTCCAGCGCAGCGGCGCAAGTCGAGCCCACTGAGGAGGCGCAGGCCGACTCCGGCAGCAACGAGGAGGCGCAGGCCGACTCCGGCCGCAACGAGGAGGCGCAGGCCGACTCCGGCGAAGCTGCCGCGCCGCAGCCGCCCGCCGACCCGCAACTCGCGGCCGATCGCGAGAGCACCAGCGCCGAGGTCTCCGACGACGAACTCGAGCGCGAGGTCGCGGCGCTGCTGTTCGCCTCGCCCGAGCCGCTTTCGGAGTCCAAGCTCGCGGGCCTGCTAGACGGCACGCCCGCGGCGCGCGTGCGCCTGGCGCTCGACGGACTGGCGCGCCGGCTCGCTGCGAGCGGACTGCCCTGGGAGCTGCGCTCGATCGCCGGCGGCTGGCAGCTCTACACCAGCGAAGCGCTGGCCGACACCGTCGGGCGCCTCGCCAAGGTCCGCAAGGACGAGAAGGTCTCGCCCGCCGGCCTCGAGACGCTCGCGATCGTCGCGTACCGCCAACCGGTGACCAAGGGCGAGATCGAGGCCATCCGCGGCGTCCAGGTGGGCCCGATCCTGCGCACGCTGGTCGACCGCGGGCTGGTGAAGGTCGCCGGTCGATCCGACGATCCGGGCCGGCCGCTGCTGTACGGCACGACCAAGAAGTTCCTCGACTCGTTCGGGCTGGGCTCGCTCGACGACCTGCCGCGCGACGGCGAGTTGTTGCGCGACTGAGCCTCAGGCCCTCACTGCACGCGCCGCGCGAACCGCGCGCGCGAGCCGGCCCAGCGAGATTGCGCGCGCGTGCGGCGCGTCCGTAGACTCTGCGGCCCCTTTTTCCCCGCGCACGCCCGCCGCGGGCGGCCCAGCGCCGTCGGGCCCGCCGTTGCGCGTCCTCGACGCCGCCCGCGCCGCAGGCCCGTTCGCCGGCCGCGCGTGCGCCGACACCCGCTATGTCCACCCAAGATCCCAAGCATCCCGCGTCGTCCGCCCCCGAAGTCGAGCGGGAGGTCGAATCGGAAGTCGAGGCGATTCACGTGCCCCGCGGCCAAAGCCGCGCGCGCTACGTGTTCACCATCGGCCTCTTGATCTTCATCCTCGTCATCTTCGTGGTCTCCGACCTGTTCCAGGGCGCGTTCTCGCGCTCGGGCCGCGGCGGCGAGGGACCGTTCGTGGAGTGGGATCACCCGCGCTTGGGGCGGCGCGCAATCGACGACCGCGACTTCGTGCTCGAGCGCCGGCGCGTCGAGGACTTCTACCGCGTGCTGGGCGTCGACCGCCGCCAGCTGCGCGAGCTGACCAGCGACGAGAACATCGCGCGCACGCTGATCCTCGACGAGCTGGCCTGCGAGGCGGGCGTCGAGTTCACCGACAACGAGCTGCGCAGCTTCGTGAAGGAGCGTTTCAACGACGCGGCGACCTACGCGCAGATGCTCAACGCGGCGCAGGTCACCGCCATCGACTTCCAGGAAGTGCTGCGCCGCATGCTGCGCGTGCAGCGCTACGAAGCGTTGCTCGCAGACCTCGTCTCGCAGCCCGCGTCGGCGGAGATCGAGAAGGCCTGGAAGGAGCAGCACAAGCAGCACTCGCTCGAGCTGGTGACCTTCCGCGTCAACCTCGACGATCCGCAGATCGCGGCCAAGCTGCCCGACCAGGCCGGCCTGTCCACTTGGTACGACGGGCTCGACGCGCTGCGCAAGCGCCAGATGTTCAGCGCCGAGTGGCGTCCCGATCGCGCCGCCGCCGAGCTGGCCTACTTCAACTTCGACGGCGGCGACGCTAGCGCCCTGATCGCGCGCTACCCGCGGCCCGAAGGCGCCGACCTGGATCAACTGGCGCGCGACTTCCACAGCCAGTTCGCGCACCTGCGCTTCCGCCGCCCCGAGGAGAAGGCCGACGCCGCCGACGCGCGCGAGCGGCTGTACTTCAGCTTCGACGAAGTCGCCGAGCGCGCCAAGGCCGAGGCGCTGGTGCACGCGGCGCTGCTCGATTTCGCGAACGAGATGCGCAACAAGGGCGCGGCGGGCGGCGAGGTGGACCTCGCCAGCGAGGCCGTCTCGCTGGGCCTGGCCTTTGTGCGCGAGGCGGCGCCCAAGAGCCAGCTCGACTGGACCGCGATGTCCACGATCGGCAGCCCGGTGCTGTCCGAAGCCGTCATGCGCGCCTCGCGCGGCGATCGCTTCGTCAGTCCGATGGTCACCGACAAGCACCTGATCCTGGGGCGCGTCACCGAGCGCCTCGAAGCCGGCCCGCCGGCCTTCGCCGAGGTCGCCGCTCGCGTCGAGGAGGAGTGGCGCAAGGACCAGGCCTACGAACTTGCGCGCGCTGAAGCTGGCAAGCTGGTCGAAGCCTGCAAGCCGCCGCTCGTGGACGGCGTGCAGCCGCAGCCCTCGGCCAACGCCGCGGACTTCGCCACCAAGGCGGGCGAACTGGGGCGCGAGGCCGTGCTGGTCGACTGGTTCGATCAGTCGCGCCTGCCCACGGACGTCGGCGAGGGCGAGAGCGACGTGCAGCACTTCCTGCGCGAGCTCAAGCTCGGCGCGCGCTCGGCGCTCACCTCCGTGCCCGACGCGGTGATGGGGCCCTACACCTCGACCGACAAGCAGCGCGTGTTCGTCTCGCGCTACATCGGCAACCGCGAGCCCCCGGAAGTGACCATCGAGCCGCGCGAGTACCGCGGCCTGGAGTCCAACGCGCTGCGCGCCAGCCGCGAGCAGACTTCGGAACAACTGTTCGGCCGCGCAGGTCTGGAGCGCAATTTCGGACTGCGTTTCCCGCGCCGCGTCGAGACCCCGCCCGAGGGCGAAGACGGCGCGCCGCCGGCCGAAGGCCAGCAAGGCTGAGCCAGGCGCCGCGCGATCCCGCGCGAGTCAGCCTTCGAACCAGCGGGTCTCGATGCGTCGCATCGGGGCCCGCTGACTTTTTTCGCCCTCGTGTGGAGAGCGCCGGTCGTCGCCTTCAGCGCCGATGACCGCGAGCCTCAGCTGGTCTGCGCGGGCTTGAAGGTCACGCGGAAGATCGAGCCGCCGCCCGGGCGGTCCTCGACCAGCACCTTGGCGCCGACCGAGGCAGCCTGCAGCGACACCAGGTGCAGGCCCAGGCCCGTGCCGCGCGTGGTGCGCGTCGACTCGCTCCCGAGCCGGTAGAACGCGTCGAAGATGCGCTGCTTTTGAGCCGCCGGCACGCCCGGACCGCGGTCGCGCACTTCCAGCGCTACGCCGTCGGGCCGCCGCAGCGTCGCGATCACGATGCACTCTGCGTTGGGCTTGCGATGGTCGACAGCCGCGTACTTGCGCGCGTTCTCGACCAGGTTCACCAGGATCGAGTGCAGCGCTTCCTTGGTGAGCCACACCTGCGGAAGGTCCTCGGCCAGCTCGAACTCGAGGTCGGGCGCTTCGGTGACGCGCCAGTTGAGCAACTGCTGGACGTGGGCGTCGACCAGCTCGGTCAGGTCCAGCGGCGTGGGCTTGGCGCTGGTCGAGGCGAGCTTGGCCTTCTCGAGCACGCGCTCGACCATGGTCGAGAGCCGCTCGGTCTCGCGCACGATGCGCCGGTAGTACTCCTGTTGCTTCTCGGGGTCGGTGGTCCAGCCCTCGAGCAGCATCTCGGCGTGCAGCTTGATCGACGAGAGCGGCGTGCGCAGCTCGTGCGTCACCGCGGCGACGAAGTTCTCGGTGCGCGCGGCCTGTTCGAGCTCCTGCTCGACGCTGCGCCAGACCAGCGCCACGCCGGTCGAGAGCGCCGCCAGCAGCATCACGGCGACGCCGCCGAAGCGCCACAGCCGCGAGCTGTAGCGCGCGTCCATCTCGCTGGTGTCGATCGCGATCTGCATGCGGCCCCAATCGGCGTCCTGGGGCTCGCAGTCGATGTCGAAGTCGCCGATCGGACGGAGATCGGCGTGGTGCGGGGCGCAACTCGCGCAGCTCTCCTCGTGCGACTCGATCAAGCGCTCGCGCTTGGTGAGCACGCGCTGCGCGACGCCGCGCGTCAGCTCGCGCGCGTACCAGTCCAGGTCGATGAACAGCCCCTGCACCAGCCCCAGGCCTTCGCTCACGCGGTGCAGGCAATTGGTCGCGCCGACCAGGTAGGGGATGGCGTCGACGCGCACGCGGCGGTGCGCGATCAGGTGCGGCTCGCCCTTGGCGTCGCGGTAGAAGTGCAAGCGGAACTGGCCGGCCACCATGCGCACGGGCTGGCCCAGGAGCATGCGCTCGGCCTCGATGCAGTCCTCGTCACCCTGGGCGGCGCGGCTGGCCGCGATGGCGCGCACCGGCAGCTCCAGCTTGGCCGCGTCGAGGTCGACCGGCGAAGAGGCGCCGAGCCAGGACTCGCTGCGGACGCGCTCGTACAGCTCCAGGCTCGCGGCGAGCAGCGCGGACTCGTGCGCGGCGTCGCGCTCAGCGGCGCTGCTGGGGGCGCCGAGGAACACCTGTGCGCCATCCGTGCGCGCGGCGTTGAGGTCGAAGGTGAACCAGCCGAGCACGCCCGCGGGCCGCGGCTCGGAGCGCAACTGCGTCGGCAGCAGCGTCACCTCGCCCTGCGGCGTCGAATCGGGGCAGTAGTAGTTGGCGTATTGCTCGACGCCGCGCTGGCCCTCGGCGGCCAGCAGGGCTTCGAGCTGTTCGCCCAACGCTGAACGAAAGCGCCGCGCGGCGTCCTCGGCGTCGCGCGGCACGCTGGCGATCTCGTCGGCGTGTTCTTGCTCGATGTGGCGCCACTGCAAGAGGCCCAGCGCCACCGTCGGCAGCACGAGCAGCACCGCGTAGAGCGCCAGCGCGCCGCGTCGAGTTCGCAGGTTGGCCATGTTCGCGGGTTGGCCCGGTTCGCAGGTTCGCTACGTGGGCCGGCGCGGCGCCTCGCGCCTCGCCGGGCTCAGTTGAACCAGCGGTAGCCCTTGCCGCGCACGGTCTGGATCAGACTGGGCTTGGCGGGATCGGGCTCGACCTTGCGGCGCAGGCCGACGATGTGGATGTCGACCGTGCGGGTCTCCACGTTGGCGCTCTTGTAGTGCCACACGTCGAGCAAGAGGTCGTCGCGCGTCACGACGCGGTCGCGATTGCGGATCAGGTACTCGAGGATGTCGCCTTCGCGCGGCGTGAGAGGCAGCACCTGGCCGTCGCGGTGCACTTCCAGGCGCGCGAGGTCCACCGAGATGCCGCCGGGCAGCTCCAGGCGCGGCGGCGGCTGCGAGTCGATCGCGCGGCGGCGGAACTGCGCTTCGACGCGCGCCACCAGCTCGCGCGGCGAGCAGGGCTTGGCCAGGTAGTCGTCCGCGCCGGCCTGGAAGCCCTTGATCAGGTCCTCCTCGCTCGACAGCGCGGTCAGGATCAGCACGCGCGTGTCCTGGCGCACCGCGCGCAGCTCGCGCAGGACATCCAGGCCGTTCATGCCCGGCAGCATGAGGTCGAGCACCACCAGGTCGTAGGCGCCCTGGCGCAGGTGTTCGAGCGCGAGCTTGCCGTCGTGCACGACATCGGCGCGGAAACCGGCGTGCTGCAGGGCGTCGCGGATGCCGAGGGCGAGGTCGACTTCGTCTTCGACGATCAGGATGTTCTGGGTCATCGGGGCGCGTTGGGCGTCAGCGGACGCGGGCGGGGCTTCAGGCAAAGTAGCGTAGCGATTCATGGATGGTCCTCGAAGGCAACGCTACTCGCCCGAACGCGCGCGCGTGCGTGGCGTGGGTTGGAGCTGCGTACGACGCGCGTTCGAAGGCGCCCTTCAGCTCGGACCCTGCGGCCGGCTGGCCGGGCACAGCTCGCAACGCGCCGTCGGCTTGCAGCCTTCGTAGCCCGCGCGCACGAACAACGCGTGGAACTCCTCGCAGATCCACTGCGACGGGCGCAGTCGCTCTGCGAGCCAGGTGCGCAGCACCTCGTAGGGCGCGTCGGCTTCGACCCAGCCGTGGCGGGAGAGGATGCGGCGCGTGTAGGCGTCGACCACCACGCTCGGGCGGCCGGCGGCGTAGCACAGGATCGAGTCCGCGGTCTCGGGGCCGACGCCCCACACGCCGAGCAAGTCGGCGCGCACGCGCTCCAAGGGCTTCTCGCGCAGCGCGGCGAGCCCGCCGTACTCGAGGTACCAGCGCGAGAGCTCGCACAGCTTGCGCGCCTTCGCGTTGAAGTAGCCCGAGGGACGCAGCGCCGCGCGCAACTCATCGCCGTCCGCCGCGAGAACTCGCGCTGGCGTGACGAGCCCGAGCTCGCGCAGGTTGGCGAGCGCCTTCTCGACGTTGGTCCAGGCGGTGTTTTGCGTCAGCACGGCGCCGAGCGCGACCTCGAACGGCGTGCGCGCCGGCCACCAGCGCTGGAAGCCGAAGCCCGCGTGCAACTCGCGCAGCAACTGGTCGAGCCCGTCGTGTTCCGCCCAGCGGCGCGGCGCGCGGCGCGGCGGAGGCGTGCCGACGTACGGGCCGCGCTCGCTCGCGAGCGGGCTTTGGGCGAGGCCCGGGTCGGCGCTGAGATCACTCCACTGGGGCTGCACTTCGACTCCCTAGCTCGACCTATTCACGAACCGCGTGGCGCGAGCTTCGGAGCGCCTGTCCTGCGAGGTTCTTCGGCGCGAGGGCTCTCGAGGGTTCCCGCGTCAGGCCGCGCAGCGCACGTAGCGGGAGCGACCGGTGGTGTCGCTGAGAACAGCTCGCGTCGAAACAACGCCGCACGGCAGGCTCATCCGGCGTTCGCAGTTGCGGGCTCATGGCTAGGTCAGGCTAGCGCGGCCTCTTCACGAACCGCGTGGCGTGAACGCTGGAACGCGTGGACTCCCAGAGGCGTTGGCACGAGCGCTCCAAGGTTCCCGAGTCCCTTCGCGCTCCGGGCGCGGACGAGCAGCCCTTGGAGCGCTGGTCAGCGTCGGCGACCTGCGAGTCGGCTCGTGAGCGGTTCGCGTCGAAGAGAACGCAGCACGGCAGGCTCATCCGGCGTTCGCAGTCGCGGGCTCATGACCCGGTCAGGTCACGTCTCGCAGCGCGGGCCCGCGCGCGCGACGCTACCGTGCTGCGCCGCGCGCCGCGCGAGTCCGACGTGAGCTCACTCCAGCCGCTTCCGCCCCGACCGACCGCCAGCCTGCGCGAACTTGCCCTCGTGGCCCTTGTCGCCGGTGTCTGGACCGCGTGGCTCCTCCGGGACGCGCTGTTCGGCGGGGCGCTCGCGCTCGTCGGCGCGGGCGAAGGCGAGTTCGCGCACGCCGCGGCGCGCTTCGTCGCGCGCTCGTGGGCTGCGGGCGACGCGCCCTGGTGGAACCCGCACGTCGGCGCGGGCGCGCCGGGCCTGGGCAACCCGCTGCTCGGAGTGCTCGACCCGCAGTCGCTGCCGCTCGTGCTGGCGCAGCGCCTGGGCGGCCTCGAAGCGTTGAGCGCAACCATGAGCTGGCTCGCGTGGGCGCGCGTCGTCGCCGCGGCCGTCGGCGCCTACGCGCTCGCACGCCGCATTGCCCTTGCTCCCGCGGGGGCCTGGATCGCCGCGCTTTCGTTCGCTGGCGCGGGCTACCTCGCGTTGAGCGCGCTCGAGGCGGGCGGACGCGTCGCGTGGCTCGCGCCCTGGATCCTGCTCGCGCTGGAGCGGCTGCGCGCGACGGGCGGACGCCGCGGCGCCGTGGGCCTCGCGCTGAGCGTCGCGCTGGCGCTGGGCGCCGGTCAACTCGAGACCGCGCTGTTCGTGCTGGCCCTGGCGCTCGCCTGGGCCGTGCACGTGCTCCGCGAGCACGCACACGCGGGCCGCAACGCGTTGCTCGCGCTCGTGTGCGGAGCAGCGCTCGCCGCTCCGGTGTTGGCCCCGGCGCTCAGTTACCTCGCGCGCTCCACGCTGCTCGCGACGCGCGCGGCGCAGGAGCGCGGTCTCGACTTGCTCGACGTCGGGCTGCTCGCGCTGCTCGCGGGCGCACTGTGGCGCGCGCGGGAGCTCGGTGCGCGCCTGGTCGATGACGGCGCGCGTGAACAGCGCTTCGCGGTCGGCGTGGCCGTCGCATTCGCGTTGCTGGCCTTGCTGGTCGCAGCGCTCGCGCCCTGGCCCGACAGCGCTCGGCGGCTGCTGCTGTTCGATCTGTTCGGCAGTCCCGGCGACCCGCAGGGCTACTGGGGCGAAGGTCGCTTCGCGGACGCCGCTCGCGGTTGGATTGCGCCGTTCGCGCTCACGCTCGCGCTGGCGGGTCTGCTCGCTCCGGGGCTCGGGCCGGTGCGTGTCGCAGGAGTGCTGCGCTGGAGCGGCGCGCTCGGGCTCGTGTTGAGCTGCGGTGCGCCCGCCGCCGCGCAGTTCGCCGCACAGCTCCCGTTCGTCGAGCTGTGCGATCCGCGGCACGTCGGCGCCGCGGCAAGCCTGGTGCTCGCGTTGCTCGCCGGCGCGGCCTTCGAGCACGCCAGCGCCTGGGCGCGCGCGAGTGCGGCGGCCAGCGTCGCACTGCTCGCAGGTGCGCTGGTCTTCGTCAGCGCCTCGCGCGAGAGCGCTGCGCCGCCGCTGGCCGAGCTGGACGGCGGCGACGGGCTCGTGGCGCTCGTCCGCAAGCCCGAGCCGCTGCTGGCGCGCGGCGCGCTGGCCTTCGAGGGCTGGATCCACCCCGAACTGGCGGTCGAGTCCGCGGCCGTGCGCGTGTCGCGCGCCGGCGAGCCCGCGCCCGACGCCCACGCCTTGCCGCTGCCGCTCGAGCTGTCGACGAGCGCGCCGCGGGCTGCCGACGTCGAGCTCGCGCCGGCTGGCGCGCTGTGGTTCCGCGCGCCGCACTTGAACGCCGCCGATCTCGCCGAAGGCTCGTGGGAGTTCGCGCTCGTGCTGCGCGGCGCGGACGGTCGCGTGCTGAGCGAGCGCGTGCTGTGCGCCGCGACGGTCGACCGTCCGCGTCGCACGAGCCTCGCCAGTCTGGTCCTGGTGTTCGCCAGCGCCTTCGCCGCGCTTTGGCTCCGTCCGACTCAGCGCGTCGCGGCGCCACTGGCCGTTGCGTTGGTGATGGCGGCGAGTTCGTGGTTCCAGCACGAACTGCATGCGAGCCGACCGCTCGGGCAACTGTTCGGCGCGCCGGAGCGCTGCGAGGCGATCGCCGCAGCCGCTGGCGAGGGGCGCGTGATGTGCGACTTCGGGATCGTCTCGCCGCACGCGGCGCTGGGCCTGGGCTGGCGCGCGCTCGAGGCGCGCGACGGGCTCGGGCTGGCCGAGTTCGACGCGCTGCGGCCGGCGGTGCTGGCGCCGGGCGAGCATCCGGCGCTGGGCTTCGCGGCCAGCGGCTTCGACGAGCGCACCAGCCTCGCCCAACGCTTCGACGTGCGCCTGCTCGCGCAACGCGGCGAGCGCCGCCGGTCCGGCGCGGCGACGACGAGCGTCGACGGCGTCAAGCTGCACCGACTCGACTCGCTCGGCCCCGCGCGGCTCGTCGCCGAACTCTTGCCAGCGGAGCTGGCGCGCAAGGCGCTGCGCGAGTTCGACGCGGCGCAGCAGGCCTTCATCAGCGGCGACATCGCCTGGGGGCCGCGCCAGCCGTTCCGCAGCGGCGCGGTGGAGCTGCGCGAGCGCGGCAATCACTCCATCGAACTGCGGGCGCAACTCGACGGCGACGCGCTGCTCGTGGTGGGGGAGCAGAGTGCGCCCGGCTGGAGCGCGCGCGTCGACGGCCGCGAGGCGCTGCTCCTGGAGGCCGACGAGCTGTTCCTCGCCGTTCCGCTCGGCGCGGGCGAGCACACGCTCGAATTCCGTTACTCGCCGCCGCTGTTGCGCGTGGGCGTGTTCCTCGCGCTGCTCGGCGCCGCAGGGCTCGCGTTGCTCGCGTTCAGAGCCCGCGCAGCCACTGCGGCCTGAACGGCGCGGCCGCGGGGCGCGCGAGCACGCCGTCGAGCGCGCGCACCATCGCCTGCTTGTCCTTGGGCAGCGTGCCCGACAGCGCGAGGTAGTTGCTGGCGTGGTTGGAGCGGAAGATCGAGCCCGAGAGCTCGAGCGCGGCCACGAACTCGCGCAGCTCGGCGGCGAGCTCGAGCGGCGAGAGCTCGTCGACTTCGCCGCGCGCGGCGGCCTCGAACAGCGGCGTGCCTTCGACGGGCGTCATCACCAGCGTGCTGACGAAGCGCGGATCGATGGCGTTCACGACGCGCGCGCTCTCGAGCGCGTGCTCGCGGCTGAGCGCGCGTCCGCCCGCGCCGAGCAGGACCATGGTGGAGAGCTTCACGCCGGCCTCGTGCGCCTTGAGCGCGACGCGGATCATCTCGGCCGCATCAACGCCCTTCACCAGGCGCGCGAGCACCTCGTCGTGGCCGCTCTCGACGCCCAGGTAGTACAGCGTCAGTCCGCGCTCGCGCAGCTCGCGCATCTCCTCCACGCTGCGCACCTGCAGCGACTGCGGGCTCGCGTAGCAGCTCACGCGCGCGAGCGGCCCGAAGGCCGCGCGCAACTCGTCGAGCAGCGCGCCGAGGAAACTCGCCTTGGCCATCAGCGCGTCGCCGTCGGCGAGGAACACCTTGCGCACGCCGGGCAGGTTCGCGCGCGCCCAAGCGATCTCGGCGCGCAGCTCTTCGAGCTTGCGCACCTTGAAGCGCTTGTGGCGGTACATCGCGCAGAACGAGCACTCGTTGTAGGAGCACCCGAGCGTCGCCTGCAGGATCAGGCTGTCCGCTTCGGAGGGCGGACGGTAGAGCGGCTCGGCGTAGCGGATCACGGCGCGTCTCTCAGACTTCAGCGCAGCAGCAGCCCGGCGTCCATGAGGGCCTGGCCCGCCCAGGTCGGAAGTCGACGCAGCTCGTCCGGCCGCGCGCGCAGTCCGGCGCACTCGCTGCGCGCGGCGTCGCGTTCACCGGCGAGCGCGAGCGCCGCGGCGTATTCCAGGCGCAGCGCGCGCGACCAGCTCGTCGCGCCGTCGCTGCCGACCTGCGCCAGGCAGCGGCGCGCCTGCCGGTAGCTGCGCACCGCGTCGGACGGCGCCCCGCGCTCGGCGTGCTCGCGCGCCCAACTCACGTGCGCCGAGCCTTCGAGCGCGTTCGCCTCGGCCTCGCTCAGCCCGTCGAGCGGCCTGCGCGCCGCGTCGTGCGCACGCTCGGCGTCGAGCGCCGCCAAGCGCTCGTCGGCGCGCGCGAACAGCTCCCAGCCGCGCTGGAGGTCGAGCTCGCGCAGCGCGCCGACGGCCCAGTCGCGCAGCGCGCGCTCGCGCGGTGCGTCGGTCTGCGCGAGGTAGCGCTCGGCCTGCTCGAGTTCGCCGTGGCGCGCCTCGAGCAACGCCAGGTTGCGCAACAGGCCGGGATGGGCCGGGTCGAGTTCGAGCGCGCGCAACCAGGCCTCGCGCGCGGCTGCGATGCGGCCGCCGCGCACGTGCGCGAGCCCCAGTTGCATCCAGGCCTCGAAGGAATGCGGGCGCAGCGCCAGCACCTCGCCCCAGGCCGCGGCGACCCGTTCGAAGTCGTCGGCTTCGCCCTGCGGCTCCAGCGCGCGCGCTTGGAGGCTGCGGGCCAGCACCGAATCGGGGCGCGTCTCGAGCACGAAGGCCAGGCCCTCGCTCGGGCGCCCGCGCTCGAAGTAGGTGCGCAGCGCGCGGCCGTGGAGGCCCAGTCCGAGCGCGCGCGGAACCTGCAGCGCGATCGCGAGGCCCGCCACCGCGAGGGCCGAGTACTCGCCCAGGCGCGGTTGCGTTGAGAACTGCGGCGCGGCGGGCGCGCACACCGCGCCGATCAACGCGAACGCGAGCGACGCGCTGACCGGGTTGGAGCTGAGCGGCTCGCGGGCGAGGCCGTTGATGAGCACCGCCAGCAGCCCCAACGCGAGCGGAAGGCGCTCGCGTTCGCCGCGCCGCAACAGCGAAAGCGCGCGGAAGGCAGCGAAGGCGTACAGCCCGATCAGCAGCGCGCCGCCGAGCGGCCCGCAGTCGCTCAGCGCCTGCAGGTAGTCGTTGTGCGCGTGCTGGACCTCGGTCTCCTGCCCCGGCAGCCGCCGGCCGAGCGACGAGAGTTCGATCTCGCGCGGATCGCGGAAGGGCGGGAATTGAGCCGCGAATTGACCCGGACCGACTCCCAGCACGCCGGCGTGCGCGAGCAGCGCCGGGACGCGCGCCCAGATCAGGCGTCGCACCTCGATCCCGCCGCTGTTGTCGACGCCGGCGACGGGAGCGCCTTCGACGCGCGGCGCACTGGCCGGACGCGGCGCGATGCGACCGGCGGCGAAGCCGATCAGCGCGAACACCGCGGCCAGTGCGAGCAGCTTGCGCGAGTCGCGGGTGAGCGCGACACCGACCAGCGCTGCGAGGGCGAGGGACAGCGCGCCGGCGAACACCGGTGCGATGCCGACGTAGAAGCCGTACGCGAGCGCGCTCAGCCCGCCGAGCCAGCGCCAGGGACCGCTGTCCCACACGGCGAGGCCCAGGCCTGCCGCAGCTCCGATCAAGCCGGCCTCCGAGATCGAGCCGCTGTTGCCGAGCACGCCGCTGAACTGGTGTTCGCCGTCCGCGAGCGAGGGGCCGACGGCGACCAGCGAAACCACCGCGGCCGCTCTGGCGAGCCAGACGCGTCCGGAGCGGTCGAGCGCCGCGCCGCCCAGCAGCAGTGCGAACGAACTGGCGGCGAGCAGGCGCCAGCGGTCGAACTCGAGCGTGTCGGTCGGCGCGTTGCGCGAGGCGCTGAGCAGTGCGAGCGCCGCCGCGGCGGCGAACACGAGCGCGGGAACGGGCCGCACCGTGCGCCGCAGCGTGAACAGCAGCGCGAACATCGGGAGCGCCGCAAGCGCCCCGATCGCAGCGCCGGTCACCTCGGGATACAGATCGCCGCTGAGCGAGGCCTCGCGCGGCCAGGGCCACAGGAGCTTGAGCGCCGGAAAGGCCAGCACTGCTCCCAACACTCCCGCGAGCACGCGCTGCAGGCTGCGCCAGGGCGCGAGCGGGTGCAGCGCATCGGAACTCGGCGAACTCTGGGGGGCGTGGTCCAAGGCGGTGCGGGGCGTGCGGAGTGCGCCACAGAGTAGCGAGCCCTCGCACGCGTCGACGGGTCCGGCCGCAGCTCTCCGAGCAACTCTTCGGAGCGCCGAATAGGATGCGCGCCCGCTCGAACGCCCGACCGTGGCCCCGCTTGGACTGCGCTTGTGATCTCGATCTTCCTGCTCGCGTGCTTGGGTCCGAGTGTCGTGCAGGACGCCGCGCCCGCTGCTGAGGCGCCGCCGAGCGTGCAACGCGGCTTGCGGGTTCGCGAGAAGGACGCCTTCGACGGCTACTCGCTCTACACGCCTCTGCGCGGCGCCACCGCGTACCTGCTCGACATGCAGGGCGAGGTCGCGCACTCCTGGAAGCACGATCTGCCGCCCATGGGCTGCTATCTCCTCGAGAACGGCCGCTTGCTGCTGCTCTCGCGCATCGACGACAACCCGGTGTTCTTCGGTGGCGGCATCGGCGGGCGCATCACCGAGTACGACTGGGACGGAACGCTGACCTGGGAGTACGTGCTCTCCACCGAGGAGCGCATCCTGCACCACGACCTCGAGCCGCTGCCCAATGGCAACGTGCTCGCGATCGTGTGGAACCGCCTCAGCGCCGAGGAAGCGATCGCGCTCGGCCGCGACCCGCGCGTGGTGGGGGAGCGCGGCCTGTGGCCCGACTCTGTGATCGAGATCGAACCCACGCGGCCCGCGGGCGGCAAGATCGTGTGGGAGTGGCGCGCGATCGACCACCTGGTGCAGGACTTCGACCGCACCAAGGCCAACTTCGGCGTCGTCGCCGACCGTCCCGAGCGCATCGACATCAACGGCGAGCATCGCAGCGAAGCTCCGCTCACAGCCGAGCAGCAACGCGCGCAACGCGAGCGCGAGCGGCAGTTGCGCGAGCTGGGCTACGCGGGCGGCGACGACTCGAGCGAAGACGCGCCGGAGGAGCCGCCGGAGAAGCGGCGCGCGGACTGGTTGCACACCAACTCGGTCGACTACAACGCCGAGCACGATCTTGTCGCGCTCTCGACGCCCGAGTTCTGCGAGATCTGGATCATCGATCACTCGACCAGCACGCAAGAGGCGCGCGGCTCGAGCGGCGGGCGCTGGGGCAAGGGCGGCGACCTGCTCTATCGCTGGGGCAATCCGCGTCAGTACGGCGCGGGCCAGGACAGCGACCGACAGCTCTACTACCAGCATCAACCCGAGTGGATTCCCGCCGGTTGTCCGGGCGCGGGCAACCTGCTCGTGTTCAACAACGGCTCGGAGCGCACGCCGCTCGAGTTCAGCAGCGTGGACGAGCTG
Source organism: Planctomycetaceae bacterium (assembly GCA_011525785.1). Lineage (GTDB taxonomy): Bacteria > Planctomycetota > UBA1135 > UBA1135 > WYBT01. The sequence goes on from WYBT01000025.1 coordinate 110,665, forward strand.
GTGCTGCCCTTCGATCCCAAGCGCGGCTTCTCACGCGAGCGCGGTCAGGCGTTTGCGCCCGCGGCGCCGGTGTGGAGCTATTCCGCGCCGAGCCCTGCGGACTTCTACTCGTCGTTCATCTCGGGCGCGCAGCGCTTGCCCAACGGCAACACCTTCATCTGCTCGGGCAAACAGGGGCGCCTGTTCGAAGTCACCGCCGACAAGCGCATCGTGTGGGAGTTCTGGAACCCCTGGGGCGGCGAGATGCCCGAGTCGTTGGGCAAGGCCAATCCCAACCCGCGCAAGAACTCGCCGGTCGAGCCGGTCAGCGTCTTCCGCGCGACGCGCCTTGCGAGCGACCACCCCGGGCTCGCGCGGCTGCGCGCCGGGAAATAGGCCGTCCGCCGAGCGTTCAGCGCGCGACGGTGGTGCTGACGAGCGCGTCGACGAAGGCTTGGGGCTCGAAGGGCTCGAGCAGCTCGAGCTGCTCGCCGGTGCCGATGTAGCGCACGGGCAGCTTCAACTCGCGCACGATCGAACACACCGCGCCGCCGCGCGCGGTTCCGTCGAGCTTGGTCACGATCAGCCCCGTCACCGGAACGTGCGCGGTGAACAGCTTGGCCTGTTGGATCGCGTTCTGGCCGTTGACGCCATCGATCACCAGCCACACTTCGTGCGGCGCGCCCGGCAGGCGTTTTTGGATCACGCGCTGCACCTTGCCGAGCTGCTCCATCAGGTTCTTCTGCGTGTGCAGTCGGCCCGCGGTGTCGAGGATCGCGACGTCGATGCCGAGCACGCATGCGCTCTCGACGGCGTCGAAGGCCACCGAGGCGGGGTCCGCGCCCTCCTTGGCGCGCACGATCGGCGCGCGGTTGCGATCGGCCCAGATCTCGAGCTGTTCTGCGGCGGCGGCGCGGAAGGTGTCGCAGGCGCCGAGCAGCACGCTCTTGCCCTGGCTCTGGAAACGGTGCGCGAGCTTGGCGATCGAGGTGGTCTTGCCGGAGCCGTTGACGCCCACGACGAGGATCACGGTGGGCTTGGCGTCGAAGCGCACTTCGCCGTACGGCACGTCGGGCGGGGCGACGAACGACAGCAGCACCTCGCGCAGCACCGCGCGCACTTCGTCCTCGCCCTTGATCGAGCCCAGCGCGTGCAGGCGGTTGATCTCGCTCATCACCTCGGAGGCGACCGGCCCCAGGTCCGACTGGTACAGCACGGCCTCGAGCTCGGCGAGCAGCGCGGCGTCGATCGGGCGCGCTCCGCGGAAGACCTTGGCGATGCCCTCCGAGAGCGCCTCGCGCGTGCGCGACAGACTCGACTTGAGTCGGTCGAAGAGTCCCATCGCCTAGAGCTCCCCGTCCGCCGCGGCAGCGTCCGCGTCCGCATCTGCGGGCGCGCTGTCGACGCGCTTGGACTTGATCTTGTCCAGGATGCCGTTGACGAACGCGCCGGTCTTCTGGGTCGAGTAGCGCTTGCCCAGCTCGATCGCTTCGTTGATCGCGACCTTGGGCGGGATGTCGCGGCAGTACAAGAGCTCGTAGGTCGCCATGCGCAGCACGTTGCGGTCGATCACCGCCATGCGCGAGATGTCCCAGTTCTGCGCGGTGGCCGCGATCTCGCGGTCGAGCTCGTCCTGCATCTCGCGCACGCCGCCGACCAGCTTGGCGCAGAACGCGCGCGCCTCGCGATCGGGCTCCTCCTCGCGCACGACCTCTTCGGCAGCCTCGAGCGCGCTGTCGCCGCGCAGGTCGAGCTGATAGAGCACTTGCAGCGCGAGCTCGCGGCCGCGGGAGCGCTTCTTCACGAGCGCCTCCGCAGTTCTTCGCGCTGCACGGCGGCGCTCCAGTAGTCGCCGTACTCCTCGTCGGCGATCTGCGCGAGCGTGCGCAGGGTTCCGATCGCCGCGAGCGCCACTTCGCGGCCCTTGTCGTGGCCGCCCTCTCGACCGCCCGGCAGGGCGCGCGCGCGCGCTTGCTCGAGCGTCTCGCAGGTCAGCAGGCCGAACAGCACCGGCCGGCCGTACTCCTGGGCGACGCGCTGCAACGCGTGGCTCACCGCGGACGCGATGTGGAAGTCGTGGGTGGTCTCGCCCTTGAGCAGCACGCCGAAGCACAGCACGGCGTCGAACTGATCGGTCTCGAGCAGGCGCTCGGCCAGGATCGGCAACTCGAAGGCGCCCGGCGCAGGTACGGCCACGAAGGCGGGCTCGTCGTCGTCGGCATCCTCGCCCAGGCCCGCGGCGGTCAGCGTCTTCCAAGCCGAGTAGGCCATCGCCTCACACAGCTCGTGGTGGTACTGCGAAACGACCACCGCCACCCGCACCGAGTCGGGCAGGCGCGGGACGTTGGACGGGGACGGGACTCGTGCGTCGCGGGTCATGGGCGAGGGCCAAAGAGCGGCGGTCCGAAGGGATCGAACGCGGGTTGCGGACGCAAGAGTGTAGCCGCAGCGCCGGGGCCCGCGAGTCTCGAGCGCGTGTCTTTGGCGCGTGTCTTTGGCCCGGCGCCTACGTACCATCGCGAGGGAACAGGAGATCACCGCGCATGCCGCTGACCACGGAGTTGAAGGAAACGCTGACGTTGATCCTCGCGGGCGGGCAGGGCGAGCGCCTCAAGCCGCTCACCGTCAAGCGCGCCAAGCCTGCGGTGCCCTTCGGCGGCATCTACCGCATCATCGACTTCACGCTCTCCAACTGCATCCACTCCGGGCTGCGCCGCATCTGCCTGCTCACGCAGTACCAGGCCCGCTCGCTCGAAGAGCACGTGCGCTTCGGCTGGAACTTCCTGCCTCGTCGCCTGGAGCAGTTCATCAGCGTTCGTCCGCCGCACCACCAGGGCACGGGCCTCTGGTACAAGGGCACCGCCGACGCGATCTACCAGAACCTCGACACGATCGAGGAAGAGCGGCCGCGCCACGTGCTGATCCTGGCGGGCGATCACATCTACAAGATGGATTACGGCCGCATGCTGCGCGAGCACCTGATCCACCGTGCAGAACTCACCATCGGCGCGGTGAAGATCCCGGTCAGCGAAGCGCGCCACTTCGGCATCTTCGAGGTCAACGAGCGCGGGCGCGTGACGAGCTTCGTCGAGAAGCCCAAGGAGAACGCGCCGCAGATCCCCGGCCAGCCGGGCTACTGCCTGGCCTCGATGGGCATCTATGTGTTCGAGACCGACGAACTCATGCGCCGCCTCAAGTTCGACGCCGAGCTGGGGGCCGCCTCGAGCCACGACTTCGGCAAGGACATCATCCCCAAGATGATCCACGAGGCGCCGGTGTACGTGCACCGCTTCATCGATCGCGATAACGGCGCGGACGAGCCCTACTGGCGCGACGTGGGCACGATCGACGCCTACTTCGAGGCCAACATGGATCTGCTCTCGGTGAAGCCGAAGCTGAACCTGTACGACTACGACTGGCCGATCTACTCGCTGTGGCACGCTGATCCGCCGGCCAAGACCGTGCTCGAGGAGCAAGGCCGCCGCGCCGACGTCGTCGATTCGCTGCTCGCGCCGGGCGTGGTCGTCTCGGGGGCGCGCGTGGCGCGTTCGATCCTCGCCAATCGCACCTTCGTCGACGAGCGCGCCGTGATCGAGGACTCGATCGTGCTCGCGGGCGTGGTGGTCGGCAAAGGCGCCAAGGTGCGCCGCGCGATCATCGACAAGTGGTGCAAGATTCCCGACGGGTACGAGATCGGCTACGACCCCGTCGAAGACGCCAAGAAGTTCACCGTGAGCGACTCTGGGATCGTGGTGGTGCCGATCGACTACAACTTCGGCGCTCTGCCCAGCGCCGCCGCGGCGACGAGCGAGCCGTACTCGGCCTGGCGCTGACCCGGGGGCGTCGCCGTGCGGCGCAACGAACTCGCCGTGCGGCGCAACGACTTCGCCGCGCGGCGTCTGCGGCTCACGGCCGCGTGAAGCACACCGAGTTCGAGTAGAGCAGCACGCCGCCCGTGGTCAGCACGTCGGCTTGAGCGATGACCAGGTCGCCGCTCTCCACATTCGCGGGAAGCGTGAACACGGCTTGCGCTTGACCCGTGGCCGGCATGGCGCCCAGATCGCGGATGCGCGCTCGGTGCGTCAGCTGACCGACGATCTCGGTCTGGGGCGTCGGCGCGATCATCGTCCGACCGAGCCAGACGCGCGCGACGGAGTTGGCCGGCGCGCTCAGGCGCAGCGTCACGTCGCCGGCGCCGAGTGCGTGCAGCGCAAGCGTCGGATTCGCCGGACTCGCGAGCAGGATCTGGCCGCCGGTGTTCGTGCTGAAGGTGGACGCCGCCGAGCAGCACGTGGCGCTGTTGTAGCCGCCGGTCGCTGCGAGGCCGGAGTGCACCGCGAGGCTCAGGCTGGTGGCCCTGACGGCCGAACCGTTGCGGCCATCGCCGAAGAATCCGCCGCACTGGCAATCTTCTCCTACGCCGCCGGGGCCTCCCACGAGCGTGCTCGCGGCGAGGCGCACCCGACTGCCGTTGGAGAACTCGCTGGCGTGCCCGCCGTCTCCACCGGCGCCCGAGTACGTGCCGCCGCCTTCGCCGCCGCGCACGTCGGAGTGCGCGATCGAGATCGTCGAGAGCGTCGCGCTCAGTCCCACGCCGCCCCGCGTCGCACTGTTCGGGTCGGGGTCGGAGAAGGAGTCGTTGCCGTGCTGTCCCCGCAGCGTCGAGCTCACCACTTCCAGCACGGCGTTCGAGGCGCTCAGGCCGTTGCGACCCGCCACGAACGGGTCCGCGAATCCGCCGGCGCTGAAGGTGCAGGCCCGGACCCGCACGTCGTCGCTGTCCGAGACGGCCACCTGCGCGCCGACGCCCGCGACGATCGGCGTGGTCGTCAACTCCTCGAGCACGACGCCGCCATCGCAGTCGTCGATCTGCAATCGCTGGAACTCGATGCGCGTGAGCGCGCAGCGAGTGTTCGCCGGCAGGTTCTGGACGCGCGACAGGCCTTGGACCTGCACGCCTGCGGCGCCGCGCATGCGCAGCGGCTTGTCCAGCACGAAGCTCGCGTACGAGCCGGGGCGGATGACGATGGCGTCGTTCGGCGCAGCCGCGGCGATCGCGGAGGGGATGTCGGTGAAGTTCGCCCCTGCGCCTCCGGCGGCATCCACGATCCAAGTGACGCCGCCCGCGAGCGCTTGCGACGCGAGGAGCGCGGAGGCGGCGAGGAGGGACAACGAGCGGGCGAGGCGCGAGCTGTGTGACGAGCGCATTCGAGTGCTTCTCCGGTTGGACTTGCGACGAAGTCGCAGCGACCTTCAAGTCAAAGTCTGTCCGCCGACCGGACTCTACACACGAGCCCTTGTCTGGTCTCGTTCGCTCAGCTTCCGCGGAGCTGTCGCGTCTGGCGCTGACCGCAGTGCAACCGCCTGTCGCGCCCGCACATCACGGACGCATCGTCAGCTGGATCGCATCCGACAGGTTGGTCGTGCGCGGAGCGGGCGGGTCGCGGAACCATGCCTGCGCCCACACGCGGTCGCCGGCGCTGAAGGGCGCGCCGAGGGCGCCGGCGAAGCTCGTCTGGAACTGGTTCCAGTCCAGCGAGAAGGCGCCGCTGCAAGTGTTGAACACGCCGCCGGAGTTCTGCGGGAAGCTGCGCTGCACCGGCGACTTGACGCAGAAGAAGCTCGTGCTGCCCGAGCCCCAGGGCAGCGGGCTGAAGCCGGTGTTGTCGATCCCGTAGAACACCAGACCTTGCTTGGCGCCTTCGACGTTCGCGACGTCGATCACGCAGGGCGTCGCGAGCGCGGCGCTGGGTTGCGCGCTGGCGGAGATCGACGGCACGCAGCCGTTGGTGGTCGTGCCGGCCGTGCAGTAGACCGTCGGAGCGGCGCCGCCGCCGGTCGCGGCGAAGTGCAGCGCGTTGGAGAGCAGCTTGCCGCCGTCGGTGCTGGAGGTCCAAAACGCGCTGCCGCCGCAGTCACTGGAGGGCGGATAGAAGCCCAGGTCGATGCGCTTGGGGTTGGCGCCTTGCGCGACGAGCGTGCGGCCGTCGCTCCACTGCGCGATCTCGATCGCGCCGGAATTGAGGACCGTCGCCGTGGGGCGGAACGCGTTGCCGCCGCCGTTGAAGGAACTCACCCCCGCCATGATCGGGTGGGCGGGGAGCAACACGGTTCCGAGCGACGCTGCGCCGGTGGTCGACCCCGATTGATCGGCGATCACCTCGTAGCCGTTCTGCCAGCGGCCCTGGATCGACAGCGTGAGCGTGTTCCAGTTCACGGCGAACACTGCGACCACCACCGCGCCGCCCGCGTCGACGTAGTCGGCGAGCGTATTGCCCAGCAGCGTCGAGTCCTGGAACGACGTGTTCGACCACACGAGTAGCGCGTCGTACGCCTGGAGCTGCTGAAGCGTCGGCGTCGAACTCGAGGCGTTGATGATGTCGACCGCTCCGAACAGGCCGGAGGCGTTCAACTTCGCCTGCACGTCGGTGAAGCGGCAGTCGGTGCTCAAGGCGCTGGCGGCCGCGCAGATGGCGACGTCGACCTGTGCGGAAGAAACGCTCGCCACGGAGGCGAGGACGAGGGCTCGAAGTGCGATCTGCATGGCTCGCTGGCGTGGGGTCAGGGGCGGCGACGTCGCGCGGGATGAACTCCTCGCGCGTTCGCCAACGAGCCTACGCCCGCGCGCGCAAGCCCGCTACTTGACGTACTCGTCGACGTACAGCGACAGCATCTTCCGTCAGGTGGGTCCGTCGTCCGGCCATTGCTCGCCGCACTCCACTACGCGGTTGGGGATGTTGCGCGAGCCCAGCACGCGCGCGACGTTCCAGCTCTGCTCGGGCTCCTCGGCCTTGCCCTTGCCGTGCGTGAGCAGCACGAAGCGCTTGCGCAATTGCGCGAGGTGCGCGC
>WYBT01000026.1 GCA_011525785.1 Planctomycetaceae bacterium
GCTTGTCCTCGCGGCCCAGCACGCGCGCCAGGCCCCAGTCCATCACGTACACCTCGCCGAACTTGCCGACCATCACGTTGGCCGGCTTGAGGTCGCGGTGCACGACGTTCTTCGAATGCGCGTAGGCGACCGCCTCGCACACGCGCAGCATCACGTTGAGCGCGCGGACCTGGTTCCAGTCCTTGTGGCCCGCGTGGACGTGCTCGAAGACCGCTTTGAGGTCCTCGCCCTTCACGAGCTTCATCGTGAAGTACACGCGGCCGGCGGCGTCGAGGCCGAGCTCGTGCACCGGCACGATGCCGGGGTGGTCGAGCTGGCCGGTGATCTGCGCCTCTTCGAGGAAGCGCCCGAGCGTCTTGGGATCAACGGCCGGAGTCTCGCCGCTCGCCACGCCGCCCTTGCCGAGCACGACCTTCATCGCGAGCGTGCGGCGCAGCTCTTCGTCCCACACGCGCAGGATCGCGCCCATGCCGCCCTCGGCGACTTTGCCGAGCAAGCGATAGCGCGTGTCACGCGGAGCGGCGCCGCGCAGACGCTCGAAGAGCTCCCAGCGCGACGCGGACTCGGCGTCGAGGCCAGGACTCGACGCTACGGACTCGCCGAAGCGCTGGCGCAGCTCGTCGAGCAAGCTGCTCGCGACTCCCTCCTCCGCAGCTTGCCCCGCCAAGCCGCGCGCGAACTCGTGTAGGGAGTGCATCTCGCGCAAGTCGCGCTCGTGCGCGGGGTGCGCCGCGCACAGCGCTTCGAAGTCGGGCTTCTCGCCGCGTTCGACCTGCTCACAGAACGCGAAGAAGAGCTTCTGCGCGCGCGGGTCGAATTCGGGTTCCGAGGGCAAGCTCGTGGCCGCCATGGCGCGCGACAAGATAGCGCGGAGTCAGGACATCGACGGGTCCGGTACCCTTGACTCGCAAGTGAGCGCGATGGAACTTCTGCAGCGCATTACGCACGACCCCAACGTCATGGGAGGCCGGCCATGCATCCGCGGACTTCGAGTGACGGTCGGTATGGTCGTCGGTCAGCTGGCGGCCGGTTCCACCATCGAAGACGTACTCGCGGCCTACCCGTACCTAGAGCGCGATGACGTGCTTGCGGCGCTAACGTTCGCTGCCTGGAGGGTGCAGGAACTCGAAACGCCGTTTCGCGCGCCGTGAATTTCGGCGGCGCGTGCTTGAGCTCGACTCAGCGCGCCGCGCGGGCCGCCAGATGCGAAACTACGCGCGGCAAGAGCGCGAGGTAGCGCTCGACCAGGCCGCGGTGCGAGCCCGGGTGCTCTTCGTGCGTGTGCGCGACGCCGAGCGAGCGCAGCTTGTCGGAGAGTTTTCGCAGGCCCCACTGCAGGTGGTACTCGTCGCGCAGGCCGCATTCGAGGTGCAGCCACTCGAGCTGGCGCAGCGCGTCGACGTGGCGCTCGCAGGCGTGCAGCGGGTCGAATTCGAGCCAGCGGCGCCAGACGGAGTCGCTGCGCGCAGCCGTGCGCAAGTCGAACGGCAGGTCGAAGCCCTGCGGCGAGTCGAGGTTCGGCGAATAGCACGCGGCCATCGCGAGCACGTTGATCACTTCGTGCTTGTCGCCTGACAGATCCGGCTCGCGCGCGAACTCGGCCAGAAAACGCGCGGGATTGCCGTCGTAGGGGACGAGTCCGCGCAGGCACGCGGGAAATGAACTCGCGTAGCACAGCTCGAAGTCGACGTCGCCGCTGATCGAGCCGGCCACGGGGAACTCGCGCGGATGCAGCATCGCCAGACGCAACGCACCGAAGCCGCCCGAGGACTTGCCCACCAGCGCGCGACGGCCGCGCAGGGTCGGAAAGTGCGCGTCGATGAACTCGGGCAGCTCGCGCGCGACGTAGTCCTCGTAGTTCCCGAGAAACCCGGAGTTCACGTACTGGCTGCCGCCCAGGCGCGTGAAGCAATTCGGCGCGACCAGGATCGCCGGCGGCGCGTCGCCGCGTGCGACGAGCTCGTCGAAGCGGGCCACGACGTGCCGGCGCCAGGGATGCGTCTCGAAGAAGTCGCGCCCGTCGCCCGTGAAGCCGCACAGCAGGAACACGACCGGGAAACGCGCGCTCGAGTCGCTCGCCTGCGGCGGCAGATACACCGGAACTTCGCGCACGTGCGGGTCGCCGGCGCGATTGCCGCGCAACGCACTGCTCTCGAAGACGGGCCGCTCGACGCGGCCGTTCAATCCGGCGGGCGAACGCATCGCCGTGCTCTACAGCGTCAGCCCGAGCTCTTCGCGCAGCTTCGCGAAGCCCGGCTTGATCGCTTCGAAGATGATGCGCACGCGGTCCTCGTAGTGCAGGAACGCGCTCTTCATGCCGTTGATGGCGATCTTCTCGAGGTCGGCCAGCGAGCAGCCGAACTGCTCGACGGCGATCACGCACTCCTCGCTCATCGAGGTGCGGCTCATGAGCCGGTTGTCGGTGTTGAGCGTCACGCGGAAGCCGCGGTCGAAGTAGAAGCGGAAGGGGTGCTCGGCCATCGAGGGCGTCGCGCCGGTGTGCACGTTGCTCGAGAGGCACACCTCGATCGGGATGCGGTGGTCGAGCACGTACTGCGCGAGCGCGCCCATTTTGATCACCTTGCGCTCGTACACGACGATGTCTTCCATCAGGCGCGTGCCGTGGCCGATGCGGTGCGCGCCGCAGTACTGCAGCGCCTGCCAGATGCTCTCGGGGCCGAAGCTCTCGCCGGCGTGGATCGTGATCGAGAAGTTCTGGCGCTTGACGAAGTCGAACGCGCGCTGGTGGTCCTTGGCCGGGTGCCCGGCCTCTTCGCCGGCGAGGTCGAAACCGACGCAGCCCTGGGCGCGGAACGTGACCGCGAGTTCGGCGAGCTGGAACGAGAGGTGCTCGGGCTCGTTGCGCATCGCGCACACGATCAAGCCGAAGCCCACGCCGAACTTTTCTTGTCCCGCGCGCAGCCCGCGCAGCACGGCGAGCATCACGCCGTCGAGGCCCAAGCCGCGCTGCGTGTGGAAGTGCGGCGCGAAGCGCACTTCGGCGTACACCACGCCGTCCTGCGCCATGTCCTCCATGAACTCGAAGGCCACGCGCTCGAGCGCCTCGCGAGTCTGCATCACTGCGATGGTGTGCTTGAAGCCCTCCAGGTACAGCGGCAGCGTCTTGCGGTTCGCGCCTTCGAAGAACCAAGCGCGCAGTCGCTCGGGATCGCTCTCGGGCAGCTCGCGGTAGTCGACCGCGCGCGCCAGCTCGAGCACGGTCTGCGGCCGCAGACCGCCGTCGAGGTGCTCGTGCAGCAGCACCTTGGGCGTGCGGCGCACGATTTCGCGCGTGGGGCGGTAGGTGGAAGCGCTCTTGGCCGTGGTTGCGTTCGGAGTCATGCCGCGAATGTAGCCCTCGCGCGTCGCGCGCCCAAAGCGCGGTCCCGCTATCCTGCGGCGCTCGACCGTCCTCAAGGAGTTCTCCCGTGACCCGTCCCGTCCGCGTTCGCTTCGCCCCCAGCCCGACCGGCATGCTGCACATCGGCGGCGCCCGCACGGCCCTGTTCAACTGGGCCTACGCGCGCCGCCACGGCGGCCAGTTCCTGCTGCGCATCGAGGACACCGACCCCGAGCGTTCGACGCGCGAGTACGAGCGCGCGATCCTCGAGGGTTTGCGCTGGCTGGGCCTGGACTGGGACGAAGGTCCGGACGTCGGCGGCCCGCACGGCCCGTACCGCCAGTCCGAGCGTTTCGAGCGCTACCGCGCCGCTGCGCGCGAGCTGCTCGACGCGGGCCGCGCGTACTTGTGCTTCTGCTCGTCCGAGCGGCTCGACGAGGTGCGCAAGGGCCAGGAGGAGCGCAAGGAGCGCATCGCCTACGACCGCCACTGCTTGACGCTCGACCCTGCGACTGCGCAAGCGCGCGTCGCGGCCGGCGAGAAGGCCGTCGTGCGCTTCAAGACGCCCGCGGGCCAGACGCGCTTCCTCGATCACATCCGCGGCGACGTGAGCTTCGAGAACGCCGAGGTCGACGACTGGGTCATGCTGCGCTCGGACGGCTCGCCGACCTACAACTTCTGCGTGGTGGTCGACGACGTCGACATGCGCATCACGCACGTGTTCCGCGGCGAGGAGCACCTCGTCAACACGCCCAAGCAGGTGCTGCTGTACCGCGCGCTGGGACTGGAGGCGCCGGAGTTCGGGCACCTGCCGCTGATGCTGGGGACCGACGGCAAGAAGCTCTCCAAGCGCACCGGCGACACCGCGCTGCAGGACTATCGCGACGCGGGCTATCCGCGCGACGCGGTGGTCAACTTCCTGTGCCTGCAGGGCTGGGCGCTCGACGGCGCGACCGAAGTCTTCGGCGTCAAGGAGTTGGTCGAGCGCTTCGACATCAAGGACGTGCAGAAGGCCGGCGCGATCTTCGACCTCGACAAGTTCCGCTGGCTGGCGGGCGAGTACGTGCGGCGCATGACGCCCGAGGCGCTCGCCGACGCGTGCGCGCCGTTCGTCGTCGCAGCCAACTTGACGAGCGCCGAGGACCTCGCCGCGCGTCGCGCGTGGTTCGTGGAGGTCGTGAAGAGCGAGCAAGCGCGCATCCACGTCTACAGCGAGCTCCCGCCGCGCATCGCGTACCTGTTCCAGCCGGACGACGCCGTGGTCTGGACCGACGAGCCGCTCGCCGCCGTGCGCAAGCACGCGAACGCCGCGCAGACGCTCGTCGACTTCCGCGCCTGGCTCGCGCCGCGCATCGAACGCGGCGTCGACGCGGCCGAGCTGCGCGATTCGTCGAAGAAGTGGGCGCAGGAAAAGGGCCTCAAGCTGCCCGCCTTCTTCCAGCCCGTGCGCCTTGCGCTCAGCGGCGTCGTGCAGGGCGCGGACCTGTTCGACGTGATGGCGCTGCTCGGGCCCGAGCGCGTCCTCGTGCGCCTGGAGCGCGGCGCCGCTCGCCTGTCGAGCTGACGGACGGCGCTCGGCCCTCGACTCACCGCGCGATCACGGCGTGAACGTGATCGAAATCGCGTTGGTGTAGTTGTGGAGACCAGCGCACGCGCCCGGCCAAGTTCGATACCAGACCTGGAAGTGCTGGGTCTGGCCGGCGGACCACGAGTTCCACGCTGGCAGCGATGGAGCATCCGTCCAGCCGAACAGGGAGAGACTCCTCAGCCGCGCCAGCGGCGGGGCCAATGCCAAGAGCCCTTGGCCACTGGACAGCGGCGACGACAACACGCTCGAGCTGGCGAAGAGCAGCGTCGACGGGTTGCCCGCGAGCTCCTGGACGTTGAATTGCAGGTCCCGCGCCGCGAGTGAGGTCGAGCCGAACGCGCTCAAGGCCGCTCCCAACGGGAACGGGAAGCTGCTGGCGCAGCCAGCCTCTGGTGCGCCCACTCCGCAGGGGCAAGCGCTCGAGCCGAAGGCGAACTTCGCGCCGACGCGGTCGTCGTATCCCGCGCGGGCGAGAAGCACCGCGCCACGACCCTCGAAGTCCGCCGGCTCACCGATCAGGACGTCTTCGCGCCCATCGCCGTCGACGTCGCCAGCGTTGAGCACCGATCGGGTCAGAGCGTCGTAGCGCTGAATCACCGCGCCGCTGGCGTGCGCGTAGAGTTTGATCGTCTCCGTCGGGTGATCGACGAAGCCGATCTCGCGCACTCCGTCGCCGTCGACGTCGGCTGTGAGCGTCAACCGCACGCCCCCGAGCAGCGCGCCGGCAGGTCTTCCGGGAAGCGAGTGGAGCAGCGCGCCGCTGGCGCCGGAGTAGATGTTCCAGGTCGGCGGCCAAGCCTGCGCCTGGCGCGACAGATCGTCGACGCCATCGAAGTCCAGATCGCGCACGATACCTAGGGATTCGGGGCGCACTCCGAGCGCCGGTGGGTGGCTCGCGAGCACCGAACCATCGGCGCCCGAGGTCAGCTGCGCCGGCGTGAGGAGACCGGACAGGTTGTGTTGCTCGAGAAGGTAGTCCGCTCGCCCGTCGGCGTTCACATCACCCAGCGGCACGGCCTCGGCGGAACCGACGTGACGGCGCAACACGCTGCCATCGGCGCCCGAGAGCACGAGCACGGCGGGCGAGCCACCAAGCTCGATGGCGATGACGTCGCCGAGTGCGTCGCCGTTCACGTCGCCCAGGGGCGCCAGCGACCAGCGCGTCTGACCGGGAGCGACGACCGCCGGATCGTTCCACGGCCAGGTCGCGATGACGCTCCCGTTCGCGCCCGACAGAACTTCGAGACTGACGGGCGGCCACGGCCAACCGTCGTCTGGCACAGCGATCAACTCGCTGCGGCGATCGCCGTTCAGGTCACCCAGCGCGAGGACCGCGCGGGGATACTCGGTCAGCACAGCGCCGTCGCTCCCGCGCAGGAGCCGCGCCCCGCGCGAGTGGAACGCCAGCACTTCCGCGAGTCCGTCGCCGTCCCAGTCCGGCGCCGAGTTGAGGCCCCAGCCGAAGCGCTGGTTTGGGTGCGTCCCGCGCGTCACCCACAGTGGATTCTGAGCCAGCGCATGAGCGCCGACGGCGCACATCGCGAGGGCAAGAAGCACGCGTTGAATTTCCCGGGTCGAGTTCACGACTTGAAGGATCTCAGGCGGTGCGGGGTTCGTGGGATTAGCCGCTGACAGGGGACGCGCGTCGCAGTGCGCCGCACGGCGGACGCGCATCACGGAGCGAACGTGATCGCGACCGCGTTCGAGAGGTTGTTCGGACGCTGGCAGGTGTTCGGCGTCGTCGCGAGTTCGCGGCTCCAGACCTGGAAGTGGCCCACCTGTCCCGCGGAGAAGCTCGTCCACGCGGCGAGCGAGGGCGCGTCGATGGAGCGGATCGGTCCGCTGGAGATGCGCGCGATCCGCGCCCGCGGCGGCGCGAGAGCGAGCAGTCCCGCGCCGCTGGGAATCGGAGTCGGCAGCGCGTTCGGGCTGTAGAGCAGGAAGCCGGTTGCGAGCAGGCCCGCGTCGACGCTGTAGCCGCTCGCGAAGAATTGCAGATCGCGCGCCGCGAGCGAGGCAGAGCCCCACGCGGTCAGCGCCGCGCCGCTCGCGATCTCGCCCGCGCAGCCGGCCTGCGGATTCGCGCCGGGCCCGCAGGGACAGGCGGTTGATCCGAAGGCGAAGCCGACTCCGACGCGCGCGTCGTAGGGCGCCGTGGCGAGCAGCACACGACCGCGCGCTTCTGCTGCGTACATCGAGCCGAACAGCAGGTCTTCGCGACCGTCGCCGTCGACATCGCCGGCGTTGAGCGCCGTGAAGCTGAGTACGTCGTAGCGCGCAATCACCGCTCCGCTCGCGAGCGAACGCAACGTCGTGGTGCTCGTGAGCACGTCGTACACGCCGATCTCGCGCACGCCGTCGCCGTTGACGTCGGCGCTCAGCACTTCGGGCGGCCCGTACTGCAGCGAGTACGCCGGACGGCCCTGAACGGTGTGCAGCAGCGCGCCACTTGCGCCTGAGTAGATGCGGAACGCGGGGCCCAGCGACTCGCGCACGAACTCCGGCACTCCGTCGCCGTCGAGGTCGCTCAGCAGCTGCGGCGCGTCGCCCGCCGGATTCGGAGAATGGATGGCCAGCGCCGCGCCGCTCGCGCCCGAGATCAGCCGCGGCGGCTCGTTCGCTGCCGCGGCCGACTGATCGAGGAAGTAGTCTGCGCGTCCGTCGCCGTCGACGTCGCCCATCGGCAGCGCAGAGCTCGGCCCGATGTGGCGGCGCAGCTCGCTGCCGTCGACACCCGAGAGCACCAGCGTCGCCGGCGAAGTCCACAGGCCCACGCCGCCCCACGACTCCATCGCGAGCACATCGCCGACGCCGTCGCCGTTGACGTCGCCCAAGCGGATCGGCCACTCCCTCCGACGCGCGTCGGGCGCGGACCCCAGCGCGTTCCAGCTCCAGTTCGCCAGCACGGCGCCGCTGGCGCCCGAGATGACGTCGATCGACTCCGCGAACGGGAAGTAGGCCTGCGAATTCGGCCCCGCCGCCGCGAGTTCGCTCCAGCCGTCTCCGTCGAGGTCGCCCAGCGAAAGTTGCGCGCGCTGGTGCTCGCGCAACACCGCGCCATCGCTGCCGCGCAGCAGCACGGCGCCGCGAGCGCGGAAGGCCAAGTTCTCTCGGAGTCCGTCGCCGTCCACGTCGGCGTGCGAGGCGAGGCTCCAGCCTCGGAACTCGCCCGGCGCCGCGCCGGAGCTGACGTACAGCGGGTTCTGGGCCAGCGCGGGAGCGCTGAGGGCGAGAGCGGACAGGGAAATTCGGGTCAGGTGCATTGGCCGCGGTCGTGGCGCAAGTTTGGAAGCGTTGCTGCGGGCTCGATCCGCCGAGCGCGCGAATCGCCTGCCGAGCGCTGTCCGCGGCGCGCGACGAGTCGAGAAGCGCGAAGCTAGCGCGGCCACGGGATCGGGGTCACGCGACTGTCCCACGCGCGCGGCCCCGCGTACGCGTCAGCTCAAGCGTTCGAGCTGCGGCGCCGACGATCGGGTGCGAGGCCCGATGTTCTCCCTGCGACCCGCACCCCGCTCTGCCGCGCCGCTCGACTGCTCGCAGGCGCTCGCGGCCTTGCCCGGCCTGTGGAGCGGTGCGCTCGAGCTCGAGGACCTGCGCCGGTTGCGCGCGCACCTGAATGGCTGCGCAGAGTGCCGCGCCCAGTACGTGCGCGAGTCGCAGACCGCCAGCGCCATCGCGCGCGACGGACGGGTCGGTCGAGCCGAGGCGCTGCGCCTCGCGCGGCGTCGACAACTCGTCTCGCTCGCCCGCGCCGGGCGCGATCCCAAGCCGCGCCTGTGGGTGCGAACGCTCGTGCTGCCCGCGTTCCTGATCGTGTTGCTCGCGCGCCAGACGCCGCGCGAGTCGTTCGCGCAGGTGGAGGCGCAACTGGGGCAGTACCGCCTCGGCGAGCGCGCGCTGTTCTCCGGGCATCGGCCCCAGCGCTTGCTCCGCGGCGATCAGGTGCTCACGGAAGAGACCGCGCGCGTGCGGCTGTTCGACGAATCGGGCGAGCTCACGTTGTCGGGCGCCGGCGGCCTGGTGGTCGAGTCGCCGGCGCAACGTCGCTATCTGCTCGGCGCGGGGAAGTTCGAGGCGCGCGGCGCGCACAGCTTCACGACGCCGTGGGGCGTGCTCGAGCTCGCGTCGGGCGTGTTGGAGCTGGACATGGGCGCAAGCGGCGGTCGCGTCGAGCTGCGCGAAGGCGCGGCCGAGCTCACGCGTGCGCATGGAGTCTGCCTGCTCGTGCCCGGCGAGCCCGTGACGCTCGGGGCTGGCCTTTAGTCGCGCGCGGCGCGAGGCTGCGCCGCGCCATGGACATCCGCCAGAAGCCGCGCCGCCACTCGCTCGCGCGCCGGACGCTCGTGCGCTCGATCGAGCTCGCCTGCAGCGCCCTGGGCGGCCGCGCGTTCTACCGCTCGCGCTTCCTCGGACCGGGCCGACTGGTCGAGCGCTGCGAGACGCTCCGCGTGGCCGGCTTTCCGCGCGCCGTGCGCGTCGCGCAGCTCTCCGATCTGCACGCGGGTTCGTTCCTCGGTCCGGGCGATCTGCGGCACGTGCTCGAGCGCGTCGCTGCACACGCGCCGGATCTGATCGCGCTCACCGGCGACTTCATCACGCACGATCCAAAGGAGCTGGAGCGCGTGCTCGACGAGCTGGGCTCGTTGCGCGCGCCGCTGGGCGTGTTCGCGGTGCTGGGCAACCACGACTACCGCGGCCGCCGCGACGCGTGGATCGTCGAGCAACTCGCCTCGCGCGGCGTGCGCACGCTGCGCAACGAAGGCGTGCGGCTCGAGCTCGGCGCCGGCGCGCTGTGCGTGGTCGGAGTGGAGGACTTGGAGGAGTCCAAGTCGCTCGACTTCGCGGCCGCACGGGCCTGCGTGCGCGCCGGGGATTTCGAGCTGGTGCTCAGCCACCACCCTGCGCTCGCGCGCCACGCCGCCCGCGAGCGCTGCATCGCGGTCCTGAGCGGCCACACGCACGGCACGCAGCTCGACTTGCCGTTCTTGCGCCGCGCCGGACCCGCGCACCCGGGCCTGCGGGTCGAGTTCGGGCCCACGACCTTGATCGTCAGCCGCGGCTTGGGAGCGATCGGAGTTCCGCTACGCTTTGGAGCTCCGGCGGAAGTGGTGATCGTGAACGTGGAGCCCGACTGACGTGCAAGGTTCGCTCGCGCTGCGGGCCGGGGTGCTCTACGTCGCGCGCCAGGCGCAGGCGTCCTTCGTGCGGCCCTACGACCTCGACGGCCGTCCCCTGGGCGCGGGCTTCGCGTTGCGCGACGAGCACGGCGCGAGCGTGCGCGCCGGCGGCATCGACGTCGATTCCGACCGCCAAGTGTGGGTCGCCGACCGCGCGCAGGGCTGCGTGCGCGCCTTCAACCTGTTCGGACGCCAGACGGCGCGCATCGATGGCGAGGCGCCCCAGCGCGACGACTTGCGCGGCAGCCTGCGCGACGTCGCGGACGTGGCGCTGAGCGAGGACGACGAGCAGCGCACGCTCGCGGTGGTGTGCTCGGGCTGGCGGCGGCACGCGCTGCAGACCTATCGCGCCGACGGGCGCCCGCTCGCGTCGCTGCGGCCGCTCGGCGATCCGCTGGCGCGCTTCAACGATGCACAGCGCGTGGCCGTGCGCGGCCGCTACACGTACGTGTGCGAGTACGGCGCCGCGCGCGTGCAGGTGTTCCGCGACCGCGAGCACCTGTTCGCGTTCCGCCCGGTCGACGGGCGCGGCGCGAACGTGCAGCCGGCCGCGCTCGCTCCGCTCGACGATGGCCGCCTGGTGATCGCCGCCGGCGCGGAGCCCGCGTGCCTGCTGCTCGTCGACGGGTCCGGCCGACTGGTGCGCGAGCTGGCGCGCACGGGCCGCGAAACTGCGGACATCCGCCATCCGGGCGACGTCGCCGCCGAGGACGACGGATGCGGCGGCGCTCGCATCGCACTCATCGACCGCGACGGCGAGCGCGTGCAGGTCTTCAACCTCGAGGGCGTGTGCCACGGCCAGCTCGACGAGTTGCCCGGACATGCGGTGGGGGACTTGCAGTGAGTGCGGCGCACACGCGTGTCGCGGCGCTGGACCTGGGCACGAACACGTTCCTCGCGCTGGTGGCGGAGTTGGACGAGCACGGCGCGCTGCGCGTGCTCGGCGACACCTTCCACACGCCGCGGCTCGGCGCGGGTCTCGCTCGCACGGGGCGCATCGACGCGCAGGCCATGGAGCGCGGCGTCGCGGCGCTGCGCGAGTTGAGCGCGTTCGTCGCGCAGCACGCGTGCGCCTCGGATGCGGTGCACGCCGTGGGCACGGCAGTGTTCCGCCGCGCAGCCAACGCCAGCGAGTTCATCGCGCTGGCCAAGCGCGAATGCGGCGTCGAGATCGAGGTCGTCAGCGGCGAACGCGAGGCGGAGTTGAGCTACACCGCGGCCGTGAGCGCGCTGCGGGCCGCGGGGCATGACGCGAACGTCACGGCGGCCGACGTGGGCGTGATCGACGTCGGCGGGGGCAGCACGGAACTGATCTGGGAGGGCGGGCGCCGGCGGGTCTCCGCCGACGTGGGCGCCCTGGTCCTGAGCGAGCGTCACCTCGGACCCGGCGGCGAAGGCGCGTGGTCGGACGAGGCCTGGGCGAGCGCCCGTGCGGAGGTGCGACAAGCGCTCGAGCGGGCCCTCGGGCCGGCGCGGCCGGCCAGCGGCGCCGCGGCGCGCTCGATCGTCGTTCTGGGCGGTACGGCGGCCAATTTGGCTTGTCTGGAGCTGGGTTTGGCGCGTTTCGAGCCGCAGCTCAGCGAGGGCCGACCCCTGACCCGCGCGGGCGCCGCGCACTGGTCCCAAGTGCTGCGCGCACGCACGCTCGCCGAGCGCTGCCAGCTCCCGATCGAACTCTCTCGCGCGGCGATCCTGCCGGCCGGACTGCTGTGCCTGGAGCTCGCGCTCGAGGCCTTCGGCGCGAACGCAGCGCGGGCCAGCGGCCGCGGTTTGCGCTACGGATTGGCCTGGAATCTTCTGCGCTCCAATTGAGCGCGCCCCTGTGCGAGGAGCTCGCTTCAAGCGCCGTAGCCGCGAAAGCGGGCTAGACTTTTGAAGTTAGGGGGGCGCCGAGTGTGGGGACTCGGCCACAGGTGCGCGCTGGGGCGCAGCGCCTGCTCCCGCGGAGGAAGAGACCACTTGCGGCAATCGATCCTGATCTACGTCCTGGCGGCCCTGGCCGCGTCCTGGGGAGGCGCGCGCGGCGCAACTGCGTCGCAAGAGCGCACGCCGGTCCCCAGTTCGAGCGGCGCGGCGGCCGTCGCGGCCCAGGATCCGAGCACGCCCGCACGGGCGTCGACGCCGCAGGCGCGGCCCGTGTCGCTGTTCCACGGTCTCGAGCACGGCGCGCGGCCCTACCGGCTCGACGAGCAGCTCGACGCGCTCGACCTGGCCCTCGAAGACCAGTCCGGCGGCGCTGCGACGCGCTCCGCGGGACTCATCAACCCCGCGCTCCGTCCGCAGTCGCCGGAGCGCTACCGCGTCAACTTGGCGACGGGCACCGGCACGCTCGAGCGGGTCTGGGTTCAGGAGGCGGCAGCCAACCATTCGCGCCCGCTGCTCGTGGTGTTCCACCGCTTCGGTGTGAGCGAGCTCGATGCCATGGTGACCACGCGCTACTTCGAGGAAGCGCGCCGGCGCCAGTGGTACGTGATCGCACCGCGCTCGCTGGGCCAGTTCCACTTCTCGTCGCTGACCTCGCAGATCCACACCAAGCGCGCCATCGACTGGGCGCTCCAGAACTTCGACATCGACGCGACGCGCATCTACGCGGTCGGCTTCTCGATGGGCGGCGGAGCGGCGCTCAATTACGCCGCGCGCAATCTGGACGCCACGCAGGCGCGCTTCGCCGCGGTTGCGAGCTTGTCGGGTCTGCTCGACCACGAGCACGCGTACGCCAACGAAATCGTCGAGACGCGCGATCTGTACGACGACGTCTTCGGCAACGGCGCGCCCGGCTCGGCGAACCCCTGGCTGATGCTGCGCGCTGGCCTGTTCCGGCTCGACAACTCGCTGCAGATCACGCCCGGAACGGACCTGGCGCGCAACCTCGCGCACACCAACGTCCACCTGTTCCGTTCGAACGGCGACATTCCCTACATCACGGTGCAGCACGACGTGCTGGCGGCGCACCTCGCCGCGCTGCCCCTCTCGAGCGGGCAGAAGTCCGCCGCGGTGAGCAGCTACGTCGGGCACTCGTGGGATTCGGTCGACGAGCGCCTGGTCTGCGACTGGCTGCGCCAGTTCCAGCTCGCCACGCCGAGCACGGCGCGCACGCTGGCCGATCAGGACGGCGCGTACTACCACTTCGAACTCGAGCAGGACGCGCCGGGCACGTTCTCGCCGTTCACCTGGGCGCTCGACCTGCCGAACAACGCCGTGGCGTTGACGGACACGGAAAACGTGGAGCGGATCACGGTCCGAACCACGAGCGCCGGCTTGAGCGCTACGTCGACGCTGCAGGTCACCCTGGCGGCGGCCGACGGGCTGGCGGACGAGGTGGTGCTCCAGAACTGGCCTCTGCCTCCGCTGGCGGTTTCGCGCGACGGCTCGCCCAGCGCGGCGTGGACCCACGATGCGCTCGGCCAGCGCTTGACGCTGCACGAGTTCGATCCGGCGGCGCACGTCTGGCAGATCCAGCCCTGACGTTGTCCGCGGAGCGGGCCCCGAAGTAGCGGCCGGGCCCGGGCCCGCGAGAGTCGCGGCGGGACGTGTTCTGCCGCGGACCGCATCAGGTGGACTCGAGTCGTTGTCGCTTGAGCGGCAACCGAGCGGTTCACGCGGAGTCGCCCGAAGCGGCCGTGAGGGCGGGTGCTGCGAGCCCTCGAAGTCGGCGGGCCGCGCGGTTGGTCTCAGGCCACGCGCATCGCGGCCGCGCGAGCGCTTCTGCGGAAGATTGACGCTCCGCGGTGACGCCGTTCGCCCTCAGCCCGCCCCGTTGTCGCGCGGACTAGTCCTCGGCCATGCGCGCAGGGCCGCGCATCAGGGCCAGCGTCCAGGCGATGAGCGACGGGCCTGGAAATGAAGGGGGCCAGTGACCCTTGCCGATCACTGGCCCGAGGGAGAGAGGAGACCCATCAAGCTTCCCGGGCGATCGCACCGCTCGCAAAAGTGCGAACGCCTCTTGATGGACCTCGCATGTGTGAACGGCGAACCGTCCACGCCCGAAATGTAGTTGCTCCCCGGAGGGTGCGCAACGTCCCGCGTCGAAAAAAATCCAGCGCCACAGCGCCGGCGATCGGCGGGCGCCGACGCGCTCCGCGCGGCCTTGGTCGAGCCCCGCACGAGGCGCGGCGTTCCAGCGGAAGCTGCGGCATAATCGCACTCCATGCACAGCGACGCGGGCGCGGTCTATCTCGACTACAACGGCTCCACCCCGGTCGATCCGCTGGTCCGCCAGGCGTTTCTCGCGGCCCTCGACGGTGCGGTCGGGAACCCATCCTCCGCGCACGTTTCTGGCCGCGCTGCTCGCGCGGCGATCGATGAGGCGCGGTCGCGGATCGCGCGCGGGCTCGGCGCCGACAGCAGCGAGATCTGGTTCACCTCCGGCGGCACGGAGTCCAACAACTGGGCCGTGCTCGAGGGCGCCGGCGGCGCGCCGGAGCGCTCGCACGTCGTGGTGAGCTCGATCGAGCACAAGTCCGTGCTGCAGGCCGCCCGCCGCGTCGCCGAGCGCGGCGGCTCGGCGAGCTTCGTCGACCCGGGCCGTGACGGCCGCGTGGCGGTGGACGACATCCTGGCCGCGCTGCGTCCGCAGACGCGGCTGGTCGCGCTGATGCTCGCCAACAACGAGACCGGGATCGTGCAGCCGGTGGCCGAGTTGAGCGCAGCTTGCCGCGCGCGCGGTGTCGCGCTGCTGTGCGACGCCGTCGCGGCCCTCGGAAAGCTGCCGGTCGACGTGCGCGAGTTGGGCTGCGACTTCCTGAGCCTCTCGGCGCACAAGCTCTACGCGCCCAAGGGAGTCGGCGTGCTCTATGCGCGCGCGGGCGTCGCCCTGCCGCCGTTCGTCGTCGGCTGCGGTCAACAGTGCGGCATGCGCGGCGGCACGGAGAACACGGCGGGCGTCGTCGCGCTGGGCTGGGCCTTCGAGCGCATGGCCGCCGGCGTGTTCGATCCGCAGCCTGTGCGCGTGCGCTGCGCAGAGCTGTGGGACGGGATTCAGCGCGTGTTCCCCGATGCGCGTCTGAACGGCGAGGGTCCGCGCTTGCCCAACACGCTCTCGGTGGCGTTCCCGGGCTACGACGGCCCGGCGTTGCAGGCCGCGCTCTCGGCCCGCGGCGTGAGCGTTTCCGCTGGCGCGTCCGCCAGCGATGGAGCGCTGTCCCACGTGCTCAGCGCCATGAAGACGCCGCCCGCTCTCGCGCGGGGGACCTTGCGCTTCTCCCTGGGCGTCGGGACGAGCGCCGCCGACGTGGCGGCCGCCTGTCGCGCGCTCGATTCCGCCCTTCGACAGCTGCGGTCCGTGTCCGCAGCGCCACCGTTGCACACCGTATGACCCGACAGCCCATCGACGAACTCCTGGCCCAACTCGACCGGTCCCTGGGCGATGACGCGCGCGCGTCGGAAGTGACCGCGGCGCTCGGGCGCTACGCCGCGAGCGGGGCGCAGGACTGGCGGGCCTTCGCGCACTTCGAAGCCGACTACTACGCGCGCAACCTGGTGCGGCAGAGCGAGCTGTTCGAGCTGATCGTGCTGTGCTGGGGCGCCGGGCAGCGCAGCCCGATCCACGACCACCACGGACAGCGCTGTTGGATGGCGGTCCTGGACGGCGAGGTGAGCGAGTCGCTGTTCACCGTGCGCGACGGGCCGCGGGCCGAGCTCTCGCCCGGTGTCGCGCGCAAGTTCTCGCGCGGTTCGGTGGCCTACATCGTCGACGAGATGGGTTGGCATCGGATCGAGCCGGCCGGCGGTCGCCCGGCGGTGACGATGCACCTCTACTCGCGGCCGATCCGCACCTGCGCGATCTACGACGAGCAGACGCAGAGCGTGGTGACGCGCACGATGCGCTACCACTCGATCGGCGGCGTCGTGCAGACCGTGTCACGGAGCTGACCGGCGCGAGCGCGGCTCGCCGGCATGCGAGTGCGTCGCCGATCCTGATTTCGCCTGCGGAGCCGCGGGCGACAGAGGTGTCGCCCGCGAACGAGGTCAGGCCTCCACGATGTTCGGAGAGCCGGCGGGTGCTCGCCTCAAGCGCGGCGACGCGCGGCCGCGACCCGCGGAGTCCGCTCGGAAAACAGGCGAGGCGCTCCCGGATAGCGGGAGCGCCTCGTCTCTCTCCACAGCAGTTGGCCCCCTTTGATCTCCCCGTACCAGCCGCGGTGTGGGCGCGGCGGCTTGGCGGGCGGATCGGGAGGGACGCGGGCAGCGCAAGTTCCGCCACGCGTCTCGTTAGCAAGAACGTCAATCGCGCGCGCTTTGGCGAAGCAACTTGGAAAAATTTCACTTTGGCGCTGAAGTTGGCGTCGCCCAGCTCACTTTCGGGGCGCTGAGCAGCGCCGCGCGCGGACTTCTCCGCACCGCAGCGTGCGCTGACGTTGACCGAGGCCGCTCGTCTTGACCGCTCCTTGGGGCACGGCTACCGTCTTCGCCTCTCCGATCCGGCCGACCGCTGCACGGGCGCTGTGTCGCCACCTCCGCCGCTGCCGTGGGTTGCGACCCCGGCGTCCGACGAGGTGCGGGCAGTCGCTGAGCTGTGGTCCTGGGCGGCGCTCGGGGGTGGCCGGGGTTTCGCTCGATCGAGTTCACGCGCTCGATGGAGCCCGGAGCCGGCCCGGACAATCGGCGGTGTAGCTCAGTGGTTAGAGCAGCGGCTTCATAAGCCGCGTGTCGGGGGTTCAAGTCCCTCCACCGCTACCATCCCGCGCGCGCCTCCGTCGGGGCTTGGTCGTGCGCGCTTCCGCGGCGAGCTTGTCGCGCGCGCGCGGACGCGGCGACCCACCCCCAGCCAGCCCCAGTCGCTACCATCGCGACGGGCTCAGGCCGCGCTCGGCCGTGAACCGCTTGCAGCGCTCGCCAGCACCTCTACCGGGCCGGTGAGCAAGCCGCAGGACTTTTTGCTTGCGCCGCGGGCGCGCGCGCTGGAAAAGATGCGCCCCTGATCCCCCCGGAGGCGGGCCTCAACCGTGCGGCGCGACGACGCGCTGCTCGCCTCCCCGACCGAGCGGTGTGCGAGCCGCCTCGACAACATGCAGATCTCCGAATTCATCCTGAGCACCGTGGGCGACCTGGAACCTGCCTCCGCCGACGATCTGGCGCCGCAGCTCGTCGATGCTGCCATGGGCGACTACGACTACGACCTCGAGTTCGATGACGACGACGAGGACGAAGACGACGACGATGAGGACGAGGACGACGAGGACGAGGACGACGAGGAAGACGACGACGAAGACGACGACCGCGAGCTCTTCGACGAAGAGGAAGAGGAAGAGTAGGTCGGCTTCAGCAGTGCGGGTCGCTCTGCGCGGCGTCGGATCGCGCGGCGGCGTCCCGGCTGTGTGCGGACTTGGATCGACCGCTCGCCTCGCGCGCGCGGCCTGAGCTGCGCCGCTGATTTTCGCGACTGGAACTGGGGGACGCGTTGTGCGCGTCCCCTTCGCATTTGCGGACCCCTGAGCCGGCGGGAGTCGCGCGAGCGACGGACTCGCCGTGATCGCCCTTGCTTGTCGCGTGAGCCGCCGAGGCCACTGCAGCGCGGCGCACGATCCGTCCGGCGGGGGCGAAGCGGCGACGCCGAGACTATCCTCGGCGCTCCTGACGAGCTGGGGGCGTCGGCGGCCGGGTGCGCGATGGGTCGCGCCGAGGGACGCCGGCTGAGAAGCACCCCTCGAACCTGATCCGGTTCACACCGGCGTAGGAAAGCTGACATGACCACCAACGTCCCCGCGTCCGGCGCGCGCAGCGAGCGCGTGCATCTCGAAGTCCCGTTCGGCGCCGAGGTGCTGCGCGTGCCCATGCGGCGCGTGTGGATCGAAGGCGGCCGCTCCTCGATCGACCTGTACGACACGCGTGGCCCCGCTGGCCCCAGCGGATCGCTGCCCGCGCTGCGCAAGGAGTGGGTCGAGCGCCGGCGCGGCGTGCGACGTCCGACGCAGCTCTACTTCGCGCGTCAGGGCGTCGTGACCGAGGAGATGGCCTTCGTCGCCGCGCGCGAGGGACTCGATCCGGAGTTCGTGCGCTCCGAAGTCGCGCGCGGCCGCGCGATCATTCCGGCCAACATCCGCCACCTCGAACTCGAGCCGATGGCGATCGGGCGCAACTTCCTGGTCAAGATCAACTCCAACATCGGCAACAGCGCCATCGCCTCCTCGATCGAGGAGGAGGTCGAGAAGCTGCGCTGGTCGCTCGCCTGGGGCGCCGACACGGTGATGGACCTGTCGACCGGCGCCGACATCCACCGCACGCGCGAAGCGATCCTGCGCAACTCGCCCGCGCCGATCGGCACAGTGCCGATCTACCAGGCGCTCGAGAAGGTGCGCGGCCGGCCCGAGAAGCTCGACATCGAGGTGTTCCTCGAGACGCTGATCGAACAGGCCGAGCAGGGCGTCGACTACTTCACGATCCACGCCGGCGTGCTCCTGCGCTACATCCCGCTCACGCAAAAGCGCGTGACGGGCATCGTCTCGCGCGGCGGCTCGATCATGGCCAAGTGGTGTTTGCACCACCACAAGGAGAACTTCCTCTACACCGAGTTCGAGCGCATCTGCGAGGTGATGGCGCGCTACGACGTCTCGTTCTCGCTGGGCGACGGATTGCGGCCGGGCTCGATCGCCGACGCCAACGACGAGGCGCAGTTCGCGGAGCTGCGGACCTTGGGCGAGCTCACGCAAGTCGCCTGGAAGCACGACGTGCAAGTGATGATCGAGGGCCCCGGCCACGTGCCGATGCACAAGATCAAGGAGAACGTCGAGCTCCAGATGGAGCACTGCCACGAGGCCCCGTTCTACACGCTCGGGCCGCTGGTGACCGACATCGCGCCGGGCTACGACCACATCACCAGCGCGATCGGCGCCGCGATGATCGGCTGGTGGGGCACGGCGATGCTGTGCTACGTGACGCCCAAGGAGCACCTGGGCCTGCCCGATCGCGAGGACGTCCGGCAGGGCGTGATCGCCTACAAGATCGCGGCGCACGCCGCCGACCTCGCCAAGGGCCACCCGCGCGCGCAGGAGCGCGACAACGCGCTCTCCAAGGCGCGCTTCGAGTTCCGCTGGGAGGATCAGTTCGAACTGGGACTCGACCCCGAGACGGCGCGCAAGTACCACGACGCCACGCTGCCGCAGGAGGGCGCCAAGACGGCGCACTTCTGTTCGATGTGCGGGCCGCACTTCTGCTCGATGAAGATCACCGACGACGTGCGCAAGCTCGCGGCCGAACGCGGCGCGAGCGAGAGCGCGCTGGTCGAAGAGGGGCTGCGCGAGAAGAGCGCCGAGTTCCGGCGCGCGGGCGGCGAACTGTACGTCTGAGCTGCGAGCTCCTGGGCCCTCCGTGCTTCGCGGAGGTCTCGGGAGGTCGCAGCGACCCAACCAGAGTCCCAGCGCGTCCGCCGCCCGCTCGCGCAGCGACGGACGCGCGCTGTCGCAGTCACGCCGCCTGGTACGGCGTCACGGTTTCGATCGTCATTTCGACCGGATTCACGCCGCTGTCGCCGATCAGCAGGCGCGTGACGCAGACGCAGATCTCGTTGTAGAGGCACGGGTCGGTGTGTTCCCACCAGTACTTCACGTCGTAGGTCGGCGCACCAGCGGGCGCGAGCACCACGCTGGCGTGCTTGGACTCGAGTAGTCGCACCATGTCCGCGACGAACTCGGCGTGGGTGCGCGCAGTGCTCCAGATCGACGAGGTCTCGGCCTGGATCTGCGCAAACACCGGGTCGTTCGCGATTGCGCTCGGCGAGCCGCTGCTGCCCTGGCGGGTCATGCGGCAGTTTCGAAGGTAGTTGTTCATCACGCGTTCAATGGACTTCGACGCTGTTTCCCCGGCGGCGGCTCTCCGCGGCCGCAGCCGGATCCGAGCGGCGCGTCGACACCCGTTCGGACGCGTTCCCACAGGGGCGGCGCCGCCGGTAGCGAATTGCATTGCCGATGCGGCGGTCGCCGCGGCCCGCTGCGTCAACGCTCGCTGCGGGCCAGACGAAAGGCGATGCAGCCGCTCGAAGTGATGCCGGAGAATCGCGACTCGTTCGAGTGCTGGGTGCGCCCCGCGTTGGGCGGGCGATGCTTGTAGACCGAGGCGAAGCCCGGGCGGTCGCCGGGTTCGCACAGCCACTCGAGCTCCACCGGCGAGTTCGGCGCGTCGACCAGGCGTTGCTCGATCGCGGCGACGAGTTCCGTCGAAGCGGGCAGTCGCGCACCCACGCGCGCCGCGAAGGCCTCGGCGTCGACGTAGGACACGACCGCAACCGCGTGCGGCTCGGTCCGCTCAGGGCTCTTCGTGCGCTGCGCTTCGCGCAGGATCCGCCAGTTGTTGTCGGGGTGCTCGCGCGGCGAGACCTGAGGGAACACCCGCTCGAAGTCGGACCAGGAAACCAGTCGCGTCCCGATCCGGACTCGTGCGACGCCTGCGGCCCCAGTGCTGTCGACGGCGCGGACCTCGACGGTCCGGTAGTCCCAGTCGAACTCGACTTGCGGAGCGACCCTCAGTTCGAGCGGCGGGTCGTCGTTGCGCAGTGAGAAGTCCCGCTCGGCCACGAGGGCTCCGCTCGCGCGCTCGATCGCGCTCCAGCGGTAGCGTCCCAGCCCGGGGTCATTGACCCACGTCGCCGCCACCAGCCGCGGCTGCTGTCCCAGGCCGCCGGGCACCCAGCGTTGCAGTCGGTGCTCGAGCGCGGGGTCGTCCGGCCCCCAGATCCGTTCGCGGGCGACCTGCTCGCGTACGCACTCGTGGTCGGGCCTGGCGAGCGCGAGCGAGGTCAGCGCGCCGCGCCAGCGGGCGAGCTGGAACTCGCGCAGTCCCAGACGGCCCTCGTCGCGCTCGAGGTCGATCCGCGCCAGCAGAGCATCGGTCAGTTCGGCGCGCGTCTGTGCGACTCGCGGCGCGAGCGACTCGGCCAGGGCCGCTCGCAGCGTCCCATGTTCCGCTCGGACCAGGTGGTCGATATCGGCCAGGCGGTACAGCGCCGATTGGAACTCGTCGGGCTGGGAGAACTGCGCGAGCGCGCTTCCAATCGCCTCCAACTCGCTCGTTCGCTCGCGCTGCGCCGCGCTGACTTCGTGCGCGTACTTCGCTCCCAGGGTCAGCAGAGCGAGCGTGAACGCCGCACCGATCCACGCGATCCTGGCCGCGTTGCGCCGCAGCGCGCGGCTGAGCTGCTTGGCGAGCGACGGCGGCTCGGCGGACACCGCGCGGTAGTGCAGGAACGCGTCGAGGTCGTGCGCCACAGCGTCCATGTCCGAGTAGCGCTCGCGTGCGTCGCGCTCGAGGCTGCGCTGGACGATCCACTCGAGTTCGGGCGCGACTTGGGGAGCTACCGAACGCAGCGGCGCGAACTCGGCCTCGGCGACCGCCTGCAGCGTCGCCTGGTGCGTGGCGCGAGCGAAGGGCTGCACTCCGCTGAGCAGTTCGTAGAGCAGCGCGCCGAAGGCGAACTGGTCCGAGCGCGGGTCGGCGCCGATGCGCGTGGCGTCGATCTGCTCGGGGGCGAAGTAGGCCGGTGTGCCCACCAGCTGGTCGGTCAGGTGCGTCTGGGCGACGGTCTCCGTGGCCCCGTCGAGGTGCGCCAGACCGAAGTCGATCAGGCGCGGTTGGAAGTCGAGGTCGACGACCACGTTCGAGGGCTTGATGTCGCGGTGGAGCACTCCCTCGGCGTGGCAGTGGGCCAGGGCGAGCGCGATCTTGCGCGCCAGATCCACGCGGGCGGCCACGGGCTCGAGCACGATCGCCGCGGCGCGCACGTGCGGGTCCTCGCTCGGCGCTCCGCCCAGGTGCGCCAGCACTGCCGAGAGCGGCGCGCCCTCGACGTACTCCATCACCAGCAGCGGGTCCTCCTGGGAGGTGTCCAGGTCGAGCACTCCGACCACGCCGGGGTGCTGGATGCGCGCCAGCGACTGACCTTCGCGCACGAGCCAATTGCGCGTGCGCTCGTCGAGCGCCGCGTGGGGCCGCAGGCGCTTGACGGCCACCCGGCGGGCGAGCTTCTCGTCGAGCGCGAGGTACACCTCGGAAAGTCCGCCGCGGCCGAGCGGCTGGAGGATCCGCAGTCGTCCCCAGCGGCGCGGCGGCGGCGCGCCGTCGGGCTCGGCGAGGATCTCGCCCAGCTCGTGCAGCTCGCGCGCAAGTGCGAGCGCCCGCTCGACGGCGCCGTGACGACTCTGTGGCGCGCCCAGGCCGTCCTCCTGCGCCATCAGCGCGCGGTGGAGCTCAGCGGCCGCGGGGCCCTCGCGTCGGTCGTTGTCGGGAGTGGCGGCGTCGGCCATGTCCGGCTTGCGGTGGGGGAGTGTTCACGTCGGATCGAGTGCGAGCGCTTCGAGCCGGTCCAGCGCGGCCGAGCTGGACTTCAGTCGAGTTGCTTTTGCATCACCGTCAGCGCTTCGCTGTAGCGGCGGCGGACCTGGTCCTCGCTCAGCTCAACGTGGGCGGCGATTTCGCTCCAGGTGCGCGATTCGAGGCAACGCATCGTGACGATCTCGCGCAGCGGCTGGTTCAGCGCTTGAATCGCGCTCAGCAGTCGGGAGCGGCGCTCGGCCTGCGCGACGATCATGCTGGGCGTCTGGGATTGCGCGTGTTCGTCGTGCCGCGCGTCGAAGTCGACGCCTGAAATCTCTCTGTAGGCCGAGCGGACGCCGGCCCGATTCGCGCGCACGCGATCGTGCAGCTTGTTGAGCGCCACCGACAGCAGCCACGAACGAAAGGCCTCCTCGGTGGTGAATTCGTAGTGCTTGAGCGCTTCGAAAGCGTTCGTGAAACTCGACTGGAGCACGTCGTCGGTGTCGAAGCGCTGGCGCATTTGCGCCGGAATGCGGGCGCTGGTCATTACGGCCAGCAGCGGGCGATAACGCTGGTAGAGCCAGCGACTGGCATGTTGATCGCCTTGGCTGGCAAGGCGCACATACTCCCGGACTTCGTGATCGTCTTGTTCCGCCACCATCGTGAGTGGGTTCCGCCAACGAACTCCGCCGCCCGCGGACTCGTTTCCCTCCACGGCGCCATCCTATCGCTGCGCGTCCTTTTTGCGCGAGGCGTCTGGCGCCTGCGCGCCGCGTCAACTCGGCAGATGGCCGTTCGCTGGCCGCAAATCGAGCACGCGCGACAGCGCTGTCAGCACCAGTGCGTGGCGGATCTCACCGCTCCAGATCGCGGCGCGCACTTCGTCCACGGACAGCGTCGCGATCGCGATGTCTTCGCCCGGGTCGAGCTCCTGCGCGTGGGTCGGCTGGGCGTCGAGCGCCAGCCAGTGATGGCAGAGGTTGTCGTGAAAGGCCGGGTTGGGTTCGACGCAGCCCAGATAGCGCCAGTCCGAGCTGGTGTAGCCCGCTTCCTCGCGCAACTCGCGGCGTGCGGCGGCGCCGTGCTCCTCGCCGCGGTCGACCACGCCGCCGGGGATCTCGGTGGTGATCGACGAGGAGCCGAAACGGAACTGCCGCACGACCACCAGTCGGCGCTGCGGTGTGAACGCGACGACGTTGCACCACTGCGGCGTCTCGAGCACGGTGCGGCGCAGCTGCGCTCCCGTCCGCGGATTGGAGAGCGTGTCGTAGCGCACGCGGCAGATCAGCAGATCCGGTCCGCTTTCGCGCGCCAGCAGTGGCCACGG
This sequence comes from Planctomycetaceae bacterium, assembly GCA_011525785.1. Classification (GTDB taxonomy): domain Bacteria; phylum Planctomycetota; class UBA1135; order UBA1135; genus WYBT01. The sequence continues at coordinate 23,676 of WYBT01000026.1, forward strand.
CCGCACGTGTTGAGCGTCGTTCATGGGGGAGAAGTCTACGGCCGTGCGCGGGGCCAGGTCTGTGCGGTTCGCAACGCGCCTCGTGCTGCGCGCAGACGCTTTCGCTAGCGTCCCGCCGCATGGAACGCGTCGAACTCACTCCGGCGCAGCTCGCCGCGCGTCGACAGGGCGTCGCGGCGCTGCTGGTCGTGCAGCTGCTGTTCGGGCTGTTCCCGGTGTTCGGCAAGCACGCCTTCGCGGACTTCGCGCCGCGCGCGGTGACCGCCTGGCGCATCGCCATCGGCGCTGCGGCGCTCATCGCCCTGGCCTTCGCCGTCCACGGCCGCGCGGCGCTGCCCGCGCGACGCGATCTGGCGCGACTGGCGCTGTGCTCGCTGCTCGGCGTGGCGCTCAACATGGCTCTGTTCCTCGAGGGCTTGCAGCGCTCGACGGCCATCAACACGGCCCTGCTCTTGCCGCTGATCCCGGTCTTCACCGCGATCGTCGCCATCGCACTGCGCCAGGAGCGCTTCGACCGCGTGCGCGCGGCGGGCATGACGCTCGCGTTCGTCGGCGCGTCGGTGCTGCTGTTCGGCCGCGGAGCGAGCTTCGAGAGCTCGCACCTGGTCGGCAACCTGCTCGTGATCGCCAACGAGATCTGCTACGCGATCTACCTCGTCATCGCCCGGCCGCTGCTGGCGCGCTATCCGCCCCTGGTCGTTGTCGCCTGGGTGTTCGCGCTTTCGGTGTGGGCCGTGCCGCTGCTCGCGCTGGGCGCGGATCCGCTGCCCGCGGACGCGGCGGCGCAGAGCTGGTGGTCGCTCGGCTACATCCTGGTCGGGCCGACGATCCTGACCTACCTGCTCAACGTGTTCGCGCTGGCGCGCGTCTCCGCCTCGACCACCGCGAGCTTCATCTTCATCCAACCGGCGATCACGGTCGTCGCCAGCCAGTTGTGGCTGCGCGAGCCGCTGCCCGAGAACATGGCCTTGTCCGCGGCGCTGACCTTCGCGGGCGTGTGGATCGTCGCGCGCCGGCCCGCAGCGCGTCCGCTGAGCCCCGCGCCCGCCCACGAGCCCGCGGCGCCGCGCTGATCTCGCGCGCTGATATCTTTCCGCTCCCCATGCACGCGCCCCAGGTCCCCGAGTCGTCGCGCATCCGCTTCCGCTGCAAGGCGCGCACGCGCTGGTCCGACGAGGACAACCAGAACGTGCTCAACAACGCGGTCTACATGACCCTGCTCGAGGAGGCGCGCCACGCCTACTTCCAAAAGCTCGGGCTGCTCGACGGACGCCACTTCCCCTTCCTCCTCGCGCAGACGAACATCCGCTTCGTCGCGCCGGGCAAGGGCGGAGTGGAAGTCGAACTCGAGGTGATCACCACGCGCCTGGGCACGAGCTCGGTCGAGCAGAGCTATCGCGTGCGCGACGGGGCCGCGGTGTGGTGCGAGGCGCAGGCCGTGCTCGTGATCTACGACCCCGTGCGCAAGCGCAGCGCTCCCATGGCGCCGAGCTTCCGACAGGCGGTCGAGGCCTTCGAGGGCCTCGCCTGACGCGCTCGCGTCGCTCGAACAGCGCCGCCGCTTGTGCCCGCTTGCTGCGCGCGACGACTGTGCGCGCCTAGTTCGGCGCCGTGGACAGGGACTCGATCCACTCGACGCCGGGCCGCGTGTTCCACTCGCGGCGCCAGGCGCGGTGCTCCGGCGAATCGGGGAAGCTCTCGTCCGCGCGGTAGGGGTAGCCGCTCATTCCGTGGAACGGCAGCGGCTCGACGTGCAGCGCCTCGAGCGTGTTGGGGTCGCGATCCTTGGCCCAGCCGTCGAGGAACACCAGGTAGTCGCGCCGCCAGCCGTTCTCGAGCGGCGGCAGCGCGCTGGCGTCGAACTGGAGCGTGAGCGCGTCGCCCGAACCCATGATCACGAAGCGATCGTCGATCGCCGTGACGAGTTCGAGGCACTCGCCCAGGCGCGTGTAGAGCCCGGGGTGCTGGTTCCAGCGCGGCCGCTCCGACAGCACGTTCCAGTCGAAGCGCTCGGGTTGGCGCGGCGCGTGCGGGGGGAGCGGCTGGCTGAAGCCACGCGCCCACAGCTTCGCCGAGCGCGGCTCGAGCGAGGTCGTGCGCGTCGGCGCGTCGTCATCGTCGACCGCGAGCCGAACGCTGTCCCAGTACAGGCGCAGCGTGCTGAACAGCCGGAAGCGCGCGGTGTCGCGCGGCACGAGCGCTGTCACGTCGACCACCATGGTTTTGGTCTTGCCCGCCGGGAAACCCAGCGGCGGCGCAGCGGCGCGCCACTGGCCGTCTTCGCCGAGCACCTGGAGCAGCGGCGGCACGAACTCGTGCGTCGGATCGAACGCGCTCGCCATGTTCACGCTCGCGTCGGTCCAGTAGAACCAGCCGGTCGCGATCAGGCGCAGCTTGCGCGCGGCCTTGACGCGCTCGGGATCGAACTCGAACTCGATCCAGTGCGGCGTGGCCAGCCCGAGGAACTGCGAGGGCGCGTGCTCGAAGGGCTGCGCGTACCGATCGTCGATCGCCGCGAGCTCATCGGACCAGTCGACGCCGTCGCTGCCCAGCGCTTTGCGCGGCCGCAGCGGGTCGCGCACGGTGTGCGTGTGAGCGACTGGGAAGGGCGGGAACGAGAACAACTCGTTGGGGAAGAGCTCGACCTCGGCAGGCGAGTCGACCACGTCGAGCCGCACGCGGTCGAGGTAGGTCACCTCGCGCAGTTCCTCGGTGAACTGCAGCTCGTACAAGCCGTCCTTGGGGACGAGTTGCTCGCCCTTCACGAGCACGTACTCGTCGTGGTCGGGCGGCACCAGCATGCCCGGCGCCATCGGAAGCCCCAGCGGCGTGATGCCCAGCACGTCGGAGATGAACTCGTACTCGCGGCCGTTCCAGGTGTAGAGGAACGGGCAAGAGCCGATCAGGCCCTCGGGTTGTTCGAGCGCGCCGAGCGCCCCGCCGCCAGTCGCCGCGCGGTTGCCCAGATCGCGCCGCAGCTCGTACTGGAACACGCCGTTGGGCCACAGCACGCGCACGATGTCGGTTCCGTCCTGCTCACCGACGCCGAGCAATGTCGCCTCGCCGCGCCAGAACGTGCGCCGGTAGATCGGGCCCGCGCGCAGCTCGACCACCGCGCCGATGCCGCGGCGATTGTCCTTCTTGCCGCGGAAGGCGAGCCTGAGCGCGCGAGCGCCGTCGAGCGAGCCACGCTGCCAGGCGACGCCGTTCTCGCTGGGCCAGCACACGTCCCAGGCGAGATCGCCGTCGAGGTCTTCCACCAGCGCGTTCGGCGCTTGTGCGGCGAGCGCAAGCGAAGCCGAGCGTTCGCTCGAGAGCCCCGCGTCGTAGCGCACCTGCAGGCTCGCGCCGCTGGTCCACACCACATCCAGCGCGCCGTTGAGGTCGAGGTCGAGCGCAAACAGCTCGCGCGCGGCGTCGAGTCCGGTCAGGCCCTGCGGCGGCGCGCCGGGCTTCAGCGAGCGATCGAAGCGCCGCAGCAGCACCGCGCCATCGCGCGCGCTCCACACGTCGGGCCGCGCGTCGCCATCGAGGTCCGCGAGCACGTGCGCGCTCGCGCTGGCCGGCGCGCCGGCGAACCACTGCGGCGCCGGCTCGAACTTGCCGCCGCGCAAGTTGCTGAAACCCGCGAGCGCCTGCGCGCCTCCCAGCAACACATCCACGTCCTGGTCGGTGTCGAAGTCTTCGATCGCGCACCATTCGAACGAGCCTTGGCGCGGCAGGCCGGCTTGCTCGCTGACGTCGGTGAACGCACCGCCCGGCTTGGTTGCGCCGTCGTTGCGGAGCAAGCGCGCGCCGAAGTCGCCGACGAAGAGCAGATCGAGATCGCCCTCGTGGTCGAAGTCGAGCGCGAGCGCGGCGCGCGGGGGCGAGGGCAGCTGTGCGAGAGCGATTTCGTCGGGGCCGAGCGCCCGCCACGACAGCGACTTGTCCGCGGCGCGTTGCGCGCGCCAGTAGCTCAGCGACGCGCCGCTGGCGACGATCAGATCGACGCTGTCGTCGTTGGCGAAGTCGTGGGCGAGCACGAGTTGCGCGGCCTCGTTCGAAATCGAACTGTCTTGCCATCCGCCGCTGCGCTGCAGCGAAAGCGCGACTCCGCGCGGTCCGAATCCGACCAGGTCGAGCGCTCCGTCGTTGTCCAGGTCGCGCGCGAGCAGCTGCGAGGCGCCGGCCAGCGCGGGTGCGATCGTGGTCGGCGCGGCGAGGCTCAACGCGCGCCCCGCGGCCGCCGGCGCGGAGCCGTTCGGACCCGGCCAGGTGACGCGCCCCAGGTTGCCCAACGCGAATTCGCCGTCCTTGGGGGCCTTGAGTCCGCGCTTTTCGAGCTCGCGGTACTGCGCCAGCAGCGCATCCGCTTCGTCGCGCCGCGCGTCGTCTCCGGCCATCAGACGCCCGAGCTTGTAGGTCGCCGACACGTACCACGCGCCCTCGTTCTCCAGGCCGCTCGCGAGCACTTCGCGCAGCAGCCGCTCGGCCTCGCGCGGCTCGCTCTCGTCGAGCACGCTCGCCAGGTGCACTTTGGTCGGAGTGTCGTTCGGAGCCGCCGCCAAGGCCTTTCGAAAGGCCGCTGCGGCGGCCGGGAAGTCGGCCTCGAGCTCCGCCAGACGTCCGAAGTTGTAGTTCAACGCCGCGTCGCGCGCGTCGAGCTTCGCGGCGCGCTCGAGCAGTTCTTTCGCTCGCACGAGGTCGGTCGCCTCGAGCTCGACGACGGCGGCGTGCACCAGGTCGCGCAGCGTCGCGTCCTTGCGCTCCACCAGCGGCGCGAGCGCCTTGCGCGCTTCGGTCAGGCTGCGACTGGCCTTGTTGAACTGCGCCGCCGCGAGTTCGCGCGCGAGCTGCTCGGCCTGCGTCGGCGGCTTGGGCTTGTCGTCGCCTCCGCAGGCGCACAACGCGAGCGACAAGGTCAGGGCGAACGAGGAACGGACAGCGCGGTCGAGGGCTCGAGTCATGTTCGTGATCGGCGAGCCGCACGCGTGCAGGGCCAGCCGCGACGGATTAGAACAGGCGCGTGAGTGAGCCTCAAAGCGCCGGCACGCGCGTCGTTCTGCTCGGCGCCTCCAACCTCAGCGCGGGCTTGCGCCAGATCGCAGCGCTCGCTCGCGCGGGAATCGACGGACCGCTGGAGCTGTACGCCGCTGCGGGCAACGGACGTTCCTACGGACAGCTCAGCCGCTTTCTCGGCCGCGTTCTGCCGGGCATCGACGCCTGCGGACTGTGGAGCGCGCTCGACGCGACGCGCTCGCAACGCACGCTCGCGCTGGTGACCGACGTCGGCAACGATCTCGCCTTCGGCGCCAGCGCCGCGCAGGTGCAGGACTGGCTCGAACTCGCGCTCGAGCGGCTCGCGCGCCACGGGGCGAGCGTGGTGATCACCGGGTTGCCGTTGGCCAGCGTGGAGCGCATGCCGGCCTGGGAGTTCCGGCTGTGGTCGAAGCTGTTGTTCCCGTGGCACTCCATCGAGCGCTCGCACGTGTTGGCGCAGGCGCGCGAGCTCGATGCGCGCGTGGGCGAGCTCGCTCGCGCGCGCGGCCTCGTCAAGGTCGACCCGCTCCTGGAGTGGTATGGACACGACCCGATCCATGTCCGCCGCGGCGCGCGCAGGCAGGCTTGGGCGAGCTACCTCGCGCCCCTGGGGCTGCGCGCGAGCCCCCCGGCGGCGCCCGAGTGGCGGGGGCGACTGTGGTACGAGCGCGTGCGCGTGTTGGGGCGCGAATGCGGAGTTCCGCAGCCCTGCGCGCGCTTCGACCCAGACGGTTCGCTGCGCCTCTATTGAGCGGGACCGGCGCTCGGCTTTGGAATCCGCGCGCAGATTCCGAAACAATGCGTGCCCCCATGTCCCACGCTTCCAGTCCCTCGTCGACTTCCGCGGGCGCGCCGCACTCCGGCGCCCACGCGACGGATTCCCACGGCCACGACGCTCACGGCCACGACGCTCACGGCCACGACGCGCCCGCACCGGCCGCACCTGCGCGCCGCGCCAAGGAGCGCCGCGCGATCGTGGTCGGCGCGAGTTCGGGGATCGGCGCCGCGCTGGTGAAGCAGCTGGTGCGCGAGGGCGTCGACGTCGTGGCGGTGGCGCGTCGTGCTGCGCAGCTCGAGGCGCTCGCGCACGATTGCGCGGGCTCGCCGGGGCGTGTGATCCCGCTGACGCACGATGTGGCGCGCTTCGATGAGGTCGAGGCAGCCTTCGAGCGCGCCGTGCGCGAGTTGGGCGGCCTGGATCTGATCGTCTACGCCGCGGGCTTGATGCTCGAAGTCGGTCCGAACGAGTTCGACACGGGCAAGGACCTCGACATGCTCGGCGTGAACGTCGGCGGCTGCATCGCGTGGCTGAACCCGGCGGCGAATCTCATGCGCACGCAGCGCTCGGGCACGATCGTCGGCATCTCGTCGATCGCCGGCGAGCGCGGCCGCAAGGGTAATCCTGTCTACGGCGCGACCAAGGCCGCGATGAACCACTACCTCGAGGCGCTGCGCAATCGGCTCGCCGACTGGGCCGTGCACGTGTGCACGATCAAGCCCGGTTTCGTCGAGACCGCGATGCTGGCGCAGGCGCGCGCGCAGGGCCGCACGATCAAGGGCGCGATCAGCGCGGAAGACTGTGCGAGCGCGATCCTGCGCGCAGCGCGCAGCGGCAAGAACGAGGTCTTCGTGCCCTTCAAGTGGCGCATCGTCGGCTTCGTGATCCGCAACATCCCCTCGTTCGTGTTCAAGGGCATGAACATCTGATGGCGCCGGCGCTGCGATCGCTGTCCGTCGCGCCGAACAGGCGCATCCCTGAGCGCCTGGAGTACGTCGAGGGCTGGGGCATGGCGGTGGGCGCGTTCGCGTCCGTGCTGCGCCCGCGCTCGGTCGAGGAGGTGCTCGAGTGCTTCTCGCTCGCCGCTCAGCGCGGTCATCCGCTGGTGCTGCGCGGCGGCGGCAACAGCTACGGCGACGCGAGCATGAACTCGCGCGGCCTGGTGCTCGACATCTCGCGGATGAACCGCGTGATCGCCTTCGATGCGAACAGCGGTGTCGCCACGCTCGAGCCGGGCGTGACGATCGAGAAGCTGTGGAAGACGATCCTGCCGCTCGGGTTCTGGCCGCGCGTGGTGTCGGGGACGATGTTCCCGACGGTCGCTGGAGCGCTCGCGGCCAACATCCACGGCAAGAACAACTACGCCGTCGGCACGATCGGCGACGCGTGCCTGGAGTTCGACATCGCGCTGCCCAGCGGCGAGCACAAGACCTGCAGCCGCACGCAGAACCCCGACCTGTTCCACGCGGCGATCGGCGGCTTCGGATTGCTCGGTTGCTTCACGCGCATCGTGCTGCAGACCAAGCGCGTGCACTCGGGCGATGTGCGCGTGAGCGCAGCCAGCCCGCGCACCTTGAAGGAGATGATGGACTACTTCGAGGCGCACAAGCACGAGGCCGACTACCTCGTGGGCTGGATCGATTGCTTCAGCGGCGGCGACAGCGCTGGCCGCGGGCTGATCCACCGCGCCGATTACCTCGAGCCCGGCGAGGACGCGCACCCCGAGCAGACGCTGCGCGTCGCGCACCAGGAACTGCCCGCGAACATCATGGGCCTGTTCCCCAAGTCGCAGGTCTGGCGCATCCTGGTTCTGTTCAACCACGACCTCGGCATGCGTTCGATCAACGCGGCCAAGTACGTGGCCGGGCGCCTCGAGAGCATGGCGCCGCCGTACCGCCAGTCGCACGCGGGCTTCGCCTTCCTGCTCGACTACGTGCCCAACTGGAAGTGGGCCTACGGCCGCCGCCGCGGCGAGTACGGCCTGATCCAGTACCAGCCCTTCGTCCCGCACGAGCACGCACACGCCGTGCACAGCGAGATCCTCGAGCGTTGCCGCCGCGCGGGACACGTGCCCTACCTGGGCGTGTTCAAGCGCCACCGCCCCGATCCGTTCTGGCTCACGCACGCCGTGGACGGCTGGAGCATGGCGATGGACTTCAAGGTCAGCCCGTCGCGCCGTGCGGAGCTGTGGAAGCTGTGCGATGAGCTCACCGAACTGGTGATCTCCGCGGGCGGCCGCTTCTACTTCGCGAAGGACGCGGTTATCGACGCGAGCGACGCCGCGCGTTTCCTTCCGCGGGATCGCATGGCGGCCTTCGCCGCGCTCAAGCACGCCTGCGATCCGCAGACCTTGCTCGAAGGCGATCTGTACCGGCGCGCCTTCCGCGAGTGGATCGACAACAACGCCTGAGCGGGCGTCACTCGTCGAAGCGCGCGTAGGCCTTGGCGGCCCGCACTTGCACGATGCGGTCCTCCTCGGCGATCCAGGCCGAGAGGTGGCCGCCCCACACGCAGCCCGAGTCCAGCCCGCGCAGCCGCGGGCGGAGCACCAGGTCCATGCGCGCCCAGTGGCCGTAGACGACTGTGCGGTGGTCGCCGACGCGCGAGCGGAACCAGTGCTCGAACCACGGCGCGTAGGGCGCGTCGGGAGGCGGCCAGTCGGTGCGCGGGCGCTCGCCGCTGGCCTTCGCGTAGCGCGCGCGCGTCGCGAAATCGATCGCCGGATGCGCTTCGCGCGGATCCAGGCCGCGCAGCTCGAGCTCCGGGTCGGCCCAGGCCGGGTGCAGCGCCGCGTGCACCATCCACACGTCGTCCCACTTGCGCACGAACGGCCGCTGGCGCAGCCACTCGAGCAGTTCCTCGCGATCGGGTGCGTTGAGCAGCTCGCTCAACGTGTCGTCCGCGCGCAACTCGCGCCGGCCGGCCGCGACGCGCAGGAGGTGCACGTCGTGGTTTCCGAGGACGCCGCCGGTGGGAAGGGTGCGCAACAAGCGCAGCACGCCTGCTGAGTCGGGGCCGCGGTTGACCAGGTCGCCAACCGGCTGGAGTTCGTCGCTCGCGGGATCGAAACGCGCGGCCTCGAGCAAGCGCTCGAGCTCGCTCCGGCAGCCCTGGATGTCGCCGATGAAGATGCGCCGCGCCATGGGCGCAAGGGTAGGCCAGCGCGCTGCGAGTGGAAGCCCGTGGCCGCCGCGAGCACAATGCGCGCAGTGAACCCCGCTCCTTCAACCGCACCCGTTCGCGGGCCGCGGCGCGTGAACGGCCTGCTCGTGCTGCTCGTGCTCGTGACGGTCGGGATGGGGGTCACGAGCGTGCTGTTCAACTGGCGCGCGCCGCAGTTGCGCGAGCGCATGCAGCAGACGCGCGCGCAGATGCCCAGCTCGGGTGAAGAGCGCCTCGATCTGTGGCTGGTCTACGGCCAGCCCTACTTCCACGCGCGGCTGATCCAGTTGCGCTACTCGACCCAGCGTCCCTGGCTCGTCACGCACACCGTCGGCGGCGAGCGCAGCGCCGGCCCGGTGGAGGTGTGGGGCGTGGACATCGCGAACCTCGAGCCCCAGGCCACCGGCCGCGACGGGCTGTGCGTCACGCTCACGCTGCCGCCGCCCAAGCTGCTGGCGCGCGAGAGCTTCGGCCTGGATGGGAACGACATGGCCAACAACGTCCCGCACTACGCCAGCGCTGAGCTGGCGCCCGACCCGCGCGAGCGCGCCCGCTCGATCGTGACCTGGGCGCTGGAGCGCCTGATCCGCCCGCTCGAGCGCGACATCCCCGGCGCGCGCTTCGAGGTCCGCTTCCTCGCGGACCCGGCCGCCGCCGCACCCGCCGGCGGCTGAGCGAGCACCCCGCCCGAGCTGCTCGGGCCTCGCGCGGATTTCGGGGTGGTGGTCGCGACAAAACCAAACTTTCAGCGCGGCCGAACGCCGCGGGGCCTGTCGGCGCTTTGGCCGACGGGCCCATTCGAAGCGGCGTGAAGGCCGCCCGGAGCTACCACCTTCTTGAAGTCTCGGGCCTCGCGCGGATTTCGGGGTGGTGGTCGCGACAAAACCAAACTTTCAGCGCGGCCGAACGCCGCGGGGCCTGTCGGCGCTTTGGCCGACGGGCCCATTCGAAGCGGTGTGAAGGCCGCGCTGAGCGGTTCTGACAGGCTGCTCACGCGCCGGCCGGTGAAGTGCGTTTTCCTGCACCAGGCTGGTGCACGGCGCTACCTTGATAGCGATTGTCGGCCATTCCCGCGGCCGCGCGGCGCGCTCGCAGCCCATTCAAGGCCGTCCTGCGCGGAACGCGAAGAACTCCCGTCCCTTGCCCGACTCCGCACGCACACCCGAGCCTCCGCAGAGGTTGGTGATCCCGTTTTCGGCACGGGCGGGCGCTGTCGTGTTCTCGGCCTGCGTGCTGGCCGCCGTCGACACGACCATCCTCAAGCGCGTTCACCCGCACTGGAGCGTCGGTCCGGGGGCCTTCGTCCAGTCCTTCGCTCTGTGGTCGGTGTTCGCGCTCTTGGCCCAGGCGCCGGCCGCGCTGTTCGACCGCTGGCTGCTCGAGCTCGTCTCGCCGGGGCCCGAACGCGTCCACCCGTCGCGCGTCGCGTTGCGCTCCCTGGGCTGGACCGCGCTCCCGGTGATCGCGCACGCCTGCCTCGACGAGTTCACCGGGCTGGGCGGCGACGTGAGCGCCCTGCGCGGCTTCCTGCCGTGGTTCGAACTGCTCGCGATCCTGGTGGGCCTGGGCGTCGCGCTGCGCCTGGCCGGCCTGTTCGTGGCGCGCGTCAGCCCGGCGCGCACCCTCCTGCCGATCGCGCTGGTCAGCGTGCTGTTGGGCGTCGGTCTGGACCTCGCGCGCGACGAGCGCGGCAGCGAAGCGACGGCGGGCGCCCGCCCCAACCTGCTCCTGGTGGTCTGGGACACCGCGCGCGCGCAGAACACCACGCCCTACGGCTATTCGCGGGACACCACGCCGCACCTCGCGCGCGCCTGCGAGGACGCCCTGCGCTTCGAGACCGCCCGTTCGGCCTCGGTCTACACGCTCTCCTCGCACGTTTCGATGCTCACCGGCGTGCACCCGTCACAGCACGGCGCACGCCTGATGCACCGCCGCTTCCAGCCGCTCTCGACGCCCAACGTCGCGCGCGCCCTGCGAGAGTCGGGCTACCGCACGGCGGCCTTCGTGGGCACCGACGTGCTGCGTGCGCAGAGCGGCGTCGCCCACGCCTTCGAGCACTACAGCGACCGCGTCGACCCGTGGGTGACTTACACGCATGCCTGGTCGCTCGTGCACGACCTGCAATCGCTCGCAGCCACGCTGGTGCCGACCCTGCGCTTCAACGGCCTGCCGCACTGGTTCCAGGACTATCAGCGGCCCGCCGAGGGCGTGCTGCGCGAGGCTCTGGCCTGGATCGACAACGGCGACCCGCGGCCGTGGTTCTGCTTCGTGAATCTGTACGACGTGCACTGGCCGTACCTGCCGCACGAGGAGTCGGCCGAGCGCTTCGCCAGCGATTACGACGGGATCGTCGACGGCTACTCCGAGCGCGGCGACCGCGTGCGCGCGACGGCGGGGTATCGCATGACCGCCAGCGACCACGCGCGGCTGGTCTCGCTGTACGACGCCGAGTTGTGGGATCTGGACGCCAAGGTCGACGCGTTCCTGGCCGAGCTCGACCTCGGACGCACCGCGCTGGTGCTCACCAGCGACCACGGCGAGGCCTTCGGCGAAGGCGGCCGGCTGGAGCACGCCGACATCCTCGAGTGTCAGGTGCGCGTGCCGCTGGTGGTTCGCCCGGCGGGCGGCGTGGCCGGCCAGGTCGTGCGCGCGCCCGCCAGCGGAGTCGACATCGCGCCGACGCTGCTCGGCCTGGCGGGGCTGGCCGCGCCGGCCCAGATGCTGGGGCTCAACCTGATCGGGCCGCTCGACGAGGCGCGCTACGTGCTGGTCGAGCACGGCGACGTCCCGCGCGTCGAGCGGACCCAGGCTGCGCTCTACGCGGGACGTCACAAGCTCGTCCGGCACGGCGTTGCGCCCAACTTCCGCTACGCGCTCCACGATCTCGACACCGACGCGGAGGGCCTGGTCGACATCGCCGCGGCCCATCCGCAGCGCGTGGCCGAGCTGCGCGAGGCTTTGGAGGGCTACCTCGAGCGCTGGCGGCCGGTGGAGCTGGCGATCGACGCGGCCGGCGGCGAGGACGTGCGCGCGCTGCGCACCCTGGGCTACCTGGACTCCGCGCACAACGAGGCTCCCCTGCGCTGAGCCCCCTCGCTCGGCTCGGGCAGTCACCTGCGGCCAGCGACGCTCGACTTGCCGCTGGGACGCGCCGCGGGTACAACCTTCGCCCCCAGTTGGCGCACGCCAGTCCTGCCGGGCCCCCACGGGCTCGCCCGGGCCGCGCGCGCCGCTTCGATCCGGTCCACCTCGAGCCCCTTTGTTCGGCCCGCCCAGCGCGGCGGCGCAGCGACTCCCATGGCAAAAGCACGATTCAAGAACTGCGGTCCGACGCGCGGCCGCAAGAAGGTCCGCCGCATGGGCATGGGCTCGGGCAAGATCATCCTCGCGGGCCGCAACAAGAAGCCGCGCCGCGGCCGCGACTACACCGGCTGAGCCGCGCTGTGGATCGAGCGAGCGGAGTGCAGGCTCCGCCGCCCGTTTCGAGCTTCGCGCTCACGCTCGTCGTGGAGTTGATGCCGGGGCCCACGCTGGGCCCCGTTCCGCGCGCCGCCCCCGTGCTCGCGCGCTCGGACTACGCCGGCGAGAGCGGCGTGCGCTGCCAGTCGCCGAAGTGCGTCGCGCCGCTCGCGGTGACGGCGATGATGTCCTCGAGCCGCACGCCGAAGCTGCCGTAGATGTAGATGCCGGGCTCGTTGGAGAGCGTCATGCCCGGTGCCAGCACCACCTGGCTGCCCCCGTCGAAGTAGGGGTCCTCGTGGCCCTCCAGGCCAATGCCATGCCCGAGGCGATGGGTCAGGTGCTCGTAGCCCGCGCCATAGCCTGAGCCGGCCAGCGCTTCGCGCGCCGCGCGGTCGATCGCGCCGCAGGTCAGTCCGGGTCGGATCGCGTCGAACGCGCGCCGCTGCGCATCGCGCACCGCGTTCCAGGCGCGCACTTGCTCGACGCCGGGCTGGCCCTCGACGCACCAGGTGCGCGTGTTGTCGCTCTGGTAGCCGTGGAAGGCGCCGCCGGTGTCGACCAGCAGGAAATCGCCGCGCGCGAGTTCGAGCCCAGAGTTGTCGCCGTGCGGATAGGCCGCGGCGGGGCCGACCAGCGAGAGCCGCCACACATCGGTGAGTCCGAGCCTCTGCTGCGCGGCCGTGATGAGCCGGCCAGCCTGCGCGCCGGTCATGCCGACGCGGATGCGCTGCGCGGCGGCGACGATCGCCTGCTGTGTGAGCTCATTGGCGCGCCGCAGCAGCGCGAGTTCGTGCGCGTCCTTGCACGCGCGCAGCGCGATCACCTCCGCGCGGCCCAGCTGCACGCGCTCGCGGCCGTGCTCGCGCGCCAGCTCGTCGGCGATGAACACGCGCAGCGCCGGGTCGACCGCCACGCGCTCGACGCGCCGCTCGCGCAGCGCGGCTGCGAAGGGCGCGAAGGCGTACTCGTGCTCGGCCCAGGTGACCAGCGCGCCGCCGCACTTGCCCGGGCCTTCGATCGACAGGCGCGCCTTCTCGGCCTCGAAGGCCGGGCAGATCCAAAAGTGCGAGCCGTCGGCGAGCACCGCCAGCGCGAAGGCGCGCTCGGATTTGCCCCACGACACGCCGCTCAGGTAGGTCATCGTCGCGCCGCCCTCGCACACGAAGGCGTCGAGTCCGCGCGCGCGGAGGATCTCGGCCAAGCGGGCGCGGCGCGCGGCGCGCTCGGGCTCGGCGATGGGCTCGTGGAACGGGCGTTGGTCGACGAGCTCGGGGAACTGCTCGAGCGCAGCGTCGCGCTCGTCGCGCGCGCGCGAGTCGTGGGCGGCGGCGCAACTGGCGGCGCCCAGGCCGAGCGTTGCTCCGCCGAGCAGGGCGTGGCGGCGATCGAGGCGCGGCGGGTCGGACCGAGAGTCGTGTTCACTCATGGCGGCGGCGACGCGCTCAGGGCGCGCCCAGGTGGCGGATCATGAAGCGCTCGATGCGGCCGTACTCGTCGATCCAGTGCGGTCCGTCCTCGAAGCCGTGGCCCTGGCTGGGGTACAGCATCGCGTCGAAGTCCTTGCCCAGGTCGATCAGCTTCTCGATCAGTCGGATCGAGTCCTGCGCGAAGACGTTGGTGTCGCTCATGCCGTGCAGGATCAGCAGCGGATCGACGAGCTTCTCGGCGTGGTCGATGGGCGACGAGCGCTCGTACGCGGCCGCATCGAGCGACGGGCGACCCAGGCGCGGCTGGGTGTAGCCCGACGAGTACGAGCGCCAGTCGGTGACCGAGCGCAGCGCCGCGCCGCAACTCCAGCGCTCGGGCTGCGTGAACAGCGCCATGAGCGTCAAGAATCCGCCGTAGGAGCCGCCGTAGCAGCCCACGCGCGCGGGGTCGATCACCTTGCGGCGCGCGAGCTCGTCGACGCCGAGCGCGATGTCCTCGAGCTCGAGCTTGCCCAGATGGCCTTGAACGTCGGTGCGGAAGCGCTGGCCGTAGCCCGAGCTGCCGCGGTAGTCGACGTCGAGCACCACGTAGCCCATCTCCGCCAGGCGCGAGTGGAACATCAGGTTGACCGCGTACTCGGTCATCGAGTGCGTGACGTTCTGCAGGTAGCCCGCGCCGTGGATGAACACCACGCACGGCCGCGGGCGATCGCCGCGCTCGAGCCGCGACGAACGCGGCAGGTAGACGTGCGCCCAGACGCGCGAGCCGTCGGCGTGCTCGAGCACGAGCTGCTGCGGCAGGATCCAAGCCTGCGCTGCGAACTCGGCGCGCTGCGTGCGGGTGAGCTGGCGCTGCTCGCCGCTCGACAGGTCGATCGTCACGAGCTCGGCCGGCTGTCCCAGGCGCTCGAGCGAGACCACCGCGAGCGAACCGTCGCGCGCCGTTCTGAGCCCGTCGAGCATCGCCGGTCCGACGTCGATGCGGCGTTCCTGCCCCTGCGGAGTCGTGAGCACGAGATCGCGCTCACTGGGATCGGCGGGGCTGGCGATCAGCGCGTAGCCGCCGTCGGTCTGCACGAACGAGCCGACCTCGCCCTCCACGCGCGTGAGCTGGCGCACCGCGCCGGTGTGGACGTCGAGTTCGAACAGTTGCGCGCGCCCGGGCGTGCTGGAGCTCGAGAACGACTCGGACGTGAACACGATCGCGCGACCGTCGCGCCGCCAGCGCGCGCCGCCGCCGGGGCCGCCGATCCACTTGGGGTCGCGGTCGACGGACAGGAGGCGCAGATCGCCTTCACTCCACACCCAGGTCTCGAGCACGCGATAGTCGCGCGACAGGCGGCGGAAGGCGTAGCGCGCGGGCGCGTCGGCCTCGGGCTGCGGCGCCCAACCGAGCGGCTGCAGGTGGTAGATCGAATCGCCCGGCAGCGCGAGCTCGCGCCGCGCGCCGTCGCGCGTGTTCCACATCCACAGCTTGCGCGGCGCCGGCAGGTCGTCCGCGAGGTCGCGCCGCGCGGAGAGCGTGCTCACGCGCGGCGTGAGGTAGTTGGGGACGATGTTGGGCGCGGGATCCTTGCTGCGGTCGGCCTCGACGCCGAACACGAAGCGCCCATCGGGCGAGAGGCGCTCGCTCTCGAGCCACTTGAGGTCCGCCAGGCCCTCGAGCACGAGCTTGCGCGCGCCTGTGCGCTCGAAGAAGCGCGTGGGGGACTTGCTCGCATCGCCTTCGAGTTCGCCGAACGTGCCGCCGGTGAGGAACACGCGGCTGCGGTCGTTGCTGAACTGCAGCTTGTCGATCGCCGGCTCGAGGTCCTCGCTGCGGCATTCGAGTCGTTCGAGCGTCTGCGGCGCCGCGCCGCCCGCGGGCAGCTCGATGACGTACAGCTCCTTGGCGGTGCGCACTTCGAGTTCGCGGTCGTCGCGCGCGAAGGCCAGCGAGCGGACGTTCCCGATGCGCGCAGGGGCGGCCTCCGCGGGCGCGCCCTCGGGCGGCGGCGGCGGGTCGCGGTAGAGCACGTGCGCGGCGCGGCTGGCGGGCTCGAGGAGCAGCAGCGCGCCCTGCCATTCGACCGCCAATCGCGCGCCCGACTCGCTCCACGCGAGTGCCCCAGGCCGCTGCGGCTCGGGTTTCTCGCCCGCGGCCGGCGGAGGGCTCGGCGCGAGTTCTTCGAGCCAGCTCGCGAGCGAATTCGCCGCCGTCAACTCGTGCGGCCCGCTCCAGGTCTCGAGCAGGTGCGGCCCGTGCTCCTGCGCCCACTCCAACTGGCCCGCGGCGTCGCGCTCGACCGGCTTGAAGTCCACCAGCGCGAAGCGCCCGTCCGCACTGAGCGAGCGCAGCGACGGCGGCGAGCCGTGGATGCCGGGGATCGAAAAAACGTCGCGCAGCGAAGGTGAGCCGCGTGCGGCGACGTGCTGGGGATCGAGGTGGCGCGGGCCGGCGCAGGCGGCCCACAGCGCGCCGGCCGAGACGGCGAGCGCGATGGGGCGAGCGCGGCCCCGCAGGGCGTGGGACGACATGGCGCAGAGGCTACGGCGCGCGGGCCGCGCTGACCACGCGCTGGAGCTGCGACCTACTGGAACCTTCGCGTCTTCGCGAAGGTTTCAGGGGGTCGTAGCGACCAACCAAGATCTCAGCGCGGCCGAATGCCGCGGGGCGCAGCGGCGCTCTGGCCGCTGCGCCCATTCGAAGCGGCATGAAGGCCGCGCTGAGCGTTTGACTTCAAGAACGCCGCGCGCGCCGCTCGATCAGGGGGGCGGCGTGAACGAGTCCCAAGTGGAACGCGAGCAGCTCGCCCAAGCGAGCGAACCGGCGCAGGACGCGCATGCGGGCGTCGGCGAGCTCATGAGACACGAAGCTGCGGCCGCGTCCGCGCGCGCGCTGCCCGCGCAGCCTGCATGGCGACCGGCGGGCTTTCCGCTCGAGCCTCGGCGCCGTTCGACTCGCGCGCGCAGCTTCGCGCAGGCGGCGCAGGTGCTCGCGCTCGGCGCGCTCGCGTACCTGTGCCTGTTCAATCTGTCCGTCGTGCGCGGCAGCTCGATGGCGCCGCGCATCCACGACGGCGACCGCATCCTGATCGACCACTTCTCGTACCTGTTCGGCGAGATCGCGCGCGGCGACATCGTGGTCCTCAAGTACCCGCTCGATCCGAGCGTCGACTACATCAAGCGCGTCATCGGCCTGCCCGGCGACGAGATCGAGATCGACGTCGACGGCGTGTTCGTCAACGGCGAGCGCTTGAGCGAACCGTACGTCTCCGAGCAGGATCCCTTCGCGCGCGTGCACCTGCGCGTGAAGCAGGCGCACTACTTCGTGCTCGGCGACAACCGCCCGCGCTCCTGCGACAGCCGCGAGTTTGGGCTCGTCCCGCAGGACTACATCCGCGGCAAGGTCGAAGTGCGCGTGTGGCCGCCGACTCGCATCGGCGCGATCGACGGCTGAGGCCGGCGCGGCGCTAAGCTGCGGCCACGATGGGCGAGCAGCGCGTGCGGTTGGTGACGGGCTCGGCGCGTGGACTGGGTCTGGCGGCGGCGACGCGCTTCGCCGAGCGCGGAGACAGCGTGCACGTGGTCTACCGCTCGAGCGTCGACGCGCGCGCGAAGCTCGAAGAGCGCTTCCCGGGCCGCGTGCACCGCGCGGACCTCGAGCGCGAGGACGACTGGCGCGCGCTGGTCGAGGCCGTGCTCGCGCGCGACGGCCGCATCGATGCGCTCGTCCACGCCGTGGGCGAGTACGAGTACGGCCCGGCGTCGCAGTCGACGCCCGCCGAGCTGCGCCGCATGCTCGCGAGCAACGTCGAGAGCGCCTTCCTCGCCATGGCCGCGTTGCGGCCGGCTTTGCGAGCGAGCCGCGGCTCGGCGCTGTTCTTCGGCTGCGCGGGGCTCGAAGGTCTGCGCGCGCGCAAGTCGACCGCGGCCTACGCGGCGGCGAAGAGCGCCTTGGTGGTGCTCGCGCGCTCGTGGGCAGTCGAAGAGGCGCCGTTCGGCGTGCGCGTGAACGTGCTCTCGCCGGGGTTCGCGCCGCACGAGCACGCTTCGGCGGACACGCTCGACGCCGGCGAATGGGCCGCGATTCCGCTGGGCCGGCCTGCGCGCGTGGACGAGGTCAGCGACGCGGTCGAGTGGCTGTGCTCGGACGCCGCGAGCTACGTGACCGGCGTGAACCTCGACGTCGCGGGCGGATGGATGTGCTGACGCACGTCAGCGGCGCTCACCGGATCTTCATGAGACCGCGTGCGCGCCGCGAGTCACAATGACGGGGCCATGGATCGACTGCGCGAACTGTTGGAGCTGCGCCTGCGAGAGCGCGAGCCGCGCCGCGACGCGCCCGAGGGCACGCCGCGCGCTGCGGTGGCGGTGATCCTCGCGCCGAGCACGCGCGGAGCGCAGATCCTCTTGATCGAGCGCGCCCAGCGCGACGGCGATCCCTGGTCGGGCCACATGGCCTTGCCCGGCGGTCGGCTCGAGCCGAGCGATCCCGACTGGCTGCACGCGGCGCTGCGCGAGACGCGCGAAGAGGTCGGGGTCGAGCTCGATCCGCGCGAGCTGGTGGGGGAGCTGGACGACCTGCGCCCCGTGACGGCGCCGGCGCGCATCGTCGTGCGGCCTTTCGTCTTCGTGGTGCCGCGTGTGCCGCAGACGTCGCTCTCGGACGAAGTCGCGCGCATCGAGTGGACGCCCCTCGACGAGCTCGCGCGCTCGCGCGGCAGCGTCGAAGTGCACCACCACGGCGCGCTGCGCTGCATGCCGGCCTACTTCGCCGGCGGCCGCGCCGTGTGGGGCATGACGCAGCGCATCTTGGAGCCGTTCCTGTCGCTGGCGCCGCTTGAGTGAGTGTTGAGCGAGGGCCTAGTCCGCGTCACGCACCCGCGCTTGCGGCGCGCTCGTCCTTTCACGCGCCGACAGACAGCGCGCCCACACAGCCAGTCTTGTTCACGCGCGCACTCGCGACTCGGCTCGGCGGGGAGCTGCGGCACGCGCACCGCGCACGGTCAGGGTATTGCGCAGCCGCAGTCGGTCCCGAAATCGCGTTCGCTGGAGGGCCGCAGCTACGTCGGGCGCGCGGAGGGGCTCTGGCGAAGTGAGCGAGTCGCGCGCGAGCGCCCTCGTGGGAGCAACGCGGGGATCGGCCCGTCGAGCGCGACGAGCTGAGCGGCTTCAACGCGAGGTCTCGCGGGAACCTGCCGGCGCTCGCTCCATGTCCCACTGAGACGGATGCGGCGCGGGACGGGCTGTATTCAAGCGACTTCAGGAGCTAGGCGGCATCCTCATCTCCACGTCCGAACGTTCATACTCGTCCAGCGGTGTGAAGAGGAGCCTCTTCACTTTCGCGTTCTCCAGCGCGCGCTTGACGTCGTCGACAACGAGGATCTGTGCGCCCCGACCAAGCGCAATGAAGAGGTGCGAGCCGTCCCATGTCTGCTCATCGAAGTACAAGCCGCGCCAGGCGGGGGCCACGCGTGCGGGGTACTGCTTGTCGAACTTCACAGAGCGGCTGTTGTCGATACGTCCGCAACGACCGTGTACCGACAGTGCCTGGTAGCCTGCGAACGCTTGACTGTTCTTCCCGAACACTTCTATGGGAGAACTCTTCCAGCCCGAGAATCCCTGAGATCTCAGTACCTCAATGACCCGATCGGCCACAACCCACAGGGCCGCGTGTGTCGTGCTAACGACTTCCGACGGAGTACTCCGGCCCATCACCCAACGAACAACGACGTCTCCGGGATCATGCTCGCCACGCGTAATCGCGAAAACGTCCAAGTCAGGAGAGATCTCTCCCCTGAACTCACGGCTGCCTTCGTCGTGCCCGAGGACATGAATTTTGGAGAAGCCCGGAAACGAACTACGAGTGAGCTGAGTGTCCATAGACCGTTGCGGATAACCCGGCCAAGCGTTCGCCAGAGTTCGAAGGTACTTGAGTGTCGACTGGATAGGTAGCTGCGGCGGATGCAGAGCGCCCAAGAGATGGCTGGAGCGGGTGTGGTGACGCAAAACTCCCTTTCGCTTCGGAGGTCAGGGCAGAGGCTGGTCGCCTCGTGTTCGCGTGAGCAGGCGGCGCCGCTCGAGTGTGATGCGAAGCGCCTCGCACTCAGCCGTGCGGCGAGTTCTCCGGGACGAGCGCGGACGATCCAGGGGGCTACGCAGTGGAAGGCTGGTCGCAGAGCCGAGCGTCGTGATCGGCAGACGCGCGAGCGTCGACCGGCGCGTGCGCGCGCGGCTGGCGACCTTGCTGTTCGGTATGGCGGGTGACTGACCGTGCGCGCTGCTCACCCGACTCGGCGACGTCGGCATCGGTGAGCGGCGCGGCGAGCTGGGAGAGCGGCATGAGGGTGCAGCTCGGCGAGATGAGGGCGTCGTCGAGTTCGAGTGCGCGCATTGGATCGATCCGATGAGGCGCTGCGAACTCAGGTCGAACTATCGATTGAAGCCAAGGCGAGGTGTCGACGAACGGCTCTCCTCGAGCTCCTGCGCCAGGGGCTCCGAACTAGCCGCCCGCATCGCGGTGTTCGCACAGGCGCGCAGCGACTTGTCGGACTCGCGACTCCACCGCACCCGTGACTTCGATCCAGGGCCAGGAGCGTCGCTCCAGTTCGGCGCGATACCACGCGTGTTGGTGGGACCTAAAGGCCGCATCCTGGCGCGTGCCGTCCTGCACGAAGGGAAAGTCGGGCGCGCAGAGCACGTGCAGGTCGTAGGCGCGCTCGGCCAGCGTTTCGAGTTCGGGTTCGGCGCGGCCGAAGAGGTGGCAGCTGTAGAGCAGCGTCGTCAGCGGCGACGTGTCACAGAAGAGGTAGCGCTCGGAGCTCCGCGCTGCAGCCTCCTCGCGTGCGATCTGGGTGCGGGCGATGTACAGCATGTCGGCGAACTCGAGTCGACCTTCGCGCTCGTCCCACAGGTCACGTCCGTACTCGGCAACGTGTTGGGTTCTGAAGTGTCCGGCGAGAGCCGTGGCGAGAGTGCTCTTGCCGCTCGATTCTCCGCCGAGCAGCGCGATGCGCTGCACGAAGTCGGCGTACACGAGGGGAGAGAGCTGATCGCGGCGGGCGTGGACATCGGCGCGCAGCTCCGTGCCCGAGACGGGATGCGAGCGGCGTGCGGCGTCGACGGACACATGGACGACCGGATGCGCGAACAGTCGCGAGAGCTCACGCGCGAAGCCATCGCCATAGGACTCGCTCGTGAACACGGCGTCGACCGTCGTGCGCCAACGCTCGCGACAGATCTGCGCGACGAAGCGGCGGTGCGTGAGCTCGTCGGCGTCGTTGGGAGGCGCCTCGTGCGCAGCGAGCACGAGGGAATTCGCGCTCGGGAAGAGCTCGGCCAACCAACGTCGGCGCCGCTCGGGTTCACAGCCGGCGAACTCGGGGCTCGTGTAGCTGAGGACGAAGCCTTCGCGGCACGAGTCCAGCATCGTGCGGATCGTGAGCTCGTGTCCGCGGTGCAGCGGACAGAACTTGCCGACGACGAGTCCGCGCGCGAACGACCGAGTCATTGCGCGGCGAGTCGGCGCCAATGGCGCACGGCGATCAAGGCGTTGATCCAGAAGCCGGTGTACAGGAGGCCGGTGAGGATCAGTCCGCGGTGAATGAAGAGCGGCGCAGCGATCGTGTTCACGAGCAGCCAGAAGTACCAGGTCTCGACGCGCCGCCGCATCAGCAGCAGTTGTGCGAGGACGCTGAACACGAGTACGAGCGAGTCAGGGACCGGCGCAAAGGCGTCGGTGTAGCGGTGCAGCAACGCGCTGTAGCCGGCGGCCAGGAGCAGCGCGATCACGAGGTACGTAAGCAGCGCGCGCGCGCCCGTTCGTGCCACCGGACGTTGGTCGCCGCGGGCCCAGTTCTTCCAGCCGATGATGCTCGTGAAGACGAAGAAGACCTGCAGAGTCGCATCGGCGTAGAGCTGCGTCCCGAAGAACAGCCAGCCGTACAGCACGCACCCCACGATCCCCGTCCACCACGTGTGCACGCTGTTGCGCCCCGCGAGCACGATCGAGAGCGCGTTGACGGCGTTGGCGCCGATCTCGAGCGGGCTGATCACGCGAGCAAGTCTCCTTCGGGTGGTCTCGTGTCGAGCGTCCCGCTCGGAGACGAGGGCTCAGGACTGGAAGTAGATGGACACCGCTGCGTCGACCGACAAGGCGTACAGCAGGACGATGGCGGCGGCGTCGCTGGCGCGCTGCAGGAACTCGGACAGGCGCGAACGGCGTTGTTGCACGGCCTGCACCCGCGCGGCCCGTCGCAAGCATCGCCATAGCGTTCGGGTCGATCTGGCGAACGGACACTCCGAGCGGTTGACATCCGCCGGATGCGGCCACTGTCGACCGCGTTGCGGAGGTCCGCGGCGGCGGGCGGATCGGTCAAGGGGCATGAGGGGCAAGTCGCAGGTTTCGGTGGTCGCGCTGGCGTGCTGCTCGAGGCGCGCTCGGGCCGTGGCGTGAACGCTCTGGCCATGACCGTCACTGCCCGCCGGCGCCGGTCGCGGGCGTTGAACGTGGGCGGCGGAGCGCGGCGCCGCGGCGCAGGCGAGTCGCCGCGCACGAAACGAAGACCAGCTTCTCGCTCATGGCGCGGCGTTCAGTTCGGCGTCGAGCGCGTTCAGCTCGGGGAGTCTGCGGCCGTAGCTCATCTCGGTGATCAGCTTGCGGGCGTGTTCGAGCGTGGTCCGAGCGGGTTCACGCTTGTGGGCGGCAAGGTGGCAGCGGGTCTGCTCGAGCGCGAGGTCGGCCTCGAAGAGGCGCAGGCCGTGACGGCGGACGAGAGTCGCGACGACGTCGAGGTCCTTCCACGCGGAGGGCAGGTCGTCGCGCATGCGGTGGAAGGCGGCGCGTGCGAGGAAGCCGCGAGGGACTTCATCCGTGTTTCCCGACGCGCGCAGACCGTCCACGGCCGCCCTGAGGTGCGGCTCCGCGGCGCTGAGACTTGGCGGCGCAGTCGCCAGATGGGCGCGACCGAGGCTGAGATGATCGAGGGCGATGTCGAGGATCCAGCGGTGTCGCTGCGCCACTTCCATCGTACGCGGCGCCCGACGGAGGACCTCGGCTGGTTCGCCAGCGGCGAGGAGGAAGTCGCAGTACCGGTAGCCCTGGAATGAGTAGAGCAGCGGGTAGTCGGGCTGCAGCTCGACCTGCATGCGCTCGGCCTCGGCGAATAGCGCTCGCGCTTCGCCGACTCGGCCGAGCTGGTGGAGTGCGTCGGCGCGGGCGGTGCGTTGGAGCAGTCGTTGGAACCCATCGCCGCTGGCGTCGGCGTGGGCGACCGACTCGTGGGCTAGTCTCTCGGCCGGCGCGAGTTCGCCCAGCGCAAGGAGGAGTTCGCTGAGGCTGCCGGCGAGCGCCGAAGCGTGATCCCAGATCTCGGCCACAACGAAGCGTCGGAGTGCTTCCTTCAAGGGCTCGACCGCATCCCGCAGACGACCTAGGCCGCGCAGGAGCACCCCAGCACCGCCGACGACCGAGCTCTGCGTGTCGCTGCGGAGCCCCGGCTGAGGACCCTGCCAGCGCTCCGAGAAGAAGTGCGAGAGGCAGGAAAGGTCCGCGGCGAAGGCTCCGAGCTTCTTCACCAAGTAGTCCTCGTGCCTGCGCAGGATGCGATCGATGTAGACCTCCTCACACGCCTCCTGATATAGCCCCGCCGCACAACCGTGGACCACGGCGGCGAAGAGCGGTTGCATGCCCGGCAGGTCGTTGGGCTGGTGCTCGGTGGTGTCCTTGAAGTGCTGGTAGAGACGTCGGTGGCCTTCCTGCCAACTCTTGGGGTGGAGCGCCTTCAGCCGCGCGCCGAAGTGCTCGCGCACGATGGGGTGGGTGTCGAGCGTGTCGTCGTGGGTGCTCTGTCTGGCGAGGAGCTTCACACCACGGAGGCGCTCGAGCACGGCGTCGAGCTTCGCGTTGCGGAGCTGACGGTTGAGGCCCGGAAGCGGGTCGCCGTCGATCACTGCCTGCACCGCGCGCAGATCCGCGGGGCGGTCGAAGAGGCCGACGATATGGAGCAGCTCGAGCTCGGCTCCGTCGCCGAGGCGCTGCGCCCACGCGTCGAGGACGCGGCGCGGGTGGCCGCCTTGCTCCACCGGATGCACGAGCGGCGGCAGCGTCTTCGCACCCGAGACGTGCGGCGCCACGTTGCTGTCCTTGAGCAAGTTGCCGAGCAGCGAGACCGCCAGCGCGTGGCCGCCCACGTCCTCCACGGCCGCCTCGAGTTCCGTGTCGTCACCGCGCACCCGAGCGACGCGCAGTAGCGCGCGGCCGGCGAGTGGGGCGACCTGATCGAGGTCCTTGTGCAGCACCGCCGGCTCTTGCACATCGCCGAGGTCCACTAGCCGCTCGCGCGTCGTCACCACGCACAGGCCCGGATGTCCCTTGGCCAACTCCTCGAGCAACGTGCGCAGGCCGGGGTCGCGAATACTGCCGCGGTCCACGCCGTCCTCGCCTGACTGGAGCGGCTCGACTCCGTCGAGGATCAGCAGCGTGCGGTGCTGTCGCATCATCTCGGCGAGCATCTCCGCGCGATCCCAGATCGACTTGCCTTCCCACTCCGTCGCTCCGAACCACTTCAGCGCTTCGTTGAGGAAGGTCTCGGAGTCCGTCATCCGTCCGGTGCCCTGGCTGTAGAACGACCACGCGTACGCGCGCTCGGCGCCGCGCCAGCCGTCCTCGGCGAGCATCTCCGTCCACACGCGCGCCAGCGTCGACTTGCCGACGCCGCCGCCCGCCGTGAAGGCGACGATGTTGGTCTGGCCGCCGTTCCACGCGTCATCGAGCAGCTTGATCTCGTCGCGCCGCCCGAACAGCAGCGACCCCGTCTGCGGCATGCGGTGCAGATCATGCGTGGAGTGCGGAGCGTCGAGGCTCACTCCGCCGGTCCGGGGCGCCGCTGGTGTTTGAACGCCTTCGAGCACGAGCTCGGCGAACTCTGTCAGGAGTGCCTGGCGCTTCGCCTTGGTGTGCAGGCTGAGCGCCTTTGCGTCTTGGGGCCACATCTGGCTTCGCGCGAGCCAACGCTCGTTCTTCCAGTTGCACGGCTGGGCGAGGAGCGGGAGCAGATGCAATTCGCCGCGGCGTGCTCTCTGCAGCAGCACCGGCACTTCTTCGTGGAGGCAGAAGCCGGAGGAAAGGAAGTTCTGCGTGACGAGCAGGATCGCAACGCTCGCCTTGTCGAGTTGATCGGCGATCTGGGCGTACCAGTCCTCGCCGACGCCGATCAGCCGGTCGTCCCAGAGTTCGATCTGCTCCCCGAGCTTCAACTGCCCGAGGAACGGAACGACCTCCTTGTCGAGAAGCGCGCGGTCCTTGTGGGAGTACGAGACGAAGACCAGCTTCTTGCTCATGCCGCAGCCTTCAGCTCGGCATCGAGCGCATTCAGTTCGGGAAGTCTGAGGCGGTGTCCCATCTCAGTGTTCTGTGCGAGAGCGTGTTCGAGGGAAGTGCGAGCGCGAGGATAGCCGCGGCGAGAAGGCCACCTCCCGAGCAGGGTAGCGCGAGCCCTCCGAGCACTAGATGGGCTCCGCGGCGCCGGAAAGAAGTCTGGCTGCGCCGGACAGCGCCAGCATCACTTCTAGACGCCAGCACGCGAGCTTGATGGAGGCCGGCCCGCGAGTGCTTGCTGACGCTCGAAGCCTCGACACAACTCGCCGGCAGAATTCCGCCCCGCTCCGCGACAGGCGCTCGGACTCCCGACGAACGCCGGCCGGCGTGAAGGAGGGGCCATGAAGCAGTCTGCTGGACGAGTGCTCGGACTCGCTGCGTTCGTCGCGGCGAGCGTCGCCGCGTTGGCGCAGTCCGACGCTCCCGTATTCCCAGTCTCGGTGTGGGACGGGGGCCGGTGCCTCCCGAGCTTCAGCCGCGTCGAGACGGTCGACTTCGATCGCGATGGCCGGCTCTACGTCATCGCCTCGATCGGCATTCACGGCGTGTGGCTGCTGCGCGGCGAGTTTCCGTGGCGCATCGCCGCGGCGCACCTCAGCTGCGGGCCACGGATGGTCCGCGTGCTCGAGCGCGAGCCGGCCTGGGGCTGGGCTTTCAGCGACTGCAGCCTCGTCGAGCGCGTCGACTTCCTCGGTCGCATCGACAACGGCCTGCACGAGCGCCTCCACGTCTTCCTGGGCAAATGAACCGCTCGAATCGAGCGCCGAGGTCCACCCGATGAACTCATCGATTCTTCTCAGCATGTGCGCGGCGAGTCTCGTCGCGCTGACCGCGACAGCCGCCGCCCAGACGCAGGGGACGCGCTTTCCGCCGTCCGTGTGGGAGACGGGCAGCGCCTTTCCGCTGACTAGCAAGATCGAGATCGTCGACCTCGATCGCGACGGCCGATCGGAAGCCGCAGTGGTGCGCGGCATCGGCATCGGGGAAGCCGTGTTGATGCGGGGCGCCAAAGACGGCTCGTTGGCGTCGCGCACCACAATCGGCTCTCTGGTCCCGTATGTCATGGACATCGCGAGCGGCGACTTCAACGGCGACGGGTGGCCGGAGTTCGTCGTTCAGCGCTGGACCACGCCGAGCTTGTCGACGGAGCTCAGCGACGGCACGGGCGGCTTCCTCCCTCCGCTGACCCTCGCCGAATCGAACTACCTGATTCACTCGCCGCTCATTGCGGATTTCGACAACGACGGCTTCGACGACATCGCCTGGCACGACGATCAAGCCGACCGGATCTTCGTTCGCAGAGGCGGATCGCAAGGACCCACATCGGCCGCCATCGAATCGCAAGTGCCGGCGCCGAGCGGGTGGAGCTGGTCACAAGCCGCCGGGGACTTCGATGGCGACGGGAACGCGGACATCGCGTTGTCGCTCGAAGCGCCGAGCGGGTCGCGTGTGACGATCTTGCGCGGAGACGGCCAAGGTCGATTCGTCGAGCGTTACGCGATCGAGGACCGCGGGCTGCGCTTCGCTGCCGACTTCGAAGGCGACGGCGTGGTCGAGCTGGTGACGTCGTCTCCGTGGTGGGGGACGACCCTTCAGCGCTTCTCGGCCGGGCAGTTCGTGGAGCAGCTGATCTCTGCAGCGCCTGACACTTGGCTGGAAGCAGCGCACGATCTCGACGGTGATGGCGACCTCGACGGCATCTTCGCGAGCTCACGAACGCCGGAGTTGCGCTTGTACGAGAACGGCGGCTTCCGCCCGGCCGGTGTCGAGTTGTGGATTCCGCGCGCAGCGGCTCACTTCGAGTTCGGAGACATGAATGGCGACGGGCTCGACGACATCGTCGCGGCCTTCATGGAGGAGGATCCACTCGTGCTCTTTGCCTCCGGCAACGGACGCTTCGACACGCCTCAACCCACGACAAACCTGGTCGACACAACGCACGCGACTGCGGGCGACTTGAACGGCGATGGGCGTGCGGACGTTGTCGCTCTGCGGGACGGCGCCGTCTCTGCTTACGTCGGAGCGGGCGGCGGCGAGTTTCTCGTCGTCTGGAGCCGCAACGTGTCGGGACTGATCCTGGCCTTGCAGCTCGCGGACCTGGACACCGACGGCGACCTCGACCTGTTCGGCGCTCGCTACACCTCGAGTTTCGACTACTTCAGCGCCTTGAACGACGGGACCGGGAATCTGTCGGACTTGGTCCATGCGACGTTCTCCGTGCCCTCGTTCGACAACCAGCGCCAACTCGCGGACGTCGACGGCGATGGGAAGCTCGACATCATCGTTCGATCGAACGGGATCTCGGTGGGACGCGGCGACGGCGCCGGAGGATTTGGGGCGCCGGTCGTGACCACGCCGAACTCCATCCTTCCGCGGTTGACCGCGAGCGCGGACTTCGACCGCGACGGGCGTGCGGATCTCGTGGTCACCAATCAACAGGGCGAGTTCGAGTGGTACCGCGGCATGCCCGACGGGACTTTCAACGTGACCCTGCCGCCCGCGTTCATCCAGGAGTTTCCGCTCGGCTTGCAGGCCGGCGACTTCGACGGCGATGGGAACGCGGACGTCGTATTCGCCTTCCGCAACGCAGGCGTGGACGCCGGCGCTGCAGTGGCTTGCATGCGAGGACGCGGGAACTACTACTTTCGCGATCCCGTCTACTCGCCGCTCGCCCTGATCGAGGAGCAGGTGGCCTCGCTGTCGACAGCGCGCTTCGGCGGAGGGCGCGGACTCGACCTCGTGGTGCGTTGGGCGAGTGAATCGTTCGATCTCAGCGACCCGCACGCGTTGGAAGTGCTCGTCTCCTTGGGCGACGGCCGCTTCCGCGCGACGCACGCGACATGGATCGCGGGAGAGTCTCTGGCCGACTTCAACGGCGACGGCCGCACGGACCTGCTCGGCCGTGGCTTCGGCGACTCGTACGAGACGCCGCGCATCTTCTTCGGCAAGTGAAGCCGGTCAGGCGCACTCAGGCGTGAGGCCGGCGCCTCGCGCGATCCTGCTGGCCGCAGCGCCGTGTTTATCGCGACGTCGCCGCTTGGACGGCCGGAGCCGAGCGGGTGAACCCGCTTGGGCGAACTCGCGCAGGAGCATTGTGATCCTCCACCGCGGCGCACTGCGCTGCTTGCCGCGCTGCTTCGCCTGCGTCCGCGCCGTGTGGGGCATGACGCAGCGCATCCTCGAGCCGTTCCTTTCGCTCGCGCCGCTCGACTGAGCGACGCGTCGCAAGGTCGCGCGCAACGGGCTCAGCGGGTCCGAGTCGCGCGAGAGAGCCGCGGCCGTCGGCGAGCGCCTGAAGTTGATCGTCGCGACGGTCGCATGCGCCCCGGATTCGACGCGGATTCGACGCGCTTTCGACGATCCGGTCGGCCGTGGAGCGCGAACGCAGAGGCATGAACACCACCTCGACACTTGCGGCGCTCGCGCTCCTGGGCCTCTCGGCCTGCTCCTCGACCTCGACGCCGCGCGGCGATTCCGGTTTGTACGCGCGAGCGAACCTCGGCTACGGCGCGACGCTCGACGGGGCCTTCGATCCCGCCGGTGCGAGCGCCGAGGGCGAGTACTCCGCCGGTCTGGTCAGCGGCGCCGCGCTGGGCTACGAGTTCGACTCCAACTGGAGCGTCGAAGCGGACTGGACCTACCGCTCGGGCGAGATCGACTCGATCGGCTCGGGCGGCGCGGTAGCCAGCGGCGGCGACTACGCCTCGGTCGCGGTCACTGCGAACGTGGTCTACAGCTTCGAGCAGCAGGGGCCGTGGCGTCCGTACGTCGGCGCAGGCGTCGGAGTGCTCGAAGAGATCGATGCCGACCTCGAGCCCTCGGGCGGCGAAGTCAGCGACAGCGGCGCGCTCGCCTACCAACTCTTCGCCGGCGTCGGCTGGCGCGCCACCGACGCACTCGAGGTGACGCTCGAAGGGCGCTACCTGGGTACGAGCGGAGTCGAACTCGAAGGCGGCGGACAGTCGTTCGAGGCCGACTACGACCACCTGGGCGTGCTGCTCGGTCTGCGCTGGCTGTTCTGAGCGCGAGCGTCGCGCGTCAAGTGCGCGCGCTCTGCGCCGGCAGTGCGAAGTCGATTCGCACGACGAACTCGTCGTCGCGTCGCTGGGACTCGAGCGTCCAGCCGAAGCGCGCGCACAGCTCGCTCGCGATCTGGAGCCCGAAGCCGAAGCCCTCGACTTGCGCTTCGTGGGCGAGAAGCGTCGAGCGGTTGGTCAACACCAGCCGCGGGCCGTCGAGTTCGACACGCACCGCGCCGTCGCCGTGCGTGAGTGCGTTGCCGAGCACGTTCCCCACGATCACGCGGGCCAGTCGCTCGCTGCCTTCGACCAACGCGCTCGTGCGGCGCTCGAACTCGATCCGCGCCCGCGCACCGGAGAGCGCCGCTCGCTCCGCGACCAGCCGCTCGACGAGCGCGCCGAGCTCGAACTCTTCGCGGTCGAGCCCCGCGCGCGCGCCGTCGGGCTCGCGCGCGAGCCACAGGAAGGCGTGCACGAGATCGCTCATCTCGACCAGCGCAGCGTCGACGCGCCGATGCAGCTCCTCGCGGCGGCGCAGGTCGGCCTGCGGCTCGGATCGCAGCAGTTCGAGCGCGCCGCGTGCGGCTGCGATCGGTGTCCGCAGCTCGTGGCTCGCGTCGCGCGTGAAGCGCTGCTCGCGTGCGAGCGCGGTGCGCAGGCGCGTTTCTGCGCGCCGCCACAAGCGCGCGATGCGGCCGATCTCGTCGTCGCGTTGCTCGGCGGCCGAGGTCTGCGCCGCGGCCGGCTCGGCGGCGACGAGCTGCTCGAGGTCGTCGAGCGCTCCGAACAGGCGTCGCGAAGCGAGCAGCCCGACGAACGTGGCTGCGATCGCGAGCGCGAAGCCGCCGCCGACCGCGCCGAGATACAGAAGGCTCCAAGGCCCTTCGAGCGCTTCGAGGCCCGCCACGTCGTACAGGAGCCACCACGCCGGCGCGCCGTCCGGACCGGGCTCGACGGCGACGATCAGCTCGCTGGTCGAAAGTCCGGGCAAGGGATCGTCGTTGAACTCGTGCACGCCGGGCGCGAGCGAGCGCAGGAACGCGGCGAGCTCGGGCGGCTCGTTCGACAGGTCGCGCACCACGCGCGCGCCCGGAGCGTCGAGTGGTCCATCCGCGCCCGCACGCTGCGCCGCTTGCGCGCGCAGCCGCTCGAGGTTGCGCGCGAAGATGCTGTCCTCGGTGTCGAGCACCAGGCGCGGCACGACCCAGGCGTAGGTGAGCGCCAAGGCCCCGCCGAAGGCCGTGATCAGCACGCTCAATCCGCGCCGCAGCCGCGGAGGGGAGCTCACGCCGGCTCCTCGCGCGCGAGGCGGTAGCCGATGCCGCGCACGGTGTGCACGAGCGGCGTCAGGCCCTCGAGGTCGATCGCCTTGCGCAGCGCGTAGATGTGCGAGCGCAGCACGCTGCCCTCGGGCGAAAAGCCGTCCCACAGCACGTTTTCGAGTTGCTCGCGCGTCACGACGCTGGGCGAGGCGCTCATCAACTCGCGCAAGATGCGCAGGCCAACGCGATTGAGCGTCACTGCGCGGCCGGCGCGCTCGACGCGCACTTCTCCGAGGTCGTAGCGCAGGTCCTCGACCACCAGCACGTCGCGCTCGGGGCGCGAGGTGCGTCGCGCGAGCGCTTGCAGCCGCACGAGCAGCTCGGCGCCCTCGAAGGGCTTGACGAGGTAGTCGTCCGCGCCTGCCGCGAAACCCTCGAGCTTGTCGTCGAGCGTGTCGCGCGCGGTCAGCATCAACACCAGCGGCCCGGGGCCATGCTGCGCTCGCAGCCGCCGGCACACTTCGAGCCCGTCGAGCCGCGGCAGGCCCAGGTCGAGCACCAGCACGTCGTGGGCTCCGCTGAGCGCGAGGCTGAGTCCGCTGCGCCCGTCGACGGCGAGGTCGACTTCGTGACCGGCGCGCTCGAGCTGCTCGGTCAAGTTCGCGTGCAGCGAGGGATTGTCTTCGATCAAGAGGATGCGCACCTCTCCAAGGTACGGCGCGCACCCGCTGTCAGCGCCGCGTGAACGTTGGACTGCGCGCGATTCCACGCCGAGTCGACGCCGAATCGACACGAGCTCGAGTGCGTCTGCGCTCACACTCGAACGCATGAAGATCCAACTCATCGTGTCGTGCCTGGCCGCGTGCCAGGCCGCGTCCTGTGTGACCTCTGGCGTTGCTGCGAGCGAAGGCGGAACGGGCTCAAGCGAATCGTTCAGCGCTTGGGCCGAGCAAGGCGAGCCTCGCGACGAACGGAGTTCCTCCACGTCGATCGCCAACGCGCCTTCGCCCGATGAACGCGCGCTCGTTCCTTCGCCTTCGGTGTTCGACTTCACGCGCGGCGGCGGGTTCGGCCTCGCGCTGGGGCTGGGCGTCGAGTACGAAGCGGCCTACGACGGCTCGGACGAGTACGAGCTCGAACTCGATCCGGCCGGCGCGATCCAGTGGCGGAGCGGCGGGCAGATGCTGTTCTTCGAAGGCGCTGAACTCGGCTGGCGCGGCGTCTTCGACGAACGCTGGCTGGTGCAGGCGGGACTGCGCTACGAGGACGGGCTCGATCCGTCGGACTCGGAGGACGGCGTGCTCGACGGTATCGAGAAGCGCGACTCGCACTTGACGGGCTTCGTCGAGCTGCGGCGCGCGCTCGACAGCCAGTGGCGCAACTGGATCGGCGCGCGCGTGCTGGCGGGGGAGAGCGACTTCGGCGCGCTCGGCGTGCTCGCGGCGGGCCATCGCTTCGGCGAGCGACTCGACGGGATGGGGACCGAGGTGTTCGTCTTCTCGACCTTCGGCGACCGCGCCTTCGTGAACAAGGACTTCGGCGTGAGCGCCGAGGACGCGCTCGGCTCTGGGCTGGCGGAGACCTCGCTCGACGGCGGCTACCGCTCGAGCGGCTTGCAGCTCGTGCACCGCCAGCGCTTCACGGAGAACCTGCAGCTCATCGCGCAGGCCGGCGTCGAGCTCTACAGCTCTGCGATCGCCGACAGTCCGATCGCGCGCGACGACTTCGAAGCCGAACTCTCGCTCGCGCTGGTGTGGCAGTTCTGATGCGCCGCAGCGCGCCTCAACCGCGCGCGATCTTCGTGCGCAGCTCGCCCAGCCCTTCGATCGCGCACAGCGTCTCGTCGCCGTCGACCAGCGGGCCCACGCCGGCGGGCGTGCCCATCAGAAGCACGTCGCCGGGCCGCAGCGTGAATTGGCGCGAGAGCCATGCGATCGCCGCCGGCACAGTGACGATCAGGTCGCGCGTGTTCGAGTCCTGGCGCAGCTCTTCGGCGCCGCCAGCGTGCCGCACGCGCGCGCTCACGCGCAGCCCGGAGATGTCGAGGAAATCGCGCGGCGCGAGGCACGGCCCGAGCGGGCACGAGCCCTCGAAGTTCTTCGAGCGGAACCAGGGGTACTTGAGGTTGCGATCCTGGCCCTGCAGCGTGCGCGCGGTGAGGTCGTTGGCGACCGTGTAGCCGCCGACGTGCGCCATGGCGTCCGCTTCGGCGATCGCGTGGCCCGCGCGGCCGATCACGACCGCGAGCTCGACCTCGTGATCGAAGCGCGCCTCGTACCAGGCCGGCACGCGTACGGTCTCTCCGTCGGCGCGCAGCGTCTCGGGCAGCTTGTTGAACACCAGCGGTTCCTCGGGCACGGCCTCGCCGAACTCGGCGGCGTGCTCGCGGAAGTTCTTGCCCAGCGCGAGGATCTTGCCGACGCGCTCGGGCTCGATCGGAACCTGGCGCGTGCTCGGCGCGGCGCGCTCGCGCCACTTGCCGCGCGAGAGTTCACGCTCGAGCCGCGCGCGCTCGAACCAGCCCTCCGCGAGCAGTTGCACGACCGAGAGCTCGCCCGCGCCGCTCTCGCGCAGGTGCTCGGAGAGATCGAGGAAACGGCCGTCGGCTTCGAGGATCAGGCGCGCCGCGCGCGCATCGCTCGCGCTCGAGCCTTCGCGGTGAATTCGAACGTTGCTGGGCATTCGCGCAGTCTACGCAGGCCGCGCGCGCGCCAGCTACTTCGGCAGCGCCGCGTCGAGCGTGAGCAGCGCGTAGGCCGTGCCCAGCAGCGGATTGCCCTCGTACCAGCGCGGGCTGTTGCGGTTGGTCCACGAGCCGTCGAGCTTGGACTGCAGCGAGACCATGCGACCGCACAGCTCGGCGCGCCAGGCGTGCTCGCGCCCGGCGTTGTCGACCAGGCTCTCGACCGCGAGCAGATCGAGCGCCTGCGCCATGGTGTGCAGGTAATAGAACAAGCCCTGGTACGGCGCGCTGGGGTCGATGCTCGCGTCGAAGCCCGGGTTGATGTCGAGCGTGTAGTTCGCGCGCACCCACTCGAAGGCCGCCTTCAAGCGCGGGTCGTCTTTGGAGACGCCGGCGAACACCAGGCACTTGAGCAGCGCGTAGGTCATCGACCCGTACGAACGCGGGGCCACGGCGCCGCCCGCGAGCTCGACGAAGCCCGCCTTGCTGTCGCCCGGCGCGTAGCCCGCGCCGCCGTCCTCGCCGGACTTGATCAGCTTCTCGCCGTCGCGCAGCTCGAGCGTGTTGGACTCCGAGCGGTTCTGGCAGCGCTCGAGGAACTTCAGCGCCTTCTTGTAGGTCGGCGCGTTGGGCTCGAGTCCCGACGCGGAAAGCGCTTCGAGCGCCATCTGCAGGTTGGAGAGGTCCGGCCGCTCGGTCGAGCCGTAGCCGATCCCGCCGTAGTACAGATCGCCTTCGCTGTAGCCCTCGCCTTCGTCGGCTTGCAGGCCCACCAGGAACGCGCGCGCCTTGGCGATCACCGGCGCAAAGCGCTGCGAGTCGGCGCGCGCGAGCGCCATGATCGCCGCCGAAGTCGTGTAGTTGGCGAGCTTGCCGTCGTGGATCGAGCCGTCGGTCTGTTGCAGCGACACGAGCCACTCGAGACCAGAGTCGATCGCCTTCTGGAGCGCTTCTGCGCGCGGCGCGGGTTGCGCTTGCAGCGCCGCGAGCACCATGGCGCTCAAGCCCGCGTCGGGTCGTCCCGGCGCGCCCCACTTGCCGCCGTCGCCGACCGAGAGCAGGTAGGCCGCGCCCTTGTCGATCGCGCGCAGCGCGCTTGCGCGGTCGGCGGCGCTGAAGGACGGCAGCGGCTGCAGCGCACTGCTCTGCGGCGCGGCGACGCGCTTGGCCGCCAGCGCCGCTTCCACCGCCGAGAGCGCGACGGCGTGCGCCGCGGTCTCGGCCACCGGGCCGCGCGGACCGATCCAGCGGCCCTTCTCGGCCTGCGCTGCGAGCAGCTTCTCGGCCGCCTTCATCTGTTGCGCGTCGTCGAGCGGCCAGCCCTCCGTCGCCACGGGCCAGCGCAACGCTTCACTCGCCGCATCCGGGCCGAGGAACTCCATCGCCTTGGCCATCGCAGCGGCGTACTGCGGCTCGCCCAGCGCGATCAGCGCGGCCACGCTCAACGCCGTCGAGCTCCGCCGAGCCGCAGCGTCAGCGCCCGCCGCCGCGATCGAGCCGTCGGCGGCCTGCTGCGCGACCAGCCACTCCGCCGCGCGCCGCACGAAGGGCCCGTCGACGCTGCGGTAGCGGTCGGGGCAACTCGCGAAGGCGCGCAGCGCGAGCGCCGTCGCGTCGAGCGATCCGTAGCTGCCCGTGGCGAGGTCCTGCTGCGAGCGCAGCCAGCGCACCGCGGCGCGGATCGGACCGGCCAGGTCGGCGGGCGCTTGCGCGGCGGGCGCGGCTTGTGCGGAGCTCGGCGCCTGCGGTTGGGCCGCGCTCGCGGGCGCGTGCGTCGACAGGAGCAGGACGAGTGCGGCGGCGAGGCCGCTCGAAGCGTTGAGGATTCGCAGCATGGTGGATCGTGGCCTGGGCCGTGGGGCGACAACGTAGGCCAGCGGGGCGAATGAGTTCAAACGGCGCGCGGCCCGCGCGGTTCATGCCCGCAGATCCGAACGGGCTACGATTCGTTCATGTCGCAGTCCCAGCTCGAGCCGCCCTTCGTACCGCTCGCGTTCGAGCGCCTCGCGCCCGAGCAGATGCTCGCGCGGGCCCGCGCCTGGCGCGAGGAACTCGCCCACAGGCGCTCGGTGCGGCACTTCGCGCCCGATCCGTTGCCCGAGGGGCTGCTCGAGGAGTGCCTGCTCGCGGCGGGCAGCGCGCCCTCCGGCGCCCATCGCCAGCCGTGGACGTTCGTCGTCGTTCGCGATGCCGAACTCAAACGGCGGATCCGCCTCGCCGCCGAGGAGGAGGAGCGCAAGCTCTACACCGAGCGCATCAGCGACGAGTGGCGCGAGGCGCTCGCACCGCTGGGCACCGACGCCAACAAGCCGTTCCTGGAGATCGCGCCGGCGCTGATCGTCGTCTTCCGGCGCGCCCACGAGCTCGAGGACGGCCAAAAGCGCACCAACTACTACACGCAGGAGTCGGTGGGGCTCGCCTGCGGTTTTCTCCTCGCCGCGCTGCACCACGCGGGTCTGGCGAGCCTGACGCACACGCCCAGCCCCATGGCGTTCCTCTCCGAGCTGCTCGAGCGCCCCGACAACGAGCGCCCGTTCCTGCTCATCCCGGTGGGCTATCCGGCCGCCGGATGCGAGGTCCCGAACCTGCGCCGCAAGGTTCTGAACGAGATCACGGTCTGGCGCTGACGGCCAGTTCGAGCGCGACCGCGGCTGCGCGCGCGCAAGCGCCGGGCGGACCCAAGCGTGCGGCGGCGATCTCCATGCCTTGGCGCGCCGCGCGCCGAGTCGGCGCATCGAACAGGCGCGCTTCGAGTTGGTCGCACACCACTTCGAGCGGCCCGCGCCCGCGGAAGAAGTGCTCGGGATACACCTCGCGGCCGGCGAGCAGGTTCACCGACGCGAAGTAGGGCGCGGAGAACATCCAGCGCCGGAGCGCGACATCGCGGAGGGACGCGATGCGGTAGATGCACACGCTCGGCAGGCGCAGGTGCAACAGGTCGAGCAGCACGGTGCCCGAGACGGACAGCGCCGCGCGCGCGTCGCCGAGCGTGCGGTGCAAGTCGCCGATCTCGATGCGCGCCCAGTCGCTCGCGCGCGCGCCGGCGATGGCCTCGGCGAGCTCGTGACGGCGGCGCTCGTCGCCGTGTGCGACCACGACTTCGATCTCCGGGCGACGCTGACGCAGCGCGGCGGCGGCGGCCAGCATCCAGGGCAAGTTGAGCTCGATCACGCGCGTGCGGCTGCCGGGCAGCAGCACCAGCCGCGGCGGCCCGTCGTCGCGCGCCGGGGGCCGCGGCGGCAACTGATCGAGCAGCGGATGGCCGACGTGGGTCACGCGCAGCCCGCGGCGCGCAAACCAGGCCGGCTCGAAGGGCAGGATCGAGAGCGCGCGGTCGACGGCGAGCGAGTAGCTCGCGCTGCGCCACGGCGCCCACGCCCAGTGCTGCGGCGTCACGAAGTGCACGACCCGCGCGCCGCAGCGCCGCGCGATGCGTCCGAGCGGAGCGTGGAGCGCGGGCGAATCGATGAGCACGACCACGTCGGGCCGACGCTCGCGAATCTGCGCCGCGGAGCGCTCGAGCACGCTCAAGTAGAAGGGCAGCGCGCGCGCGACGCCGTCGAAGCCCATGGTCGCGCGCGAGACCAGGTCCTCGATCAGCTCGACGCCGGCCTCGCGCGAGCGTTGGCCGCCCAGGCCGAACCACACCGGTCGCGGCGCGCCGCCGGCCGCACAGGCGGACTCGAAGGCGCGCACGAAGTTGAGCGCGTGGATCTCGCCCGAGGCCTCGGCGCAGGACAGGAACACCTGGAGCGGCCGGTTCGGCAACGCGCGCGGCGGCTGGGCTGGGTCGATGCGGGCGGGATCGTCGAGCAGCGCGCTCAGCTCGGCCAGGAGCGCGCGACGCTGCACTACGAAGTCGAGTGCGCGCAGCGGAGCGAGCCCCAGGTCCACCAGCGCGCGCGCAAGTTCGCGCCGCACCAAGGCGCGCGGGCTGGGGCTCGCGCCGCGCGAGGGGCTCGTCGAAGTCACAGCGCGCCAGCCTAACGGCGTGCGGGCGGGCTAGGATCCGCCGCGTGCTGCGCCTTTTGGGCTTCTTCATCGCCGTGCTCGTCGCGCTGCGCCTCGCGCAGGCTCTCCCGGGCGTCGGCCGACTGTTCCACGGCTTCCTCGGCTTTTGGATCGTCGCGATCGCGATGGCCTGGGGACTGTCGGCCGTCAGCGCGAGCTGGGCTGCGCGGCGCAAGCTCGCGGCGTCACTGACCGCGCTGGGCCAGGTCGACAACGCGCACAACCGCGGCAAGCGCGGCGCGTTGCTGCTCGCCGCGGGGCGTCCTGCGCAAGCGCTGGCCGATCTCGAGGCCGCCGTCGCGGGAGAGCCGGAGAGCGCCGAGTGGGGCTATCGGCTGGGGCTCGCGCAACTCGCGCTCGGACGGCCGCGCGAAGCGGTCGAAGCGCTCAGCGCTGCGGAGGCGCGCGGGCCCACGCACGGCTACGGCGGGATCCAACTGGCGCTCGCGCAGGCTGAACTCGCGCGGGGCGAAGCCCGTCGCGCGCTCGCGGCGCTCGAGCGGCGCGAGCAACTGCACGGCGACGATGCGCAGGCGGCCTATTTGCGCGGCAAGGCCTTCGCGCGCGCCGGAGATGCCGAACGAGCCCGGCGCGCCTTCGCCGAGGTCGAGCGGCTGCACGCCAGCGCGCCGGCCTTTCGACGCAAGCTCTCGGCGGGCTGGGTGTGGCGTGCGCGTTTGGCGCGCGTGGGCGTCGTGCTTTAGCGCGCCCCGCGCGTCACGGCGTGCGACGTGCGAAGGTCCACAGCGACGCGCCGTAGAGCGCGAGGCTCACCAGCACGAGCGGCGCAGCGAGGCGCGGATCGAGGCCGCCGCGCTTTTGGATCTCGAGGAAGCGCTCGACGTCGGTCAGGCGGAACAGCGAGTAGTGGGTGGCCTTCTCCACGAGGTAGATCGCGAACTGCAGGATGCTGAAGAACAAGAGCACGAAGGCGATCGAGAGCGGCGCGCGCGAGATGGTCGAGAGGAAGAAGCCCAGGCTGTAGAAGGCCATGAGCAGAAGGCAGGTGTGTGCGGCGCTCCACATCAGCGGGCCGTACGGCAGAGTCTCGTTCACGCGCTCGAGCAGCGCGGGGATCGTGAGCGTGGTCGCGAAGACGGGGATGCACAGCGCGCCGGCGCCTTGCACGTAGCGCTCGGTCAGGAGCCGCCAGCGCGAGACCGGCCGCGCGAGCCAGATCTCGAGCGTCCCGCGGTGCGCTTCGCCGGCCACTGCACCCACCGAGAGCAGCACGGCGGCCGCCACGCCGAGCGTGTTGCAGCCCTTGAAGAAGTGCTGGCCGGTGACGTACGCGAACACGCCGCCGGTCTCGAGCGTGTCGATGATGTTGCGCATCACCGGCAGCGGCGCCATGGCGCGGAACTTGGCTACGTGCTTGTCGAAGTCGGGCCAGTACAGGAGCGCCGGCACGAGCATCAGCTCGAGCACGATGAAGAACCCGACCCCGCGCCACAGGATCGAAGCGAAGGCGCGCGCCATCAGCAGGCCTCCACGCCGTACAGGTCGCGGTACAGCTCGGAGAGCGAGGCGCGGCCGAACTCGAGCGCGCGCGGCGCGGGCGCGCCGGCGTGTTGCGCCAGGGCCTGCAGCACCGCGCGCGGGTCGTCGCCCGCGAGCTCGACGAGCAACTCTGACTCGCGCACGCTCACCTGGCGCGCGAGCGGCGCGAGGCGCACTCGCAGGGCCTCGAGCAGCGCGGCGAGGCCGTCGCTGGGGGCGTAGCTGACGCGCAGCAGCCGGTTGGCGCGCGCCGCGATCGAGGCCGCGCTCTCGACGGCGACGAGCTTGCCCTGGTGCACGAACACGAAGCGCTCGCACACGCGGTCGACCTCGCCCAGATGGTGCGACGAGAGCAGGATGGTCGTGCCGCTGGCGGCGTCCTCGCGCAGCATCTCGAGCAGCACGCTGCGCTTGGTCGGATCGAGGCCCTCGGAGGGCTCGTCGAGGATCCGCACGCGCAGCCGCGGCGCGAGCGCGGCGGCGAACAGCAGTTGGCGCTTCATGCCGTGGCTGTAGGCGTGCACGCGCCGCTCGAGCGGCAACTCGAAGCGCCGCGCCAGCTCGAGCCCGCGCTCGCGCGCCTCTCGGTCGCGGCCGCGCAAGAGCCACTCGAGGTGCTCGCGACCGCGCAACTCTCCGTACAGCGCGATCTCGCCCGGCGAGTACGAGCAGCGCTTGCGGATCTCCAGGCCATCGCCCTCCAGGCGCGCGCCGTCGACGCTGGCTTCGCCGGCGTCGGGCCGAGTGAGCCCGATGAGGATGCGCATCAGCGTCGTCTTACCGCTGCCGTTGGGCCCGAGCAGTCCCGTCACGCCTCCCGGTCCGACCTCGAGGTCGAGCGGCGCGAGCGCCAGCTTCTCCCCGAACCTGCGCGTGATGCCCCGCGCAACCACGCGTCCCTCGCTCGCTTCGATCATGCGCGCGATGGTAGCGGCGCGCTCGCGGCAAACCTGCGGACGATGCGTCGGCGAACGAGCGCCGAGCGTCGGAGCGCGTCCCAGACGACAGGCGGAGCGCGCTATTGTGGCAGCCGGACGACATGGACGGACGAGTCGAGAGGGTGCTCAAGCGCGATGCGCTCGGCCGCGTGGAGCTGGTCGAGCGCGACGGACGTGTTCTGGTGCGGCGCGTCGCCTGCGGTGGTTCGATTCCGGCCTCGGCCTGGGTCGCGCGCAGGCTGCTCGCGCGCGAGCGACGGGCCCTGGCGCGCTGCGCGGGGCTCGATGGCGTGCCTCAACTGCTCGACGCTCCCGGCGGCGCCGAAGTGCTCGAACGCACGCACCTCGACGGCGAGCCGCTGCACCGCTGCACGCAGTTACCGATCGACTTCTTCGAACGGTTGGAGGAGCTGGTCGCGGCGCTGCACGCGCGCGGAGTGGCGCACAACGACCTGCACAAGGAGCAGAACATCATCGTGCGCAGCAATGGCCGACCGGGCCTGATCGACTTCCAACTCGCCAGCGTGCACGCGGAGGGCTCGAGCGCGCTCGCTCGACGCGCGCTGGACGACTTGCGGCACGTGGCGAAGCACAGACGGCGCTATCTGCGCTACGCGCGTGTCGTGGACGCGAGCATCGCTCCGCCCGCGGAGTTGCTCGCTTCGCCGCCGCGTCCGCCGGCGCGCAGCGGAGTGGCGCTCGTGTGGCGCAAGAGCGGCAAGCCGCTCTACAACTTCGTGACGCGCCGTGTGCTGCGCCGCCGCGATGGCGAAGCGCGGCGCGAGACCGTCGGCGAGTGGCCGCAGTGGGCCCCGCCGGTCGGCCGCGCCGATCGAGCTCACATCACGTCAGCGCGGTAGATGTACTTGCGCTGGCGCGGGAAGTCGCGCTTGTAGGTCACGAGGCGCCAGAGCTGATCGGGGCCCAGTGCGGCGAGGTAGCGCGCACTCGCGCCGTCGGGCGTCGAGAGTTCGACGATGCCCGTCACCAGCCCGACGAGCTTGAGCTCGTGCTCGCGCTCCCCGACCAGGTACAGGCCGGCGCCGACCTGCCCGTCGTGTTGCTCGATCTGTGGCGGGATGTCGAGCAGGATGCCGCTCACGCCCTCGACCTTGCGCACGCGCACGTCCGCGCTCCAGCGCGCGCTGCCGTGCCGGCCGAGCAGGCGCAGCGTTTGCCCCGGCGCCGGCGTCGTGAACGACATGGGCACGCGCGGGAGCTTGATCTGCGGCTCGGCCGTGAACAGGCCGCCGCCCAGGGGCTCCACCACGGTGAACTCGACGCTCGGCCCGTCGCCGAACCAGGCGGTGACCTCGATCGGGCCCGAGCGCGCGGTGCGGCCCAGGAACACCAGGCCGTAGTCGGTGGAAACGCCGAGCTCGCTCGCGCCGTCGGCGCCGCGGACTTCGATCACCGGGTCGGCCACCATGCGGGTGCCGCGACAGGCCGGTGCAAGGGCGGCGAGCAACAGAACGAGCGTGGAGAGCGGGCGGGACATGGGTGAGGAGGCGCTTGGGCGACGCGTGAGCCTATCGTCCTGCGCCTGCGCAAACCTCAGTCCGGCCCTGCGCGGGAGCCAAGCGCCTCCCGCGGGTGAGTGAGCTGTTCGCGGGTCGTTCCGAACGCGGCGCTCACTCGCCGGCCATCATCTTGGCGAACTGCGTGCGGTAGAACTCGTTGTCGGGGGCCAGCTCCGTGGCGAGCCCGAAGTGCTTGGCCGCCTCCTCGGAGGGCTTCTTCATCCGACGGTCCGAGTCGCTCGAGAAGGTGAAGCCGCTGTCTTCGTCGCTGAACCCGGCGAAGTCCCCGTACAGCATTTGGCCCAGATCCCAGTGGTACTTGCCGCTGAGGGGATCGATCTCCAGCGCCGCCTGCAGGGCCGCTCGCGCTTCGTCCTCGCGCCGCAGCAGGTCCAACACTTCGCTTCTGGCCCAGTGCGCGCGGGCGTCGGCCAGTCCGCCGGCGAGCGCCTTGTCGAGATCCGACAGCGCCTGCTCCGCGTTGGCCCGCGTCTTCTCCATGTCGAGCTTGCCGTCGTCGACTTCGTAGAGGCGGCCGTACGCGACGGTGGTGTAGGCGCGCTTGAAGAGCTCCTCGGGCTTCTCGAGCTTGATCGCGCCGATCCAGGTCTTCCATTCCTTTTCGAGCGCGGCGAGGTCCTTCACTCCCAGCGCCGCGAGCACCACGCGCCGGATCTCCGTGGCCGAGGCTTGCTTGGCAGTGCCGCTCTTGTCGAACTCCGCGGACACCGGAACCACCTGGTACTCGATGCCCTTGGCGAGCGTGTAGAGCTCCTTGAAGAACTTGTTGAAGCCCTTTTGGTACTTGGGGCTGGCTTCGTTGAGGAAGTACACGAAGGCCCAGGCGTGCGCGTACTGGAAGCCGTCGAACTCTTCGCGCGACAGGTCGAACAGCTTGTCGAGCTTGGTGTCGTTGCCGTCCTTCATCGCGTTCTGCACGGTCAACAGACGGTCGGCCTGCATCGAGCCGGGCTTGATGTGGAGCTTGCCCTTGGCGTCGCGCGTGATCTCCGACGAGCCGAAGTAGTCCGCCACGGCTTCGTTGAGCCAGATCTGCGGGTAGTACTGCGGCTCGATCATGTACGTGAGCAGGTGCGTGCACTCGTGCAGCGCGACCCACTCGGTCTGACTGGGCTCCGTGTAGTTGTGATAGAACGTGAGCACGGGCGGCTTCTCGCCGCGGTTGAAGTAGCCCATGACGCTCGAGCTGCCGGGCTTGGCGAACTTCATGAACTCGGACTTGCTCTTGTAGACGTGCACGTCCATTTTCGTGCGCCCGAGCACAGGACTGAGCTTGATCTTGAAGCGCTCGTCCATCAGGTCGTAGTACGTCTCGAGCAGCTCGCAGTAGTAGTTGAGCAGCTCGGGCGACGTGTTCGACTTGACCACGAAGTGCTTGGTCTCCTTGATCCAGCCGTTGTGCCAATCCGAGTGCGCGGCGATCTCGTCCGCGCGCGCTTTCGAAGCTGCCGCGACCTTGGCGAGCTCGTCCTCGTAGGCGGGCTTGCTCATCCAGCGGCCCTTGTACTTCACGTAGCCCTGCGCGAGCTTCTGGCGCTCGTCTTCGTCCTTGGGGACGTAGTCCGACATGTCGCCCTGGATCTCGACCGCCTTGACCTTGTCCTTGGCGAGCGTGATCACGCCGTGCTCGAACTCGAGCCGGTAGTTCCCGCCCTCCTCGCGCGCCTTGCGGCACTCGAGGATGCGGTTGTCGTGCGTGATCACGCGGTCGAAGGCGGCCTGTGCGAGCGAGCCGAGGGCGAGCAGCGCCGCTGCGGCGCGGGCGAGGGGGCTGACGAGCTTCAACGGGATTCTCCGGGTGAGTTGCGAGAGCGACGGAGCGCGTTCGGCCAGCGTCACAGACTCTTGGTGTAGGCCTTCCAGGCGGCTTCGAGCTTGTCGAAATCGATTCCGGCAAAGGCCGCGTCCACCGCCTTGTCGAGGTCGTCGGTCTCGACGAGCGTGCGCAAATAGGTGTCGAGGA
This sequence comes from Planctomycetaceae bacterium, assembly GCA_011525785.1. Taxonomy (GTDB): domain Bacteria; phylum Planctomycetota; class UBA1135; order UBA1135; genus WYBT01. The sequence continues at coordinate 66,803 of WYBT01000026.1, forward strand.
TCTTCTCGTAAGCGGGGTTCCAGTCCTTCGCAGCGCCGGCGCCCGTGCGGAGGAAATAAATGAAAGACCAGCCCTGCGCGTAGTGATCGCCCCCGTCGGTTCCGTACTTGCTACCGCCGTAGTACTGCGCCTGCGTCCAGCGCACGATTTCCTTGAGCGGCACGACGCCCGTCCCGGAGTCCTTCTCGCTCTTTTGGATGTTCTCCTTGATCAGCCCCAGGCGCCAATCGAACGGGCGCAGCTTGAACTTGCGATTGCTGATCTGATAGCCGGAGAAGAAGTCGCCGTTGCCCTCGTTGTACCAGCTGTGCGGAGCGAAGTTCCCCAGGAAGTAGAAGATGTACTGGTGGAACGCTTCGTGGTTGAGCGTCGCCCACGTGTTGCGCCGACCGCCGCCGCCCTGGTCGTCGTAGATCACGAGTTCCTGGTGGAACGAGCTCCAATAACCCGCTGAACCGCCGGGACCGCCGTAGCTGTGGTACTCGTCCTTGTCTTTGCAGATGCGCACCACGCTGCACTTGCTCATCTCCATCGGGTCGACGGTCGTCGCCACCGTCTTGCCTTCGGGGGCGGGCTCGTCCTCGGTCGCCGCGGGCTTGCCGCCGGTGTTCTCGCGCTCCTTGACGAGCAGGCGCAGCTCCTTCACCAGCGAGACCGGATAGATCTCCTCGTAGACCTCGCGAATCGCTTCGAGGCGCTCCATCAGCTCCTCGATGAACTTCTTGTCGTCGGTCTTCGAGGTTACGACGAAGTAGTTGGGTGACTCGAACAGAGCCCAGCCCGGATTCGCAGCGACTTGCTTCTCGAGTTCGAAGCGCTTGACGTCGCGGATCGAGTTGCTGCGCGGGCCGCTGGGCAGCTTCTTGGAGTCGAGCGCGACGCGCTTGAAGCTCTTGCCGATCTGGTCGTAGATGCCTTCCCACTTGTTCCACTTCTTGTCGCCCAGGCCCAGTCCGAGCATGGCGATGTCGAGTTCGGCGCTGACCGGATAGACGTAGGCGACCAGGCCCAGCGCAATGCCGTCTTCCTTCGAGCCCTCGATGCGCTCGTAGACGATGCGCGTGACGGTCATGCCGTCGAGGTTCTTGAGCTCCTTGCGCTCGGTCTCCTTCCAGTCCGCGAGCTGCGCCTTGGCGTACTCGGCGAAGTTCGCGGCGCCGGTGATGCGCGGGCGGTCCTTCTCGGCGTCGTCGGGCGGGGCGCGCCGGTCGAACTTGAGCAACTCGATGCGCGCCTCTTCGAGCGGCTGACCGTTGCGCGGGTTGCGGATCGTGTTCTCGCGCCCGTTGGAGTACTTGCCGATGGTGTTGACCTCGTGCGACTGGGCCGGCACGAAGCCCCAGTCGGGGGCTTTGATGGTGAAGCCCAGTCCCACCTTGTCCTCGTACAACCCGCTGATCTTGGGCGGGCTCTGCGCGAAGAGCGGTCCCGTGGCCAGTCCGCCGAGCAGCACGGTGAGCGCCAGCGCCGGGACGCGGGCCTCGATGTTGCGCAGGCGCCGCAAAGAGGACAGGAGGAAGGTGTGCACGCGCATCGTGTTCGAGTCTCCGAGTTGGGTTGCGAGGTGCGGGCTGGCGTCGGCGTCGAGCGAGTCCTGGTTCGGCGCCCGCGTGTGCGAGGTGTGCGAGGAAGCGGGCCGTGCCGCGTGACGCCGGGCGACGGACAGACTGCCATGATCGCGCCCGCCGCGACTTCGCGCTATGTCACCGCGCTCAGTAAGGTCTGGCAAGCGCGCGGACGTAAAGGGCGCGCGAGCGGTGTGCTGCTGGAGCGAAACGTGCGGCTCGCGCCCAACTCCTACCGCGGTCGTTGCGTAGCCCGCCGCTCCCCAGTTCGGACGATCCCGCGATCGACCGCGCTCCCCACCAGCCCCTGGCCCTTCCTCGGAGGTCTGCATGTCCTCGCGTCTCGTCCTGTCGCTCGTCGTGGCCTTCGTCGCGCTCGCCCTGGGCGGCATCTACCTGTTCACGTCGAAGGGCGACGGAGCGAACTCCGGCGCTGCTTCGGGCCGATCTGCGAGCGTTGAGCCCAAGCCCTCCGGCGCCGCTTCGGCGGACCCGATCGACGAGCCCGCCGCCCGGCCGACGACCTCGGCCGCCGCGCCCGCCGAGCGCACGGAGATCGAGACCGCAGCCGCGCCGCGCGAATCCGCCTCGCCCGCGGCCGGGGGGGCGCAAGCGGAGTTGACCGGCGTGGTGCTCAACGCGGCCGGCGCTCCGGTGGCTGGCGCGGCGGTGCAGGTGGTTCCCGCGGGGAGCTTCGAATTCGCGCTGCCGCTCGAAGCGCTCGACGAGCGCATGCCCGGCGCGCGCAGGCGCGAGGTGAACACCGACGCCGAAGGCCGTTTCCGCTACCCCGGCGTGACCAGCGGGCGCCAGCGCGTTTCCGTGCGCGCCGCGAAGTTCGCGCCCTTCGAGACGAGCCAAGTGGTGGTGCCCGCGGGCGCGAGCCACGACATGGGCGCGATCACGCTGGAGGCGGGCGGCGTGCTGACCGGCCGCGTGGTGGATCAGCGCGGCGCCGGCGTCGCCGGGGCGCAGGTGCGCCGGGTGCTCGACGCCGAGCCCGGCGCGCTCGTGTTCTTCGACGCCGGAGGGCTCGCGCCGAGCGTCGAGCTCGCGCAGACCGACGCCAGCGGCTCGTTCCGCGTCGACACGCTGCCGGTGGGGGCGTTCAAGCTGCGCACCTGGCACGAGGAGCACCCCGATCAACTCACCGAGGTCGAGGTCGAACTCCCCGGTCAGGTCGTAGCGCCCGTGACGATCGTGCTCGACGACGGCGCCGCGATCTCGGGGCGAGTCGTGGGCGCGCCCGCGGCCCTGCTCGGCGAACTGACGGTGCGAGCAGCCCCCAAACGCAGCGGAGGCGGCGGCTTCGATCTCGACTTCGACTTCGATCTCTCCTCCGGCGCGACGCCCCAGGGCGGCGAGGCGCGCAGTGCGAAGCTGTCGCCCGACGGCGCCTTCCAGGTGCGCGGGCTGCGCCGCGACAAGGACTACGTGCTCTCGCTCAAGCGCTCGCAACGCAGCGAGGGCGAGCTGTTCGGCTCGCAACTCTCGGCGCGCGTCGAGACGCGCTCGGGAACGAGCGGAGTGGAGCTCGCCTACCGGCCCGAGTCGAGCGTCGTGTTCCAGGTCATCGACGCGCGCACGCGCCAGCCGATCGAAGCGCTCGACGTCAAGGCCGGGATCGAGTTCCCCGTTCCGATCGAGCCGCGCGCGGGAGCGGAGCGCGGCCAGTATCCCGATGGCCGTGTGCGCGCCGGCAACCTGCGGCCGCGCAGCCCGAACGATCGGCTCACGCTGAGCGTCGAGGCCGTGGGCTACCAGACCTGGTCGCGCGAGGACATCGCGCTGGTCGAGGGCGGCGAGCTCGACTTGGGCGTGGTCGAGCTCGTTCCGACGCCGATCGTGCGCGTGACCGTGCTGGACGACGCCACGGGTCAGCCGGTTCGCGGCGCGCGCGTGTCGCTCAGCAAGGTCCGTGAACCGGCCGCCGGCGGCTCGTTCTCGATCTCGCGCTCGATCTCGGTCAACGCGGGGGACGACGACGGGCCCGACCTGGACGAGATCGATTTCGACGGCGACCAGGCGCGCTCGGCGCGCACCGACGAGAACGGTCAGGTGCGACTCACCAGCTTCGACGGCGAGCGCTGCGAGTTGCGCGTGTCGCACAAGGACTTCGCGCCGCAGCGCAGCGCGCCGTTCGTGTGCAGCGCTTCCGGCGACGAGCAGACGCTGCGGTTGCGCAAGGGCGGGACGGCGCTCGTGACGTTGCTCGACGCCGCCGGCGCGCCGCTCGCCGGCGGGACGGTCGAACGACGCGACTCCGGGGCGGGCCGAGGCGATGGCCTGGGCTTCGGCGTGGGCGCCAACGCTTCGGCTGTCACCGACGCGAACGGCGTCGCGCGCTTCGAGCGGCTGGCCAGCGGCCTGCACGAATTCCGGCCCGCCAAGAGCCAGAAGGGCGCGATCACCGGCGGCGCGGTGATGGTCTTCGCATCGGGCGACGATCAGGAAGAGGGTTGGGTCGAGTTGGAGCTGCGCGAGGGCGAGTCCAGCACGCTGACGCTTCAGGCGCCGCTCGAGGTCGCGGTGCGCGGCCGCGTGCGCGAGGCGGGTCAGGCGCTGTCCGGCGCCAACTTGACGTTGGAGAAAAAGCCGGCGGCCGGCGCTCCGCGCATGCCCGCGCTGCCGTTCGGCGACGGTCCACGCGCTCGCACCGACGCGCGCGGCGAGTACGAACTCACGGGCGTCACGCCCGGTGAGTACACGCTCAGCGTCTCGCATCCCACGCGCGCCATGCCGACCGAAATCGCGCTGCGCGTGGGCGAGCGCGACGTGCAGCAGGATGTCGAACTCTCGCTCGCGATCATCGAGGGACGCGTGGTCGACGCTGCGGGCGAGCCTGTCAGCGGCGCACGGGTGTGGGCCGAGCGCGAGGAGTCCGGCGCCCAATCGACGCAGCGCGTGCGCGTGGTCTTCGCCTCCGACAGCGGCGGCATGGGCATGATCGGCGGCGACGGCGCGAGCCCGGATGTGTTCAGCGACAGCGACGGACGCTTCAGCCTGCGAGGTGTGCTCACGGAAACCAAGCTGGTGGTCCGCTCCGAGAGCAAGGGTCTGCAGCCAGCGCGCTCAGGTTCGCTCGAGCTGACGGAGAACGAGGTCGAGCGTGGGGTCGAGCTGGTGATGCAGCAGGCCGGTCAGGCCGAGGTCAGCGTCTTCCGAGCCGACGGTTCGCCGGCCTCGATGGTGCTGGTGACAGCTGTGCCCGAGGGCGGCGCCTCGGCGGGAGCTGACCGCAAGACCGGCTTCGTCCAGGACAGCGGGACGACCACGCTCGACGGGCTCGCACCCGGCACGTGGAAGCTCTCGGCGCGTCCGATCGGGCCCTCGACCAGCGGCCCGAGTGCTCCCCCCGACCAAGTCGTGGAGATCCAGGCCGGAAAGAGCACCGCGGTGCGCTTCGATATGCCCTGAACGCGTTCTCGCGCGGCGTGCGCCGTGGGGCGACAGGCTGGCGTGCGCGGTCCGACGCCGCGCACAATGGCCGGTCTCTCATGGCGCAACGCAACTACGACGCGATCCTGCTCGACCTCGACGGCACGCTGCTCGACGAGCAGGACACGATCCACCCGCGCAACCTCGCGGCCCTGCGCGAGGCCGCCGCGCGCGGCGTGCGCGTGATGGTCGCGACTGGGCGCTCGGAACTCGCCACGCTGCCGGTGCTCGCGCAACTTGGGATCGAGCACCCCGCGGTGGTGTTCAACGGCGCTGGCCTGTGGTGCCCGCGCGCCGGCCGTTTGATCGAAGAGCGCGTGCTCTCCGAACGCACGCTCGCACGCGCCGTCGAGTTCGGCGCCGCGGGCGGCTACATGACGGTCGCGATGTGCGCAGGCGTGAAGTACGCGACCTCGCCGCGCGACGATGACGAGACCAGCGCGCTCAAGGACATGCTGGGCCTCGTGCGGGTCGAGCCGCGCGAGTTGCTCGACCGGCGCGCGCTGCGCGTCACGCTGTTTTCGCAGTCCCACGCCAGCAGCGACGAGTTCGCGGCGCAGATCGAGCGCGCCATCGCGCAGCCGGTCTACACGACGCACTTTCCGCTGTCGTGCCTGCCGCACCACCGCGCGAGCCGCATGCTCGTCGTCGACATCCACCCGCCCTGCAGGGGCAAGGCGGAGGCGCTGCGCTGGCTGGCGGAGGAGCACGGCGTCGATCCCGAGCGCGTCGTGGCGGTGGGTGACGCGGGCAACGACGTGCCCATGATGCGCGCCGCCGGCTTGGGCGTGGCGATGGGCAACGCCTATCCCGACGCGCTGGCCGCCGCGGACCGCGTGATCGGCGCCAACGACACCGACGCCATCGCAGGGCTGGTCGAGGAGCTGTTCCTCAGCGCGAGCTGAGCGGCCCGCGCTCAGCCCTTGGACTCCTTCGGTTTCGCGGGCGCTGGACTCGCCGGCGTTGCGCACGGACCGCCGCTGGCCGCGCACGACTTGGTGTCGCCAGTGCAGCTCCCGCCGCCTTCGCTGGCCGCTTTGGAGTCGGCCGCGGCCGCCTGCGAGTAGGACGAGCTGCGGTAGTCGGTCTGGTAGAAGCCCGAGCCCTTGAAGAGGATCCCGGCGCCGGCGCCGATCTGTCGCACGAGCTTGGATGCGCCGCACTTGGGGCACTTGCGCTTGGGCTTCTCGGTCATCGACTGGAAGTACTCGACGCGCGTCTGACACGCGCTGCACACGTAGTCGTAGGTCGGCATGGCGGATCGTTGCTGCTGGCTCTGGGCTGCGGGTCAGTTGGGCTTGCTGGCGGTGGCGCTGTCGCTGCTCGAGCCGGTCTGGGCTGCGGGCGCGGCAGCAACGCGCACGTGCGCCGCGCGCAGCACCGTCCCGCGCCACGTCCAGCCTCGCCGCAGCACGTCGACGACCGCGCCGGGCGCGTGTTCGGCGCTGGCCACGGTGGTGACGGCCTCGTGCAGCTTGGGATCGAACTCGGCGCTGTCGGGAATCGGGGCCGCGCCTTCCTGGGAGAGCGCGTGCAGGAACTGACGCCGCGTGAGCTCGACGCCGTGCGCCAGTTGCCTCGCATCCTCGCTGCGCGCCTCGGTCTTGAGCGCCAGATCGAGGTTGTCGACCACCACGAACAGGTTCTGCAGCAGATTCTCGAGCGAGCGCCGGACGGCGTTGTCGATGTCGATCTGCGTGCGCTTGCGCAGGTTCTGGTAGTCGGCGCGCGCGCGGGCCAGCTGCGTGAGCAGCTCGTCGCGCTCGCTGCGCAGCACGTCGCGCTCGCTGTCCGAGTCGGACGCGTTGGCCGCGCCGCTGCCCGTGGCGCGCGACGCGGAACTGTCGGGGGTCGGGTCGGCTTGCTGGGTGTTGTCGCTCATGGTTGGTCTCGCTGGCGCGGCGTTCAGCTGAAGTAGTTGACGATCTTCTCGAAGAACGAACGGTTGCCCGAGCCCTTGCGCTCGAGCTCGGCGAACTCGTTCAGGAGTTCGCGCTGGCGGTCGCTGAGCTTCTTGGGCACCTCGACGAACACTCGGACGAGCTGGTCTCCCCGGCCGCGGCCCTCGAGCACCGGCAGGCCCTGTCCGCGCAAGCGCAGCACCTTGCCGCTCTGCGTGCCGGCCGGGATCGTCATCTCGGCGCGCCCGCGCAGGGTCGGGATCTCGACCGTGTCGCCCAGCGCCATCTGCGCGAACGAGACCGGGATCTCCGTGAGCACGTCGGCGCCGCTGCGCTGGAAGATCTTGTGCTCGGCCTCGCGGATCACGACGTACAGATCGCCGCGCGGAGCGTTGGGCTCGCCCGCGTCGCCCTCGCCGGCGACACGCAGGCGCACGCCCTCTTCGACGCCGGGCGGAATGCGGATCGGGATCTCGGCCTTCGCCGTCTCTGAGCCGGCGCCTCGGCAGTTCGCGCAGGGCGACTCGACTACCTGTCCCGCGCCCTGACAGCGCGGACAGGGCGTCACCATCGCGAAGAAGCCCTGGCTGCGGTGCACCTGTCCGCGGCCGCTGCAGGTCGCGCAGGTCGTGCGCGAGGTGCCGGGCTTGGCGCCGCTGCCCGCGCAGGCCTTGCAGGTGTCCTGACGCTTGAGCACGACCGTGCGCTCGACGCCCTGGTCGATCTCTTCGAGCGTGAGGTCGAGCACGATCTTGAGGTCGCGGCCGCGCTGCGGGCCGCCGCGGCCGCGCCGCGCGCCGCCGAACAGGTCGCCGAACACGCTCCCGCCGAAGACATCGCCGAAGGCGGCGAAGATGTCCTCCATGTTCTCGAAACGCTGGCCCTGGAAGCCGCCGGCGTCGAAGGCGCGGTGTCCGAACTGATCGTAGTTGCGGCGCTTGGTCTCGTCGCCGAGGACGTCGTAGGCCTCGGCGGCCTCCTTGAAGCGCGCTTCGGCTTCCTTGTCCCCGGGATTGCGGTCGGGGTGGTGCTTGAGCGCCAGCTTGCGGTAGGCCTTCTTGATGTCCTCCGCGCTGGCGCCCTTCTCCACGCCGAGCACTTCGTAGTAGTCGCGCTTGTCGCTCATCGAGAGTCTCCTGGTGGAAAAACCGCGGGATGTCGAGTGGCCCGCGCTTCGATCCAGGGGCGGAGTTGACCCCAGGGGCGTTTGGGAGTGCGCCCCGGCCGTGCGCAGCGGCGCGGCCGGGGCGCGTAGGTTCTCGCGCTTGGCGCTGGCGTTCAGCGCCTCACGCCATCGAGCCTTCGACCTTGGCGGTGTCGGGCTTGAGTTCGGTGATCATCGAGTCGGTGGTGAGCAGCAGGCCGGCGATCGAGGCCGCGTTCTGCAGCGCGCAGCGAACGACCTTGGCCGGGTCGATCACGCCCGCCTTGAACATGTCCACGTATTCGCCGCTGAGCGCGTTGAAGCCGTAGCTGCCGCTCTTCTCGCGCACCATCTCGACCACCACCGCGCCGTCGTAGCCCGCGTTCTGGGCGATCTGGCGCAGCGGCGCTTCGAGCGCGCGCTTGACGATGGCCGCGCCGAAGCGCTCCTCGCCCTTGAACTTCGATTCGTCGATCGAATCGGCCGCGCGCAGCAGCGTCACGCCGCCGCCGGGCACGATGCCTTCCTGGATCGCCGAACGCGTGGCGTTGAAGGCGTCTTCGACCAGGAACTTCTTGGTCTTCATCTCCGCCTCGGTGCTGCCGCCGACGCGGATCACCGCGACGCCGCCCGTGAGCTTGCCCAGGCGCTCCTGGAGCTTCTCGCGGTCGTAGTCGCTCTTGGTGCTCTCGATCTGCTTGCGGATCTGCTGGCAGCGCTCTTCGATGGCCTTCTTGGCGCCGCTGCCGCCGACGATGATCGTGCGGTCCTTGTTCACGCTGACGCGCTTGGCTTGGCCCAGGTGCGCCGTGGTGACCTTGTCGAGCGGGATGCCGAGGTCCTCGGTGATCGCCGTGCCGCCGGTCAGCACCGCGATGTCGCCCAGGTAGGCCTTGCGACGCTCGCCGAAGCCCGGGGCCTTGACCGCGCAGACGTTGAGCACGCCCTTGAGCCGGTTGATCACCAGCGTGGCGAGCGCTTCGCCTTCGATGTCCTCGGCGATGATGAGCAGCGGCTTCTGCGTCTGCGCCGCGCGCTCGAGGATCGGCAGGAACTCGCGCAGGTTGGAGATCTTCTTCTCGTAGATGAAGACGTAGGCGTCGTTCAGCTCCGCCGTCAGCTTCACCATGTCGGTCGCGAAGTACGGGCTGAGGTAGCCCTTGTCGAACTCCAGGCCTTCGACGACCTCGAGCTTGGTCTCCAGGCCGTTGGACTCTTCGACCGTCACGACGCCCTCGTCGCCCACGCGCTCGAAGGCTTCGGCCAAGAGCTCGCCGACTTCGGGGTCGTTGTTGGCCGAGATGGTGGCCACCGACTTCTTCTCTTCGCGCTTCTTGATCTTGCGCGACTGCGTCGAGATCGAGGCCACGGCCTGCTCGACGGCCTTCTCGATGCCGTTGCGCACCGAGATGGTGTTGACGCCGGTCGACAGCTCGCGCAGGCCTTCCTTGAAGATCGCGCTGGCGAGCACGGTGGCGGTGGTGGTGCCGTCGCCCGCGGTGTCGTTGGTCTTGCTGGCGACTTCGCGCACGAGCTTGGCGCCCATGCTCTCGAAGGGGTCGCTCAACTCGATCTCCTTGGCGACGGTCACGCCGTCCTTGGTGACCGAGGGCGAGCCGAAGGACTTCTGGAGCACGACATTGCGGCCCGCGGGCCCGAGCGTGACGCGCACGGTCTTGGCGAGCTTCTCGATGCCGTCGCGCATCTTCTGGCGCGCGGCGTCGTCGAACAGGATCTGCTTGGCCATGGGGTGTTTCCTCTTTGTGTTCGGGTGTGTGTGTTCGTGTGTGGGGTGTGCGCGCGACTAGAAGTCCATGCCTCCCATGCCGCCCATGCCACCCATGCCGCCGCCCATCTCATCCATGTCGCCCTCGCCGCCGTGGCCGCCGGGGCCCTTCTTCTTGGCCGGCTCGGGCTTGGCGACGATCAGCGCGTCGGTCGACAGCAGCAGCAGCGCCACGCTGACCGCGTTGGCGAGCGCGGTCTTGGTGACCTTGGCGGGGTCGAGGATGCCGAACTTGAGCATGTCGCCGTACTGCCCGGAGTTCGCATCGAAGCCCCACGTGGGGGACTTCTCGCGCAGGATGCGGTGCGCCACGACCGTGCCGTCGAAGCCCGCGTTCTCGGAGATCTTCTGCACCGGGCGCGCGAGCGCGTCGTACAGCGCGTCGAGGCCGGTGTTGTAGTCGTCGTCGTCCGTGCGCTTGAGCTTCTTGAGCGACTCGCGCGCGCGCAGCAGCGCCACGCCGCCGCCCGGCAGCACGCCCGACTCGACCGCGGCGCGCGTGGAGTGCAGCGCGTCCTCGATCAGCGCCTTGCGCTCCTTGACTTCGGTCTCGGTGGCGCCGCCGACGTTGATCTGCGCGATGCCGCCGGTGAGCTTGGCGAGCCGCTCCTGCAGCTTCTCGCGGTCGTAGTCCGAAGTGGTCGTCTCGATCTCGGCGCGGATCTGCGCCACGCGGTCCTCCACGTCCTTGCGGGCGCCGGCGCCGTCCACGATGGTGGTGTTCTCGGCGCTGATGACCACGCGCTTGGCGGAGCCCAGGTCGCGCAGTGTGAGCTTGTCGAGCTCCAGTCCCAGGTCCTTCATGACCGCCTTCGCTCCCGTGAGCGCGGCGATGTCGGCCAGCATGGCCTTGCGGCGGTCGCCGTAGCCCGGCGCCTTGACCGCGCAGCACTGCACGATGCCGCGCAGCTTGTTGACCACCAGCGTCGCGAGCGCCTCGGACTCGACTTCCTCGGCGATGATGAGCAGCGGCTTGCCGGCGTTCTTCACCGCCTCGAGCAGCGGCAGGAGCTTTTGGATGTTCGAGATCTTGTCCTCGTGCACGAGGATCAAGGGCTTCTCGTACACGCACTCCATCGCGTTGGGGTCGGTGACGAAGTGCGGCGAGATGAAGCCGCGGTCGAACTGCATGCCCTCGACGATCGTGACCTCGGTCTCCAGGCCCTTGCCCTCCTCGACCGTGATGACGCCGTCCTTGCCGACCTTGTCCATCGCGTCGCCGATGATCTTGCCGACGCGCGGGTCGTTGTTGGCGGAGATCGTTCCGACCTGCCGGACTTCGTCGTTGCTCGAGACCTTCTTGGCGGCCTTGTCGAGCGCCTCGATGACCGCGTTGCGGCCGTCGTTGAGACCGGCGACCAGGCGCGCGTGGCTCGCGCCGGCGGTGATGGCGCGCAGGCCGTGCGTGAAGATCGACTCGGTGAGCAGCGTCGCGGTCGTCGTGCCGTCGCCGGCGACGTCGCTGGTCTTGCTGGCGACTTCCTTGACGAGCTTGGCGCCCAGGTCTTCGTAGGGGTCGGTGAGCTGAACCTCTTCGGCGACCGTGACACCGTCCTTGGTGATCGTCGGCGCGCCCCAGCCCTTGTCGAGGACGGCGTTGCGCCCACGGGGCCCGAGGGTGCTGGTGACGGCCTTGGCCAGTTTCTCGACGCCGCGGCGGATCGCTTCGCGCGCCTCCGCCTCAAAAACCAATTGCTTCGCAGCCATGGGGAGTTCTGTGCTCGCCTTCGAGCGGTAGGGATTCGGAAGGGAACGTGTTCGCAGTCGTGGGGGGGGGCGGACGAGGTCGTTCGCGCGCGTGGGGCCACTGCCGCGGGGGCGGCGGCCGCGCGCGGCTCGCGTGCCGACCCCCGCGCGATGGGGGAGTGCGGCGCGTCGAGCGCTCGTCGCGCGCCGTCCATGAGGCCTCGACGCGCGCCGTCCGTGTGAGCACGGTTGCCCGACACGGACGGCGCGCCCCGAACGCAAGAAGCGCGCCGCGGAGCCCGCGAGCGGGCGAAGCGCACTTCGAGGCCCGCAGCGGCGGCCGGCGCGAGCTGTCGGGGCCCCAGGCCCTTGGGTGGGTGCTGTCGAATTGGCAGCATCCGGCGGGCGCCGGACTCGGCGCTGCCAGCGTGGCAGCGGCAGCCTGCAGCCCGCGGGCCGTCGCTCCGCGTACATGCGCCCCCGTCGCGCCGGCAGTTAGAGTTCGCGCATGCGCCCCTCGCTCTCCTTCGGATCGCTGGTCGCCCTGGCGACGCTCGTCTCGCCCGCCGACGCTTCCGCGCCGCAGACCGCAGGCGCGCCGCCGGCGTCCGCGGAGTCCGTCGAGGTGCAGTCCCGAGCCGGCGCTTGGCGGCGCATCCCGGTGGCGGAGTTCCGGCTCGCCAGCTTCGCCGAACTGGACGCGATCGCCGTGCGCTTCGAGCGTCCCGCCGCGCGCAGCGCAGCGCTACCCGCCGCGGATGCGTTCGAGTTCCAGCTCGGCGGCGGCGAGTGGGTCAACGCCCGGCTGGTGCGCGCCGAGGGCGAGCGTCTGTGGGTCGAACTCGGCGCCGGTGCGGCGCTGGAGCTGTCGATCGACGACGTCCTCTCCATCTCCGCGCCCGCGCGGCTCGCCGGACTGGAGTCCGCCCCCGCCGCGAGCGGCGACCGGCTGTACTGGTTGCGCCCCAAGGGCGTCGACCGCGTCGATGGCGCGTTCCAGGAGTTTGTCGAAGGCGGCGTCGTGTTCGAGAGCGCGCTGGGCGTGAAGACCTTCCCGTGGAGCGAGGTCGGCGCGCTGGTGATCGAGCCGTTGGGCGCGCCCGCGGCCCTGGCTGCTGGACCCGCGCGCGTCGAGGTCGACCTCGCGCCGACGGGCCGACTGCGCGCGGAGCTGGTGGCGATCGAAGGCGGGCGTGTGAAGCTGCGTTGGCGCGCCGCCCGCGAACTCGAGCTGGCTCTCGACGGTGTCGATCAACTGGTGCGCGACGACGGCAGTGTCGGTCACTTGGGCGCGCTCGCGCCGGCGAAGGTGCTCGAGGGCTGGCCGCCCGACGATGAGGCCGGCATGCGCTGGCCGTTCCAGGTCGATCGCTCGGTGGTGGGCGGTCCGTTGCGCGCCGGTGGTCGCGTTTGGTCGCGCGGAATCGGAGTGCACGCTCCCAGTCGTCTGGAGTGGGATCTGGACGGCGGCTGGAAGCGCCTGGTCGGCGCCGCGGCCATCGACGACTCCGTCGGGTTGCTCGCCTACCGCGGCAGCGTGCGCTGCGCGATCTACCTCGACGGCGCCGCGACGCCGGTGTGGAGCAGCGGTCGCATCGAGGGCGGCGCCGTCCCCGTCGCGCTCGGCGAGATCGACTTGAGCGGCGTGCGACGTGTGGCGCTCGAAGTCGACATGGGCGAGCGCCTGTACGTCGCTGACCGGCTCAACTGGCTCGACCTGCGTCTGATCCGCTGAGCCGGAGGGTAAGTCGCAGGGCCTGCTGCCGTCGCGGCCTTCAGGCGTCGCGGCGGATCGGCGCTTCCAGCGAGCGGTAGTAGACGCCGCGGTCGCCGCCCGCGCGCTTGGCTTGCCGCAGCGATTCCTCGGCGTGCAGGCGCAGCTCTTCGACCGAGCGCAGGTCCGCGCCGCCGAAGGTCTCGAAGCCGATGCTGGCGGTCACGCGCAACTCGCGCTCGCCGCTGGAGGCAGTCGTCGAGAGCGCGCCGATGGCCTCGAGCAGGCGCAACACGACGCTCGCCGCGTCCACCTTGCGCGTGTAGGGCAGCAGCACGCCGAACTCGTCCCCGCCCAAGCGCGCGGCGACGTCCTCAGCGCGCAGCGTGGCGCGGATCGCCTGGCCCACACGGCTGATGATCTCGTCGCCGATGGTGTGGTTGTAGAGCTTGTTGATGCTGCCGAACTCGTCGAGGTCGATCAGCAGCAGCGCCATGTGCAGGTGGTGGCGCTGCGAGGCGGAGAAGTGGGCTCGCAACTGACCTTGGAACACGTGCGGCCGCAACAAGTCCGTGCGGTCGTCGTGCGTCGCCAGGTGTCGCAGGCGCGCCGCTTCCCGGTGCGACGCCACCTGGCGGTGCAGGAGCTCGATGCGCAGCGCGAGTTCGTCGAGCGAAGCGCCGCGCCGCACCACGTCCCACGGCGACGAGGGCCAGCTCTGGCCCAGCTCCCAGGGCGAGGCGGGGCCGACGTCGTCGACCACCGCGAGCACACCCAGCGGGTGGCCGGCGGCCTGGATCAGCGCTTCGAGTTCTCGACCGCTGTGGTGCGAGAGCCGATCTACGACGGCCACGGTCGCCTGGCTGTTGCTGGCGACGCGCGCGCTTTCGGCGAGCGAGGTCGAGACGTGCATGCTCCAGCCCCGTTCGGTCAGCGCGCGCGAGCGCTCGGACCAGCCGGCGCCGCGGTGGTCGCACCACAGCACAATGGGGGTGGAGGGCGGCGGGGCCTCGTTCTCCCGGGCAGGCCCAAGGGCCGCCGGCGCCGAATCACTCGAGCTGTCGGGCATGTTGCGGTGGGCGCCGGCGCCGCGGCCCGGGCGGGTCGCAGCCGGCGTCTCCATGAAGGCTGAAAGTATGGCCTCGATGGGGGAATTTAGGAATGCGCTTTGTTCGGTCACGCGGCGATGGGGCGTCGGGGTAGCTGCGGGGGCCGGCCTGGGCCGGCCGGCGAGCTGCGGTCTGACGTAGACGAGCGGGGGTGGGTTCGGGGCGGAGCGGCTGGCGCCGCGACCTCCCGGGGCGTGGCGCTGGACACACGAACAGCGCACCGTTCCGGAACCCCGAGCCGCGCACCGCTTTGCGTGGCTGCGTCACCCGCGCGGATCCGCTCGCACGGGCGCGCGGCAGGCGGCGCAGGAGGACTCTGTCGGCCGCTCCAACGCGACGTGACCGCGCGCAGCGAGGCCGGAGAATTCGAACCTGCCTCGTGCACAGGGGAATCCGCAGATCCGAGCGCACTCGGGGGCGCCATTTTTCTGAGCGCGGGCGCGCGCTCGGGTCCGGACCGGCGCTGCGCCGGCCGCTCGAGCTTGGACGCGCGCGCTGCTCGCCGCTAGACTCCTCGCCCTTTTGTCGCTCGCATCCAGGCCTGCGCGAGCCTGCCCCACGCCCCGCGTGGCGCGCGCTCTCCAGGCTTGACCGTGCGCGCGCTCCGGCGTCAGCGGCCCGCGTGGGTCGCGGCGTCCAACCGTCGGCGAGCCGGCGGCCAGCCCTCGACCTCGCCTCGTGCGAACGTCGCGACGGCCGCCCTCGCGCCGACTCTCCTCAACCCTCTTCCATGCAATCCGTCACCGTTCAACAACTCATCGAAGCCGGTGTGCACTTCGGATGCCGCGTGTCGCGGTGGAATCCGAAGATGGCGCCGTACATCTACGGTCGGCGCAATCTGATCCACATCATGGATCTGCGCCAGACCCTGCGCGGCCTGCTGCGCGCGCAGAACTTCCTCTACCACGTCGCCGCCGAGGGTCATCAGATCCTGTTCGTCGGCACCAAGCGCCAGGTCAAGGGCGTCATCCAGGACGCCGGCCAACGCACGGGCATGCCCGTCGTGATCGAGCGCTGGATCGGCGGCACGCTGACCAACTTCTCGGTGATCCGCAGCCGTCTGCGTCGACTCGAAGAACTCGAGACCATGCAGGAAGCCGGCACGCTCGAGATCGAGTCGAAGAAGATGGCGTCGACGCTGCGCCGCGAACTGCGCAAGATCGAGCGCAACCTGGGCGGCATCCGCGAGATGACCCAGATCCCCGGCGCGATGGTCGTGATCGACCCCGCGCGCGAGATGAACGCCATCAAGGAAGCGCGCCGCCTGGGCGTGCCGGTGGTGGGCGTGCTCGACACCGATTGCGACCCGACCGTGGTCGACATCGTGATCCCCGGCAACGACGACGCGCTCAAGTCGGTGCGCCTGTTGATCGACGCGCTGGTGTCCTCGGTCGAAGAGGGCTGCGCCAACCGCCGCGAGCAGGTCGCCACCTCGAGCGGCTCGCGCGGAGGCGACGACGCGCAGGGCTCGGGCGACGAGCCTCGGCCGACGCGTGGTCAGCGCGCGCAAGACCTGCGCCCGCGCCGCGCTCCGGCGTCGAGCGCCGCGCCCGCTGCTGCGCCGGCCGAAGCCGCTGAAGCGCCGGGCGCCAACGCCGCCGAGTGAGTTTTCGATCGACGCGCGCGGACGGTCCTGCCTGCCGGGCCGCCGCGCGCGTTGCGCTTGCTCGATCCCAGGCCCTCTCGCGGGGCCGGGGCCCAGTTCACACGCCCGGGCCCCAATCGCAATCCGCGACTCCATTCACCATCCGGGGCCAGTTCCTGGCTCCGCGCCATCGAACCCTTCACTGATCTGTTGACTCCCATGACCGTGATCGACTCCAAGCAAGTTGGCAAGTTGCGCGAGATGACCGGCGCCGCGTTGATGGACTGCAAGCGCGCCCTCCAGGAGGCCGGCGGCGACATCGAGGCCGCGGTGGACATCCTGCGCAAGAAGGGCCTCAAGAACGCGGACAAGCGCGCGGGGCGCAAGGCCGGCGCGGGCCGCGTGCACTCGGTCGTTTCGCCCGACGGCAAGCGCGGCGCGATGCTGCTGATGACCAGCGAAACGGACTTCGTGCCGCCGACGGACGACTTCAAGTCTTTGCTGGAGCGCGTGACCCAGCTCGCCTTCGAGCGCAAGATCGACAACGCGGCCGCGTTGCTCGAGCAGAACCTCGGCGGCGCGCCCGTGAGCGAGGCGCTCAAGGCGCTGACCGGCAAGTGCGGCGAGAACGTCGAAGCGCCGACCGTGGCGTACCTCGAGGTCGCGCAGGGCGCGGTGGGCGGCTACATCCACCACGATCTGAAGACCGCGGGCTTCGCCGCGATCTCCACCAGCGCGCCGGCCGAGAAGGCCCAGGAGTTCTTGAAGGACCTGGGCATGCACATCGTGTTCAGTCGGCCGCAGGCTCTGGATCGTTCGCAGATCCCGGCCGAAGCGATCGAGCGCGAGCGCGCGGTCTACGCCGGCAGCGACGAAGTCCAGAGCAAGCCCGAGGAGCGACGCGCCAAGATCGTCGAGGGCAAGCTCGAGAAGTTCTTCGGCAGCGTCGCGCTGCTCGAGCAGCCTTGGTTCAAGGACGACAAGTCCACGGTCAAGCGCAAGCTCGCCGAGGCGCTCGGCGCCGACGCGAAGGTCACGGGCTTCGCGCTGTTCGTGGTGGGAGCGTAGGCAGCGCCGACCGCGGCGCGTAAGCTCCCGCGCGATGAGCTACCAGCGCATCCTGCTCAAGTTGTCGGGCGAGTCCTTCGCCGACCGCGCGGTCGGCGGCGGGCTCGATCCCGACGCCACAGCCGCTGTCGCACGCCAGGTCGCCAACGTTGTGCGCCTGGGCGTGGAAGTCGCCGTCGTGGTCGGCGGCGGCAACATCCTGCGCGGCGCCAAGGTCGCCGGCCGCTCACCCGCGCGCGCCAGCGCCGACTACATGGGCATGCTGGGCACGGTCATCAACGCCCTGGCCCTGTCCGACGCGCTCGAGGCCTTGAAGCTCGAGACGCGCGTCCTCACGGCCATCGAGATCGCCAAGGTGGCCGAGCCGTTCGTGCGCCGCCGCGCGCTGGCGCACCTGGGCAAGGGACGTGTGGTGATCCTCGCAGCCGGAACCGGCAACCCGTTCTTCTCCACCGACACCGCTGCGGCGTTGCGCGCGCGTGAGCTCTCGTGCGATGCGCTGCTCAAGGCCACGAAGGTCGACGGCGTCTACACCGCCGACCCAGTCCTCGATCCGAGCGCCACGCGCATGGCCACGCTCACGCACCAGCAGTTCCTCGACCGGCAGCTGCGCGTGCTCGACGCTACCGCGGTGAGCCTGGCGCAGGAGTCGAACCTCCCCATCGTCGTGTTCGACGTCTTCCAGGAAGGCAACATCGAGCGCGTCGTGCGCGGGCAGCCGATCGGCACGATCATCCGGAGCAACCCATGAGCACTCAGGCCGCCAACAAGGTCCAACAGGAAGTCACCGCCGCCCTGGAGAAGGCGCTGCACCACCTCCAGGACGTGCTCAAGGGCGTGCGCACAGGCCGCGCTTCTTCAGCGCTGGTCGACAACATCCGCGTCGACTACTACGGCGCGATGACTCCGCTCAATCAGCTGGCCGCGATCTCGATCCCCGAGCCGCGCCAGATCATGATCAAGCCCTTCGACATGTCGGTCTTGAACGAGATCTCGAAGGCGATCTTGAAGAGCGACCTGGGCATCACGCCGCAGACCGACGGCAAGTTGCTGCGGCTCCAGATGCCGGCGCTCTCGGGCGAGCAGCGCCAGAAGTACGCGGCCAAGGTCAAGGAGCTGTGCGAAGAGGCGCGCGTGGCCATGCGCAACGCGCGGCGCGACGCCAACAAGCACGCGGACGGCGAGCTCAAGGGCGGCGGTCTGACCGAGGACGAGCACAAGCGACTGCTCGACAAGGTTCAGGAACTGCTCAAGGACTACGAGAAGAAGCTCGACGGCGTCCAGGCGGCCAAGACCAAGGAGATCACCGAGGTCTGAGCGGCGACGCTCAGGGCTCGCGAGCGGGAGCAAGCGGGCGCATAGCTCAGTCGGTAGAGCAGCTGGCTTTTAACCAGCGGGTCGTAGGTTCGAGTCCTACTGCGCTCACCCGCTCTCCCCGCAACGGTCCGAACTCGCGGCCCGCGTTCGCGGTCCACCTCGCCACGCTCGAGCTCGGCGCGCGCCGCGAGCTCCATCCTCCGGCGCCTGCGCGACAGCGAAGGCCCCGCGTCCAGGTCTTTACTCCCGGCGACGACGCGCTATCCTCTCCGCCCCGTTCACCGGCGCGCGGGCTCGCCCCGCGCTCGGAAACGCCCTCATAGCTCAGTTGGTAGAGCAGCTGACTCTTAATCAGCGGGTCCAAGGTTCGAGCCCTTGTGAGGGCACCACTCGACGCCGAGTGGGCGCACGCGCGCCCCTCGGCGTTTTTTTTTCGCGCACGTCGCCCGCCGCTCGCCGTCCGTCCGGCGCGGGCCGGGTTCAACTCGCCAGGGCCCGGGCGCGCAGCGCCTCGATCTCGTCGGGGGCCTTGGGCGCGGCGGCGGTGAGCACCTGCGGGCCAGCGTCGGTCACGAGCACGTCGTCTTCGATGCGGATGCCGATCCCGCGCCAGCGCTCGTCGACTTCGCGGTCGTCCTCGGCCACGTACAGCCCCGGCTCGATGGTCAGCACCATTCCCGGCGCGAGTTCGCGCGAAGCGCCTTCGCGCACGTAGCTCCCGGCGTCGTGCACGTCCAAGCCCAGCCAGTGGCTCGTGCGGTGCATGTAGAAGCGCTTGTAGGCGCCGCTCTCGAGCGCCGCGGGAACGCTGTCGCGCAACAGGCCCAGCTCGCACAGCCCCTCGACCAGCACGCGCACCGCCGTTGCGTGCGGCTCGTCGAAACGCCGCCCGGCGCGCGCGCTGTCGATCGCTGCGAGTTGGGCCCGCAACACCAGCTCGTACAGCTCGCGCTGCGGCGCGCTGAAGCGCTCGCCCACCGGGAAGGTGCGCGTGACGTCGGCGGCGTAGTGCTCGAACTCCGCGCCCGCGTCGATCAAGAGCAGCTGTCCGTCGCGGAGCTCATCGCGGTTGTCGACGTAGTGCAGGATGCAGGCGTTCGCGCCGCCGGCCACGATCGTGCCGTAGGCCGGCGCGTCGGCGCCGCGGCGACGGAACTCGTACTCGATCAACGCTTCGAGCTCGAACTCGCGCATGCCCGGCCGCGCGCTGCGCATGGCGCTCGCGTGCGCAGCGCAGGTGATCTCGGCGGCGCGCGACATGGCGCGCAACTCGGCCTGGTCCTTCGAGAGGCGCAACTCGTGCAGGACCGGCGCGGTGTCGAGCAACTCGTGCGGCAGCGTCGCGTTCGAGCGGGTCTTGGAGCGCAGCCGCGCGAGCACCTCGAGCACGGCCGCATCGGACTGGGCATCGACGCCAGTGCGGTAGCACAGTCTCGCGCAGCCCTCGAGCAGACCGGGCAGGTCGCTCCACAGCCCCTCGATCGGTCGAGCCTCGTCGACGCGCAGGAGCTCGGGCGCGCGCTCCACGCCCAGGCGCCGGCCGCTCCACAGCTCCTGCTCGGCGTTGCGCTCGCGCAGGAACAGCACGCTGCGCGCCGCGCGTCCGTTCGACGCCGGCAACAGCAGCAGCGCGCAGTGCGGCTCGCCCAGGCCCGTCAGGCGCCACAGGTCGCTGTCGGGGCGGTAGCGATGCTCGGTGTCGGCGTTGCGCAGCTTGGGGCGCGCGCTCAAGAGCAGCGCCGCCGCTCCCCGCGCGCTCAGCACTTCCAGCGCGCGCGACCGGCGAGCGGCGTAGGGCGCGATTCGTTCGGCGTCGTAGCGAGAGTTCATGCGCCCGAGAGACTAGCCCGCTCGTCTCCTCGGGAGCTAGCTCCGCCGCGCACACGTGCGCGCTGGGTCAGCGTGCGAGCGCCCAGGCCTCGGCGCGGCTCACCAGCGCGCGGAACTTGCGCTCGACGTCCGGCGCGGGCGAGAAGTCCAGGCGCGTGGCCTGCGGATGAGCGCCGCGCTCGCCGAGCCCGAGCTGCTCACAGCGCCCCGGCAGTCCGCTGAGCGCTTCGAGGGCCGCCGCGAAGCCGCTCGCGCGCGCACACAGCACTGACTTTGGCGAGCAGATCAACGTGAATCCGTGGAGCTGCGCGCGTGGCTCGAGTTCGTCTGGCAAGGTCGAAGGCCAGCGCACGTGCCGCGGCGCGAGGCGGCCGTACACCGAGACCGTCGCGGCCCCGGGGCTCAGCCGCACTTCGATCGGCGCCCGCGCGTCGCGCTCGAGCCGCTCCCAGTCGAGGTACGCGCTGACCAACTCGAAGTCGAGCGGCTCGGGCAGCACCACCGTGCAGCGCGCCGGCTCGCCGCGCACGTTGTCGAAGTCCACTTGCACGCCCTCGGGCTCGATCGCGATCCGCACATCGACGCGCGCCGCGCCGATTTCCAGTCCGAGCACCTTCATCTCGCGTCGCTCCAGGCGGCCCGTCCCGAGCAGGCGTTCGCCGACAGGCCGAGCGAGCGGCGGCAGCCGCGGACTCAACGCTGCTCCATCCGCCAAGCGCAGTCCGCTGCTCGTGTGGGCGAGCGCGAGCTGGTCGGGCGCGACTCCCGGCAGGAACAGCGGCAGGAGCGCCCGGCGCTCCGCGGCGTCCGTCGTGCGCGCAAAGTGCTCCCAGGCGTCCTCGTCGCGACCGTGGCCCAGCGCCGCGGCGGCGAGCTCGACCCGCTTCGACGGCTCCGCTCGCGCGGCGAGCACGTGCTGCGCCCACGCGCGCCACGGGACTTCCTGATCCCACACTTCCGGCCGCGCCCACTCGATCACGCCCTGCGCCAGCGACGCCGGCGCAGCGTCGGCGCCGCCGGACGCCCAGGCAGCGCCCGCGGGCCCCGGCGGCAGTTCGAAGCGCAGCGTGTCAGCCTGGGGCGCATCCGCGGGCGCGGGTTGCTCCTGGGCGGCGACTGTCGCGCCGTGCGACGGCTGTGGCGCCAAGCTCGAAGCAAGTGCGATCGATGCGAGAAGGAGGAACTGCACGCCAAGCGCTATCGTGGCCGCCTGCCAAGGCCGGCGCAACGCCGCGCGTGCGAGCGCTTGCGCCGCGCGCGAGGCATGCTCTGCTTCGACGCCGCGCCCCACAGCCCGGCCCAACACCCCCGACAGGTCAGCGACGTGATCGACAAGGAACTGCTGGAAATCCTCGCTTGTCCCCAGACGCATCAGTCGCTCTCGATGGCCGATGACGCGACGCTCGCGCGCCTCAACGCCGCCATCGCCGCCGGCTCGCAGCGCAACATCGCGGGCAAGCCCGTGGCCGAGAAGCTGACCGAGGCGTTGCTGCGCCAGGACCGCAAGCTCGCCTATCCGATTCGCGACGGCATTCCGGTGCTGCTCGCCGACGAAGGCCTGCCGCTGGCGTAGCGGCCTGCTCGCGCCGCGCGCGAGCCCGTCCGTTCGAGCCGCTCGATGCGCTTCGTGCATCCGTCCCACCCGGGCCGCTGCGTGCGGCTGGCCTACTGCCTCAATCTGCACCCCGCGCGCGACCTCGAGGCCTTCGAGCAGTCGCTCGAGCGCATCACCCTCCCGCTGCGCCAGCGCGTGGCGCCGGGGCGCGAGTTCGGCGTGGGGATGTACCTCTCCGCCGAGCTCGCGCGCCGGCTGTCCGCCGACGAGCGCGCGCTCGAGCGCCTGCGCGCAACGCTCGCGCGCGAAGGGCTCGACGCCTTCACCTACAACGCCTTTCCGTACTCAGGGTTCGGCGAGAGCGGCCTCAAACGTC
This sequence comes from Planctomycetaceae bacterium, assembly GCA_011525785.1. Taxonomy (GTDB): domain Bacteria; phylum Planctomycetota; class UBA1135; order UBA1135; genus WYBT01. The sequence continues at coordinate 88,877 of WYBT01000026.1, forward strand.
GAGTGTTCGAGCCGGCCTGGTGGGAGCGCGAGCGCGCGCAGTACACGCTGGAGGTCGCGCACATCGCCGACCGCCTGCGGCCCGCGCCCGGTCCGCTCTCGATTTCCACTCACACCGGCGCGCACTCCGCCGAGCTGGGCGGCCGCAGTCGCGAGCGTGCGCTGGCCGAGTGTGCTGCCGCGTGGCGCGCATTCGACGCGCAACTCGCTCGCAGTGCGCTCGAGCGCGTTTACGTGGCCCTCGAGCCCGAGCCCGACGCGCTGATCGGGAGCATGGCCGAACTGGACGCGGCGCGCGCGCACGTAGGCGGAGACGTCCGCCGCGTCGGCGCGTGTCTCGACGCCTGCCACAGCGCGGTGCTGTTCGAAGCTCCCGTTGCGAGCGTCGAGCGCGCGCTCGCCTTCGGCGCCGGACTGGTCAAACTGCAGTTCACCAGCGCCCTCGCGCTCCCCGAGCCCGCCGCGCGCGCGGACGGACGCGCAGCCCTGTTCGCCCTCGACGAACCGCGCTACCTGCACCAGCTCGCAGCGCTCGGCCAGGACGGCGCCGTGAGCCTGCGCGAGGACCTCGGCGCAGCGCGCCAGGCGTTCGAGAACGGCGACGAGACCTTGCGTGGGGCGCGCGAGTGGCGCTGCCACTTCCACGTTCCCGTCGACCTCGAAGAGCTGGCCGGGCTCGGTCTGGAGGTCACCAGTCGCTTCGCCGACGCGGTCCTCGAACGTCTGCTGGCCTCGCCCGAGCGCTGGTTGCACGGCGAGTTGCACCTCGAGCTCGAGACCTACACCTGGAGCGTGCTGCCCGCCGCGGCCCGCGGCCCCGGCGCCCTGGTCGACGGCCTCGAGCGCGAGTACCGCCATGTCGTCGAGCTCCTCGCGTGCTCCGGCTGGCGGCCCGGTTGACACCCCCGGAGCGCGCCGCTATCTTCCGCGCCCCTTGCAACGCCCCGGACGGGGCGGAGCAGGCGACGGCAACGCCGTCGACGCCAGTTTCATCGGCTGGCCCCATCGTCTAGCCCGGCCTAGGACACCAGGTTTTCATCCTGGCGACAGGGGTTCAAATCCCCTTGGGGTCACCACCATCGCTCCGCGCGCGCGGAGCGCGCGGGGAGCGATGTGGCGACCCCGCGGGGATTTATTCCGCGCACGCTGCGCTGCGCGGGGGTCCCCTAAAAACGACGCCAAGGCGTCGTTTTTTCGCCGCGCACAGCGCGGCGAACGGGGCTTACCTCCTTGGGGTCACCCCCGGCGCGCTTCGCTCGCCGGGCGGCCCAAGGAAGCTCGCTGGGAAGAGGAGCGCGCCCAAAGCCAGCGCGCAGCAAGCCGGCGCGCCCAAGGCAAGCGCGCCAAGAGAGAGCAGGCGCGCAACAAGCCGGCGCGCGAGGAAACTGCGCGCGACGAGCGATCTCGCGAGGAGTTGGGCTTGCGGGTCGGAGCTCTCGAGCTTCGCGCGGAGGGGCTCCGCGCGATCACCGGCGTTCCGCGGACGACTCGGGTTCAGCCCAAGCGTCTCAGTGCTTCACGCGTGGCGTCGGCTTGAGGGTGCTGGATGCGTTCGCGCACGGCGAGGGCTTGCGTGAAGGCGCGGCGTGCGTGGTCGTGCTCGCCGAGGGCGACGAACGCGAGGCCCCAGGCGTGAGCGGCGTCGGCTTCGCCCCAGGCGTCGCCGCACTCGGGCGCTGTGGCGAGGTCGAGCGCTCGGCGCGCGTCGGCGAGCGCGGCGTTCGCGTCGGGCCACGCGAGGCGGATTGCGGAGCGCGTGACGAGGAGTTCGATCTCCTTCAAGCGGTAGCCGCACAGTTGCGCTTGGCGCAGGCCGTCGTCTGCTTCGGCGAGCGCGCCAGGCAGGTCGCGCAGGCGCTGCAACGCGTCGCGCGCGGCGAGCAGGTGGGCTTCGATGATCCACTCCATGTCGCCGGTGCGAGCCGTCCAGCTGCGGATCTGGGTCAGGTGGGGTTGCGGGTCGCCGCCTTCCGCCAGCGTCATGCGGGCGAGCAGCGCGTCCCAGCCGGGGAGCTCAGAGTTCCAATGATTCTCCAGTGCGAGGGCCAAGCCAGCCTTGACGATGGCGCGGCTCCTATTGGTGTTTCCGAGGTCGAGGTGGTGCCGAGCGTATCGCTGGCCTCGCCCCGAGTAGGGCGTGTGATTGTCCTCAAGCGAAGCTGCCGTGGCGAAATCAATCTGGGCGTCGCGGATTGCACCGCGTCGGTGTCGCGCGAATGCGCGAAGGACCAGACTATCTCTGTGCTCACGCTGATTGCGCGCCGCGTGGGCTTGCCGCTTCGCTTGTTCACTCGCAGCCTCGGCCCATCGCAGTCGCCCCAACAGCAGCGCGAGACTCGATGTGTTCTGCTGAACGATGGACCACTGCTTTGGATCGTCGAGTCCCTGGACGCGCCGGTCCACTTCCGACTGCAGTGCGGCGGCTTCGCCAAGTCGACCGAGCGCTTCGGCGAAAAGGGCTAGGTCGGACAACCCAGCGGCTTGATCCCGCTCGCGCACTCGTGAAGAGATCGGCAACGCATCGCCGTTGGACGGGAGGAACGCGCGCAGAATGCGGTGACCGCGCGCGTACTCACCAAGCCGCCCAGCGACGTGTGCATGGCCGCCGAGTCCGTCCCAGTACAGATCGAGGGCCTCCTGCTCTCGCCCTGCAAGTTGCATGACCTCGATCAACTGCTCGTACCGATCGAGCAGCGCCTTGTCTTCGGGGTGCTTCTCGGGGCGCTGCTCGAGTCCCTGGCCAAGCTTCTGCGCGACCGCCTCGAACACTTCGCTCGCTGCGCAGCCGAGCAGACCCGCGAAACGCTCGCGCACGAACGGGTGAGCGGTCCAGGTGAGCGTTCCATCCGTCGCGGAGTAGCGGAACACCAGTCCGCGGTCGACGAGTCTCCGCAGCAACTTCGGCAGCGCGTGCGTCGAGTTCAGCAGCACGCCGGCGACAGCTCCACCCGCGTCGACGAGCACGCCGAGCACTTCGAGCGAGATCCCGCGCGGGAAGACCGACAAGCGCGCGAGCACGTCGCGCTCGTCGACGGGCAGTCGCTCGGCGTAGTAGCCGAGCACGCGCGCCAGCTTCGCGGCCTTCGGGTCGTCGCGAACGGCCTCTTGGAGTTTGAAGCGCGCCGCGGCCTCGATCCGGCCCTCTTCGAAGTGGCTCAAGTACGAGCCGATGACTGCCACCGAGAGCGCGTGTCCGCCCACTTGCGCCGTCACCGCGTCGAGTTGCGCGTCGTCGCCACGCACTTCCCAGCCGCGCAGCACTGCGCGCGCAGCTTCGGTCGGAAGATCGTCGAGCGGCGTCTCGACGACGCCGCGATGATGCCAATCGCGCAGATCGACGAGCGGGAAGCGCGAGGTCACGAGCATGCGCGTTCGCCCCAAGCCGGCGGCGACCGCTTGCAAGAGCAACTTGAGCTGGTGGTCCTCGAGCTCGCCGCGAGCGCGCGCCAGGGCGCCGACGCCGCCGGCTTCAGCCTGCACGCGCTCGAGACCGTCGAGCACGATCAAGTGCGGCCGGCCGTCGCGCAGGCCGCGCTGCAAACGTTCGAGCCGACCGCCGGCCGGCGCATCGTCGGATTCGCCGAGGAAGAGCTGTCCGCACTCGCGCAGGAACGCGTCGGACCTCGGCCGCTCGTAGAAGCTCCATACCAGCACGCTGCCTGCGCCGGGTTTGGGCCAGTGCGCGCCGAGCTGCGCGATCACGCGCTCGACGATCGCGGTCTTGCCCGTTCCGCCCGCCGCTACGAGCGCGTGCACTCGGTCGGGCGACGCGATGTCATCGACCCAGGCCGACAGTTGCGCAACTTCGCGCTCGCGGCCGCGGAAGTGCGGCGCGGGCTGCAGCGGATGGATGATGCGCAGCTCGGGCGCCGGAGTGACGCGTGTGGGCGAGCCGCCAAGTGCGGCCGCTCGCTGCGCGGCGAGTGGCGCCAGCGCCGTCGCGATCTTGCCGCGCAGGTCGTCGGGCGTAGTGAAAGTCTCGACTACGAAGTTCGCGCGCAACCAAGTCTTGAACTCCTGCAGCGCCTGCACAGCGGCCGCGACTTGCTGCACCTTCGCAGGATCCGCCAACACGTCGGGCTGCATCAGCCGATCCTGCTCCTTCGGCTGCGTCCACGGATGCGCGTCGTCGACGATCCACGCGTAGACCGGCTTGCCGGCGCGCCGCGCGGCTTCGACTTCGCGCCGCGTGATGCTGCCGCGGCCCGGTTCGGGCTCGAAGCCCAGGCGGTGCGCCACGATGCACACCAGCACGTCGGCGTCGGCGGCGAGGCGCTCGCACTCCGCGACTGGCGTGTTGGGCAAAGCGCCGAAGCGCTCCATCACGATCGACTGCTGCGCTAGCCGCAGGAGCGTGTCGTCGGCGATCTGGCGATGCTCGAGCAAGTCGAGCGCTGTGGACGAGAGGAAGACTCGCACGCGGGCCCATGGTACGGGACTGGGCCCGCGCGTGATCCAGCGCAGGTCAGGCGTGCGGGTGCGAGCGTGTGTAGACGTCGCGCAAGCGTTCGATCGAGACGTGCGTGTAGATCTGCGTCGTCGTGAGGTGCGCGTGGCCGAGCAGCTCTTGGACCGACTTGAGGTCGGCGCCGGCGTCGAGCATGTGCGTGGCGAAGCTGTGGCGCAGCATGTGGGGGTGCACGCGGCGGCCCAGGCCGCTGTCGCGCGCAGCGCGGGCGACGATGAGACCGATCGCGCGCGTCGAGAGGCGCGTGCCGCGCGCGTTGAGGAACACGGCGTGGGGGTCGCGCGCGGCGGGGCGGTCGGGGTCGCCGAGGTAGTGCTGAAGGGCTTCGCGCGCCTTCGAGCCTACGGCGACGAGGCGCTGCTTCTTGCCCTTGCCGCTCACGCGCGCGAGGCCGCGCTCGAGGTCGAGCTGGCGCAGGTCGAGTCCGGCTGCTTCGGCGGCGCGCGCGCCGGCGGAGTAGAGGAACTCGAGCAGCGCCAGGTCGCGTCGGCCCAGCGGCGTGCTCGCGTCGCAGCCGGTGAGCAAGCGCTCGAACTCGGCGGGCGAGAGCGCGCCGGGCAGTCGTCGCGCAGTCTTCGAAGCGCGCAGCGCGCGGCCGGGGTGGGCCTCGAGTTCGCCGCGCTGCACCAGCCAGGAGAGGAACGAGCGCGCCGCCGAGAGCTTGCGCTGACTGGTGGTGCGCGAGACGCCGCGGTCGTCGAGCGCGAACAGGAACGCGCGCAGCGTGCGCTGTGTGATCTCACTGGGCGCGTGCAGCTCCGACTGCGCGCAGTGCTCGCAGAACTCGGCCAGATCTCCGCGATACGCACGCAGGGTGTGCTCGCTCGCGCCGCGCACCGCCGCGAGCTCGGTCAGAAAAGCCTGGGCTTTTCGGCCCAGTTCGGTGTCCGGCACGCTCCGCGCTGCGGCGCGCGTGCGAGTCACGGGCGCTCCCAGTAGGCGGTGCGCTCGAGGCTCGCGAGTTCGTAGCTCACGCCGGCGCTGTCGCGGTAGCGCACGAGCACGTTCATCCACGGCGCGGCCGACTCGGCCGCGAACCACCAGTCCGCGCGCAGTGCGCCGAGCTCTGCGCGCAGGTGGTGCGCCGTCAGCGCGCCGATCGGCAACTCGAGCGGCTCCTGGCCGACGTACTCGATGCGCACGAGCTGCGGTTCGAACGGCGCCTGGCGCGTGCTCTTCTGGCTGGGCAGCAGCTCGAGCTCGTAGACGTCGCCAGCCGTGAACGAGCCGTCGCGCAGGAGCAGCGTCAGCTCGTCGGCGAAGTGCAGCGACTCGCGCTCGCCCAGCTCGCCCGAACGCGTGCCTGCGCCGGGGAAGTACACCGAGTCCCAGTACTTCCAGCGGCCGCCCTCGCGCCACACCTGCTTGAAGCTCGCGCCGCAGTCCTCCTGCGTGCCGACGGTGAGCTTCACGGCCTCGAGCGTCGCCGCGTCGGTGTAGGTGCAGGTCGAGAAGCGGTAGTCGTAGTTCTCGGTCGGCACGGTCTCCGACCAATGGTGCTTGAAGACCTCGCGTCCGCCGCCCTCGGACTTGGTGGTCGTCGCCGCGTCGTAGCGCTCGACGTTGGTGTAAGCGATCGCGCGGTATGCGCGCGGCGCGCCGTAGATCACGCGCGAGGCCTGGTAGACGCAGCGCTCGGCCTTTCCGTCGCGCCACAGGCTCGACGCGCGCCACGCGCCGTCGCCGCCTCGAAAGCTCGTGTTGTGGCGTTGTTGCGCACACGCGCCGAGCACGGCGAGCAAGCTCGAAGCCGCGGCTGCGGCGAGCGCAGGCCGTGCCCTCACGGCGCGCTCGCGCTCAGGAGGTGCTCGGGAATCCGCGCGCGGCCGGCGAAGCCCGCCTCGTAGGGGTGGAACCACTCGACGCGCGGCTCGTCGCTGCGCCAGCACAGCAGCACCTCGCGTCCGTCGATCTGGCCGGGGAAGTCCACCAGACCCTGGTCGAAGGAGAAGTCCTTGTACTCGCAGCCGATGCGCTCGAGCTCGGCCATCAGCTCGCGCAGCTGCGTTTCGAGCTGGCCGATGCGCGCCTGGTCGTGCGGCGCGTGCTGCGCCTTGGCGAGCCGGCGCAACTCGCGGCCGCGCTCGAGGATGTCCTCGACGATGCGCCGTACCAGCGGCAGCGCCTTGTTGGCCTGAAGCGGCGTGAAGTGCTTGCGAACCACGCCGCGATTGTGCCGCGCGGCGCTCGAACTGTCACCCTCAGCGCGGCCGAACGCCGCAACCAATGGGCATGTCGGCCAGAGCGCCGACACGCCCCGCGGCGCCCGGCCGCGCTGAGCTGTTGGTTTCGTCGCTACTACTTCGATGAGCATCGTCGCGCCACGCGAGGATGCCGCGAAGTAGTAGCTCGGCGCTGCTGCGGGTCAGCGCTGCGCCGCGCGTTCCTTGGGCGTCTGCTGCGCGGGTTTGGGCTGCGGCGCAACACCGAGTTTGAGCGGCTGCTTTGCGGCGCTCGCGACAGCGCCCAGTCCGCCGAGCAGCACGTTGCGCGACTCGGGATTGATGCCGGCGGTGAAGCCCTTGGCGCGCGAGTCCTCGAGTGCGCGCTCCAACGCGTCGCCGGCCAGGGTCTGGGCGCGGATCCAGCGCACGACCTCTTCGAGATCGGCCTGCAGGGTCGCATTGGCGGCTTCGGCCGGCGCCGGCGCCTTGCGCAACGCTGCGACCTCGCTGCGCAGTGCGACCAGTTCTTTCTCCAGGTTCGCGACGCGCTCGTCGAGCTCGAGTTCCTGCTGCGCTGCAGGCGTCGGACGGGCGAACGAAATGCCGCAGGCGATCAGCGCGGCGACGGCGAGCACGGTCACGGGCGAGTTCATGGCGCCTCCAGTATCGGCGCCGGCCGGCGGTTGTCCGAAGTCGGCGCCGCCTCCGCCGGAAAGAGCTTCCCGTTTCGTAGCCTGTGCCGCGCATGACCGCCCCGCAGCCCGCCGTTTCCAAGCGCTCACCGTTGCTGCTCGTGTTCCTGACGGTCTTCATCGACCTGTTGGGCTTTGGGATCGTCATCCCGCTGCTGCCGATCTACTCGAAGGCCTACCAGGCCTCCAACACCGAGCTGGGGCTGTTGTTCGCGTGCTTCTCCGGCATGCAGTTCCTGTTCGCGCCGATGTGGGGCCGGCTCTCGGACCGCATCGGGCGCAGGCCGGTGTTGATCGGAGGGCTGGTGGGCTCGGCGGTCGCGTACGCGCTGTTCGCCTTCATCGACGTCGTCGGTCCCCAGCTCGCGCCGTACCTGCCTGGACAGCCGTGGAGCCCCGAGCGCGCCACGCTGGCGGCGCTGTTCGCCTCGCGCTTGCTGGCCGGGTTCTTCGGCGCGAACGTCTCGACCGCGTTCGCCTACATCGCCGACGTCACCACGCCCGAGAATCGCGCCAAGGGCATGGGACTGGTCGGCGCGGCTTTCGGACTGGGCTTCACCATCGGACCCGCGCTGGGCGGCGAACTCTCGCAGGTTTCGCTGCATGCCCCGGGACTGGCGGCCAGCGGACTGTCCTTGTGCGCGGCGCTGTTCGGCTTCCTCACCCTGCCCGAGCCCCCGCGCAGCGCGCGCACGGGCTCGCGCGTGTTCAGCTTCGAGCAGTTTCGCGGCGCGATCGCCGATCCGCGCATCGGTTTGGCGTTGACGCTCTCGTTCCTGGTGATCGTGGCCTTCTCGGCCTTCGAGAGCATGTTCATTCCGCTGGGGCTGAAGCTCTATCCGGAGTACTTCGGCCAGAGCGCGTCGATCGCCGAGCCCACGCGCGACGACATCCTGGCCGCGGGGCGCTACGCCGGCCGCTACCTGTTCGTCGTCGGCCTGATCTCCGCCGCGATCCAGGGCGGCTTCATCCGTCGACTCGTGCCGCGCTACGGCGAGACCAAGCTCGCGATCGCGGGACAACTGCTGCTCGGGCTGGGGCTGTTGATCGTGGGCCTGGCGGGCCACTTCTGGGTGGTCGTGCTCGGCTGCGTGGTGATGCCCTTCGGTCTGGGCATCAACAATCCCTCGGTGAACTCGATGATCTCGCGCTCCGCGCCGAGCCACGAGCAGGGCGCGTACCTCGGCCTGCAGCAGTCGGTGGCGAGCCTGGCGCGCATGGTCGGTCCGTCGCTCGCGGGGCTGTTGTCCGATCGCTCGGGTGCGCGCGCGCCGTTCGTGGTAGCCGCGCTGGTGTTGCTGATTTCCGCCGCCTTGGCGCTCCGCTACCACGCGCGGTACGGGGCCGCGTTCGTCAAAAAGCCCGTCGACGCGTGAACCCGCGCTGGCGCTTCGAGCCGCGCGTCTTCGAACTGGGCGACGTCCAGCCCTGCGAGGCGCTCAGCGCGCTGCGCGAGCGGCCTGGCCTGTTCCTGCTCGACAGCGCGGCGGGCGCACCACGGCGGTGCTCGCTGCTGGCCTTCGATCCGCTCCCCGCGCCCGCTGCGCCACCGCGTTCGCTGCACGAGTTGCGCGAGCTGTGGCGCGCGCTCGAGCTGTGCGCAGGCGATTGCGTGCCCGGTCCGTTCCACGGCGGGTTGCTCGCGGCGCTGCCCTACGACTTGGGCGTGGCCGGGGAACGCGCAGTGGCGACGGCGCCGGAGCCCTGGGGTGAGGATCAACTCGTCGCGGGTCTGTACGTCGACTTCATCGTGCGCGACGAGCAGCGCGGCGAGGCCTGGCTGGTGCTGGGCGACAGTCCGGGCGACGGGCGCGCGCCCGTCGACGACCGTTTGAAGAGCGTGCGCGCTGCTCTGTCGCGCGCGCCGCAGCGCGGGCCGTTGCGCGCAGCTTCCTTGCAGCGCCACGTGGCGAGCGCCGAGCACCTCGCGCGCATCGAGCGTTGTCGTGCAGCGATCGCGCGCGGCGAGATCTACCAGGCCAACCTCGCGCACCGCTTCACCTGCGCGGCGCAGGGCGATCCCGTCGACTGGTACGCGCGACTGCGTTCGGTCAACCCCGCGCCGTACATGGGCTTCGCGCGCTGGACCGACTCGCGCGGCGTCGAGCGCGCGTTGCTCTCGGCTTCGCCGGAGCTGCTGCTCGAGTACGACGGCGAACTCGCGCGCACGCGGCCGATCAAGGGCACCGCGCGACGCAGCGCGGACGCTCAGCAGGATGCGCAAGCGGCGCGTGCGCTGCTCGCGAGCGCGAAGGACCGCGCGGAGCTGGCGATGATCGTGGATCTCGAGCGCAACGACCTCGCGCGCGTGTGCGAGCCGCGCGGCGTGTGGGTCGAGGGCTTTCCAACGCTGGCCAGTTACGCGCGCGTGCACCACCTCATGGCCGATGTCGTCGGCCGGCCGCGCGCAGGACTCGATGCGTTCGACTTGCTCGCCGCGCTGTTCCCGGGCGGATCGGTCACCGGCGCGCCCAAGCTGCGCGCGATGGACTGGATCGGCGCGCTGGAGGGCGAGGGGCGCGGCCTGTTCTGCGGCTCGGCGGGCTACGTCGACACGCGCGGACGGGCGAACTGGAACATCCTGATCCGCACGCTGGTTTGGCGCGCCCGCTCGCGCGCCGACGGCGAATTCTCGTTTCGGGTCGGCGGCGGCATCACGTGGCCCTCTGACGCGCAGGCGGAAGAGCGCGAGACCCTGGACAAGGCTCAGGGTTTGTTGGACGCGCTCGCGGACGGCCCTGCGCGTGTCGCCTGACCCACGGCGGTGCGCTAGCGTATGCGCAGTTCCTCGGCCGGCGCGCGATGCGATCGCGCCCGCCTTCCTCGGAGTCCAACATGTCCAAGCTGTTCACGTCTCTCGTGCTCCTCGCCCTCGCGCCCGCGGCCTTCGCGACGCCCGTCGCCTCAACGGTCGCCGCCGTCGCGGCTGGATCGCTCGCCGCGCAAGACCCCAAGCCCGACGAGCGCGCGGACGTCAAGGAGTGGATCGCCAAGCTGCACCTGCACTCGGGCAAGCGCGGCAAGGAGGACCAGGAGGCGATCAAGGTCATCGACGAGAACCTGCTCAAGGAGTTCGAGAGCTTCGGACCCAAGGACCGCGCCGCGGTCGTGAAGGCGCTCGACAAGGTCTTCACCGAGAAGCGCCAGGAAGACCAGGACGGCGTCCGGCAGAACTCGCTGTACATCGCCGCTGCGGTGGCGCTCGGGCGCATGGGGCCGGAGAGCGCGCCGGTGCTGATGAACTGGATCGGCCACAAGTCGCACAAGAAGGACGTGATCCTGCAGCGCAAGCTGATCGAGAGCCTGGGGCGCACCAAGGTCGAGGCGGGGCGCGTCGCGCTGATCAAGCTCATCACCGACGACGAGCCGCAGGTCCAGGCGGCGACCATCCAGGCCCTGGGCGAGTTCGAGGAGATCGAACTCAAGCTGCGCAAGGAGACCTTCGAGGCCGTGCTCAAGCACGCCATGGGGCTCTACGGCCAAGTGCAGTCCAACCAGCAGGACGTGATCGCGCGCGAGCGCTACGACGCGGTCGTGGGCCCCGCGATCACGACGCTCAAGCGCCTTTCGGGTCACGAGGAGTCGGACCTCGAAGCGTGGCAGCGCTGGTGGAACAAGAACAAGAAGGCGGAGTGGGGCAAGAGCTGAGCCCGCGGGCCGACGAGCGATGAGCGCTTCGAAGCCTGCGGCGGGCCGCGAGCGCCTTTCTCCCGCGCTGTGGTTCCTCGCCGCTGCGGTGGGCTTGCTGCTCGCCGCCGGCGTGGTCTCGCTGTTGCGCTGGCGAACTCGGGCGCCGTACGCGCCGCCCACGGCCGGCGATCCCAGCGGACGGGTCGCGGTCTGGCGCGGCGAGGCTGCGGGCTCCGACGGGTCGCAGGTCCACGCGGAGCTGGCGACGCTGCACGCCGACGCGGGCCGCCAGGCCTTCGAGACCGCCACGCTGCGTCGCCGCCTGGGCCTCGGCGACGGCGAGCCTTGGCGTCTGCGCGTGCAACGCGGGAGCGCCGAGGGCGCGCTCGAGTCGCTTTCGATCGTCCAGCCGCTGGTGCACGATGCGCAGGGCCTCGCTGCGCGCGCGCTGGAGCTGCCGCCGGTCGACGGAGCGCTGCAGGATCCAGTCTTGAGCCTGCTGCGCACGCCCGCCTCGTCACTCGGCGCCGCGCAGGCGCTCGACGTGGTGCTGTGGGGGCGTGCTCCAGAGGCTGGCGCAGTTCTGCGCGGTCTCGAACTGGGCGGAGTCGGGTTCGAGCTCCCGCTCGCGCCGGCGCAGGCCTCGCGTGCGGAGATGGAGCGGGCTTTCACCCACAGCGCGCGCGCAGACGAGTTGGCGCAGTCGGGGAAGAGCCCGTCCGGTGCGGCGTCCCAGGGACGCCCGCGCGCGCGCAGTGGCTCCGATGATTGACTTCCGAGCGTTCGATGGCGTGCGCGCCCGTCGGTTCGCGCGCTGCGTGGCGCCGGGCGCGATCGTGCTCGGGTCGTTCGTGCTCGCTTGCAGCTCCGACTCCGAGCGAGCGCAGGCCGAGTTGCTCGCGGAGAACGCGCGTCTGCGTGTCGAGCTGGCATCGTTGCGCGAGGCGGCCGCGAGCGCCGCGCCCCAGCCCCAGGCGCCGCCGACCGACGCCGAGCTGCGCGAACAGCTCGACCAGCTGCGAGCCGAGCTGGCCTGCGAGCAGGAGCTGCGCCTCGAGCGGGAAAAGGAGTGGCTGCGCTACACCCGCGCCATCGACGCGCTGAGCGGTGACGCTCTGGAGCAGGGGCCGCGCTTCGTCGCGCAGGCGCCCGCCGAGGAGGTCGAAGCGCAAGCCGAGCCGGGTCCGCCGACCGTCGATCCCGCGACGCTGGAGCGCTCGGCCCAGATCGAGCGCTCGCTGCGGGCGTTGCTCGCGGTCGAAGGCGTGCGCGGCATGGACCTGCTCGAGGCCGGGCGGCTGGGGGACGGATGGATCGGGCCGGTGGTGTTCCGCTTGCTCGACGAGCAGGGCCGGCTCGCCGGTTCGCTCGGCGCCGAGCGCCTGCGCCTTGCGGGCAGTCGCACGGCGCGCACGCTGACGCTGATCCTCGAGGAGGGCTTCGAGTCGCGCGGCGGCGTTCGCACGCCATTCGACGCGCCTCAGATCGAAGCCCAGACCGAGCCGCGCGAGAGTTTCGGCACGCGCCGCATCGAACTCGACGAGGTCGATCCGCTCCACTGGGCGCAGGCGGCGCCCGAGCTGTTCGGCGGGGCGCCGCTGGTCGCACCGCTCGACGACGGGCAGTGGAACCTGACCTGGGTGCGCGCGAACCTCAATCGCCTGCTGCGGCTCGATGTCGAGCGCGGCTACTGGCGCCTCAAGTCGCTGGGGGGCGTGTCCGAGGGCCAGCTGCGCGATGTCCAGCTCGAACAGTTCGACTCGAGCGGCAAGCTCGAGCGACGGCTGTTCGCCGACCGGCTGGCGCTCGAGCGCCGCGAACGCGGCGTCGCGCTGCTGCTGGGGGATGGCGCGCTGGTGCGCGGCGACGAGAAGACGCCCTTCCTCGACGGTCAGTACCGCATCTACCTGCCGCGCGCCGATCAGGGCGAGTGGAATCGCGCCGGACTTCCCGGCCTGAGCTCGCAGCCGGCGCCGGACGCGCGCGCGGAGGCGCCGCCGCAGCAGCGCGATTGACCGCGCCGCCCGCGGGCGCGATAAGGTCAGGTTCCATGCACGCCCGAGGATTCGACAGCCGCGGCGAGGAGGCCCGGCCCGGCGCCAGCGGCGTGCTGTCGGTCACGGCCCTCACGCGGCGCATCGGCGCGGCCCTCGAGGGGCTGGGGCGCGTGGCCGTCGAGGGCGAAGTGTCGAAGGTGCAGCGCGCGGCCTCGGGCCACGTGTACTTCGAACTCAAGGACCTCGACGCGAAGGTCTCGTGCGCGATCTGGCGCAGCCAGGTGGCCAGCGCGCTGCGTTTCGACCTGCGCGAAGGCGCCCAGGTCATCGCCCACGGCAAGCTCGACGTGTACGCGCCCAAGGGCGGCTACAGCCTGATCGTGCAGCGCCTCGAGCCGGCCGGCCTGGGGGCGCTGCTGGCGCAGCTCGAAGCGCTCAAGGCGGATCTGCGCGAACGCGGCTGGTTCGAGCGCAAACGCGAGCTGCCGCGCTGGCCGCGCTGCGTCGGGCTGGTCACCAGTCGCGATGCGGCGGCCTTCGCGGACTTCTTGCGCACGCGCACGCAGCGCTGGCCGGGCTATCCGCTGCGCTTCACGCACACGGCGGTGCAAGGCCAGGGCGCCGCGGCGCAGATCGCCCGCGCCATCGAGCGCCTCGACGCGAGCGGCGTCGACGTGATCTGCGTCGTGCGCGGGGGCGGCTCGCTCGAGGACATGTGGGCGTTCAACGAACGCGCCGTCGCCGAGGCGATCTGGAATTCGCGCGCGCCGGTCGTCAGCGGCGTGGGGCACGAGACCGACACCACGCTGTGCGACCTGGTGGCCGACCAGCGCGCGCACACCCCGACCGACGCGGCGCAGCGCGTGATCCCCGATCGCGCCGAGTTGCTCGAACGGCTCGAGCGCGGCGCCGCGCGCATGGGGCAGGCGCTCGACACGGCGCTGGCGCGCGCGCACGAGCGCGTCGAGCGCGCCGCGGCCTCGCCCGCGCTGCGCGATCCACTGCGGATCGTCGAGCTGCGCACGCGCGAGCTCGCGGCGCTCCAGTCCCGCCTGGGCGCTTCGCTCTCGCGCCGCATCGACACCCGCGCCGCGCGCCTCGAAGCTGCGCAGCGTGCGTTGCTGCGCGCGGGACCGCAGCAGCAACTGGCGCTGCGCCACACGCGCGTCGAGCTCGTGTCGGCGGCCTTGCCGCGCGCGGCGAGGCGACTGGGCGAGCGCGCGCACGAAGCGCTCGAGCGCGCGGGCGGACGGCTCGAGGCGCTCTCGCCGCTCGCTGTGCTGCAGCGCGGCTACAGCATCACGCGCCTCAAGGGACATGCGGCGCCGCTGGGGCGAGCTGCGGACGCGCGCGCTGGCGACGAACTGGAAACGCGCACCGCCGACGGCGTCGTGTGCTCGCGGGTGCTGCCCGGCGGAGCGGACGCGCAGTGAACGGCGTCGCGCTGCGGACGATCGCGGTGGTCGTCAACTGGAACGGCGGCCACGAGAACCTGCGTTGCATCGCAGCCCTGCTTGCACAGGGGCGCGCGCTCGAGCGCATCGTGTTCGTCGACAACGCCTCGAGCGATGGCTCGTGCGAACTCGTCGAGCGGCGCTTCCCAGGCGTGGAGGTCCTGCGCCAGAGCGAGAACCTGGGCTACGGCGGCGGCAACAACCGCGGGATCGCGCGCGCGCTCGAGCTCGGCGCGCAGGCCGTGCTCGTCGTGAACAACGACCTCACCCTCGAGCCGGGCTGCCTGGCGGCGCTCCAAGAGGCGCTCGCGGCCGACGCGCAGCTCGGCGTCGTCGGCCCGCGCGTTCTCGTGCGCGGCCAGCGCGTGATCTGGGCCGCCGGCGGAAGTCTGACCTGGCGCCAGAACCTGACCACGCTGCGCGGCTTCGGAGCGCCGGATGGTCCCGAGTTCCGCCGCTCGCTGGACGTGGACTACCTGCCCGGTTGCGCGCTGCTCCTGCGGCGCGAAGCGCTCGAGCGCGTGGGCGCGTTCGACGACCTGTACTTCGCCTACACCGAAGACGTCGATCTGGGCCTGCGCCTCTCGCGCGCCGGGTTCCGCTCCCGCGTGATCGGCGCCGTGGCGGCGCACCACGCGCCGTCGAGCTCGACGGGCGGCGGCTACAACCCGCGCCGCAAGTACATGATGGCCGTGAACTCGGTGTGGTTCCTGCGCCGCTACGCCGGCGCACGCGAGTGGGCGCGCTTTGCGCTCTACGACGTCGGCTCGCTGCCGCTGGTGCTCGTCGACGGCTTCTGCCGCGGACACTTCAAGGCTGCGCTGGCCAAGGCCGTGGGACTGTTCGACGGCTGGCGCGGCAAGCGCATCAGCGCGCGCGTCGTCGCGCCCGGCGCGCACTGGCTGTGGTGAGTCGCTCGCGCGTCACTCGAGCAGCGTCATGCGCTCGGTGAACTGGTCCCTGGCGGCCTTGAACCACGCGCGCCAGGTGCTGGCCGAGCCGAGCAGCGGAACAGGCGTCGGCGCGCTCTGTTTGTGGCGCGCGAAGTCGACCAGCGCCTCGAGCACGTCTTCGACATCGTGCATCACCGCGTTGTCGAGCGGCCGCATCATCGAGCCGATCAGTGAGTTGCCCGGGCCGAAGCGCGACGGCACGCGGCCGGCGCCGATTTCCGCCTCGAGCGTGAGCGCGAACTCGAGCACGCTCTCGACGCCCTTGCGCGATTCGACGGCCAGCGCCGCGCGCGCCGCAGCGACGTAGAAGCGGCCGGGCGTGCGATCGGCGGGCCACTTGAACAGGCCCAGGAGCTCCTTGTACGCGCGCTCGTCGTGCACCTCGCCCAAAGCGGCGAGCAGCGATTCGATGTACGCCGGCCAGTCCTCGAGGTCCTGGCGGCTCATGCTGGAGCTGCCCTTGCTCAGCTCGCTCGCGAGCAGGTTGAGGCGCGCGTCGAACTCGCGCCACGAACGCTGCGCCGCGCGCCAGCCGTCGAGCACGCCCTTGATCGTCTCGTCGCGGTGCTGTCCATCCAGCAGCAAGGCCAGCGCCCGCCGACGGACCGTGAGCGACTCGTCGTGCAGACCGTCGGCGAGCAGCCGCGCCACGTTGGGCGAAGGCGCGTTGGAGTGCGTTGCGGTCAGGGCCGCGATGCGCTGCAGCGCCGCGATGCGCTCCGCGCTGTCCTTCGAACGCGCCAGCACCGAGCGCTCCTCGCGCAGCGTGGTGAGTTCCTCGTCGAGGTGCGTGGCGCACAGCACGGTGCGCCGCGGATCGACGCGGCACTGCGCGCACACCTCGGCGGTCGCCAGCGCCAGTGTCGAGAGCAACGCCAGCCACATGCGAACGACTGTAGTCCGCGCGCTGCGCGGCCGGAAGCGCGCCAGCCAGTTCGGGCGCTAGCTCCGGCGCTTGCGCGGGGCTGCCTTGGCGCGCGCGGCGCTCGCCAACGGCTCGGGGGCCGGCGTCTGGTCGAGCGACTGGGCCGCGAGCGGGTATTTCGAGCCGCGCTCGAGCGCTTTGCGGCGCCGATCGACCTCGCGCGAGAGCTTGTCGACCAGTTCGGTGCGCCGGGCGAAGAGTTGGTAGCCGACGCGCGGACGCAGGTAGCCGCGCGCCGCCGGATGCTTGGCGAACAGCTCCTCGCGCCCCATGCGCTCGGCCCAGCGTTCGAAGCGCGCGCGCTTGTCGAGCAGCGCCTTGACCAGGAACGGCATCACCACCGAGTAGTCGCACTGCATCGACTCGGTGGTCTTCTTGTAGACGTGCTTGTCGACCTTGCCCCAGGTCACGGCTTCGGCCGGCGGACAGGAGCTGAGCGAGCCGTCGGTGACCGGCGCGGTCGTGATCTGGATGTCGTACTGGTAGCCCTCGACCTCGTGGAAGCCGAGCACCTGGCTCAGCGCCGGCTCGGGCTGCAGGTTGAAGTTCTTCGGGACTCCGCCGCCGAGGATCAGCGTGCCCAGTTGGCGCGTGTCGGACTCGCGGATGCCCCACCAGTGGTAGGCGCAGCTCTCGAACACTTCGCCGTGCAGGTCGAGTTCGAAGCGGTGCTTCCGTTCGCGCGCGGAGCGCCGCTGGTCGAGCGCCCACAGCGCCATCGAGTTGAGGAACACGCTGCCGTCGCCGGGCGCGCCGACGAAGATCGGGATCGACTTGCGCGCGCACAGCGCGAGCAGGCCTTCGGCGACGTTGTTCTTGTGCTCCTGCGCGGCGTAGAAGCGGCCGAGCAGGTGGCGGAACTCGACGCCGGTCATGCGGCGCTGGAACTCGGGCAAGCGCAGCAGCGCGCGCAGGAAGCGATCCTGCTCGAGCAGCACGGCCTCGTCGAAGCCGACGTCGGTCACGCGGATCGTGGCCTCGTCGCGCAGCGCTCCGTCGTCGCCGAAGATCGGCACCTCGTGGAACGGGCGGCGGCGCGCGCCGTCGAGCGCGCGGTGTCCGTCGTGGTAGCAGACCGCGTCGGTGGTCGACAGCAGGCAGAACCAGCCGGTGTCGAGCAGCGGGCCCAGCCAGGTGTAGTGCTGTCCCGAGACCGTGACCGGACCGGAGACGGCGATGGTCATGGGCAGGCCCTTGCCGATCGCTTCGTCCAGCAAGGTCCAGATGCGGCGCAGGTAGGCGGCGCCGAAGGACGGCAGGCTCTGCTCGAACAGGCCGTCGAGTTCGGTGGCGGCGTCGACGGCGCGGGTGACGAGCTCGCGGCGCTCGGAGAAGGCGCAGCTCGAGCGTTCGTCGCGGCGAGTGGGGGACATGGGCGCGGTGCAGGGATGCGGGAGACGGAACGGACGGGGATCGAGCCGCGGAGTGTACGCGTCGCACGCGCTCGACGCCGCGGCGCGTGCGACCTCGCTCCAGGCGCGAGACGAAGTTCGGGCCCTGAGCTTGCGTCGCGCGGCGCGCGTGCCGATGCTCTCTCCCTCCTTGCGCGCAGGACCGCCGCAAGCTCTCCGACACGCCCCATGACGCAATTCAACGCCGCCGCCAATCAGCGCTACGCCGTCCAGGACTACCGCCCCCGCCAGCGCATCGCCGGAGTCGAGATCGTCGAACTCAAGCGCTTCAACGACGACGGCGGCTCGATGACCGAGCTGGGCCGCCTCAACGACGGCGTGCACCAACAGTTGCCGGGCTTCGTGGCGCGGCAGATGAACTACAGCACGATGGAGCCGTTGGCGATCAAGGCCTTCCATCTCCACAAGCGCCAGACCGACGTGTGGTTCGTGCCGCCCAGCGACAAGATCCTGCTGGTGCTGGCCGACGTGCGCGCAGGTTCGCCCACCGAGGGCCAGGTGACGCGCATGGTGCTGGGCGACGGCAACTCGCGCCTCGTGCGCATCCCGCCGGGCGTGGCGCATGGCTGCAAGAACCTGCGCACGGCGCAGAGCTCGACCATCATCTACTTCGTCGACGTGCAGTTCTCGACCGACGAAGCCTGCGATGAAGGCCGCATCCCCTGGGATCACTTCGGCGCCGGCGTGTGGGACGTCGAACGCGGCTGAGAGCCTGCGCGACGAGGCGACGCGCGTTCGGCCCTGAGCCGTGCGCGCCCGCGTGTCAGCCCGCCGCGCTGTCCCTGAAGCGGTAGCCCACGCCGCGGATCGTCTCGATCAGTTCGCGGTAGGGGCCGAGCTTGCGTCGGATCGCGCCGATGTGCACGTCGATGTTGCGATCGATCACCACCGCGTGGTCGCCGATGGCGCGCGAGAGCAGCTGATCGCGCGTGAACACGCGGCCGGGGTGCGCCGCGAGGAAGTGCAGCAGACGCAACTCGGTGGCGGTGAACACGACGGTTGCGCCGTCGACCACCACGCTGTGTTTGGCGGCTTCGATCACCAGCCCGTCGCGCACGATGCGATCGCCGCCGCCGCCGCGCGCTTCGCGCACCGGGCCGCGGCGCAGCACGGCCTTCACGCGCGCGAGAAGTTCCTTGGGGCTGAACGGTTTGGTGACGTAGTCGTCGGCGCCGATCTGCAGTCCGCTGACCACGTCCGACTCCTCACCCTTGGCCGTGACCATGATCACCGGCACGTTGGCGGTCACCGGGTCGGCCTGGAGCCGCTTGCAGACCTCGAGCCCGTCGAGTCCGGGCAGCATCAGGTCGAGCAACACCAAGTCGGGGTTTTCGCGCCGCACGCTGTCGAGTCCCTGCTCGCCGTCGCGACTGGCGACCACGGTGTAGCCCTCGCGCTTGAGGTTGTACTGCAGCACTTCGAGGATGTCGGCTTCGTCCTCGATGACGACAATTTTTTCGCGCTTGCTCATGCCAAGGGTGTTGGTGCGTGGCCGCTCGGCCCGCCCGCTCGGTGAAGTCTTGATCGACGCGGCAAAGCAAAGCCGTTGGCCGTCAAGTCCGCATAAAGTCCGGCTGCGACACGCCGTGCTTTCGACCGGGGCGCGCAGCATACTGACCCGCTCGCATGCACCCCGCCTGGACCGAGATCAGCGTGCTGGCGCCGCTGGAGTGGCACGAACTCGTGGCCGAGACGCTGGCCCTGGGCCCCTGCACTTCGGTGGCCTTCGGGCGCGCCTCGCTGGCCTCCGAGCCCGCGCCGCCGGGTTGGGACTGGGTGCGCACCTTCGTGATCGAGGGACAGGACGGCCCTGAATTGCGCGAGCGCGTCGCGGGCGAACTGCGCTCGCTCGCCGAGCGCAGCGGCGCGCCGGAACTCGCCGGACTCGCGCCACGCTTCCGCCGGCTGCCGCCCGAGGACTACGCCAATTCCTGGCGCAAGAGCTGGAAAGCCCTGCGCGTCGCCCACTTCGCCATCACGCCCTACGACTGGCGCGGGCGGCTCCGTCCGAGCGACCGCCAGCTGCTGCTCGAGCCGGGCGGCGCGTTCGGCACAGGTCGTCACGCCACGACGCGCGCCTGCCTCGCGGCCGTCGCGCGCGAGGTGCGCCCCGGCCAGCGCATCCTCGATGCGGGCACGGGCAGCGGCATCCTCTGTGTTGCGGCAGCGCTGTGCGGGGCCGAGCACGCGCTGGGCTTCGACATCGATCCCGCAGCTTTGCCGTATGCGCTCGAACTGGCGGAGCGCAACGGCGTGAGCGCGCGCTGCGAGTTCCGCGTCGGCGGCTTCGAGTGTCTGCGCGAGCACGAACGCGGCTTCGACGGCGTGCTGGCCAACATCTTCGCCGACCTGATCGCGCAGTACGCAGGCGAACTGGCGGCGCGCATGGCCCCGGGCGCGTGGTTCGCGTTCTCGGGCTGCGTCGACGCCAAGCGCCCGCTCGTGCTCGACGCGCTGGCCGGGGCGGGCCTCGAACTCGCGTCGCTGCGCACGCGCGGTCGCTGGGACACCTTCTGCGGCCGCCGCCCGCGCTGAGGGCTGCGCCACGAGCGGCGCGCGCTCGACAATGCGTTTTCCTTCAAGCCGCGCGGAAGCGGCGCTCGATCCTGGTGTGGAGGGTAGGCCACATCATGATCGAATCACGGGGGGCGGCGCTCCGCGCTGCCAGTGCGTCGGCGTGCGCCGCGCTGTGCGCGGTGCTGTGCAGTTTCAGCGGCGTGGGCACGGGCGCAGGCGGCGCGAGCAGCGCGGCGCCGGCGCTGGAGTGGAGCGTCTCGGCCGATGGCCGGCACGTGGCGATCAGCGCCGCGCGCGGACGCGCCAGCCAGTACGACGCCTGGCTGGTGTCCGTCGCCGACGGCGCGGTGCGCGAACTCGAGGAGGTCGAACGCGCAGCGCCGCAACTGGAGTTCGACGCCGCCGGTCGCTTGCGCGTCTACACACTCGACGCCGAGCGCGGCACGCCCGCGCTGGTGTGGTTCGATCCCGCTTCGCTCGAGGTGCTCGACAGCACGCGCGATCGCGCGCGGATCCGCGCCGAACTCGAGCCGCTGGAGCACGGCTGGGCGCGCGTGAGCACGCGTCGAGTGGGCGAGCGCAACGTCGCGCGCCGCGTCGACTGGCCCGAGCAGCGCAAGCACTTCGCACTCGACTCCAAGCGCGACGTCGAACTGTCGGTCGCCGAGAGCGAAGGCGTGGTGTTCTACACGCGCCGCGTCGGCGACCAGCTGCGCCTGGTGCGCCGCGATCTGCGCAACGACTCCGAGCGCACGCTCGTGGCCGAGGGGCGCGGACTCGTCGCCTGGCAAGTCTCGCGCGACGGCCGCTCGGTGGCGGTGGTCGAGCGCAGTGGCGAGAGCCGCATCCGCGTGCTCGACGCCGAGAGTGGCCAACTGGTCGCCGGCCCCTGGCTGGGCGATGAGGCGGCCTGGGCGCCCGGCGAAAGTGCGCGTTGCCTCATCGTCTCCAGCGGCGAGCGCCGCCAGGTGATCGACGTGCTGCTCGGCAAGCAGCACGAGGCCGGTGACTGGACGCGACTGGCGGCGCTGAGCGACGGCTCCTACGTGGTGCAGATCGAACGCGACCTGGTGCTGCTCGACTCGAACCTGAGCGAGCGGCGCGTGCTGTTCCAAGGCGCGAGCCTGCCGTCGCTTTCCACACGCGAGCAGTGAGCCACGCGCGCACACGCGCCTGGGCAGCCGCGGCCGCCGCCGCGGCCCTCGGGGTGACCTTCATCCTCGCGGGCGTCGTGCTGATCGAGCCGGGCGGCCGCAGCGACGCTCCAACGACTCCTCAGCCGCCGCTGGCGTCGGCCGTCGACCTGCGCGTCGATCCGCGCGACCCGCTGGCGCTGCTGGTCGCCGCCGAGCCCTCGCACGACGGCCGTTGGCTCGCATTGGCGCTCGATTTCGAGCGCGTGGCGGGACTGCAGTCGATCTACCTGCTCTCGCTCGCCGACGCGAGCACACGCTACGTCGCCGAAGGCGTTCTCGCGCCGCAGCCCTGGGACGCCGAAGGGCTCCTGTGCTACGTGGACCGCTCTACCGCGGCGCCGCGCGCGGTGTGGGTCGATCCTTCAGAACTCGCGCCCGTGCGCAGCGCGCCGGCGGCCGAGCTCACGCGCGACGCCGAGAGTTTGCTGGCCGGCCCGCGCTGGGCGCGGCGCACGCAGACGCGGCTGGCCGAGGGCGGCTACCTCGAGCGCATCGAGTGGCGCGGCCGCGAGCGCGCGCTCGAACTCGAGGCCCGTTCGCTGTTCGACATCGAGTTGAGCGCCCGGCCCGGCGAAGTCTTCCGGCTGCGCCGCGGCGAGCGTTCGCGCGCGCTCGAGCGCCATCGCCTGGACGAGCCCGGAGCGCCGCTCACGCTGATCGAGTCCGAGCACCTGGCGCAATTCCGGGTCGCACCCGACGGGCGCAAGGTGCTGGTCAGCGAGCGCCACGAGGGCCGCATCCGCTTCAGCGTGCGAGACACGGGCGACGGCGCGGAGCTCGCCGGCCCCTGGAGCGACGAACGTCTGGACGCGAACTGGCTGGCGCGCGCGGGCAGTCGCTATCTGGTCGTCTCGGTGGCCGATCGCCATCGCCTGGTCGACCTCGAAGCGAGTCGCGAAGTGGACCTGGGCGAGCATCCGGCCTCGGCGCTGGATGTGCGCGTGCTCGCCGACGAGCGCATCCTGCGGCGTGGCGAGCAGCGCGTGGATGTGCTCGCGCCGACCGGCGAGCTGGTGCTGAGCCTGTTCCCGCCGCGCTGAGTCCCGCGCGCGGGTTCAGAGCTTCGCCGCAGCGCGCGCCAGAGCCTGTTCGCGCCTGGGGTGCTTCTCGAGGAACGCCGCCAGGCGCGCCATCGCGCCGCGGATCTTGTCGAGCGAGAGCGCGTACGACAGGCGTACGTGCGTGTCGACGCCGAAGGCGGTGCCGGGCACCAGGGCCAGGTTGTGCTGCTCGAGCAAGTCCTCGCAGAAGCCGCGCGTGCCGCGCTCGTCGAGGTAGGCCCGGACATCGGGGAAGGCGTAGAACGCGCCGCGCGGCCAGGGCGTGTTCAGCCCCAGCTCTCGCAGCGCGTCGACCAGCACGCGGCGGCGCGCATCGAACTGCGCGGCCATCGAGGCGACTTCGGGCGGCTCTGCGCCGGTCAAGGCCGCCAGGTAGGCCTCCTGCGAGACCGCGTTCGGGGCGCCGACCAGGTGCGAGTGCAGGCGTTCGATGCCGCTGATGACCTCGCGCGGGCCCGCGGCGAAGCCGATGCGATAGCCGGTCATCGCGTAGGACTTGCTCGCGCCGTCGAGCACCACCGTGCGCGCGCGCACGCCGGGCGACACGCTCACCGGACTTGCGAACGGCTCGCCTTCGTAGACCAGCCGCTGGTAGATCTCGTCGGACAGCAGCCACAGGCCGCGCCGTTCGCACAACTCGGCCAGCCGCCGCACTTCGTCCGAGGTCCACACGTAGCCGGTGGGGTTGCTGGGACTGTTCAGCAGCACGCACTTGGTCCGCGGCGTGATGGCGCGCTCGATCGCGGCGAAGTCCGGGCCGCAGTCCGCGCGCGAGGGCACGTCGACGGGCACGCCGCCGGCGATGCGCACGATCTCCACGTAGCTGACCCAGGCGGGCAGGAGCAGCAGCACCTCGTCGCCCGGATCCACCAGCGCCAGCACGGCTCCGCTCAGCGCGTGCTTGGTGCTGTGGCACACGCAGACTTGCTCGGGCGCGTACTCCACGTTGCGCACGCGGCCGACGTGATCGGCGATGGCCTTGCGCAGCGCGCGCGAGCCGGCGGCCGGCGTGTAGCGCACGTCGCCCGAGCGCACCTTGCGACAGGCCGCATCCTGCACGCTCGCGGGCGCGGGGAAGTCGGGCTCGCCGACGGACATGTTGATCACGTCGCGGCCCGCGTCGACCAGCGCCTTGGCGCGGGCGTCGAGTGCGAGCGTGACCGAGAGGGAGACCGCTTGCGCGCGCGTGGAGAGACTCATGGGGATCACAGAAACTACCGCGTGCGCCGGGATTTTTCGCGCTCCGCGCCGGCGCGGAGCGTTCCCGGCTGTTTGGCGGCGGGAATTCCGGCGCTCCGGACGCGTCTGCGCGTGCGGTGGAAAATCCTTCCCGTGCGCGTCACCGTAGCACTGCGCCTCCGTCCCCCGCGCTCCGTTCAACATGGCCCTTCGCTCCCGCTTCCTGCGCGTCACCCTGATCGTGGGCGGCGTCCTGGCCTTCGCCGGCTACTTCGCGTTCTCGACCTTCTTCTTCAGCCCGACGGAGAGCGACTACCCGGCCGACGTGTCGACGCTCGTGCCGCGCGACGTGGACTTCTTCCTGGCCAAGGCGCGCGCGCGCGCGTTGTTCGACCAACCGCCGCGGCTGGCGGCGCAGGACGAAATCGACAAGACCGCCGCGTGGCAGTCCTGGATCGCCTCGCCCGAGTACGCGGCGTTCGACGCGGAGCATCAGCTCGAGCAGCAGCTCGAACGCGTGCGCAAGGAGCTCGCGGCCTTGCCGATCGATCCGCTCGCCGCGCTGGCGGCGCGCGACATCGCCGTCGCGGGCTACTTCCGCGGCGCCACGCTGGCGAGCGCCGACTGGGCCTGCTACGCCCGCGCCAACTGGATCGGGAAGTTCGCCGCGAGCGCGCTGGCGCACCCGCGGCTGTTCCAACTGGACAAGCGCGGGTTCACGGTGGAGTCCGACGGCGCGGTGCTCACGCTGTCGGGAGCGCAACTCACTCGACCTGTGCACGTAGCGCGCATCGCCGATGTGGTCATCGTGGGCACGCAGCGCGAGTTGGTCGCGCGCGCGCTCGAGCTCAACGCGCGCGGCGGGCAGGAGTCGTTCGGGCTCAGCGCGCGCTACAGCGACTTCGTCCAGGCGCAGAAACGCGGCGGCGCCGGCGAGGAACTCGTGTCGCTGCGCGACGCGCTGGAGTTCAGCGTCGACTGGCGCGCGGCGATGGACAAGCTCGGTCTGAGCGGGCGCTGGCCGCCGGCCGACGCCTTCGAGCTCGGGCCGCGACTGGCGGCGCGGCTGTTCCAGCTGGGCTCGATCCGCACCCTGAGCGGCGTGCTCGGCTTCGACTCGGGCCTGGTCCTGCGCGCGCACGCCGATCTGTCGGTCGAGGTGCTCACGCCGCTGCAAAAGAGCCTGTACCGCATCGCCGGGCGCGAGACCCAGCGCGTCGTGGACGAGCTGGCCTTCATCGCGCCGGCGGACGTGCACAGCATGGGCCACATGGAGGTCAAGCTCGGCGAGTTCCTCAACGAGGTCTACCAGTCGCTCGAGCCGGCCGAGCGACAGTTGCTCGACGACACGCTGCGCGGCACGGGCCAGTTCACCGGCGCGGGCGCATTGATCGACGAACTCGAGTCGCTCTTCAAGGGGCGCATCGGCTGGATCGTGCGCGACAACGACTTCACCTACACCGCCGAGAAGGATCCGCCGAACGACGGAGCGATCGTGCCGGCGTTTGCGCTGGTGCTGTGGACGGAGAACACCGACAAGGCGCACCGCCGCATCCAGCAGTTGCAGCAGCTGGTGAGCGACAACCAGGCGCGCTTCGGGCTTCGCGGGCGCACCGGACAGCGCGCGGTCTTCACCAACGTGCTCAAGGGCGGCAACGAAGTGTGGGAGTTCTGGGCCCCGACGATTCCCGGCACCGGGCACATCGCCGTCTCGCGCAACGGCGACATGTACTTCATCTCGAACACGTACGCGCTGCTCTCGGACCTGCTGCGGCGCTTCAGCCGCGAGGAGAAGGTGCGCCGGCTCTCGGAGCGGCCCGACTTCGCTCAGGTCGTCTCCGAGGGTCGCGCGTCCTCGAACCTGCTGGCCTGGTTCGACCCGCGCTCGTTCGCCACGCTGGCGCGCCGCCTCGCCGAGCAGAGCGCCCTCGACGAGGTGAAGGCGCGCATCAACTGGGACCGCGAGCGCATGCTGGCCGAGGATGCTGTGCTGCGCGAGAGCTTCCCGGGCAAGGTGCGCGGGCAGTTGGACCAGGCGACTCAGGCGGAAGTCGACGCGCTCGTCGCGCCGCGCCTGGCGGAACTCGAGAGCCGCTTGCTGCGCGAGCAGGTGCCTGCGTTGCGCGCCGCCATGGACCGTCAGATCACCTACCTCGAGGCCTGCTCCGGCGCGTTCCTGAGCGTGAAGCTCGACCCCAAGTCGATCGACTTGTCGCTCTCGGCCATCGTTCCGCTCGACAAGTGATCCCGCGGGCGGCGCACGCCGCCGCACGCGCCTGGTGGTTCGACGTGTAGCGCGGGGGCGTCGGCTCTGCCGCTCCGCTGCACTACGCGGAGAGTGGCGCCCTCGAGTGGATTCGAACCGGTAAGCCCCGACTCCGCGCGGCTGTGCGCGCGGAGGGGCAACGACGCCTTGGCGTCGTTGACAGGGGATCCCGCGGGCGGCGCTTGCCGCCGCACGCGCCTGGTGGTTCGACGTGTAGCGCGGGATCGCCGGCGCGTTCGCTCCGGCGCGTTACGCGGAGAGTGGTGCCCTCGAGTGGATTCGAACCACCACGGTGTTACCCGCCAGCACCTCAAGCTGGTGCGTCTGCCAATTCCGCCACGAGGGCACCTGATCGAGATCGGCGGGGGGCCTTGGTCAGACGTCGGGCGGGCCCACCCGCTCCGCTTCGAAGCGCGCTGCCCGAGGGGCGCCCGCTTTCAAAGGGGCGGGGAGTCTAGCAGCCGCCAAGGTGCGCGCAAGGGCTACCGCGCAGGCGTATTGGAGGCCAGCGCGGCGCGCGCTAGGGTCTTTCGCCCTCGCTTTCGCGGGGCCACCACGAGAGCCATGGGCGGACTGCGCGGAAACATCGTCATCGGACAGTCGGGCGGACCGACCCACGTCATCAACCAGTCGCTCGTCGGCATCGTCGAAGCAGCGCTGGTCGCAGCGCCGGGCAGTCGCGTGCTCGGGGCCCTGCACGGGATCAAGGGCGTGCTCGAGGAGCGCTTCGTCGACCTGGGGCGCGAGTCGCGCGAGACGTTGGAGGCGGTCGCACAGACCCCCGGCGCGGCGCTGCGCTCGGTGCGCAAGAAGCCCACGCGCGAGGAATGCGAGCGCGCCCTGCAGGTCTTCACCAAGCACGACGTCCACTGCTTCTTCTACATCGGCGGCAACGACTCGGCCGAGACCGCGCACCTGTTGAACGAGCTGGCGGTCGCGGCGGGCTACGACCTGCGCCTGTTCCACGTCCCCAAGACCATCGACAACGATCTGCGCGTCACCGACCACTCGCCTGGCTATGGATCCGCGGCGCGCTACGTCGCGCTGAGCTTCCTGGGCGACAACGTCGACGTGCGCAGCCTGCCGGGAGTCAAGCTGAACGTGGTGATGGGGCGCAACGCCGGCTGGCTGACCGCGGCGAGCGTTCTCGCCCGCCAGCACGACGACGACGGTCCGCACCTGATCTACCTGCCCGAGCGACCGTTCTCGATCGAGCGTTTCGTCTCCGACGTGGCCGAGGTGCAGCAGCGCCTGGGGCGCTGCATCTGCGCGATTTCCGAGGGCGTGCGCGACGAAAGCGGCGCTCTGATCGCTTCGTCGAAGGAAACCGACTCGCACGGCAACGTGCAGTTGTCGGGCAGCGGCGCTCTGGGCGATCGGCTGGCCTCCGCGCTGAAGGCGGGCCTGGGCGACAAGCTGCGCGTGCGCGCCGACACGTTCGGCTACGCGCAGCGCTCGTTCCCCGGCGTGGCCTCGCCGGTCGACGCGAGCGAGGCGCGCGCCGTGGGGCGGGCTGCCGCACAGTTCGCGCTGTCGGGCGACTCGCAACACGGCTCGATCGCGATCGTGCGGACTTCGAACGCGCCGTACTCGGTGCGCTACGAGCGGGTCGAGCTGCGGCTGGTAGCGCGCGACACGCGTCCTATGGACTCGGAGCTGATCCGCGGCCACAACGACGTCGCGCCGGCCTTTGTCGAGTACGTGCGTCCCCTGGTGGGCGAGCTGCCGCGCAACGCGCGCCTCAGCGATTTTTCGGCCTGAAAGGCGCCCGGCGCGATCCATCGTGAGCGAACGAACCATCGAAGTCCCCGATCCCGACCCGCCGCAGGGTGGCGAAGCTGCGCTCAGCGAATCGCCCTACCGCAACCTGTTCGTGCCGCTGGTGGTGGTGCCGTTCATGGTGGTCGGCGTCCTGGTGGGCGTGTTCGTGTTCTTCGGGGCGGTCAGCGGCAGCGAGGCCAGCATCGAGGAGAACCTGGCGCAGCTCTCCAGCGGCGGTTCGAACGAGAGCAAGCAGGCTGCGATGAGCCTGGTGGCGCAGGCGGTCGAGAACCGCCGCGCGCTCGAGAGCGGTCAAGCGGCGCCTTGGCCGACACCGGCGGATTTCGAGGCCCGGCTCGAGCAGGCCTGGGAGTCGATCGGCGACGATCCGCTGCAGGGCTACAAGCGGCTCGCGGTCGCGCAACTCGCGGCGCTCTACAAGTTGCCGGGCGCGCTCGAGAAGCTCGACGCGATCCTGAGCCTGCCGGACTCGAGCGGGAGCAACCCCGAGTACTCCGGTGCGCTGTTCAAGCTGCGCGCGGCCGTTTCGGGAGTTGATCCGGCCGACCACGATGGCCAATTGCGGCTGTACGCGATGGTCGGATTGACGTGGCTCGACGATCCGCGCGCCGCGGAGCGCGTGCTCCCACACCTCTCCGACCCCGACCCGTTCATTCGCCAAGCGGTGATCGGCGTTCTGCAGCACCTGCCCGGTCCGCAGACGACCGCCGCGCTGGTGGGCCTGTTGGACGATCCCGCACTCGAGGCGCGGGGTCAGGCCGCGATCTCGCTCTCGCACCTGGGCGACCCGAGCGGGGCCGTCGTGCTGCGCGAGTTGGTCGAGCCCGCTGCGTACGAAGAGGCGCACCGCGCGGAGCCGCGCAAGTTCGCCGCTCCGCAGCACGTGCGCTCGAGTCGGGTGAAGGCGGTCGAGGCCCTGGGACGACTCGCGCTCGCCGAGGACCGTGCGCTGCTCGAACGCCTGGCCGCGCAGGAACCCGACACGCTCGTCCGCGAAGCCGCCTTGCGCGCCCTCGCGTCGCGCTGACGGCGCGCAATCACGCGGCGCTGACGGTGCGCTGCCGCCCGCGCGTGTTCGGGGCTTGCCTTCCGCGGCCGCTTTCCCCATTCTCTGGCTCTCTCTATCCCGCCCCCTCCGGGCGCGAGTCGATCGCTCCGGCCTCCGCGCGACGGATGGCCGGCGCACGCGGCCGCCCGGGATCCCCTGTCCGTCCCCAATCACTCCCTGTGGCTGACCCCAAGCAGGCTTCCTCTCCGGAACCCTCGGTCGCAGCGCCGCCTCTGAAGACCGCGCCGCTGCGCGGTGACATCTCGCGCCGCGGGTTCTTCTCGACGCTCACCCTGGGCTGGGCCGCGTTCTCCGCTGCAACCGCGGGCGCGCTGGGAGCGGTGGTGCGCTTCCTGATGCCGAACGTGCTCTACGAGCCGCCTCAGGAGTTCAAGATCGGCATCCCCTCCGAGTTCGCGGTGGGGGCGGTCGACGAGCGCTTCAAGGCCGCGTACGGCGTGTGGATCGTGCGCGAGCCCACCGGCTTCTACGCGCTCTCGACGGTCTGCACGCACCTGGGCTGCACGCCCAACTGGCTCTCGGCCGACGAGAAGTTCAAGTGCCCCTGCCACGGCAGCGGTTTCGTGAAGACGGGCATCAACGTCGAGGGCCCGGCCCCGCGGCCGCTCGAGCGCTACAAGATCTCGCTCGCGGAGGACGGCCAGATCCTCGTGGACAAGAACACGAAGTTCCAGGAGGAGAAGGGTCAGTGGTCTCTCGACGGCGCCTATCTGTTCTACGCCTGAGGCTCCCCCGAGCCGTGCGAGTCCCCCGAGCGCTCCCCCCCGCCCCCCCAAGCGCCGCTGTCTAGCGCGCACCCGCGTCCCACTCGTCCATGCAGAAGCTCCTCAAGTACGTGCGGGAGTCGCAGATCTGGAAGTCGGTCTTCCGGCACGGCTACCCCGACACGCCCCGCAACCGCACCCTGGCGGTTCTGTCGAACGTCTTCCTGCACTTGCACCCCGTCAAGGTGCGGCGCAGCGGCATCCGACTCTCGTACACCTGGTGCATGGGAGGACTGACGTTCTTCCTGTTCCTGATCCTCACGCTGACCGGGCTGCTGCTGATGTTCTACTACCGGCCGACGGCGGACCGGGCGTACGAGGACATCTTCGCCCTGCGCGAGCACGTGCCGATCGGCGTGATGCGCGAGATGCACCGCTGGGGCGCGCACTTGATGGTGATCAGCGTCTGGCTGCACATGTACCGCGTGTTCTTGACCGGCTCGTACAAGCCGCCGCGCGAGTTCAACTGGAACGTGGGCGTGATCCTGCTGGTGCTGACGCTGCTGCTGTCGTTCACGGGCTACCTGCTGCCGTGGGACCAGCTCGCGGTGTGGGCCATCACCGTCGGCACCAACATGGCGCGCGCGACTCCGCTGCTGGGCCACGAAGGTCCGCTGGCTTCGGCGCTCTCCTTCGGCGGCATCGACTTCATCCACGCCGGAGACGACGTGCGCTTCGGTCTGCTCGCGGGTCGCTTCGTGGGCGAGGGCGCGCTCCTTCGCTTCTACGTGTTGCACTGCGTGGGATTCCCGCTCATAGCGGCCACGCTCATGGCGGTGCACTTCTGGCGTGTGCGCAAGGACGGCGGCATCTCGGGCCCGCTCTAGCAGCACAGCGAAACTCCACTCGCGGCCCCCATCCCACTCTCGAGCGATTCGACCGACCGCGCCATGCACTCTCTTCTGGCCTCGATGTTGCCCGGGCCGTTCGCGGCCGCTTGTCTGCCTGCAGGCGGCGGCGGGGGACCCGTGGACGACGGTCCCGTGGCGGCCGCGATCAAGCACGCCGCCAACTGGCTGACCGAGCCCACGCGCTACAGCGTGGCTTCGATCCTCGCCCTGATCGCCGTGCTGTACTTCCGGCGCTTCTTCAGCAAGGTGTGGGTCGTGACGGTGTTCTTCGCACTGTCCACGGCCTTCTTCGTGTTCGCGTTCCAGGACCCCAATTTCAACGCGATCATCACCAAGCCGGACAACGTCCCGATCATCATCCTGTTCGCGACGGTGGTGTTCTTCTCGTGGTTGTCGCTGCGGCGAGCGGTGATCAACGACGAGCGCACCAAGCGCGGCGAGCCGACGCTCGAGGGCGAGCTGGCGAAGCAGAAGGTCTTCACCTGGCCCGACTTGGTGTACAGCGAGCTGATCTGCCTGGTGCTGTTCACCGCGGCGATGCTGGTCTGGTCGATCCTGATCACCGCCCCGATCGAAGAGCCCGCCGCCACCGCGCGCACGCCCAACCCGTCGAAGGCCCCGTGGTACTTCCTCGGCTTGCAAGAGCTGCTGGTGTACTTCGATCCCTGGATCGCCGGCGTGCTCCTGCCGAGCTTCATCATCGTGGGGCTGTGCGCGATTCCGTACATCGACACCAACCCCAAGGGCAACGGCTACTACACCTTTGACGAGCGCCCCTTCGCGATCTCGTTCTTCTGGGTGGGCTTCCTGCTCTTCTGGGTGTCGTTCGTGATCCTCGGCACCTTCTTGCGCGGCCCCAACTGGTCGTTCTTCGGTCCATTCGAGTACTGGGACCTGCACAAACTCGAACCGATGGTCAACGTCGACCTGTCGACCTGGGTGTGGGTCGACATCCTCGGCAAGCCGCGCCCGGACAATCCTTTCGTGCGCGAGGCGCCGGGGATCGTGCTGGTGATCGGCTACTTCCTGGTGCTGCCGCCGCTGCTGGGCAAGACGGTCATGCGCAAGATGGTCGCGGACATGGGCATGATCCGCTTCAACGTCTTCATGCACCTGTTCCTGTGGTTCGTGCTGATCCCGATCAAGATGGGTCTGCGCTGGACCGTCAACCTGAAGTACTTCATCGGGATGCCCGAGTACTTCTTCAACGTCTGAGCCCAGAGCGAGTGGGATGACGGCACGGCGAGCGACACGGCGAGTGACGAGTCTGGACGGAGCGAAGCATGGCTGATCGCGGCGATACGCACTACAGCGTCCCGGCGCTGAACAAGTGGTTCTTGGTCTCCAGCGTGGCGCTGCTCGGCGCCGTGGTCTGGATGGTCATCGACGACTGGCGCCGACCGTGGAAGGCCTACCAGCGCGAGTTCGAGCAGATCGAACTCGCCCGCGTTCAGGCCGAAAAGGAGCTGCTCACGCAGGCCGGCGCACTCGAGGCC
The DNA here is from genome assembly GCA_011525785.1 of Planctomycetaceae bacterium. GTDB lineage: Bacteria > Planctomycetota > UBA1135 > UBA1135 > WYBT01. The sequence goes on from WYBT01000026.1 coordinate 120,753, forward strand.
GAGGCGCGGCTCAAGGCAGAGGTCGAGCAGGCTGAGGCTTCGCTCGCCGGACGCAAGGCCGAGCTCGACGCTGCGAAGGAAACGCTTCGCCTGGCGAAGGGCGACCTGTGGAACGCTGTGGAGGCCGCCAAGAAGGTGCTCTCGGCCTTCAACTGGGACCGCTACGTGATCGAGGAGGAGCGTCGCAAACTCGGCGACCCGACCTATCGCCTCAAGGACATCGAGGCCTCGGAACTGGCGTTGAACAACGCCAAGAGCTTGCAGGAGGAACTGCAGCTCAAGAAGGACGCGGCCGAGTCGAAGGTCAACGAACTGACTCGCGTGGTGTCCGATGCCGAGGCCGCGCTTTCGTCGGGCACGCGCGACCTCGCGCGGGTTCGCTCGCGGCTGGTGCAGCTCGATCCGTCCGCCATGAGCGGCCCCGAGAAGCTCGCCGACGTGATCCGCGACGCTCCGGGTCTGGACTTCGTGAAGCCCTCGCTCAAGGTCAACAAGGTCGTGCTCGACCGGCTGACCTTCGAGCTGAACTTCACGAAGAAAAAGCGCATCGACATGTGCCAGACGTGCCACCTGGGCGCCGAGCGCAGCGGCTTCGAGAGCGAGCCGCAGCCCTACACCTCGCACCCGCGTCTGGACCTGTACGTCACCAACAAGTCGCCGCACCCGGTCAACCAGTTCGGCTGCACGATCTGCCACCGCGGGTCGGGCGAGGCGCTCGACTTCGTGCGCGCCGACCACCGTCCGGCCGACAAGGATCAGGCCGCGCAGTGGGCGGGCGAACACCACTGGCACAAGCAGCACCACTGGGACTACCCGATGCTGGCCTCGAACTTCACCGAGGCCTCGTGCGTACAGTGCCACAAGACCTCGATGGAGCTGATCGCGCCCGACGCGCCGACGGTCAGCGAGGGCTACCAGCTCGTCGAGCGTTACGGTTGCTACTCCTGCCACAAGATCGACTGGTTCCCGACCAAGCGCCGTCCTGGGCCCACGCTGACGAACCTGCGCGCGAAGCTGTCGAGCGAGTTCATCGCGTCGTGGATCAAGAACCCCAAGGAGTTCCGCCCGACGACCTGGATGCCGCAGTTCTTCCACTTGGAGAACTACTCGCCGGGTGAGACCGTCGCGATTTCCAAGTACGGTCAGGGACGCGCGATCGAGGGCCGCGAGTGGGACGACGCCGCGATCGCTGCGATCACAGCCTTCCTCGAAGCGCGCGCGCCGCGCCAGCCCATGCCCGCGCTGCCGGTGGCGGGCGACGCCCACCGCGGCCGCGAAACAATGCGCTTGGTCGGCTGCCTGGCGTGCCACAACATGGCCCCCTACGGAGACGAGCCGGCGCCGGCCAAGGATCTCGCGCTCGAGCGTCGCGGCACGAACGAGCACGGCCCGAACCTCCGCGGCGTGGCGACCAAGCTGACGCCCGAGTGGCTGTTCGCCTGGCTCAAGGACCCCTCGGCGTACTGGTCCGAGACGCGCATGCCCAACCTGCGCCTGAGCGATCAGGAGGCGGCCGACATCACCGCGTACATCATGGAGGACCCCGACGGGATCTTCCGCGACGTGCCCGAGGGGTGGGAAGCCAAGTCGGTGGCCATGCCCGAGCCGCAGCTCAAGGAAGTGCTCGGCGAGCAAGCGCGCTGGCAGTTCGCGCGCGACGGTCGCGCGACCATCGAGTCGCGTCTGGAAGGTCGCGACGAGAAAGCGCGTTGGGACGACGTCGAAGTGTTGAAAGTGGCGGTGGGCGAGAAACTCGTCGCGCAGTACGGCTGCTTCTCGTGCCACGAGATCTCCGGCATGCAGGACTGGATGCCCATCGGCACCGAGCTGTCGAACTGGGGCTCCAAGACCGTCGACAAGCTCGACTTTGGTCCGGGCGCCGGCGAGTTCGGGCTGGACGCGAACTACCGCGAGGGCTGGCTGATGCAGAAGCTGCACGCGCCGCGCTCGTACGATCGCAAGAAGATCAAGAACCCGACCGAGCGGCTGCGCATGCCGTACTTCGCCTTCACGGACGAGCAGGCTCAGGCCATCGCGACGTTCGTCGTGGGACTGGTCGACGACGAAGTGCAACTGGCCAAGATGGTCCCGTCGGCCGATCAGCTCTCGATGGACGCCGGCATGCGCGCAGTGCGTCAGAACAACTGCGTCGCGTGCCACATGGTTGATCCCGGCACCGTGACCTATGTCGACGAGTCCGGCGCCACTCAGACCGTGCAGGCTGAGCTGCTGAACTTCGAGGAACAGAAGGTCCCGTCGGCGCACGATCTGGCGGCCGTCAAGGCCGACGCCGAGTCCTACGAGGCGGACGAGGTCGCGTTCCGCGTGCTGCGCGCCGAGCCTCAAGTGGGCAAGAAGACCGGCGACAAGCTGTTCGTTCCGCTCGACAAGCTCGTGGCCATGACTCCGCCCAACGGCGGCGACCTGATCCGGCTGGTCACCGACTACTACTACAACGGGATCGAGATCCACGATCCCTCGCAAGGCAGTGGCGACGATGCCTTCCGCTACGCCAGCGCGGCGAGTTCCGACGAGGAGTTCTCCGTCACCGACGTCGACGGCAAGCTGCGCGATCACTCCGCCGAGCCTTACGACAAGGTGCGCTGGACGTTCGCACCGCCGGTGCTGTGGGACGAAGGCGCGAAGCTCCAGCGTCAGTGGTTCTTCTCGTTCTTGAAGGATGTCGTGCCGCTGCGCCACCAGGTGCGCGTCCGCATGCCGTCGTTCGACTTCGACCCCGGCGAGGCCGAGGCGGTGGCGGACTACTTCGCGTTGAAGTCGTCGCACGAGTGGCCGGCCAAGTTCACGCGCAGCTGGCGCCTGTCGAAGAACCTCACCGCAGCCGATGCCGCGCGCGAATGCGGCGTGAGCGAGTCGATCCTGCTCGAGATCGAGCACGGCGGACGCGCCGCGACCAAGGCGAACTTCCCGCGCGTCGAAGCGCACATCCGGGCCTCCGGTTTCGTCGCGGCGCCGGCGGTCGATCCCCAGTACGAGGTCACGGAGGTTCGCACCGCCGCGTACCTCGACCAGCGACGCGCTCAGAACGAGTCCCACCTCTCACACGGTGAGGCCCTGGCCGTGCGCGGCGTGAACTGCTTCCAATGCCACTTCCGGCTCGGCCAGCCGCCGCCCGCGGACCCGATCGGCTGGGCCCCTGACCTCAACCACGCCCGGGAACGCCTGCGCGAGGACTGGGTCAGCGACTGGATCACCGATCCGGCGCTGATCTACCCCGGCACGGCCATGCCCGCCAACTTCTCCGCGACCCCTGCGCAGTACCAGGAGCACTACCCGAACTCGACCAATGCCGATCAGGTGAAGGTCGTCGTGGAGTGGCTCTACAACTTCGATCGTATGTACATGCGCCAGTAGGCTGCCCGAGACTTTCTGGCGCTCACGACCGCGCGCTGAACGCGTTGTTAGTTCAATCCGACCGAATACCGATCAAATTGGTGGGCCACGTGGCTCGCCAGCAACCCTAGGACGCCCCCTGGGCGCTTCGAAAACGATGAAGACCTTCACCCTCTGCGCTGTCACTGCGTCGGCCGCCTTGGCCGCCGCGCTCACCCAACCCGCCGCCCCCGTGCTCGGCGACGCCACCGGCAAGGTGCTGCTCGACGGCGCCAAGCCCGAGACCAAGCCGCTGGCCATCGAAACCGAGAAGTTCCCCGACTGCGGCACGATCGACACCACCAACGAGACGGCGGTGGTCGACGACAAGGGCGGTATCGCCAACGTGGTCGTGATCGTGGAAGTGGCCGGCGCCGAAGTGAAGGCGCTCGAGAAGCCCTTCCTGCTCGATCAGAAGAACTGCCGCTTCGAGCCCCACGTCGCGGTGATCCCGGCCGGAACCACGGTCGAGTACCTCAACAGCGACAAGACCTCGCACAACGTCCACACCTTCCCGAGCAAGAACGACGGCATCAACAAGACCGTGCCGGCCGGCGGCAAGGAGATGCAGAAGCTCGACAAGGAAGATCGCATCGAGATCAAGTGCGACATCCACCCCTGGATGCAGTCGCACCTGGTCGTGGCGAGCTCGAACTTCTTCGCCGTGACCGGCAAGGACGGCAGCTTCAAGATCTCCGGACTCCCCGCGGGCGAGCACAAGGTCAAGCTGTGGCACGAAGTGTTCGGCAAGGGCGACGGCAAGATCGTCGTCGACGCGGAAGGCAACGCGGCGCCGGTCGAGTTCAAGCTCAGCGCCGAGAAGAAGAAGCGCGGCCGCTAGTCGGCGATCGGTCGGCGGCGAGCGCGCCGCCAGCGGACGCCTCCGCGCCGCTCGACTTGCGAGCACCTGACGGGCTCGACGCCTTCCGAGGCGCCGGGCCCGTCGCCTTTTCTCCGCGGTCGCAGCACTCGGCGGCAGGGGCGAGAGCGTCGGCGAGGAACTGCGCCACGCCCAACGCCCCGCTCGCGGCGTCGTAGACTCGCGGCTCGAGGCGTCGTCAGGCGTCGCAGACAAGGAGTCGAATGTGAGTCGAGTTTTGGTGACCGCGGCGGTGTTGCTGGGGTTCGGACCCGTCTGGGGATTCGCGCAGTCGGAACAAGAGCGCGATGCGCTTCACCGCGTCCAGCGCGATCGGGCTGAGCGGCGCGCTGACGAGCGCACGGCTCCGTCGCGGTCCGCGCACTTGGGCGTCACGCTCCGCACCGGCGCGGCCGACGCCGCTGTGCAGGTCGAGGGCGTCAGTCCCAAGTCGGCGGCCGAGAGAGCCGGTCTGCTCTCAGGCGATCGGATTCTCGCCTTCGACGGGCGGCCGATGCCGTCCGCCCAGGCGCTCAGCGACGCGGTTCGCGGGCGACGCCCGGGCGACGAAGTGACGCTGCTCGTGCGGCGCGTGGTTTCGCTCGAGCTGGACGGCGCGAAGCGCACCCGCGATGGACGCCTCGCGCTGGGTGCGTACCTGGACGACGACCCGCAGCGACTCACGATCGCGCGACTGGCGCCCGATCACCCCGCAGCGGCCGCCGGTCTGCTTCCCGGCGACCGAATCGTCGCGGTCGACGGAGCGGCCGTGCAGCGCGAGGCCGATCTGGCCGAGCGCATGCGCGCCATCGGAGAGCCGCGGGCCATGGAGCTCGCGCTGGAACGCGAGCTGCGCGTGCGGCTGGGCGAGGCGCCCTCGGAGAGCGGCGCGCAAGTCCGCGCGCCGGCTTTGGCCGACGAGCGAGCACTGCTCGAGCAGGTCCGTGCGCTGCGCGAAGAGATCGAGCAGCTGCGTCGGGAGGTCGAGCGCCTGCGCCGCGAACTCGCACGATCGCAAGTGCGTTGACGCCGCGCTCCGCGCGCTCGCTGGGGCTCGGACGCCGGGCGAGCGCGCGTCCCCGTCGTTCAGACGTCGATCTGGGGCCACCACGCGCAAGCCTGCGCCATGGTGGCGTCGACGTCGTCGAGTGAGACGCCGAGCAACGTGCGCGCGCGCTCGTCGAACACAGCGCTGGCGCCGGTCCGGTCGCCCTCCTCGATCGAGTGCGTGGCGAGGTTGACCAGCGCGACCAGCGCGATGGCCGGTTCACCCAGCAGACGTTCCCGCGGGCCGTGGTGGAACTCGATCGCATCCGCGACCAACTGCGGCATGCCCCAGCCCGACGCGATCAGCGCTCCGACGTGTCCGTGGTGGAATCCCAGGCGCGTCTGCTCGCACACGTGGGGGGGAAGGCCGCGCTCGTTCGCCTCGCGCACGCACGCCAGGAACTGCTCGCCCATGCCCTCCAGGAACAGGATCTTGCCGATGTCGTGCAGGAGTCCGACGACTTGGAATTCGTCAGGCGCGAGGCCGATGCGCGCGCGGCACTTGGCGGCCAGCGCGGCGGCCGTCTGACCGGTGAGGATCGAGTGTCGCCACAGCAGGCGGCAATCGAAGTCCGAGCCCGCCGCGAGGTGGTCGTACTCGCGGATGATCGAGGCCTGCATCGCCACCGTGCGGAGCATGCGGATGCCCAGCACCGCGGTGGCGTGTTCGGTCGAGACCACCTTCTCGCGCAGTCCGAAGTACGCGGAGTTGGCGATCTTGAGCACCTTGGCTGCGATGGGCGCGTCTTCGGCGACGGCTGCGCCGATCTCGCGAACGCCGACGTCAGGGTCCTCGACCAGGGCGTTGATCTTGGCGACGACCTGCGGGAGCGTCGGCAGGTCCAGGTTCTTGGCGACCAGGCTCTGCGCTTGGGAAAGAGACATCGAGTTGAGGATCCAGGGTGTGTCTGAGGGGGGGGGGCTGACAGGCGCGAGCTGACCCGGAGGCGCGAGCCCGTGGGCTCGGGTCGCCGGGTTCGAGTATTTCGGAGCATTCGGGGCGTCGTCCTGAGCGTCGCAGGCCGGGTTTCGCGCGCCGCGAGGCTCGCGCGCCGCGTCCCTCCGCTCGATGCTCGCTTGTGCAACGCAGCGCGGCTTCCGACCGGCTTCATGGGCCGAAGGAGACGATCTCGACCCCGCGCCAGCGAAAGCGGGCGGCTGCTCGGGCTGTCAGCGGCCGCGCGTGTTATCGCGCACGCGCACGCGCCCAGCGAAGGACCGTGCGTCGGCTGAAGCGCTTTGCGTGGTTGCGCACCCCACATAAATTCCGTCGCTGACGTCTGCGGCGCCTGTTCGCGAGTCCGACTGCTCGTTGCGTCCGGTCGAGGGCGCGCTCATGCTGCCGCGCTTGTTGAACTCGAGCGCACCGGGCCTGCGGATGGCGTTGTTCTTCGCCGTCAGTGTGGCGATGCTCGGCGTGTTCATTCCCTTCTGGCCGGCGTGGCTCGAGGCGCGCGGCTTGAGCAAGGTCCAGATCGGTCACGTGGTGGCGGCCTGGGCCTGGGCGCGCGGCATCGCGGGCCCGCTGCTCGCGCACCTGATCGACCGCGGCGGCGCGCGACGCACCTGGATCCTGGGGCTGTCCGCGGCCGCGGCGTTGAGCTTTGCTCCGCTGGGGCTGGTGAGTGAATTCGAGGCGGTGCTCGGCCTGACGATCCTGTTCGGAGCGCTGCACGCCCAGGTCATCCCGTTGGGAGAGAACCTGATCCTGTTCGAGTCCGCTCGTCTGGGCTTCAGCTACGCGGGCGTGCGCTGGTTCGGATCGCTGTCGTTCCTGGTGGTGAGCGTGCTGACCGGCCGTCTGCTCGAAGGCGGTCACGCCGAGCGCGCTTACCCGCTCGCGCTGGGCTTTCTGGTCCTGACCCACCTCGCGGGCTGGGCCTTGCCCGCCGCGCCACGCGAATCCGTGCAGCCTGCGCCCGGCGCGCCCCGCCGCTCGCCGTTGCGCGAGATCGCCGTGCGCAGGCCGCTCCTGGCGGCGCTGGCGGGGATCGGAGTGATCCAGGCGGCTCACGCCGTGTACTACGCCTACTCGACGCTGCACTGGAGCGCCGCGGGGCACAGCACCACGACCATCGGCTGGCTGTGGGCCGAGGGCGTGCTGGCCGAGATCGTGCTGTTCATGGCGGTCGGCGCCGGCCGGCTGCGGGTCAGCGAGCGCCAGCTGCTCGCCCTGGCCGTGGTTGGATCGCTGGTGCGCTGGCCTGCGCTCGCGCTGACCACCGATCTGGAGTGGCTGATCGCGACGCAGTGGCTGCACGCCCTGACGTTCGCAGCCGCGCACCTGGCGGCCATGACGTACCTGTCGCGGACGGTCGATGTCGAGCTCTCCACGACGGCTCAGAGCATCTACTCCTCGGTCAACATCGCCGCCCACGCGGCCACGGTCGCTCTGTCCGCGCCGCTGTTCGCCGCGCGCGGCGCCGACGCCTTCTGGCCGATGGCGCCGCTCGCAGCGCTGGGCGGAACGCTGGCCTGGTGGGGGATGCGTGCGCGCCGCGACGAGACCGCGGCGACGCGCACGTGAACCCGCTCCCGCGCTACGCCGCAGGTTCGACGCGCGCGAGCAGCGCCGGCAGACGAGCGGGATCGCTGGTGAGCGCGTAGCTCTCGCGCCCGCGGCTGACCAGCGCGCGCGCCGGTTGTGCGGGTTCGAGCCCCAGACCCAGGCGCTCGATCCAGCGGCGGTCGCGCTCCACGTCGAGCGTCTGCACGATCCGGCGCGCGACGTAGGGCGACAGCGCGGCTCGACGCAGCGCCTCGCTCGCGCTCTCGCCGCGCCGGCCGAGGATGACGACGTGCACCGGCGAGCGCAGCGCGAGTTCGACCGCGCGCGCGTAGCCCGCGGCCTCGTGGCCCGCGCGCTTGTACTCGCCGGCCAGGGCGCGCAGCGCGCGCTCGGCCGTGCGCGCCCAGTGCGGTGTCGCGCTCATCTGCGCTAGCAGCAACAGGCCCTCGGCGAGCCGCGCGTTCTCGGCCAGCGGCCGCGTGCGGCGCTGCAGGGCTCCGCGCGCGCCCGGGTTGCTGGGCATGTCCCAGAAACCGCCGCTCTCGCTGGCGAGCAGCCGCTCGACGCCCTGGGCGATGCGCTCGGCGTCCGCCAGCCGCTCGGTCGCGCCCGCGTACTGCACGGCGTCGAGCACGGCGCGCAGCACGAAGGCCTGGTCGCGCAAGAGCCCGGGCAGACGCCGCGCGCCGTCGAAGTAGTGGTGGACGCCGCCGCGTTCGTCCCACAGTTCGTCCAGTACGAAGTCGAGCGCCCGCAGGGCCTGTGCCTGGAGGTCGGCGCGCTCGAGCACGTGCGCGGCGCGCAGCAGCGCGGAGATCGCGGCCGCGTTCGCATCGGCGAAGAGCGTCGGATCGCAGGCCGGCGCACCGCGCTCGCGGCGCTCGCTGAGGCTGCGGCGGTGCGCGTACAGCGGGTCGGCGTCCTGGCTGCCTCGGAACGCTCCGCGGGCGGGATCGAGCAGGCTGTGCGCGAGCCAGTCGACAATGCCCGCCGAGGTGTGCGCGAAGCTCGCGTCTCCCAGCGCCTGGTGCGCATCGAGGTACACATGCAGGCGCTGAGCGTTGCTCATCAGCGTCTTCTCGTAGTCCGGCGCGCTCCAATCCGGCGCTGCGCAGAAGCGATAGAAGCCGCCTTCGACGCGGTCGTGGATCTCACCCTGCTCCATGCCGCGCAAGGTGCGCAGCACGAGCTGGCGCAGCGCGGGGTCGCCGGTCTGCGACCAGCGCGCGAGCAGGAAGTCCAGGGCCTCGGGGTGGGGGAACTTGTGGGACGCGCCCCAGCCGCCGAAGTGCGGATCGGCGCTGGCGAGCAGCCGCTCGGCGACGTCGCGCGGGATCTGGTCGGACAGCTCGCCCTCCTGTGCGGGCGCGCGCAGCTGGGCCGTGTCGGCCTGCGACGGACGGTCGTGCGCTTCGCGCAGGCGCCGCCGCAGCGCGTCGTTCTCGGACCAGTAGCCGGCGACGAGGTCCAGTCGCGCCAGCAACTCCTCCACTCCCAGGAAGCCGTCGCAGGCGAGCAGTTCCCCGGCGCCGTCGAGGTACGAGAGCGACGGCCAGCCGACCTTGGCGTAGCGCGAGGCGAGTTCGGGCCGGCGCTCGCCGTCGATCTCGACCGGCGTGAAGCAGTTCTCGAGCGTCGCGCGCACGCGCGGATCGGAGAGCACCTCGCGCTCGAACTCCTTGCACCAGCGGCACCACGCGGCCTTGGTGTAGAGCACGACCGGGCGCGAACGCTCCCGCGCCTCTTCGAGGACCTCGTCGCGCCAGGGACGCCAGGGCTCCATGGCGCGCCTATCGGAAGCGCGCTGCCGCGAACTCCAGCCGGGCGGCTCTCAGCGCGGCCGAGCGCCCGCAACCCATGGGCATGTCGGCCCAAGCGCCTACACGCCCTGCGGCGCCCGGCCGCGCTGAGCTGCTGGTCTTGTCGCTACTCCTTCGAGGAGCATCCAAGCCCCACGCGAGGACTCCGCGAAGTAGTGGCTCAGCCCTCGCCGGGTGCGCTGTCGCGCGCGTCGCTGCCGGTTTCGCGCAGCTTGCGCCGCGGCAGGGGCAGCGCCGGGAGCTGCACGCCGCGCCACTCCACCTCGCGCGCGTCGCTGTACAGGCCGTCGATGTCGTAGTACTGGCGCGCTTCGGGCTGCATCAGGTGCACGACCACATCGCCGAAGTCCATGAGCACCCACCAGCCCAGTTCGACGCCCTCGGCGCGCGAGTGAGTCTCGCCTGCGGCCTTGAGGCGCGTGTGCAGCTCGTTGTACAGCGCCTTGATCTGCGGGCGCGATCGTCCGGTGGCGACCACGACGAAGTCGGCGATCCGACCTTGCCCTGCGAGTTCGAGGACGCGGATCTCCTCGGCCTTCTTCTGGTCTGCGAGGTGGGCCGCGGCGGCGGCCAGTTCGAGCGCTTCGATGACGGATCTTCCTGTGCTGGCGACCGAGGTGCTCGGTCGGATTTTCTTGGGCGCGGGATTCTAGCGCGCTGGCGGGCGCGCGGTCGCGGCCCTGAGAGAACAGAACGGCCGCGACCGGGGCTCGCCCGGTCGCGGCCGTCAAGCAAGCTCGCCGCAGGTTCAGATGAACCAGGGCAGGAAGATCACGCCCACGACGGTCATGAGCTTGACCAGGATGTTGAGCGAGGGGCCGGAGGTGTCCTTGAACGGGTCACCCACGGTGTCGCCGACGACCGCAGCCTTGTGGACCGTTCCGCCCTTGCCGCCGTGGTTGCCGGCTTCGATGTACTTCTTGGCGTTGTCCCAGGCGCCGCCGGCGTTGGCCATGAAGATCGCCATCATCACGCCCGTCAGCAGGCCGCCCGCGAGCAGTCCGCCGAGCGCTTGCACGCTCCAGAAGCCGACCGCGACCGGTGCGGCGACCGCGATCACACCCGGCAGCACCATTTGCTTGATCGCGCCGTCGGTCGCGATCGCGACGCAGCGCGCGGTGTCGGGCTTGGCCTTGCCTTCCATCAGGCCCTTGATCTCGCGGAACTGACGGCGCACTTCCTCGACCATCTTGTTGGCCGCGTTGCCGACCGCGCGCATGGTCATGGCGCTGAACAGGAACGGCAGGAAGCCCCCGATCAAGAGGCCGATGATCACCTCGGTTTGGTTGATGTCGAGCAGCACCGAGCCGTCGATCGGGCTGGTCAGCTTGACCGAGACTTCCTTGGGCAGGCGCTCGGTGATCAGCTTGCCCGCGCTCGAGCAGAAGGCGTTGAACAGCGCCAGCGCCGTGAGGGCCGCCGAGCCGATCGCGAAGCCCTTGCCGATGGCGGCGGTGGTGTTGCCGCAGGCGTCGAGCGAGTCGGTGCGGTGGCGCACTTCCTTGGGCAGTTCGGCCATCTCGGCGAGGCCGCCGGCGTTGTCGGCGACAGGGCCGTACGCGTCGACCGCGAGCGAGATGCCCAGCGTCGAGAGCATTCCGACCGCCGCCATCGCCACGCCGTACACGCCGGCGAGGTGGAACGAGACGAAGATGCCGATGCAGATGAAGATCACCGGCAGCGCCACCGACTCCATGCCCGTCGCCAGGCCGTGGATGATGTTCGTCGCGGCGCCGGTCTTCGACTGCTCGGCGATGTTGCGCACCGGCTTGTATTCGGTGGCGGTGTAGTAGTCGGTGATCTTGCCGATGATCACGCCGACCGCGAGGCCGGCGACGATCGCGCCGAACAGCTTGGGCCCGTCGACGTTGGCCGGGAACTGGAACGCGCCGTTGCACAGCCACCACGTCGCACCCGCGACGAGCACCGACGCGACGATCAGGCCGCGGAACAGCGCGCCGTGCAGTTGCTTCTCGTCCTTGGCGCTGACCGCGAACCCGCCGACGATCGAGGCCAGGATGCCGAGCGCGGAGACCGCCAGCGGCAACATCACCATGCTCTCGACGTTGGCGTCGTTCTGCCAGGCGAAGTAGCCGATCGTCATCGCGGCGATGATCGAACCCGCGTAGGACTCGAACAGGTCGGCGCCCATGCCGGCCACGTCGCCGACGTTGTCACCGACGTTGTCGGCGATCGTCGCGGGGTTGCGCGGGTCGTCCTCGGGGATGCCGGCCTCGACCTTGCCCACCAGGTCCGCGCCCACGTCCGCGGCCTTGGTGAAGATGCCGCCGCCGACGCGCGCGAACAGCGCGATCGAGCTCGCGCCGAAGGAGAAGCCGAGCACCTGGCTCAGCACGTTGCCGTCGAACTTGCCGTCGACGCGGTACAGGAAGGTGAACAGCACGATCCCCAGCAGCGCGAGGCCGACCACGGTCAGACCCATGACCGAGCCCGAGCTGAACGCGACCTGCAAGGCTTCGTTGAGGCCGGTGCGAGCCGCCTGCGTCGTGCGCACCGCGGCGCGCGTGGCCGTGTGCATGCCGAAGTAGCCCGCTGCGGCCGAGAACGCGGCGCCGGCCACGAACGCGATGGCGGTCTTGGGGCCCAACCCCGCGGCCGCGTCGCTCATGGCGATCACCGCGCCGACGACGACCACGAAGATCGCGAGCCACTTGTACTCGGCGCGCAGGAACGCCGCGGCGCCCTCCTGGACCAGCTTGGAGATGTCCTGCATCTTCTGGTCGCCGGCATCCTTGCTCATGATCTTCATGAAGGTCAGGACCGCGAAGATCAGCGCGACGACGGCGCATCCGCCGGAGACGTAGAGGAAGTTGATGTCCATCCGAGGGGTCGGGGGCTTGGGGAATGGCGGGCGCAAGCGCCGCGCCGGAGGGCGCGACTGCGCTGCTGGGAAGTCCTGCTCGGGCAGGCGGGGAGTGTGGGGACTGAGGCGGCCGGCGCCGGCGCCCGCGGGGGCCCAGCGCGCGCGCAGGAGTCGCTCGGAGCGGCCCTAAGCGCCTGTCGGCAGACAAATTGGGCAGAGAGCTTAGCGGTCCGCTCCGGACGGTCAATCTCCGCGCCGCCGGCGGCGCAGCGAAAGGGCCGGCGCCGGGCAGGGATTTCGCGGCGCGACGCGGCTCACTCGCGCGGCAGCGGCTCGCGGGGCGGCGGGGGCGGCGGCGCGCCGCCCGCCACGCGGCGCGTGGCCCACTTGGCGACGGCGGCGAGCACCACGGCGAGCACCACCAGCACTGCCACGATCGCACCGCCGCCTTCGCCGCTGAGCATGCGCTTGACGTGCTGGCCGAGCAGGCCGCCGAACCAGATCGAGGTCGGCACCGAGACCGCGACGCCCAGCCCGTCGATCAAGAGGAAGCGCAGGTAGCTCATGCGCAGCGTCCCGACCACGAAGTAGCCGGGGATGCGCAGTCCGGGCAGGAAGCGCAGCACGAACGTGGCCCAGGTGCGGTGGGTCGCGAACTTGGCCTCGAACTTGGCGAAGCGCTCGGGGTGGAGCACCTTGCGCACGAAGCGGTTTTGCAGCGCGCGCATGCCCCAGCGCCGCCCGAGCCAATAGGGGATCGAATCGCCGAGCAGGATCGCGACGCTGCACACGCCGGACACGGTCCAGAAGTCGACCACGCCGTGCTGCACCATGGCGCCGCAGGGCAGGAGCACCGCTTCTTCGGGGATCGGCAGCCCCACGCCGCACAGGAGCAGAACCACGAACGGGCCGAGGTAGTGGAACTGCTCGATGTAGGTCTCGATCAGCTGCTTGAGGGACTCGAGCATCGTGGCGCGCGGCGATCCTACGGTCCCCCGCGGACTTGCGGGAGGCTGACGCTGCACGGCTTGCGCTCCGCGCCCGCTGAGGGCGATGCTCGCGCCCATGCTCTCCCGCTCGTCCGGCCGCGGCGCTCCGCTGGCCCTGATCCTGGGTCTCGCGGCCGGATTCGCGTTCCTCATCGGCCTCGCGCTCGGCGCGGGCGTCCTGCAACCCGGCGAGGCGTTCGGCTCGGCGCTCGCGGCCAGCGCGCTCTCCACTGCGCCGCTTGTCCTGCTGCACTCGCCGAAGGGCGAGCGGCGCTGCTGAAGCGCGCCGCAGTCCCGTGAGCCGCATCGTGCGAGCATGAAGCCCCGCGCCCGGCGCCGCTGGTGGATCGCAAGCGCGCTGGCGCTCGCCGCACTCGTCGCGGCGGGCAGCTGCAGCTCGTTCGGGCCGCCCGACATGTCCCGCGTGTTCGACGGCCAGACGCCGCCGCAGGAGCTGCGCGTCTCGCTCGACGCCGGCCGCGAACTGCGCGCCTGGGCCACGGGTCTGGAGCACGGTCCGCTCGTGCTGTTGATCCACGGCTCGCCGGGGCGCTGGAACGACTTCGCCTACGTGATGACCGACGAGCGCCTCGCCGCGCGCGCCAAGCTCGTTTCGGTCGATCGCCTGGGTTGGGGCGGCTCGTCTGCCGGCGGCCTCGAGCCCTCGATGCGCGAGCAGGCGCGCGCGCTCGCCCAACTCCTGCGCTCGCTTGCCGAGCACCGCCCCGCGGTGGTGGTGGGGCACTCGCTCGGCGGTCCGGTCGCGGCGCAGCTCGCGATGGACGCGCCCGAACTCGTGGACGCGCTGGTTCTCGTGGCGCCCTCGGTCGACCCCGAGCTCGAGACGCCGACCTGGTTCCAGCAGATCGGTCGCACGCGCCTGGTGCGCGCGATCTTGCCCGATGTGCTGCGCCTCGCCGACGACGAGATCCGACCGCTGCGCGCCGACCTCGAGCAAATGGCCCCGCGCTGGCGCGAGCTGCGCCTTCCGCTCTTCGTGCAACAGGGCTTCGACGACGCGCTCGTGCCCGCCGCCAACGCCGACTTCGTCGAGCGCGTCGCCACGAACGCGGCCCTGGTCGTGGAGCGTCTCCCCGACCAGGGCCACTTGATCCCGTGGGAGCGTCCCGCGGAACTCGCCGAGCTCATCCTGCGCGCGCTCGACGCCGCCGACGCGCCGCGCGGGCGCTGACGCGGCCGGCGCGACTCACGGAGCGATGTCGAAGCGCAGCGCGTTCGTCAACCCGATGTTGCTCGGGAAGGCGAAGCCCGGATCGCGGTGCCAGTACTGCGCATAGAGCCGTTCGCCAGCGGGCAGGTTGTACTGCTGCATCAGCGCCTGGCTGAAGTGGAAGTCGAAACTGCCCTCGCAGGCAGCGGCGCCGCCCGAGAACTGCTGCTGCGTGCGCACGATCGGCTGGCCGACGAGCATCGTTCCGCCCCCGAACGGCGTCGACGCGCTGGTGAAGCCCCAGAACAGCATGCCGGCCTTCTGCGCCAGCACGTTGGACGCGGTGATGTGGAAGTTGTCGCCCAGCGTGCGGCTCGCAGCGCCCGTGAAGTCGATGCGCGGCAGGCAGCCGGCGCTATTCGTTTTCGCCGCGCCGTAGCGCTGCGGCGCCGCCACGCCGCCGAGCATCAAGCGCACGCGTCCGGCGTTCGAGCCGTTCGCATCTTCCGCCGGGGCGCCGATCAAGAGCTCCGCCCGACCGTCGTTGTTGAGGTCCGCGCCCGCCGCGAGTCCGCGGCCGAAGTCGCTGTCGTTCTCCCAGCCCCAGTGCGTCGCGAGCAGCGCGCCGTCGACGCCGGAGTGGATGCGCACCGCGCCGCGCACGCCGAAACCGACGAGATTCAGGCCCGTCACCGCGACCGCCAGGTCGCGCACGCCGTCGCTGTTCCAGTCGCCGCAGCCAGCGAGCGCGGCGCCGACGCGCTGCTGATCGCTCGAGCCTTCGATCGCGAAGAGCTGCGCGCCGCTCCAGCTGTCGAGCACTCGCACGTGGCCGCGCGAGGAGCCGCCGCCGTCGTAGTGCGGCGTTCCGACAGCGACGTCCGTGCGCCCGTTGCCGTCGACGTCGCCGAGCGCGGCGAGCGTCCAGCCGAGCTGCTCGAAGCTCTCGGCGCCCATGGCGCCGCCGAAGTGATCGCCCAGGCCGCGCACGAAGTAGACGCCGCCGACGCTGGCCAGGCTCGACCACGGATGGACGTAGCCCGGCGCACCCACGGCGAAGTCGGCCTTGCCGTCACCGGTGACATCGCCCAGCGGCGCGAGCGACCAGCCCGCGAGCGCGCCCGGGGAGTTGGGGGACCAATCCTGCAGCAGCGCGCCGTTGAAGCCGTTGTAGATGCGCACGCGCCCGGCGTTGTCGACGCCGTTGACCTCAGCGAAGGGAGCCGCGATCGCCCAGTCGTCGCGTCCATCGCCGTTGATGTCGCCGAGGTTCGCCACTTCGTGGCCGAGGAACTCGTTCTGGCTCTGGCCGTAGTACGCGCCGAGCTGCGCGCCCGTGCTGGAGTTGAACAGGAACGCCGCGCCCTGCTTCGCGAGCGCCTGCGTGTGCGACGGCGCGCCGATCAACAGGTCCGCGCGACCGTCGCCGGTGATGTCCGGCGTGGCGGCGATCGAGGCGCCGAATTCGGACTGGTTGCCCGGTCCGACGAGCACGCGCAGCACGTTGCCGGTCTTGCCCGAGTGCACGCGCACGACGCCGCGCCGCGTGCCGTTCTGGTAGTAGTCCTCGAACGGCGAGCCCACGGCGTAGTCCTCGACGCCGTCCGCGTTGAGGTCGGGCAGGAACGCGACGCACGCGCCGGCTTGAGCTGCGCCGTGAGCGCCGTCGTGCGTGTAGAGGTAGGCCTGAGCGTGCGCGAGGCCGGAGAGCAAGAGCGAGGCGAGGAGGATGTTGCGGGTCTTCATGGCAGTTGGCGCGCCGTGCGCGGCGTGGATGGCAGTCGGGTGGGTTCGTTGAAGGGTCTGGCGCGCCGACGTGGCGCGCGCTCTGCCGCACCCATGCGAGGCGCGTGCGCGGGGTCACGCAGAAATCACGGGGTTTTCGCGCGTTCTCGGAGGCGAGCGGCGCTCCGACGACGACGCGAGCCCGCCGGCCGAAGCCGACGGGCTCGCGTGATCGCCGCAGGTGCGAGAACTCGCGGGGCTACGGCGCCACGACGAATTCGACGGCGTCGCTGAGGCCGACGTTGTTCGGCGCGGCGAAGCCGCTGTCGCGCCACCAGAACTGGGCGTGGACGTGCTGGCCGGCGGCGAGACCGGCCGCTTGGAGCACCGCTGAAGTGAAGGTGTGCGCGAGCGCGCCGCTGCAGCCGGCTGCGCCAGAACTCGCAAGCTGCACAGGAGTGCGCCGCAGCGGCGACGCGACGCACAAGGTTCCGCCGCGCAGAGGCGCTGCGTTCGGCGCGAGTCCCCAGCACAGCATCCCGGGCGCGTTCTGGGTCGCTCCGAACACGCGCGCCGTCAGGCCCGCGCCCGTCGACAGGCTCGCGCAGCCCTCGGCGCGCATGCGCGGAGTGCAGCCGTTGCTGGTGGTCTTCGCCGTGCAGTAGCTCGAGGCCTGCGGCGTCGCCCCTGCGAGCACGCGCGCCACGCCGCGTTGCGCGAGCTCGGCGCGCGCGCCGACGGCCAGCTCGTCCGCGCCGTCGCCGTTGAGGTCGACGCTGCCCGCGAGCGCGACGCCGAACTCGCCGTCGACCGCGTGGCCGACGAGTGTGGTCTCGAGCGCGAGCGTGAGCGCGTCGAGCACGTGCACGGCGCCGATGCGGCCGAGCGCGCCTGCGACGTGCTGCGGCGCGCCAGCAGCGAGCTCGCTCACGCCGTCGCCGTCGAAGTCGCACAGCGCGAGCGCGCGGCCGAGACGCTCGCCCGGCGCGCCGAGCCGTTCTTCCTGCGGCGAAACGCTGAGGCCGGAGAAGCGCGCGACACGACCCTGATTCGCGGCGTTGCCGGTGTGATCCGGCGCGCCGACAGCGAACTCAAGCACGCCGTCGCCATCGCTGTCGCCTACGCTTGCCAGCGCGAGGCCGAAGTGCTCGCCCGCCGCGCCGCCGTAGCAGCTCCACATCACGCTGTGCGCGCCGCCCTCGATGACCGCGACGCGGCCGGCGCCCGCGCCGAAGGCGTTGTTGAAGGGCGCGCCGACCAGCCACTCGCCGTCGCCATCGCCGTCGAGATCGCCCCAGCCGGAGAGGCTCAGGCCGAACTGCTCTCCGCCGGATTGACCGCGCAGCATGGGCAGGAACTGGGCGCTCGCGCCCGAGACCATCACGACGGCGCCGTTGTCGACCAGCGCGCCCCAGTCCGCGCCCGGCTCGCCCGCGCCGAAGTCGTCGACCCCGTCGCCGTCGATGTCGCCGAGGTTCGCGACCGAGTAGCCCATGCGGCTGTTCGTGCCGCTCCCGAAGATCTGCGCCCAGCGCACGCCCGTCTCGAGCGAGTAGACATAGGCCGTGCCCTGGTTCGAGTGCGACCAGCTCGTGCCCGGCGCTCCGACCATCAGGTCCGCGCTTCCAGCTCCGTCGAGGTCGTTCACAACCGCCAGCGCGAAGCCGAACTGCGCGCCGGGTGTGGCGCCTTCGAAGGTGCGCAGCACGCTGCCGTCGCGACCGCTGTGGACGCGCACGAAGCCGGCGGGCGCTTCGAGCGGCGAACCCACGGCGAAGTCGGGCACGCCGTCGCCGTCGACGTCGGGCGTGAACACCAGCGCGTGGCCGGCGCTGGACGGCGCCGCGGCGCCTTGGATGGCGTGGAGGGCGGCCTGCGCGCCTGCGGCGGCGGCAAACGATCCCAGAGCGAGCGCGGAGCTCGCGATTCGAGCGAAGTGCATGGCGTGGAGCCTTGGTTGGAGGGTTTGGACCCGCGGAGCCACCTTGCTCCCGTCCGTGTCCGCCGTCCCATCCGCTCCGCCCCGCGCGGGTCACGCGCCGCGCCGAAATTTCGCCGCGCCCGCGGCTACAGGCGCTCCGCGAGCTCCGCCAGCGCGCGCGAGAGCAGCATCTTCACCGCGCCCTCGCTGCGGCCCATCTGCTGGCCGATCTCGGCGCGCGAGAGGCCCACGATCTTGGCCAACGTGATCACCTCGCGGTGCTCCTCGCTGAGCGCTTCGAAGGC
This sequence comes from Planctomycetaceae bacterium, assembly GCA_011525785.1. Taxonomy (GTDB): domain Bacteria; phylum Planctomycetota; class UBA1135; order UBA1135; genus WYBT01. The sequence continues at coordinate 139,316 of WYBT01000026.1, forward strand.
GCGCTCGATGCGCTCGACCTCTTCGCGCAGGACCGCCGCCTGACTGGGCGTCGCGAAACGGCGATAGCTCGCCAGCAACCCGTCGGCGCCGGCCGGCTCGGCGTCGATCGCGACCTCGCGGCGCGCATCGCGCTTCTCCGCCTGGTAGTAGTCGCGCTTGTGCGTGAGCTTGCGCAGCGCCGTGGTGAACAGCCACTGCCGGAACGCGCCTTCGCTGGGGAACTGGAAGCGCTCGAGGTGTTCGAGCACTTCGCGGCAGGTCGACTGGACGATGTCGGAGTGCGCCTCGCGCCCGCGGACCAGCGCCCCCGCGCGCAGCCGCACGTAGGCGCGCAGGTCGGGCAGGCAGCGCTCGAGCAGGGCCTCCGCGGCGGCGCGGTCGCCGGCCGCGGCGCGTTCGGCCAGGTGCAAGGTGTCGTCGCTCATCGCTTCGGTCCAAAAGGTAACCGCGTCGCGCGGCGCGCGTGACTTCATCCGCGCGGTCGGGATGGACAGCGGCGCGTTTACGATGGTGCTCCTCGTTCAAGCTGTGATGACTGGACCCGATGCGACGCGCGAGCCGCGCGACCAGCGCCTGGTGGACCTCGTCGCCGAGTGCATCGCGCGGATGGAGTCCGAGGGCGAGCCCGCGCTCGACGAGCTGTGCGAGCGCGAGCCCGAACTGGCGGCGCAACTGCGCGAGCGCATCGCACGCCTGCGCGCGAACGGCATGCTCGAGCCGTCGGGCCTGGCGGAGGGCGTCCCCGAGCGGCTGGGCGACTTCAAGCTCGTGCGGCGCGTCGCCAGCGGCGGCATGGGCGTCGTGTACGAAGCGCGGCAGCTCTCGATGGACCGCCGGGTCGCGCTCAAGCTCGTGCGGCCGGAGACGCTGTACTTCCCTGGCGCGCGCGAGCGCTTCCGGCGCGAGATCGACGCGGTCGCGCGCTTGTCGCATCCGGGGATCGCGCAGATCTACGTGTGCGGCGAGCAGGGCGAGCTCCCGTACTTCGCAATGGAGTTCGTCGAGGGCGCGTCGCTCGCCGATGCGCTCGCCGACCTCGCCGGCCGCTCGCCTCAGACCCTGCGCGGCGAGGATCTGCACGCGTGCTTGCGAGCGCGCGCTCCCGGGTCGAGCGACTCTCGCGGGGGCGAGCGCTTCGAAGGCGATTGGCCGCACACCTGCGCGCGCATCGTGCGCGACGCTGCGAACGTGGTCGAGTACGCGCACCGCGCGGGCGTGCTGCACCGCGACCTCAAGCCTGGCAACGTGCTGGTGACGCCGGCGGGGCGCGTGGTCGTCGTGGACTTCGGCCTGGCTGCGCTCGAGGGCGCGTCGACGCTGACGCGCAGCGGAGCGCAGCTGGGATCCCTGCCCTACATGGCGCCCGAGCAACTGCGCGGCGAGCAGGCGAGCATCGGGCCCGCGACCGACGTGTACGGCCTGGGGGTCACGCTCTACGAGCTGCTCGCGCTGCGGCGGCCGTTCGACGCGGACAGTGCGACAGGCTTCGCGCTCGCCATCGCCGCCGGCGCGCCGCCCGCGCTGCGCCAGTGCAATCCCGCCGTGTCGCGCGACCTCGAGACCGTCGTGCTGTGCGCGCTCGAGGCCGATCTCGCGCGCCGCTACGCGACTGTGGCCGAGCTGGCCTCGGAGCTCTCGCGCGTGCTGTCGGGCCGGCCGGTGCAGGCGCGGCGCCTGGGGTCGCTCGGCCGCGCGCAGCGTTGGATCGCGCGCAAACCCGCACGCGCCTTCGCGCTCATCGGGGGGCCGCTACTCGCCGGCGTGGCGCTGTGGAGCACGCTCGCCTCGCGGCGCGAGGCCGACTCGGCGCGCGTGGCGCAGCGCATCGCGCGCGAGCAGTTCGATCTCACGCTCGGCGCGATCGACGTCGTCGCGCAGCAAGGCGGCGAGCAGCCGATCGAGAAGCTGCTCGAGCTGATCGACGGCGCGCAGCGCGCGTTCGCCGCGCTCGAAGCCCAGGTCTCCGATCCGCACGCGCTCGACGACGAGCGCGCCAAGCTGCTCATTCGCCGCGCGGAGCTGCTCGAGCGAATCGGTCGGCGCAGCGACGCCGCGCAGGCCTTTCGAGCCGCGGCGGACAGCGCGCGGCGCATGTTCGAGTCCGGCGGCGACGCGGCGCTCTGGCGCACGCTGGCCGTCGACTGCCTCTCTCAGCTCGGCGGCGTGCTCCAGAGCCAGGCCCGCTGGCAGGAGGCGCTGGAGGCCTTCGACGAGGGACGCGCGCTCGGCGCAGCGGCGCTCGAGACCGATCCGCCGGACGTGCTCGCCCGCCGTTCGTGGGCCTCGGTCGAAATCAACCGCGCGCAGCTCCTGCGGCTGGCGGGCGAACTCGAGGAGGCGCGCGCGGGCTTCGCACGCGCACTGCCGGAGTTCCGCAGCCAACTCGAGAGCGCGCGAGACGACGCGCAACTGCTCGACTTGACCGGCATCGCGCTCGCCGGGGCCGCCTTCGTCGAGTGGCGCTCGGGCTGGGACGAGGCCGCGTTCTCGCTGTGGCGTGAGGCGCTCGAAGTGCTGGAGCGCGCGCACGCGCTCGAGCCCGATCAGGCGCACTACGCCGACGATCTGGGCACGAGCGCGGCGCACTTCGGCCGTTCGTTGCTGCACCGCGATCAGCTCGAGCTCGCGCGCCCCGTGCTCGAGCGCTCGCGCGCGCTGCTCGAGGGGCTCGTCGCGCGCCACCCCGAGTTTCCCGACTACCGCCAGCGCCTGGCTCAGACGCTCGACTCGTGCGCCTGGCTGGCGCGCAAGTCGGGCGACAACGAACTCGCGCTCGCGACGTATCGAGCTGCGCTCGAGCACAACCGCGAGCTCGTCGCGCGCTACGCCGACACGGGCCTGTTCGCGCACGATCTGGCGGTGACGCTGACCAACTGCGCGGCGCTCGAGCACGACCTCGCGCGCTTCGACGACGCTCTGGCGCACTACGGCGAGGCGTGCCAGTTCTACGACGCCAGTCCGCAGGACGTGACGCCGGATGGAGTGCTGGCCGAACCCGCGGTGTGGGCCTACTTGGGGCACGCGGCGTCGGCGATCGAAGTCGGCGAACTCGAACTGGCGCGCAGGCGGCTCGAGCGCGCGGCGCAGCTCGAGCGTCCGACTCCAGAGCCGTGGAAGGAACTCGCGAAGTTGTGGGGGCGCGTGGCGGAGCGCGCGGCGCTCGCCGCCGACTCAGGCGGCGGGCCAGCGCGCGATCTGGCGCTCGACTCGGCGCGCAAGGCGCTCGAACTCGGCTGGCGCGACGCGCGCGCGCTCGAAGAGCACGCCGACTGGGCGCCGCTGCGCGCTCACCCGCGTTTCGGCGAGCTGCTCTCGGTTGCGCGCTGAGCGTGAGCTCCGCCCAGCGGCGGATTCACCGGACCGGGCCGCTCGATGCGCACCGTCGCGCCCGCCGCTTCGAGGCGCTTGCCCAAGTCCTCGGCGTCGCCGGGAGCGAGCCGCAGCGCGATCCAGTGCGGCGCGTGGTCGACCGCGTACTTGGCCTCGCTCAGGGTCGCGCCCGTCGCCTTGCGCAGCGCGGCGATGACTTCGATCTTGCGCTCGCCCGCACTGACCAGTTCGAGCGCTGCGCTCGCGCCGCGGGGCGCGCCGCCGATCTCGATCACGCCGCGCCGATCCTTCTCGGTCATCGTGCGCCGCGCTGCAGTGGCCTCGGCCCACAGCGCGCACTGGAACACCATGTCGCTGACGTCGTAGAACCACTCGCGCGTCAGCGGGTCGTGCCACCCCAGGCGCACGACGCTGATCAGCGCGACCACCACGTTCATCGCCTGCAGCACGCGGTCGAAGCCGCTGCGTGCCGGGTCGCTTCGGTGCAAGCGCCACCCGCCCCAGCCGGCGGTCGCGGCCAGCAAGCCGGCCGAAACACGCACGAACCATGCATCTGCGCGGCCGGGCTGGTCGCCCCACGCGCCGTACAGCGGGTCCAGCAGGCGCTCCGGCTCGACCACCAAGCTCGCCATCAGCGCCGCGAGCATGGCGCACAGGCTGAAGCCGTACATGACTCCGCGCCGTGTTCCGCGCAGCGTGAACGGCCGCGCGAGCAGCAGCGGAATCGCGATCGCGAGCGTCACGCTCCAGGCGCTCTTGGCGAGTGCGTTGCTCAGCGGCAAGTGGCGGAACAGCATCGACGCGACCGCGAAGGCCAGCACGGCGAACGTCGATCCGAGCATCGAGAGCGCTTCACGCTCCTGTTGACGACGCTCTTCGCTGCGCGGCCGCTCTGGCGTGCTGTCGCTCGACGCGCGCGCCGCCGCATCCGCTCCGCTCGGCGCGCCGCCGTTCAAGTCGGTCTCGAGCTCCTTGGCGTGCTGGTAGCGCCGCTCGCGATCGCGCTCGAGCGCCTTGAGCACGATCGCATCGAGCCGTGCGTCCACCGCGGCGCGTTTCGAAGGCGCGTCGAAGCGGCCCAGCGGCAACTCGCCGGTGAGCAGCTCGTAGAGCATCACGCCCAGCGCATAGAGATCCGCGCGGTGGTCGACCTCCGCGGGGCGCTCGTACTGCTCGGGCGCCATGTACGGCGGCGTTCCCATCGCCTGCGTCGCGCGCGTCAGGCCCTCGGAAGGTGAGTCCGCGAGCTTCGCCAACCCGAAGTCCGCGATCTTCAGGCGCCCCTCGCGGCCGAGCAGCACGTTCTCCGGCTTGATGTCGCGGTGCACGACGCCGCGCGAGTGCGCGTACTCGAGCGCCTCGCAGAGCTGTGTCACGAGCGCGAGCACCTCGCTCGACTCGAGCGCGCCATCGCGCAGCACTTCGCGCAGGCTCGCGCCGTCGACGAACTCCATCACGAGGTAGGGAAACGGCCCCGCGACGCCGGCGTCGTGCACGGAGACGATCCCGGGGTGTTGCAGCGACGCGAGCGCGCGCGCCTCGCGCTCGAAGCGCTCGAGGAAGCCCGCGCGCTCGCACAGCTCGGGCGCGAGCACCTTGAGCGCGACCGCGCGCCCCAGGCTGCGTTGGCGCGCGCGGTACACGGCGCCCATCGCTCCGCGACCCAGGAGCGCTTCGATTTCGAGCTGCGGGAAGTGCGGCGCGAGTTCGTCGAGCGTCGGGGCCGCGCGGCGAGCGTGGTCGAGCGGCGGAGTCGGAAAGGCCTGGCGCAGCAGGCAGGCCGGGCAGTTCGACCCGTCCGCGGGGAGCGGCGCGCCGCAGCGCGGGCAAGTCGTGGGCTGGGAGGCGGGGACCATGGCGAGCGGAGAGACGTGCGCCGCCGTGCGTTACCGGGAATTGGGACTTTCGCGCCGCGGGCTCGCGGCGAGCGCTTCGAACAGCGCCGCCAGCTCGGCCTGGAAGTCGCCGCCCTGCGCGAGCGTCTGGCGCAGCTCGTGCTCGATCAACTCGCGGCAGCGCCGGCGCAGGCGGTGAAGCGCGACGCGCACCGCGCCCTCGCTGCGGCCCAGTTGCTGCGCGAGCCGCGCGCTGGCGCCGCGCTCGACCTCGCCCAGCAGCGCGGGGGCGAGCACCTCGAACAGCTCCAGTTCGCCGGCGTCCGCGGCTTCGGCGCGCAGGCCTGCGAGCGCTCGTCCGACGAGTTGCGTCGCCCAGGTGCGCTCGAAGGCGCGCTCGGGGCTCTCCTGCGTCGTGGGCTCGTTCGCCAGTCGCCGTTCGCCGTCGTCCGCGTCGATCGAGATCACACGCGCCGCGCCGCCGCGCTTCAGCCGCCCTTCGCGTCGGCGCGCATCGCTCAGCGCGTGGTTCATCGCCGCCTTGAGGTACGCGCGCAGCGAGCCGCGCGCGGGGTCGACCCGCTCGAGGTCGGCGCGCTCGAGGAGCTGCGCGAAGAGCGACTGCGTCGCGTCGGCCGCGTCTTGCGGCGCCAGTCCGCTGCGGCGTGCGAACAAGTACAGCGGGTACCAGTACTGCTCGCACAAAAGTTCGAGCGCTTGAGCGCGGGCCCCGCTGTCCGCGTCGCGCAGCGAGAGCACGAGGCTCCAACGAGTGGTTCGAAAGGCGCCGTCCACGTCGAACGCATCCCACGCGGGAGGCGAGGCGAAAACAAGTCCAGTGTGCGGCCACGCCCGCAACCGCGCAGTCCGGATAGGATCGGAGGCGAGGTCGATTTCGATCCGTTTCCCCCTGTCCCCGCCGCAGTTCACGCACCGAGGAGTCCGCGCCATGCGCTTCAAGCTGTTCACCGCCTGTTGGATCGCGCTCGCGCCGTTCGTCGCGCGTGCGGAGGTGCTCTACACCGTCGAAGAGGCGAGCGACTCGCTCGCGACGATCGACACGACCCTGGGCGCGCTCCAGGTGATCGGTCCGCTGGGAGTGCCGTTCGCCTTCGGCGACCTCGCTTACGACTCGGCGCACGGCGTGATGTACATGATCGACGGCTGGGGCGCAGGCTCGTCCACGCCCAGTTCGCTGTACACCGTCGACTTGAGCACCGGAGCGGCGACGCTGGTCGGTTCGACGGGCGCGACGAGCTTGTTCTCGCTGGTCTACGACCCGGCCGCGGATCGGCTGTACGCCGCGGTCTCCACCGCGAACCCGACCGGTTTCTACTCGATCAACCGCACCACCGGCGCGGCGACCTTGATCGGCGACCCGGGCGTGTACCTCGACGGCATGACCTTCGTCGGTTCCTCGAGCTCGATCGTCGGCCTGTACGCCGGGCCGGGCTCCCTGCACAGCATCAACCCCGCGACGGGCGTGAGTTCGCTGGTCACCGCCGGCAGCGGCTTCGTCAACAACTGCGGCATCGCCTGGTCCTCGTCGTCCGACACGGTGTTCGCGCTCGACTGGTCGGGCGACCTGTACGCCTTCGACGTCGCCGCGTCCTACTCGCGGACGACACTGTTCAGCAGCCTGGGCTCGTGCGACGGGCTCGCGGCCGTTGGCTCGAGTTGCCCGCCGGCGAGCGTGTACTGCACTGCGGGAACCACCAGCAACGGCTGTCTCCCCGCGATCTCCGTCAGCGGCGCGCTCTCGGTCGCGGCGAGCTCCGGGACGATCGTCAGCGTGGCGAGCCTCGAAGGTCAGCGCGCTGGCGCGATGATCTACGGCACGACCGGCGGCGTGGCGTTCCCGTGGGGCTCGGGCAGCACGAGCTATTTCTGCGTCCGCGCGCCCGTGCAGCGCACGCTGCAGCAATCCTCGGGCGGCACGGTCGGGCAATGCGATGGCGCCTTGAGCTTCGACCTGCGCGCGTTCCTCGCCGCCAATCCGCTCGCGCAGGGCAATCCTCTGAGCGCTGGGACGCAGTTCAGCGTGCAGTGCTGGTTCCGCGATCCGCCGGCGCCGCGTGCGACGAACCTGTCGGACGCGATCACCATCACGGCTTGTCCGTGAGCGTGTCCTCGGCGGTGCGCGGCGTTCGATGCGCCGCGCGCCTCTGAGCGATCTGTTCCTGTCGGCGCCACTGACCGAAGAGCTGACCGGCGCCCTCGAGCGACTCGAGCCGTCGGCGCGGCGCGGCCTCGACGCGGCCCGGCGCCGCAGCGCGCAGCGGCGTGCCCGGCAGCGGCATGAAAGTGTGTGCGTGGATGCGCGCGCCGAGCAGCGCCAGTCGCTCCATCAACTCCAGCGTTGCGCGCGTGTCGTCGGGCTGTTCACCGGGCAGTCCGAGCAGGAAGTCGACGTTGGGCTCGAAGCCCGCGGCGCGGCACACGTGCACGGCGCGCTCGATGCTCTCGACGTCGTGACCGCGGTGCGTGGCGTCGAGCACGCGCTGGCTGCCCGACTGGCCGCCGATCACCAGGTTGTCGTTGTCGACGTAGCGGCGCAGCACGGCGAGAGCCTGCGGCGTGACGTGCTCGGGGCGCACTTCGCTGGGAAACGTGCCGAAAAACAGCCGCCGTTGGGGCCCGATGGCTTCGCGCACGCGCGCCAGCAGCTCTTCGATCGCGTCCAGCGCGACGGACTCGGTACCCGAGCCGTAGGACAGCGACGTGGGGGAGATGAAGCGCACGTCGCGCAGTCCTGCGCGAGCCATCTCGCCTGCCCAGTGCGCCACGTTCGCGCTCGAGCGATGGCGGAAGCGCGCCTTGGCCAGGAACGGCGTCTGGCAGAAGCTGCAGGCGTAGATGCAGCCGCGGGTGATCTCGATGGCGCCGAAGCGCCGCCGCGCGGGGTCGAAGGGCGCGAAGCGATCGAGCTCGAGCACCGGCTGCGCGCGGCCCGTGCGGATCAGCCGGCCGCCCTCGAGATGCGCGACGCCCGCTGTTCCGTGCAGCGGCGCGCCCTCGACCAGCGCGCGCGCCAGCTCGAGCACCGTGTGTTCGCCTTCGCCGAGCGCAGCGAGCTCGAAGCCGGCCTGGAGCACTTCGAGAGGCTCCGCCGTCGCGTGCACGCCGCCGGCCAGCGCGGTCCACGGGCCGGGCGCGTGCTCGCGCAGCCAGGCGAGTTCCTCCGCGCACTCCTCGAAGCTCGCGCTGTAGAACGACCACGCCACCATCACGCGCTCTCCGCGCTCCAGCGCCGTTCGCGTCGCCTCCAGCAGCGCCTGCGGTCGGCGCGGTAACTCGAGCCGCAACTCGTCGCGCGTCGCGGGCGCATCGCGCAGCGCTCCGGCGAGCACGTTGAAGGCGTAGCGCCCGGGGTTGCGGTCGCTGAAGATCCACGTCGCGCGCACGGCGCGGAGCGTAGCGTGCTAGCGACGAAGACGCGGGGCGCCCCCCTCGAGGAACGCCCCGCGTTGCGAGTCGGCAAGTGCTCGAGTGCTGCTACGGCGCGAGCGAGAAGCGCAGCGCGTTGCTCAGGTGCGTGGTGGCCTTCCCGCACGGCGGGTCGCGGAACCAGCCCTGCATGTGGAAGGTCTCGCCGGCGAACAGCGGCTGGCCGATCGCGAGCGGGTGCGTGCTCATGTAGGTGTTGAAGTCCAGCGTCAGGACGCCGTTGCACACCCCGAAGGTCCCGCCGGCGTTCTGCGTGCCCGTGCGCTGCGTCGGGGCCTTCACACACAGCATGCTCCCACCGCAGTTCCACGGCGCCGCGAGCGGCCCGTTGATGCCGTAGAACATGATCCCGGCGCGCTGGCCGTCGACGTTGTTGACGTCGATCTGGTAGGCGCACGAGAGCGAGGCGCTGGCCACGCCCGTGCCCGAGATGGTCGGCATGCAGCCGCCGCTGGTGACGCCGGTCGGGCAGTAGGTCGACTGCGAGAATTCGCAGCCGTCCGGCACGCCGTTGCCGTTGCAGTCGTTGGCCGCGCCCGAGGCGATGTCGAGCGCGTCCTCTTGCCCGTTGCCGTTGCAGTCGAACAGCGGCTGGCGCAGCACGTCGAAGCCGTCGATGTCGTCGGCGGCCGCGGCGCCCAGGCGCGCCGTCAGGAGCCCCAGGTTCTCGGCCGCGATGAAGATGCCGGGGAAGGGCGACAGACCGCCGGGCACGGGCGGGATGAGGATGTCGCCGGCTTGGATCGGGATGCCGAACACGCTGTCGGGCGAGCCGATCACGGCCGAGCCGTTCGAGACCGAGAACAGCACCATGTCGAAGGGTGCGAAGGGCGCCCACGCGTAGGGGCCGGGCGAGGGCTGGAAGCCCGCGACGCCGTTCTCGAACACCGCCAGCGCGTCGAGGTCATCGGTCACGGGCCCGAACAGGTCCAGGCCCAGGAGCACCGGCGGCGCCCACACGGCCGGGCCGCCCAGGCCGCCGCTCGCGCCCAGGATCGCGCCCGGACGCAGGCCGCCGAGCGCGCCGAAGCCCGCGCACGGCGCCAGGTTGCCGATCGAGAACAGCACCGGCGCGAGCCCGGGGATCGGTCCGTTCTGGATGTCGAAGGCGTCGATGTTGTCGCCCGGGTCGATGCCCGGCGTGCAGAAGCCGTGGGGCTCGATGACGCCGAGCGAGGGGTAGCCGAGCAGGCCCGGCGTCGGCACGCCGTTGGCGTCGACGCCGAGCGTGTTGCCGCCCACCGCGGGCGGGAACGGGCCGACGCCCAGACCCACGTCCATGAACAGGTCGGCGGCGCCTTCCAGGATCCCCATTTCGCTGCGCACGTTCGGCGGCACCGGCGTGGGCAGGCCGACCGACTCGCGCCGCACGCTGAACCAGAAGCTGCCGCGCGGCATGCCGGGAATCGCCGGACCGTCGGCGCCGTACGAGAGCGCGTCGACGTCGTAGAAGGTCCCCAGCGGCGCGAGGCCCAGGCCGCCGGGCCCGGCCGGGATCACGACGCGCGGCGGCGGCAACACGCCCGCGGCCGGTTGGCCGCTGGCGTGGCACACCCCGAGGATGTCGTCGGGGAAGATCGGCGCGCCGACGGCGCAGGACGGCGTGAGGAACGTCGGTCCCTTGGCGTCGATGCTGAAGGTGGTTTGCGCGTTGGCGCGGCTGGCGCACAGCGCGAGCGCGGCGAGCGCGACGGAATGCGGTCGTGTGAGGTTGCGCGACAGGGAGAGCATGGCGGTACGGACTCCTGATCCGAGGGATGCCGGCCGCGCCCACGCGAGGATTCGCGCACGGAGCACGATCGGCCGCTGGCGAAGTGCTGCGTCCAGCGGGCCACTGGACGGAAATCCCGGCGCAAGTTGCTGTTCCCGTCGGAGTCCGCGCCGCGCAGCGCTCCGGCCGCTGCGCCGCGCTACGGGGCGAGCACGAAGCGCAGCGCGTTGCTCATGTTGGTCGTCTTGGGCGCAGGCGGATCGCGGAACCAGGCCTGGGCGAAGAGGTTCTGGCCTGCGAACAGCGGCTGGCCCAGCGCGAGCGGGTTCGCGGCCATGAAGGCGTTGAAGTCGAGCGAGAAGCTCCCGTCGCACGCGCCCGCGCTCCCGCCGGAGAACTGACTGCCCGCGCGCTGCGTGGGCGCCTTCACGCACAGAAAGCCCGTGCCCCAGGGCGAAGCGCTCGGACCGCTCGCGCCGTAGAACACGATGCCGAGCTTCTGGCCTTCGACGTTGGCGACGTTGACCGCGAAGGCGCACGCGAGCGAAGCGCTCGGGGTTCCCGCGCCGCTGATCGCGGGCGAGCACCCGCTGGTGGTGGTCGAGCTGGTGCAGTAGCTCGCGACCAGGCTCTCGCAGCGGTCGAGCACGCCGTTGGCGTTGCAGTCCGCGCCCGCGAGCTGGCACGCGTCGAGCACGCCGTCGCCATCGCAGTCGCCGCCGGCGACCAGCTCGAGCGCGTCTTCGATCCCGCTCCCGTTGCAGTCGAACAGCGCGACGCGCGTCACATCGAGCGCGTCGAGTTCGTCGCCCAGCGGCGCGCCGCTCCGCGCCGTGCGCAGGCCCAGGTTCTCCGCCGCGATGAAGATGCCCGGGTTGGGCGAGACGCCGCCCGCAACCGGCGGCACCAGGATGTCGCCGGGCGCGATCGGCAGGCCGAAGATGCTGTCGGGCGCGCCGATCACCGGCGAAGTCCCGCTGACAGAGAAGAGCACCATGTCGAACGGCGCCGTCGGGGCCCACGCGAACGGGCCTGGCGAGGGCTGATAGCCCGGCGCGCCGTTCTCGAACACCGCCAGCGCGTCGAGGTCGTCGGTGAACGGACCGGAGCGGTCGAGGCCGAGCGACTGCGGCGCGGCGTAGATCACCAGCGGTCCGCCGGCGCCGAACACGTTGAGGATCGCGGCCGGCGGAACACCGTTGAACGGGGCGGAGGCGGTGCGCGGAAAGCCGCACAGGTCCAGACCCGCGCCTTCGAGCGAGAAGTAGATCGGTCCCGCCAGCGGCCCGTCGATGTCCAGTCCGTCGAGGTTGTCGCCGGCCGACACGAGCGCCGCGCAAGGCGGGCCCTGCGGCTCGACGAGTCCGAGCGCGCGCGCGAACGGCGGGGCGCCGTTGCCGTCGACCATGCGCGTGTTGCCGGCCGGCGCGACACCCGGAGGCAGCGGTCCGGGCGGCAAACCCAGGTCGATGAACACGTCCGACGGCGCGTCGAAGGCAGCGGCCTCGCTGGCCACGTTCGGAGCGGTCGGCGACGGCAGGCCGAGCGCGGTGCGCCCGACGGAGAACTTGATGCTCCCCGCCAACGCGCCCGGCAGGTGCGGACCGTCGAGGCCGTAGGACAGTGCGTCGACCTCGTCCGCGCACGGAATTCCCGGAGGCGCGCACGCTGGACCGCCTGGCAATCCCAGTCCGATCGGAGCGGGGCCGTGGGGGATCACGATCACCGGCGGCGGCAGCGGGCCCGGCGCGGGGAAGAAGGTCGCGGGAGCGAGGATGTCGCCCTCGGTGATCGGAATGCCGGCCGGCAGACCCTTGGTCGGTCCTCGGTAGTCGATCGAGAAGGTGGTTTGCGCGCGCGCGGCAACGCACAGCGAGGCGAGCGCCGCGCCGCGGGCGACGGCTCGGAGGCGGATGGGCTGGAGCATGGGGGCGGGGACCTTGGCGAGCCGTGCGTTGACGGGGCGGTTGGAGCTGCGCGCTGCGCCGTGCGGGAAGCGCCGTGCGCTCCCAAGTGCGCGACCCGCAGCGCGACTGGACAGCAATCCGTCCGTCGCTGTCGCGCGCGCGACGCCGCCGGCTCGACCTCGCTGCACGGACGAGCACGCTGCTCACGAGTCGACGCCGGCTTCACGGCCACGCTGCGCTCGGTCGGCGTCTGGCGCCGGGCTCGCACTGCGCGCGCACCGTGCGCCGTCGTCGGAGCTCGCGCCGCCGCCTCGGCGCCGTGGGACTTCGAGCTGCCCGAGCGCGCAACGCTCGTCGATCCGCAGCGCGCGCTCGAGCACTGCGACGGCGCGCGGTCCGTCAGCGTCCGCCGTCGACGTCCGACGACGAGTCGCTCCGCGCTTGCGACAGAGCTTCGCGCGCCTCGTCCGCGCGCTCGGCGGCCCGCGGAGCACCCAGCGCCGCCGCGCGTTCGAAATGCGCCAGCGCCGCGCTCCACAGCGCGCGCTCGCCGCCTTCCCACTCGAGCTGCGGGTCGTTCTGCGCGGCGCGCGCGAGCAGTTCGCCCTGCCACTGCACGAGCAGCGCCGGATCGGCGACCGTCGCCTCGCCGCGCCGCGCGTACTCGAGCCCCACGCGCAGCCAGCGCGCGCGTTGCGCGGGGTCGAGCTCGCGCTCGGGGCTCGCCAGCGTGAAGGCGAAGTACATCGAGACGAACACGTGCGCGTCGGCCGAGCGCGCCTCCAGGTCGAGCAACGCTTCGGCGCGGGTCAAGACGAGCTCCGTGCGACCGGCGCGCATGGCCTGCTCGAGCCGCACCCAGCGGACGCGCGAGAGGATCGGCGCGAGCGGTGCGAGCAGTCGGGTCGCCGCGCCCGCGCCGCCAGCCGCGCCGTGCGGGGCGCGCAGGAGCAGCGCCGACGCCGCCAGCGCGCACAGCGCAACGGCGAGCAGCGCGCGGTCGCGCGAGCGACTCATCGCGTCGTCCTCCAGGACTCCAGGCCGCGCGCGGCGAGCGCGAGGGCCAGGGCGGTGAGCGCGAGCGAGCTGACGCACTGCTCTGCGCTCGGCGGGGCCGGCGCCGCGCCGCGTCCGACGGCCTCGAGCGCCGCGAACAAGCCGCCGCCGGGCGCGAGCGCGCTCCACAGCTCGTGCTCGCCGAGCCAGGCCGGCAGCGCGAGCGACAGGGCGCTCGCTGCGGCGAGCACGGGCGGCAGGCGCGTGCCGAGCGCGAAGGCCAGCGCGAGCAACGCTGCGAGAGCGAGCGCGTAATGCAGCCAAACCAGCGCACTCACCCAGCGGGCGGGGATCGCCGAGCCGAACCAGACGGCCTGGTCGCGCGCGAGGAACACCAGCGCGCCTCCCGCGCGCCTGCGCAGGGTCAACTCGATCCGGCCTTCGCCCGGCGGAAGCTCGACGCGCACGGTGCTGCGTGCGGAGAGACGGCGCCCGACACAGCGCGACTCGGCGCCGCGCCGCGCGCACAGCTCGACCTCGGCGAACACGTCGGTCGGGACCAGGCCCAGCTCCAACTCGACGCTGCGCGCTGCGCGCGGCGCCGACAGCTCGGCCCGCAGCCGCAACTCGTCCTGCGCCAGCGCGCTCGCCGCCAGCGCTGAGCGACCCACTTCGCGCGCCAGCGACGGACCTGCGGGCCGGGCCTCGCTCACCAGCGCCGCAGCGACGCCGAGCGCGCAGGCTGCGCACCACGCGCCGAGCCAACTCGCGAGCGCGACGGCCGCGCGCGCGCGCGGAGCACCGCCGAAGGCGTCGGCGTCGCGCCGCCGCCAGTCGTACGAGAGGCTCGCGGCCGCGTGCGCGAGCAGCGCTGCGCTCAAGAGCGTGAACGTGCTCCACAGCTCGCGCCGCGCCAGCGCATCGCGCGCGCCGAGGTCGAGGCCCAGCGGGCTGGAGCGCGTGCTCCAGGCCAGCGCCAGCGCGCTCAACGCGAGGATCGCGAGCGTGCGCGGCGGAGCGCAGCGGCGCGCGGCGAGGCGGGCGAAGGCGGCGATCACGCTCGCTCTCGCGCGCGCAGCTGGCGGTAGAGCTCGAGCAGGTTCGGCTGCGAAAACTCGACCCCGCGCACGGTCAGCCCCAGTGAACTCGCGTGCGTTTGCAGCGCGCTCAACTGCGCTTCGCTCGCGCCTTCGAGCACCAGGTCGACGCGCGCCTGCGCGCCCAGCTCGCCCAGCAGCTCGAGCGGCGCGCCCAACGCGGCGATGCGGCCGTCGAGCATCACCGCCAGCCGGTCGCAGCGCTGCTGCAAGTCGGTGAGCAGGTGCGACGAGACGATCAGCGTCGCGCCGCGCGCGCGCGCCTGGTCGAGCACCTGGCGGAACACCTCGAAGCCCTGCGCGTCCAGGCCGGCGGTCGGCTCGTCGAGCAGGATCAGGTCGGGCTCGTGCAGCAGCGCGGCGGCGAGCCCAAGGCGCCGCAACATGCCGCGCGAGAACTTCGCGAGCTCGAGCTGGGCTGCGTGAGCGAGGCCCACGCGCTCGAGCCAGTGCTCCGCCCGCTCGCGGCGCTGCGCGCGGGGCAGGCGCTGGAAGGCGCCGCACAGCTCGAGCGTGGCCCGCGCGCCCAGCTCGGGCGGGTAGGGCGAGTCGTCGGGCAAGAAGCCGATGCGCGCGCGCGCCGCGCGGCTCGCGAGCTCTTCGCCGTGTACGCGCACGCTGCCCGCGCGCGGCCGGTCGACGCCCGCCAAAACGCGCAGGAACGTGCTCTTGCCCGAGCCGTTGGGCCCGACCAGGCCGAGAAACTCGCCCGGCGCGAGGGTCAGCTCGACGCCGTGCAGCACGCGCTCCTCGCGCAGCCAGAAGCCGCGCGGAAAGGCCTGCATCAGGCCGCGCACCTCGAGCGCCGGCGCCTGCGAGTCGTGACGAGCCATGGGGCGACAGTGTGGCGCGCGCCCGTGCGCCGCGCCAAGTCGCGCGCGGATCGCCGCTGCGCCATCCGCTATCCTCTCGCCGCCGTGTTGAATCCGCTCCGTTGGCTCCAGGCGCGCCGCGAGACCCCCGTGCCGCTCGTGCTGTACACCAAGCGCGGCTGCTGCCTGTGCGACCAGATGAAGTCGGCGCTGGCCGCCGCGCGCCTGTCGCGCCCCTACGAGCTGTCGGAGGTCGACATCGAGACCGACGCGCGCTTGAACGAGCTGTACGGCCGTTCGATCCCGGTGCTCGCGATCGGCGGCCGCGTGGCCTTCAAGGGCCGCATCGGAGCGGGCGAGCTCGAGCGCAAGTTCGAGCGGCTGGCGCGCGAGTGGTCGAGCGGCCGCGAGGCCCAGGAGTCCTGATGCCGCAGATCTACGTGCTCTCCGGGCCGGACATCGGCCGCTCCTTCGGCGTCAAGCACGGCGACACGCTGGGGCGCGCGCCCGAGTGCGTGATCACGCTCAAGCACGCCTCGCTCAGCCGCAAGCACGCGCACATCGAGTGTGTCGACGAGCGCTGGTACGTGGTCGACGACGACTCGCGCAACGGCGTGATCGTCGGCAAGGAGCGCAGGGCGCGCGCCGAGCTGGTGGACATGTGCGAGTTCCAGCTCGGCGAGCTGCAGCTGCGCTTCCGGCTCAGCGCGCCGGTCGAGAGCGCGCCGGCGCCGCGACCTTCCGCCAGCGCGCCCGCGGCCGCGAGTGCGCCGGCTGCGCGCGTCGAAGAGCCCGAGGAGCTCTCGCTGGACGGCGACGACGCTGCGACCGGCGCAGGCGGCGACGACGGTCCGGTGTTCACCTCCGGCGGCGGCGCGCGCGCTCCGGTGATTCGCCCCGACGGGCCCTCGCCGTATCAGGCGGCCGGGCCGTTCGCGATGCCCAAGCAGGAAGCGCCGGCCGCGCGGCGCCCGGGGCCGCCCGCGCCGGCGCCGCGCAAGCTCGAAGATGTCGCCGCCGCGCCCGAGGTGCTCGAACGCCGCGCCAGCGCCGGGCCGCCGCCCCCCGAACCGCTGCTCAAGCACACCATGCTCGACACCGGCTTCGGGCGCGGCGCAGCGCCGGCGGCCGGTGCGTCGATCAGCCGCGCGGCGCGCAAGCCGGGCGAGCGCATCCTGCAGTTCAGCAAGGTCGAAGGCGGCGGCGTCGAGCTGGCGCAGCTCTCCACGCCGGTGCGCTGGTCGCTCTACGCCCTGGGTGTCGCGCTGATGGCCGCGGTCGCGTGGTTCGCCTTCCGCGGCACGTCGGCGCTCAAGTCGCGCGCGCTCGAGGGCGCGGGCGACGCGGGCTCGGAGGAGCAAGTCGACGAGGGCTCAGCTGCCGACCCTGAGCTCAGCGAGGACTCGCAGCGCTGATCCAGCCTTCGACGCAGCGCTGCGCGCACTCGTCCCAGGTGGTCAGCGCGCAGTGCGCACCCGGCTCGCGCGCCGAGCGGACAGCGGCGACCAGCGCCTCCGCTGAGGTCGGCTCGAAGTAGCTCGCGTGCGGGCCGGCCAGTTCGTGGTGCACGGCGAGGTCCGAACAGGCGAGCGGCGCACGGGCTCGCAGCGCCTCGGCCAGCGGCAGGTCGAAGCCCTCGCGCAACGAGGGCAACACGACCGCGCGGCAGCGCGAGTAGAGCTGCGCCAGCGCGGCGTCGTCCACCAGCCCGAGGAACTCCACGCGCGCGAGCACACCCAGCTCGCGCGCGAGCGCTTCGAGCTTCTCGCGCTCACCGCGCTTGGCGGCGCCGGCTAGCTGCAGGCGACCGAGGTCCGGCGCGAGCGCGAGCGCTCGGAGCAGCGTCTCGACGTTCTTGCGCGGCTCGAGATGGCCCACGAAGAGCAGCGGCGCGTCGTGCGAGGGCTCGCGCGCGCGCAGCGGAAGGTGATCGCAGCCGTTGGGAAGTGCGACCAGCTTGTCGGGCGGCGCGCCGAGCTGCTCGATGAGCTCGCTGCGCAGCGTGTGCGAGACCGTGAACACGACGCGCGCGCGCCGCAGCGCGTCGGAGATCACGCAGCGGCCGACCCAGCGGCGCAGCGTGGGCTCGCTCGCGCTGAACACGCTCTTGAGGTCGTGCACGGTGAAGCTCTGCGGCGCGTCGAGTCCGCGCGGCAGCGGCAGGTGCGCCGTGTGCACGAGCTCGAAGGGCCTTCCCGCGGCGCGCGCGTTGTCCAGCGCCGAGCGAATGCCGCCGCTCTCGAGGGTCGCGCGCAGTGCGGCGGGCTGCGCGGGGATCGAGCTGGCGAGCAACTCGACCTGGGGGCCGAGCTCGAACGGCAGGCCTTCGCGGCCCGTCAGCACCCCGAGCGCTCCGCCGCGTTCGCGCAGGACTTTCGCCGCGCGCGGCAGGAGCTCCATGACGTGGCGCCGCACGCCGCCCATGGGCTGTGACAGCACGCTGCCGACGACCAGCACGCGCGGCGCGCGCTGCGAGGACGCGCTCACGTCAGGCTCTTCCACAACGCCTCGACGCGCTCCGCGCTTGCGTCCCACGTGAACTGCGCGGCGCGCTCGACGCCTTCGTAGCGCAGGCTCTCGCGTTCGCTCACGGCGCGCGCGAGCCCGTCGGCGACGCTCGCGGGGTCGGCTGCGTCCACCGCGATGCCCGCCGCGCCGGCGAGCTCGGCCTGCGCCGTTCCGCGCGCCACGACGACCGGCGCGCCGCAGGCCAGGCCCTCGAGCACCGGGAAGGCGAAGCCCTCGGACCTGGAGAGCACCACGACCGCACTCGCCAGTCTCATCAGGCTCGCGAGATCGGCGTCGCTGAGCTCGCCGGGTGTCGACACGTAGCGCGAGAGCCCGAGCTTCTGCGCCAGGCCCAGGTCGCGGCGCAGCTGCGGCGTGTCTGCGCCGGTGACGACGAGCTGGATGCGCGGCCCGTTGCGGCGGCGCACCTCGGCCAGTCCGTTGAGCACCGCGGCGAGGTTCTTCTTCTCGCGCACGGCGCCGACGCACAGCGCGAGCGGATCCTGGCCCAGGCGCAGCTTGCCGAGCACGACCTCGTCGACGGCGCCTGGCTCGGGCAGATCGCCGAACGGCGCGCCGACGCCCCACGGGACGACCTGCACGTTGGCGTTGCGGGCCAGCCAACCGCTGCGCACGTCGCGCGCGACGAACTCGCTCGGGCAGAGCGTCGCTTGGGCGCGCCAACTCCCGAAGCTCGCCCAGAATTTGTGCGACAGGTCGGCGTTCTCCGGCTCGCCGTGCTTCCAGGGCAGCTCGTGCACGGTGTGCACGCGCGCGCCGGGCCCCGAGCGCGCGTAGGCGCTGACCGGCGAGTGCAGACCCGCGAGCGCGAGTTCACTCGCGAGCTTGGGCAACGTGCGATGGCGCCATGCGCGCAAGTCGCCCTGCGGAACGAGCCGCACGAGCTCGAGCACGCCGCGTCGCTCGAGCGCTTCCACGAGCCCGCGCGTCGCACGCACCACCCCCGGCGGATGCGGCGCGTGCAGCGGCGAGACGTCGAAGCCGATCTTGGCCCGTGCCATGACCGGAGGGTACGGGGCCGGCGCCGCGCGCGACAACTGCGCTCTGACTCGGGCTCGGAATGCGCAGCTGCGGCGCACAAGAAGCGAAATGCCGCGGCGCGTTCGACGCTGTTACTCACACATCGCGCGGCGACGTGCTCGCCCGCGGCGCAGCTACCATCCCCGCATGAAGACGACGCCCGTCGCGTGTCCGCTCGACTGTCCCGATGCGTGTGGAGTCCTGGTCGACGCCGACGACGCCGGCCGCTTCGTCGCGCTGCGCGGCAATCCCGAGCACGGCTACTCGCGCGGCCACCTGTGCGGCAAGACCGCGATCTACGGCGATCTGATTCGCGCCGAGAATCGCTTGCTCACGCCGCTGGTGCGGCGCGGCGACAAGCGCACGGGCGAACTGGTTCCCGCGAGCTGGGACGAGGCGCTGGCGCGCATCGCGGAGCGCGTCGGCCCGCTGAAAGAGCACGGCGAGCGCATCCTGGTCGCGTTCTACGCCGGCACGATGGGCCGCATCCAGCGCTTCTTCCCGCTGCGCATGTTCCACGCGCTCGGCGCGACGCTCACCGACGGCGGCCTGTGCGACAGCTCGACCTCCGCGGGCTACGAGTGCGTGCTGGGCAACGTGGTGGGCGCGGACCTCGAGCGCGCCGAGGAGAGCGATGCGGTCGTGCTGTGGGGCTGCGACATGGCGCGCACGGTGCAGCACCTGCAGCCCGCCGTGCAGCGCCTGGCGAAGCGCGGCGTGCCCGTGGTGGCGATCGACATCTACGCGAGCGACACGATCCGCGCGCTCGAGCGCTGGGGCGGGCGCGGGCTGATCGTCAAGCCGGGCAGCGACGCGGCGCTGGCGCTGGCGATCACGCGCGTGGCCTTCGAACGCGGCTGGGCGGACCGCGCGTTTCTCGAACGCGAGTGCCTGGGCGCGGAGGTCTTCGAGGCGCACGTTCGCGCGGGCCACGACCTCGCCTGGGCCAGCGCGCAAACCGGCGTGGCCGAGAGCGAGATCGTGGCGCTCGCGGAGCTGCTCGCGCGCTCGCCCAAGCTGCTGCTCAAGACCGGCGTCGGGTTCGGGCGGCGGCGCAACGGCGCGATGAGCATGCGCGCGATCTGCTCGCTCGCCGCGGTGCTCGGCAAGGTCGACCACCTGCACTACGAGAGTTACTCGTGCTTCGAGCTGGCCGACGACGTGGTGCAGATGCCGCAGCTCCAGCGCGCGGGCCGCGAGTGCCGCTCGTTCAAGCACGTGCAGCTCGGACGCGAACTCGAGAGCGGCAAGTTCGGCGCGATTTTCGTGTGGGCGCACAATCCTGCGGTGGTGTGCCCCGAGGCCGCGCGCGTGCGCGCCGGGATGCAGCGCGAGGACCTGTTCGTGGTTGTGCACGAGCAGTTCCTCACCGAGTCCGCGCAACTGGCCGACGTGGTGCTGCCCTCGACGATGTTCGTCGAGCACTCCGACGTGTACCGCAGCTACGGACACCGCCGCCTGCAGCTCGCTCGCAAGGCCAGCGAGCCGCCTCCGGGGCCGCGTTCGGTGCTGGAGACCTTCTGCGCCATCGCCAAGGCGCTCGAACTGCCGCGCGAGACCTGGGACGCAGACGCGGAGCGGCTGTGCGAAGAGCTGGTCCACGCTTCGCTCGCACGCAAGGACGGCGAGCAGCGCGCGGAGTTGCTCGCGGGCAAGCCGATCAAGGTCACGCCGCGCCGCCGGCCGGGCGAGGGCACGCCCAGCGGCAAGGTCGAGCTCTAC
This sequence comes from Planctomycetaceae bacterium, assembly GCA_011525785.1. Taxonomy (GTDB): domain Bacteria; phylum Planctomycetota; class UBA1135; order UBA1135; genus WYBT01. The sequence continues at coordinate 159,723 of WYBT01000026.1, forward strand.
AGCGCGGCGGCCGCAGCGCTCGGTCAGCCGCCGATGGCGAGCTACGTCCCCGACGACGGCGCCGGAACGCGCGGCGAGTTCTGGCTGGTGAGCGCGCCCAGCGTGCACACCCACAACTCGACCTTCTCGCACAGTGCGCGGCACGTTCGGCGCATCGGGCAGCAGCGCGTGAAGCTCAATCCGGGCGATGCGGCGCGTCTGGGCTTGCCCGAGGGCGCGCTCGCGACGCTCTCCAACCAGCACGGACGCGTGAGCTTCCCCGTCGAGCTGTGCGCCGACATGCCGCCGGGCCTGGTGCGGATCGACGGCCTGCCGCGCGCCGAAGACACTCCGGAGGGCCTGGGCGTCAACGCGCTCGTCGCCGGCGAGGTCTCCGATCTGGGCGACAGCAACACGCTCTACAGCACGCGCGTGGACGTCTGTGCGCGTCGCGGTTGAACCTGCTCGCTGCGGTCTTCAGGTCGGCCGGCGCGACTTCCGATCAGGGGAGCCCGAAGGCTCGCAACCATGGATTCCCCTTCCGACCTCGTTCAACTCGTCTACGTCAGCACGGCCACGACGCCGTTCACTCCCGCGGAGTTGCGCGAGCTGCTGCGCTCGGCGCGCGCCAAGAATGCGCGCCTGAACGTGACCGGGATGCTGCTGTACCACGACGGCAACTTCATCCAGGCGCTCGAGGGCCCGCGCGACGCGGTCGCCGCGATTCAGGAGCGCATCGCGCTCGACCCGCGGCACCACGGCATGCTCGTGCTCTACCAGACGCGCATCGAGACCCGCAGCTTCGCCGAGTGGTCGATGGGTTTCGTCGACACCACGCGCTCGGGCGCGCCGCTGCCCGAGGGCTTCTCGAGCTTCCTGGTCGACGGCGATCTCTCCAAGTCGCTCATTCGCGAGCCCAGAGCCGCTCGCAAGCTGCTCGAGACGTTTCGCGCGAGCGTGCGGCGCTGAGTCGGCCGGGCCGAGCGCTCAAAGGCCGAACGTGTCGCGCAAGGTCGCTGCAAGGCCCCAGTCGACCTCGAAGTCGTTCCAGGTGTAGATCGCACGCGCTGCGTAGTTCAGCAGCACCAGCGAGAGCGCCGTGAGCGCGACGGCCCGCGCGACTCCGCGTGCGTTGGGCGCGCCGAAGAAGCTCGCGACGTGCCACAGGATCGCCAGGCTCCCGCACACGCCTGCGGCGTACTTGAGCGCGTCGCGTTGCTGCGGCCAGAACAGCATCAGCGGCTGGAACAGCGCGCCGATCAGGACCAGTGCGCCGAGCGCGAAGCACCAGAACGCGCCGACCTCCGCCGCCGTGTAGCGCGGGCGAGAGGCGAGCCAGCCGAGCAGCGTCAGCGCCGGCAGCGCCAGCAGCGCGCGGAACTTGTCGCCTTGCAGCGTGACCGCTTCGGCGGCCGTCTGCGGCGATCTTCCGACCAGTTCGAAGTGGCGCTCGAGCGCCAGCGATCCCAGCGCGATGTAGGCGCCCTCCGCGAGCAACAGGAACAGGATCGGATTGAAGTAGCGCTTGCGGGCGCCGGCCAGGTAGTGCGCGTACACCGCGCCTGGCCGATGGAACAAGCCGCGCACCAGCCGCCACACGCCGCTGTCGAGGTTGACCACTGCGCTCCACGCCTCGGCGCCGAGCTCCGCGAAGTCCAGGCGGCCGGCGCGCGCGCGCTGACCGCACTGGCCGCACCACGGCGTGGTCAGATCGGCGCCGCAGTTGGCGCAGCGACGGCTGCTCGAACGCTTGGGCGCGGGCGGCGGGCTTTCCGGTGCGGCGGTCATGACGGGTGCAGGGTGTGACTCGCCGTCAAGCTAGCGTCGCGCGCCGTGAAGCGCGCCGTGAACGCTACCGTGAGGCTGTGAACCTCGGACTCGAGAACAAGGTGGCGCTGATCACCGGCGCCTCGGGCGGCATCGGGCGTGCGCTGATGGAGGGTTTCGCGGCCGAAGGCGCGCAACTCGCGTTGGTGGGGGGCTCGCGCACCGCGGAACTCGAAGCCTACGTCGCCACGCGGCCGTGGAAGGAGCGCGCGCTGTGCGTGCGTGCCGACGTATCGAAGCTCGCAGAGGTCGAGTTCGCCTTCGAGCGGGCTCGCGAGCGCTTCGGGCGCATCGACATCGCCGTCGCCAACGCCGGCCAGTGGCCGCGGCCCGACGAGCTGCTGCACCAGGCGAGCGAAGCGCGCATCCGCGCCACGCTCGACGCGAACCTGTTCGGCTCGCTGTGGACCGCGCGCGCCTTCATGGCCGCGCTCGAGCGCAGCGGCCCGCGCGCCGACGGCCACGGCGCCTCGCTGGTCTTCATCGGCTCGACCGCCGGCCGCTTCGGCGAGCGCGGCCACGCCGACTACGCCACGGCGAAAGCAGCCCTGCGCGGCCTCATGCTCTCGCTGAAGAACGAAGTCGTGCGCCTCGACCCGTTCGCGCGCGTGAACCTCGTCGAGCCGGGCTGGACCATGACGCACATGGCGCGCGCCGACCTCCAGACGCCGGGCGTGATCGAGAACGTCGCGCGCACCATGGCGCTGCGCCAGATCGGCCGCGCCGCCGACGTTGCGCGCACCGTGCTCTTCCTCTCCTCGCCGCTCACTGCGCGCCACATCAGCGGCGAGACGCTCACCGTCGCCGGCGGCATGGAAGGCCGCTCGCTGTGGAAGAGCGGCGAGATCGACGAGGCCGCGGTGCGGGCGCGGCTTGCGGCGGACTCGTAGCGATTCGGCCCGCGCGCCGCGTTGGAAATCTGCATAGCACGCCAGCAGATTTCCGGTATATTTGCTGGCGATGTATACACGTCGATTGCGAGCGCCCGAGGGGACTGCGCTGCTGCTCGGGCCGCGTGCGACGGGAAAATCGACCTGGATCGAACAGGTGCTGCCCAACGCGCGGCGCTTCGATCTGCTGGACACGCGACTGGCGCGTGAGTTCGCCGCGCAGCCGGAACTGTTCGCCCGCGAGGTCGAGGCGCTGCCGGCCAAGAGTTGGGTGGTGGTCGATGAAGTGCAGAAGGTCCCAGCGTTGCTGGACGAAGTTCAGCGATTGGACGGGAAAGCCGGGCGCAGGTTCCTGCTGTCGGGCTCGAGCGCGCGCAAGCTGCGGCGCGGCGGCGCGAATCTGCTCGCGGGACGCGCATTGCGCCACGACATGTTCCCGCTGGTGTCCGCGGAGATCGGCGCGGCGCCCGAACTCGAGCGCGTGCACTTTGGCGCGCTTCCGCGCGTTGTGGATCTCGAGCGGCCGCACGCGTACCTGAGCGCCTACGTCGAGACGTACCTGCGCGAAGAGGTGCAGGCCGAAGCGCTGACGCGCAGCATCGGCGGCTTCTCGCGCTTCTTGGAGGTTGCGGCTCGCCAGAACGGTCAGGTGACGAACGTCAGCTCGATCGCGCGTGACGCGCAGGTCGCACGGCCGACCGTGCAGGGCTACTTCGAGGTCTTGATCGACACGCTCCTGGGCTTCTGGCTTCCGGCCTGGAAGCTCAAGCCTGCGACCAAGCTCGTCGCGCATCCCAAGTTCTACTTCTTCGACGCCGGCGTGGCGCGCGCGTTGACGGGGCGTCTTGCGTACCCTCCCACGCGCGAGGAACTGGGCCCGCTCTTCGAGACCTATCTGCTGCATGAGGTTCGTGCGTACCTTTCGTACGCACAGCTCGAATACCCGCTGGCCTACTTCCGCACGCACAACGGCGTCGAAGTGGATCTCGTGCTGGAGACCGCCAAGGGACATCTGGCGCTCGAGTTCAAACTGTCCGAGCGCTGGGACGCGAGCTTCAACTCGGGCTTCGGCCGGCTGCGGGACGAGCTGCGAAATCTGCGTTGTGTGGGCGTGTTCACGGGCGCGCGCGCGCAACGCGGCGATGGCGTGGACGTGCTGCCCTACGCGGATTTCTTGCGCGCGCTGTGGGGCGGAAGCCTCATCGTCTGAAGTCGACGTTGGGGGCCGCCGCGCGAGCTCAACCCACGCCGCGCAGCGCGGGCCACAGCTCGGACCAGGCCGCGCGCGGGCGCCGGCAGACGTAGATGCGCTTGAACGAGGCTTCGTTGCGCACGCCGAGCGGGATCTCGAGTGCGCCGGCGTCGACGACCTCTTCGAAGCAGCGCTCGAGCCACTCGCGCGAGCGCGCCACGGCGAGCACGACGCGCGCGTCGGCGCCGCCCGTGGTTCGCGGCGGACCGTGGAAGAAGAGCTGATTGTGCGGCGAAGCGCCGCGCGGAAGGCCGTGGGCGGCGCCGAGGGTCGTGACCACGCTCGCCTCGCCGTAGGAGTCGCTGAGCACCCCGAACTGCTCGCGTTCGTCGGGCGGGAGCTGGTCGCGTGCGCGGACCAGCTGCTCGACCAGCTCCGGCCAGCCGAACATCTCCTTGAAGTCGCTGTGGGGCCAGGCGTTCTGGTGCTCGGCGAAGAACTGGCGCGGAGCGATGGGCAGCACCATCCATGCCAGTGGCAACGCGCCGACGAGCAGTCCTGCGGGCGCGAGCGAACGTGCGCGGGTCCATCCGCGCGCGCTCGAGATGCGCTCGAGGGCGACGGCGCCGGCGGCGAACAGGAGCGGATAGAGCGGTCCGACGTAGTAGGGCTTGCCGCCGCGCAGGAGGAACGGCGCGAGGGCGAGCGGATAGAGCAGTGCGAGCGCTCTGAAGTGCGTGCGGCCATCGGTGGCGCGCGCACGCCACAGATGCAAGAGCCCGAGCGCCGCCAGCGCGACGTTGACTGGCCCCATCAGGACCAGCTGCAGCGCTGCGAAAGCGGGCGGAGGAAACTCACGCGCGGAACGGGCGCCGTTGGCGGCGGCGAACTCGAGCGACGGCCAGCCGTGCGCGTGCTGCCACACCAGGCTCGGCGCTGCGCAGGCGAGCGCGATCGCCAGCCCCGTCCAGGCCCAGCGGGTCGCGAGCCACTTGCGCTGCGCGGTGGACAGAAGGGCAAACGCTATCGCCAGTGCGAGCAGAGTGAGCGTGTGCTTGACGAGCAGGCCAACGCTTATCGCGGCGCCGAGCGCGACAAGTTTCTGCGGCCGCTGCTCGCGCAACGCTCGGATCAAGAGGAACAACGCCGCCAACCACGCGAGTTGGTCGAAGACCACGGTCTGGAACAGGCCGCCGGTCAGCAGGAACAGCGGGGCGCCGAGCACCGCGAGCGCTGCCAAGCGCTGCGCCCAAGCCGCGCCGCCGAGCTCGCGCGTGATCAGGCCGGCGAGGAACACGAGCGCGGCGCTGGCGGCTCCGGCGACGAAACGCAGTGCGAACAGCGAAGGTCCGAACAACTCGTACGCGGCGCGCCCGAGCAAAGGGACGACCGGCGCGTGATCGACGTAGCACCACTCGAGTTCGAGGCCGCAAGCGACGTAGTACAGCTCGTCGCGATGGAATCCGTAGCGCATCGCCAGCGCCAAGTGCAGCGCCAGTTTCGCAGCGGCGATCGTCGCCAGCGAGCGGCTCGCGAGCCGCGGGAGCACGTTGTGCATACGCTCTTCCACAGCGCTCAGCGTACTTCCGTCCAACCGCGGTTGTCGGGGGAGGGTACGGACGGCCGACTCCTCGCATCTCCGCGCGACGGACGCCATAGGACGACCTGCGGGCCGGCGCCGAGGTCACGCGCAGCGCGATCGAGCTCGACCCGTCGAAACCCAGCACTCGTCGCCGCTAGAAGACGTGCTTGAGCTTGGGCTCGTCGACCTCGGGCTCGAGCGCTTTGCGGTAGGCGAGCAGCGTGTGTTTGGCGCACTCGCGCCAAGTGAACTTGCGCGCTTGCACCTTGCCGCGCGTGCGCAACTCGATGGCGATCTCGGGCTCGGCGAGGACGCGGCGCACGGCCTCGAAGATGCGCTCGGAGTCGGTGGGCTCGACCAGGAAGGCTGCGTCGCCGCACACTTCGGGCAGTGAGGTGACGCAACTGGTGACGACGGGCGCGCCGCAGGCCATGGCCTCGAGCGGCGGCAGGCCGAAGCCTTCGTTCAGGCTCGCGAACACGAAGCAGTCGGCTTGCGCGTAGAGCTTGGGCAGCTCCGCTTCGGGCGCGTCGACGATCCACTGCACGCGGTGCTTGGCGGGCGAGAGCTCGAGCGCGCGCGAGAAGATCTCGTGCTGATAGCCGCGCGGGCCGGCGATCACCCAGCGGTGCGGAAAGCCCTCGCGCACGAGGCGCTCGAAGGCTTCGAGCATGCGCAGGTGGTTCTTGCGCGGGTCGACTCGCGCGACGGTGAGGATGTAGGGCTCGCGCGCCTTGCCAAACCCCTCGGGCGGCAGCGCGCGCGCGATGTGGTCGCAGCCCAGCTCGGTCACGCTCACGCGCGCGGGGTGCGCGCCCAGCGCCATCACGACTTCGGCGCCGACGTACTGGCTCGGGACCAGAATGCGCTTGGCGAGCTTCACTTGCTCGCGCGCGGCTTGCGTCATGCGCTCGGCCACGGCGTCGTCCAGATAGCCCGCGCCGCGCAGCATGAAGATGCAGTCGAAGATCGTCGCGACCTGTGCGGCGTTGCGCACCGGCAGCACGTTGGGCTGCGTGTGGTGGAACACCTCGGCGCCGCCGACGAGATCATCTGCGCCGCGGCCCAGGCGCTGCATCAGACCTGGTAGCCACTTCGAAGGCACGCGCAGGCGCACGAGCTCGGCCTTGGTGCCCGCGATCCCGAGCTCCGCGCGGCTGAAGCGCATGGGCGCGAGCGTGTAGCCGAACAGGCCCAGGTCCTGCGCGAAGCCCAACTCGATCATGCCGCGCACGAGCTCGCGCGCGTAGCGGCCGATGCCTTCGCGGTTCTGCAGCGCGGGGCGGTAGTCGAGTCCAACTCGCATGGGGCGCGCTATCCGAACGGGAGCAGGCTCGAGATCCAAGCGGCGAGTGCGAACAGCGCGATTCCGGCGAGCCAGCGCCAAGGCGATCCGAGCGCGACTCCGCGACGCGCGAGCACCCAAGCGGCCGAGACGGCCACGAACAGCTCGGTGGCGAAGGTCGTCGCGCCGGCGCCGGCGATTCCGTAGCGCGGCACGGCCCAGAAGTTCGCTGCGATGTTGAGAGCGAGCCCTCCGCCCGAGATCCACAGTCGCTGGTGGTTCAGGCCGAGCGCGACGACCGCGGTGAGCAGTGTCGAACCGGCGTAGATCGCGACCACCGCCGCGAGCAGCCATTTGAGGCTCGTCGCGGCGACGCCGAAGCCCGGGCGGAAGAACTCGAGCAGCTCGTAGGTCCACGGGAACAGCAGTCCGGCGCCGAGTCCTGCGAGCGCGAACAGCGGCGGGCCGACGTTGCCCAGGGCTGCGCCCATTTCGCGGCCGACGTGCTGCCTGCGCAGCCAGGGCAGCAGCGTCAGCGAGGCGTACTGCGCGATCATGATGCAGTAGCTCAGGACGCGCACTGCGATGTTGTAGGGGCCGAGCTCTTCCTCGCCGCGCAGCTCGCGGATGAAGACGTTGTCGACGTAGAAGTAGGTCTGTGCGAACAGCGCCGAGACGCCCAGCGGCCAGGCTTCGCTCCACAGCTCGCGCCAGGGCGTCGGCGCCGCGCCGGTGCGCGCGATGTGGCGGCTCGCCGCGGCGTGCAGCATGAAGTTCGCCGTTGCGCTGCCGGCTGCGACGCCGCACACGTAGAGCGCCGGACTGCGCGCGTCGTTCGCCGCGAGCAGTGCGACGAACGCGAGACTCAACGCACTGGCGCTCGCGCGCATCGCGACCGGCACGCCCCACGCGATCTGGTTGCGGAACACCGTCGCCGAGAGCTCGAGGGTGTGCGTCACCGGATACAACGCTGCGAGCACGAGCAGCCACGCGTCGCTCTCGCCGTACACGAGCGCGACGATCGCGGTCAGCGCGACGCCGACGAGCCCGGCGACCAGTCGAATGCGCCGGGCGCCGCCGAGCACGCTCTCCATTTGCTCGGGATGCGCGGCCGTGCGCTGCACCGCGACTTCGCCCGTGCCCATGTTCGCGAGCGAGTCGAGCCACGCGAACAGAGCCAGATAGAACGTGAAGCGTCCGAAACTCTCGACCTCGAGCTCGCGCGCCGCGAGCCACAGGATCGCGACCGTGCAGCCCGCGCCCCAGAAGCGGCCAAGCACTTGCAGGGCGGTGCCCTGGAGCACGGCGCGCGGCGGGCGGGAGGAGTCGGTCGAGGTGGCGTGCGACAAGGGCGGCGAAGCGCACGAGTCTACGACCGGGCGCGCGGCGGCTTCCCGGCCTTCTTCAGCGAGCGCTGCGTGGCGCGGTTCGTCGCTGGAGCTCGCGCTCGAGGGCGTGGGCGTTCAGGAACGCGAGCGCGATGACGGCGCCGACCGCGCGGTTGTACGGTGCCAGAGCAATCTGTCCCACGCCGCCGTTGCGTGCGGCGCGCCCGTTGCGTCGCGCGGCGTGGGACAGTTTGCTCTGGCACCGTACAACCGCGCTACTTGCGGAAGCGCCAGTCCTCTTTGCCGGACTCGAGGCGCTCGGCGAGTGCGATCTCCGCCGCGCTCGTGTCGACGGCCTTCTTCGGCGATTCCTTGGGGTTCAGGCAGAACAACTCCCAGGCTTCGCCGCGGAGCTTCCACTGCCGCACGTACCACTGCTTGCCGCTCACTTGATCGAGCGGGAAGACCGCGCACACCCAGGGCTTGTACTTGAAGGTCGAGCCCTCGGCCGCGCCGACCTTGTGCAGCACGCAGCCTTCGTTCGCGAACACGCACCAACCGGCGTCGACCGCGAGCATCGGCAGGCCGCCCTTGGTGCGCTTGGTGAGGAAGCCGCGCTCTTCGATGACCTTGCGCGCACTGGGCCGCAGGTGGGGGAGGAACTTCTTCAAGTTGGCCGCGATGCGCTTGGCCTCGCCGGGCTCGACCGGCGGGCGGCCGTTCTTGCAGCACACGCCGCCGCACTTGGGGAACACGCACTCGAACTTCGCGGTCTGGGCGTTCTCGATCTCGATCGAACTGTCGACGCTCATCGTGGGGGCTCGTTCAGGGGTAGAAGACGTAGACGAGCTTGTCGTCGCCCACGCGGTAGAAGTCGGGGTAGCGGGCGAGCAGCTTGCAGCCGACGCGCTCGTAGAACGCGCGCTGCTTCGCGTACTCGGGCTTGCCCGCGGTCTCGATGATGATCATGCGGCCAGCGAGTTCGCGCACGCGCGCGGCCGTCGCCTGGAGCAGCTTGCGTCCGACGCCGAAGCGCTGCGCGTCGTCGCGCACGACGATCCAGTACAGGTCGTACACGCCGTCGGTGAGCGCGGTGCGACCGAAGCACGAGTAGCCGATGGCTTCGTCGCGCTCGTCGGCGGCCACGACGAACAGATAGGGGTCGACGCGCTGCGCGCCCAGGCCGGCGTCGATCAGCTCGAGCGCGACCGCCACTTCCTCTTCGTTGAAGGCGCCCGTGCTGCGGATCGCACGCTCCAGCGGCGCGCGGTCGGCGGCGCGCAATTCACGCAAGTTGACCTGCACGGCGCAGCGCGCTTTCCACGATGCGTTCGATCACATCGTCGTAGGAGAGTCCGGCCCGCTCTGCGGCGAGCAGGAAGCCCGCGCCGGGCGAGATGTCGGGGTTGGGGTTGACGTCGATCACGTAGGGCTCGTCGCGCGCGTCGAGGCGCAAGTCGACGCGGCCGTAGTCGCGAAGGCCCAGCACGTCGAACGCGCGCCGCGCCACTTGCTCGAGCTTCTCGCGTTGTCCGGCAGCGAAGTCGCGCGCTGCAATCACGCGCGTGAGGTCCCAGTCGCGGCTGCCTTCGATCCACTTGCCGGCGTAGGTCACGATGTGCGCTTCGTCGGCGCGAAAGCCTGAGTAGTCGATCTCCGACAGGGGCAGCAGCTCGAGGCCGCGCGGACCGGCGAGCAGCGCGGCGTTGATCTCGCGCGCTTCGATGTACTCCTCGACGAGCGCCGGCTGCGCGTAGGTCTCGAGCACTGCGCGCACGCGCTCGCGCAGCGAACGCTCGTCGCGCACGACGCTCTCGGCGCTGATGCCGTGGCTGGCGTCTTCGCGCGCCGGCTTGACGATCAGCGGGAAGCGCAGTTCGTCGAGCGCGTCCGCTTCGTGTTCGAACACCGCGCCGCGCGGAACCGGGAGGCCTGCGGCGACGAGCACGGCGCGCGCGAGCGGCTTTTCGAGGCACAGCCCGAGCGCACGCGGTCCCGCTCCGCTGTAGCGCAGACCGTGCAATTCGAGCAGCCACGCGAAGGCTTGGTCCTTGCGCGGGTCTCCGCCGAGCCCTTCGACGAGGTTGAAGACGAACTCGGCGCGCAGCTGGGCGACCTGGCGCACCGCTTCGCGAGGGTCGGGGGCGAGGCCGAGCTCGAACGCCGCGTGGCCGCGCGCGCGCAGTGAGCCGGCTACAGCGCGGGCGCAGTCTGCCACTGCCTGGACGGCGATCGCGTCGTGCGCGCCGCCGTGCGACAGCGAGGCGTCGTCGTTGTAGAGCACGGCGATGTTCATGGCGCAGGTTGTACGGTGCTGGTTGTACGGTGCCAGAGCAATCTGTCCCACGCCGCGCAACGCACGGGGCGAGCCGAACGCTACGGCGGCGTGGGACAGATTGCTCTGGCGCCGTACAACCAGCGTCGACTAGATCCGCAAGCGCGCGCAGGCGCCGTCGAGAATCGAGAGGATCAGGTCGTCGTAGCTGCGGCCGATGCGCTCCCATAGCAGCGCGATGTCGCTCCAGCCCGGCGCGAGACCGGGCAGCGGATTGAGCTCGATGAACTTCGGCGCGCCGCTCGCGTCGCAGCGCACGTCCACGCGGCCCACGTCGCGGCAATCGAGCGCGCGGTAGGCGTCGAGCGCCACCTGCTCGATCTGCGCCACTTCGCGCACCGGCCGGCGCGGCGGCGCGTCGTAGCGGATCTCCTCGCGCCAGTTGGGGTTGCGCTTGACCTCCAGCGAGTAGACGAAGTCCGCGACCGGCGTCGCCAGCGGCACGACCTCCATTGCGGAGACAACGCGCGCGCCCGGACCCGTGCCGAGAATCGCCACGGTGAACTCGTGCCCGCCGCAGAACTCCTCGACCAGCACGGCCTCGCCGTAGTCCGACAGCAGGGTCTCGACGCGCTCGCGCAGCTCGGAGCGATCGGAACAGCGCGAGCGGCGGCGCACGCCCATGCTCGAGCCCTCGAACAGGGGCTTGGCGAACAACGGGAAGGCGAGTTCTAGGGCCTCGAGCTGCTCGATGCGCTCGACCGCCGCAAAACGCGGCGTCGGAACTCCAGCGCTGGCGACTACGCGCTTGGCCATGGCCTTGTCGAGCGACACGGCCATGGTCAGCGGATCGGAGTGCGTGCACGGGATGCCGAGCATCTCGCACACCGCGGGCACGTGGGCTTCCCGCGAGCGCGAGCCGCGGCCTTCGGCGATGTTGAACACCAGCTCCGGGCGCGTCTCAAGCAGTTGCTCGACGAAGCGCCGGCCGCCGCCGAGCAGCAGCGGCTCGTGCCCGCGCGAAGCGAGCACGCGCGCGATGGCCTCGACCGTCGCGGGTGAGTCGTACTCCTCGAACAGGTCGTCGGGCGCGCCGGCGCCGAGCGCCGACGCGTCGAAGTCCGCCTTCAAGTCGAAGGCGATGCCGATCTTCATGGCGGCTGCGCTCAGCCCCTGGGCTTGTCCGACGAAGCGCGCGGCTTGTCGGCGGAGTCCGCGGGCTTGCTCGCGCCGTTTCGGCGCGGCGCGGCCCCGCGGTGGACCCAGCGGCTCTTGCCGACGACCTTGGCCGGCGCGTCGCCAGTTTCTGCGCGCGGGTGGTCGCACTCGACCGGTCCCGAGCGCTTCTTGCGCGGCCGGATCTCGTCGCCGACGCGCAGCGGCTCGATGTACTCGTACAGCTTGCCGGCGAAGTTGCGCAGCAGCGCGCGGCCGTTCTTCGGCTCGTAGCGCAACAGGTAGTCGGGCTGCACCGGGATCTTGCCGCCGCCGCCGGGCGCGTCGACCACGTAGGTCGGCACGGCGAGGCCGCTGATGTGACCGCGCAGGCCTTCGATGATCTCCAGGCCCTTGGAGATCGGCGTGCGGAAGTGCTCCGCTCCGCGGACGGGGTCGCACTGGTAGAGGTAGTACGGCCGCACGCGCTGCTTCATCAGGCCCGTGCACAGCGCGCGGATGGTCGACACGCTGTCGTTCACGCCGCGCAGCAGCACCGCCTGATTGTTGAGCGGGATTCCAGCGCGGCTGAGCTTGTCGCAGGCGCGCGCCGTCTCGGGCGTGAGCTCGCGCGGGTGGTTGAAGTGCACGTTGATCCACAGCGGGTGGTAGCGCTGCAGCATCTCGACGAGCTCGTCGTCGATGCGCTGCGGCAGAGCCACCGGCACGCGCGTGCCGATGCGGATGATCTCCAGGTGCGGGATCGCGCGCAGCTTCGAGAGGATCGACTCGAGTTTGGAGTTCGAGTAGTTCAGCGGGTCGCCGCCCGACACGATCACGTCGCGGATCTGCGGCGTGCGCGCGATGTAGGCCACCATCGCGTCGATCTCGACGTCCGGCGTAGCGCCCTCGTACATCGTGCGCTTGCGCGTGCAGTAGCGGCAGTAGATCGCGCAGTTGTTCGAGATCACCATCAGCGCCCGGTCGGGATAGCGATGGGTGATGCCCGGAACGGGCGAGTAGTTCTCCTCGCCCAGCGGATCCTCGTCGCCGACGGCGCGATAGCGATACTCCTCTTCCAGCGGGACGACCTGGCGCAGGATCGGATCGTTCGGATCGTCCGCGTCGATCAGCGAGAGGTAGTAGGGCGTGATGCCCATGCGGAAGTCGCGCAGCACCTGCGCGCGCGCTTCCCACTCACCGGGCGGAATGGCGAGCTTGCGGGCCAGCTCTTCGAGGGTCGTGACGCGGTTCTTGAACTGCCAGCGCCAGTCGGACCACTCTGCATCGGTCGCTTCGGGGTAGTAGTGCGCCCGACCGGTTCGGCGCTGTTCCGCGATCAGCGTTGGCGCGTTAACTGGCGGTTCGGTTTCGAGAACGGCGGGCTGCTTCGACGACGTATCGACGATTTCGGGCATGGAGGCGGGGCTCCGAGCACTGGGTGCTCGCAAGATCGCACTGGCCCGTTTCCTCCGTGGCTCGTCAGCCGCACTTCGCGGCGAGCCTCGAGGGAACCGGATGGAGAGCGCTTCACGTGCCCGGCAGGGTGTCGCGGCGCCGCGACGCGCACGCGGCGCAGTCGGGGCGCGCGAAAGTGCTGCGCCGGGCGAAGCGCGCGACACTCTACCGTCGACGGGAGCTTGGTCTAGCTTGATCTGACTTTCGCGCAGCGCTCACGCTCGCCGGCGGTCTCAGACCCGGCGCGCGATCAGCTCGAACACCGTCGGCAGCACGACGAAGTCTGTCGCAGCCGTTAGCCCATCGAAGTCGGCGTGGAAGCGGCGCTCCTCGTCGGCGCTGATTTCGCCGAGTGCGACGAGCTTGGGCGTGAAGTTGCGCCACCAGCTCGACACCCAGGCCCACATGCTCTCCCCCGGGCGCGCGATGCGCTGGCGGACCTCGAGGTGTTCGAGTTCGAGTCCGCAGGCGGCCACCAGCGCCGGGACGCGCGCCATGACGTCCGGGTCGCCGCCGGGCTTGCGCCACGAGCGCGCCGTGGCCTGCACCACGCGGGTGAACGACTCGCGGCGCGGCGCGGTGGTCATGCACTCGTAGTTGAAGTAGTCGTGGACGACCAGGCGCCCTCCGGGGGCCAGCGCCGCCGCCGCCCCGGCGATGACCGCGCCCGGATCGGGCACGAAGCACAGCACCCAGCGCGCATAGGCGAGCTCGAAACGCTCGTCGCGGGCCAGCACGTCGCCGAGGCGCTGCACGTCGCCCACGCGGGCCTCGAGCTGCGCCAGCCGCCGCGCCATGGCCTGCTCGCGGACGTGCGCGACGAAGCTCGCCGACTCGTCCACGCCCACGACCTTCCCGCGCGACTGCACGAGCTGCGCCAGGTCGAAGGCCGCGTATCCCGGCCCGCAGCCGATGTCGAGCGCGCGCATCCCGGGCGTGAGCCCCGCGCGCTTCCAGGCCTCGTGCGCAGCGTCCGACCACAGCCGGTGCTGCAGGCCCAGTCGCTCCAGCTCGTCCGCCCCGGTTCCCAGTACGTACTCGCGCTCGTTCGAGGTCATGGCGCGCGCGAGCCTACGTCATCCGCTGTGCTGCACCAGCAGTGAAGGCGCCAGGCCGAGGGCGAGCAGTGCGAGCACGGCCAGCGTCAGCGCGACGATCTTCCAGCTCGCGGTCGCCGAGGGCGCGTACGCCGGCCGCACGGTCGGCCCCGTGAACAGTGCGAGGTACAGCCGGTAGAACGCGATGGCGTTGAAGCCCGCGGCCACGATGAAGCCCACCGTGGCGGCGACCGACTGGCCGACCAGCGCGTGGAACAGCAGGTCCTCGGCGAAGAACGCAGCGCCGCCCGGCAGTCCGACGAAGGTCCAGCCGCACACCACGAACAGGCGGTGGAGCTTGGGTGCCGTCTTGGCCAACGCGTGGTGCGAGGCCGCGTCGAGTGCGCCGAAACGCCGGCGGAGTTCGCTGGCGATGCTCATGAGCACCAGCCCGGAGCCCATGGTGCTCACCAGCAGCATGCGCGCCGCTTCCCAGCCGGTTTCGCCCGCCGCCGCGCCCGCGATCACCAGCGCGGATTGCGACTGGATCACCGCGCCCAGCACGCGCTCGGGCTCGCGCCGCACCAGCGCCAGGCCGGACTGGATCAGCGCGCTTGCGACGAACACGCGCTGGAGCACCTCGAGTGTCTGCGGCTCGAGCGCGCCGGGGTAGGCGTGGACGAAGCCGTGCAGCAGCGCGACGAACGGCTGCGCGACGAGCACGAGCGCGAACTCGTCGCGTGCGAGCCTGCGGCGCAGCGACTCGAGCCACAGGTGCGCCGGTGCGACGCCGGCGCCGATCGCCAGGCACGCGGCCAGCGCCCACTGCGGCAGGTGCGGCGCGAGCAGCACGACCCCGCCGCACGCGCCTCCGACCAGCGCGAGCAAGGGGAGCTGCGGGCTCGTCGACGCACGCGCGCGCCACACGGTCCACGCGCCGAACGCGAGCCAGGCCGCGGCGAGTTCGAGCGGGTCGTCGAGGGTCCACAGGACCGCGGCGAGCGCCGCGCCGAGCACCAGCGCGATGCGCGCGCCGCGCTGGTCCCGCACCGTCAGTTCGAGTTGCTCCTGCATCACTCGGCGCTCCCGCGGCCCGCGCCGCCGAGCACGCGCTCTTCAACGCGCTGCACCCACCCGAACAGAGCCAGCGTCGGCCGCGCGACCGTTCGCCAGTGCAGCGCGTCGAGCCAGAACAGCCGCATCGCGGCGAGGTAGATGCGGCGCTCGAGCTGCGCGCCGACGAGCGCGCGCCACAGACCCGCGCGCGCGCGCAAACGGACGTCCGCGCCGACCAGCGGATTGGCCTGGAAATCCTGGATCAGCGAGGACGAGCGCAGGAACTGCCACGTGCGCAGGCCGGCGTGCGCCCACAGGTGCACCAGCGCCAGCGTCTCCAGGCCCAGCGCGATCTCGACGTAGATCACGCCCAATTGCGCCATGGCGGCGTAGGCGAGCGCGGTCTTGGCGTCCGGTCGCGTGCGGCCGACCAGCGAGGCGTACACGGCCGTCGCCAGCCCGATCAGGCCGCAGGCGGCGCGCGGGAGCAGGTGCTCGTCCCACAGCGGTTGGGTTCGCAGCAGCAGCCACGGGCCCAGGTGCACGCTCAGCGCGCCGTAGAAGATCGCGCTCGACGTCGCCGGGCCCTCCATGGCGCGGTGGAGCCAGGGCGACATCGGCAGTTGCGCCGACTTGGCCAGCGAGCTGAGCACCAGCAAGGCGCCGATTCCTGCTGCGGCCTTGGAGCCCGCCGCGTTCGCGAACTGCGTGAAGTCCGAGCTGGGCAACTCGTGGTGGATCCAGACCGCCGCGAACAACATGGCCGCGTCGCAGCAGCGGTAGTACACCAGCGCGCGCAGGCTGTTCTCGGTGCTGCGCAGGTTGTGGCGGAAGAAGGCGATCAAACTCACCGAGCAGACGCCGACCAGCTCCCAGCCGACGAACAGCACGTCGATGTTGCCCGCCAGCGACACCAGCCACAGTGAGAGCGCGAGCAGGCTCACCAGGAACCAGTAGCGCTGCGCTCCGCTCTCGCGGTGGAAGGCCGGGATCGAGAAGCGCACGACCACCTGGTGCACGAGCGCCACCAGCGCGACGTAGGCGAGCGACAGCCGGTCGAGCAGGAACACGGGCGTCCACGAGTAGCCGTGGGCCTCGAGCAAGGGCGCGAGGCGGAGCTCGCGCGGCCCGTCGCCGCGGAAGTGCGCGACGATCAGCGCCGCCGCGACGACGAACAGCACCAGCGCCTGCGCGTGGGCGCTCTGTTGCGAGCGGCGTTCACTCATCGGCGCGCCGATGAGCAGGCTCAGGCCCATCGCGGCGCAGGGCAGGAAGGCGGCCAGCAGGCCGCCGATCAGCACGGTTTCGAGGGTGATCACGGCAGTGCGGGCGCGAGGCGGTCGTCGGCGGAGGCGAGGATCGTGTCGAGCGCGCTGGGCGCGTCTGCGGGCTCGGCGAACTCGGGCAGCGCGCTGCGCCAGGGTTCGAACTGCTCGCCGTTCCACAGCTCGATGGCCTGCGTGTCCGGGTCGATGCGTCCCAACTGCATCCAGCCGCCGCGCACCAGCCGCGAGAGCCGCGCGTGGCCATCGACCAGGCGCGTGACGTGCTCCGCGCGCGCTTCGAGCAGCACCAGGATGCGCAGCGGCTCGTGCAACTCGACCATCTGGCGCGCCAGGCCGATGCGCAGGTCGCTCTTCGAGCCGGTGATCACGCCCAGCAGCGACACGACGTTCAGCGGCAGCTTCGAGCCCGCGCCGAAGCCCTCGGGGTCGACGCGCGAGAAGTAGTAGTCCATGGCGATGTTGACCGCGACCGGCGCCGAGCCCAGCACCGCCGCCGGGAGCCGTTCGCCGCGCGGGTCCTGCGTCGGGTCGTAGGACACCAGGAACGAGCGTCGGTCGAGGAACAGACCGCGCGTGATCGCGCGCCGTCCGATGATGCAGGCGGCGACGCGGTTGTGTCCGTACTCGGGCCGCGGCTGGGCCAGGTCGTGCCCGCGATCCTGCACGTGTTGCGCGATCGCTGCTGCGTCGGCTTCGCTCACGCGAGTCAGCCCGTAGACCGGGCCTTGCTCGAAACGCACTCCGCGCTCGCAGGCGTTGGCGCGCGCGGCCGACTCGAGGCTCGCTTCGAGCTGCTCCAACTCGGCCTTGCGCGCCGTCGGCCAAGCGTGTCGGTCGAGCATCTCGATGCGGTCGAGCGCCGTGTCGTGCAGACAAGGCACGAACAGCACCTGCGCGGGCAACTCGAACCCCCGGCTCGCCAGCCGCGCACGCACTTCGCTCGAATTCGCCATGGCGGCGAACGCCCGCGCGTTGGGTGCGCCCGAATTGCCCGAACAGGCGCCGCAGCCGTAGGCCTGACGGAACGGGTTGTTCGAGCTCGTCGAACCGTGCGCGATCACCGCCACCAGCGGCGCGAACTCGCGCGTGAGTCCGCAGGTGCGGAGCACGGCCTCGACGATGCCGGCCTGCTCTTCGATGGAGTAGCCGTCCTGCGCCTCGAGCGCGATGCGCGTGCGCGGCCGTGGAAAGGCCGCGCGCAGCACGAACGAGCGCCAGCGCTCGATGCGGCCGGGCAGCAGCGTCTTGAACACCAGCGGCACGAAGCTCGCCAGTCCCAGTCCGAGCGAGACGGCCACGCCGCGGAGCAGCGAGCGCGAGTGGTAGTAGGCCGCGAGGCTCGCGGTCGCGCCCGCGCGGCCGGCCTGCTCCAGTCGCGCCAGCGCCGCGCCCTGGCCGTCGAGCGGCGTCTCGCGCAAGGTGCGCGAGGGCTTGATGATCGGCGGGCACTGGCAGGTGGCGAGCGCCGCGCCGACGCGCTCGAAGCGCATGTCGACGCCGAAGAATCCGACCGCGCCGAAGGTCTCGCAACCGCCGCTCTGCGCCTCGAGCGCGCGACGGAACGACTCTTCGCGATCGTCCATGCACACCAGCGCCTGGAAGCGCGGCGGCGTGCTCGCGTCGGGCTTGCGCGGACCGCGCTCGAGGTGCTCGAGGAACGGGCCCGCGAACGAGCGCTCGTAGGCCTCCTGCCACAGCGCCAGGCGCGCCAGGCTGCGCGTCGCTTCGATCGGCGCCGGCTGGCGCATCGCCCGGACGCGGGCGACGCCGAGCTCCTCGAGCAGCGCGTCGTCGAGTGCGTGCTGCGTCACCAGCAACACGGCGAGCCAGTCGCGCAGGCGCAACTGCGCCGGCGCTTGAACCGGCGCGAGTTCGGGCTCGCTCTCCAGGCGCCACACCAGACCCGACCAGCCCTTGAGCACGAACAGCGTCTCGAGGCAGTAGGCGGCGCCGTCCGCGTCGAGCGCGCACTCGCGCACTTCGGCTTCGATCAGCGCCTCGAGGTCGCGGCCCGCGTTGTCGTGCGACGCCAGCCGCCGCACGAGCTGCTCTCGCCAGTCGAAGCTCCAGCCCGGCGCCGTGGCGACGGACTCGCGGAAAGCGTCCCACAGCGAGCCGTCGGCCAGCGGCGTCGACCAGCCCGCCAGACCCTGGTCGAGATACGCGGCGACCAGCGGCACGAGCAGGTCCTCCAGACGCCGCTGGTGGCGCTGCGCGAGTTCGCGCGGTAGCCGCGGCGCGAGGCGCAGGTGTTCCAGCGGCGCCAGCGCGTCGCCGATCGAGCTCTCGGCGAGGAAGCGCTCGACATCGACCTCGCCCAGCGTCGCGCGCCGCGCGGCGAGCACCGCCTGGAGGCACTCGCGCCGGATGCGGCCGCGCTCGAGCTCGTCGCGGTAGAACGCTTCGCTCTCGAACGGTCGCGCGCGGTACAGCGCGGCGGCTTCGCGCACGGCTTCGAGGAAGGGCCGCTCCTCGAAGTGCATCAGGATGTTGTTGTGGACGAAGGCCCACAGCGGATTTTGCAGCGGCAGGCGCGGACGGCAGACGGCGAGCCACTGCTCCGCGAGCGAAGTTTGTCGGGTGACCATGGCGGTGGGCTCGCGCGGCTCAGGCGCCGGGCGTGGCCGTGCGCGGCGCGCGCGCGTTCGTCATGGCGCTCCACAGCTCGTCGAGCGACTGCTTCTCGACCTTGCCGCCGCCGGTCTCGTAGCCCACGCGCCAGCCGCGAATGGCCTCGATCGCAGCGTGGTCGAGTTCGCTGATCTCCAGCTGCAGCCGCACCGTGCGCCGCGGAGGCAGCACGGCCAGACGCGATGTGATCGCGGGCACCGTCAGGAAGGTCAGCGCGCCGCGCAGTGTGACGTGAATCTCTGCGCCGCGTTCCTCGACCTCGCACTCCAGGCGCGAGAGCCGGCGCAGCAGCAGCGTGACAGCGAGCGCGACGCCGATGCCGATGCCCCACAGCAGGTTGATGAACACCACGCCGAGGATCGTCGCCGCGTAGACCGCGATCTCGCCGAAGCGCGCGACCTTCTTGATCTCGCCCACTTTGACCAGGTTCACGCCGACGTGGATCAGCAGCGCCGCCAGCGCCGCGCGCGGGATCGAGTTGAGCAGTCCCGAGAAGAACAGCACGAACACCGCCATCCACACGCCGTGCAGGATCGCCGAGAGCTGCGTCTTGCCGCCGGCCGCGATGTTGGCCGAGCTGCGCACGATCACGCCGGTGATCGGCAGACCGCCGAGCGCGCCCGAGGCCAGGTTGCCCAGGCCCTGCGCGACGAGCTCGCGATCGAGTCGTGCGCGCGGCCCGGCGTGCAGCTTGTCGGTCGCGACCGCGCACAACAGCGATTCGCAGCTGGCGACGAAGGCCAGCGCCAGCGCCGCCAACGCGAGCCCCTCGAGCGGAGCGTCGCCCAGCGCGGGCCACTCGAAGCTGGCGAGCACGTTGGGCGGCACTTCGACGCACGGCGGCCGCGTCGGCAGGAGCGCGCCGAGCGCGGCCCCGCTGGCGATCGCAACCAGCGAGCCGGGCACGAACGGCACGCGGCGCGCGACGAAGCGGTTCCACGCGAGCAGGATCGCGAGCGTGGTGGCGCCGACCGCGAAGGCGCTGGTGTCGAGCGCGCCTACTGTCTGCGGCAACGCCCTGAGGTTCGCCCAGGCCGAGCTCTGCGGCGCGCCGCCGAACAGCACGTGGAGCTGACCGAGCGTGATCAGCACGCCGATGCCGGCCAGCATGGCCTGCAAGACGGCCGGGGAGATCGCCAGCGCCGCGCGGGCGACCCGTGCAGAGCCTGCGAGCACTTGCAGCGCGCCCGCGGCCACGGTGATGGCGCACGTCGCGGCGAAGCCGAACTGCTCGACGTAGCCGTAGACCATCACCGTCAGGCCGGCGGCGGGGCCGCTGACTTGCAGCGGAGCGCCGCCGCTCAGGCCGACGACGATGCCGCCGACGATGGCGGCGACGAGCCCGGCGCGAATGGGCGCGCCGGAGGCGACCGCGATGCCGATCGAGAGCGGCAGCGCGACCAGGAACACGACCAGTGACGCGGTCAGATCGTCACGCAGTCGAGTGGAGCCATTGGAGTTCATGGAGCGGGTGGGAGCGGGGTGGGGTGGCGCTGGGCGGGAGTGCGGTCGCGGTTCGGCGCAAGCCTCGCGCGCGCGGCGCGAGCGACGGCGCCCAGCGCTGAAGGGGCGCCAGTAGCGGAGCGGGGATGGGCGGAACTGGCGCGCACTTCGCGCAGTCCCGCACGGGGCGTGCGAACAGCACGCAGGCGGCGCTCGGCGCGCTGTGCGCGCAGGGCTGCGACTCGCGCCCTTTGGCCAGGGACCGGTCGCGAGCGTCGTGGCCGGTGCGGGTCGCTCGCGCAGCCGATTCGTGCGGCAAAACCGCCTTGTGGCTGCGCGGCAGGGTCGTCACCGGTCCTGCGGGGCTTCAGTTGCGCGCCGGCGGCGCGCGCGCCCGCCGCGGCGAACGCGCCAAACCCTTGCGCGGCCGCCGAGCGCGCGCTGCGGCGACCCAACCCGTTGCGGTGCGCTCGCGGCCCGCTCGACCGTCGTGCGGAGCCTCGAACTCCGATTCGAGCTCGCACTCGGCTGAGCGCTCATCGCCTTCGATCGAGGGCGCGTGCTCGTCGGCCTGCGGATCGAGCAGGCCTTTGCCGCCGGGCGCCGCGGGGTGGAGCGCATCGGCGCGCGAGCTGGACTCGACGCCGCGCTTGCAAGTCGGCGCCGCGCTTGCCGCGTTCAACAGAACGAAAGCGGCGAGCAGTCCCGCGAACGACAGCGTCCAGGCGCACGCTGCCAGCCGACGAAGGGCCGCAGCGAGGCTCGTCGAGTGGCAGAGGCCAGTTGGGCTCATCGGTGCGGCGGAACCCGTCCGAGCGCCACACGCGCGCTCTGCGAATTCGTCATCGCTGCTCCAAGAGCGTAGCTGCGCCCGGGCCGTGCGCAAGCGGGGCTCGCAACACCACTTTCAGCGCCGTGCGTCGAAACCAGGGCGAACGCCCCTGCGCCGGCGCGCAGCCAGGACGAAACACGCCGCTGCGCGAGCCGGGCCGCCTATGCCGGCGAGAGCTGCGCGACGACGCGGCGCTTGACGACCTCGGTGAACTCGTCGGTCTTCAGCTTGCCGCCGATGTCGCCGGTCTTCTCGCCCGCCGCGATGGCGTCGAGCAGTGCGGTGCGCAGCGCGCGGCTGGCGTCGATCTCGCCGATGTGGCGCAGCAGCGACGAGAGCGCGAGCAGCGCCGCGGTCGGGTTGCACAGGTTCTTGCCGGCGATGTCGGGCGCGGTGCCGCCGGCCGGATCGAACATGGCGAGCGAGATCACGCCGTTGTCGTGGAAGGCGTAGCTCGCGCTGTCGCCCAGGCCCACCGAGCCGATCAGGCCGCACAACATGTCGCTCAAGAAGTCGCCGTACTCGTTGGGCGTCACGATCACCGAGTAGCGCTCGGGGTGCATGATGATGTTCGCCAGCATCGAGTCGAACAGCTCGCGGCGGTACGGGATGCCCGGGTAGTCCTGGCTCACATTGCCGCACACTTCCTCGAACAGGCCGTCGGTGCCCTTCTGGATGGTGTACTTCGAGCTCGACACCACGCCTGCCTTGCGCACCATCGCCAGCTTGAAGGCGAAGCGCGCCGCGTGCCGCGTGGGCAGGCGCTCGATCACGCGCAGGCTCACCGCCGTGTCGGGCCCGATGCGGCGCCCGGCGTCCTCGTAGGTGCCGCCGGTGCCGATGCGGACCACGTCGATGTCGATCGACTTGTTGAAGTTGGTCTGGATGCCGGGGATGGTCGTGACCGGCCGGTGGATCACCGAGAACTGGCAGCGGTCGCGCAGGATCTTGTTGGGGCTGGCGTCTTCGCTGGTGGTGGTCGTGGGGTACTTGATCGACACGCGGCAGGCGCGCATCTGCCGCTCGGCTTCGTCGTACAGCTCCGCGCCGCGCTTGGCGCGCGAGCCCTCGGACAGGTCGACCGGCACGAACTCCAGGCGCAGCGGGAGCACCTCGGACATGGCGTGCACGGCGCGCGACAGCTCGGCGCTGATGCCGTCTCCCAGCAACTCCACGACGCGGTAGCTCTTCAAGGGGCGAAATCTCTGGCTGGCGACGGGTGAAAGGTTGCGAGCGCCGCCGCGCGGGCTGGCGCGCTCGCGCACGGGAGGCCCCTGGGCGAGCGTCGGAGCGGCTTCAGGAGTGCCGTTCCGCGCGCGGCGCCAGGGGCGTTCCCGCACTTGAAGGGCGAATAGGATAGTGAGCGTTCCGCGCGCGGCAAGAGCTTGCGCTCGCGCAGCGGGAGAGCTGCGCGGCGAGCGTTGAACAAGTCCGTGACAGCGCCTCGCATAACCGACCGGTGAGTGTGGGATACTGCTGGCCCGCGGCGGCGGGCGTCGCGCGCGCCGGAGTTGGCGCTGCGTCCGACGGACGGGGCTCGACAGGCGTGGCCGTCAGCGGCCACAGGCGCACGGGCAGGTGCGAAAGGGCAGGGCGCGAGTACGCATTCGATGGCGAAGAGATCCAGCACGTTCGCAGTCGTGGCTGCGGTGGCGGGCGCCTTGGCGCTGGTCGCCGCCGCCTGGTGGTGGCTCGACGGCGCGCCCTCGACCGGCGGCAGCGCCGCTGCGCCTGCGGCGCCGCGCGTGCCCGGCGACACAGCGCCTCCAGTGGCGGGAATCGAGCGCGCCGAGAGCGCTCCGGCCGTGCTGGAGATCGACTCGCTCGACGCCGCGAGTTCGACCGTCGCGTGGCCGGTCAAGGTCGACCTCGAGCTGATCCGCCCTGCGCACCTGCCCAAGGCCGCGGGCCTCGCGCCGCTGGGCTCGGGCGCCAGTGCGCGCTTGCAGGGACGGCTCTCGCGCGGCGACGCGCCGGTGGTCGGCAAGCTGACCTTCACCGGCGGCCCCAACCTCGGCCGCGTGCTCGAGTGCAGCTCCAGCGGGCACTTTGGCGCCGTCGACCTCTACCCGGGCCTCGCCGAGGTGCACGTCACCGCGCCCGGCGTCGAATCGGTGCGGGAAGTGCTGCTGCGCTCGCACGCGCAAGAGCAGCTCAACATCACCTACGACTTCCCCGGCTCGGTGCTCGGTCAGGTGTTCGACCGCGACGCCAAACCGCTCGAAGCGGTGGACGTCGAGCTCGACGGTCAGCACGTGTTCACCGATCAGGAAGGCTACTTCCGTTTCGACACGGCCTTCGGCGGCGAGCGCGTGCGCATCGTGCTGCGCAAGCAGGGCTTCGCCACGCTCTCGGGCGTCGTCGGCGTCGCGACCGGCCGTCCGCTGGGCAAGGAGCACTTCACCTACACGCTGCAGCCCGCCGCCTCGCTCGCGCTCCAACTCGGCCCGCGCATCGGCGCGAGCGGAGATTCGGTGGTCGTGATCGAGCCCGAAGTCCAGGGGCTCAACCGTGTCTATCCCTGGCACCGCATCTCGCCGCTGCGCATGCCGCCTGGCACGACGCGCGTGCTCGACGATCTCCCGGCGATGCGCGTCACCGTGCGCGTGTTCCACGAAGGCGCGCTCGCGCTTCCGGAGAGCGCGACGGTCTACCTGCGCGCGGGCGACACCGAGCGCCACGAAGTGCGCTTCGAACCCGGGCCGAGCGTCGAAGGCGTCGTGGTGGACGAGCAAGGACGGCGCATGGAGGGCGCGCGCGTGGTGTGCGAGGCGGCCGATCGACTCGCGGCGCAGCACCAGTACCTCGCCAAGACGCCCTTCGAGACGGGCGCCGAGATCCTCGCGCCGATGCCGATGGGCTCGGGCGAAGTGCGCACCGGACACAACGGCGAGTTCGTGCTCTCGACCTGGCCGAAGTTCGGCGGCCTGCGCTACCTGTGGGCCCAGAGCGCCGACGGACGGCGCTGGGGCGGTCGCGCGGTTTCGACCACCGAGCCCGGGCGCATCGAACTGGTGGTCAAGCCGGTCGAGTCGGGCCAGTGGTCGGTGAGTCTCGACCTCGCCGGCCGCCACCAGGGCGTGCCCGTGATCGCCTCGATCGGCGGCGCGGCGCAACCCGAAGTGATTCTGCCGGCGCGCAAACCGCTGGTGTTGCGCGGGCTGTCGGCCGGGACCTGGCGCGTGCGCGCGAGCTGGAACGGCAAGCCGATCCTCGGCATCGAGGGCGAGGAGTTCGAACTCGACGGCGACCACACGCACGTGATCCCGACGCCCGAAGGCGCCGTGCAGGGACAGGACGAGGACACCTTGTTGCGCGCCGGCCGCTTGGGCCAACTGAAGTCGAACTGAGCTGCGCGTCGCGCGCGGGCGTGCGACCTCGCGCGACTACAATCCTCGCCCCGTGCGCACGCTCAACATCGATGGTCACTCGCTGCGGCTCGAGCATCTCGAGCCGATTCTGCGCGGCGAAGCGCTGCGCCTGGAACTCGCCTCCAACGCGCGCAACGCCGTCGGGCGCGCCCGAGCGCTGGTGGACGCGCACATCGCCGCCGGCGACATCGTCTACGGACTCACCACCGGCTTCGGCAAGCTCAAGAGCGTCGCCATCGCGCGCGGCGACCTCGTCCAGCTCCAGCGCAACCTCGTGCTCTCGCACTGCTGCGGCGTGGGCGAGCCGCTCTCCATCGAAGAGGTGCGCGCCGCGCAGATCTGCCGCATCAACGAGCTCGCGCGCGGACACTCGGGCGTGCGCGTCGAGCTGCTGGAGGCGCTGATCCGACAGTTCAATGCAGGCTTCGTGCCCGTTGTGCCCCAGCAAGGATCCGTCGGCGCCAGCGGCGACCTCGCGCCGCTCGCGCACATGGCGGCGGCTGCGATGGGCGTGGGCGAGGCGTTCGTGTGGAGGCCGAGCGGTGCGCAGCGGATGAGCGCGGCCGAGGCGCTGAAAGCGGTCGGTGAAGCGCCGGTCGAGTACCAGGCGAAAGAAGGCTTGGCGGTCATCAACGGCACCGAAGTGATGAAGGCCGTCGGCGCGCTGGTGCTCTTGCGCGCGCGAAATCTGTCGAAGTGCGCCGACGTGCTCGCAGCGCTCTCGATCGAAGCACTGCAGGGATCCGCGCGGCCGTTCGAAGAGCGCTTCGCGCAACTCAAGGGCCACGCGAGCCACGGTCGCGCTTCGGCGAACGTGCGCAAGTGCCTCGCCAACTCTGCTGTGCTCGAGAGCCACGCCAACTGCACGCGCGTGCAGGACGCCTACTCGCTGCGCTGCACGCCGCAGGTGCACGGCGCCTTCAAGGCCGCGCTCGAGCACGTCGAACAGGTCTTCGCCGCCGAGCTCAACTCGGTCACCGACAACCCCGTGATCTTCGCCGAGACCGGCGAGGTCGTCAGCGCAGGTCAGTTCCACGGCCAGCCGATTTCGATCCCGCTCGACTACCTCGCCGCAGCGCTCGCCACGCTCGCCAACATCTCCGAGCGCCGCCTCGAACAGCTCGTCAACCCCGACATCTCGCGCCTGCCGGCGTTCCTCACTCCCAACGCGGGACTCAACTCGGGCTTCATGATCGCGCAGGTCACCGCGGCCTCGCTCGCCTCCGAGAACAAGAGCCTCGCGCACCCCGCCTCGGTCGACACGATCCCGACCAGCGCGAACCAAGAGGACCACGTCTCGATGGGCCTGACCGCAGCGCGCAAGGCGCGCGCGATCTGCGCCAACACCGAGGCGGTGCTCGCCATCGAGTGGCTCGCCGCGGCGCAAGCGCGCGAGTTCCACGCCGAACTGCGCGCCGGCGACGGCGCCCAGGCCGCGCACGAGTTCCTGCGCCGCCACGTCGCCAAGCTCGAGCAGGACCGCTACTTCCACGCCGACATCGAGACCGCGCGCGCGCTGCTGGCGCGCGGCGAACTCGCGGCCGCCGTCGAGCGCGTGGTGGGCTCCCTGCAGGCGTGAAGGACCAGGAGCTCTCCTCACGCGGCTCGTCGGCCGTGTTTTGGATGACCCACCTGGTCGCGCCGCTCGTCGTCGGCGGAGTCGCAATCGGCTGGCTGCAGGCGAGCGGTTGGGATCGAGCTGCGCTCGACGCCGCCTTCGATCCGGCGAGCGGCAAGTTTCCGTGGCGTCATCACTGGCTCACGGAGGATGTGATCCACGGCGGTGGGAAGAACCTGGTGATCGCGCTCGCCGCGCTGGTTGCGCTCGTGCTGCTGGCGTCGCGCTGGAAGCCGGCGCTGATCGGCTGGCGTGGATCGTTGGCGTTGTTCTTGGCGGCTCTCTTGCTCGGACCGCTCGCCACGAGCCTGGGCAAGAACCTGTCGAACGCGCGCTGCCCGTGGGACCTCGAGCGCTACGGCGGATTCGCCAAGCACGAAACGAATCACGCCGAGGATGGGACCGTCGGGCGCCGCGGCTGCTTTCCGTGCGGCCAGGCCTCGGCGGGTTTCGCGCTGACGGCCGGCTACTTCGCGCTGCGTCGCCGGCGCCCGCGCGTTGCGCGCGCCGCGCTGGGCCTCGGACTCGTGTACGGAACGGTCCTGGGCGTCGGGCGAGTCCTGCAGGGCGCGCACTATCCCAGCCACGTCGTCGGCACGGCGCTGGTGTGTTGGAACACGTCGCTCGTGCTGTACGTGGCGACGCTCAAGCGCGGCGAGGATCAGCGCGACAGGCTCACGCCGCCGATCGACAGTCGGCGCGCTTCGTAGTTCTCGTAGGCGGTCTGGAACACGGCTGTCGCGTTGTCCGCCAGCTCGCGCAGCCGGCCGTCTTCCGGCGCGGGCGCGAACTCGTCGCTCTCTCGATCCGTGCGCCGTGCGAAGGTCACGGATTGATGCAGCCCCAGCACGACGATGGCGTCATCGACCACCAAGCCCACGTCGCGATTGTGGTGAACGAACGCGCGGCCGCCGTCGGCTGGCAGGGCGAGCAGGCTCTCTCCCATGAAGCTCGCTCGAGCGCTGATCCCGCACAGATCCAGCAGCGTCGGGACCAAGTCGATCTGCGAGCACAGGCGCTCGATGCGCTGACCGCGGGGCGCGACTCCGCCGCCGACGAAGAGCGCCGGGATGCGGTAGCTGCGGATCGGAATGTCCTCCGAGCCGTAGACCCGCGCGCCGTGATCGCCGACCACCAGCACCAGCGCGGTGTCGAGCAAGCCGCTCGAGCGCAGCGTGTCGAGGTACCGACCGATGCACCAGTCCGCGTAGCGCACGGCGCCCTTGCGGCTGGGTGAGTCGGCGCTGTACCCCGGGCGCCCAGGCGGCACTCGGTACGGCTTGTGGTTGGAGACCGAGAGCAGCGTTGCGAAGAACGGCGCGTGCTTCTCGCGCTGCTCGAGCTGCCGCGCGACGAGCGCGTCGAAGATGTACTCGTCGGCCACGCCCCAGATCGTCGAGAACGCGTCCGCGGGGAAATCGGACTGCTCGACGAACTGCTCGTAGCCGTTGTCGAGCATGAACGGCTTCATCGAGTCGAAGATCCCGAAGCCGCCGTAGAAGAAGGCGGTGGCATAGCCGGCCGCGCGAAACGCGCTGGCGACGCACGCTACGTCCTGGGACTTGTCGCGCTTGACGATCGAGTCGCCCGGCAGCGGCACGAACGAGCACAGAACGCCTTCGAGTCCGCGCACGGTGCGGTTGCCGTTGGCGATGAGGTTCGTGAGCGCGAGGCCCTCGGGCATCCAGCGGTCGAGCTCGGGAGTGCAGGGAGTCTTGGCGCGCCCCGACGAGCCGACGTAGTCCGCGCCGAGGCTCTCCTCGATCACGATCACGACCTGCTCGGGCGCGCGCCGCGGCTGCGAAGGCTTGAACTGCTTGTCCAGCGCGCCGGTCGGCGCGTCCGGAGCGAGTTGGAGGAACCGAGCTGCTCGCTCGTGCGCTTCCACCGATGGCAGCGTCCTGTAGTAGAGCTGGTAGTCCAGGCCGGCCGACCAATACGCGCGGAAGAGCTGGACCAGGCCGTTGGCGGCGAACTCGTTGGCTTCGCGGCTGCGGAAGTTGTCGCGGGGTTGCGCGACGAGAGCGCCGAGGGCCGCGAGCAGGAACAGCAGCGAGAACGACGCGCCGCCCAGCCGAGTTCGCCAAGTCCGCGGAGCCGTGGGCGCTTCGATGGCGGGCTCGCGCGTGAACCATGCGACCGCAACGCCTGCTGCTGCGGCCAGCGCCACGTACAGAGGCACGTTGTAGCTCTCGAAGACGTTGCCCACGACTTCGTGCGGGAACAGCACGTAGTCGACCGCGATGTTGTTGAAGCGCGCGTCGAACTCCTCGAAGTAGAAGAACTCCACGAAGGCCCCGAACACGGTCAATGTCGCGAACGTGCCTGTCAGCCACGCGCGCGGGGTGCTGCGGCGCATCCATCGTTCGCCGCCCAGCACCCACGCGGCGGCGACGGGGGTCACCAGAATCATCGACACGAGCAGGTCGTCGACGCCGCCGCGCGCGAGCCCGACGACGAACTCGAGCGCGCTGATGCGCTCGATGAGGAACGCCGCGAGCGCGACGCGCAGCAATGCGCCAACGGCCAACACGACGCCCACCAGAGCGCTTGCGAGCCGCACGCAGTCGCGACGCCAAAGACCTCTCATGCTGTAGTCCTTTCAACGTCAGCGCAGGAGTTACAGCGCAGGGATGCGCGCGTCGGCCCACTGCGCAGGATGGAACTCGTTGAGAGCGCGCCCTGCGCAAGCGTTGTGCCGCGGCGCTCCGCTAAACTCTCCGGTTCTCATGACTCCCACGACCACAGCCCGACACGCAGCCTTGGACTCGATTCCGACCGGACCGCAGCGCGCGCCGCGCGGGACGCAGCTCAGCTGCAAGAGCTGGGGCGCGGAAGCGGCGATGCGCATGTTGATGAACAACCTCGACCCCGAGGTGGCCGAGGATTCGGCGAACCTCGTCGTGTACGGCGGCAGCGGCAAGGCCGCGCGCGACTGGCCGAGCTTCCAGGCGATCGTGGCGACGCTGCGCCGGCTCGAGCCCGATGAGACGCTGCTCGTTCAGTCGGGCAAGCCGGTGGGAGTGTTCAAGACCCACGTGCGCGCGCCGCGCGTGCTCATCGCCAACTCGAACCTCGTCGGCAAGTGGGCGACCTGGGAGCATTTCCGCAAGCTCGAGGCCGAGAACAAGATGATGTACGGCCAGATGACCGCTGGCTCGTGGATCTACATCGGCACGCAGGGGATTCTGCAGGGCACGTACGAGACGTTCGCTGCGGCGGCGAACAAGCTGTTCGGCGGGACGCTCAAGCACCGTCTCGTCGTGACGGGTGGGCTCGGAGGAATGGGCGGCGCGCAGCCGCTCGCCGCGACGATGAACGAGGCGACGGCGCTGGTCGCGGAAGTCGACGCGGGACGCATCCAAAAGCGCCTGGACACGCGCTATCTCGACGTGCGCATCGACGGGATCGACAAGGCGATCGACCAGGCGCTCGCCTGGAAGCGCGAGGGCGTCGCGAAGTCGATCGGTGTGCTCTGCAACGCGACCGAGCTGCTCGCGCGCTTGATCGAGCGCAACGTCACGCCCGACGTGCTCACCGACCAGACCAGCGCGCACGATCCGCTCGGCGGCTACGTGCCGGACGGCATGGCGTACGAGGCTGCGCTCAAGCTGCGCGCGAGCGACCCGGCGCGCTACCAGCGCGAGTCGTTCCGCACGATGGTGCGCCACTGCGAGCAGATGATCGAGCTGCAGCGCCGCGGGGCCGACACCTTCGACTACGGCAACAACCTGCGCGGCCACGCCAAGGAAGCGGGCCTCTCGAACGCCTTCGATTTCGAGGGCTTCGTGCCCAAGTACATCCGGCCGCTGTTCTGCGAAGGGCTCGGGCCCTTCCGCTGGGTCGCGCTGTCGGGCGACCCCAAGGACATCGCGGTCACGGACCAGATCATCCTCGAGCTGTTCCCGCACAAGGCCTCGCTCGCGCGCTGGATCAAGCTCGCGGGCGAACGCGTGAAGTTCCAAGGTCTGCCGGCGCGCATCTGCTGGCTCGGCTACGGCGAGCGCGCGAAGGCGGGCCTGGCCTTCAACGCGGCCGTGCGCTCGGGCCGCGTCTCGGCGCCGATCGTGATCGGGCGCGACCACCTCGACTGCGGCTCGGTGGCGAGCCCCAACCGCGAAACCGAGGCGATGAAGGACGGCACCGACGCGGTCGCCGACTGGGCCATCCTCAACGCGATGGTCAACATCGCCAGCGGCGCGTCGTGGGTGAGCTTCCACCACGGCGGCGGCGTGGGCATCGGCTACTCGCTGCACGCGGGGCAAGTCACGGTCGCCGACGGTTCGCGCGAGGCCGACGAGGCCGTGCATCGCGTGCTGACCAACGATCCGGGCATGGGCGTGATCCGCCACGTGGACGCGGGCTACGACGAAGCGATCGCGTGCGCGCGCGAGCGCGGCGTCGACGTGCCGATGGCGTAGATCCCGCGGGAATGAACGACGCCTTTGGGCGTCGACAGGAGGCGCATGGCATACGCGGGGATGGCGGCCGCATTCGTGGGCCTCGTACTCGGCCTTGCGGGGCTGATCCTGCTGGCGTTGGCCGCGAGTTGGGCCTCGAAGTCGACGCTCGAGCGACTGGCGCCGGCGCGGCTGCGCTTGCTCATGCTCGCCGCGTTGGCGTTGCTCGGACTCGCGCTGTTGGGCGCAGAGTCGTGGCGCCAATTGCCTGCGGCAGAGTGGGCCGGTGCGGCGCTGCTCATGGGTCTCGCGCTCCACCTGCTCGCGAACGCTGACACTCCAGACGCCGAGCGCCGCAAGCGTCGCGCGCGATGGGCGGCGTTGACCGGAGTCGCCGCGCTCGCGCTCGCCGTCGGCGTCTTCAGCCAGCTGAGCCGGATCGAAGCGTGGTCTGCGCGTCGCGAGTTGGCGCGACTCCAGGAGCGCGCGGCGCCGCTGATCGCGCAAGTCGAGTCGTTTCGATCCCAACGCGGCCGCTGGCCGACGAGCAAGGAAGAGCTGCTCGAGCACGTCCGCCCGCACGCTATCGATGAGCTGTGCGATCTCGACTGGCGCGTGGGGGACTCAGACGTCGGCGAGCACTGCGTCGTGTTCGATCGCTCCCGCCTGCTCGACTTCGACTACTTCGTGTACGCACCGGGCGTCGCGTTCCCGGAGGACCTGCCCGCGACGCGCGTGGGCGACTGGGTCTGGTACGACGAGTGAGCGCTCCGCGCCGCAAGCAGATCACGCGAGCGGCCCGGAAGGGCGCGGCTGTGCCGCCACTTCGTGCATCGCGTGCTTCGTGCACTCCCCGCTGCTGCTCGTCGTGCGGTTCGGGGCCCGCATGCCGGAACTCGCGGCAGCGGCAGCGCCGATGCTCGCCGCGCACGAGCGCGACGGACGTCAACCAGGTTGCGTGGCGCTGCGGCGAGTGGCCTTGCCGCGACAACCTCGCGCGCTGCGGCGATCGACTAGCCCGCCACGAGCTGCCAAGCTCGGCCGAACCACTCGTGCAGCGCCCAGTTGCTCTCGCGCAGCGCCTTCGAGGTCGGCAGGAAGCTCGAGAGGCGCCATTCGAGCGGCGCGCGGAAGCCGGTGGGGGCCGCGACGACGTCGAGCTTCGCGCTGCGCGCCCAGGCGACGGCCCGCGGCATGTGCCAGGCGTGCGTGACGAGGTAGGCGCGCGCGACGCCGGCATCGCGCAGCAGCGACGCTGAGTGGGCGAGGTTTTGGCGCGTGTCTGCCGAGCGGGCCTCGCTCCAGCGCACTTCGAGCCCGAAATCACGCTCGAGCGCCTCGCGCATCATCGCGGCATGCGACCGCACTCCTGCGCGCGGCGCGCCGCCCGAGACCAGCAGCGGAAGTCCGCTCGCGCGCGAGAGGCGAGCGCCGTAGCGCAGGCGCTCGAGCGTGAGCGGCCCGCAACTGGCGTCGCCGTACTCGGGCGCGTGGAGCTGCGCGTCGCCCGCCAGGACGACGATCGCGCCGCAGTCGTGGTCGAGCCGTTGCTCGTCCAGCGCGGGGAAGCTCTGCAGCGCGCCGAGCAGCAGCGCTGACACCGCCGGCGTACTGAAGAGCACGAGCAAGCCAATCGACGCCGCGATGGCTGCGCGCGCGGCTCGCGGCCAGCGCTTGCGCGCGAGCCAGCCCCCGCCGCCGATGAGCAGCAGCGCCAGGGGCGGCATCAGCAACGGTTCGAACACGCTCCGTGTCCGCGCGGCGAGCGGCGCGCGCGCGGCCTCGAGCTCAGAACGAGAATTGCGCGCCGATCGTCAGCGTGCCCAGGTTCGCCAGCGGCGCGTTGCTCTCGGCGTCGGCGTACTCCAGGTGCCACTTCACGTCGTGGCCCTCGAGGTAGTGGGTCGTGCCGATGCGGTACACGTCGGTGCCGTCGTCGCGGTCGAAGTTCTCGATGCGCGCCTGCACCGAGAAGTTGTCGGACACGAGCACCGCGCCCGTCAGACCCCACGAGTACAGATCGCCCAGCCCGTCGCCCTTGTCGACCACCTCGCCGGCGAAGTACAGCGGGCGCGCCGAGACGTAGGCCTCGAGGGCCTGGGCCGAAACGTCGTCGGTCTCGGTGTCGAAGTAGAACGCGCCGCCGACCGTGACGGCGAGCTCTTCGGGGGCGTCGAACGGGCCTTCGTTGATGTGCATCCCGCCGCGGTCGCCGGTGATGTGCCACAGGCCGCGGCCGGTGAGCGCTACCGACGCGCCTTCGCGGTCGACGCCGTCCTGAACGCCGATCCAGCCCTCGAGATCGCCCAGGCGCAACTGGATCGCGCCACCGGTGGTGAACGTGTCCCAATCCTCGCCCAGGAACGAACGTTCGAAGAACAGCAGTTGGTTGTCGTCGTAGAGCGCGGATTGCAGGAACGGCGAGCGGATGCGGCCGAGCTGCAGTGCGACGTTCTCGTTGAACTCGCGGCGCGCGACCAGCTCGAACATGCGCAGATCACCGATTTCGCCGGTCAAGCCCAGATAGCCCAGACCCGAGTGGTTCTCGCCGCGCAAGCCCATGCGCAGCCGCCAGCCCTCGACCTCGGCGTCAACCCACATGCGCGCCGCGGTGAGCGAGAGGTGTCGCAGCGACTCGCCGTTGGTGACGTTGCGCTTGGTGTTCGAGCCCACGAAGCCGGCCTTGAGGAAGCCGCTGACGTCGACGTTCCAGCCGGCCTCGAACTCGCGGCCGAAGTCGGACAGGTCCTGCTCGAGCGCGTCGAGCCCCGCGCCGCTCTGCGTTTGGGCCGCGGGCGGCGTCTCCTGCGCCTGCGACTCTTGCTTGGCCTCGCTCGCCGGGGCTTGGGGACGGTGGAGCAAGGAAGCCGTATTCAGGTCCGACTGCGGATCCTGCGACGCAAGCGCCAGAGCGGCGAGGGCAATGGGGGTCATCGGCGGGGGCGACGGCGGGGGCCGGTGTGGGGACAATGCGCGGACCGACGCGCTCGGGGCGGAGCAGAATACCCCTGCGCTCGGGCGGGGCCAAGCCGAGCCGGGCCGCGCTGCGAACGCACGGGATCGGGCGGCGTTGCAGGAATCCTCCGGCGCGAGGCCGCGAGAACAGCGCCGCCGCGCACGTACACTCGCGCGCTTGGCAGCCCAGTTCCTATCGCGTGCGGGCCGCCGCCCGCCCACCTGTTCTCGATGACGAGCGCCTGGCCCTTCTGCACCTCGAGCGCCCCGATCGCCGGCCGCTACAAGCTCGTCCCCGAGGACTTCGTGGTCGACGAACTGCCCGCCTACGCGCCCAGCGGCGAAGGCGAGCACCTGCTCTTGCGCATCCGCAAACGCGGGCTCTCGACGCACGATGCGGTGGCGCGCATCGCGCGGGCACTGGGCCTCGCGCCGGCGCAGATCGGCGTCGCCGGCCTCAAGGACGCTCAAGGGATCACCACGCAGTGGCTCAGCGTGCAGGGCATCGAGGCGCAGCGCGTCGAGGCCCTCAGAGAGCGCGACATCGAGCTGCTCGAACTCGCGCGCCACCGCAACAAGCTGCGCATCGGGCACCTGCGCGGCAATCGCTTCCGCATTCGACTGCGCGAAGTCGCCGCGGACGAGCGCGACAGCGTGCGCGGAGTGCTCGACGAACTCGTGCGACGCGGCGTGCCGAACTACTTCGGCGAGCAGCGCTTCGGCTTGCGCGGCGACACCTGGCGCATCGGCCGCGCGCTCCTGCTCGAGCAGTGGAGCGAGGCGCTCGCGTGGCTCTGTGGCCGGCCCGGTCCGAACGACACCGGCCGCATCCGCCGCGCGCGCGAGCTGTTCGACGCCGGCGACTTCGAAGGCGCGGCGCAGACTTGGCCCGGCGGCTTTCGCGTGTGCATCCGCGTCTGCCGCGCGCTCGCGAAGTCGGGCGGCAAGCTCGAGGCGTCGGAGTCACCGGCTGGCGGCGACGGCGCCGAACGTCGGGCGCGCCGCGCGCTCTACGCGCTCGACCACGGCCTCCTGCGCTTCTACACCTCGGCCTACCAGAGCTGGCTCTTCAACGCGCTGCTCGCGCGCCGCATCGACTCCTTCGAGCGCGTCGAGCTCGGCGACCTCGCCTGGCTGCACCGCAACGGCGCCGTGTTCCTGGTCAAGGACCTCGAGGTCGACGCGCCGCGCGCCGAACGGCTCGAGATCTCGCCCTCGGGCCCGCTGTTCGGCTCGCGCATGAGCACGCCGCAGGGCCGCGCGCTCGAGCTCGAACGCGAGGTGCTGGCGGCCGAGGGCCACGCGCTCGAGGCCTTCACGCGCCCCGGCCGCTTGCAGTGGCAAGGCGGCCGCCGCCCGCTGCGCTTCCCGCTCGCCGGAGCCGCCTTCGAGCAAGGCGACGACGAGCGCGGCGCCTTCGTCGAACTGCGCTTCGACGCGCCGCCGGGCTGCTACGCGACCAGCGTGCTGCGCGAGCTCTTCAAGCGCGACGACGTGGCGCTCTTGCCGCCGGCGGATGGCGACGACTGAGAGTTGCGCGCGCGCCGACGCGGCGAGCGTCACCGCTCCTGGGACGGCCTGCGCCGAGTGCGAGAATTTTCGTGACGACCGAAGACCCTTGACGTCGCGTGCGGAGCGTTGACTTCCCAGTCGCTCACGCTCCGGCGCTCGCCGCGAGGCGCTTGACGTGCGGCGACTGGCAACGCTCGCGGCCTGGCCGCGTCTGGTCTTCCCCCTCACGGATCGCGGCGCTGCTCCGGCAGCAGAAGTCGACTCGTCCTCCATGCTCCGATTGCTCTCCAAGTTTGCGCTCGCCCTGGGCCTGCTCGCCCCGCTGTGCTCCGCACAGACCAACGTCGGCGGCCCGATCTTCTCCAACACGACCTGGACAGCTGCTGGCAGTCCCTATCAGCTCACGTCGTCGATCATCATCGGCGCAGGCGCGACGCTGACGATCCAGCCCGGCGTCGAGGTGCGCTTCTCGACCAACGGTCGGATCCTGATCGTCGGTGACGCTTCGCTGGGGGCCGGCGCGCTCGTCGCGCGCGGATCCGCCGCGCAGCCGATCCGCTTCACGTCGACGGCCGGCAACCCCGGCAGCTGGGACGCAATCCTGTTCGCAGACCGCGCCATCGATGCGCAGCTCGATATGAACGGTGATTACCTCTCGGGCTCGATCCTCGAGCACTGCATCGTCGAGTTCGGTGGCGGAAGCAGCTCCTATGAAGGCGCTGTGGAGATTCTCAACAGCTCGCCCCTGCTCGTGAACACGGTTGCGCGCAACAACTCGCGTCGCGGCATTCGCGCCTCGATGGCGGCCGGAAGCACGGGGCCCACGCCGCCGCTCAACATGCGCTCCTGCGAGCTGCGACAGAACGGGCGCGGCGGGTTCCAGCTCACCTCCGGTTCGGCGCACCGCATCACGGAGTGTCAGTTCGTGCAGAACTTCGGGCCGTCGGGCGTGAGTGGAGTCGGCGCGTCGTTCAGCAGCGCGAGTGACTTGCGGATCGACATGTGCTCGTTCGTCGACAACAACGGAACCAGCTCGGGGGGAGGGCTGTCCTTGTCGAGCTGTGGCAACGCACAAATCAGCGCATGCCAAGTCTCCGGGAACGTTGGCAGCACTGGGGCGGGCTTGAACGCGAACTCGTGCTCCGCGATGGTCGTCTCGAGCTCAGTATTCGAGCTCAACGTTGCGACGTCGACTGGCGGCGGAGCCAACTTGCAGAGCTGCTTCGGACTGGTCGCGACGAACTGTGTCTTCCGAACGAATACAACCTCGGTTGGCGGAGGTGCGTTGTTCGCTTCCGGAAGTTCGACGCTCACCGGCTGCACGTTCTCCTCCAACGTTGCAACCAGTGTTGGTGGGGGTCTTTACAACCAGTCGTCGAGTCTCGCCTGTGCGACCTGTGTCATCGAGCAGAACGACGCCCAAGACGGTGCGGGGGTCTACGTTGTGAGCGGCGGCAACGTCACGTTTGGCGACTGCGTGATCGCTGACAACGATGCCTCCAACGACGGCGGCGGCATCTTCTCGAACTCCGCCTTCACGCTCGTCACCTCCACCGTCTCGTGCAACTCCGCCGACGACGGCGGCGGGCTCTATCTTCAGGGCAATTCCGCCACCGTGACGATGGCCGGCAACCCCACTACGGGGACCTTCAACACCTTTCAGGGCAACACGGCGAACCGCGGCGATCAGATCTTCAACGATCGAACCTTCAACGTGAGCGGCGCCAACAATGTCGACGCGGGCTACGTGTGCTGGGGCGCGTCGGACCCCAACGCGAACCCCAACGCTCTGTGGGACTTCTTCGACAACTCGACGCTCGGAATCGTCATCGCCTCGAACTTCGCGTCCTGCGCGCCGATCGGCTGCGGGTGCATGGGCGTGAACTACTGCGTGCTGTCGCCGAACTCTGCTGGTGCGGGCGCGGTCATGGGCTACCTCGGCAGCACCAGCCTCGCGGCCAACGACTTCACGTTGACGGTCTCCGCCTGCCCGCCCAACAAGGCCGGGCTGTTCTTCTTCGGCGCGCTGCAGTCGAACCTCCCGTTCGGCGCTGGCGTGCGCTGCGTCGATGGGCCGCTCCAGCGTCTGTCGCTGCTGACAACGGACGCGAGCGGGAATGCGAGCCTCGACGTTGACCTGACCGCGCCCCCGGCGGCTGGGACCATCACGCCGGGCTCGGTGTGGAACTTCCAGTTCTGGTTCCGCGATCCGGGCTTCGGCGGCGCGAACTTCAACCTGTCGGACGGGCTCGAAGTCACGTTCTGTGACTGAGCCGTGAACGAGCACGAGCCCGGCCGCGCGTCTGCGGCCGGGTTCGTGCGAATCAGCTTTCGACGCCGGGCGGAGTGCGCAGCTCGAGCGCCTCGTCGGCGCGCTTGCGCCAGTTCCAAAGCTCGTAGCCCTGCGCCTGCGGCAGCGGCTTGCCGAGCAGGCGCGCGAGCATGCAGATCTGGCCGCGGTGGTGCGCTTCGTGGGCGATGGCGTAGGCGACGAAGCCGACGACATCAGGCTTGAAGTCGGGGACGTGGCCGCCGGAGGCGAGCCCGGCGCGGATGAGTTCGACGACGGCGGCCGAACTCGCGCGCAGCGCCTCGCGCATCTCGTCCTGGGTCACGCTCTCGCGGTCGACCTTGGCCGGCGCTTCGAAAGGTTCGCCGCGGCGCTCGAGCCACAGGCAGCGCACGTTGTGGATGTGCGCGAACACGCCGCGGATCACGCGGCCCTTGCCCACGGGAGCTTCGAGCTCCCAGATCGAGGGGTCGAGCTGCTCGAGCAAGTACTGGTGGATGCGCTCGCTGGTCTCGAAGGCGTGCACGAGCGCTTCGCCGAGGTCGACCGGCTGCTTGCCGCGCGCTTTGGATTGCTTGGCCGCCGGCGCGACGGGCATCGACGGAGGCGCGGGCGGTGCTTCGTCGCTCGACGGCTCGGCTTCGCCCGCGCGCTTGCGCTTGGGGCTCGCGCTGGACTTGGACTTGTCGCCGGACTTCT
The DNA here is from genome assembly GCA_011525785.1 of Planctomycetaceae bacterium. Classification (GTDB taxonomy): domain Bacteria; phylum Planctomycetota; class UBA1135; order UBA1135; genus WYBT01. The sequence goes on from WYBT01000026.1 coordinate 197,824, forward strand.
CGGCGGCGGCGCTGCGCGCGGCCGGCTTGGAGTCGCTCTTCTTGCTGCTCGATTTGCTCATGGACGGTTCGCTTCGCGCGCGCTCGCTCCAACGAGGACGGCGCGGGGCCAAGGCTAAGATCCGCGCGCTCGACAAGCACGAACCGACTCTCCGCGCAGGCTGCGTTGCTGGCGCGCGAGGCACATCCACACGCCGCACGCCATGGTCGCCGAAACCGTTTCGCTCGAAGGTCACCTGATCGACTCCGACATCCTGCGCAAGGCCTTTGCGCGCATCGTCGAGGGCGGCGGCGAGTTCGAGGTGCTCGAGGCGCGCATCGGCGCCACGAACGAGGACACGTCGTTCGCGCGTCTCGCGGTGAGCGCGTCCACACCGGAGAAGCTGGACGGCATCCTCGAAGGCTTGCGCTACCTGGGCGCGTCGGCGCAGGTGAGCGACGCCCGCACGGCGCCGGCGGAGGCGGACGGGATCCTGCCCGACGAGTTCTACTCGAGCACGAACTTCGCGACCTTCGTGCGCTTGAACGGCGTGTGGAGCGAGGTGCGTTCGCAGAAGATGGACTGCGCGGTGGTGGTGCGCGACGGTGCTCCGCAGTGCGTGAAGCAGCGGCTCGTGCGCGCGGGCGAGCCGGTGGTGCTGCGCGGCGCGGGCATCCGCGTGAAGCCGCCCGAGCGCAGTCGCTCGTACTCGGTCTTCGGCTTCATGTCGAACGACGTGTCCGCGGAGGTGAACAAGACCGTGGCCATCGCGGGCGTCGCGCGCGAGCTGCGCCGCACGCGCGAGGCGGGCCAGCGCATCGTGCTGGTGCCCGGACCCGCGGTTGTGCACTCCGGCGGAGATCGCGCACTGGCGCGGCTGGTGCAGGCCGGGTGGGTCGACGTCGTGCTCTCGGGCAACGCCTTCGCGGTGCACGACCTCGAGAAGGCGATCCTGCGCACGAGCCTGGGCGTGTGCCAGATGAGCGGGCGCGCAGTCGAAGGCGGCAGTCGCAACCATCTGTTCGCGATCAACGCCGTGAATCGCGCCGGCGGCGTGCGCGGCGCGGTGGAGAGCGGCCTGGTCCGCTCTGGCGTGATGTACGAGCTGGTGCGGCGCGGCACGCCGTTCGTGCTGGCCGGCTCGATTCGCGACGACGGGCCGTTGAAGGACGTGATCACCGACACGCTGGCCGCGCAGATGGCCTATGCGCAGGCGCTCGAAGGGGCCGGCATGTGCTTGATGCTCGCCTCTGCGCTGCACTCGATCGCGGTGGGCAACCTCTTGCCCGCGAGCGTCCGCACGGTGTGCGTCGACATGACCGAGGCGCTGCCGGTCAAGCTCTCCAACCGCGGCACGCTGCACGCCGTGGGGCTGGTGACCGACGTGGGCTACTTCCTCGAGCGGCTCGAGGCGGAACTCGCCGGCAGCGCGCCCGCGCACTGACCCCGGCGAGCCAGGGCTGGGACCGCTCGAGGTGCGGCTCGAGGTCCCGGCTCAAGCGCGCGCGCAGGCGGGCCGATCCCCGACGCAACCCGTCCCACAGGATCCTCCATGCGTCATCGCGCGTCGTTCGCCCGTTCCCTGTCTGCTTCCCTGCTCGCCGCCGCCGCAGTGCTGACAGGCGCCAGCTGCGTGGCGCCCCAGAACGCCGCGCGCCCCGCGCTCAGTCCGCTCGGCGACTCCAGGCCGATCGAGGCCACGCTGCCGCTGCGGGATGAGCCCGCGCCCAAGTACTACGCCGAGCGCGGGTTCTTCGTCGGCGCGATGGGGGTCGCCACCACGCTCTCCAATAGCGATTTCGACGGGAATTCCGGCCTGATCGACCCGGTGAGCGGTCTGACGATCGTGCTGCCCGAACTCGACCCGGGCGTGGGCTGGGGTCTGACGATCGGCTACCGCGGCAAGCGCAATTCGGTGCAGTTCACCTACGCGGTGTCGGACCACGACGACGACTTCCAGGGCACGTCCTTCGAAGACGAGTTCAAGAACTACAGCCTGGACTTCAAGCACTACTGGAACGTCGACGGCTCGCTGCAGCCCTTCGTGCTGCTCGGCATCAGCGTGCCGCGCGTGATCATCGAGAACGGCGGGACGCTCGGCGCCACGTCGGGCGACGCCGCCATCCAGGGCCTGGGAGCGAACCTGGGCGGCGGGGCTGCGCTGTACCTCACGCCGCATCTCGCGCTGTTCGGCGAGGCGTACTACCGCTGGGCCGAGTTCGACCGCGCCAGCTCGCTCGGCGTCCACCGCGACATCAAGGGCCACCTCGATGCGTCGGGCCTCGGGCTGCGCGCGGGCTTGACCTACACCTTCTGACGCGCCGGTCGGCTCGCGCGGAGTTTCACTCTCGCGAATACGCACTCCGCCGCACGTCCTTACGCAGCTGAGCCCTTCAGCGGCGGCTGCTCCGCACTCCTAGTTTGGCGCCCCTCGCCGCGACCTCTCGTCGCGCGCGCCCCAACTAGGATGCAAGCACCCAAACGACCCTTCGGCGGGGCCGCCGTGACGCGCAGACGTCGCGGCAGCGCCGCGTTTTCCGGTCTCCTGTGGATTTTCGGCATCGCGCTGATCGCGGCGCCGTTCCTGCGCGAGCGCGACAACATCGGCAGCTACGCGGGCGACTTCACGCGAACGTCCGAGAAGGACGTGCCCTTCGCCGAGGACCTCGCCAACTACGAGAAGGACTTCGGCGCCGGTCTGGCTGCGGCGATCGCCTCTTCCAGCGAGGAGTACTTCGGCCTCGAGTCGCCCTGGTTGCGCGACACGGGGGCGGTGGACTTCTTCCGCATCCCCAGCGGGCGGCTCAACTACCAGATCCACTGCGTCGGCTGCCACGCGGAGACGGGCGATGGAGGCGGGCCGGCCGCGCGCTACCTCAATCCGCGGCCGCGCAACTTCCGCAAGGGCCTGTTCAAGTTCACCAGCACGGACGCGTCCTCGCGCCCGCAGCGGCGTGACCTGTTCCAGACCATCACGCGCGGACTCGCGGGCTCGTCCATGCCCGAGTTCCGCCTGGTCAACGACGAGAAGCGCTGGGACCTGGTCGAGTACGTGCGCTGGCTCTCGATGAAGGGCGAATTCGAGCAGCTGATGCTCGACGACGCCTACGAGAACGAGGAGATCCCCGACGCCAAGGAGATCGCCGACATCATCATCAAGCGCTGGCACCCGGCGAATCTGCGCACGATCTACCCCGGTGTCGCTGAGACGCCCAAGGATCAGGCCTCGATCGATCGCGGCCGCGCGCTGTTCAACGACTCGAACAAGGGCACGTGCTCCACCTGCCACGGGCCGGAAGGCCGCGGCGACGGGCCGACCGCGGACAAGTACCTGGACGACTGGGGTTATCCGATTCGGCCCCGCGACTTGACCGCTGGCACGTTCCGCGCGGGCGCTGAGGGCGCCGATCTCTACCGGACCATCGCCGCGGGCATCAAAGGCACGCCCATGGGGTCGTTCGAAGGCGCGTTGTCGCCCGAGGAGATCTGGGACCTCGTCCACTTCATTCAATCGCTCTCGGAGAAGAGGTAAATCGCTGTGAACGCTGCCGCTGCCATCTCGGGGGTTCACGGCGAATCCCTGGTCAACTACAAGCTCATCAAGGCGCACCTGTTCGCGGGCGCCGTGTTCCTGGTGGTCAGCATGGTCGCTGGCTACCTGTACTCACTGCAGTTCCTCGGGTTCTTCCCGCTGCAGGACAGTTGGACCCACTCGCCGGGGCACTTCCGACTGCTGCACACCAACATGGCGGCCTACGGCTGGCTGGTGAATGGGTTCACCGCGATGCTGTACTACGTCGTACCGCGCCTGACCGGAAAGAAGGTGCTGAGCGACGGGCTGGGAACGCTGATCTTCTGGGCCTGGCAGTTGATCCTGGTGCTGGCGATCGGCGGCTACATGACCGACAAGGCGCAGGCCATCGAGTGGGGCGAGACGCCCACCGGATTCCGGCCCGGCACGTTCGAAATGAACTATGTGCCCGTCGACGCACTCGTGGTGGTCGGCGCGGTGCTGGTGATCGTTCAGTTCATGGTCCCGCTGTTCAAAGCGCGTGAGCAGCGATTCTACGTCACGCTGTGGTACGTGACCGCTGGTCTGGTCTGGCTCGCGCTGACCTACTTGATGGGCAACATCATGCCCGAGTGGATGCTGCCCGGCGCCGCCGGCGCGGCCGTCACGGGCCTGTTCATCCACGACCTCGTCGGTCTGTACGTGACCCCGATGGGCTGGGGGATGATGTACTTCTTCGTCCCGCTGATCCTGCGCAAGCCGATCTGGAGCCACTCACTCTCGGTGATCGGCTTCTGGGCGCTGGCCTTCTTCTATCCGCTGGGCGGAGTGCACCACTTCCTGATCTCGCCGATCCCCGACTACGTCGAGTTCGGCGCCATCACGACCACGATCGCCATCGAAGTGGTCGTCACGACAGTGGTGGTGAACTTCTTCATGACCCTGCGCGGCAAGTGGAGCGCCCTGCGCTCGAGCATGGCGATCCGCTGGTTCTACGTCGGCGCGGTGTTCTACTTCATCACCTGTCTGCAGTGCGCCTTCCAGGTCACCTGGATGTTCCAGAAGGTGATCCACTTCACCGACTGGGTCGTGGGTCACGCGCACTTGATCATGTTCGGGGTCTTCACGTTCTGGCTGTTCGGCGTGATCGAGTGGCTGTGGCCGCGCGTGTGTCGCCGCAACTGGTACTCGCAGTCCCTGCGCGCGTGGCACTTCTGGATGTGGTCGGTGGGCGTGCTGATCATGTTCTTCGACCTGATGATCGCCGGTCTGGTCCACGGCTTCATGCAGCGCGACCTCAACGACTGGTCCGACATCCTGCGCATGTCCGAGCCGTTCTGGTGGGTGCGCACGTTCAGCGGCGCGATGATCCTGATCGGCCTGTTCTGCGTGCTCTACAACATGTACATGACCGCCAAGGCCGGCGAGGCCTACGAGGAAGAGAAGCACCTCGTTCCCGTGACGGCCGACTAGCGCCGAAAGAACCCCAACACCATGGAACGTTTCTCAACCCTCGTGTTCGTGGCGGGAATCGGCTGCTTCGCGGTGGCCTTCCTGCTGTCGATGATCTTCCCGTGGATGAGCCTGTACAGCTACCACGGCATGGACTTCCAGACGATCGACAAGCTGGCCGAGAAGCCCAGTGTCGAGTTCGTCGAGCTCTCGAAGAAGTTCCCCGAGAGCTTCAAGCAGCACTACGGCGAGGTCTCGCCCGCCAGCTACGCCGAAGCGCTGCAACTGGGGCGCGACGTGTACGTCGGGCAAGCCTGCTGGCACTGCCACAGCCAATACGTGCGCGTGGTCTCCAATGAGCACGTGCGCTGGGGGCCGCCCTCGTCGGCCCAGGAGTACCAAAATGCGCTCAACCAGCCGCACTTGTGGGGCACGCGGCGCGTGGGCCCCGACCTGGCGCGCGAAGGCGGCAAGAAGTCGAACGACTGGCACATCGCGCACTTCATGAACCCCAAGAGCGTCGTGCCGCACTCGGTCATGCCCGCCTACCCCTTCTACTTCGACGAGAAGGGCGTGCCCGACAAGAAGGGCATCGCGCTGGTCACGTACCTGCAGTGGCTGGGCACCGTTCAAGCCGGGATCCCCGTGGCGGAGCGCATCACCCCCTGAGGCGCCCGCGAACGAGCGACGCCGCTCTCAACCCCAACGCAATCCATCCATGAGTGGACAATCAACCAACACCCCCGCCCGCGGCGAACGTTTCCGTTGGCGCGCGACGCACATCTTCTTCACGACGGTGTGCCTGATCGCTGGCGGGATGTTCTTCTTCAAGCTCCACGAGTTCCTCCGCACCATCAAGAAGGATGAACTCGCCGGCTTCGCCTTCGACCCGATCCTGACCTACGGTTTCGTGGCGTTGGGCTTCTTCTTCCTGCTCGTGTGGGCTTTCATGACCGGTCAGTTCAAGGACATCGAGAAGACCAAACACGAAATGATCGAGCGCGTGCTGCAACAGGAGCGCGACGAAGGCCTGAGCATTTCGGAGGAGACGCTGTGAGCGAGCAAGTCGAGCCGCGCGACGCCGAGAAGTTCCACCCCGGCTACGGGCACGGCGGCGTGCCCTGGTACCTGCTGTTGGGCTATCTGGCGTTCTTGGTCTTCTTCACCTGGTATTCGCTCGAATTCCAGTTGCCCGACTACCTCGAAAAGGGACCGGTCAAGCCCGCCGAGTCGGCGGCGACCAAGTAGTTTCGTGGCCGCAGTTGCAACTGGCGCCAGCGCCTGCGCGCACTGCGGCTTGCCGCTGACGGGGGCGCCGTCGGTAGACGAAGAGCGCTACTGCTGCAGCGGCTGCTTCCTGGCTCACCGCCTGAGCCATCGCGGCCTGGAGGCCAGCACCGACCGCTTGCTCTCGCGAGTGGTGCTCTCGGGCTTCCTCGCGATGGGCGTGATGGTGTTCTCGCTCGCGCTGTACTCGCGCGCCTTGCACGACGACGGCGACGGAGAAACCGCGCAGGCGCTCACCGGCCTGTTCCGACTCGGGGCGCTGGCGTTCTCCACTCCGGCGCTGGCCTTGCTCGGCCTGCCGCTGCTCGACGCGGTCGTGGCGCTGCGTCGCTGGCTCTCGGCCGAGGCGCTGATCCTGGCCGGCGCCGCGTCGGCCTGGGGCGTGTCGGTGTGGAACACCTTCCGCGGCGGCGGCGAGGTGTACTTCGATACGGCCACGATGGTCGTCGTGCTCTACAGCCTCGGGCGTTGGCTCGACGTGCGCGCCCGAGAGAAGGCGACCGAGGAACTGCGCGCGCTCGCGCCCGAACGCGAAGGCCCGGTGGCGCGCGTGCTCGGCGAGCGCGAAGAGCTCGTGCCCGCGGCGCAGTTGACGGTGGGCGACGTGGTGCGGGTTCGCCCGGGCGAGATTGCGCCGGTCGACGGCGAGATCGTCGCGGGGCGCTCGTTCGTCGACACCTCGGCGCTCAGCGGCGAGTCGCAGCCGCGCAGCCTCGGCGAAGGCGATGCGCTGCTCGCCGGTTCGGTGCTGGTCGACGGAACGTTGCTCGTGCGCGCCACCGCCGGCGTCGGAGCGCGCCTGCGCGACGAAGTCGAGCGGCTCCTGCGCGAAGCGCTCGAGCAGCGCTCGCGCTGGGTGCGCGCCGCGGACCGCCTCGCGGGCGCCCTTCTGCCGCTCGTGTTGGTGCTGGCCGCGGCGGTGGTCGTGCTGCGCCACGAGTCGGCCGGCTGGGAGGCCGCCTGGCTCGACGCGCTGTCGGTCGTGCTGATCTCCTGCCCCTGCGCGCTCGGCATCGCGACGCCACTGGCGTTCTGGACGGCGATGGGTGCGGCCTACAAGCGCGGCGTGCTGGTGCGCGGCGGAGAAGCGCTCGAACGGCTGGCGCGCGCGCGGCGCATCTTCCTCGACAAGACCGGCACGCTGACGAACGGTGAATTCGAACTCGTGGAGATCGAGGCCCTCGAGCTCGACGAGCGCGAGGCGCTGCGGATCGCGAGCGCGCTGGAGGTCGGCAGCGAGCACCCGATCGCGCGCTCTTTGCGGGCCACGTGGGGCGCACGCGAAGGCCTCGCGCCGCTGCCGTCGGTCGAGGGCTTCACGGCCCTGCCGGGCGTGGGCGTGCGCGGCGCGATCGACGGCGTCGAGTACGAGCTGACGCGAGCTCGCAGCGCGCAGAACGCGCGCCGGCCCGAGGCCACCTGGGTCGAGCTGCGCCGCGGCGAGGCCGTGCTCGCGCGTCTTGCGCTGGCGAGTTCGCTGCGCCCTGACGCTGCGCGCGTAGTCGAGCGCCTGAAGCAGTTGGGGCTCGCGCCGCGAGTGCTCACCGGCGACAGCGCTGGCCCCGCGCAGGCCCTGGCCCGCGAACTCGGCATCGCCGTCGACAGCGGCCTGTCCCCGGCGGACAAGGTCGCTCGGGTGCGCGCACAGGGCGACGAGGCCGCGTTCGTCGGCGATGGACTGAACGACGCCGCAGCGCTGGCGGCGGCGCGCGTGGGGATCTCGGTCCAAGGCGGCGTCGCAGCGAGCCTGTCCGCGGCGCAGATCAACCTGCTGCGCCCGGGTCTGTCGGAGTTGCCCGACGTGATCGAGCTGGCGCGCCGCGCGGTGTTCGCGGCCAAGCTCAACCTCGCGTGGGCGTTCTTCTACAACAGCCTGGGGCTGTACTTCGCCGCCACCGGTCGCCTCTCGCCGATCTTCGCGGCCTCGGCGATGGTCGCCTCGAGCCTGTTCAGCGCGCTCAACTCGCGGCGGCTGATCCTGCCCGAGCGTCGCCCCTCGCCGCTTCCGCTACGCACTCCGGCCGAAGGCGAGTGCGAACTGGGCGCTACGGCGCTCGCGACGCCGCGCGGACGATGATGCGCGTCCAGCTCCCGCGAGGCGCCGAGTTCTCCGGGGAGCGCTGACGATGCCGATCCAACGCGTACGCGATCGAGTCCTGTCGGGCCTGGCGAAGAAGCGCGGCGGCGCCCATCGCTACAGCCACTGGCGCTGGGGCGTCGCGATCGCCTTCACTCTGGCGGTTGCGGCGCTTCCCGCCTTCGACTTGTTGCGCATCGATCTGTGGGGCGGCCACCACCACTACCTCGGCCGCGAGCTGGGGCTGGTCGAGACGCTCAAGCACTTCGCCTTCCCGTTCCTGGCGATCAACCTCGCCATCATCCTCGCCAGCCGCTTCCTGGGTCGGTACCTGTGCGGCTTCGTTTGTCCGTACGGCGCGGTCGCGCGCTTCGCGGACTGGCTGCGAATTCGCTCGAAGAGCGCTGCGCAGCGCTGGGCCGCGCGCGGCGCACTGCTCGCCGTGTGCGGCGCGATGTGCGTGGTTTCCTTCAGCTTCTGGGTCGACTGGCGCGTCTTCTCCGAGGGCTCCTCGCTCGCCATCGCGATCGCGGGCCTGTTCCTGGCCGGGCTGATCGTCAGCTTCTACGTGATGGTCACGCGCCTGGGGCTCGAGTTCTGCCGCAACTGGTGTCCCTCCGGCGTGTACTTCGCGCTGCTGGGGCACGAGAGCTTCAACGGCGTCGAATTCGCGCACCCCGAGAGCTGCACCGACTGCAAGGCCTGTGAGAAGGTCTGTCCGATGAACCTCCTCCCGCGGCAGATGTCCGGCGGCGCGCACCTCGATGGGCACGGCTTCTATCCCGACGGGCAGTCCAACTTCTCGCTGTGCATCCGCTGCGGCGACTGCGTCGCTGCGTGCGAAGGCACGAGTGTGGCGAGCGACGGTCCCGTTTCCCTGCGCATGGGCTGGTTGCCCCAGGGCGCTCGCAACTCGAATCCGCCGCCGCAGAGCGAGCCTGCGCCGGAGGACTTCGGCCGCGAGCGCAGCGAGTGGGTCGAGGCCGGCAGTGGCGAGCCGGCTCGCAAGGGTTGAAGTCCCAGTGGCCGCCGGTGTCTACAGCCTGATCGTGCTGGCGCTGGCCGGCGCCGTGCACTGCGCGGGCATGTGCGGTCCGTTCGCGCTGGCGCTGGGCTGGCGACGCGAGGGACGCGCGCCGGCGGCTGCGCGCATGGCGCTCTACGTGCTCGGCAAGTGCGCGGCCTACGTGCTGCTCGCGTTGGTGTTCGCGCTCGGCGCTGCGGCGGTGAGCACGGAGGTGAGCGCCGATGGGGGCGCTGCAACGCGCGGACACGAGCTGCACTTCGCGCGGCGCGTGTTGGCGTGGGTCGCGGGCGCGGTCATGGTGCTCGTGGGACTCAACACGCTCGGTCTGGCGCCGCGTGTGGGGGGCGGACTTGCGCGCCTGGCGCACGCGCCGTTCGCCGCTGCGTGGCGGGCTGCCCGCGCACTGCCGCCGCTGGCGAGCGCGCTTGCGCTGGGACTGATCAACGGGTGCCTGCCCTGTGGGCTGTCGTGGTCGGCGGTGCTGCTCTCCGCCTCGCTGGGCGGCGCGTTACTCGTCGTTGGTCCGCTGGCCTTCGGGCTCGCCACGGCCCCGGCGCTGATCGCGGTTGCGAGCGGCGGCGCACTCGCGCCCGAGCGTTGGCGCGCGCGACTCGCGCGGGTGGCCGCGGTTGGCATGGTGCTGTTCGGGGCCTGGACTGCCTGGCGGGGCGGGCTGCCTCTACCGGGCGACGCTGGGAACATTGTTCCGCCGTGCTGCGCGAGCGAGCACGCTGCGAGAGACCGATAGCTGAGCGGTCCGCTCAAGGCACGCTGCGTCGGGGCGCGAAAAGCTCTGGCATCGCAGGCGCGGGCAGGTCCGCGCTGGCCCCTCACCCCACGCGCCGCCCGCCCCATGAGCGAACTCCAGACCGAGAAGCACGCCACGCTCGAGATCGACCCCGTCCTGCTCGAAGCGGTCATCACGGGAACCAAGCAAGGCCTCGAGATGACGGGCGTGAATCCGCCGCCGGTCGGCGCGTCGCGCTTCTTCTCGACCTCGCGACCGATCTCGGTGATGGTGGGGCTGGTGGGCCGGACCAACGGCACCTGCGCGGTGTCGTTGACCGAGAAGGGCATGCTCTATCTGGCCGGCAGGCTGCTGGGCGAGCAGCCGCCGCAGGTCGACGCCATGGCAGTCGACGCGATCGGCGAGATCGGGAACATGATCGCCGGTCGAGTGAAGGAGCTGCTGGTCGGCTCGGAGTACGAGATGGAGAACATCTCAGTGCCCTCGGTGATCATCGGCCAGAGCTACGGCGTGCACTACGCGCGCGGCATGCACACCCTGTCGGTCGACTTCGAGCTCGAGGATCTGCCGATCATGGACTTGCGCGAGCGCTTTTTCACCACTTCGCTCTCGCTCTTGCGCCGCGTCGCGACCTGAGCCGCGCGCCGCGGCGCTGTCACGCCGGCGGCGTGCGTTCGACGCGCTGCGGGAAACCGTCCTCGCGATATGCGCGCGCGAGGATCGTCATCGGGTGCAGCGGCTTGCGGCCGGCGTGCTGCGCGAACTGGATCGCCGCCAGCGGGCAGTCGGTGGCCCAGACTTCGGCCTCGGCCGATTGCATGCCGTCGAAGGCGTTCTTGCCGACGCGCTTGGAGGTCTCGAAGCCCTCGAGCTTCATCGCGTACGTTCCGTCGTGGCCGCAGCACTCGGTCGTGAGCTTGGGCGTCACGCCGGGGATTTTGCGCAACAGGTCGCGCCCGCGGAAGCCGATCGCCTGCGCGCGCAGGTGGCAGGGCGCGTGGTAGGCGACGCTCGCGCCGGGCGTCGACTTGAAGTCGGTGTTGAAGCGCTCCTCGCTGCGGATCGACCACAGGTGCTCGCTGGGGTCGCGCACGGCTTCAGCGAGCTTCTTGGCGCGCTCGCGGTCGGCGCCCTCGAGCAGTTCGGGGTACTCGCGCCGCATCATCATCGAGCAGGTCGGATTGAGCGCGAGCACCTTGGCGCCCTTGTCGACGTGCGGGATCAACAGGTCGAGGTTGTGCTTGGCGTTCTTGCGCAGCGTGTCGAGGTCGCCGTGCTCCCACGCGGGCATGCCGCAGCACGCAAGGCCCTTCACACACGCGCACGAGACCTTGTTCTTGTCGAGCACCTCGAGCGTGTCGCGCCCGATCTGCGGCTCGTTGTTCTGCACGTAGCAGGTCGGGAAGAGCACCGTCTCGGCGCCCGGCGCGTTCTTGGTGCGCCCGGTCTCGTCGGCCCACTTCTCGAAGGTCGTGCTCGCGAACTCCGGCAGGAGCTTCTCGCGGTGCACGCCCAGGAGCTTCTCCATGAACCAGCGGTGCAGCGCGTTCTTGTTGAGGCCGTTGACCAGTCCGAAACTCATGCGCGCCATCGCTCCCGCGGCGTCGGGATCTCCGAGCAGGCGATCGCGCAGCTTGACGCCGTCCTTCTTCGCGCGCACCGCCTGGTGGCGGTGGATCAGCTTGGGGAAGTCGAGCTGGAACTCGTGCTTGTCGCGCGGCGTGTAGGGGCACTGCACGTCGCACAACTTGCACTGGAAGCAGGCGTCCGCGACGCGGTTGACTTCCGCCTCGGTCAGCTTGCGCACGTCGCCGCCGTGCGCGCTGTCGATGATGTCGAACATCACCGGGAAGCTGTCGCAGTACTTGAAGCACATGCGGCAGCCGTGGCACAGATCGAAGGCGCGCTCGATCTCCTTGCGCAGCAGGCCCGCGTCCCAGTACTTGGGCTCGCTGGGGTCGTACGTGAGGCCATCGGTCGGCGTGTAGGAGATCGGCGTCGCGCTCATGACTCCAGCCGAACGCTTCGCTGCGCGCGGTTCAAGGGGTGATAGTGCGGGCGGCGGCTTCGCGTCGCCGGACGGATGCGGCGAGCGACACGTGCGCAGCCAAGGGCTCCGAGCGGAGCTGCACGACGGATGAGCGGGGCGGTGGAAGTCCGCCCGCCGCGTGCCACACCATGAGCGCTGCCGACTTCGCGTGCGCTCGTGCACTCTGGCAACGTCGGCGACGAGTCGCTGGCCGCTGCGCTCGTGCGTCGACCGCTGAGCTACTTGGGTAGGTGAAGTCGTGGCGGCGTGGTGCTCAGCGCACGAGCGGGTCGAACCCCGACCAAGTTGACGCGCAGTTCCGGCGCGGAGTGAAGGCGGTTCGCCGACCGAGCGTCCGAGGCGGAGTCATTGAAACTCCCTCCGCGACCGACGCGGGGGGCCGCGCCGGACCACGGCGATACCGGATCGAGGCTCGACGCGTTCTTGTAGAAGACGGCGTCATACCCATCCAAGCACCACTCCCATAGGTTCCCGGCGACCGCGTGCAGTCCGAACGCGTTCACGGCGTACCTGGCGTCGCCGACGGCGGCGTGAGCGACGCTTCCGTCGTCGAGGTCCGGCATCTCCGCCGCGTTCTCGGGCCTTCCTCTGGCCTTCACGTACGACTTGTCCGCGATATTCACCTTGCCGCGCAGGCTCTCGAGCTCATTGCCCGTCCACCACACGGTGCTCGTTCCGCCCCGCGCAGCGAACTCCCACTGGGCTTCGCTGGGCAAGGTGAGGCCCAAGTGCGGCAGCCGCTGGAAACACATGGCCCAGCTCACCTGCTCGACCGGGTGAAGGAGAGACGGGGCGAGACTGAGCGGCGGCTGGTAGTAACTCGGTCTGGTCCCGAAGGCCCGCTCCCACTGGCCCTGCGTCATTTCGTATTTCGAGAGAAAGAAGGGGCTCAAGAGCACCTCATGCGGCGGGCGCTCGTCTACCTCGGCCCGCGCGTCGTAGTTGCGGCCGTTGCGGTCATCTGGCTGTGCGCCCATCCAAAACCGTCCGCCGGGGAGCAGCACGAACACCAGCCCTGTTTCTTCGGTCAACAAGAGCACGCCGTCGGAGTCGCGCACTGCCGGTTCGCCAGTCTGCAAGTGAGCGAACTCCCAGAGCATTGACTGCGTGTCCATGCCGATCGGCAGGAGGCCTATCTGAGGCACGATCTCGAGTCCGCCGTACTTCGGTGAAGCCCTGATCGCGGCGATTGCCTCGGACCACAGCCGACGCGCGTCGGGACCGTCGACGCTGCGCTCGCCAATCGTCTTCGCGAACGAGTAGCGCTTCGCCACACCCCAGCCGAAGGGCTCGGCCAGCACATCGTTTACTAAGCCCGTTTCAGGGTCCTGCAGGCCCTCGAGGCCCGAAACCAGTCTGGCAAGTTGTCGGCTCCACCACGCCCGTTCAGAGTCGTCGAACTCAAACGTCCTGCGCTCGCTCACACTCTCACTGAGTGCGTCGACTTCTTGGGATGGCCCAGCCGCATCAGCCCGCTTTGCCTCCAGCTCCGCGAACCGCGGATGTGACTCCCGCTCGGCGCGGAGCTCCTCCTCAGTCAGCGGCCGTGCCTCGCGCCGGAGCTCTGCGAGCTTGGCCTTGTGCTCCGCCAATCCCGGGCGCTTCTTGATGCCATTGGGGTCATCCGCCGGCCGACCGTCGATCAGCTCGCGCGCGCGCCGCAGCCAGTCTTCGTAGGCAGGGATCATCTCCGGATGCGCCGGCCACAACTCGTCGGCCTCGGCGATCAGATCGTCGAGGTCCTTCTGTGCAGAGAGCGACAGCACATCGTTCGCCCGGCGGGTGGCCTCCTCGCTCGCAAGCTGGGCGGCCAGCGCGTTGCGCTCGGCTTCCTCGGCATTCTCCCGCGCGAGCCGCTCTCCCGCCTCGGCGCGCTTGGTCTGCTCGCGCGCCTCCGACTCCCCGCGCTCGGCTCGCTCGGAGTTCAGCACGGCATCCTTGCGCGCCGCCTCGGCCTCCTTCGCCTTCCACGCGAAGGACGCCGCGCCGCTTACGACGGCGAGCAGCGCCGTTGCGAGCGAGAGTGCGAGTGGCTTGTTGCGCTGGACCCACTTTCGCGCCTGCGCCCAAGCGCCAGTCTCGTACGCGAGCACGACGCGGCCCTCCAGGTACGCGCGCAGGTCTTCGGCGAGTGCGAGCGTGTCGCGGTAGCGTTGATCGATCGCGCGCGACATGGCCTTCTCGACGATCGCAATCAACTCAGCCGGCGTTCGCGGCGCCAACTCGTGGACAGGCGTCGGCGGACCCGCGCGCACCAGCTCGAGCACTGCGCGCGACGACGGTGCTGACGCGTACGGCGTGCGCGCGGTGACGAGTTGGTACAGCATCGCCCCGATGGCGTACACGTCGGAGTGCGGCCCGATGTGTTCGAGCCGTCCCTCGGCCTGCTCGGGCGGCATGTAGTTCGGCGTGCCCAGCACATCGCCCTCGCGCGTGCGCGGTCCACCGGACGGCCGCGCCGCGCGCGCGTCGGACGGCTCGGCGTAGTCCGGCGGATGCGAGGCGTCGTTGGGCTGCAACGAACCGCGGTCGCGCGCTTCGCCGGCGCCGAGCACGCGCGCCATGCCCCAGTCCATCACATACACCTCGCCGAACTTGCCGACCATCACGTTGGCCGGCTTGAGGTCGCGGTGGATGACGCGCTTGGCGTGCGCGTACGCCACGGCTTCGCATACGCGCAGAAGCACGCCCAAAGCGCGAACTTGGTTCCAGTCCCCGCTTCCCGCGCGAACGTGCTTGAAGACCGCCTCGAGGTCCTCGCCCTGCACGAGCTTCATCGTGAAGTACACGCGGCCCGCACCATCGAGGCCCAGTTCGTGAACGGGCACGATCCCAGGGTGATCGAGTTGGCCCGTGATCTGCGCCTCTTCCAGGAAGCGCCCGAGCGTGCGCGGATCGACGTTCGGGGTGTCTCCGCTCGGCGCCTGCTCCTTGCCGAGCACGACCTTCATCGCCAGCGTTCGGCGCAGTTGCTCGTCCCACACGCGCAGGACCGCGCCCATGCCGCCGCGCGCGACTTCGCCGAGCATGCGATAGCGGCTGCCGCGTGCGTCGCCCGAGCGCAGCCGCTCGAGCAGCTCTGCTGCATGCGCAGATTCGGCATGGAACGCATCGCGGCGCACCTCGGCGCTCGGTCGCGGCGGCTTCAGGTGCTCCGCAAGTTCGAGCATCGATCTGAGCTCTCGGAGCGCTCGCTCGTGCTGCGGATGCGCGCGACACAGCGCCTCGAAGTCCGGCCGCGCGCCGGACTGAGTGTCTCGCTGCCAGGTGAAGAACAGTTCCTCGGCCGCCGGGTCGAACGAGGAGGGCGAGGGCAAGCTCGAACTCGTCATGTCGCGCACGATACCTATCTGTCCCATGCGCCCGGGGCGCCGGGGAACTATGCGACGAGAATAAAGAGCAACGCCGGCGGGGCCCGTCCGAGGTTGGGCCCGCCGGCGTCGCCGGGAACTGCCTGACGCAGCAGAACTAGCTGATCGAGTTCAACATGTTGGTGAACTTGCCGGCGTGAGCCTTCTCGGCCTTGGCCAGCGTCTCGAACCAGTCGGCGATCTCGCCAAAGCCCTCGGCGCGAGCGGTCTTGGCCATGCCCGGGTACATGTCGGTGTACTCGTGCGTCTCGCCCGCGATCGCGGCCTTGAGGTTGAGCGTGGTGTCGCCGATCGGCAGGTCGGTCGCCGGGTCTCCGGCCTTCTTGAGGAAGTCCAGATGGCCGTGCGCGTGGCCGGTCTCGCCTTCAGCGGTGTCGCGGAAGTTGCCCGCGACTTCGGGGTAGCCTTCGACGTCGGCCACCTTGGCGAAGTAGAGATAACGGCGGTTGGCCTGGCTCTCGCCAGCGAACGCGGCCTTGAGATTCTGGTGCGTCTTGGAGCCCTTGAGTTGCGTCATCGTGAATCACCTCCTCGCTTGGGGATCAAAGTCAGTCGGACAGGGATTGATGGTGAAGCCCGGGCGCGCAACGCGCGGTCCCGGGCTTGCTCGTGAAGCGTTCTAGTGTGCCTTTGTTCGCCGGGGTGCGCAGCCGGCGCAAAGACCGGTGAAAAGCACGCTGAAGTCGCGCGCGACGAAGCCGCTCGCGGGGCGTGGGAGGCGCAGCGCGTCCAGCGCGGCGTCGAACACGTCTTCGACCGCGCCGCAACGCTCGCACAGGAGGTGGTGGTGGCGTTCGACGCACGGGTCGTAGCGGCAGGCAGCGCCGTGCACCGCGACGCGGCGCGCCAGTCCCAGTTCGACCAGGGTCTCGAGCGTGCGGTAGACCGTCGCGCGGTTGAGACCGGCCTGCGCGCGCCCGATGTCGGCGTGGAGCGCGTCGACGGTGGGGTGGTCGGTGCGCCCCACGAACTCCGCCAGCAGCGCGCGACGCTGGACCGTCACGGGCAGACCACGGCCGCGAAGCGCGGTGCAGGCGCGCTCGAGGGCGGTGGAGGTCGGAGAAGCTGCGGAACGAACCACGGGCCGCAGTTATCGGTCAGTTGCAAAGCGATTGCAACAGTTCGAACGCGCCGAGCGAGGCTCGCGCGCGGTGCGCAGATCCCCGTCCGGCGCGCGGGGTTTCTCGCGCGGGCCGTGCCCCGCGGCTACTTCGTCCAGCGTGCAGCAGCCTGCGCGACGCGCCGGCCGAGCAGGCGCGCGGTCTGGAGATCGTCCTCGCCCGGTTCGTTCGCGTGGTCGACGCCGGGCGACTGCGCGGTGGCGCCGAGGAACGAGCCCGAGCGGTTGATCTCGCGTCCCTGTTCATCGCGGTAGCGCGGCAGGAGCCCCAGGCCGACCCACACCATTCCGTGCTGCGCCGCGAAGGCGGCCAGGTCGACCAGCGTGTTGAACTTGTCCCCAGAGGGGGAGCCGGAGTTGGTGAAGCCGGCGGCGAGCTTGTCCTTCCAGCCCTGCGCCGCCCAGGTGCGCGAGGTGCTCTCCATAAAGGACTTCATGGCGGCCGAGAGGCTGCCCACGTAGGTCGGGCAGCCGAACACGATGGCGTCGGCGGCGTCGAGCTCGGCGCGGCGATGCTCGGCCTGGGCGACGGGGATCAGACTCACGACGGACTGCTCGACGGAGCGCGCGCCTTCCTCGACAGCGCGCGCTTGACGTTCGGTGTGGCCGTAGCCGGAGTGGTAGACGATGGCGATCTTGGTCATGGCGGTCGGAACTGGAGGGGGCGCCGCAAAGGGACTCGCGCGAACTGCGGCGCAGGAGCGTTGCGACAGGCGCAGGATCTCGCTCAACTCTCGCGCTCGGGCAACCAGGTACCTTCAAGTAACCAAGGGAGTTTCGC
Organism: Planctomycetaceae bacterium; assembly: GCA_011525785.1. Lineage (GTDB taxonomy): Bacteria > Planctomycetota > UBA1135 > UBA1135 > WYBT01. Next base: position 215,227 of record WYBT01000026.1, read on the forward strand.
GTGCAAGTCCGCTCCGATGCTGGCGCTTGTCCGGACGAGTGTCCGCTCGACCAATGTCTGCAGCTTCTCGCCGGCGCCTGGACGCACAAGGTGCTGTGGTACCTGCGCGACGGCGCGCTGCGCTTCGGCGATCTGCGTCGCTCGCTCCCGGGGGTCTCCGCCAAGGTGCTCACCACCCGATTGCGCGATCTGGAGCTGCGCGGCGTGCTGACGCGCCGAGTACTTCCCAGTTCTCCGCCCGCGGTCGAGTACGAGTTGACCCCGCTGGGGCGCGACCTGCTGCCGGTGCTCGAGGCGATCGCGGCCGTGGGCAAGCGACTGCGCAAGCGCGAGCAGCGCGCCGGCGCGCGAAAGGTGGCTGCGCGTTGAAGCCCTTGATCCTGCCTTTCGACGGCAAGCGGCCCGAACTGGGTCAAGACGTCTTCATCGCCCCCGGGGCCGCGGTCGTGGGGGACGTTCACCTCGCGCGCGGCGTCTCGGTCTGGTACACGGCCGTGGTGCGCGGCGACGTCAACCGCATCACCATCGGCGAGGACTCCAACGTGCAGGACGGGGCCGTGCTGCACGGCACGCTCGGAGAGTGGCCGGTGGTGATCGGCGCGCGGGTTTCGATCGGTCACCACGCCACGGTGCACGGCTGCGTGATCGAGGACGACGTGCTGATCGGCATCGGCGCCCGCGTCCTCGACGGCGCGCGCGTCGGCGCTTTCTCGCTCGTGGCCGCGGGCGCGCTCGTGCGCGAGGGGCAAGTCATCGCGCCGCGTTCGCTGGTCGTCGGCGTGCCCGGCGTCGTCAAGCGCGAGCTGAACGAACGCGAACTCGCGATCCTGCGCCGCACGCCGCCGCGCTATCGCGAACTCGCGCGGCTGACGCGCGAGGCGTGTCGCGAGCAAGGGCTCGAGTCGTAGCGCGCTCGCGCAGCGAATCGGGAGTCTTGCAGAGAGGCGCGCAACGCGTTGGCGCGTGCGCCGATCATCGGCCGAACGCTGGTTCGGTGCGCCCGGCGTTCCCACGCACCCGCGCATCGCAACCAAGTGACCCATGGACCTCTCGAAACTCTCCGGGGCCGGCTTCGCGCGCGTGTCGAGCCCGTTTTCGGCTCTCAGCTCGCTCCCCGAACCCACCGCCGCGGCGCTCGCCGTGCTCTCGCCCGACAGCATCGACGACTGGGGCGTCGATCCGCGCTGCGATCCCTTCGGCGTGATTTGTCTGGGGCCGGCGACCGAGGCGCTGGGCTGCGGAAGCGCTGGCCTGACCGGCGTTCCCGACAAGCTCTTCGGCCTCGACCTCACCGCGGCCTGCGTCGAGCACGACCGCACTTCGCCGCCGCTGTTCGAACGCAACGCCAAGCCGCTCGGCGAGGTGCTCGCCACGCAGGCGCGCTTCTTCCGCGACATCGTCGAGGCCGGCGGCGACTCGCTGCTCGGACGCCTCGGCGCCGGCTTGGTTGCGACGCCGTACACCGCGGCCGTCGGCGTGGTCGGCGTGGCGCAGTGGGCGGCCAATCGCGTGCTGGATGGCGTCGACGCGGCCAGCTCCTTCATCGGCGGCGCCTTCGAGCGCGTCAGCGATTGGGGCGCTTCGCTGGCTTCGACCGTCGGCGAGTGGTTCTCCTGAGCGAGCGCGGCGAAGTACCTTGGGGCGATGCGCGCTTTCGCTTCCGCACTCGCCCTCCTCGTCTTCGCAGTCCAGCCCGCCGCGGCGGCGACGCTTTCACAGGAGTCGCCGCCTGCCGCGGCGCAAGCTCGGAGGATCGCGATCCGACCGCGCCTGCGCGTCGGGAGTCGTCTGCAGCTCAACCTCGTGAAGTCGCGTGAGGACTGGCAGGGCGCGGCGCGCCTGAAGGCGAACGAGTCGACGACGCCGATCGACATCGAGTGCGTCGAACAGCTCGAGGACGGTTGGCGCTGCCGCTGGACCTACGGCGCCGTCGATCTGTCGAAGGTCGACGGCGCCCAGCCCGACGAGATCACGCGCCGCATCGCGGGCCTCGTGGAGGGGCTGCAACTCGATCTGAAACTGGACTCGAACGGGTCCTTCGCGGGCGTTGTGGACGAGGCGCAGACCGTGGAGCAGCTCGACCGGCGCTTCGAGTCCCTTGGCGCGCTCCTGCTCGAGAAGGCTGGAGCTGCACCCGCCGAGCGTGCGCGCGCGGAGGCGGTCATCGAGCAGCTCAGGCCGCTCCTGCGAGGTCCGGCCCTGCTCACGTCGAGCTTGCGCGAGCCGCAGTTCTTCTACGTGCTCGGCGCGGGCGACTTCGAGTTGGGCGTAGCCCAGGAATTCGAGACGCAGCTCGCCAGCCCGATCAGCTCGGCCGTGCTGCCGGCGCGCCGCACGGTCGAGCTGGTCGAGCTGCGCCGCGACGGGGCTGAGGCGCTCTTCACGTGGAAGCAGCGCATCGATGCTCAGGCGCTGGCCACAGAGCTTTTCGAGCGCGCGAAAGCGCAGGCGCGAGCCGCGGGCGAACGCGAGCCGGCGCAGGACGAGCTCGTCACCATGGACGTGCGCGACGACGCGCTCTTGTACATCGATCTGGAGAGCGGCACGCCCGTGCGCGTCGAGTTCGCTCGCACGATCGTGACCGGCGATCGCCGCCGCATCGACGCCTTCCGCCTCGAGCCGCGCGCCGCCGCGAAGTAGCGCGCTGCGCTCAGCTCGCCTGTCCCGGCGCGGGCGGCTGCGCCGGAGCGGCGGGCGTCGCCGTCGGCTTGTGCGCTCGCGGAGCGCCGGCGTTGGCGGCGAGCATCGCGTTGCGGATCTGCTCCGACAGCTCGGTCACGTGGCCGGGCGAGTGCGGCAGGAAGATGGTCGACGCTTCCGAACTCGCACCGACCTCTTTGAGCATGTCGAAGTACTGCGTGAGCAGCACGATGTTCATCACGTCCTGCGGCGTGGCGCCCGGCAGCGAGTGCTGGAACTCCTCGACCGACTCGCGCAGGCCGTCGACGATGGCGCGGCGCTGGTCAGCGATGCCGCGGCCCTCGAGCGCCTTGCTCTCGGCCTCGGCCGTCGCCGCCTTGACCTTGAGGATGCGCTCGGCCTCGCCCTTCTCGGAGGCCGCGACGCGCAGGCGCTGCGCCGCGTTGATCTCGTTCATCGCCGTCTTGACCTTCGCATCGGGCTCGATGTCGGTCACCAGCGCCTTGAGGATCCCGTAGCCGAAGCCGTTCATCACCTCGGCCAGCTCGGCCTTGACCGCGTCGGCGATCTCGTCCTTCTTCTCGAACACGTCGTCGAGCTTGATGCGCGGCACGCGCGCCCGCACCACGTCGAACACGAACGAGGTGATCTGCCGCTCGGGATTGTCGAGCTTGTAGAAGGCCTCGTAGATGCGTTCGGAGAGCACGTGGAACTGCACCGCGACGGTCACATGCACGAAGACGTTGTCCTCGGTCTTGGTCTCGACCTTCACGTCGAGTTGCTGCACGCGCAGGTTCACGCGGCCGGCCACGCCTTCGATCCACAGCCTGAAGTTGAGGCCGGGGCCGGCGATGCGCGCGAACTTGCCGAAGCGAGTGATGACGGCGGCGGTTTGTTGTTCGACGGTGAAGGGCAGGATCATGTTGGGAGTTCCCGATCTCGAGTGAGGGCGAGCACGAGGCGAGCTCGAGCGTTGATGGGGAGCGCCGCAGCGCTCGTTACACGCGCGATTCTCGCGCTTTCGCTGCCGCAGACTCCAGTACGCGGCAGACGATCTGGCTGACGCGCGCTCTCAGCGCCGTTCGAGCACGACGTCGAATTGGCTCGCGGGCGGCTGCAGTCCTACTTCGAGCGCGGCTTTGGTCGCGAAGCCCGCCGCTGAGACTTCGAGGCTCACGCGCGCGCCGCTCAGCCCGCGGAAAACGTAGCGACCGCTGGGGTCGCTGCGCGTCGCGAGCGGGTCGCCGTACGGGTCGGAGTGCGCCAGTCGAAGTTGCGCCCCGCCGATCGGTTGGCCGGAAGCGTCGCTCACGCGGCCGGTGAGCTCCGTCAGCGGCGTGTCGACTCGAACGCGTTCGACGCGCTGTTCCTCCTCGCCCAGTTGGGCGAACTCGCGCTCGAGCAGCGCCTGACCGAGCTGATCGAGCACCGAGAGCTTCAGTGCGATGCGCGGTGCGAGGCCCTCGAGCGCGATGGCGCCGTCGCGGCCCGGCTCGACGTCGAACCAGCCGCGCGGGACGGCGCCGACTTCCTGTCCTCCGCCGGCGAACTGGCCCCGCATCAGCTCGAACGACTCGCCGTCGGGCAGCCACGAGCCCGACGCGCGAAACAGCGGCTCGCCCGCGCTCTCGATGCGCACGAGGACGTGCGAAAGCGGCGCGCCCGCGGCGTCGACGAGTTCGAGTTCGAGTCGATTCGAGCGGCGCAGCTCCACCTCGACGAGCTCGTCCGTCGGCAGCAGCACGGGGCGCTTCTCCGCCCAGTGCCCGAGCGCCACGACCCTGAGTTCCGCTGCGCCGATCGTCGCGCTCTTCACCAGGCACTCGCCGTTCGCGTCCGTCTCGCTCCAGGTGCTGTCTCCGACAATGCGCGCCTTCGCCTTGGCCAACGCCAGCCCCGCCGCGTCGAGCACGCGCACGCGCAGCGCCGCACGCGGCCGCAGCACGAGCGTTCCCGCGTCGAGGTCGCCGCGCGCGTCGAGCCGCAAGTCCGCGCCGGCGAGTTCCTGTGCGAACTGCCCGCTGTCGCACTCGAGCGCGAGCTCGACCTTGTCGATGCGCGCGTCGCGCAGCGCGACTTCGAAACGCCCGTCGGCGTCGAGCGGGGCCGTCGAACTCGCGATCGAGCGGCCGCCCTCCCAGTGGACGGCTGCGCGCAGGGTCGCGCCCTGCGGGGCCGGCGCACCCGCGGGGTCGAGCACGCGGCCGACCAGGTGCTGCAAGCGCTCGAATTCGAGCACCAGCGCCGTCGACGGACGCTCGAGGGGGATCTGCCGCAGCACGGGATCGGTGGGAGCGCGGCGGCGCACGATGTGTCCACGTGGGGCGAGCGCTTCGCCGCTCCAGTCGAGGCGGGCGCCGTCCACTGAGAAATGGCCGCTCGCGTCCGTGCTGACGTTGAGTCGGGCTGCGGCGTCGAGCTTGCGGCGCAGCTCTGCCGGCAACTCGAGCTCCGCGAACGGCGCGGGGCTCGGCCTGAACGCCAACGCGAGCGGAGCGCCCGGCGCAGCGCCGTTAACAGTGGCGACGCCAGCGAGCGAGGTGAACGCGAGGGAAAGCGCCACGGAGTGCTCGCCGGAGTCGCGCGGCACGCGGAAGTGCTCCAGCGGTCGACCGCGCGCCGCCACGAACACTTGCGCTTCGCCGTCCGCCGGCGCGGCGCGGACCACGCCAGCTGCGTCGCTGATCGATTCCCACGTCGCCGCGTTGGACTCCAGCACGAACGCGCTGGCCCTGGGCAGGCCCGCGCCGCGCTCGTCGAGCACCACGAGCCGCCACTCGAGCTCCTGTGGCGCTGGCGCACCCACCTGCTCCGTCGAGCGCGGCGGCTGCGCGACAGCCTCGTTGCGCTCGCTCGCGCCGGGCTCCGCGACCGCGACCGGCGCGCTCGCACGCTCGACTTCGGCCAGCGCCGCGCGCTTCGCCGCGGCCTCGCGCGGGTCCTCGCCTCCGAGCGCGAGCCAAGCGGCGACGACCGCGAGAATCGCGAGCACGAGGCCGATCAACGCAGCGGGTCGGTTCACTGTTGCTGTCCGTGTTCGCTGATGGAGTCTAGGGCATCGATGAACGTGCGCCGAGTCGCGGGAGCGCTCGGAACGATCGGGAGCCGGCCGGCCGCATTTCAGTCGATCTCGCACGGCCGACGGGTGGAGCGGCCGCGCCGATCGCGCGAGTTGGCCTGAAGCCGACGCTTCGAACTTCGAGCGGACGGAACCGCAGCGCAGCGTCGACCCGCGTTGAGCGCCTGTGCTCGCAGACGCGAGCGCATCCGCGCGCCGATGCGCGTGCAGCTTCCGCGATTTCCAGCGTTCGCTCCGGCGTGCAACTCGGGGCGGGCCTTGGATCAGCGGTCCGCTCGCATGCGCAGCGAGGATCCGCGCGTGGCGCGTCGTTTGCCTTCGCGCTGGCGTTGCGTGGCGCTCGAGCAGACCGCTCGAACGCGTCCCACTGAACTCACTGGAGGTTGGAACTGATGAGCAACGTTTGTCCTTGGATCGTTCGACTGCTCGCTGGTGCATCGCTCGCTTCGGCCGCGTTCGCCGGCGACTACTACGTGGATGCCGTGAACGGAAGCAACGCCAACTCGGGGACGTCCCCCGCGCAGGCCTGGCGGACGGTCACTCACTCGCTGACGCAGTTGCCCGTGGGCGAGGCGCACGTTCTGCACATGGCGTCCGGCGTCTACGACATGCAGAGCGGAGAAGTCTTCCCGCTTCAGATGCGGCCTCGAATCGTGCTGAGCGGCGCGCAGGCGAGTTCTCGCCCCGTGCTGAGCGCCCTGGGCGTCAACGCCGCGGCCGTCGTGAACTTCTACGCCGCCGCGTGGGACTTCGAAGCCGACAGCGGCCTCGAGCACCTCGACGTGCGCGGCGGCATCGCTGGCGTCCGCATGTTCACGTTCGGCGGCGAGCTCTCGCCGCGGCTGCACGACGTCTCGATCGAGCGCTTCTCGCATCAAGGGGTGTACTTGCTCGCCGGGTCCATTCCGGGGGTCTGTGCGCCGCGCTTCAGTCGTCTCCGTGTCTCGCGCGGCGCCGCACTGTCCGCGTGCCTGGAGGTGGAGAGCATCGCCCTCGCGCCGATGCCTCCCAGGCCCGACATCGTCTTGCGCGACTGCGAACTCTCGGACAGTCGCGGGGCCGGCGTGCTCCTGCAGGGGCGCGCCCGCCTGCGCCTGGAGCGCTGTCGCGTCGAACGCAACGAGCTTCGCGGCCTGTGGCTGCGCGGCTCGTCGGCGTACAGCGAACTCGAGATCGTCGACTCGCTCGTCGCGGACAACGTCGGCGAAGGGCTCAAGCTCGAGCAGGTCAGCGTGTCGCCGCGCGTGTCGGTCGAGCTCAAGCGCTCCACGCTGGCGGGCAACGGCGCGTTCGGAATCGCTGAGCAGCTCTTCGGCGCGCCCGGAACGCCGCACACGCGGCTCTCGATCGCAGGTTGCGTTCTCGCGAACAGCGCTGGCGACGTGCGCATGCAGGACCCGGCCGCGCTCGTCGTGGTGAGCGATTCGCTCGTGCGCGATGGGCAGTTCGACGGCAGCAACGGCAATCTCTCGCTCGATCCGCAGTTCCGCGCGCCGGACCTGGGCGACTATCGACTGCGCCTGGGCAGTCCGTGCATCGATCGGGTCGCAGCGAGTGAGAAGCTCGACCTGCGCGGCCGCATGCGCGCGATCGACGGCGACCTCGACACGGTGGTCGGCGGCGACTTGGGCGCCTATGAGTACGAGACGCTGGAGCTGAGCTCGAGCGGCGGGCTGGGCGACGTGCTCCGCCTCGATGTCGCGGGCGCGGCCGGGGCGATCGTCGATGTGCACTGGGCCCGTACCGGGCTGGTCGCGGGGCAGCCGACGCTGTTCGGCGAGTTCGAACTCGATCCGCTCAGCGCGCGGCTCTTCACGACGCTGTCGGCGCCCGGACAGGTTTCGCGCGTGATTCCCAATCAGCCGCTGCTCGTCGGTCACACCCTCTCGTTCCAAGCGGTGATCGACTCCGCCGCGGCGCCGCTCGGCCGCGCGCTCAGCAACGGCGTCGAGCTGACGGTGTTGCCGTAACGTCTGCTCGCGAGTTCGACGCGCTGAAAGTCACGGCGCACGCCCGCGCGGCGTGCGCCGTCGCTCACGCACGACCGCCTTGCGCGAGGCGCTGAAGATCGCGCGGAACACGCGCTCGAGGTCGGCGGGGGAGGCGCAGTCGCCCGCCGACCCGAGCAGTTGTTCGAGCATGGCCCGCTCGCGCTGGGGATCGGCCGCGGGCAGGCCGAGCGAGTGTTTGGCCCGTCCGATGCGCACGGCGAGCCGCACGCGCTGCTCGATCAGCGCCAGGAGCCGCAGATTGAGCCGATCCATGCGTCGGCGCAGCTCGCGCACGCGCGCCGCACTCGCGCGGGAGGTCGACTTCGGGGCCATGCGCGGCGAATGCTAACTTCGCGCCTGATGTCCGCCTCTTCACGCCGCCGCACCCGGCCCGAAGTGCTCGCTCCGGCGGGTGATCTCGAGGCGTTGAAGGCGGCGCTCGCCAGCGGCGCGGACGCGGTTTACTTCGGGCTCAGCGAGGGCTTCAACGCGCGCGCGCGGGCCGGGAATTTCGAGCTCGCGAACCTCGCCGACACCGTCGCGCGCATCCACCGCGCCGGCGCGCGGGCGTACCTGGCGGTGAACACGCTGGTGTTCGAGCCCGAGCTCGAGTTCGTCGAGCGCGTGGTGCGCGCCGCGGCGCTCGCCGGTGTCGATGCGCTGATCGTGCAGGATCCGGCCGTCGCAGTGCTCGCCCGCGAGCTGTGTCCAGCGCTCGAGGTGCACGCCAGCACGCAGATGACGATCTCGAGCGCGGAGGGCGCGCGCTTCGCACAGAGCCTCGGCGCCACGCGCGTCGTCGCGCCGCGCGAGCTGAGCGTCGCGGAGCTGCGTCAGTTCGCTGCGCAGAGCGATGTCGAACTCGAAGTGTTCATCCACGGCGCGCTGTGCGTCGCGTGGTCGGGGCAATGCCTGACGTCGGAGGCCTGGGGCGGACGTTCGGCCAACCGCGGGCAGTGCGCGCAGTCGTGCCGCATGCCGTACGACTTGGTGCTCGACGGCGAAGTGCGCGAGCTGGGCGACGTGAAGTACCTGCTGTCGCCGAAAGACCTCGCCGGACTGCGCGCCGTCGAGGATCTGATCGACATCGGCGTGCACGGCTTGAAGATCGAAGGCCGCCAGAAGGGGCCGGTGTACGTGGCGACGGCGACGGAGATGTACCGCCGCTGGGTCGATGCGGTGGCGAGCGAGCGCGGAGTGCGGCAGGCCGATGTGCTCGCGGCGCGCAGCGATCTGTTGCGCGCGAGCCTCGCCTACACGCGCGGCTTCAGCGACGGCTTCCTGGGCGGCAGCGATCATCAGACGCTCGTCGAAGGACGCTTTCCCAAGAGCCGCGGGGTGCTGCTCGGCCGCGTGGCGCGCGTCGCGCGCGACGAGGTTTGGGTCGAGCGCGCGGACGACGGACGGCCTTGGACCGGCGCGCGCGCGGCGGACGAACGTGCGAACGCGCCGAGCGGGGTTCCGTCGAGTGCTCTGCACGGGCTGGGCGGCGCAGACGACGCGAGCAGCGGGCCCGCGGCCGCGGAACTCGAGCCGCGCGCCGGAATGGGCGTGGTGTTCGACGCGGGACGGCCCGAGGACAAGGACGAGCCCGGCGGGCCGATCTTCGAAGTCGAGCGCGATGCGCGCGGCTGGCGGCTGCGTTTCGGCCGGCCCGGGCCCGATCTCTCGCGCGTCGCTCCGGGACAGCGCGTGTGGGTGAGTTCCGATCCGCGCATCACGCGCGAGGTCGAGCGCACGCTCGAGGCGGACGAGCCGCAAGGCCGCGTGGCGCTCACGCTCGTCGTGCGCGGCGCTGCGGGCTCGGCGCTGGAAGTGCACGCGTCGGCGGGCCACGCGCGCGCGAGTGCGACGAGCTCGATCCCGCTCGAGCGCTCGTCGTCGCGCGGGCTCGACGAGGAGCTCCTGCGCGAGAAGCTCGGCGCGTTCGGAGGAACGCCGCTGAAGCTGGAGTCGCTCGAGACCAGCGCGCTCGAGTCCGGTCTGCACCTGCCCGTGTCGGAGCTCAAGGCGCTGCGCCGGACGCTCGCGAGCGAACTCGTGCCGCAGATCGAGCGCGGGCCGCAGCGCGCCGTCGCGAGCGAGCTCGTCGCGCCGCGTCTACGCTCTCGGGCGCGCAGCGTGCGAGCGAGCACGTGGACTCCGCCGCCGACGCCCGAGCTGGTCGCGCTGTGTCGCTCGAGTGAGCAACTCGAGGCCGCGATCGAAGCGGGCGTGCGCGAGGTCGAGCTCGATTGGATGGAGCTCGTCGGCCTCGGCCACGCCGTGTCCCGCGCGCGTTCAGCCGGCTTGCGCGTCACGCTCGCGACCGTGCGCGTGCAAAAGCCTGGCGAGGAGGGTTACGACCGCCGGCTGGCCGCGCTCGACCCCGATGCGGTGCTCGTGCGGCACTGGGGCGCGCTCGTGCACTTCCAGGCGCTGCGCGCGAAGTCGGACGCCGCGCTGCGCCCGCTGCTGCACGGCGACTTCTCGCTCAACGTCACCAACTCGATCACCGCGGCCGAGCTGTTCGAGCGCGGCCTCGACACGCTGACGCCGTCCTACGACCTCGACCGCGCGCAGCTCGAGGCGCTGCTGGAGCGCGCCGACCCCGCGCGCTTCACGCTGACCTTGTTCCACCGCATCCCGACCTTCCACACCGAGCACTGCGTCTACTCGCACCTCTTGTCGAACGGCCGCGATCACCGCACCTGCGGCCGGCCGTGCGAGAAGCACGAGCTCTCGCTGCGCGACCACACCGATCGCTCGCATCCGGTGATCGTCGACGTCGGCTGCCGCAACACGGTCTTCAACAGCGAAGCGCAGTCGTGTGCGCGCCTCGCGCCTGCTCTGATCGCCCGCGGCGTGCGCCGCTTCCGCGTCGAGTTCGTTCGCGAGCCCCGCGCTGAGGCCGCGCAGATCCTCCGCGCGTTCACGGAGCTACTCGCCGGCCGCCTCAGCGCCGACGAAGCGCTCGTGTTGTCGGCGGCGAAGGCGCACCTGGGCGTGTCGAGCGCTCCGATGGCGCTGATGGAGCGCTGAGGTCCTTTGGTGGCGAGTTTTCAGTCGATGCGGAGCGCGCAGTGAGCGTGAGCAGCTCTGGCGACGGCGGCTTCGTGATCCCGCACCAGCCACTGCCCGCGCTATTCCTGCGTTTCCTGCGCTTCGGCGCTCTCGCCTGGGGCGGGCCCGTCGCGCAAATCGCGATGGTCAAACGCGAGCTCGTCGAGGAGGAGAAGTGGATCTCGCCCGAGCGCTTCAACCGTGCCTACGCGGTGTACCAGCTGCTGCCCGGCCCGGAGGCGCACGAGCTGTGCGTCTACTTCGGAACGCTCGCGCGCGGTCGCCTCGGCGGCCTGGTCGCTGGCCTGGGCTTCATGCTGCCCGGGTTCGTGCTGATGTTCGCGCTGTCGTGGGTGTACGTGACCTACGGCATCTCGACGCCGCAGCTCGCGCCGGTGTTCGCCGGGGTGCAGGCCGCAGTGCTCGCGCTGATCGTGCGCGCGGTCCACCGCATCGCGGGCCACGCGCTGGAGGATGTGCGCCTCGTCGCGATCGCCGTTCTCGCCGGTGGAGCGACGCTCGCGGGCGCGCACTTCGCCGGTGTGCTGTTTCTCGCCGGCCTGGGTTATCACGCGCTCGCCACGCAGCGGCGCGCGCTCGTGGTCTTCCTGTCGCTGGTCGCGGCCGCTTTCGTCGCGAGTTCGCTGACGACTCTGCTCGGCGAGATCCCCGAGAGCGCCGATCCCACGCGAGCCGCTCCTTCGCCCGCGACGTCCACGCTGCTGTTCGGCGCCGGGCTGCGCACCGGGCTCCTGACGTTCGGCGGCGCGTACACGGCGATTCCATTCCTGCTGCACGACGCGGTCGAGGTCGGCGCCTGGCTCACGCGCGAGCAATTCCTCGACGGAATCGCGCTCGGCGGCATGCTGCCCGCGCCGCTGATCATCTTCGCCACGTTCGTCGGCTACCTCGCCGGCGGCCCGCTCGGCGCACTCGCGACGACGGCGGGCGTGTTCCTGCCGGCCTTCGGCTTCACGCTGCTCGGCCACGAACACCTCGAGCGCCTGATGAACCACAGCGCGCTGCAGCACGCGCTCGCGGGCGTGACCGCCGGAGTGGTGGGCCTGATCGCCGCGACAACGCTTCAACTCGCGCCCGACTGCGTGCGCGATGTCCCAACAGCACTGATCTTCGCCGCGAGCCTCCTCGCGCTGTATCGCCTGCGCGCGAAGTGGTCTGTTGCCGCAGTGGTTCTGTTCGCTGCGCTCGCGGGGCGGGTGCTGATCGCCAGTTGAGAGTGCAGCCGTCGCGGCGACGCCGGACGCGCTCTCGAACTCACGATGCGACGCTAGTCTCTGCAACCGTGGCCGTCTTGTCCCGGTCAACGCACACATGCCGTCGTTCCCCTTGCACTTCGCTGCTCTCGCCAGCAGTCCGCGCCACGTTGAGCTCGCCCGTCGCGCTGAGCCCGACCTCGCCCGCCTGATGGACCACATTCGCGAGCACGGGCGGTTCGCGAGCAACGTCAAGCCGCGCGTCTTGGAGCGCTTGCTTGACGGCGAGCCGTGGCGTCACCCCTTCGAACTGGCACAGGTCGAGGCCGAGCGCACCGGAGTTCCGGTCGAGGAGGTGCTGCGCCGACGCGTCAAGTACTTCGATCGGCGGATGACCTTCGAGCGACGCGCTGGCGACGGAGTGCGCTTCTACTACGGCGCACTCAACATCGGAGGCATGGGGGCGATGCGCTACGGGCGGTTGTGCGTGGTCTTCGGCCCGTGCGGCTGCAGCGACGACGACAGGGCGTGGCTGAGTGCGGACTCGTTGAAGGGCGCGTGGTTTGCGAAGGGCAGCGACGAGCTCGACTGGGACTGTCTGCTCGAGCATGTTGCCGACAACGCGCACGTCCACGTGCTGGCCGCGGCCAAATGCTTCGCGCCGGGCGAGTCGCTCGAGGATGGGCTCCGCCGGGTTTGCACGAACGACGACTACGTCGAGGGGCTTCAGACGCGTCGTCCGACGCTCGATGAAGCGGCGGAGATCCGGTCCGAGACCGATGATGAGCTGCACCAGCGCGCCCTGCGGGCGTCGCTCGACGGTGCGAGCCGCGACGAGGAACTGGACTTGGGTCTGCATGCGCGCGTCCGCGAACTTGCTGACAATCGTCCGCTACGATGGGTGGCGGTGCAGGCATGATCACTCTCCACGCAGCAGACGACGGCGGTTGGGCCCTGGTCGAGGCCGAGGGCAAGCACTGGTTGGTGCGGCCGCCCTACACGCTCGCGACTCGCGCCGAGCTTTCGCGCGAGCAGGTCTTGCGCGCTTTGGCGACCGAGGACTTCGCCGCGGAGTCCACTCACTTCGATGGCTGGGCTGAACTCTGCCGAGAGCTTGCGCGGCGCCGCATCGAGGCGGCCACGCCGAAGCAACTCGCCCAGGCCGCAGGGGCTGCCGAGCGACTCCTCGCCCGCTCGACGCCCGAGCAAGCACGCGCGTCGATCGGCGTCATCGAGCGCGCGATCTCCCAGGGGCGCAGCCTGCGTGCTCAACGGACAATTGCTGCGATCCTGAGCTCTAGCGCCGTGCGCGCGGACGAAGAGCTTTCTGGACTCCTGCTCGAACTGCTCAAGCGATGCGAGCCGTCTGGTCGTGCGGTGTTGGCGCCGTTGGCCGGACAAATGCTCTGGCCAGTCAGGGACGAGAAAGCGGTGGCGCGGCAGTCCGCTGCGGCAAGTCAACGCGGCGGAATCGTTCGCTCGACGGCGGCCTGACGGCGTTGAAGACCACGACGTTCTACTCCTACAAGGGCGGCCTGGGGCGGACGCTGCTGGTCGCCTGGGTCGCGCGGCAACTCGAGCGCGACGGCCACTCGGTGGTCGCGCTCGACCTGGACCTCGAAGCGCCCGGGTTGCACTACAAGCTGGGCTTCGCGCGAGACGCGGACCTCGGTCCGGGCCTGGTGGAACTACTCGCACGCTTCCAGCGCGGCGATCCTCCTCCCGACTCGCTGCGCGAGTGGCTGCGCCCCGTCCCCGGCGCTCAACGGCTGTGGCTGCTGCCAGCTGGACCTGTCAACACGCGCGACTACTTGCGCGCGCTCGGCGTTGTGTCCTGGGAGGGGCTGTTCCGCGGAGAGTCGCCGCAGGGCCCGCGTTTCTTCACGTGGCTCAAGGAGTCCATCGCCAGTGATCCCGCGCCGGATCACCTCGTGATTGACGCGCGCACGGGGATCACCGAGATGGGCGGCGCCGCGCTGGGCGTGATGGCGGACCAAGCGCTCGCGATCGTGGGGCTCTCGCTCGAGGGACTCGATGGGACTCGCGATGTTCTGCAGAGCGTGTGTTCGTTCGCGCGTTCGGTTCCGAAGGACCCACCGCGCATGGGCTTGGTGCTTTCACGCGTGCCGTGGACGGGCACCGATGAGCAGCATCAGTCGCTTCGGGTGGATGTGCGGGACAAGATCGAACGAGCCTCGGCGGAACTGAACCTCTCACTGAGCGTCGGCCTCCCGCTGGTGGTCCGATCCGAGTCGGCGCTGCAGCTTGACGAGCGGATGGCGTTGGCTGACGGACGACTTGAGGTCCATGACGACTACGACGCGATTCGCGATTGGATCAATGGAACGCCATCTCCCGACGCTCCTCCGCCTGCTTTTTTTCCAGTTGGCGCCGACTCAGAGACGCTGCGCACGATCGTCGCGCTCAAACGGGGGCGGGCAGGCGTTGGCGAAGTAGGGTCATTAGCAGAACTGGCTCAAGCGTTGCAGACCTACTCGGCCGCCGAAGAATCCGGCGGACGCAAGGAGTCTGCCCTCGCGGCCACGCAGGAGGCTGTCGGACTCTATCGCGAGCTTGCGCGCGCGCGGCCGGACGCCTTCACGCCCCACCTCGCGAAAAGCCTCCACAACCTCAGCGTTCGCCTTTCCAATCTGGGCCGTCGCGAGGAGGCGTTGACGGCTGTCGAAGAAGCGACGGCGCTCAGGCGAGAGCTGGCGAACACACGGCCGGGGCTTTTCATGTCCGACCTTGCCTTGAGCCTCGGTAGCCTGAGTGTTCACCTCGCCTCCCTGGGCCGTCGCGAGGATGCTCTGGCGACGGTTGAAGAAGCGACGGCGTTGCATCGGGGTCTGTCGCGCGAGCGACCGGACGTCTTCACACCCAGTCTTGCCGCGACCCTCAACATCTACAGCAACCGACTCTCCGAGCTTGGCCGCCACGAGGAAGCGCTTGCCGCAGTCGAGGAGGCGACCGCCTTGTACCGTGAGTTGGCGCATGTCAGGCCCGGAGTCTTCTCCGCTGACCTAGCCGCGAGTCTCAATAATCTCGGGCTTCGCCTTGGCCAACTGGGCCGTCGCGAGGACGCCTTGGCGGCGTTGTTGGAGTCGACGACGTTAAGGCGGGATCTGGCGCGCGAGAAGCCTCACGCATTCTTGCCCAGTCTCGCCGGAAGTCTAAATAATCTCAGCAACCGACTCGCCGAACTGGACCAGCACGCTGGGGCACTAGCGGCCGCCCAGGAGGCGACCTCGCTGTACCGCGATCTGGCGCGGGCGTGGCCGGACACGTTTACACCCGAACTCGCGACAAGCCTGAACAACCTAAGTGGGCATCTCTCTAAACTCAGCCGCAACGAGGACGCGTTGGCTGTGATTCACGAGGCCACCGCGCTGCGGCGAGAGCTGGCGCGTGCGCGGCCGGACGCCTTCATTCCTGATCTCAGCAGCAGCCTCAACAACCTCAGCCTGCGGCTCTCGGACCTCAGCCGGCACAATGAGGCGCTCGCAGCAAGTGCCGAAGCGCTTCGCATCATTCGTGGCCCGCTTGAGCGGTGGGGTTTAGCAACCGCGCAGAAGGCGGAGTGGATTCGGGAGACGTACATCGAATGCTGTAAGCGAGTCGGCGTCGAGCCTGATTCCCATCTGCTCTCCCCAATCTCCGCCGTACTTGACCGCATCGAGCGCGAGCGCGAAGCGAGCTGACGCGCGACGAGCTACGCCGCCCGAGCCAGCGCCTGCCGCTGCTCGAGCACGTCCAGCGCTGCCACGAGGTACGCCTCCGCGAACGTCGGGAAGTTGAAGACGTTGTCGATGAACACGTCGATGTCCTGGCCGGTGGCGATCGCCATCTGCGCGACGTGGATGAGCTCGGTGGCGCCGTCGCCGAGGATCTGTGCGCCGAGCACTTTGCGGCCGGCGGAGTCGCACACGAGCTTCAAGATGCCGCCCTCGTCGCCGTTGATGTGGCCGCGGGCGAGTTCGGCGAACTTGGCGCGGCCGACGAGCACGCCGCCGGTGCGCGCGACGGCTTCGGCCTCGGTCATGCCGACGCTCGACATCTCGGGGATGGTGTAGATGCCCACTGGCGTGGTCGAGGAGACGCCCATGGGCGGCAGTCGCAGCGCATGGCGCACCGCGCGGCGGCCCTGCTCCATGCTGGTGGCGGCGAGCGCGGGCGGGCCGATCACGTCGCCGACGGCGTAGATGCCGGGCACGCTGGTGGCGCAGTTCTCGTCGACGTCGATCGTGCCGCGCGGATTGACGGCGAGGCCGGCCTTCTCGAGCGCCAGGCCCGAGACCTGCGCGACGCGGCCGAGCGCGCACAGGAGCTTGTCCGCACGCAAGACTTCTCCGCCCTCGAGCGCGAGCTCGACCTGGCTCACGCCGTCGAACTCGACCTTGGCGATGTTGCGCCGGCCCAGGAACGCGCCGCCGAGCTTCTCGAACTCCGC
Organism: Planctomycetaceae bacterium; assembly: GCA_011525785.1. Classification (GTDB taxonomy): domain Bacteria; phylum Planctomycetota; class UBA1135; order UBA1135; genus WYBT01. Next base: position 231,643 of record WYBT01000026.1, read on the forward strand.
CACGAAGCGCGTGGTGAGCTCCGAGTCGAGGAAGGCCAGCGGGCGGTCGCCCTTGTCGATGATCGTGACCTTCACGCCCAGCGCGGCGAACACCGAGGCGAATTCACAGGCGATCACGCCCGCGCCCAGGACGAGCATCGATTTGGGCAGGTAACCCAGCGAGAGGATCGAGTCGCTGTCGAGGATGTTCTCGTGGTCGACCGGCACGTTGGGCGGCGTGCGCGGGCGGGAGCCGGTGGCGAGCACGATCACGTCGGCGTTGACCGGCCGACGCGTGCCGTCGACGGCCTTGACCTCGAGCGAGTGCGGCCCGGTGAAGCTCGCGTGCCCGCGCCAAATCACGATCGCGTTGCGCTCCATCTGGCGGCTCATGTAGCGCTCGTGCGCGCACGTCACCGCACTCTGGCGGCGCATGAGCGTCGCCATCGCGAGCTGGCACTGCTCGCCCGCGGCCTGGTTCACGAAGTCGCGCGTCCAGTGCATGTAGTTGAGTCCGCACTGGCGCAGCGTCTTGCTGGGGATCGTGCCGCGGTGCACGCACTCGCCGCCGACGGCCGACTCGCGGTCGACCAGGAGCACGCGCTTGCCGGCCTTCGACGCCTGCACGGCCGCCTTCTGGCCGCCGGGGCCGCCGCCGATCACCACCACGTCGAAGCGCAGCTCCTTGACGCTCATTCCATCGCCCCGGCGAAGTCGTTCACGGCGCCCGCGCGACCCACCAGCGCCGCGAACTCGTCGTCGTACAAATTGAGCTGCTCGAGCGCCGGATGCGCCGCCAGCTCTGCTTTCGCGCGCTCGGCAAAGGCCTCGAGTGCGCCGCGCTCCATGCACAACGCGAGTTCGTCTGCGAGGCGCACGATGGCCGCGTCCTGACAGCACGTCCCCGCGACGGCCGAGTGGTGTTGCTCGATGGCGTCGGCGATCCACGGCGCCATCTTCCAGGCGCGCGCGAGCTTGGCGCCGGCTTCGGCGTGCAGTTGGTGCAGCAGCGGTTCGAGTTCGTCGCGCGTGGCGCTCGACTTGGCCTTGGCGAGCAGATCCAGCGCGGCCTGCAGCAGCACCGGCTCGCCCACGTCGTGCAAGAGCCCGCACACGAACGCGCCCTCGACGTTGGCGCGCTTGGCGCGGGCGATCTCGCGCGCCCAGGCCGCCGTCAGCGCCGCGTGGCGCCACATCGCGCGGACCCAGTCCTCGTGCCCCGGTGCGTGGAACACACGCGAGCCCACGGCCACCGCGAAGGCGATCTGGCCGACGGTGGTCATGCCCATGCGGCTGACGGCCTGCTGCAGCGAGACGATCGGCTCGACTGGCGCATACTTGGCGGAGTTCGCCACGCGCAGCACGTGCCCGGCGAGCGCCGGATCGTGGTTGAGCGTGTTGGCGAGCGTGCGCGCGTCGCTCGACCCTTGCATGCACATCGACGCCACCTGGCTCGCGGTCTGCGACAGCACCGGGAGCTCCAGCTCGCCCTGCGCGATCTTCTGGCGCAGCTCGCGGGCGAGGTCGTTGTCGATGGCGGTGGTCGGGGCAGATCGGGTCATGGGGCGCGCGAGCAGGGGGACACGCGTTTTTCGACCCGCGCCGCGATGCTTCTGAATGGGATCGCGCTGCGCCGCGCACCCCGCGCCGCCGCAGCAGCGCGACGATTCTTCCGGTTGCGCCGCTACGCTCTTGCGACCTTGAACGAGATCCCTTCCGCGTCCGCCTCCGATTCCGAACTGGCGCCGGCGGTGTGGCTGGGCCTGCTGCTGTCGACGGCGGCCCTGCTTCGAACCCTCTGGCTGCTGCGCACGGCCTCAGCGCGGCTGGGGCCGACGCTGCACGCCGAAGAGCCGCGCTCGTTGCCGCGCGCGCTCCGCCTCGCGCTCGTGGCCGGCGCCATCGCGGCCCTGGCGGCCACCTGGCGCGAGCAGGGGGACGCGCTCGCGCCCGGCGTCGCTCTGGTCGGAGTGCTCGCGGCGCTGGCGATCCTGACGCCCTCGAGCGACAGCCAGCGCGTGGGCGAGCACGGCGTTCGGCGCGGCTTCGACGTCCGACGCTTCGAGGAACTCGAGGAGTGGCGCCTCACGGGCGAGCACCTGCGCTGGCGGCTCGACGGCGAGTGGACCGCCTGCCGCCTGCCGGTCGAGCAGCACGCTGCGATGCGCGCCAAGCTCGTCGCGCTCAATCCGACGCGCGAGAGTCGCTTCAACTGATCGGCGCCCGCTTTGGCGAACTCGCGGCCGCATGAGCGAGTCGTCACCGTCGCCTTCCGCGACGGGCGAGGTACGATCCGGTGGGCGGACGTGATCTACCGCGCAGATCTGCGCGAGGAGTGGGCAGCATGCTTGGCTTGCGATGGAGCGCCTCGTTCCTGCTGGCGGCGAGCGCCGCAGGGTCCTCTACCTACGTCGTCGACGACAACCCCGGAGCGGGCGTCGACTTCAACTCGATCGGCGCGGCCATCGCCTTCGCGGCGCCCGGCGATGTGTTGATCGTTCGCGCGGGGAACTACGCCGCGTTCACGCTCGACAAGGAGCTCACGATCCTCGGCGCCAGCGGAGTGTCGATCGCGCAGGGCTCGCGCATCGAGAACCTCACGTCGCCCGACGGAGTGCGCCTGGCCGAGCTGCAGTTCACGACGCTGGAGATCGCAGGCTGCTCTGGGCCGGTGCTGTGCGATCAGGTCAACGTGATCGCCACCGGCCTCTCGGGCGCGTCGTACCAGCCGGCGCTGAGGGTCAGTGCGTCGAGCGACGTGCGTTTCCAGCGCTCGACGATCCGCGGTCGCAGCGGTACGTCCAGCGGCGATCCAGGACGCGTCGGCGCCTTCGTCGACGGCTCGCGCGTCGAGTTCGGAGGCTGCACGCTGCGCGGCGGCAGCGGCGCGGACTTCGGCTCTGGCACGGAAGGCGGCCCCGGCGCAGCCGCGCTCTGGTGCCTAAACGCGTCGCGGGCGCACTTGGCGAACACTCGGGCCTTCGGCGGAAACGGCGGCGACGCGTGCGGCGCGCTTTGCTCCGGCCAGGACGGCGACGGAGGCGATGCGGTCGTTGTCGAGGGCGCCTCCACGATCGTCATCGCCGGCTCCCCGTCGATCGAGTTGCGCGGCGGGATGGCTGGCGACACGTGGGGCAACGCCAGCCCCGGCTTGGGCGTGTACGCGCGCGACTCGAACGTCCGTTGGTCCGGTGTGACCATCGAGCGCGGCGACGGGTCTTCACCGGGTCTGTTCGCGTGGTCGAGCACGGTGTTCACGCCCGCGCTGCCTGACCCGACGCTCGAACTGATCGGAACGCCGAACGTCGGGCAGAGCGTGCAGATCGCGCTGAGCGGCGTGCCGGGTCAGAACGCACGTCTGCAGCAGGGCAACGAGACGCGCTTGATCGTCGACGGACTGAGCGAGATCGAGCGGCTCAACAACCGCATCCGCCTGCACCCGCTCGGCGCGATCAACGCGGCCGGCGAGGCGAGCATGACGGCCACCGTGGCGAGCTCGATGGCGCCGGGCTGGACGCGCATCTTCCAAGGCTTGCAGCTCGATCCGCTCACGGGCGGACTCGACGAACGCACCAACTCGGTGTTCGTGATCGTGCGCTGAGCGACTACCTCACGGGTAGTTCGCGCGTAGCGGCCGAAGGGCCGCAGTCGGCGCCGCAGCACGGGCCCGCGGGCTCGTCCTGCGGCGCGCTCGTTTCGGGTGGCCTGCGGCGCCAGCGTCACTCGACGCCGCGCTCGAGCCGCGCCAGCGCCGCGGCGACGTTCCACTCTGGGGCCGTGACCCGCGCGCGGCGGGCGAGTTCGATGCGGCGCTGCGCCGCGCGCGCAAGCAGTTGCTCGGCGTTCGTCGGCGCCGACTGCGCACGCCGCTGCTCGAAGTAGCGCGCGAACCAGCGCGCGAGCTCGTCCGCGCTCCACAGTCCCACGGCGTCGAGCAGGAGCGCTCCGAGGTCGTAGTCGACGCCCCGGCGCGGCAGCGGTGCGCCCGCGCGCCAGGGATCGATCAGGATCAGTCGACGAGGGTCGCCGCTGGCCGGCGTCGGCGTGCGATCGACGAGCACGTTGCGCAGGAACAGGTTGCGGTGCACCACGTGCAGCGCGTGCAGCCGTGCGAGTTCGCGCGCGAGCTCGTCGCTCCACGCCGCGCGCTCGAGCGCTCCAGCGCGCGCCCACGCGCTCGAGAGCGGCTCGTGCGGGCCGAGGGCCGCGAGGCACAGGAACTGGTAGCGGACGATCACGCCAGCGCGCGCTGCACCGCACGCGATCGGCTCTGGCGCGCGAAAAAGGCGCCTGCGCAGCCAGTTCAGGCGCTCGAACTCCCGCTCGCGCGGCGTCGCGCGCCCCGCGGCGCTCCACAGCGAGTGACGCCAGCGAGCCTTGCCCGGCAGGTGATCCCCCTTGAGCCACAGCGCGCAGCCTTCGAACTCGAAACGCTCGGCGAGCACGCGCTCTTCGCGCGCGGCGAGGGCGATGCGCTCGGCGAGCGCGCGCTGGAGGCCCGCAGGCTTCTCGCCGCCGCGCACGCGCACGACGAACCCTTCCAGTTCGAACCTCGCGGCCGCGTCCACGGGCTACGGCTCGACGCGTTCGAGCAGGACGAACGTCTGTTGCGACAGAAAGCGCGCGTGCGCGCGGAACGCGACCACGCGCAGGCCGGCGCGCGCGAAGCTCTCGGCGATCTGCGCGCGACTCGTCGCCGCTCGACCGTGCGGGCCTTCCGAACGCTTGAGCCCCAGGCGCACGCGCAACGCGGGCAGCGAGGCGCTGTCCCAGAACGACGCGATCACGTAGCGGCGCGCGACGCGCGCGAGTTCGGCGGCCGCGCGCTCGAGGGCGGCGCGATCCTGCAGGTGGTGAAGGAAGCGGCAGCACACCACGGCGTCGAACTCGCGAGCGCGGAACGGAAGTGCCGCGAGGCTGGCCTGCACGCGGCGAGCGGAGCAATGCGCCGGAGCGCTGCCGAGCATCGCGTGCGAGACGTCGACGCCGGTCCAGCGCGCGCCGCAGTCCTCGACCGCTTGTGCGAGCCGTCCCGCGCCGCACGGAACGTCCAGCACGCTCGTCACGCCCTCGCAGCGGCGCAAAAGCGCTCGAACGGCTGCCGGATCGCGCTCGCGCGCGCGCTGCGAGCCGAAACGCGGGCCGCGGTAGTGCTCGCCCGCGCCCTGCGCTTGCCACTTCGCGCCGACGCGCTCGATGCGATCTTCGTGCGGCATCGCGTCGGGGCTCAGCGCTCGAGCTGCACGCTCGCTCCGTTGCGCACGGCGGCGAGCGGAATGCGCACCGCGCCGCGCTCATTGCCGCAGCTCCAGATCGCATCGCGCACGACGCCTTGGCCGAGCCCGGCTTCGGTCGAGTAGGGGCACACAACGCGCGCGACGCCCTGCGCGTCGGCGAGGGCCTCGGCGCGCCATTGGATTCCGTAGCCGGCTTCGCGGAAGTCCAGCGCGAGCTGGACCTCGAGCCGCGCTCCGCTCGCGCCGCGCCACTGGAGTTCGGCGCCGCGCACGCGCTCCCACACGAACGCGGCCGGCAGCGCCTGGCGCGAGCGCGGGTCGAGGACCTGCGCGTTGCGTTCGCGGCTGACGTGGACGAGGGCGAGCTGCGCGAGCGAGCTGCGCGCGGGATCGAGCCAGCGCTGGCCTGCGCCGAGCGCTGCGCCGCCCGAGAGCAGTCGCCCCGCCATGGTGGCCCAGTAGCGCTCGGAGGGAGCCGCGCCGTCGAGCAGTTGCGCGCCCAGTTCGGGGCCCGCGACACGGATCTGCGAGCGCAGCACGCCCACCAGCGAGGCCGGCGCGAGCACGAAGCGCACTGCGCGCCGTTCGAGCAGCGCGAGCGCTTCGTCGGGCGATTGCGACAGGAAGAAGCGCGGCGGGTCGCGGTAGCTCTCGATCCCGATGTAGCTGCCGAAGTTGGTGGCCACGCTCGCGGCGTCGGCCACGAACTCGATCCCGTGCCCGCGGTCCCAGTGCGAGAGCACGCTCCAGCGCTCGCCGCCGCTTGCGTCGGTGCGCTCGACGCCGCGGATCCACTCCAGCGCGAGGCGCTCGCCCGCCACCGCGTCGAAGGCGCGCTGCTCCGCCGTCGCTGCGGGGCGCGTAAGCCCGCGCCACGCGGAACTCGCGCTCGGCCAATGGGCGAGCGCCACAGCGAGGCACACGAGCGGTGCGCTCACGCGCGGCTTGAAGCGAGTGAGTTGCGCAGCTCCGAGTCCGAGCGCGACCGCCATCGGGACCGCGAGCGGATCGGCGAAGCGCCGTTGCACGAGGGCCCAGCCGAGCAGCCACGCGCCGCTCACGATCCACACGACCAGTTCGAGCCGCCGCTGCGCGAAGGCGCTGCGCGCGAGCCACACGAGCGCCACCGGCAGCGCGAGCACGCCGTAGCCCAGCGCGAGGAACAGCACGCCGCTCTCTGCGCGCGAGCCGACGAGCGGAGCGGACTCCTGCACGGTGTCCATGAAGCTGTCGGCGCGCGAGGCCCAGGCGAAGCCCTCGGCGAGTCCACGGGCCGGCGCGAGTTCGAGCGCCCACGCGAGCGCCGCGAGCAGCGCCAGTGCGAGCGCGACTCCGAGCGGATACAGCCGCGCGGCGAGCGTGCGCGGTGCGAAGGCGCGGGGGGCGAGCAGCGGCGCGAACACCGCCGCGCCGAGCGCGAGCTGCGCGGGGTGGAACCACGAGAGGTTCACGACCATCCAGGGATGCTCGTGGCGCCACGGGCTCGCGAACACAGCCGGCAGGAGGACCAGCGCGGCGACGCTGTGCGCGGCCAGACCGAGCGGAGCGAGACCGTCGAGCGCGCGCGCGCCGCGAACGGCGATCCAGACGGCGAGCACGAGCTGGAGCGGGATCACCAGGAACAGGAGCGAGGCGACCCACGAGCCGACCATCACTCCGATCAGCACGCCGAGCGCGACGCCGACGAGCGCACCCTTGGTCCTCGACTCGAGCGCTCCGGTGCGCGCCGCCTCGCTCGCCAGGACCAGCACGAGTCCGGAGAGCAGCGCGATCCAGGCGTGGTGATCGCCGGTTCCGATCACGCTGTAGTTGATCGTGCCGCGACAGAGCGCCACGCCGACCCCAACGCACAGCGCCGCGACCCAGCCGGCCATGCGCCAGGCCGCGAAGCTCGCGAGCAGCGCGCTCGCGACTCCGAACCAGCGCGGCGCGCTCGAGACCGCGCGCTCGATCCAGCGCCAGCGCTCGGGACCCTCGGGAGCGAACGGCGCCAGCGACCAGGCCAGCACGCGGTCGTAGTACGGCGGCCAGGGGATCGGCGCGCCCTCGGGGAAGTTCATGCGCTCGTCGCGCTCGGCGACCGCGCCCTCGTCGAGCGCACGCTCCACGCGGCGCGCGTGGTAGAGCCCGTCGGGGTCGCGCGAGAACCAGCCGCCGCCGGGGTGCTCGTGCCGCAGGCCGGGAACGCTGCGCGGCGCCCAGGCCAGCGCGGCGACCGCGGCGAGGATCAGCCACAGCAGCCAGCGAGGTTCCGCGGCGCGCGGCGCGTTGGCGTCGATCGGAGTCACCGCGCGAGAGACTATCGCTCCTTGGCGTGCGATGCGCCGGTCCGCTGCGCGCGAGTGCGTCCGTCAGCTCGCGAGCGTTGCAGCGGCGCGCGGAACCGCGCTCACAGCTCGACGCTCGCGCCGCTCTGAACGGCGGCCTCGGGCACGCTCACCGTTCCGCTGCGCGCGCCGATGCGCCAGCTCGCGGCCCCGCGCACGAGCGCGTCGCCGTTAGGCCCGTCGGTCGAGTAGGGCATGCGCAGCCGCGCGACGCCGTCGGGGCCGATCTGCGCTTCGCCGATCCAGGTGAGCTTCTGGCGCGCCTGCGGGTACTCGAGCTCGAGTTCGACGCGCACGCTCTCGCCGCTGGCGCCGCGCGCGACGAGCTCCGCGCCGCGCACGCGCTCCCAAATCCAGCCGACCGGCACGGGCGCGTTCGTGTGGCGCACGGGCGGCGGGCCCGCGAGCACGTTGGGCGAAACGTGGACCAGCCGCAGGAAGTCGAGGCTCGGTCCGACGAGCGAGCGCGTCGCGAGGTCGGCCACGCGGCCGTTCATCATCAAGCGGCCCGCGAGCGTCGGGAAGAAGCGCTGCGAGACGAACACCGGGCCGCGCTCGGGGATCAACAGGTACGAGCGGCGCTGCTCGGGCTTCAGGAGGCGCAGCATCACCTCCAGGTCCTTGCTGAAGTCGCCGGTGATGAGCACGTGGCGCGCGCGGCGTAGCTCGAGCAGCGCTTCCGCGTTGCGCGGATCCTCTTCGAGGAAGAAGCGCCACGGGTCGAGGTAGCTGTCCTCGCCGACGTAGCTGCCGAAGTTCGTGCCGACCGAAGCGCGCCGCGCGACCCACTCGAGCGCGTGGCCGTGGTCCCAGCTCGCGAGCACGGCTTCGAGCTCGCGCCCGCGCGTGTGGCGCTCGAGCCACTCGTACAGCTCGCGCTTGGCGAACAGCTCGACGCGTGCGGCGTCGACGGAAGCGCTCCAGGCATGCAGGAGCCTCAGCGGCGTGCGCGCCACGGTGGGGGACTGGAGCGCAAGGGCGAGTGCAACGCCTGCGAATCCGCCGAGCGCTGCTCGCTTACGCCACACGCGCGCGCTCCAGTCCGCCAACGCGAACGCAAGCGCCAGTGCGAGCGGCGGCGCGAGCGCTTCGGCGAAACGCTGCTGCGTCAGCGCCTGTGCGGTGAGCGGAACGATCAGGAGCGCGAGCAGTGCGAGCTCCAGGCGAGCGTTGCGCCAGCTCTCGCGCGCGATCCAGAGCGCCGCGAGCGGCGCGAGCGCGAGTCCGAAGCCCAGCGCGTTCGCGCACGCGCTCCAGCCGCCGATCGGGCCCCAGGCGAGCGGCTGCGACTCGCTGATGAAGGCCATGAAGGTGTTGTTGCGGCTCGCCCACGCAAAGCCTTCGCGCACCGAGCGCGCGAGTGCGAAGTCGCCGAGTGCCAGCGCGGCGAACAGCGCGAGCAGCGCCGCGCCGACGATCCACGGCCAGCGGCGGCGCAGCGTCTCGTCCTGCGCTCGCGCGACCAGCGGCGCGAACACGAGCGCGCCCAGCAGCGGGTGCGCGAGGTGCAGCCAGGAGAGGTTGACCATCATCCAGGGCTGCTCGTCCTTCCAAGGGCTCGCGAGCACTGCGGGCGCGAGCGCGAGCGCCCAAGTGACGTGCATTGCAAGTCCCAGCGCCGCCAGGCCAGCGCGCGCGCGGCGCGCGTGTGCGAACAGTGCGAGGCCGAGCGCCAGCTCTAGCAGCGTCGCGTACACCAGCGCGCCGACCCACGAGCCGATGAGGAGACCGCACAGCGCTCCCAAGGCTGCGCCGCGCCGCAGGGAACCGCGCGGGTCGTCGAGGCGCGCGCTCTCCAGCGCGTGGAACGCCGTCAGGAGCAGCGCAGTGAACAGCAGCGTCACCCAAGCGTGGTGATCGCCGTTGCCCACGCCGCTGTAGGCGATGGACGCGCCGCTCCAGGCGTGCGACATCCCAGCGAGCGCCGCACCGAAGCAGCGCACGCCGCTCGCGCGGCCGCGCAGCAGGCTCCACACAGCGAGTGCGCACAGCACGCTGGTGAGCGAACCGAAGATCCACGGCAGCGACGCGACGCGCTGCTCGATGTGGTGGGCGCGCGCGGGCTCGTGTTCGGGCGCGAAGGGCGCGCTCGCGGCCCAGGTGACGAAGGTGTAGTACGGCGGCCACGGAATCGCCGATCCGCCGGGGAAATCGAGCCAGGCGTCGCTGCTCGCGGGCGGAAGGCCCTCGTCGAGCGCGCGCTGCGTCCGACGCATGTGGTACAGCGAGTCGGGATCGGGCGAGATCCAGCCCTTGTGCGGCTCGTACGGCGCGCGTGCGACGCGCTGGTCGTGCACGCTGCGCGCCCAGAGCGCCGCGAGTGCGACGACGACGGCGATCAGGAGCAGCGCGAGGCGGGGGCTGCGCGACATGGGCGCGGCATGCTACGGAGCGCGGACCTCGTGCTGAAACGCGCGAGCTGCCAGCGCTACACTTCGCCGCTCGCCGAGCCTCGAGACGAGCGCTCGGCGGACCGTCTCACGCCCCGTCTGGACCGTCCCCATGCATCGAATCGCTGCCCTGTTCCTCGTTCCGCTGGCCTCCTGCATCTTCGTCGCGCACGACAGCGGCGCGCAGCGCCAGAGCGAAACCCCGCAAGCGGCGCGGGCGGCCGAACCCAAGGCGCTCGCCGTTCCGGCTCAGGCCGCGCGCGACATCCTGCCCTACAAGGCCACCGAGACGACGCTCGCCAACGGGCTCAAGGTGATCGTCGTGCCCACGGGCATGCCGAACCTGGTGTCGCTGCAGATCCCGGTGCAGACCGGTTCGCGCAACGAGGTTGAAGCGGGCAAGACGGGCTTCGCGCACTTCTTCGAACACATGATGTTCCGCGGCACGGCCAAGTATCCGCCGGCGAAGTACGAGGCGGTCGTCACCAAGGCCGGCGCGCGCCAGAACGCGTACACGACCGACGACTACACGAACTACCACATCACGTTCGCGAAGGAGGACCTCGACCAGATCCTCGAGATCGAGGCCGATCGCTTCCAGAACCTCGCCTACACCGAGGAGCAGTTCCGCACGGAAGCTCGCGCGGTGCTCGGCGAATACAACAAGAACAGCGCGAACCCGTTCACCAAGCTGTTCGAGGTGATGCAGGACACGGCGTACACCACGCACACCTACAAGCACACCACCATGGGCTTCCTGGCCGACATCGAGGTCATGCCGGACCAGATGGAGTACGCCAAGGTGTTCTTCGATCGCTGGTACCGGCCTGAGTACGCGACGGTGATGCTGGTGGGCGACGTGGATCCCGCGACGGCCATCCCGCTCGTCGAGAAGCACTTCGGTACGTGGAAGCGCGGCTCGTACCGCATCGACGTGCCGCAGGAGCCGCCGCAGACCGCGCCGAAGTACGCGCACGTGCCCTGGCCCGTGCCGACGCAGCCGATCGTCGCCGTGTCGTTCCACGGACCGGCCTTCAGCGAGACGAACAAGGACGCGGTCGCGCTCGATCTGCTGCTCGAGCTGTACTTCGGTTCGACCTCGGCGCTCTACAAGCGGCTCGTGCTCGACGAGCAGAAGGTCGACGGCCTGTTCTACGACAGCCCCGGCAGTCAGGACCCCTCGCTCGCGTCGGTGATGGCGCAGCTGCGCGAGGAGAAGGACGCGCTGTACGTGCGCGACGCAATCCTCGAGACGCTCGCGCTGGCGCGCAGCGAGCCGGTGGACCCGGCGCGGCTCGAGGCCGCCAAGGCGAACAACCGCTACGGCACGGCGCGCTCGCTGGACAGCACGGACGCGATTGCCTCGCGCCTGGCGCGCTACGTGCGCTTCCGCCGCGAGTACGGCACTTTCAACGCGCTGTACCGCCTGTACGACGCGGTGCAGCCGGCTGACGCGAGTGCTGCGGGCCGGCGCTACCTGACCACGGAGCGCATGGTCGTGACCACGCTCTCGCACGGTCAGCTCGACGCGCAAGTGGCGCAGAACCTCGCTGTCCCGGCCGCGCGCACGGCGAGCGCTCCCGCGAATGCTCCGCTCGTCGAACTCGCTTCGCCGAGCCGTCAACTCGACTTCCGTCTGCAGTTCCTGGTCGGCTCGGCCTCGGACCCGGTCGGCAAGGAAGGCCTCGCGTCGATCGCGGCGGCGATGATCGATGACGCCGGCAGCGCCGAGCGCAAGCTCGACGAGATCCAGAAGGTGCTGTTCCCGATCGCCGGCAGCTTCGGCGCGTTCGTGGACCGCGAGATGACTACCTTCTCGGGCTCGATCCACGCCGACAACCTGGCCACGTACTTCGACGTCGTGCTGCCACAGCTCGTGGCGCCCGGCATGCGCGAGGAAGACTTCGCGCGCGTCAAGGCGCAGGCGAAGACCGCGCTGGTGCAGGCGCTGCGCACCAACAACGACGAGGAGCTCGGCAAGGAGGCGCTGCAGAGCGCGCTGTTCGCTGGCTCGCGCTACGCGCACCCTGCGCAGGGCACGGTGGCGGGCCTCGATGCGATCACGCTCGAGGACGTCAAGCGCTTCGTCACCGAGAACTACACGCAGGCGAACCTGGTCGTGGGCGTGGCCGGCGCCCTCGACGACGCGCCGCGTCAGCGGCTCCTGCGCGAGCTGGGCAAGCTGCCCGCCGGCGCCGCCCGCAAGCCGCAGCGCCCCGCGGCGCACCGCCCCAGCGGCCTGGAGGTCGACATCATCGCCAAGGAGACGCGCGCAACGGCGATCTCGCTCGGCGCGCCGATCGACGTCGTGCGCGGCCACGAGGACTTCGCCGCGCTGTACCTCGCGCGCACCTGGCTGGGCGAGCACCGCTCGTCGATGAGCCACCTCTACCAGCGCATCCGCGAAGTGCGCGGCATGAACTACGGCGACTACGCCTACATCGAGGCCTTCCGCAACGGCGGCGGGCAGTTCTTCGCCAGCCCCAATCAGGCGCGGCGCGCGCAGCTGTTCGAGATTTGGATCCGCCCGGTCAAGCCCGAGCACGCGCACCACGCGCTGCGCATCGCGCTGTTCGAGCTGGAGAAGTTGATCCAGAACGGCCTGTCGCAGGCGGACTTCGAAGCGACGCGCGAGTACTTGATGAAGAACGTGTTCCTCGCGGTCGCGAGCCAGGGCCAGGCGCTGGGCGCGCGGCTCGACAGCCGCTTCTACGGCATCGACGAGTACACCGCCTACATGCGCGCTGAGCTCGCCAAGCTCACGCCGGAGCGCGTCAACGCGGCGATCCGACGCCACCTCTCGGCGCAGGACCTGCGCGTGGTGTTCGTCACCAAGGACGCCGAGGGCCTGAAGCAGGCGCTGCTCGCCGACGCGCCGTCGTCGATGACGTACGAGTCCGAGAAGCCGCGCGAGCTGCTCGCGGAGGATGCGCTGATCGGCGCGCGCAAGCTGTCGATCAAGCCGGAGTCCCTGCGCGTCGTTCCGGTCGAAGACGTGTTCGCGCGCTGAGCTTTGCTCGTGAAGTCGCTGCTTGTGTTGCTCGTCGCGCCGCTGCTCGCCTCACACGCGCACGCGGCGTCACCTGCTCCGCTGCGGCCGAGCGGAGCGGACCGGCTCGACGAGCTGATCGCCGGCTCGCGCTCGATCTCGGACTTCAGCGCGCGTTACACGCTGGTGTTCGAGCTCAACCCCGGCGTGGAGGCGAAGCGTCCGCCCGACGCGACGATCCGCATCGACCTGGGCGCCGGGCGCAGCGTGCGAGTCGAACGGACGTCGGGCGACGAGGTCCAGCTCATGTGGTGCGACGAAACGACCATGGCGATGCAGATCCGCTCGCCGTCGGGCGAGCGCGCCGGGCGGCTCGAGGTGGCCGGGTTCAACGCCGAATCCCGGCGGCTCAGGGCGCAGCTGCGCGAGAGCTTCGCGACCTCCGCCACCAAGGACGCCGCTGGCCCGCGCGAGGGGCCGTTCGCTTCGGTGTCCTGGTCGTTCGACGAGCGCTCGCGCCGCGCGAACTTCGACGTCACGGCGGGCTCCACGGGCGCCTCGGAGTCGCCGCTGGGTTGGCTGGAGACGCTGCACAACAAGGGCGCTGAACTCGTCTCCGACGGCGAACGCTTGCGCTTCGAGACCGATCGCGGCCACTTCCGCGGCGCGTTGCGCGCAGCCGACGGCGTGCTCGAGACCCTGGTGGGCGAGAGCCCCAACGGGCGCTTCACGTTGACGCTCACGGAGTTCTCGCGCGAGCCTGCGGCGCCCGAGCTGTTCGAAGTGCCGGCGCTCTCGGTGACAGGCTCGCGCGACATCTCGAGCGAGCTGCGGCGCAGCGTGCTCTACGGCCTGCACCAGCGCCTGCGCCTGCGCGCGTTTCTCGCGGTGGGGCTGTGTTCCAGTCTCGACGGCGATGTCGAGCGGCGCGCCGAGGCCTGGTTGGCGAGCTTCCACGAGTTCGTGATCCAGAGCTCGCTCTCGCCGTGGTTCGAACTGCTCGACAAGCAGCGCGCCACAGTGGTCGAGCGGCTCAAGGCCTACGCCGCCAGCGGACGGACTCGCGAGCAGGTCGAACAGCAGCGCCAGCGCGAGCTGGATTCGCTCGCCAAGGGCCTGGGCGAGTTGGAGAAGACCTTCGCGGGCGTGCTCGAGCTGCCCGACGCCCTGAACGCGCCGGCGCACTCGGAGGCTTTCAACGCGCTCGAGAAGCGCTCCTTTGCCGCGGTTTTCGATCGAAGCGTGCGGCGCAAAGTGCTCGCGCAGTTCGAGGCGGCGACCAAGCTCGAGTGAGCTCGGCCGCGCGCGCGGCGCTCAGTGGTGCACGCCCGGCGCTTCGTGGCCGGTCATCTCGACCCACTTCTCGTAGTCGGAGTGGAACACCAGCGGCTCCTTCGCGCGCCCTTCGCCGCCGCCCGAAAGGTCGAGCACCTTGGTGGCCAGGCCCTTCAGGAAGGTGCGGTCGTGGCTGACGAACAGCATCGTGCCCTCGAAGCTCGAGAGCGTCTTGACCAGCATCTGCTTGGTGACCAGGTCGAGGTGGTTGGTGGGCTCGTCGAGCACCAGGAAGTTGGGCGGATCGAACAGCATCTGCGCCAGCACCAGGCGCGAGCGCTCGCCCCCTGACAGCACGCCGATGCGCTTGTCGATCTCGTCGCCGGGGAAGTCGAAGGCGCCGAGCAGGCTGCGCTTGGAGGGCGTGGTCGCGGTGGGGAAGGCGCGGTCGATCTGCTCGTACACCGTGAGCGTCGGGTCGAGGATCTCGAGCGCCGATTGCGCGAAGTAGCCGAGTTTCAGGCTCGCGCCGAGCTTCACGACGCCGCTGTCGGCCTCGATCACGCCCGCCACGAGCTTGAGCAGCGTCGTCTTGCCGGTTCCGTTCTGGCCCATCACGCACCAGCGCTCGCCGCGCTTGACTTCGAAGTCGAAGCGCTCGTACAGCACGCGCTCGCCGTAGCGCTTGCTCACCCCCGCGAGCGTGACCACGTCGTTGCCCGAGCGCGGCGGCGTGCGGAACTCGAAGGCCACCACCTCGCGTTTGCGCGGCGGTTCGAGCTTCTCGATCTTGTCGAGCTTCTTGATGCGCGACTGCACCTGCGCCGCCTTGGCCACGTGGCGCTCGAAGCGCTCGATGAAGCGCTCCTCCTTCTTGAGCATCGCCTGCTGGCGCGTGTAGGCCGCGGCCTGTTCGCGCGCGCGGACTTCGCGCTCGCGGTCGTAGAAGTCGTAGTTGCCGCCGTAGCTGACGAGCTCGCCCTCGTCGATCTCGACGATGCGCGACACGACGCGGTTCATGAAGTCGCGGTCGTGGCAGGTCATCAGCACGGCCGACTCGGAGGCCTTGAGGAACTCCTCGAGCCACAGGATCGACTCGATGTCGAGGTGGTTGGTGGGCTCGTCGAGCAGCATCACGTCGGGCTTGCCCAGGAGCACCTTGGCGATCGACACGCGCATGCGCCAACCGCCCGAGAGCGCGCCGACGTCGCCGTCGATCTGCGCATCCTCGAAGCCCAGGCCGTGCAGGATTTCGCGCGCGCGGGCCTCGAGGTCGTAGCCGCCCAGCTGCCCGTACTCGCCCTGCACTTCGCCGAAGCGCGCCAGCGTCGCGTCGAGCTCGTCCATGCGCTCGGGATCGCTCATGGCGCGCTCGAGCTCGGCCAGCTCGATGTGCAGCTCGCCCAGCCGCCCGGCGCCGGCGATCGCTTCGTCGAGCACGCGCCGACCGCTCATCTCGCCCGCGTCCTGGCGGAAGTAGCCGACGCTCACGCGCTTGGGCGCGAGCACCTCGCCGTCGTCGGGCTTCTCCTCGCCGACCAACAGGCGGAAGAGCGTGGTTTTGCCTGACCCGTTGGGGCCCACCAGGCCCACCTTTTCGCCGGGATTGAGCTGAAAGGACGCGTCGACCAGCAGCGCGCGCCGGCCGTAGTGCTTGGCGACGTTCGAAAGGGCGATCATGAAGCGGGCGAGTGTACCCCGCGCGCTGCGTCGCTCACGGCTGAGGGCCGTACTTGCCGGACTTCAGGCGCTGCAAGAGCTCGACGTCGATCCGATCCCGACCGCGGACACTACCCGACTTCAATAGGATCAGGCCGTCGACATCGACGAACGGAATGTCGACGTCCTGCTCTCGAAACACGCGACGGTGCGTGAGCATGTCCGCATAGGAGCGGCCCGCCATTCGCGTGAAAATATCGATGGGAAAGTCCTCGACGAGACGAACGGCGCCTTCTTCCTCTGGGAAGTCCTCAACGCGCAATTCGCGTGCGTAGCCGTCTCCAACGCTTTCCAATTGCGCGAGCAGTCGTCGGATGTTTGCTGGATCGGCATCGACCAGTATGTCGAGGTCAACGGTGTGTCGCGCATACCCGTTCATGACGCAGGCGATGCCGCCGACGACCAGGTAGCGAACGTCAGCGCGGCTCAGGCCGACCAACACGTCTGCGAATCGGCGCGTGTCCATCTCCAAGTTCCTGCATGGTAAGCGGCGCTGCGCCTGTCTTCTGCGTCACGAACTCGACGACCTCGTTGAGCAGTTCGAGTTCATCCCAAACTGGGTGCTGCGGCTTCAGCTTCCCGACCGTCTTGCGCGGCTGATAGGGGTCCACGGAGTTCAACCTACCGCTCCCGCGCGCCGTCCGCCAAGCGCACGCCGCGCAGACGCAGTGCGTTCGCGATCACGCTGGCGGAGCTGAAGGTCATGGCGAGCGCCGCGAGGGTGGGGGAGAGCATCGCGCCGGTGAAGGGCGCGAGCGCGCCGGCCGCGATCGGCAGGCACAGCGCGTTGTAGCCGAAGGCCAGCCACAGGTTCTGGCGGATGTTGCGCAGCGTCGCACGCGAGAGCGCACGCGCCTTGGCGATCGTCGTCAGGTCGCCGCGCACGAGCGTGATCGCCGCCGTCTGCTTGGCGATGTCGGTTCCGCCGCCCATCGCGATTCCCACGTCGGCCAGCGCGAGCGCAGGCGCGTCGTTGACGCCATCGCCGCCCATCGCGACGCGCTTGCCGGTGCGCCGCAGCTCTTCGATCGCGCGCGCCTTTCGCTCGGGCGAAGCGCCGCCTTCGAAATGCTCGAGGCCCAGCTCGCGCGCGAGCGACTCGACGGCGGCCACGCGATCGCCGCTGAGCACGCGCAGCTCGACGCCGCTGGCTTCGAGAGCTCGGCACGCGCGCTTCGCCGAGGTCCGCAGCGGATCCTCGACGGCGATCGCGCCCGCGAACGCGCCGTCGACGGCGATGAGCACGAGCGAACGACCGGTGCGCCCGGCTTCTGCGAGCTCGCGGCCGAACGGATCGAGCGCCACGCCGCGCTCGACCAGCAGCGCTGCGCTGCCGAGCACGACCTCGAGCCCGTCGACGACGCCAGCCGCTCCGCGACCGACGAGGTGCTCAAAACGCTGCGCCATTCCAACCACCAAGCCGCGCGCGTGCGCCTCGGCGACGAGCGCTGCGGCGAGCGGATGTTCGCTGTGGCGCTCGACCGCGGCCGCCAGCGCGAGCACGCGCCGCTCGTCGAAGCCGTGCGCCGCCACGACGCCCGTCACGCGCGGCTTGCCCTCGGTCAGCGTGCCGGTCTTGTCGACCACCAGCACGTCCACACTCGCCAGCGCCTGCAGCGCCTCGGCGTCACGCACGAGCACGCCTTCGCGCGCCGCGCGCGAGGTGGCGACCACGATCGACATCGGAGTCGCGAGTCCGAGCGCGCACGGGCACGCGATCACGAGCACCGACACCGCGGCGACCAGGCCCTTCTGCGCGCCCTGCTCGACGCCGCTGAAGCTCCACGCGAGCCACGCCAGCGCCGCGAACGCGACTACCGCCGGCGTGAACCACGCCGCGACGCGGTCGACGAGCTGCTGGACCGGCGCGCGCGAGCGCTGGGCCACGGCGACGAGCTCGACGATGCGCGCGAGCGTCGTGTCGGCGCCGACGCGCTCCGCGAGCATCTTCAGCGAGCCGCGTGTCGCGACCGTGCCGCCGGTGAGCGCGTCGCCCGGGCCCTTGCGCGCGGGCTCGGCCTCGCCGGTGAGCATCGACTCGTCGATCCAGGCCTCGCCTTCGAGAACCACGCCGTCGACCGGCACGCGCGCGCCGGGCTTGACCAGCAGCACGTGCCCTTCGCGCACTTCCGCGAGCTTCACTTCGCTCTCGTTGCCGAGCGGATCGAGGCGAATCGCCGTCGGTGGCGCGAGTTCGAGCAACTCGCGCAACGCCGCGCCTGTCTTGCGCCGCGCGGAGAGCTCGAGCACCTGCCCCGCGAGCGCGAGCGTCGTGACCATCGCCGCCGATTCGAAGTACAGCTCCAGGCCGAGCGCCGGCCGCACGAGCGCCGCCACGCTCGCGCTCCAGGCGACGAGGATCCCCAGCGAGAGCAGCGTGAACATGTTCGCCGAGCGCGCGCGCAGCGAGTCCCAGCCGCGCGCGAGGATCGGCCGGCCCGCTCCGAACACAACCGCGCTCGAGAGCGCCGCCTGCAGCGCGCTGTTCCACGGTTCGTCGAGCAGCGCGTGGCGCGCGTGGCCCGTGAGCATGCCGCCCATCGCGATCACGACCAGCGGCGCCGTGAGCGCCGCGGCGAGCGCGAGCTTGGCGCGCATCGAGCGGTGCTCGGCCTCGAACGGGTCGCCGGCGAACACGCCCTCGGGCTCGAGCGCCATGCCGCACTTGGGACAGTTCGCGGGCCCGATCGAGCGCACGCCCGGGCACATCGGACAGATGTGCGGGGCGCTCGCGAGCCCGGGATCGGCCGCCATCGACTCGCGCGCGCCGGCCAGGAAGCGCTCGGGCGCCTCGCGGAAGCGCCGCAGGCAGGACTCGGCGCAGAACAGGTACGTGACGCCCGCGTGCTCGTGCCGGAGCGGCGCGTCCGCAGCTACGCTCATCCCACACACCGGATCGACATTCAGCAACGCAGGCATCGAGTCGGGATCCTAGTGCGTGCCGCGCAGACTTCGTGGCTCGGCTCGCAACTCATCGAGGGCGCGTCGGCGCGAGGAAAATCCCTCAGCCCAGCTGTTCGCTTCGCCCGCGCCTGCGCCTGTTGCCCTCCATCGCCATGAGCCCCGCCTCCACCAGCTTGCGCCCCGCTCCGCCCGACCGCACGAACGAGCTGATCGCGCGCGTCAACCGCGGCGACGAGGGCGCCTTCCACGAATTGCTCGAGCGCGACCAGGAGTGGGTCCGGCGGCGCGTGAGGGAGCGCCTGGGCCCCGGCCTGCGCGGCAAGGCCGAGACCGTCGACCTGGTGCAGTCCACGATGGTCGAAGTCCTGCGCTACCGGCCGAACCTGCGCGTCGAAGGCCGAGAGCAGTTTCGGGCGCTGATGGCGCGCATCGTCGAGAACGTGATCCGCGCCTTCCACGACCACGTCCGCGCGCAGTGCCGCGACATGGCGCGCGAGCAGGTCCTCCAGAGCGGCAGCCACGCGGCCCCCGCGAGCGCCAAGGAACTGCCCCTCGACGCGCTGGTGGAACTGGAGGCGGACGAGAACCTGCGCCGTGCGCTGCAGCGCTTGCGCGAGAGCGACCGGCAGGTGCTCGAGCTGCGCTACTTCCGCGAGTTGTCGTTCGCGCAGATCGGCGAGCGGCTCAACGTCAGCCCCGACGCCGCGCGCATGCAGTGCAACCGGGCCGAGGCGCGCCTGCGCGAGCTCATGTAGTCGTTGTCGCTGGGCGCGCGGCCGGGCGCGATCAGCGCTTGCGCACGAGCACCGCGGCGCCGAAACGCGAGTTGGGCTGCAGCGGCGGGTCGCCGAAGACCTGCACGGCTTGGTACTCCGCTCGCAGCCAGGCGCCGAGTTCGCGCGCGTAGTCGACGCCGAAGAAGCGGTAGCCGTACTCGCTGGTGTCCTTGTGCGTGATCACGACCACGTCCGGCGGATTCGCGCGGAAGGCCGCGAGCATGCGCTCTTCGCCGAACAGCACGATCTCCGGCGGCATGAAGTTGATGAACGGCGTCGGATTCTCCAGGCGCGCGAGGTAGTTGAGCGTCACGCCCTCGGGGAACACGGCCAGCGTGCGCGGCGGCGCGCCGGGCTCGTTCGAGCGCTCGAGCCAGCCCAAAACGGCCTCGAGGATCGTCCCGCGCACGTCGGCGCGGAACTCGTCGGCGCCGCGGCCGAGACTCTGCTGCTTCATGGCGTGGACGCGCTCGGTGGTGACGATGTGCAGCACGCCCAGCGTGGCCAGTGCGCCGGCGAGGCCCGCGCGCAACGCCGGAGCACTCACCCAGCGCGCGAGCGCGTGCGGCAACGCGTCGAGCGCGAGCGCGGCCAGCAGCGCGGTCGCAGGCATGGCGAGCGCGAAGCCGTAGTGCGAGATGCGGACGTTGAGCGCCATCTTGGCCAGCAGGACCAGCGCGGCGAGCGCGAAGGCCGCGCGGGCTGCGTCGCGTGGCGATCCGGTTCGCCGCGCGAGCGCGAGCGCCGACGACGCGAGCACGGCGAGAGCGAGCAACGGCCAGCCGCGCGCTACTTCGCTCAAGCGCGTCCAGCTCACCAGCGCGTAGGCAGCGCCGGCGCCGAGCGGAAGGAGCACGGCGACGCCCAGCCAGCCCGGTGCTCGCCGCGCGAGCGCTGCGAGTCCGGCGAGAATCGCGACGAGCGCGGCCCAGCGTCCGCACCAGGTCAGCATCACCAGCAGGTTGTCCGCGGGCGCATCCAGGCCCATGCCGCGCTTGTAGAACGCGAGTTCGGCGACGTCGCTCGTCGCCAGCGACGGCCACGCGCCGAGCACGCCGCGCCAGGCCTCGGCCGCGCCGAGTGCGCTCGCGAGCCCCGCGAAGGCGAGTGCGACGACGGCCGCCGCGCCGGCTGAGAAGACCGCGAGCGCGCGCAGTTGTGCGCCGAGCTCGACCCGCGCCTGCCAAGCCGTGAAGGCGAGCCCGCTCACGCCCGCCAGCAACGCGGCGAGCGCCATCTCCGGCTTGGTGAGCAGTGCAGCGCCGACGCACGCGCCGCACAGCGCGCTCCACGCGAGCCGGCGGCTCGCCGCCCAGCGCAGAGCGCTGATGAGCGCGCCCAGCGTGAGCAACACGCCGTGCGTCGCCTCGTGCGAGTAGGGCGTGATGTAGTTGTAGTTGCCGATGCCGACGAGCTGCGCGAAGCCGCAGCATGCGATCACGAGCGCGCAGGCGCCGGTGGCGGCCCAACTCGACGTGAACGAGCGCAGCGCGGCGTGCAGGAGCGCGAGGATCGCCGCGAACAGCGCCGCGTTGACCCACACCAGCGTGGCGAGGCCCACGCCGAGCACTTCGAAGCACAGAGCGTTCCAGTACGGGCTCAGCGGGCCGTTGAACCAAGCCAGATCGCGGTACAGCACGTCACCTGCGCTCAGACGCCACGGCGCATACAGCTCGCGGCCGAAGTCGACCACCGAGTCGGGCCACTTGCCCCAGGTGCGCGCCATGAGGAGCGCGAACAGCGCCGCGAGCAGCGCGAACTGGAGCCAGGCGCTGCGGCGCGTGGTTCCCGAGTCGTGGTTGCTCATTTCACGCCGTTGCCCGCGGTCTCGCTGTCCGCGCCGAGGTAGCCCAGTTCGCGCAGCTTGCGCTGCATCGCTTCGTCGAGGTCGACGGCCTGCGCGCCCGTTCCGATCTGCGCCTTGAGCTCGAGCACCTGGGCGCGCATCACGCGCAGCGCGGACAAGCCCTTGACCGCGCGCGCGTCGTTCTTCACGTCGAGCGGCTGCTGCTCGCGCGGATCGCGCGCCAGGTCGAAGGCGAAGTCCGGCAGCGTCTCGCCGCGCGGTCCCTTGCCGAGCGAGTGCACCTTGAACGAGTTCGTGCGCAGCGCCGCGAACTGGCGGCCGTCGGCGAACAGCTCGAGCAGCGCCGGACGCTCCTCGAGCGGCTGGCCCGCCAGCAGCGGCCGCAGGTCGCGACCAGAACTCGGCGGGCCGTTGCGCACGCCCGCGACGGCGAGGAAGGTCGGCATCAGGTCGACCAGCCGCACTTGCGTCGACGCGACGCTGCCCGGCGCGATCTGCCCGGGCCAGTGCGCGATCATCGGAATGCGCACGACCTCTTCGAACAGCGAGTGCTGGTGGCCCTTCTTGCCGTGGTCGAGGAACTCCTCGCCGTGGTCGGCGGTGACGATCACCAGCGCGTTGTCGAGCTTCCCAGCGGCGCGCAGCGCGTCGAGCAGCTTGCCGATGTGTTCGTCGGTGAAGCGGATCTCCGCGTCGTACAGCGCCATCAAGTGCTTGAAGTCGCGCGGCGCCATGCCGGGCGCGACGGCGGGATTCTTGACGAAGTCCTCGCCCGTGATCGGTCCCTCGTAGCCCTGGTCGAACAGCTCGACGTACTCCTTGGGCGCGCGGTAGTCGTAGTGCACGTCCCACAGGTGCACGAACAGGAAGTAGGGCTTGTCGTCGGGCGCCGAACCGATCCAGGACCGCACGCGCTCGAGCGTGCGCGGGCTGGTGATGTCGGCGTGCGAAGCGCCGTGCACGCGCCGCGACTGCGTCGCGAACACGTTCGCGTCGAGCGCTTCGCCTTCGTTCGCCATGCAGTTCTCCCACACCTCGAAGCCGTCGTTCAGGCCGAAGGTGGGGTGCAGGTACGGGCCGCCGAAGAAGCCCGCGGTGTGGTAGCCGGCGCGCGCGAGTTCCTCAGCCAGCGTGCGGTGCGCGGGATCCAGGCGCAGGCCGTTGTCGACCAGTCCGTGCGCGGAGTCGTACAGCCCCGTGAACATCGCCGCGTGCGAAGGCAGCGTCCACGAGGTCGTGCTGAGCGCGTTCTCGAAGCGCAGCCCTTCGCGCGCGAGCGCGTCGAGCGTCGGCGAAGTCGGCGCCGGATAGCCGTAGCAGCCCAGGTGATCGGGACGCAGGCTGTCGATCGAGATCAGCACCAGGTTGGGCCGCGACGGATCCCGCTCCGGTGAGCAGGCGCCCAGGAGCGTGGCCCAGGCGCACAGCGAGGCGGCGCGCAGGAGGATTGACATCGCTGCGAGGATAGCCCACGCGCGCCGCGCTACACTCGCGCGCTTCGCTCTGCACCCGCGATGTCCGAGACCACCTCCGATACCCACAGCGCCACTGCGGCGACCGGCGTGCGAGCGGACCTGCTCGCGGGCCTGAATGAGGCCCAGCGCGAGGCCGTGACCCACGGCGAAGGCCCGCTGCTGATCCTCGCCGGCGCCGGCTCGGGCAAGACGCGCGCCATCACCAGCCGCATAGCGCACCTGGTGCTCGAGCGCGGCGTGCGCCCCTCCGAAGTGCTCGCGATCACGTTCACCAACAAGGCCGCGGGCGAGATGCGCGAGCGCGTCGATCGCCTTGCGGTGCCGCGCGGCGCGTGGGTTTCGACGTTTCACGCCATGTGCGCGCGCATCCTGCGCCGCGACATCGAGCACCTGGGCGTGTGGACGCGCGACTTCACGATCTACGACACCGACGATCGCCAGAAGCTGATCCGCGAGCTGATCAAGTCCGCGGGCTACGACACGACCGCCTACCGCCCCGGCGACGTCGGCGCGTTCATCAGCGAGCGCAAGAACCGCGGAGGCGGGCCCGAGCAGGGCGACGACGGCTTCACCGACCAGCTCTTCGTGCGCGTCGAGCGCGAGTACGACGCGGCGCTGCGCAAGAACAACGCGCTCGACTTCGACGACCTCCTGCTCAAGGTGGTGGAGCTGTTCGAGGCGCACCCCGGCGTGCGCGATCAATACGCCGACGCCTTCCGCTACCTGCTCGTCGACGAGTACCAGGACACCAACCGCATCCAGTACCGGCTGCTGCGCCACCTGACCGCGCTGCGCCGCAACATCGCGGTGTGCGGCGATCCCGACCAGTCGATCTACGCCTGGCGCGGGGCCGACATCCGCAACATCCTCGACTTCGAGCGCGATTTCCCCGGCGCGCGCGTGGTGCGCCTGGAGCAGAACTACCGCTCGACGCAGACCATCCTCGATGCGGCGCAGGCGGTGATCCGCAACAACACCCAGCGCAAGGAAAAGGAGTTGTGGAGTGAGCGCGGCGCGGGCGAGAAGCTCGCGGTGATCGAGTGCGCCGACGAGGACGACGAAGCGCGCGAGATCGCGCTGCGCATCCGCGCGCTGGCCGACGAGGGGCGCTCGCACGACGAGTTCGCGATCCTGTACCGCGCGAACTTCCTCCAGCGCGCGCTCGAACGCGCCCTGCGCCTGACTTCGATTCCCTACCAGATCGTCGCCGGCACCGAGTTCTACCAGCGGCGCGAGATCAAGGACCTGCTCGCGTACCTGCGCATCCTGGTCAACCCCGCGGACAACGAGGCCTGCGTGCGCGCGCTCGGCACGCCGCCGCGCGGCGTGGGCGACAAGTCGCTCGAAGACCTCGCCAGCTGGGCTGCGGATCGACGCGTGTCGCTCGTGCGCGCCTGTCACTCCGAAGAGGCGCGCGGGCGCATCAAGGGGCGCGCGAAAGCTGCGCTCGTGGCGTTCTCCGCGCTGCTCGAGCGCTTGTCGCTGTACTCCAGCGGTTCGGCCGAGGTCGCACTGAGCGCTTTGATCGAGGAGACGGCCTACTTCGAGCACCTGGCGCGCACCGCGGAGCGCGACGAAGTCGACCGCGAGCAGAACGTCCAGGAGTTGCTCGCGCACGCGGCTGAGTACGACGCGGCCAATCCGCAGGGCGGCGTGCGCGGTTTCCTGCAGGACGTGGCGCTGGTCAGCGACGCCGACGGCTTCGAGGAGGGCGTGCCGAAGGTCGCCTTGATGACCCTCCACGCGGCCAAGGGGCTCGAGTTCCCGGTCGTGTTCATCGCCGGGGTCGAGGAGGATCTGCTCCCGCACGCGCGCTCGGTCGCGGGCTCGGCCGACGCGATCGAAGAAGAGCGCCGCCTGTTCTACGTCGGCATGACGCGCGCGCAGGACCAGCTCGTGCTCTCGAGCGCTGTGACGCGCAAGCTCTACGGCGGCGACGTCTACCACCGGCCGTCGCGCTTCCTCGAAGAGATTCCGCGCGAACTCGTCCAAGCCCTCGAGGACGATGCGGACGCGCTCGGCGCATTCGAGCCCGAGCCGCAGGCCGAGTCGAGCGAGCGACTGGCGGTCGGCGACCTGGTCGAGCACGACGCCTTCGGCCGCGGCCGCGTCGAGCAACTGCTCGGCATGGGACCCAACGCGCGCGCCACCGTGGTGTTCCAGGGTGTCGGACTCAAGCAGCTGATGCTGGCCTACGCGCGCCTGCGCAAGGTGGGACGCGCGCGATGAGCCCGGGCGAGTCCTTCGTCGATCGACTGCGCGCCCTGCTCGACGAAGCGCGTGCTGCGGGGGCGTTCGAGTCGCTGCGGCCCGTGTTGACCGAGGCGCTGGCGAGCGCCGCGCCCGCCGAGCCGAGCGCGCCCGGCGGCCCGATCCCGATGCGCTTTGGGATGATCGGCGACTCTGCGCCGATGCGCGCGCTGTACGCGTTGCTCGAGAAGGTCGCACCGAGCGAGGTGTCGGTGCTGATCCACGGCGAGACCGGGACCGGCAAGGAGCTCGTCGCCAAGGCGCTGCACGAGTTCGGGCCGCGCAAGGGCAAGCCGTTCCTCGCCGAGAACTGCGCCGCGGTGCCCGCCGATCTGCTCGAGAGCGAGCTGTTCGGCCACAAGAAGGGCTCCTTCACCGGGGCCATCGCCGACCGCGCCGGGCACTTCGTCGCGGCCGACAAGGGCACGGTGTTCCTCGACGAGGTCGGCGACATGCCGCTCTCGATGCAGCCCAAACTCTTGCGCGTGCTGCAGGAGGGCGAGGTGCGGCCCGTCGGCGCCAACAAGGTCGTCAAAGTCGACGTGCGCATCGTCGCGGCGACCAACAAGGACCTCAAAGCGATGGTCAAGGCCGGGACCTTCCGCGAGGACCTCTACTTCCGACTCAACGTGGTCACGATCGTGCTCCCGCCGCTGCGCGAACGCGCCGGTGATGTACGCCACCTCGTGCGTTTCTTCAGTGAGCGATCGGGCGCCGAGATGGGGCGCAATGTGACGTTGACGGAAGGCGCCTTGAAGGCGCTCGAAGCCTGGCGCTGGCCGGGCAACGTGCGCGAACTCGAGAACGAGATGAGGCGCGCCGTGGCGCTCACCAGCGGACGCATCGACGTCGACGATCTTTCGCCGCACATCCGAGCAGCGCGCTGAGCTCGCGCGAACGCGCGGCGCACGCCGCGGCGTGACGTAGAGTGGAGTCGACGGAACGCGGAGCGTTCGTTCTGCGTCCTACCGTCCCAGTGGCCTTCGTTCCTGGAGCGTCGTGGCCACTGGTCGAAGTGCAGGCGGATCCTCAGCCGGCGGCGTAGCGCCGCCAACGGAGTGGCTCTTCATGTCGTTGCGTGTGCGAAGCGTGCGTCGTTGGAGTTGGGGTGCGATCGGAATCCTGGGAGCAGCGGGGGCGGCGAACGCGCAGAGCTTCGTCAACACGCCGTCGCAGATCCCGGCCAACGGCGGCTTCACGGAGAACGTGGACTTCGCCGACGTCGACGGCGACGGCGACATGGACTGCGCGCTCGCCGAGGGCGGCGACGGCGGCAACGATCAGAACAACCTGTGGATCAACCGCGGCTTCGAGGCCGGCGGCACGATCGGGTTCTTCGCCGATCGCACCGCGACGCAGTTCCCCTCCGTGCTCGACGACAGCCGCGACCTGGACTTCGTGGACATCGACGGCGACGGCGACTTCGACATCTACGTGTCGAACACCTCGCTCGCCTCGAACCAGTCCAACCGCTGGTGGGTCAACATGGGCGGCGTTCAGAACGGAGTGACGGGCTTCTTCCAGGATCAGACGGCCGCGCACTGGACCTTCATCGGCGTCAACGACGGCGTCACGCACTTCTCTTCGGTGGGCGCCGGAATGGTCTTCCCCGCCGGCGGCTTCATCGACTGGTCGTGCGACTGCGTGTTCGGCGACATGGACAACGACGGCGACCCCGACATCGTCCACACCACCTACGGCGGCGCCTTCGACGGCGGCGCGCCCTCGCGCATCTTCGTGAACAACGGGGCGGGCTTCTTCGAGGAGTACAACCCCAGCGGCTACCGCCTCACGGGATCGGCGATCCCCGACGGGGCTCCGGCGCTGTGGGCGATGGGCGTGCACATCGACGGCACGACCAACACCACGGGCGTCCAGTCCGACATCGCGGACACGCCGCTGGGCGTGGAGATCGGCGACCTCGACGGCGACCTGGACATCGACATCCTGCAGGGCGCGCGCAACCAGATCCCGCGCGTGTACCGCAATCGGCTGACGGAGCAGGGCTCGTTCGTCGCGTTCCAGGACATCACCTACATCACGGGCGTCCCCTCGGCGTCCGACACGGGCGGCAACTACGAGCAGGAGCTGGGCGACTTCGAGAACGACAACGACCTCGACATCTACGGGCTCAACTGGCCGGGCCTGGACGACGTCACGATCAAGAACAACGGCGCCGGCGTGTTCGCGCCGATCCACACGCTCGCCGGCTCCGGGGCCGACGACAACGAGGGCGACTTCCTCGACTACAACAACGACGGTCGACTCGACATCTACGTGGCGAACTTCTCGGGCCAGGACAAGCTGTACCGCAACGACGGTCCGCCCAACTGGAACTACACCAACGTCACGACGCCGCAGCTCCCCAGCCTGAACGCGACGGGGCTTGGCGCCGACTCGTGCGACGTCGACAACGACGGCGACTACGACATGATGGTCGGCAACGACGGCGGTCAGGCCGAGTACTTCCTCAAGAACACCACCAACATCGCCGACGCGATCGCGCCGCGGGTGACGAACCTCGAGCAGGCGCCGAACCGCGCGCCCGGCGCGACGCCGACGGCGGTCCGCGTGCACGTGTACGACAACGCCTCGTGGGACGTGACGCGCTATGACACGGCGTCGCTCGAGTACAGCACCAACGCCTTCGGCTCGTTCAGCTCGGTCGACATGCTGTTCGCCGGCGGCCAGGTGTTCCGCGGCGCGATCCCCGGCGCGGTGGCGGGCACGATCTCTTATCGCGTGCGCATCACCGACGAGCACGGCAACGTCGGGCTCTCGACCGTGAAGAGCTACGTCTCGACGCCTCCGGGGCCCGTGTCGTACTGCACCAGCTCGACGACCACCAGCGGCTGCACGCCCGCGATGGGCTCGACTGGCACGCCGAGCATCTCGGCGAGCTCGGGCTTCACGCTGAGCTGCACGAGCGTCGAAGGGCAGCGCGCAGGCCTGTTCTTCTACGGCGTCAGCGGCCGTGCGTCGTCGACCTGGGCGCCGGGCAACACCAGCACGCTGTGCGTGAAGTCGCCGGTGCAGCGCCTGGGCACGCAGAACTCGGGCGGCGCCTTCGGCGCGTGCAACGGAGCGATGAGCGAGGATTGGCTGGCGTACCAGGCGAGCCACCCCGGCGCGCTGGGCCAGCCGTTCTCGGCCGGCGCGACGGTGAACGCGCAGACCTGGTTCCGCGACCCCTCGGCGCCGGGCACGACCAACCTCTCCAACGGCCTGGAGTTCATCACGGCGCCCTGAGGCGACGTTCTTCGCAGCAGCCTCGGCGGCTGCGCTCCTCACGCGCGAGGTCGGCGATACGTCGCCGGCCTCGCGGCTTTTTCGGCGCCGGTCGGCGCGTCGGATCTCGCGGGCGCGGCGTTGGACGGATCGCCTCGGCGTAGCACGAACAGCCCCCTGAGCGGGGGAACGTGCTTGAGAACTCCCGCTAGAGTGCCCCAGCGATGAACGCTCCTGCTCCCGTCGACGACGCGGCGATCCTCGCCATCACGCGTCCGCACCCCAGCCTGCTCGTCCAGTACTCGATCCGCTCGCTCGCGGGGCTGTTCCTTGCCCCGGTGGTGTGGGTTCCGCTGTACTTCAAGTACCACACGCTGCGCTACACGATCCGCGAGGACGGCATCAGCGCCTCGTGGGGGATCCTGTTCAAGCGCGAAGTGCACCTGTCGTACAAGCGCATTCAGGACATCCACGTCACGCGCAGCATCGTGGAGCGCTACCTCGGCATCGGCACGGTCGAACTCCAGACCGCGGCCGGCTCGGCTTCCGCGGAGCTCGCGCTCGAGGGCATGGAGCACTTCGAGGCCATTCGCGAGTTCCTCTACCGGCGCATGCGCGGTCTCGAGCCGGCGCGCGCTTCGGGCTCTGCCGACTCGGTCGGCGCGCAGGGCGGCGACGAAGTGCTCGAGTTGCTGCGCGCGATGCGCGCGGACCTCGACGCGACGCGCGCGGCGTTGGCGGAGCGGCGATAGCGATGTACTCGCTGCTCAAGAACACGGTCCTGCGGCTGTTCCGCGCGCCGCTCGGGCCGCCCGCCGCGCCCAGCGGCGAGCACGCCTCGATCGAAGTGGTGCGCGCCGCCCCGCGCTACCTCAGCTACCGCTTGCTGGGCGTCGGCTGCCTGGGGCTGTTCGTCGCGTTCGCTGCGCTGCTCTCGTTCGCGCTGGGCTTCGCAGCGCCGCCGCTGTGGATCGTGAGCGCGTTGCTCGTGCTGGTCTTCGGCCCGCTGGTGGCGCTGCAGTACTTCGCGGTGCGCGTCGACTACGACCTGCGCTACTACGTGATCACCGACCGCTCGGTGCGCGTGCGCGAAGGCGCGTGGAGAGTGGCCGAGAAGACCATCACCTTCGCCAACGTGCAGAACGTGCGCGTCGAGCAGGGCCCGATCCAGCGCCTGTTCGGCTTCTCCGACGTGCGCGTCGACACCGCTGGCGGCGGCATGGTCCAGGCCGGGCAGCACTCGGTCGCGGTTTCGCACGGCGTGCTGCTGGCCGGCATCGAGAACGCCGCGGCGCTGCGCGACGCGATCCTCGAGCACGTGCGCCGGCGGACGGACGCCGGATTGGGCGACGGCGACGAGCGTGCGGCGGCGCTTGCGGCGCGTGCGGGCAGCGCGTGGTCGCAAGAGCACGTCGCGGCCCTGCGCGAGCTGCGCGCGGCTGCTGAGGCGCTGCGGCGCGCGGCCGAGTCGGCGCCACCGAGCCCGGGGCTCGGATAGGCTGTAGCGGCCTGCTCGAGCCGGCCCGCGTGAACGCCTTCCGTTACCTGCCTTTCGCGTTGCGCGCGCTGCGCAAGAGCGGCCCGCCGCTGCACCTGACGCTGTTCGTCACCGGCCGCTGCAATCTGCGCTGCCGGCACTGCTTCCACTTCAAGGAGGTCGCCGCCGGCGCGCCCGGACCGAGCGCCGCGCAAGTCGATCGCCTGGCGGCCTCCTGCGCGCGCCTGGGCCCGCTCCTGTGGGTCAGCTTCGGCGGCGGTGAGCCGTTCCTGCGGCGCGATCTGAGCGAGCTGGCGCGCTCGTTCGGCTCGCGCGGCCTGCGGCACCTGGCGATCCCGACCAACGGTCTGGTCGAAGAGCGCCAGCACGACGCGATCGCGCAGATCCTGCGCGAGAACCCCCAGCTCTACCTGTCGGTCGCGATCTCCTTCGACGGTCCGCCCGCGATCCACGATGCGATCCGCCAGATCCGCGGAGGTCACGCGCGCTCCATGGCGAGCCTGCGCGCGCTCCAGGCGCAGCGCGCCGAGCTGCCGGAAGATCAGCGCTCGCGCCTGGGGCTGGGCCTGTTGCTCACGCTCACGCGCGAGAACCAGGACGAACTCGCCGCGCACATGGAAGAGCTCGCGCGCGAGCTGCGCCCCGACAACATCACGCTCAACCTCGCGCGCGGCACGGCGCTCGATCCGAGCCTGCTGTCGGTTGACCTCGGGCGCTACCGCGAGCTCGTCGCCGCGAAGCAGCGCCTGATCGAGAGCGGAGTGCTGCCGTACTTCGACTTCCCGCTGGCGCGCCTGGCGGTGGCGCGCGATCGCGCGATGTACGCGCACGTCGAGCGCACCGCGCGCGGCGATCGCAGCGCGCACCTGCCCTGCACCGCTGGGCGTCTGTCGGCTGTGGTGTTCGAGAACGGCTCGCTCCAGCCGTGCGAGATCCTGGGGCGCGAGCTGGGCAACCTGAACGACGTCGACTGGGACCTGGAGCGGCTGTGGAACGCGCCCGCGGCGGGCGAGTTGCGCGAGCACATCGAGCGCACACGCTGCGCCTGCACCTGGGAGTGCGCGCAGGCCGACAACGTGCTGTTCAACCCGCGCGCATGGGGTTCACTGACGCGCGCCGCGCTCGGAGCGCAGCCGTGAGCGCGAGCGGCGCCGCCCTGGGCGTGATCGTGCCCTGCCGCAACGAGGAGCTGGTCGTGGCGCGCAAGCTCGCGAACCTCGCGCGCTGCCGCTGGCCGCAGTCTCCGCGAGAGCATGTGATCGCGATCGTCGACGATGGCTCGGATGACTCGACGCGCAGCGCGGCGGCGGAGACGGCGCAGCGGCTCGCGGCGCGCTGGCGCGAGTGCAACGTGCGCGTGGTGGTGCTCGAGAACGACGTGCGGCCGGGAAAGACCGGCGCGATCGAACAGGGCCTGCGCACGCTCGCGCAGAGCGTGGACTTCGTGGTGCTCACCGACGCCGATGTGATCGTCGGAGAAGAGGCATTGGTCGAGCTGGTGCGCCCGCTCGAGCTCGACGTGCGCGCGGCGATGAGCTGCGGTGCACAGCGCATCGTGGCGAGCCTCGCGGCCGATGGAACGCTGCGCTCGGCCGACGGGCGCGCTTTGCGTTCGCACTCGAGCCTCTACGACCGGCTCACCGCGCTGGTGCGGCGCGCCGAGTCGGCCTTCGGCGCGGTGTTCAGCGTCCACGGCCAGCTGATGGCCTGGCGCGCGGCGACGAACTTGCGTCCCACGCGCGGCATGGCGGCGGACGACCTCGATTTGATGCTGCAGGCGCGCTGTCTGGGCGCACGCGTCGTGCACGCCCCGCGCGCGCCGTTCTTCGAAGTTCGTCCGGCGAGCGCGGACGCGCGTCGCCTGCAGGCCGGTCGGCGGGCGCGCGCGTACCTGCAGTTCCTCGAGCACCCGCGCCGAGCGGAGTTCGCCGCCGCCGGCCCGCTCGCGTGGCGACTGCAGGCCGCGCTGTACCTGGGGCTGCGCGAACTGAGCGCCGCCGTGCTGCTCCTGTGCTTCGTCGCCTACCTGGCGACCTGGCTCGGCACGTGGCGCGCGGAACTCGCCTGGACGGTGCGCATAGTCGCGCTCGCGGTCTCGCTCCCGCTGGCGCTCGCGGTGCGCGGCACGCTCGGGCGCGCGCGCGCGGCGGGCGAGGGCGGACGGCCGCTGAAGGACCGCTGGGAGACCGTGCGCAAGTGAGCGGCGAGAGTCGCGAGGGGCGCGAGCGACCCGGCTGGCTGGCGTTGGCGCTCGTGGCGCTGCTGGCGCTTGTGCTGCGCCTTTGGTGCGTCGCGCAGTACGAGCGCGAGCATCCGCTGGCGCAGCGTCCGACCATCGACGAAGCGAGCTACGACTCCTGGGCGCGCGAGATCGCGGGCGGCGAGATCGTCGGCCGCGAGATCTTCTTCCAGGAGCCGCTGTACCCGTACTTTCTCGGCGCCGTGTACGCCCTCGCGGGCGACGAGCCCGCTGCCCAGCGCACCGCGGCTCGACACGTGCAGGCGGCGCTCGGCGCGCTCACCGCGGTGCTCGTGGCGTTGCTCGGCGCGCGCGTATTCGACGCGCGCGTCGGCGCGCTCGCGGGACTGCTCTTCGCGCTCTACCTCCCGGCGGTGTGGTTCGCAGCGCTGCTCCTCAAGCCAGCGCTGTTCCTCCCGCTGCTCGCGGCGTTCCTGCTGGTCCTGCTCGAGGCGCGCTCGTGGCGCCAGTGGCTGCTCGCGGGCGCGCTGGCCGGCCTCGGCGCGCTGCTGCGCGGGAACATGCTCGTGCTGTTGCCTCTGATCGCGCTGTGGCCAGTGGCGCGCGCGCTGGGCGAGCGCCGCGGCCTGCGTTCAGCGTTCGCGGGGGCGGCCGCAGTCGTTGCGGGCGTCGCGCTCGCGCTCGCTCCCGTCGTGCTGCGCAACCACCACGTCGGCGGCCGGTTCGTGCTCACCACTTCGGGCGCGGGCACCAACGTGTACGGCGGCAACAACCTCGACAACCCCTTCGGCGTCGCCACCGAGTTCGACTGGGTGCGCGGAGTGCCCGAGCACGAGGCCGGCGACTGGCGACGCGAGGCCAGTCGTCGCGCGGGGCGCGAGCTCGATCCGACCGAGACGAGTTCTTACTGGTTGAGCGCGGTGCTCGAGTCCGCTCGCAAGCATCCCCGTGAGCACGCGCTGATCCTGTGGCGCAAGCTGCGTCTGGCGCTCAATCGCTACGAGGTACCCGACAACCACTTCTTCGACTGGGACCAGCGCTTCGTGCCGCTCCTGCGCGCGCCGCTGCCGGGGTTTTCGGTGGTGGGGCTCGCCGGACTGTGTGGGCTGGGGCTGTTCGCGCTCGATGTGCTGCGCCGCCGCGGCTCGCGGCGCGGCGTGGAGCTCGCGTTGTTCTTCGGTCTGTACCTGGGGACGATCGTGGCCACGGTGATGAGCGATCGAGCGCGCCTGCCGCTGGTGATCGCGCTTGTGCCGTTCGCCGCCTGGTTCGCGCTCGAGTTGCGCCGAGCGTTCGACGCGCCGCGCTCGCTCTTGGCGGCAAGTCCGCTCTTTGCGCTGTCGGCCTGGTTCGTGCTCGCGCCGGTGTTCGACGCGCGCCGCAGCGCGTCCGACCTCGACGAGCGCGACCACAACCTGGCGGTTCAACTGATCGCCGAGGGCCAGCTCGAAGGCGCAACGCCGCTCGTCGAGTCCCTGCTCGCGCGCCATCCGGGCGCCGCGCGCGTCGCGCTCCTGGCCGCTGAGCACGAGTACCGCCGCGCGCGCGCAACGCTCGACGCCTCGCCGCGCGCGGGCCGCATCGACGAGGCCTCGGGCCGCCTGCTCGAGTCCGCCTTCAAGCGCCTCGAAGCCGTGCATCGCCGCGGATCGGCTCAAGAGCGCTTCCGCGCCGACGCGCTCGCGGGCGCGATGCACCAGTACTTCGGTCACTGGGATCAGGCCGAGCGCCGCTACCGCGCAGCGCTCGGCTTCGACGCCTCGGACCGCGACCTGCGCCGCCGGCTGGCGGTGGTGATCGCGGAGCAGGCGATGCTCGCGACCGACCCGGCCGCTCGCTCAACGCGCCTGGCGGAGTCGATCGTGCTGCTCGAGGGCTTGCAGGCCGAGGCGCCGGACGCGGAGGTGAGGGCGCTGCTCGAGAGCGTCCGCGCGGCGCAGCCGGACTAACCGCCCCCGAGTGGGAGAGGAGTCCGTGCTCAATCCGCGTCGTGAAGGAAGAACGAGCCGTTCACCCCGTAGAGGTTCACTCTGATCTGCTTGAAGGGGCGCAGGCGCACACGCATGTTGCCCGCTGAATCGACGCTTTCGAATTCTTCGGGCGGCACGAAGGCACTGTCAGGCTCGTACTTTCCGATCACGTAAGTCAGTACGACCCACTCGCCTTTGTGATCGAGTCGCCATCGAATAGTCTTCTTGTCCTCGTTCAGCCTGAACTGGAGCACGTGCTCGCCATCGCTCAAGTTTCGGAAGGGTGCGTCGTGAGAGGGAATCAGCTCGCGGCCGGACTGCGAAGCCAGGTGAAGCGACAGCCTATAGCTGCGAATCTTGGGCACCGTGAGCAGAATGGTCAGCTCCTCCACGTACCCCTTGCCGCTCATCACCGGTCCGTCGGTCACCGAGTATGCAAGTCCGTACTGAACAGCCGGACGAATCACGATGCCGCAGTTGTTGAAGTACATGGTTTTAAGTGTGCTGTCAGGTTCACTCATGACGCGAAGCTGGGAACTCTTGGAGAATCTCAGGGGAAGCGATCGAGCGCCCGAACAGGTCGGACGCCGAGGTTGTCGTCGCTCGAGTCGAATGCGCGTCCGAACGCGGCAGTGATGCGCACGTCGACCAGCTCGTCACGGAAGTTGCCTCCGCGGTAGGCGCGGCCCTGACTGAAGTCTGGCTTGCGGAGTCCGTCGCCCGGCCGCGTGGTGGACTTGACCCCGGGTATCCAAGCTTCATCTCGGCACCATTCAGAGACATTGCCGAGGAACTCGTGCAGGCCGAAGTCGTTGGGCGCGAACGTTCCGACGGGTGCGTGGTAGGGCCATCCGTCATCGGTCCGTATCGAGATGACGATCGACTCCACGGGTGGCTCCCGCAAAAGCGAAAGGGAGTCATCGCGCGCCGCAGTTGAAGCCGAAATGTCGCTGAAGTTGATGTACGCGGCGAGCGCGCGCGCGTCTTCGGATGGCGTCAATCGATGTTCCGAACCGGCGCGGGCTGCGTACTCCCACTGGGCTTCAGTGGGCAGCTCGAGGTTCCAGCGTTGCAGCACCATCTGCGCCTCCTCACCACTGACGCGCTCGACCGGGTGCACGGCGCTCAAGCGACCTCTGCCGAAGTCCATCCCAGCGAAGCGCTCGCTGGGGATCTCGCCCGTCGCGCGGAACCACTGAGCTTGCGTGAGCTCGTACTTGGAAATGAAGAACGCCGAGAGCTCAACTTCGCGCAGCTCTTCGTTGGATTTGGCCTTGGGGTCGAACCGCGGCTCGCTCGGGTCGTTCGCCTGCGCCCCGAGCCGCGCGAGACCGCCGGGAATCAGCACCAGCACGATCGCAGTCCGCTCCGTGATGATCAGCGCGCCGTCCGGGCCGCGCTGTGGCGCTTCGCCGGAGAGCACATGCCAGAACTCCCATAGGCCGCTGCGCGGGTCGCGTCCGATGGGCGCCAGGCCCAGTTGCGGCGCGATCTCCAGTCCGCCATAGGCGGGACACTCTTGGGCGTCGCGGATCGAGTTCGTGGCCTCGGCCCACTCCGTCGCGAAACGCTCGACAGAGTTGGCGCGCAGACGCCGCGCTGCGTCGAGTCGCAGCCTCACGAGCGGCGCTGCTATGGTCGCGATGCGCGTCTGGTCTGCAACGAGGGATGCCAGATCGCGTACGCCTGCAGGCGCCCCAGTGAGCGCGCGCTCGATCTCATTGGCCTGGTGCGCGAGGTGCAGCGCGCTTGCCCGGGCGCGCCAGACACCCAATTCGTGTTCGAGTATCGAGATGGAACGGTCTCGAGCTGCCGACGGCTCCGCGGACGCGCTTCGCTCGGCTTCAAGGAACTTCTCCAATTCTCCCACGATGAACTCGGCTCGACTGGACTCGTCTTCTTGGTCCTCGTTCGGCGGCAGCGGCGTCTGAGCGTCGGCGACCAGGCTCGCGCGCAGTTCACCGAGTCGGCGGGCGTGCTCTGGAAGCGCCGCGGAGAGTTGGTCCGCTTCGAGCAGCCAATGGCCAAAGCGCGGGATCGAGTCGGGGTGAATCGGGCCGAGCGTATCGAACGTGCGGAGGCACTCGCGGGTCGCGTAGCGCTCCAGCTGCCTCCCCTGTGCAGCTTGGACTTCACGCTGTTGGAAGTGCCCGACAACGACTGCGGAGATCGCCGCGAGCACTGCTACGCCGACCGCAACCGCCGCTACCCGATTCCGCCCTGCCCACTTTCGTAGCTCGATGATCGGGCCGGTGCGGTGACTGAGCACCACGCGGCCCTCGAGGTAGCGGCGCAACTCGTCCGCGAACTCGTCCATCGAGGCGAAGCGGTGCTCGGGCTCGCGCGCCATGGCCTTGTTGCAGATCGCGACGAGTTCGGGCGGCGCCTGCGGGGCGAGAGTGGCGAGGTCCGTCGGCGGGCCTTCTCGCACCCACAGGAAGATCGTGTGCGCGTGCGCGCGCGAGAACTTGGGCACGTAGGGCATGTGCCCGGCGAGCAGGTGGTAGAGCATCGCTCCCAGCGAGTAGATGTCCGAGCGCGGCCCCATCTGGGCGATGCGGCCGTGCGCCTGCTCGGGCGACATATAGGCCGGCGTGCCGACGATGTCTCCGTCTTCGGTGCGCAGGTCGCCATCGGAGTCGGGAGCGGAAAACGGCCCGGTGTCCGGTGGCGCCGTGCTCACGCGGATGTCGTTCTCGTCGGGCGCGTCGAGGATGCGGGCGAGGCCCCAGTCCATCACGTAGACCTCGCCGAAGCGCCCGACCATCACGTTCGAGGGCTTGAGGTCGCGGTGCAGCACGCCCTTTTGGTGCGCGTAGCTCATCGCTTCGCACACGCGCTGAAGCACGGCGACGAGTCGCGACAGCGTCCAAGCTTCCTCGCCGTTCGACAGGCGCTCGAAGCTCTGCGACAGCGGCTCGCCGCGCACGAGCTTCATGGCGAAGTACGGCGCTCCGGTTTCGTCGAAGCCGACGTCGTGCACGCTCACGATGGCGGGATGATCGAGCCCGCCCGTTACGCGCGCCTCGAACAGGAAGCGTCGCAGGCGACGATCTCTCTCGGTCGCGGGCTCTCCGCGCACTCGCAGCGTTTTCAGCGCCACGGAGCGATCGAGCAACCGATCGGTGGCCTGGTCGACGAAACCCATCGCGCCCTTGTCGATGAATTCGCCGCGCACGTAACGTGCAAAAGGGGGCGCGAAGCGACGCAACGCCTCGCACAGGCGCTGCAGCTGCTGGTCGCGCGGATCGCGGGAAGCGTCCGATGCGTCAGTCATGGCGAGCACGCAAATCGTGCCGCCGGCCGAACTCGGGCGCAAGTGTGCGGACTGATCCTGTCGTCGCTCAATTAGGGCGCCGGATCCATGCGCCTCTTTGCATGAAGAGCGGACTGCGAGCGCGATTAGCCGGCGTCGCCCGAGAACTGCAGTCGGTGCAGACGCGCGTAAATGCCGCCCAGGCGCAGCAGTTCCTCGTGGGTGCCCTGCTCGCGCAAGACACCTCTGTGCATGACGAGGATTTTGTGCGCCTTGCGGACGGTCGAGAGCCGGTGAGCGATGACCAGTGCACTGCGGCCGGACAAGAGATTGTCCTGGGCCTCTTCGATCTGGTGCTCGGTCTGCGAGTCGACGCTGGCGGTCGCCTCGTCGAGCACCACGATGCGCGGCGAGCCCGCCAAGGCGCGCGCGATGGCGAGCAGTTGGCGCTCGCCCGTCGAAAGCGTCGCCCCGCGCTCGGCGACGGGCGCGTCGAGCCCCTCGGGCAGACGCTCCAGCACGATTCGCGCGCGGCTGGCGTCCAGCGCTCGCGCCAGCGACGCCTCGCTCACTTCGCTGCGCTCCATCACGAGGTTCTCGCGCACGCTGCCCGCGAACAAGAAGTCCTCTTGAAGCACCAATCCGAATTGCGAGCGCAGCTCCTCGAGCCCGTACTCGCGCAGGTCCACGCCATCGAGCGTGATGCGGCCGCGTGTGGGGTCGTAGAAGCGCATCAACAGGTTCGCGAGCGTCGACTTACCCGCGCCGGTCGCGCCGACGACGGCCACCGTGGCGCCGGCCGGGATCTCGAAGCTCACGTCCTGCAGCACCGGCACGCCCGGCAGGTAGTCGAAGCTCACGTTCTCGAAGCGGATCAGGCCGCGCACCGGCGCGCCGCGTGGGCGCGTTCCCGATGCCACCGTCGGCTGGGTGTCGAGCACCTGGAAGATGCGCTCGCTCGAGGCGAAGGCCGACTGGAGCACGTTGTAGCGCTCGCCCAGTTCGCGCACGGGATTGAGCAGCATCCCGACGTACAACCAGAACTGGAAGAACGCGCCGACCTCGAGGTCGCCCGACGAGATGTCGAGTCCGCCGACCCACACGATCGCGGCCTGGATGCCGTTGACCACGAAGTCCAGCGCCGGGAAGAACAGCGCGAACAGCACGATCGTGCGCACGTTGGCCTGCAGGTACTGCGCGAGCAGGTCGCGGAAGCGCTGCGACACGCGCGCCTCGCGGCGGAACACGTGCACGACGCGCATGCCTTGCAGCACCTCCTGCAGGTAGCCATTGAGCACCGAGAGCTTGGCCCGCACCGCGCGGTGTGCGTTGCGCGCGCCGCCGCGGAACACAAGGCTCACGCCGATCAGGAGCGGCATCAGCGCGAGCACGACCAGCGCGAGCTGCCAGTGCAGCACGAACAGCACCACGAGCAGCACGGCGATGCGGAGGAAGTCGAACCCCAGCGTCACGAGTCCCGAGGTGAACATCTCGCCCAGGTTCTCGATGTCGCTCGTCACGCGCGTCACCAGCGAACCCGTGGGGCGCTTGTCGAACCACGACAGCTCGAGCGACTCGATGTGCTTGAAGAGCTTGACGCGCAGGTCGTGGACCACCGACTGTCCGGTGCGCGTCAGGTGCGCCACTTCGAGGTAGCGGAAGGCCGTCATCCCAACCGCGCAGCCGAGGTAGGCGAGCGCCCACCACAAAAGCTCGCGCGTCGGCCGCTCCAGGCCCTGCTCGAGCGCCGCGGGATCGTCCTGCGCGCGCAGCGCGATCACTTCCGCCACCGGCCCGTCGATGGCGTGCCGGATGATCCAAGGCCCCGCCATTTCGAGTACGAACAGCGCCGCGAGCACCGCGAACGCGCCGTAGAACAAGCCGTGGTGGGGCCGCGCCTCGCGCCACAGCCGGCGCGCGAGCGTCGAGTCCCAGGCCTTGCCGACGACCATCTCCTCGGGCGTCTCGGGGTCGCTCGCGGCCTTCTTGGCGGCCTTGCGCGCGTCCTTGAATTGCTTGACGACCTGGATCACAGCCCGGCGAGCTCCGCCTGCGCCTGTTGGCGCGCCCAAGTCTCTGCGTACCAACCGGGCTGTTCGATCAGCTCGTCGTGGCGCCCGCGCTGCACGACGCGCCCCTTGGACAGCACGACGATCTGGTCGGCGTGGCGCACGGTCGAGAGCCGGTGCGCGGCGAGGATCACGGTGCGCCCGCGGCTCGCGCTG
The DNA here is from genome assembly GCA_011525785.1 of Planctomycetaceae bacterium. Lineage (GTDB taxonomy): Bacteria > Planctomycetota > UBA1135 > UBA1135 > WYBT01. The sequence goes on from WYBT01000026.1 coordinate 271,148, forward strand.
CGCAGGTTGCGCACCAGCTGGGCCTCGGTCTCGGTGTCGACGGCGCTGAGCGAGTCGTCGAGCACGAGCACGCGCGGATCGCCGGCGAGGGCGCGCGCGATGCACGTGCGCTGCCGTTGGCCGCCCGAAAGCGTCACGCCGCGCTCGCCGATCTTCTGGTCGTAGCCGCTGGGAAACGTCGCGACTTCTCCGGCCATGCAGGCGCGGTCGGCGAGCTCGGCCACGGTGGCGTCGTCGAGCGGCTCATCGGCGCCGAAGCCGACGTTGGCGCGCCAGGTGTCCGAGAACAGGAACGAGTCCTGCGGCACGTAGGCGAGCGCGCCGCGGAGCGTCGCGAGGTTCAGGCGTTTGACGGGGGCCCCGTCGAGTCGGATCTCGCCTGCGCTCGCATCGAACAGGCGCGTGAGCAAGTTGAGCAGCGTGCTCTTGCCGCTGCCGGTCGGGCCGACCACGCCCAGCACAGTGTTCGCCGGCACGACCAGGCTCACGTCCTCGACCGCGTCGCGTTCGGCGCCCGGATAGCGGAACGAGACGCGCTCGAGCTCCAGGCGGCCCTGCACCTCGTCGAGCTCGAGCGGGGCGCTTGGATCGGCGATTTCCGGCTTGGTCTGGAGCAACTCGGCCACGCGTCCGGCGCTCACCACCGCGCGCGGATAGATGCCCGCCATCCAGCCCAGCGCGATGATCGGCCAGAACAGCTTCGCGATCAGGTCGATGAACTTGAACAGGTCGCCCGCGGGCAGGTCCTTGTTCATCATCGCCATGCCGCCGACGAACAGGATCGGCAGGAAGGTCAGGTCCTTCGCGCCCCAGGTGATGGCGTGCGTGATGCCGCGCGCACGCCCGAGCTCGAGCTGGTGATGAAGGCTCTTGGCCGACGCGCCGGCGAAGCGCCGCGTCTGCTGCTCCTCGCGCGCGTAGCCCTTGATGACGCGAATCCCGCTGAAGGCCTCTTGCGCTTTGTGGCTGATCTCCGCGGCGGACTCCTGCACCGCGAGCGAGTGCTTCTCCAGGCGCGGCGCCATCCACTTCATGCCCAGGCCCATGATCACCAGCGGCAAGACCATCCAGGCCGCGACGCTGGCGTCGAGCACGAGCAGGTAGATCAAGCTCGCCGGCACCATCACCAGCGCGCCGCCGGTGTACATCAGGCCCGGGCCGAGGAACATGCGCACGTTCTCGACGTCGCTGGTCAGGCGCGAGACGAGATCGCCCGAGCGGTGCTGCACGTGGAACGAGAGCGGCAGCTCGACCAGCTTGTCGAACAGGTCCTGCTTGAGGCCGTTCTCGACGTAGCGCGAGACGCTGACGATCCACCAGCGTTGCAAGTAGCGGAACACGCCGCGCACGAGCGCCACGGCGATCATCAGCCAGAACATGCCGGCGAGGAAGTCCGTGTCGCTGCCCTCGCGCAGGCGCGCGATCGCGTCGCCGACGATCTTGGTGATCCACACGTCGCCCAGCGCCGCGAGCGGGATGCACGCGACGCCCGCCGCGAGCGTCCAGCGGTAGCGCAGGAAGCGCTGGAATTGGATCCACAGTTGCTTCACGCGCCGCTCACTTCGCCTCGCGCTCGCCGATCGGTGAGCCGACGCCGCTCAAGCGCTCGATGGCGCTGCGCGCGGACTGGGCGAGGAACTCGACATGCGCCTTGCGCGCGGCCGCATCGCTGCTCGCGCGCGCGTGCGGGAAGCTCTCGACGCCGTAGCCGTTCTCGAGCGCCGGGGCCCACAGCGAATTGCGGAACCAGGCGCGGCCGGCGAGCGGCGTCGGGCTCTCGAACAGGGCATAGAAGCGTTGTGCGCGAGTGCGGGCACGCGACTCGTCGCGCGTCGCCTCGTTCGCGCAGGCCTCGAACGCGGCGGCGAGCAAGTCTGCGTGCTCGGCCCCGAGCAGCTCCGCGGAGTTGCGCACGTGACTCACCATCGCGCGCGCGGCCTCCGCGACATCGAATCCGCCGCCGGGGCGCGCGCTCATCTCCGCCAGCAGATCCGCGAGCAGCAGCCCGAGCATCTCGTGCCCGACGAAACCCGGATCGAGGAAGCGCTCGACGACGCCGAAGTCGTCGAAGGCCGTGTGGTACTGGCCGCCGGAGTTGCCGGAGAAACCCACGTTGAGCACGGGCACGTTGAGGTGGTGCGCGAACACCGCGTCGTCGGATCCAGCGCCCGGCAGTCCGAGCGACGGCTGGCCGTCCTTCGCGCGCGAGCACCAGTCTTCCCACAGCGACTTCGAGCCGTCCGCGGTGCGCGCGCGCTCGCTCACGGCGCGGACCACGCCGAGCAGGCCCGGAGTTCCGCTCGCACCGAAACTCGTGCCGCTGACCGACGCGTCGCTGTTCACGTACGCGAGGCACTTCTCGCGCAGAAGCGCCGCGTTGGCCTCGCCCCACTCGGTGCTGCCGATCAGTCCGTGCTCTTCGGAGTCCCAGAACGACAGCTGCAGCGTCGTGCGCGGCCTCCAGCCTTGCTTCACGCGCTCGGAGAGGTGCTCTGCAGCGCGCAGCAGCGCCACGCAGCCCGAGCCCGAGTCGTGCGCGCCGCGCACCCACGCATCGCGGTGCGAGCCGGCGATCACGAGCTCGTCGCTTTCGCCGGCGAGGCGCGCGTGCACGTTCACGATGCGGCGCAGCGCGAGCGGCGCATCGATCTCGAGTTCGACCTCGACCGGCCCAGGCAGCAGCTGCGCGCCCTCGGGTCCCGCGAGGAGCTGCTTGAGCATCATGTCCCCGTCCCGCGCGCCGATCGGCAGACAGAGGATCTTCGGCAGTCGCTCTCGTGCTTCGGCGATCGACAAGCGCTTACACGCTTCACCCGGACGTCCCGAGGCGCCGTTCGGCGTACTCGGATCGCCCGGCGCGAGCGACACCGGCAAGATCGAGCCGCGCTGCGCGTCGTCGTCGGGCTTCCACGGACCTTGCGGCCATACCGGTCCGCGCTCAGCGCCGTCTTCGCTCGAAGGCGTGTAGAGCAGAACGCCCGCGCAGCCGAACTCTTCGGCGAGCTGCGCCTTCACGCCGCGATACGCCTTGCCGTAGCGCGCGAGCGCGATGGCGCCCTTCAGCTCGACCTTGGCGGCCCGCAGGCGCTCGAAGTCCTCGCGCAGCCCGTAGCCGACATAGACCACTTTGCCGCGCGCTGTTCCGCTCGCCGTCCAGGAGTTGAACAGCGGCAGGTCGTTGGGCGGGATCGCGTCGGGATCGAAGCTCGCGCGGCGCTCGACGAGCGGCTCACGCGCCGCGCCGTCGGCGAAGACAGCCATTCGCGTGCTGCGCGGCAGCGAGAGCAACACCTCGCGCTCGTCCAACTCGACCGACCAGCCGGCGGCCTTCAAGTGCTTCGCGACGATCGCTGCGCCGACCTGACTTCCGCTGGTGCCCGCCAGGCGCGTCGTGCTGCACAGCTCGAGGAGCAGTTCGCGCGAGCGCGGCGACTTCGGCGCCTCTTGCGCGCGGGCGCCGGCGGACGCAACCCAAAGACTCACCGCGAGCGCTGCGGCAACGATCGAATTCCAGCGTCGAAAGCGCGACATGAAGCCGCGCAGGATAGCGAATCGGGGAGTCGGGATCGGGCTTCAGCGTCAGGCGCCCGCGACGGCGTCCAACGACGCGTCGCCCTGTTCGCCGAACGCCGGGGACGATCTCGGCGGATCGTCGTCAGCGGCGAGTGGAGAGCACGACCTCGCCAGACGAGGTATTCCATAGCTTGCCCTCGAGCTGCGTTCCTCGGTCGCCTTCACCTGACAGCACCCACTCGCCAGCGGGGCACGGATCGAACTGGAACCGAAAGTTCTCGTCGGCAGAGGCCCGTGTCGTCAGTGCGCCGCCGACGCCTGGACGCTGCGCGGTGATCGTGAAGCTCTCGCTCTCGTCCGCCGCACCCCAGAGCCGACCTTCAAGGCGCGTGTCGGCGGCTGGTCGGAGTTCAATCGCCTGTAGCGGCTCCACGCCCTGGACGCGCACGCGCACGGCAGCGGTCAGCCCGGCGGGATGAATCGTCGGGTCCAGTCCGCAGAAGTAGTCGCCGGAGGGGAGCGCTGGGAACTCGAACTGGCCTCCCGGCGAGGTGACCACTCGCGCTGCAACAGGGCCAACCGTGTCCAGGAAGCGCGACTCCGCTTCGACCCCTCGCGCTTCCACCAGCCAGACTCGCCAGCGCCGCGAGGGGTCGGAGGTCGGGTCCACAACGCGACCGCGCAGAGTGAGCGATCGCGGGCGGACCCAGATCGCGTCTCGTAGCTCACCAGGCTCGAGCCGATCGGGATCGAACGCCACGGAGTAGGTGACGCCTTCGGACAGGATCGCGATGTCGAGACTGACCCTCGCGGGCAGGCCGAGCACGATCGCGAGTCCGTTAGCGTCACTCGTCGCCAGCCAATCGTGGTTGCCAGCACCGCCCTGCCATCGCGCCGAACCGCTGAACGGGTCCGAGCGGAGGCTCATGACCGAGTCACGCGCGACACTCATCGGTCCAGCGCTCGCTTCCAGAAGCGCCGAGCCCGTCGTGGAGACGCGGAGCTTGGCGCCGCTCAGAGGCTGACCAGCGTCGTCGAGCAGCGTCCAACGCAGCTGGGCAGCGCGCTCGAGTCGCACGATGAACGGGGTCATCGAACTCATGGAGTCCGGATCCAGCCGCAACAAAGCGGGGCCATGGATTTCGCTCGAGACCGTGACCGGAAAACCGCGCGCGCGGGCGTGGCGCTCGCGTCCCGTTCGACGGTACTCGGCCTGGACGTCAATGCGGATCAGGCCCTCAGCGTCGGCAGTCCAAGCCAAGTCGGAGAAGGATGCCGCCCCGCCCACGGCGCGAGCTCTGGCGACGGGTTCGAGCGTCGCCGCGTCCAATGCCCGGATCCAGGCGACTTCCGACGGAAGTTGGGGTTCCGGAGTCTGTGCTGACTTTGCAGGCTCGCCTCGATTCTCGGACTCCGAGCGTTCCGATCGCACACCGAACGAGTCGGGGGACTCCATCTGGCCCAAGTTGCCATCGGCGCCAGGTGGAGGAGACGCGCCCACGGCGCCGCCGGTGGACTCTGACGGCGCGAACTGCAGAAGTAGTATCGCGCCGATCAGGGCAGCGAGCAGCGCAAGCGCGAGCCTCGCTGGCAATCGCCTCAACAGCATGGCCGACACGCCGGACGACTTCGAAATTCGATCACCACAGCGGGCAAGCGCCGCAAGTTGCGTCAAAGGTGCTGTTGCCGAACGACACAGTGACGAAGTAGACCCCAGGACAGCACGGGCGAGTCCCGCACGAGAAGTCCCACTCTGGGTCCAGCTCGATTTCCGCGTCCTCCCGCGCACACTGCGTCCAGACGTCGCACCAGTCGCAGGGGTTGCCCATCGCGGCGTCGATCGCATGCGCAAGCGCCGCCTCGCAACTCGTTCCCACACCATTGCCCGTAGAGGGGAACGAGCCGCCTCCGCTCGTTCCGCAGCCGATCCAATCTTCTGCTGCAGTGACGGAGTTCATCGACAACATGCCTAGCGCGAACACGATCGAACGGAGCTTCAAGTGAGTACCTCCCAAACGGCGCCGGGGACCAAGAGGTTGAGTGCTAGAGCGAATGGTGCATGCTCAGGGCCACTCTTCGCTCTGTTTTCGAAATACCCCCCCCCGGGCTCGAATGTCAAGCCGCGCTCGCCTGGAACGCCCAGCGGAGTTCACTGCTACTCCTCGACGATCGCGACGGCGTCGGGAGTCATGCGGTACAGCGCGGTGACGACTTCTCCCGACTTCGCCTCGCCAACCAGCAGCTTGCCGCGGATCTCGATCTTGTCGAAGTAGGTGTACTCGGCGTACTCGCCCTCGGGCATGGTCACGTCGATCCACTCGTTGAGGCGCGGAATCATCCCGAAGCAGCAGCCGCCGGGAATGTTGGTGAGCAGGAAGCTCTTGACCCCGTGCTTGTCGAAGTCGATCGGCTGCATGTAGCCGTGCACGAACACCTTGGCCTGGTCGAGCGCGCGCACTTCGAACGGGATGCGGCTCGCGGCGTCGCCGGCTGCTTCGCCGGTGGTGGTCGACCACTCGTACTCGTAGGAAGTGAGCAGCTCGAAGGCGACTTCGAGGTAGCCGTCGACGAAGCGCGGCGGCTTGGTCGGCGGCGCTTCCGCGGCGAGCGTCGCGCCGGTCAGCGCGCGAACCTCCGGCGGCAGCGACGAAGCAGGCGGAGCCTGCGGCTTGGGCTTGCTCGGGCCGCCGTTCACGGGCGCGGAGCGAATGGGCTTGCCCATCGGCGGCGGGGGCAGCGGGCCGCTGGGCTTGCGCTCTTCGCAGGCGCTGGCCAGTGCGAGCGAGAGCAACGCGCTCGAGAGCTTGATGGTGGACTTCACGTCGTCGGCGCGAGGTCCTCAGCGACCTCGACGGAATAGGCCTTCCACGCCGGGAGAACACCGCACAGCGCGCCGAGCGCGATCACACCCAGTGGCGTGAGCGCGACGGCCGCGTCGATCTCGAACGGGTCGAGCACCACGCCGGTCTGCGCGCGGATCACGGCGCGCACGACGAACAGGATCGCGAAGTACACGCCGCAGCCCAGCAGCGCACCGGTCGCCGCGATGGCGCTCGCTTGCAGCACGACGCTCGCGAACAGCTCGGTCCGCGTCGCGCCGATCGCGCGCAGGATCGCGAGCTCGCGCCGGCGCTGCGCCATCGCGTCGTACAGGCTCGCAAGGATCGACGCTGCGGCGACGAGCACCGTCGCGTAGGCCACCAGCTCGAGCACGCGGCTCATCCAGCCGATCTTGTCGAACAACTCGAGCACCACGCGCGACACCGGCCAAGCGAGCGTCGCCTCCTTGCCCTCGCGGTTGTAGCGCTGCTCGAGCTGCATGCCCACCTGCGGCGCCTCGAAGGCCAGCAGCACCGCGCTGACCTCCTTCTTGTCCTCGGGGATCTCCTCGTCGTGCTCGGCGTGGTACTCCTCGCCATCGCCGCGCAGGACGTGGCCCTCCATGCGGAACATGCCTTCGATCGGGATCCACACCACGCGATCGGCCGGCGTGTTGGTGGGCTCGAGCACGCCGACGACCACGTAGTCCTCGTCGTGGTCGTGCCCGCCCTCGAGCGGCCCGTGGGCGGGGTGGATCGTGTCGCCGACGCGCGCGCCGGTCTTGTCGGCGACGAAGCTGCCGAGCACCGCCTCGCGCAGCTCCTCGTCGAACACGCGTCCTCCGCGCGCGACGCGTGGCGCGCGGCCGCGCAGCGCGACGTCGTCGAACTGCGCCGTGGTCGTCCCGACGATGCGGAAGCCCTTCCAACTGTCGCCGACTGCGAAGGGGACCGCCGCGCGCACGCCCGGCGCGCTGCGCACGGCCTCGTACTCGCGCCAGGGCAAGTTGCCCGGCGAGGTCTCGAGGTGGAACACGCTGTTGAGCACGAGCTGCGTCGCGCTCGAGCGCACGCCCAGCACGGCGTCGTACGGCGAATTCTCCAGCAGGAACGCGCTCTCGCTCTGCGCGCGGATGCCGAGCACCGCCATCACCAGGCCGCAGGCGAGCGCGAGCGACGCGCTGGTGATCGCGGTCGAGAAGGCGTGCTGGCGCAGCGAGCGGCGCGCGAGCATCCACAGGCCGAAGCCGCTGGCACTCGAGCGCGAGCTCATGCGCGCGCTCCGGCCGCGGCGCGGCGGTTGAGCGCAGTCAGGTCGATCACGCGCGAGAAGCGCGCGACCACTCGTTCGTCGTGCGACACGAGCAAGAGCGCTGCGCCGCTCGAACGGCACAGCGACAAGATCAGCTCGAGCGCGGCGTCGGCGTGCTCGCGGTCGAGGTTGCCCGTGGGCTCGTCGGCGAGCACCAGTTGCGGCTGGTTCGCGAGCGCGCGCGCGACCGCCACGCGCTGCTGCTGGCCGATCGAGAGCTGGCGCGGCTTGTAGTCGAGCCGCGAACCCAGTCCGACCTGCTCGAGCAATTCCTTGGCGCGCGCGAGGTCGACCGCTCCGCCGAACTTCATCGCCAGCGCGACGTTCTCGAGCGCGCTGAAGCCCTGCAGCAGGTGGAACGACTGGTAGATGTAGCCGATGTGCTTCGCGCGCCAGCGGTCGCGCGCCGCTTCGCTCAGCTGCGCGATGTCGCTGCCAGCGACTTCGACGACGCCCGAGTCGGGCTTCACGATGCCGGCCACGATGTGCAGCAGCGTGGTCTTGCCCGCGCCGCTCGAGCCGCGCAGCGCGACCTGCTCGCCCGCGGCCAGCTCGAGGCGCTCGACGTCGAGCACGTCCACGCGCCCGCCCTCGGGCGCTGCGAAGCCCTTCTTCACGTCCGAAAGGCGCAAGACGGCGGGGGAGCTCATGGCGCGAGCCCGAGATTGTGCGCGCTCGGGGCGGCAGGTGGAAGGCCGCGGGCGCGGGCTTGACGGGCGCGCGCCAACAGGTGACTATCGGGTCACATGAACAGCGACCCCGACGACGCCGTGTTCCGCGCCTTGGCCGACTCCACCCGCCGGCGCGTACTCGACCTGTTGCGCGAGCGCCCTCGCACGACCGGCGAGCTCAGCGAGCAGTTCGCGACCAGCCGTTTCGCGGTGATGAAGCACCTCCAGGTGCTGGTGGCGGCGGGACTGGTGCTGGTCGAACGGCGCGGCCGGGAGCGCTGGAACCGACTGAATCCGGCCCCGATCCAGCGCATCCAGCGGCGCTGGCTGCGGCGCTTCGACGCGCTGGCGGCGAGCGCGCAGCTCGACCTCAAGGACGAAATCGAAACCCAGGCCGCGTCGGCCAAGCGCCGCCGCACTCGCGCATGAAGCCCCATCCCAACGTGCTGTCACCCGTCCACGTCGCCGATGTCGTCGTCGAAGTCGAGATCGAGGCGTCGCCGCAGGTCGTGTGGAAGGCGCTCACGGCCGACATCGGCCGTTGGTGGCCCGAGTCGTTCTACTGCGGCGGCGGCAGCGCCCCCGGACGGATGCTGCTCGAGGAATCGCCGGGCGGACGGCTGTGGGAGGACCACGGCGCGGGCGACGGACTCCTGTGGGGCGTGGTCGTCAACCGCCGGCGTTTCGAGCTGCTCGAACTGTGCGGCAGCGGCTGGGGGCCCGTGACGGCGCTGATGCGCTTTGCGTTCGAGGCGACGCCGCGCGGGACGCGGCTGCGCTTCACCGAGGCCGCTTTCGGGCGCCTCGACGAAGCGGGACTCGAGTGCAAGGAGCAGGGCTGGCGCTTCCTGCTCGACTGCCTGCAAGCCCACGTGCACGGCCAGCCGGCGCCGCAGTGGAGCGCCGGCGCCAGCTGAACGCGAGCCGTTCAGCGCGCGCCCTGGGCGCGTCGGGCGTTGCCGATGCGCGCGAGTTCGACCCTCAGCGCTTCGGCGCCGTCGGCGAGGCCCGGTCCGGGCGTCGAGAAGTGCTTCTCGCCGTCCATCACGAGCACGTGGCCGGCCTTCACCGCGCGCAACGCAGCCCACTCGGAGCGCGCGTGGAGCGCGGGCAGCTCGCGCTGGGTGCGCTCGACGCTCATCGAGCACGCCGCGAGCACGATCACGTCGGGATCGGCGGCGACGAGCTCGCTCCACTCGACGCGCTTGGAGCTCTCCTTCGCGCCCACGAGCAGCGGCTCACCGCCCGCGGCCTCGACCATCTCGGCGATCCACTCGCCGCTGACCCACAGCGGGTCGAACCACTCGAGCACGACCACGCGCGGGCGCGGCGACGGCGCCACGCGCGCGCGTAGCGCCTCGAATCGGCGCTCGAACGCGCGCGCGGCGATCTGGCCGGCGGACTTGCGCCCGAGCGCATCGCCCACCTCGCGGATGTTCTGCGCCACATCGGCGAGCGAGTGGGGCGAGAGCACGACCAGCTTCGCGCAGCGCTCGCCGTGCTCGGCGAGCACGGGCTCGACCTGTTCGGGCGTCACCGCGCACACCGGGCACAGCCCCTGGCTGAAGACGTGCGTGGGCTTGAGCGAGCGAATGCGCTCCTCGTCGAGCGAATAGAGCTGCGCGCCGCTCTGCATCGCGCGCTTCAGCTCGTCATCGATGCGCCGCATGCTCCACGCATCCGAATCGATGCTCGTGCTCATCACGCGCGGAAGCTCTGCGCCCTGCGGCTGGCGGCAGAGGTGCGAGAGGCCGACGAGCGCGCGCTCGCCGCCGACCGCGATGGCGATCTCGGTGGCCGCGGGCAACAGGGACACGACGCGTGCTTCGAGTTCTTGCGGCAAGGCGCCCACTCCGTACTTCCAGCCGATGCGTTCGCCGCCCTCGAGCTTGTGCTTGGCCGGCAAGTTGGGCCCGCCCTTGCCGTTCAACGTCCAGAACCAGTAGCGGTCCAGGCGCGGATCGGGCCCCACGCCGTCGATGGCCCACACGTCCTCGGCGGAGCAGCACAACCAGTCCTGCTCGACGACAGCGGCCGCCTTGGTGGCGTCGACGACGCTCGCGCCGCGCCGCACCTCGACCGAGCGCTCGAGCGCCGGCTTCGCGTCCCCGTAGTCGATGCGCAGCTCGACGGTCACGTGCTCTCGAGCCTGAGGCGAAGCCGCGAGCGCTCCGCTCAGGGCGACGGCCAGCTGCGCAATCCTCCAAGTCTGCATCTGCAGCACGATATCCGCAGGAAGTCGCCCGCGGAGTGCGCTTTACGGCAGCGGCGACGTCACCGCGTAGCCGAATCGAACCGCCCACAGCCCCAGCGAGTGGCTGAACTCGTTGGGGGATGTCGTGTCGAAGGCGACGTAGTAGGCGAAGTCCTCGTTGTCGATCACTGCGTTATGGATCGAGGAGGTCGAGACGATCCGGTTCACCGGCGAGCCCGAGGAGCTGACAGTCGCCATCAACTCCGGCGAGACCCTGGCCGTCGACGGGGCCACCGTCGCACGATCACCGACGAGTTCCTCGTTGCCGACGTGTCCACCACGCGCGTGACTTCGCACCGACGAGAACCTCGCAGCGCCAGTCCTGCAGGTTGGGGACGAAGGACCCGCCGGTCATCGCCAGCCCGCGAACGGGCCCAGCGGAGCAGAGCGGCCGGTGCGGGGCTGGTGGGCTAGAACACCGAAAGCGGCGTGGAAAACAGCACGCGCACGCGTCGGCGCAGCGCCGCCCAGACGCCCCGTGGGCTACTGCGACCAGCGCGCCCCGAAGGGCCGATCGAGCGCGAGGATGGAGCGCCCGCAGAAGCGTGCGAGTTCGATTCGGCCCCGCTCGTTGAAGTGGCACGAGTCGACGTAGACCTCGCCGGTGTCCTGGGCGAAGAGCGGCGAGCCGTCGAAGAAGTTGTGGCCCTGCTCGCGCAGTCGAGCGCCGCGTTCGCGCAGCAAGGGGTAGCCGATGCGCACGCCCTCGAGCCAAGCTTCGGAGGCGCCTCCGTTGCGCAGTTCGGCTTCCGTCGCGGGCTTGAAGCCGGCATCGTGCAAGGTGGGTTGAAGCACGTGGACGAACGTGATGCCGCGCGCTTCGCAGATCGCGCGCATCGAGCGTGCGTTCTCCTCCCAGATCTGCGCGCACAGCTCTACTGCCGCTTCCGGCGTCCGGTCGAAGGACCCGCCTCGCGATACGACGTTGTTCTTTGCCGCGCTGGCTTCGCGCTCGTAGATCTCGATCGCCCGCATCCAACGGCCGTAGCTGCCGCTGGTAGCCCACAGCCACACGCGCGAGGCGAGCGCGCTGCGTGAGAGCTGCAGCGAGTCGCCCAACCGATCCAGCCGCACCACCCACTTCTGTTCGCGGCGCACAGCGAGCTCGGCGTCCGCGAGAGCCGAACTCGAGCCCATCGGCGCCGCCACCAGCGGCAACCAGAACGGCGGGCACGGCAGGATCGGGTGGAATTGGTTGTCGACGTTGGTGTTGGCGACCGCGAGATCGTTGAAGCCGTCCAGGAGCAGCACCACATCGGGCTTGAAGCCGCAACTCAAGTCGTGTTGAAGCGCAGCGAGCGTCTGCGGCGCCTTGAATCCGGCGCGACCCATCGGAAAGACGCGCACGGACTTGCCTTGGGCGCGCGGGTCGGCCTCGAGCAAGCCTTCGATCTCTGCCAGGGATCCTTGCCCGACCTGTACGGCGACGGACCCGCCGTAGACGAACACACAAATCTCGTTGGCGCCGAACTCGAGGAACACGTTCCAGCGCTGGTCGTGGACCTTGTCGGAGGCGGCGTCGTCGAATGCGAACAGTGGGTGGAACGCGAGTGCATTGCCGTTCTGCCGGCGGACGCCGGCGTTCGGCTCGCCGAAGGCCTCGGTCATGCGGCTCACGAGGTCCTCGATCTTCGCGACGCTCTTCTCGGCGTCGTGGGTGGTCAGCACGCGCAGTGCGACTTCGGCCAGAGCCGCTGCGAGCACTCCGCCGCACAGCACCAAGCCGGCGCGTCGCAAGACCTTTCCGATCGCCGAGAAGCTCATTTCGAGCGCTCGAGTGCGGCCCGCCGTCCCCAAGTGATCCGCGCTGCGCCGAGCCGTGGATCGCGGAGTCGACCTCGAAGTGTCTCGCGCTGCTCGTGATTCATCGCTGGACGGCCCGGGGACCGTCCGGGACTATTCCCTGATCCCCACGATCCGTCAAACGCGAGCCCCGGCGTTTCTCAGCGCCGTCGAAGTGCGACTTGCAGGGCGAGGAGCGTGCTCGGCGGGGTGGGGAGCGGCGGCTCAGGCGAAGTCGAGCCGTTCGCGTGAGCGCCCTGGAGCAAGTCTCGGCGCGCGGCGTGGAGGCTCGGTGGGCTGGCCGAGGTGGGTGAGGATCTTGCGCACGACGATGGGGTCTGTGAGCTGCGCGATGAGGCGTCTGGGTCCTCCGCAGTGCTGGCACGTCAGCAAGTCGAGAGCGAAGACGCGTTGCAGGAGCTCGGCCCCGTTTGAGCGCGACGAGTGGGATCGAGCCAGGTGCTGGGCGCAGGCGAGGGGGCGGGAGCGGGCGCCGTGGCGATCGACAGAAGCGCAGTGGCGGCTCCGGCGAACAAGTGCAGCATGTGCAGCGCGCCGTCTAGTGCTGCTTCGCGCCGTCGCGTCGTGCTAGCGGTCTTCGCGCGGCGGAGCGAGCGAGCTCCACACCGACTCGCCCGGCAAGCGGAGTACGACTTCGGCCTCGCCAGAGGCGGGCAGCGTGATGGAGAAGGGCCATTGACGGCCGTGGCGCGGAAACGCGCCGCCGAAGTCGACCCAGCCACTGGGCTCGAAGTCGGCGCGGAACTGCGGGACTGCGTGGTAGCTCGCGCCCGGCGTGCCGCTGAACTCGAAGCGTCCCTCGCGGTCGGTCCAGACGAGCGCAGCGGGCGCGCAGTCGGGCACGTGTGAGTACACGCTGCTCTCGAGAGCCACGAGCACAGGGCGGAACGGCGTGCGGCCGTCGATGAGCAACAGGCAGCGCACGGAGCTGCGCAACTCGGGCGGCCGCTCGCGCACGACGAGTTCGAACTCCGGCAGGTGCGTGCCGGGCGCGAGCTCGAGTGTGCGTGAGTTCGGCTCGAGCTCCCAACGACGATCGAAGGCGTGGAGCCAGTCGCTAGCGCCGCCGAGCTGTGCGAACGAGAAGCGCCCGCGCTCGTCGGAGGTGGTCGTGATGAAGTCGGGGCGCCCCAGCCCGAGCTGTGTCCCAAGGCGCAGCGACACGGGCTGGCCTTCAGCATCCCGAACGATCCCGGTGACCGCGGTCGGCGCGTCGAACCCCAGCACCGCTGAGACGGATGGCGCCGGCCAGCTGAGGCGCAGCTGGGCCGCCGCGAGCGAGCCGTCCGTGGCGACGGCGATGAGCGAACTCGGAGCGCCGCCGCTCACGATGCACTCAGGGCTGTTCCAGGCGATGCGCCAGCGGTCGGGCGCCAGCACTTCGACCGCCGGGCTGTTGGCGAACACGTGTCGCCACGCCATGTCCTCAGCGACACCGCACCAGTTCGTGGGCTCGCTGCCATCGCGAATACGAACCTGGTAGAGCTCGAGCGGCGCCGAGCCCGTGCTGCGCACCGCGTTCACTTCGATCCAAGTGACCGAGTCCAGTTGCACGTCGAACGACTCGCTTCGCAGCGGAACGAACTTGTCGCGATAGCCGCGCGCGCGGATGCGAACGTCGAGTTCGGTCTGCGAAGCGACGCCGTCGACTCGAACTACGCCTCGCTCGTCGCCGCGCCACGGGCCGCGCCAGAAGGCGTGCGTCGAGAGGTAGCCGAAGCGCTCTGCCATCGCGCTGGCAGCGCCGGGCGGCCCGACCTCGACCGCCGCGATGGGCTTGTCGAATCTCGAACGCACGGTCAGGGTTCGCGTCGGAGCGACTTCGAGCACGAAGTCCTGCGTGTTCGAGCCGTCCGCGTCGAGCGTGAGCGCGCTGTCGGGCGCATCGGCGAAGCCGCTGGCACCCGCGCTGAGCGTCACGCGTCCGGGCGGCAGCGTGCGGCAGACGTACGAGCCCGATGCGTCGGTCACCGCGAGCGGCGCGAGGTTCCACAGCTCCGGTCGCACGCCGCGCACGGGTCCGACGACGCCGTAAACATGAGCGCCGCTTATGGGCTCGCCAGCGCGCGTGCGCACGCGGCCGCGCAGTTCGACGGGCTCGTGCAGCGTGAGCAAGCCCAGTTCGTACGACGTGTTGAGGAGGAACACGTTGTCGACGACGGTGGGCGCGAAGCGAGGCGCCGTGACGCGCAGCGTCGCGCGAAAATACTCCACGTCCCAACTCGGCCGCAGCCAAGGCAGCTCGAAACGGCCGCGCGCGTCGCTTGTCGCTCCGCCGAGCTCGAGCTGGCGCTCGCCCTCGCGCGTCCAGAGTCTCAGTTCCGCCCCTGCGATCGCCGCGCCCGAGCTGTCAACGATCGAGCCGGTCAGCGAGCACGGCGCGGGCCTCCAACTCTCGGTGTCGACGACCTGCTGCGCCGCAACGGCGAGGTTGACCAGTCCGGCGATGGCGAGGAGGGCGCGAACGGGCATCGGATGCTGACTAGCGTTGCTCTCTGGAGCGGTTGACACTCGTGACGACGCGTCGTGGAAGTCGCCGGTCGAGTCGCGCTAGCTGCACTGGGTGCGCTGAGCCGAGCGCGGCGAACTTCTGGCGTCGGCGCGGACCGGCGGCCACGATGGCGTGCGATGAGGATTCTGGCTGTTCTCGCGCTGCTGTCCGCTGGCCTCGCGTCGATCTCAGCGCCGCCGCGCGAGCGTGACTGGGCCGAGATAGCGGGCCCGTCGCGCGCGGAACTTCCCGAGCCGCTCGCGGCCGTGCGTTGGCGCACCGACGTGGCGAAGTCGCTCGAAGAGGCGCGCGCCTCGAATCGACCGCTCTTCGTCACGTTGCGCTGTCTCCCGTGCAAGCAGTGCGCGAGCTTCGACGCCGCGGTGCTCGAGGGCGGGCGCGAGCTCGACCCGCTGCTCGCGCAGTTCGTGACCGTGCGGCTCACCGACGCGAGCGCGCTAGACCTGCGTCTGTTCCCGGTCGAGGGCTTCCAGGACCTCGATCTGTCGTGGTGGGGCTACCTGCTCTCGCCGCAGGGCCAGATCTATTCGATCTTCGGCGGCAAGGACCACGTCTCCGACGCGACGCGCATCTCGACTGCGGCGCTCGCGAACACGCTGCGAGCGGTGCTCGAGCACCACTACGACCCGCGGCGCGCGAGCTGGGATGTCGACGGGGCGCCGCCCGCGCTCGATGGGGCCGCGCCGACGCCGCTCTCGCTCATGGGCGCGGAGTCGTGGCGCAAGCGGCCCGCGGGGCAGTCGCTCGCCAAAGACGGCTGCCTGCACTGCCATCAGGTGAACGAGATCCTGCGTCAGCCCGCGCTCGATGCGCAACGCTTCGACAAGCATCGCGAGCTCGACATGTGGCCGCTGCCGGAGAACGTCGGGCTCGTGCTCGATCGCGACGACGGCTTGCGCATCACGCGCGTCGAGCCCGACTCCGCCGCTGCGCGCGCGGGGCTTCGCGCGGGCGATCGACTCGCTGCGGCGGGGGAGCGCAAGCTCTTCGGGCAAGCGGACCTTCGCGGAGTGCTGCACCGCGGGCCGCGCGGCGCGGGCGAGCTCGTCGTGCGCGCCTGGCGCGGAGCTGAGCTCGTCATTGCCAAACTCGAGCTGCGCGAGGGCTGGCGCGCGACCGAACTGGGGTGGCGCAAGTCGATCGCCGACGGGAACATCGGGGCCGTGCCAGGCTTCTCCTGGCCGCTCGAGGTCAAGCCCGCTGAGCGCGCCAAACGCGGCCTTTCGGCCGGGAAAATGGCGGTGAAGCCCTGGTTCGGCCAGGACAGCGAACACTTGCCCGCTTACGTCGCCGGGCTGCGCGCAGAGGACGTGATCGTGGCCGTGGGCGGCCAGTCGCCGGACCTCGCCCAGCGCGAATTCATGGCCTGGTTCCGGCTGCGCTACGAGCCCGGCGACGAGGTCGTGCTCAGCGTGCGCGACGCTCGCGGCGCCGGGCGAGAGATCCGCTACCGCGCGCCAGCGCCGGGCGGCTGAGCCACGCTCGAACTCGCGTCGAAGCGCGCGCTGCGGCCGGTCCAGGCCTTGGCGGTCTCGATCCACAGCTTGGCGGCTTCCACGCTGAGCACCGGCGCGCGCCCTTCGCTCTTGCGCGCGTTCTCGGCGTTGAACTTCTCGGTCAAGGCCTCGGGCGTCTGCGTCGCGAGCGCTTCGAGCCCGTTCGCGCCCGTGCGCGCGAGCAGCTCGGCGCTGCGGCCGTCGATGTCGCGCACGGTGAGCAGCTCGGCCTGCGCCAGCCAGTCCGCCAGCCGCTCGCGATCGACCTGCAAGAGCGCGGCGAGTTCGGCCTGGCTGCGCACGCGCGAGCCGGCGCTCACCAGATCGCCGACGGTGTAGATGCCGTGCGCATTGAGGCGCTTGCCGAACGCCTCGCCGATGCCCTGGACCTGCTCCACGCCGATCTGCGGCGTGAACTCGGCCGAGGTGAAGCTGTGCGCCGAGTTGGGCTTGGGCGTGGGGACGATCGTCAGCGCGAGCTTGCTCAAGCGACTGGGATCGATCGACTCGCCGGGCTTCACGAAGCGGTAGTCGATCACGCCCAGCGGCGAGACATCGACCGCGACCTTGGCCTCGAGCGAGAACTCGCGCACGACGAAGTTCGAAACGGGGTTGCTGGTCTCCGACAGCCGCGCCTGCAAGCTGTCGAGCGAGTGCTTCACGGCGCTGGCGAAGTCGTCGGGCGTGCGCGACGAGGCCTGGCGCAGCGCAGCGAGCTCCTGTTCGAGCGCGAGGTTGCGTTCGCGCAGCGCGGCGACTTCGCGCTTGAGCACGGCGAGCACCTCGAGCAGGTTCTTGGCCGAGTCGGCGTCCTTCCCGTCGGCGGTTGCGATCGGCGTGAACAGGCCGTGTACGCCGTCGATCGCGACCAGGCGGTCGTCGCCCACCTTGAGGAACTCCGGCCGCTCGGCGAGCCCCTTGGTGAGCGCGCTGTCGGCGGCGCTGCTGATCGCGCCGGGCTTGGCTGTCGCGCCGCCGCCGAGCGACGGTCGATCGAGCAGCGGGGTCAGGCCTGCGCTCGCGTTCTCGCGTGCGAGGTGTGCGCCGCCGGGGACGTTGGCCGTCACCGGCGCGCTGGGCTTGAGGGTCTTGCGGGTGCGCTTGGCCATGGTCGAACTCGGGGCTGCTAACGAGGCCCTTCGGCGCTGCGCGGGGCGACGACTTCCGCGTAGCCGTTCGGCGCGAGTTCCAGGCGCACGCGCAGTCCGGACGAGGCCTGGTAGCCGTACAGGCTCACCGCGGTCGGATCGAGCGGGCGGACGCGCAACTGCGCGCTCGCGCTGCTCGCGGAGTCGCTCGCGGACTCGGTCACAGAGGCCGCCATCTCCAGCTCGATCGACACCGAGCGGAACGTGAACCACAGCGGCGGCAGCGCGAGTTCACCGGGCGACGCGGCCTCGCGCTCCTTGGCGCGCGCGAGCGCGAACTCGTCCAGCTTGTGCTGCGCGGCGACGACGGAATCGACGGTCGACGCGAGCAGGCGGCCGAGCTCCAGCGAATCGACGGCGGACGTGCGGGGCGCGGAGGGGGACATGGGGGGCGTGGAACGGGAACGCCGCGCGGGCGAGCGAACAGCGTACGACGCCGTCGCTCGCCCGGGGCGGTTGTCGCTCAGAACGTGACCGTGACGTTGCTCGAAACCAGGCCGATGCGCGCCTCGACGATCACGTCGATCGGCGAGCGGTCGGCCTGCGGGTCGAGGAACTCGCGCCGCAGCTCGATCTCGATGCGGCCTTCGCTGTCGGTGACGGTGTTCGCCGGATCGGCGAAGCGCCACGGAACGCCCTGAGTGTCGATCGAGAGCGCCTTGCCGACGATCGGCGTGCCGTCGCGGCGGCGGTACTCGAGCAGCACGCTGGCCGTGCGCGCAGCCGGCGGACCGGCGATGTCGAGGATCTCGCCCTCGATCAGCGCCAGGCGCGGGCCCTGGATGGCCTGGTTGGGCTTGGGCACGCCGACGTCGCGGCGCGGGCGCAGCAGCGCGTTCATGCGCATCGAGCCCACGGCCGTGTCGCTGGAGTTGACCACGCCGCTGGAGGCGCTCGACGAGCTGTTGCGATCGCCGCCGAAGCGCGGTGGCCCGAGCACGAAGCCGAGCAGGCCGCCGCCTGTGGGGCCGGCCGAACTCGACGACGAGCCGATCGAGTTCGAACTCGACTTCGCCTCGCTGGTGAACTCGCGCGCGTAGAACTCGCCTTGCAGGCGCACGCTGCTCCACTCGTAGAACACCGGGTCGATGAAGTTCACCAGCGGCAGCTTGCGCGTGAAGGTCTGCACGCTGTCGAGGTTGCCCAGGTCGTCGAAGACCTTCTCCTGGACCGCGATCACGTCGACCTTGGTGGTCGCGAGCGCGGTGGCGCTGGTGGCCGAGGTGTCGTTGAGCTGGCGCTGCGTGTTCGCGACGGCGTCGCCGCAGGCGCGCACGAGGTCGCCGAAGGCCAGGCCTGCGCCGCGGATCTCGTCGGTGACGTCCGCCTCGCCGCGCTTGGTCTTGGCGAGCGCCGAGGCGATGCCGATCAGGGTTGCGATGGTCATGGTTGTGCTCCTATTGCTTGTCGCGCGCGACTAGAGGTTGACGACCACGGAGTTGGAAACCTGACCCAGGCGCGCCGTGACGCGTTGACCGGTCGGGCGCAGGAAGCGCACGTTGGGGATGTCGCGCGAGAGAGTGACCTTGACCTGGCCCTGCGCGTTGGTGGTGCTGCCGTTGAAGCCGCCGCCGGTGGCGAAGCTCAGGCGGAAGGCGTCGGCGTCGATCTCGAGCGGAACGTTGGGGTTCACGTCGCCGCTGGCCTTGCGCACGGTGATGGTGAGCTCCATCGCGCGCTGCGTGACGATGCCCTGGCTCTTGGTCTCGGCGATGGTCCCTTGAGCGAAGTAGATCGAGGGCCCGATCGTGACTTCAGCCGGCACCGGGAACTTGGTGGTGCGGCGCGGCGAGAGCTGCGCGTCGAGGCGCACCTGGCCCGTGGCGAAGTCGGCCTCGAAGTCGCTGCGGCTCGTGCCGAAGCTCGAGCGCGAGCTGTCGGTGCTCGCTCCGCCGAGGTTCAGCGGAATGATGCCCAGCAGCGTGCGCTTGACGCCGAAGGACGAGCTCGAGGACTGCGAGCGGTTGAAGCGCACGCCTTGCTCGATGTCGAACTCGCCGACTTCGAGATCCATCGAGATCGCCACGTGCTCCCACTCGTGCACGGTGGGCGTCACGAAGTTGATCAGCGACACGTCGGCCGTGATCAGGTCGGTGTCGTCGGCCACCGGGCGGCCGTCGTCGTCGAGCTTCTGGATCACGTCAGTGACGACCGTGATCTTCGTCGCCGACAGGCGCTTGGCGGTCTCGACCATGCCCTTGTCGAGCGCGGCCTGCGAGCGCGCGACCGCGCCGCCGATGGCCATCAGCACATCGCCGAAGGCCGGACCGGCCTTGGTCAACTCCTCGGTGACGTCGGCGTTCTGCGACTGCACCGCCGTCGTCGCGCCCACGGGCACGATCGCGGCCGTGATGCCGCCCACCGGCGTCGCACTGCGCGTGGCGGCCAAGGGCGCCGCGGCTCGCCGCCCGACTCCGCCGTTGCGCTCGTCGCGCGTGGCGGTCTTCCTGCGTGTCTGGACCATCTCGTCTTCTCCTTCGAAGCTTCCTGTTGGATTGCAATCGCTCACTCAGACGAACAGACGGCGCAGGGCGATCTCGCCCCAGCGCCGCTTGTCGAACACCAGTTGCAGCGGGGAGAGGCGCGTTCGCAGCGTCTCCCAGCTCTGCGCATCCACGCCCGCGGGCGCGCTCGCGCCGAAAACCTCGGACAAAGTCGCGCCCTGCGGCAGCGCGGCGGGGAGGCTCACGCTCGCAGCAGCGTCGGCGAGCACGGACAAGCGCGCTCGCAGCTTCTGTGAACTTGCGGCGCCCAGACCTGTGGCCGCGCGGAAGCCCGCGGAGTCGAGCGCGAGCAGCTTGCGCACATCGCTCACGCCCGCGGCTGCGAGCCGGCGCGTCGTCGCCGGACCGACGCCCTGGATCCACTCGAGTTCGAGCTCGAGAGCCGGCGCGCCCGACGCGGCGTTGACACCCGCGGGCTGCGCTGGCGCTTGATCCGTTCGCGCGTTCTTGGGCAGTGCGACAGCCAGCGCGAAGCCCTGCACGCCGTCGAGCACGCGCCGCGCCTGCACGCGCAGCGTGTAGCGCCCGGCGGGCAGTCGTTCGAGCTCGATGCGCTCGAGCGTGTTCACTCGATCCGCTGCTCCAACGCTGCCCGGCTCGTGATTGCCGCGCGCGAGCAGCGCGCCCGTCGCGTCGCCAAGAGAAAGATCGAGGTCGTTGACCAGCCGCTCTCCGGGCGCGTCGTACCAGCACAGCACTGCGTGCACCGCGCCAGGTTCGGTCAACTCGAACTGCGCCGTCCACTCCTCGCCGCTCGCGAGCCCGCGCTCGAGCACGTCGTGCAACTCCAGGCGCGCATCCGCGCGCGTCGGACTGCTCGCGTCGAGCTGCATGCGGCCGAAGCCGGCGACGAAGCGGTTCTCGCGCCGTGTTCCATCGCGCCGCGAGCGCACGTCCGCAGCTCCGAGAACGGCCAACGCCTTGAGCGCAGCCCCGCTCGGCGCCGCACCGCCGCGTGCAGCGCTCCAGCGTTGGCGCAGCACCGCGAAGCAGCCGCCCGCGACGCCGGTCGCCGCGCTCGTGCCGCCGTCGTACATGTAGTGCGGCATCGGGCTCGCCAGGCCCCAGCCGCGCGCGGCGGTCGCCTGCGAGCGCGGGCCGACGATGTTGGTGCCCGGAGCGCACAGATCGGGCTTGATGCGGCCGTCTTCGGTCGGGCCGGTGCAGCTGAACAGCGCGATGCGGTCGGGCTCGCCGGAGAGGGCGTCGGCGCGATCGGCGGCCGCGCGGAAACGCTGCGCCGACGGGTCGAGCTCGCTCCAGTTCGCGCGCCAGCCCGCGCCCTGCGCCGGACCTTCGACCGCGCCGATCGCGACCACGTTCTTCGCCGAAGCCGGCGCGTACAGCGAGCCCAGGTCGAGCGCGCGATCGCCGTTGGCGTCGGCGCCTTCGTTGCCCGCGGCGAACACGATCAGCGCGTCGGGGTTCTCGCGCAGGAACAGGTCCGCCTCGAAGCAGTCGTCGGTGTAGTGGCCACCCGCCGGATCGCCCCAGGCGTTGACGTGGATGCGCGCGCCGAGCTCGCGCGCCTGGCGGAAGAGCTCGCGCAGGTCGAGCGGCCGACCGCTGAGGTAGTAGTTCGCCGGCAAGCTGCCGCGGTGTTGAGCCTTGACCTGCGTGCGCTGCTCGAGCGCTTGGAAGACGAGCTCCGCCGCGGGCGCGACGCCGCGGTGCGTCCCGTTGCTGCGCACGCCGCTCGCCAGCACCAATCCCGCGATGTAGGTGCCGTGGCCCGACTGCACGTCCGCGCCACCGTCGTCGCCGCGCGGGTTGTCGACGAAGGCGTCCCACGAGGGGTTGATCGGCCAGCTCGCGAAGTGGCGGATCCGCCCGGCGAAATCGGGGTGCAGCTCGCCCGCCGCGCTCGAGCCGCGGTCGAGTCCGGTGTCGGCCACGGCCACGATCTGGCCCGCGCCGTCGTGCGCGCTCGCGGCGAAGTCCGCGGCGTGCGGCGCGCCGATGGCGAGCGCGAGCTGCGCGGCCGAGGCGAGCGTGGGGGAGCGCGCCGCGCCGACGAGCTTGACGCCCACGACATCACGCAGCGCCGCCGGATCGCCGCTGTAGCGCACGCGCAGCTTCGAACTCGAGCGCTCGAGCACCTCGGCGCCGAGCTGCGCGAGTTCGCGCTCGACCTCCGCCCGTTGCTCGCGCCGGAAGCACACCAGGTCCCACACGCCCGGCAGCGCGCCCGTGCGGCGGCGCAGCTCTTCGTCGGGAGCTCCGACGCGCCGCGCGCACTGCTCTTCGACGTACGGCTGCGCACCGACGATGAACGGCAGGCGCGAGCGCAGCGCGTCGATGTCGAGCGCCTCGGGCAGCTTCACGCACGCGCCGTGCGGCGGGGCCCAGAACAGCACCTCGACCTGCGCCTTGCGCAGCTCCTCGCGCCAGCGCGGCGCCACCGGACCGGCGAAGCGCACCAGCGTGTGCGGCCCGGGCTCGAGCTCGAACTCGCCCTCGGGCACGCGCACGTCGCGGCCGTGGACCGCGATGCTCTCGCCGCTCAGCGCTTCGAGTGCTTCGGCGGGAACACCGCTCGGCGCGGCGGCGGACTTGACGAGCACGAAGCTGGGATAGCGCTCTAGCAGCTCGACGCCGCTCTGTGCGAGCGCGCCCGCGGCGTACTGACCCTCGACGATCCAGCGCATCCCCCGTCCATCCCCTTCGCACGCAGTCTACGCGCGTGCGTGTCTGCTCGATGAAGCGTTGCCAGCGCGGGGGCGTGACGTGTCGAGAGCCGCGGTCTTGTGCGCTCGTTCCGTCGCGGTGCATGGTTGCAATCGAGTAGCGATACGTCGGCATTGAGATGTCAACGTTCCTATGGAAATTGCAAAACGAGCCTGGGCCGGCGGACTCGCACTTCTCGACGCGGCAGGCTTCACTGCTTTGCACGTCGCATGGATGTCCAACCCATTCATCAGCTCGCTCAGGCGCTGCACGCCAGTCCGAGGCTTTTCGCCTGCGTGCTCGGCTCCGGCGTCTCACGGGCGGCGAACATCGCCACCGGCTGGGAGATCGTTCTCGAACTGGTGCGTCGGCACGCAGCGCAGATCGGCGAAGGCGACTCGGCCTCCGCGGACCCGGCGCGCTGGTACGCAGACAGGCACGGCCGAGAGCCGGACTATTCGGACATCGTGTCGAAGCTCGCGCCGACGACGGACCTCCGCCGCAGCCTCCTCGAGCCCTACTTCACCGTCCATGACGCCGTGACCGGCTCGCACCGCGAGCACGATCCCACGCTCGCCCATCGCTCGATCGCCCGGCTGGTGAAGCAGGGCCTGTTGCGGGTCGTGATCACAACCAACTTCGACCGACTCTTGGAGAGCGCGTTGCGTTCGGAGGGCGTGGCCAGGGTCGAGGTCGTTTCGACTCCGGACGAAGCGGCCAATTGCTATCCGTTCCACGCCGCCGAGGCCTTCGTGCTCAAGCTCCACGGTGACTGGCGCGACACCACGCTCCGCAACTCGCGCGAGGAGTTGGCCGCTTACCCGCGTCCGCTCGCGCAGCTGCTGCGCCGCATCGTGAGCGAGCACGGGCTGATCGTGTGCGGTTGGTCAGCCGAGTACGACGTCGCGCTCAGACAGACGATCCAGCGCTATTGTCGGCGGTTTCCGACGTACTTCGTCGATCCGAGACCGGGCGCGGCGGCGCGCGCGCTGGTCGAGCATGTGCGAGCAACGCTCGTCGAGAAGACCGCCGATCCGTTCTTCAGCGAACTCGAACTCGCGGTGGCGGCCGTGGCGCGCCATCGGCCCGGGCCGCCGCTAGCTGGGGACGTGCTGGTCGCGCGTGCGCGCCGCTTCATCGCCGACGAGAACGAGATGGAGCTCGACGATCTGGTTCAGGATGCGACGCGCGCGCTGTGTGCGTGGATCGAGCGCGGGTTCGACGTGGCCGTGCCTGCGTCGAACGATCCTCATGCCTGCCACCTGCACGGCGTTCGGATGCGCGAGGCTTGCGAAGCGCGTGCCCAGCCTTTGGCGATGCTGCTTCTGACTCTGGCGCGCTACAGGCAAGCCTCCTCCCTGGTTCAGCGATCTCTGAGCGCGCTGTTGCGCTCCGCGCGCAACCGAGAACTCGAGTTGCGGGCTGCAGGGCGGGGAGTCTGGGCCTGTTTTCTCTCGTACCCGGCGGTGCTCTGCGCCTACGCCTACGGCGTCGCGTGCGTTCACCAGGGGGCTTACCAAGCCGCCATTGATGGGGTGCGAGACGCTGGCTCCGGCCACGCGGATGGCGAACTGCAATTGCCGACCTGCAAGCAGCATCTGCTCGACTATCCGCGGGCGATCGACAGTCAGGTTCGATCTCCCGCCGTGCGCGTGGCCAATACTATCAGTGCTTGGCTCTTCCCATTGGCCGATGGCTGGATCCCGCGCCGCGGAGATTTCGAGCGCGCCTTCGATCGGTTCGATGTGCTGATGTGCGTGTTCTCCTGGAGGCCGGCGCGGTGCGAGTGGAGACCGCGTTGCGCGACCCCTCACGAGTTTCCCGAGCCTCCGAGCGCGCGCCGCGGATACCAAGAAGTCGTCGAAAACTGGCTCGAACTCCACTTGAAGCGCACGAACAGCGGCGGGCAGGACGCGCTGTGGAGCGCATTTGCGGGACTCGAGATGAACAACGCGGAGGTCTTCAAGCGACTGCGGAGTTGGTCGTTGAGCGGCTAGTTGATTCGCGCCCATTCGGCTCGTCGCCGGCTCTCGACCCGGACGACTGAGGCGCGGTCACCTGTGCCAGCACCGAATGGCGAAGTTCCAGCGCAAGCGCCACGACTGCGGCGTGGTAGGTGCGACACGCAGTCGGCGCGCACACTCCTCGCGGCGGTTCGGCGGCAACGATTCAGCGCGGGCGCGCTGACTTCACTGTCCGAACAGCACCAGCCACGCCGAACTCAAACTGGCGGCGAATCGAGCGCGCCCGCGATGGCGCGTGCCCATGCTGAGTGCGCTTCGAGCCGAGACGTTCGCCGCGAAGCCGAGCACGACAGGCGTGACCAACATCAACGCAACGCCGCCGGTTGCATCGAGACGGCCGGTGACTGCAAGGCCGAATCCAATTCCGAAGCTGATCAACGCCAGCGCCGCGAGCACAGCCGACCGCGTCGCTTCGCTGTCGGCGCGCAACTGTCGCATCGCAGGCTTGTCGCGTAGGTCGACTCCGCGCGTCATCGTGTTCAGAAGGGTAACGGTCTTCATTCGATCCGTTGCGCGCGTTCGTGTGGAGGAGCGCGTCACACGCTCCGCATCGCGAACACGGCCCACAGGCTCGCGCTCCACACCGCGGCGCCGGCCAGCAAACCGAACCACGCGCGCCAGCGGTGCGGCGCTCGGTTGGCGAGCGCGCGGGCCGCGAACAGGGCCGCGTAGACGGAGCACACCAAGCCCGCGAGGGACAGCGCTGACCAGATCCAGAAACCTGCGGGTGAATGCCGGAGCGGCGGCAGCCAGGGAAGCGCGATGGCGGCGAGCGCGAGCAGTCCAAGCAGCGCCGCGCGGGTCGCCGGATCCTCGCCCGCGAGGCGCTCGTCCGAGCCGCGCGCGGGCGCGCCTGAATACGAAGGCGGCGCGTCCGAACCGTCGTTGGGGCGCGCCGCAGTGTTCATGTCGAGAGCGTCGGGCTCAGTGCCCGTCCGCCAGGTAGTTCATGAAGCTCATGCCGATGTCGCGGAAGTTCTGCACGCGCGGGATCTCGATCGCGTCCTTGATGCAGACCTGCTCGCACAGCTTGCAGGAGGTGCAGTTCTTCTCGATCACCATCGCGACGCGGCTGGTCTGCGGCAGGTCGTAGTCGCCGGCGTCGACCAGGGGCTTCATCACGATCGCTTCGAACGGGCACACGTCGACGCAGAACTCGCAGCCCGTGCACAGCTCTTCGTGCACCAGCGCCTTGGGCACGACCTTGGGCTTGATGTGCGTGACCGTGATGTCGCGGTCGTTGTCGATCGCGTCGAACGGACAGTAGATGCCGCACACCGAACAGTTGATGCACAGGTCGGGGTCGATGAAGAAGCGCTCGCCGCCCGAGATCGCGTTGGTGGGGCACACGCGCTCGCAGATCGTGCAGGCGGTGCACTTCTCGCCGATGAAGTGGGAGCGCCACTTCCAGCTCTCCTTCATGCCCGGCTTCTTGAACACCACGATCTCGAGCTGCTGGTGCGCGTCGAAGCGCGCAGCGTGGCCGAAGGTGGTGCGCTTGATCTCGATCGTGGTCAGGAACTGACCGGGGAACGAGTTGGTGGTGTGGCACAGCGCGCGGATCTTGGGGTCCTTGACCCAGCCGTAGATCTGGAACGCGGCGCCGTCCTGCACCACGTGGTGGCCGTAGATGGGCATCACCTCGGTCAGGCCGTAGCGGAAGCGGTCGCGCACGGCCGGCACGCGCGTGGGGAACTGGACCTTGATGCGGACCAGGTCGTCCTCCTCCTCAACCGACCAGTCGCGGCCGTAGCGCCGGTCGCGCTCGAGCTTGTCCTGCTCGACACCGCGCCATTTGGCCCATTCCGCCTCCCAGCCGGGCACTTCCTCGAGCTTGGAGAGGTCCTCCGCGGGAGGCAGCTCGCCCGTGTAGCTGATCGCGCTGGTCGGACAGACGTCGACGACCGTGCGCGCGTTGTAGAGGGTCGAGTCGTGGACGTCGAAGGTGTGCGCCTTGGCGTCCTGCCCCATGAAGAAGATCTCGGGGAAGTCCTGGCAACACGCGTCGCAGGCGATGCACAAATGCGGGTCGACCGCAAAGCGCTCGGCCTTCTGGACGGTTTCTTGGATCGCGGAGGTCTCGCTCATGGGCCCTGTTTCGGACGGTCGGCTCGGGGCTCGGGACGAAATCTAACGTGCGCGGAAGAGTATAGCCCCGCCTCACACGTTACCACCCGACCCCGACCGCGACGCAGCACGTTTTTTCGGGGCCACGCGGGGCGCCGCGCGGTCGGAGCGGCCCGCCGCGCCCCGTAGACTCCCCCCGCGATGCGTGCGGCTACGGTGGTCTGTGTGCTCCTGGCGCTGGCCTGGACGCTGACGCTCGAGATCACCATCGCCTGGGGCTGGGACGAGACGATGCACAGCATGCTCCCCAGCTGGCGGCTGTGGAGCGCGATCCAAAGCGTCGATCCGGTCGGCTTCTTCCGCGCGCTCCACGACTGCGACCGCTATCCGTTCGTCTATCCGCTGCTGCTGGCGTTCCAGCAGGGCCTGACGGGCATCTCGGAGCACGGCGCGCGCGTGTTCGGGACGCTGGTGTGGTGCGCGACGCTGCTCGTCCTCCACCTTGCCGCGCGCCGCGCCTGCCCCGAGCGCCTGCAGGCCGCCTGGTTCACCCTGGCGCTCGCCGCGGCCTCGCCGCTGGCGCTGAGCTTTGCCGGCACGACGTTGCTCGAGACGCCCTCGGCCTGCGCGCTCGCGCTCGCGCTGTGGAGCTGGATCCGGCGGCGCGACGAGGAACTGGACGGCGAGCGACGGGCCGAGCTCGACCGCCGCGCCGGGTTCTGGGCGGCGCTGGCGCTGTTCACCAAGTTCAACTACGGGCTCCTGTTGTGCGCGGGGCTGGTGCTCGACGAAGCGCTCGAGTGCTGGGCCCGCGCGCGTGAGGGCCGCGGCCGGCAAGCGCTCCAGAGCAGTTCGCGCGCAGCGTTCTGGCCCCTCGCGCTCGCGCTGTGGTGGTTCGTGCTCCCGCTGCCGATGGGCCTGGACGTGGCCGCGCAGCACCGCAGCGCGTTCTTCGAGTGGCTCGCCGGCAATCAGGACCAGATGCCGACCAGCTGGCGCATCAAGCTGCTCAACAGCGCGACGTTCTTCGCGCCCAATCCCCGCACGCTGCTGGTGATCGCCATCGGCGCGGCGGCGACGCTCTCCCAGCTCCATCGCCCCGCAGTGCGGGCCGCGTGGTGCGTGTTCACCGCGCTCGCTGCGGGCGTGCTCGTGCACCGCTTCCACCTGCCGCGCTTCCTGATTCCGCTCGGTCCCGCGTTGTGGCTGCTCGCGGGCGTCGGCTGGGCGCGCCTCCTGCCGCGCGAGCGCCTGCTGCGCTGGCCGCTGGTGGCCGCGCTGACGCTGGCCTGCGCCATCGCGCCGACCTACGACTCGCTGCTGCTCGCCGAGCGCCTGGGCTTCTTCAGCACCGACCCGGCCGTGCGCGCATACCAGGCACGCGAGCTGGCGACGCAGTGCGATCTGAGCGGTTCGCGTCGCCTGCGTTCGCTGGGTCTGGAGTCGCACGCCTCGCAGGCCTTCTTCGCTTCGATCAGCACCCACATCGCGCCGAACGAGCGCGTCGGCTGGATCGACCTGACCGAGGAAGTCTCGCCCGCAGGCCTGCAGTACGGACTGGCGCGCGCGGGTCGGCGCGAGCGGCGCGTGTTCGCCGCGCAGTTGTGGGACGAGAACTACCTCTCGATCGCGGGCGTCGACCCGCAGTGGAGCGACGAGCAGCTCCACGACTGGGCGCTCGAGTACGACGTGCTGCTGTTCAGCGAACCGCACAAC
This sequence comes from Planctomycetaceae bacterium, assembly GCA_011525785.1. Lineage (GTDB taxonomy): Bacteria > Planctomycetota > UBA1135 > UBA1135 > WYBT01. The sequence continues at coordinate 299,654 of WYBT01000026.1, forward strand.
CTGCGCGGCCGGCGCGGGCGCGAGTTCTTCGGCGGCTACGTCGAGCGCCTCGAGGCCCAGGGCTGGACGCGGCGCGCGCTGGGCGAGATCGAAGTCGAACGGCCCATGCAGCCGCCGCTCGAAGTCGCGCTGTTCACGCTGCGACCGGAGCTGTGAGCGTGCCGCGCGGAGAAGAACTCGAGCCGCTCGACGCCCAGTTCGTGGTGCTCGAGACGCGCGAGGGCGCGCCGCCGCCGGGCCGCACGCTCGAAATCGGCGAGCCCGCGCCGGACGAGTGGTCGTGGCGCACGGCGCTGTGGATCGGCGCGCTCGTCGCGGCGCTTGGATGGCTGGTCTGGTCGGCCGTGCTCGAGCTGTCACTCGTGGGCTGGGACACGTACCCGCTGATCGCCGCGTCGCGCGTCGAGGGCCCCTCCGATCTGCCGCGCGTGCTCGGCGCCAAGCTCATGGACGGGCGTTTTCCCGGCGGCGACTACTGGCGGCCGCTCGTGCACGCCACGTTCGCGCTGGACTACGCACGCGGCGGACTCGACGCGCGCGCTTATCACCTGACGGACCTCGTAGCGGTGCTGGCCGCGGGCGTCGGCGCGAGTTGGCTCGCGCTCGCGCTGCTGGGGCGCGACAAGCGCCTGTGGGCGGCGCTCGCGGGCGCGTTGCTCGTCGCGCATCCGGCCCTGTTCGAGCTCGCGCCGCTGCCGCCGCGCCGCGCCGACACGCTCTCGCTCGCCTTCACGTTGTTCGCGCTGACGGCCGTGGCGCGAGCGCGACTGCGAACCAGCTTCGCTGCGGCAGTCCTGGCCTTCCTGGCGGCCTGCTCGAAGGAGACCGGCGTGTTGTGCGCGGTGCTCGCGCCGACTCTTGCGGCGCTCTACTCGCCCGCGCCCGGGCTCGCGCGGCGTCTGCGCGACGGCGTGCGAGCGGCGTGGCCGACGTTGCTCGCGCTGGCGCTGTTCGCCGCGGCGCGCAGCGCGATCCTCGGCGGGCTCGGCGGCGGCGTGAAGGCATCGCTGGGCGATGCGCCGGCGCAACTGGGCCGGGTCGCAGCGCGCTACGCGCAACTGCTGCTGGCGCCGACGACGCCCGAGCCGTGGACCAGCGCTTCGGTCGCACTGGCTTTCGGCGCCGCCGCGGCCGCGTTGCTGGCCTGGCGGCTCGCGCGCGCCGGCGGAGAGCTCGCGAGCGGACTGCGCGCGCGTGAACTGGCGCTGTGGATCGGGCTGTGGATCTTCGTCCTGGCGGTCATCACGGCCGCGGCGGGCGTGTACCGCGCCTGGTACGTAGCGCCGTTCGTGGCGCCGCTCGCGCTCCTGTGCGCCGCCGCCTGCGCGCAGCGCGCGGCCGTCCGCGCCGGCCCGTTCGTCCGACTGGACGTCGTGCAACGTCGCTTCGCTTCGTTCGCGGCCCTGGCGGTTCTGATGGCGCTGTGGAGCGGCGGCGCGGGGCGCGGCGTGCGCTGGGCCGAGCTGCGCGCCTCGAGCGACGCCGTGCGCGATCTGTGCGGACGCTTCGACGCGCTGGTCGCGAACGCGGCGCCGGGCAGCGTGCTCGAACTCGACGCCGCGCCGCCGCAGGAGAGCGCCTCGCGCCACGGCGTCGCCACCAAGCGACCCGTGACGTTGCGCGAGTACAGCCTCGAGGCCTACGCGCAGCTCGCACATCCCGCGCGCAAGCTGCGCGTCGTCGCCCGGCGCGAAGCGGCGCCGCAGCCCGCTCCGGACGAACTCGTGATCGTGCTCGCGGGCCGCGCGGCCGAGGGCGAGTAGACTCGCGCGCGCCATGGCAGCCACCACGCTCAACAGTCACGAAGCGCGCTTGCTCGGAGTCCTGATCGAGAAGGCCTTCACCGTGCCCGACCAGTACCCGATGACCTTGAACTCGGCGACGCTCGGCGCGAACCAGAAGAACAACCGCTGGCCGGTGACCGACTACTCGAGCGCGGAGGTGCACGTCGCGCTGCAGGGGCTGGTGATGAAGCACCTCGCCGGCCGCGTGCAGGAGACCGGCCAGCGCGTCGAGAAGTACCGCCACAACGCGCAGAACGCGCTGGGCGTGGACGACGGGGCGCTGGCGGTGCTCGCCGAACTCTTGATGCGCGGTCCGCAGCAACCCGGCGAGCTGCGCACGCGCGCCGACCGCATGGTGGCGCTGCCGACGCAGGAGAAGCTGCAGGAGAAGCTCGTGCGCCTGATGGAGAAGGGCTACGCGCGCCGCATCGATCCGCTGCCGGGCGAGCGCGCCGAGCGCTACGTGCAGACGCTCTGCCCCGACGCGCATCCGCTCGACGTCGCCGGGCCGGTGGCGTCGAAGCCCGCCGCCGCGCCGCGCGCGGACCTCGAGGCGCGCGTCCTGACGCTCGAAAACGAGCTCAAGGAGTTGCGCGAGCGCTTCGAGGCGCTGTCCAGGTCGCTGGGGATGTGAGTTCGGCTCAGGGCAGACGCAGTTCGAGCGCTTCACCGGCGCTCGCGGCGTGCGAGCTGAGCTCACCTTCGTCGTCGCGCACGCTCAAGCGCGCCGTGGCGCGCGGCGACAGCACGTGGAAGCGGCCCTCGCGGTCCGTGCGACTCCACAGCAGCACCTGCGCCGCAGTTTCGGGCCAGGCGTCGAGCGCGATCACGTCGAGGTAGCCCAGCGCGGCGCCGTCGGCATCGAGCACGCGGCCCTCGAGCCAGCTCGCGCCCTGCGCCGCCAGCAGCGCCTGGCTGGAGCGATTGGCCTCGACGCTTGCAAAGCCGACGGCGCAGGCGCGCATGCCGGGCAGCGTCACGTACACGTCGTAATCGCCGGCGGGCAGCTCGCCCACGGTGAACGGCGCCTGGTAGGCGACACCGCTGATGGGTTCGCGGCCATCCGTCGGTGCGAGCACGTACTCGAGCGCGCCGTCGCGGAACTCACCGGGCAGCGCGTCGGTGAGCACGTCGACATCGAGCTTGCCAGTGCGCCGCAGTTGCACCACGAGTCGAATTCCGTCCGCGCGCACGGCGAGCGGCGCCGACAGGCCGAACTCGCGGTGGAAGGCCGTGAGCTCGAGCTCCGCGCTGCTGCACGCGCGCAGTCGGAATTCGCCCTGCGCGTCCGTGCGCAGGCCGTCGGTCCCGGCGACGCTGAGCTCCTCGATGTAGGTCCGCGGAGCGAGCGCCACGAACGCGCGCTCCACCGGTGCGCCCGCGTCGTCGATCACCACGCCAAAGTACTCGTGCTCCGCCGCCAGCGCGTCGAGCGCGAGCTCGAGTTCGGCGCCCTGCGGCGGCAACTGGAGGTGCTCGACGCGCGAGCAGTATCCGGACTTGCCCAGGCACAGCTCGTAGTCCGCCGCAGGCAGCGCGAGCCGCACTTCGCCGCGCTCGTCGCTGGCTGCGACCGGCGGGAAGTCGTCGGGGTCGGAGTCGAAGGCGGCGGCCCGCAGCTCCGCACCGGACAGCGGGGCGCCGTTCGCGTCGCGGACGAACAGCCGCAACTCGCACAGTTCGACGAACAGGTCGATCCCCGAGGGCGAGGTGAGTTGCTCGAGCGGCGCGTCGAACAGCGCGGCCGTGCGTCCGTCGACCGCGACGCTCAGGCGCAGGACGTCGACGCCCGCCGGGACGCGCGCGGCCTGCTCGAACCAGCCCGTCTCGTCGGTGCGCGCGCTCGCGACGAAGCGCCGCACGCGCGCCGCGGGCGTGGTCGGGCGGGTGAAGGTCAATTCGAGCCGCGGCTCGCGCGGACGCAGCGAGGTCGCAACGCGCCCGCGCAGCGTGACGAGCTCGTCGAGCAGCAGAGTGAAGCCGGGGTCCAGTCGCACCGGGCCTTGGAAGCGCTGGGCCCCGGTCTGCGCGTCGATGGCGGTCGCTGTGCGCACTTGGCCGATGCGCCAGTGCTCGCCGCTGAGCTCCAGCTCGAACTCGCCGAGCGCGTTCGAGAGCGAGGACGTCGCGGGCTCGTCGCCGGCGCGCAGCGGTGTGATCGTGATTCGGACTCCTGCGACGCCTGATTGGTCGTGCGCGCGCAGGACGAGGCCGCGCAGGCGCAGGCTGGGGCCAGGTGGCGCTGCGGTGACGGTGTCCGCGGTCTCGCTGGCGGGTTCTTGTGCTGCGGGCGACTCCGCCAACGCCGGTTCGCTCGAGGGGGCGGACTGTTCGTCCTCCGTCGGCGCAGCACTCGACGAGGGCGTGCTCGGCGAGCTCTCGACCTTGTGCTCTTCGCGTTCGCGCGGTCGGAGCACCCAGAGCGCGATTCCGAGCGCTACGGCGACTGCGAGGACTTGGAACAGCCGCGACGTTCTCGAGCGTGTGCCCATGCGAGGGACTTGAGCCTAGCGTCGTCAGTCGCCGTTGACGCTGGTAGTACGGTGCCAGAGCAATCTGTCCCACGCCGCGAAACGCAACGGGCAAGCCGGACGCAACAGCGGCGTGGGACAGATTGCTCTGGCACCGTACTACCAGCGCGCGCGGAGCGCGCCGCGTCCGACGCGCGTGCGGGTCGGCGCCAACCAACACGCGCGCTAGCGCATTAGTGGCGCGCGCGCTCCCTATCGACTGCTTAGCCCGTTGGATGCGCAGCGCGCGCGGAGCGCGCCGCGTCCGACGCGCCCGCGCGTCGGCGCCAACCAACACGCGCGCTAGCGCATTAGTGGCGCGCGAAGCGCGCCACTAATGCGCTTCGAGCCACGAGCGCCCGTGGCCGAAGTCGACCTTCAGCGGCACCGTGAGCTGCACCGCGTTCTCCATGGCGTCGCGCACGATCGCGCGCGTGGCCTCGAGCTCGGCGAGCGGCAACTCGAGCACGAGTTCGTCGTGCACCTGCAGCAACATGCGTCCGGCCAGCCCCGAGCGCTCCAGCCGTCGCTCGAGCTCGATCATGGCCTTCTTGATGATGTCGGCGGCCGAGCCCTGCACGGGCGTGTTGAGCGCAGCGTTCTCCGCGAACACGCGCAGGCGCGCTTCGTCGGCGTTGATGTCGGGGATCGTGCGTCGCCGGCCGAGGATGGTGGTCACGAAGCCGTCGGCGTGCGCCTGCTCGATCGTGCGCTCGCGCCAGCCGCGCACGCGCGGGAAGGAGTTGAAGTAGCGCTCGATGAAGCGCTTGGCTTCGGGCACGGTCAGGCCGGTCTCGCGCGCCAGGCGCTGCGGCCCCATGCCGTAGAGCAGTCCGAAGTTGACCGCCTTGGCGCGGCTGCGCATGTCGCGCGTCACCAGCGGCTCGGCGACGTCGAAGATCACGCTCGCGGTCGAGGCGTGGATGTCCGCGCCGCGCGCGAAGGCTTCGCGCATGCGCTCGTCATCGGCGAGGTGCGCCAGGATGCGCAGCTCGACCTGGCTGTAGTCGGCCGCGAGCAGGACCCATTCGCCGCGCTCGTCCGCCTCGCGGGCCACGAACGCGCCGCGCAGCTTGCGCCCGCGCTCGGTGCGGATGGGGATGTTCTGCAGGTTCGGATCGCTCGAGGCGAGTCGCCCCGTCGCGGCGGTCACCTGGCTGAACGAGCAGTGCACTCGACCCGTGCGCGCGTTGACGTAGCGCGGGAGCGCGTCGACGTACGTGCTCTTGAGCTTGGAGACCTCGCGGAACTCGAGCAGCTCGCGCACGATCGGCACTTCGCCGTAGCTCTCCGAGAGCGTCTCGTAGTCCGTCGAGTAGCCCGTCTGCGTGCGCTTGACCTTCTTGATGCCCGCGGCTTCGTGGATGCGCAGCTTCTCGAAGAACAGCTCGCCCAGCGCCTTGGGGCTGTTCATGTTCACGTCCTCGTCGGCTAGGCGCGCGAACTCGGATTGGTGGCGCGCGATGTCGGTTTCGAGCTCGCGGCCGAGCTCTTCGATCAACGCGACGTCGATGCGGATCCCGCGCTCCTCCATGTTGGCGAGCACGTCGGCGAGCGGCATCTCGAGCTCGTAGAAGAGCTTCTCGTTGCCCGTGTCGACCAGTTCCTTGCGCAGCACCTCGTACAGCCGCCACGTGACGTCCGCGTCCTCGCAGGCGTACTCGGAGACTCGCTCGACCAGCACCTGGTCCATCGTGACCTGCTTGGCGCCGCGGCCGATCAGCTCGCTGGTGGGGATCTTCTTGATCCCGAAGTAGGTCAGCGCGAGGTCGTCGAGGTTGTGGCGCCGCGTGGCGCCGTGCACGGTGAACGACGCGACCATCGTGTCGAAGTCGATGCTCGGCAGGCGCAGCCCGTTCGCGCGCAGCACCAGGGCGTCGTACTTGTGGTTCTGGCCCGCGCGCTTGCACGCGGGATCGGTGAGGAGCGGCTTCAAGCGCTCGAGCAACGCTTTGCTGTCGCCGCCGCACAGCGGCGGATCGGCGTTGAACGGCACGTACCAGGCCCGGCCCGCGGCGTTCGAGAACGACAGGCCCACGATGCGCGCCTCGAGCGGGAACAGGCTGGTGGTTTCGCTGTCGAGCGCAAACGCGCCGCCCGCGCGGAGCTCGGCGATCATCGCGTCGAGCTCCGCATCGCTCTTCACGGTGCGGTAGTCGCGCGCCACGTCCTTCTGCGGCCCTTGCTCGACCTTCTTCAAGAGGCTCAGGAAGCCCATGCGTCGGAAGAAGGCCGCGACGTCTTCGTTCTTGGGCTCGTAGTGCGCGAGTTCGTCCAGGCCCGGATCGAGCGGCACGTCGGTGCGGATCGTCACCAGATCGAGCGACATCAGCAGCTGCTCGCGATCGCGCTCGATGTACTCGCGCGCCTTGCCCTTGACCTTGTCGAGGTTCTCGAGCACGCCCGCCACGGAGCCGAACTCGCTGATGAGCTTGATCGCGCCCTTCTCGCCGATGCCCTTGACGCCGGGGACGTTGTCGGAGGCGTCGCCCATCACCGCCAGCACGTCGATCACGTGCTCGGGCGCGACGCCGAACTTCTCCTTGACCGCCTCGAAGCTCTGCAGCTCGACGTCGACGTCCTTCTTGAAGACGTTGTAGAGCGCCACGCGCTCGGTGACGAGCTGCATCATGTCCTTGTCGCCCGACACGATCAGCACGTCCCAGCCCTTCTCGTCGCCCTGGCGCGCGAGCGTGCCGATCACGTCGTCGGCTTCGTAGCCCTTGACCTCGTAGATCGGGATGCCGTGGGCGCGCACCAGCTCGCGCAGCCAGTCGAGCTGCGCCACGAGCTCCTCGGGGATCTTCTCGCGCGTCGCCTTGTAGTCGCTGAATTGCTTGTGGCGGAAGGTCGGCCCCGGGGGATCGAAGGCGACCGCGATGCGCTCGGGCTTTTCTTGCTCGAGGATGCGCCGCAGCGTGAGCGCGAAGCCGTACGTCGCACCGCACGGCTGGCCCTGCGGGGTGGTGAGGCGCGAACTCTGGAGCGCGAAGTGCGCGCGGTAGGCGAGGGCGGTTCCGTCGAGCAGAAACAATCGCGGCATGGTGGTTCGAACGGCGCGGCGACGCTTGAACCGCGGAACGTGCGGCGGGAATCTTGAGCTTCGTGCGTGCGCTGGTCCACGGCGCTGCTCCTGTTCCGCGCCGCTCGCCTCGTTTCCCTCGCACGCCCGTATCCCCGCGGGCCGCTCCATGTCCGACCCCTCGCCTTCGTCGGCGCGCGCCCGCGCCGAGTCCCTGTTCGCCCAGCGCCTGAGCGCCGATCCCCAGGCCTCGCTCTCGAGCGCGCAGCTCCAACGCGCTCTGAGCGAACTCGTGCAGCAGCACCCCGAACTCGAGGGCGAGCTGCGCGAGGTGGTCTCGCAGTGGCGCGCCCTGGAGGCGCTGGCGCCGCTGGCGCTCGATGAACCCGAGGTCGCCGTGAGCCTGACGCGCGCCGCCGAAGCGCTCGCGCCGAGCGCCTGTCAGGCTGTCTTGAGCCGACTGCGCGCGGGCCGCGGCTTCGCGCAGCGCTTCGAGCTGGGCGGCGAGCTCGGCCACGGCGGCATGGGCGTGGTGCGGCGCGCCGTCGACCGCGATCTGCGCCGCGAAGTGGCGATCAAGTTCGTGCGCCGGCGCGTCGGACTGACGCCCGAACAACTCGCCGACGCGCTGCTGCGCCTGGTGGAGGAGGCGCAGGTCACCGGTCAGCTCGAACACCCCTCGATCGTGCCGGTGCACGACCTGGGCCTGGACGACACGGGGCACTTCTACTTCGTGATGAAGCTCGTCGCCGGGCGCACGCTCGAAGCGGCGCTGCGCGAAGCCCACGAGCGCGGCGGGTGGCGCGCGGCGCTGGAATTCGCGCTCGAAGACCTGACGCGCGTGGCGGAGGCGGTCGAGTACGCGCACCGCCGCGGCGTGCTGCACCGCGACCTCAAGCCCAGCAACGTGATGGTGGGGGAGCTGGGCGAGGTGTACGTGATGGACTGGGGCCTCTCGCGCAGCGCGCGGGCCTTCGCCGCGCCGCAGCGCGCGGTCCGCAGCGAAGTGCGCGGTGACGACGACGCCGCGCCGTACACCCAGGAGGGCGCGGTGCTCGGCACGCCGCCCTTCATGGCGCCCGAGCTGGCAGCCGGCGCGCGCGACGCGGCGCACGTGGGCTCGGACATCTACGCGCTGGGCGCGATGCTCTACCACGCGCTCGCCGGCGCGCCGCCGTACCTCGACGACCTGACGCAGCCGGTGCTGCCGCGCTTGATCGCGGGAGCGCCCGTGCCGCTCGCGCAGATCGCGCCGCAGGCGCCGGCGGAGCTGATCGCGATCGCGGAGCGCGCCATGGCGCGTGCAAGCTCCGAGCGCTACGCGAGCGCGGCGGAATTCGCCGAGGAATTGAAGCGCTTTCGCGACGGACGCGTGGTGCTCGCGCACCGCACGGGCGTGTGGCCCGAGCTGCGCAAGTGGGTGGCGCGCAACCGCGCTCTCGCGGCGACGGCGTGCGTGGCGGTGGTCGCCGCGAGCGCCGGGTCGCTGGCGTTTGTGTCCGAGCGCAGCGCGCGCGAAGTCGAGCGTCGCGCGGCGCAGCGCTTCGAGTCGCATGCGGCGCTCGTCGAAGCGTCGCTCGCGGTCGCTTCAGGAGACCTTCGCAGCGCGTCGCGCGCTCTGCCGCGCGTGCTCGAGCCTTCGCAGGCGTGGGAGCGCGGCTTGCTCGCCGCGACGCTGGCCTCCGACCTCGCCACGCACGTTCACACGAATGCGTCCGGCGCGCGCGAAGCCGTGCGTTCGATCGGCCTGCGCGCCGGAGGCGCCGAAGTGGTGGTCGTGGGGCGCGAAGGCGCGGTTCGCATCGAGGGCTTCGAGCGCGAGCCGTCGAACGCGGTCGCGCTCAAACTGGGCGGGCGGGTCGAGCGCGCCTTGCTGCACCCGGGCGGCGACCTGCTGCTGGTGGCGTTCGCGAACGAGTCGTTGAGCCTGTGGAGCCTCGCGTCGCGCGCCGTTGTTCGAGAGCTCGAACCCCGCGAGGCGCCGGACCGCTCTTCGTTCGGCGCGCTCGCCGTTGACGCCGAACACAGCGTGTGCGCTGCGGCCTCGCGTGACGGCCAGGTGTTCGTGCACGACTTCGAGAGCGGTGCGCAGCTCCGAAAGTGGCGCGTGAGCGACCGCATCGTTCCGTCGATTGCGTTCGTCGGCCCCGACCTGCTGTGCGCTCAAATCGACGGCCAGATCAGCGCCTGGGATGCGCGGAGCGGCGAACGCCGCTTCGACCTGGGGCAGCTCGACATGAACCCGATCATCGCGCTCGCAGCAGCTCCAGACGGGAGCCTCGTGTTGAGCGGGGCCGCGGACGGCGCGACGAGTTTGTGGGACCTGCGCGAGCAGCGCCTGATCCAGCGCTGGTTCACCGGCTCGGCGCGCGTCTTGAGCGCCGCGATTTCACCCGACGGCCTGCGTGGAGCGGTCGCCGCGGACGACGGCGGCGTGATGCTCCTCGATCTGATCGGGCGCCGCGAACTCGGTCGACTCCCGGCGCACGAGGGCATGGTGTTCGCATTGGCGTTCAGCGCGGGCGGCGAGTTCGTGGTCTCGGCTGGCGATGACGGACGGACGCGAGCCTGGGCCATGGGCGAGCTCGGCCTCTCCGATGCGCTCTACGGTCACCAGTACAACGTGGCGAGCGCCGCCTGGAGTCCCGACGGCCAGACGCTTGCGACCAGCGGCGACGACAACGCGCTGCGCTTGTGGGACCGACGCACGCGCCGCGCGCTCGGCGTCGGCTACATGCACACCAATCCTGTCTGGCGCGTCACGTGGACGCCCGATGGCGCGCACCTCGTCACCGCTTCGGCCGATCGCACGATCGGCGTGTGGCGCCCTGATGGCCCGACGCTCGTGACGCTTCTGGAGGGGCACGGTCACGACGTGAGCGATGTCGCCGTCTCGCCCGACGGCGCGACGCTGTACTCGGTCTCGAGCGACAAGACGCTGCGCCGCTGGCGCACCCGGGATTGGACGGTGATCGACGCCACCGATCTGGGCCGCGACCTCCAGGCCCTGGCCATCGACCCCAGCGGCGAGCGGCTGGCGGTTGGCTCGCTCGACGGCGCGGTCGAGTTGCTGGACGCCGCGGATCCGCGCAAGTCCGTGTGGCGCATCGAAGCCGTGGCGCAAGCCGCGCGCGTTCCCGCTCCGCCTCGGGCGAGTCCCGGCGCATCCCCGGGCGCGGTGCTCGCCGCGGAGCTTCCCGTCGGCCACCGCGGCGGGATCACGGCGTTGGCGTTCTCGCTCGACGGCGCGCGGCTTGCGTCGACCTCCCGCGATGGCAGCACGCTGGTCTGGCAGCTCGACGAGCGCGCCTGCGAATACGAACTCGTGGGACACAAGGGCGAGGTCGTCGACGTGGCGTTTCACCCGGCGGGGCGAACGCTCGTCACCGCCGGCACCGACAACGTCGGCCTGGTGTGGTCGCTCGAGACCGGCGCATTGACGCTGCGCTTGATCGGGCACGCCTCGCAACTCACCGGCTGCGCTTTCTCGCCTGATGGACAGGTGCTCGCGACGACCTCCGTCGACCGCACCGCGCGACTGTGGGATGCGCAGCCGCCGCGCGAGCTGCGAGCACGGCGCGCGCGCGAACGCGAGGAGCGCACGCGGCTCGCGCCGCAGCTCGAGGAACTCTACGCGCGACTGGGCACGACGCCGCGCGTGCTGGACGAACTCGCGCGCGACTTGGCGCGACCTGCCGAGGAGCGCGAGCTGCTGATGGATATGGCGCGAACGCACGGCGACGATCCGCTGGCGCTCCTGGCGTTGGTGGACGAGCCGTTGTTCGACTTCAACGCGACACCGGCGCAGTTGGAGCTCGCGCTGGTGCGCGCGCGGCGCTCGCGCGAGCTCAACGCGTTCCACCGCGAGACTCCGGTGATCCTGGCGCACCTGCTGCTGCGCTTGCCGGCGCGCGACGACGAGCAGCGACGCGAGCGTGTGGCGGAGGCCTGGCAGCTGCTCGAACTCCCCGAACTCAACGTGCTCGCGGCGCACAAGGAAGCCGGCCTGCCCTTGCGCTACTTCGGCTGTCGCGCGCTGGCTGCGCTCGCGCACGGGGAGGTCGACAGCGCTCGCCAGGCGCGCGAGGGCTTCGAGCAAGTGGCCGTCGAACACTGGCCCCAACTGCGCACCGAACTGCGGCGCTTCGCCGAGTGGGTGCGCGCCTCGATGGACGGGTAGCTTGCCGCGCGCTGGCGCGTACACTCGCGCGCCCCGTGCAGACCGCGCCGACAGTCCGACTCGCGCCCGACGTACCCGATCTGGCAGCGCTGGGTGCGCGCGAGCCCGGTGACCTGCTCGCCGATCCCCCGCGCGTCGAGACGGCGGCGCGCATCGAGCCGTTCGGCGCGTGGCTGCGCGTGCCGCTTCCCGGGACGCCCGATCGCACCGGTCGCCAGCACGAGCGCCCGCGCGGCGCGGGAACCGGCTACTTGTGGTTCAAGCGTTTCGGCGCAGGCGCTCCCGCCTGGCGCGCGCGCTTCACGCACCCGCGCAGCACGAGCCTCGCCGCGCGCGAGTGGAACCTCGCCTGCCACCTGCAGGCCGCGGGCGTAACGACGCCGCAACTCGCGGCGCTGATCGAAGCGCCGGGCATCGTCACCGCCGACGCGTCGGTGCTGATCGTGCGCGAGCTCGAAGGCTTCGTTCCGCTGCGCCCGTGGCTCGCGAGTGAACGCGACGCTGCTCGGCGCGCGAACGCGCTCGAGTCGCTGGCGTTGGCGCTCGGCGCTGCGTTGCGCTGCGGCGCGTGGCTGCCGCGCACGGACGCGGACAACCTGATGCTCCAGGCGCGCGACTCCGACGACTGCGTTGCGCTGCAGCTCACCAACCTCGGAAGCGAGCAGGCGATCCTGCGCGAGCGGGGGCTGGTGCGCGCGCGCCTGCCGGCGATCGCGTTCACGGACTTGGGCGAGGGCCGCATCCGTCGCCAACTCGCCGCGCGAGCGCGCTCCGCGTGGCTCGCCGGCCTCCAGCGTGAACTCGCGCCCGTGCTGAGGCCTGGCGAGAGCGACACCTTCGCCGGAGCGTTGTCCAGCGTCGGCGTCGGCTGAGTACGAACTCCGCCGCGCGCCGCTCGCGCTCGAGGCGAGTAGATTCGCTCCCGTCCCGCGCAGCTCCTCCCCACGCGGGCGCGACATGACGACCTCCCACGCGCGCTCCGGCCTGCCCTCGCTCGATCGAGCCGAGGAACTGCTGCTCGACGCGCTCGCCGATCGTTCCCGACTCGACGAAGCGGGCTTCGACTCGCTCTGCGCGCGCCATCCCGAGCACGCGGCGCAGTTGCGCGCGGTCTACGCGTCGTATCGAGCCGTTGAGTGTTCCCTGCGCGACGCTGCGGCTGCTGCGGCGGTGAGCGAGGACGTCACGTCGCGGGCCGCCGGTCGCTTCCGCGTGCTCGGTGAACTCGGACGCGGCGGCATGTCGATCGTGTACGCCGCTTGGGACGCCAGGTTGCGCCGCAAGGTCGCGCTCAAGACGCTGCTGCCATTCGCTGCCGAGGGGCCGGTCGCTGCCGCACGACTCCAGCGCCGCCGCGCGCGGCTGACGCACGAGGCCCAGGTGCTCGCGCAGCTCGACCATCCCGGCATCGTGCCGGTGTACGACGTCGTGCACGACGACGATGGCGCGGCGTACGTGGCGATGCTGCGCGTGCGTGGGGTCGACTTGCGCGAGATCTATCGGCGCGCGTGGAGCGAGGAGAGCGAGTGGTCGCTCGCGCGCGTCGTCGGCGTGCTGCTGCGCGTGTGCGAAGCGCTGTCGTACGCGCACGGCAAGGGCGTGCTGCACCGCGACCTCAAGCCGGCGAACGTCATGGTCGGGGCCTACGGCGAGGCCTACGTCATGGATTGGGGTTTGGCGCGCACCGGCGCCGTCGAACTCGCCAAGCAGGACGCTGCCTCGCCGCGCGGTGATCCGTCGCCACCGTCGGACGGGTCGCTCTCACTGGTCGTCACGGATCGCGACGACTCGGACAGCGCTGCTGCGCTGCACACACAGCGTGGCGACGTCTTGGGAACTCCCAGCTACATGTCGCCCGAGCAAGCGGCCGGCGAACTCGAGCGCATCGACGAACGCAGCGATGTCTACAGCGTCGGCGCGATGCTCTACGAGCTGCTCGCGCGCACGGCGCCGTACGTGCGGCCCGGTGAAGCGAGCACTTCGACGCAGATCCTCAGCGCGTTGCGCGAGGCGCCGCCCGCGCTGCTCGCCAGGCTCGCACCGGATGCGCCCGCCGAGCTGATCGCGATCGCAGACAAAGCCATGTCGCGGGCGCCGGAGCAGCGCTACGCGTCGATGGCCAAGCTCGCCGACGACCTGCGCGCGTTCCTCGAAGGTCGCGTGGTGCGCGCATACCGCACCGGCGCGTGGGCCGAGGCGCGCAAGTGGATCGGGCGCCATCGCGCGGTCGTGGGCGTGCTCGCGGCGTTGCTCGTGACGTTGATCGCGGCGCTGGTGACCTTCGCCGTCCTGCTGCGCGAGTCCGAGCGCAGTCGCACGCGCATGCAGGTTGCGCAGGTCGACGCGCAGAGGCGTGCGAACGCCAGCGGCGGGTACGCGACCTCGGCGCGCCCTTGCTTCAGCTTCGTGGACGAGTTCGACGGGCCGACGATCCACCGGCGCTGGACAGCCGGCTCACGCGCAGACCTGGTGACGCAGCGCGACGGTGCGTTGGTGCTCCATTCGGAGGCGGATGGACAGCAAGCCACCGGTGTTGACCTCGATCGTTTCCAGCACGTCATCTATGGCGACTTCGATGTGCGCGCGCACTTCCGCGTCGAAGGGTTCGACACGCCCAGCGAACCGCGCGCCGAGCGTCAAGTGATGCTGAGGGCTTTCCTCGCGAGCAGCAATCTTCCGCTGGCCGACGTGTCTCGTTGCGCCGAGCGCGATCCACCCGCCTTTGTTCCCAGCGAACAGAGCTACCGCGCACTGACTCACTCCGACGAGGGGCCGCGCTTCTTGCCCGAGACCTGCGCAGCGGCGGACGATCGCTCTGGAGCGCTTCGCATCACGCGTGTTGGCGACCGTGTGACGACCTACTACTGGAAGGACGGTTGGCAGCGTCTGCACGAAGAGACGGGCTCGCGCGAACCTGCGACGCTCGCTCTCCAAGCCTGGACGTACTACGCCGCCGAACCCTTCGACTTCGTGGTGGAGCGCGTGGAGCTGTTCACCGACGAGCTGTCGATGCTCGAGCCCATCGCCGCGATCCGCGACGAATTCACTTCGGAAAAACTCGACCAGCAATTCGCCGTGTATTCCCGGGCCGGCATTGCCGCACCGGTCGACGGACGTCTGTACCTGGAGACCTTCGAGGGTGGAGGCAGTGTGCGGGTGATGCTCCACATGCTGCACTGGAAGATCTCAGGCGATTTCGAATGGCAGGCGCAGATCGAGCTCCACGAGATGCCAGCGCCTCCGCAGCAGTCGAGCGAGCTGCGGATCGAGATCCACACCATCTCGGAAGTGATTCACGCCACGGTCGCGTTCCAAGCCACGCCCGTCGGGCGCAAGCTGGTCGCCTTCAACCACCGCGAGCGCGTCGAGCGCCCGCTCGACGTCCGCAGTGTTCGCGTGCGCTTCGTTCGCCACGGCAGCGAGCTCGAGACGTGGATCGAGACGAACGGCGAGTGGCAGCGGCTGCTCGTCCGCACCGGACTGACTCCCAAGACGGAGTTGTCGTTCTCGATCCGCTTGGAGTCGCCAGAGGGCGCGCCCGGCGCGCTCGTCAGCCTCGACGACCTGAGCGTGACCGGCCTCTCGGAGCGCTGAGCGGAAACGTCGAGCGCCCGCCGCCGCTGGGATCAGGAGAACCCCAAACGATGGCGAGCGCCCGGCTCACCGCGCAGCGACGCGCGCTACGGGA
Organism: Planctomycetaceae bacterium; assembly: GCA_011525785.1. Lineage (GTDB taxonomy): Bacteria > Planctomycetota > UBA1135 > UBA1135 > WYBT01. The sequence continues at coordinate 314,838 of WYBT01000026.1, forward strand.
GGACCATGAACTCCAGGCCGTTGGAGAGGTTGGTCGACTTCGGCGCCGGCGGGTCGCGGAACCAGGCCTGCGCGTTGATCACGGCCCCGGCGGCCATCGGCTGTCCCAGCGCGCCCAGGTGCGTTGCGAGGTAGGTGTTCCACTCCTCCGAGAACGACCCGTCGCACTGTCCGACCGTGCCGCCCGAATTCTGCGTGCCCATGCGCTGCGCGGGGACCTTGACGCACTCGACGCTCGTGCTGCCCGGCGCCCACACGCCCGCCCGGCGACCGTTGATGCCGTAGAAGATCAGCCCCTGCTTCTGGCCTTCGACCTGCGAGGTGCGCAGATAGAAGCCGAGTTGGTTGCTGAGGCTCGGCGTGCCGACGCTGGACATCGACGGCGAACAGCCGTTGGTGGTCGTGGACGAGGTGCAGTAGCTCGTCGGCAGGTGCGCGTCCTGGAAATTGTCGAACCAGGCGATGCCGCCGGCGCTTGCGACCGCGGGGCCGGGCACGCCGACGAGCACTTGGTAGTCGTCCGTGATGCCGACGCTCATGCCGACGTACTGATTGTTCTCCGACGGAGGAACGAGCAGCTTCGAGACCTCGCCCCACACGCCGTTCTGTTTGGCGAACGCGAGCGCGCTGCCGTGCAGCGTGGTCCAGCCGGCGATCGACTCCGCGTCAGCCGGCGCACCGATCACAGCCAAGTCGCCCTTCAGTGCGCAGCCAGTTCCGATGACCCAAGCATTGAGGCCGAGTTCCACACTCGAGAGGTTGGTGCCCGCCATGCCGAAGCGTCGCGCGGGCCGAGTCGGGGTCAGGCGGCCACCCGGCTCGAGGACCACGGCGCCGCTGGACAGGTCGAACACGTAGGCCACGCCGCCGATTTGCCCGACGGCGCCTTCGGCGGCGGCCGTCACGAGCAGCCGTTGTCCCTCGAGCGCAACGCTCCAGCCGAAGTGCAGGCCGGCGGTCGGAAGGATGGTCTCGTACCCGTTGGGCGAGATCGTGTGCAGCAGCGACCAGCTCGTCCCGCTGCGTTGGTAGACGCGCACCTGGCCCGTGCCTCCCGAGTCCCAGTTGCCGAGTGCGAGCAAGTCGCCCGAAATCGCGGCGTTGAAGTAGCGCCCGAACTCGGCGTGTTCGAGCGTCGGCGTGCCGCTGCCCGTGCGCCAGATGCGGAACTCGTAGTTGAGCGAGCTCGCTTCGCGCCCGAGCATCACGAACGTGTCGCCGTCCGCGGCCACGCAAGTCGTCGCCCGCTGCTGGAAGTCGTGGATCGGCCCGATCCAGTCCGTCCCATCGAACTGGTAGAAGGCCCCGTAGCTGATCGATGGGTTGCCCGCCACCGGAGTCCACTGGCACAGTCCGATGAAATCGCCCGACAAGGCTGCGGAAGCGCCGTTCCATGGTGTTCCACCGGGGAAGGCGAGTTCTTCGGACTGCGACCAGGCGCTGCCCACGCGATCGTAGATCCGCAGTCCGTTGAACGTGCCGACGGCCATGCGATCGCCGTCGATGCTGATCGTGTGTCCGGTGAAGCTCGCGCAGTTGCCTGAGACCGGGCAGTTCGTGAAGAGCGTGCCGTCCGGCAGTCGGCGCTGAGGCCAGGGCTCTTTGCACTTGCCGTCGTCGGCTGCCGCAATCGCCGCGATCTCGGCGGCTGTGAGCGCGCGGTCGTAGAGCGAGACTTCGTCGATGAGCCCGGTGAAGTTGTTGCCGTCCGCGACCTGGAAGGCCCACGGGTTGGTCAACATCGGCCCGGCGCCGGGTGTGCTTGCGACGAGCACTCCGTCGGCGTAGACGCGCAGACCGTTGGTCGTGTCGTAGGTCCCGGCGACGTGGTGGAACTGTCCGTCGCGAAGGTCGGGACCGCCTACCGCCGTGGCGACGGCGCCGTGGCCGATCTCGAGTCGCGCCTGACCCGTGTTGTCGTTGAGATACAGGCCGAAGCCGGTCCCGGGCGTTCCGTCCTTGCGGGCTAGCCGCAGCTTGGCCCACGGCGGCGCGGCGTCGATGCGCACCCACAACTCCACGCTCATCTGCGAAGTGAAGTTCAGCGCGGGCAACTGCGAGAGCGGGAAGTTGTTGAGCGCGAGCCCGCTGCTGTTCGCAAACGAGAAGGCGTTGCCAACCTTGCCCGGTACAGGTCCGCCGTAGGGGAAGGGCGTGAGAGGCGGGCGCGCGACCGGCTCGAAGGCCTCGAGCGCGAGCATCAGGCCGTTGCCGTCGGGGAAGAACCCGTCGGCGTCCCAGCAGGCGATCAGATTGGGCGGGGGAGCGACGCAGTCCTGGGCGACGCACAGGGCGGGGAGCGCCGCGACGGCGGCGAGAGCGATCGAGAGGGGTCTCATGGGGAGTTCGCAGTGAGGACCAGTGGTCGCTGCGCCCGACCGGAAAGGGACGGGTCACAGACGGCCTGCGATCTGCCCAGTGCGCGCCGCACCGCGCGCGGACCGGAAATCCCAACGAAACCGCCGCGGCCCCTCGGGCCCGCGACTCACTCCGGCGCCGGCGCGCGCCAGATCCGCACGCGGTTGTCGATGCCCACCGTGGCGACCGCGCCGCCATCCGGCGACGCCAGCACTCGCTTGTCGGCCACTCGAGCCCCGGGCAGCGTCGCGAGCACTTCGCCGCTCGAGGCGTCGAGCACGACCAGATCGCCGCTGTTGCCGGTCGCGAAAACGCGCTCGCCGTCGTGGGACCAGGCGCAGTCTCCCGTCTCGGCGAACGGCGCGACCCAGACAAGCTCTCCGCGCGCTACGTCGAAGCGCGCGATCTCACCCGAATGCAGTCGCAGCACGATGCTCCCGCCGTCGGAATCCGGGTGCGCCCACGCAATGCGCTCGGAGAAGGGCTGCCAGCGCTGTTCGGCGCCGCTGTGTGCGTCCACGGTGGCCAGTTGGCCGCCCTCGCCGCACAAGACGAGCACGCGTCCGTCCGCCGACAGTTGCATCCGCGTCAGCGACTCGCCTCCCAGCGGGGCCGTGGACCAGGTGGGAGCGGGCGCGTCGAATTCGAAGCGCTCCACGCGCCCGTCTCCGTGCGCGGCGATCAGCGCGCGCTCGCTGCGCAGCACCTCCGCTTGTCGGTACTGGACCTTGGGCGCGGAACGCGTCGTGATCAGCTCGCCGTTCTCCAAGTCGTGGACGCGCGCCACGCCGGAATTGTCGGTCGTGACGAGCCAACCGCCGCCGTACGCCAGCGCGACGTCTCGCATCGTGGCCTCGATGCGGAAGCGCGCGAGCGGCGCCTGCGTCGCCAGGTCCCAGACCTGCACGACGCCCCAGTCGCCGACCGTGACCAGCCGTTGGCTGTTCGCGTCGATGATCGCGTCGCGCAACGGCTCCGCGGCGCGCGAACGCAAGCGCCTGAGCCGCGCGGTCTGGTCCCACACGTGGACGCTGCCGCCGAGGTCGGAGGCGGCGAGCCAGCGGCCATCGGCCGAGAACACCAGGTTGGCGATCGTGCTCTGGTTGCCGTTGAGCTGGCCCAGCGCCTCCCACGTGCTCGTGTCGTACAGATGGACCGAGCACCCGCTCGCGACGGCCAGAACGTCGTTTTCAGGGCTCATGCGCATGCGGTAGATCGCGCGCGGCAAGCGGTCGATCGCGCGCTGGAGCTCGCTGTCCTCGACGTTCCACAACTCGAGCTGGCCGTGCCAGTCGCCGGTGATCAGCCCTCGTCCATCGGCGGTCAGCGCGACTCCGTCGATCCGCGAGTTCGAGCGACCGACGTTCGTCACTCGCCGTCCAACGCGCGCGTCCCACACAGCCGCCTGACCGATCTCGGCGCCGGCGGCGACCAGTCCGCTGGCGGGCTGACTCGTCAAGAAAGTCATGCGCGCGAGCGGCTCGTCGAACCTCCGCGCGCTGTTCTCCTGGCCCGGTCGCCAGCCGAAGACGGAGTTCGACAACGCACCGACCAACAGCTCGCCGTCGGGCTGCATCAACAGGTCGGTCCCGCCGCCGCGCGCGAGGGCCGCGAAAGGCGTCGGCGCCGGGCGCACGAGCTCCAGACGCTCGAGATCGAATTGCTCGAGCTCGCCGCGCGCGCTGGCGGCGAACACGCTGCGCTCGTCGGGGCTGAACGCCAGGGCGGTCATGCGGTCGCTCGTCACCTGGCGGTGCGCGACGCGCCGGCGCTGCTCGAGCTCCCAGACGCTCAGGTTCCCCAGTCGGTCGCCGGCGACAAGTCGCTTGCCGTCCGTCGCGATGTCCAGGGCGCACACGCGCAGGTCGTGACCGCTCAAATCGAAGGAGCTGGTCTCCAACTCGGCGAACAGGTAGCGCCACTCCCAGCCGCGCTGCTCGGGGCGCGCGCGCTCGAGCAGCCGCCGCGCCTCGCGCACTTCGCCGTTGCGCAGCGCCGCTGCCGCGAGCGCGACACTGTTCTGATAGTCGCGTCGCTCGAGCTGCTGATTCACCGCGATCAGTTGCCGGCGATGGACGAACTGCAGGCTGGAAGCGATCAACACGGCCGCCACGCTCAGGCCGACTCCAGCAGCGGCGAGTCGATTGCGGCTGACCCATTTGCGCAACTCGGCCCAGGCGCCGGTGCGGTGCGCGCGCACCACGCGGCCCTCGAGGAACGCGCGCAGCTCCTCGCCCAACTCGCGCACGCTCGCGTAGCGATGCTCGCGCTCGCGGGCCATGGCGCGCTCCACGATCGCGATCAGTTCGACCGGGGCCTGCGGCACCTGCTGCGCGAGCGGCTGCGGCGGCCCTTGGCGCAACGCCTCGATCAGTCGCGCGGGCGTGCTCGACTCCGTGCGCGACTGGTACGGCGGAACGTGCGCCAGGAGCTCGTAGAGCATCGCGCCGATGGCGTACACGTCCGCGCGGCCGTCGAGCGCGAGGCTCTCGCCGGTCTGCTCCGGCGGCATGTAGCTCGGAGTGCCGACGATGTCGCCCTCCTGGGTGAAGAGCGGCGAGCTGCCCGAGTCGGCCGCGTCGCGATCCGTGACGACCACCGACTGCGAGGACTCGTCGCCGGCGCGGCGCGCCTCTGTCGCTCGTGTTCCGCCGGCGAGCTCGCCCGTGCGCGCCAGTCCCCAGTCCATCACATACGCCTCGCCGAACGAGCCCACCATCACGTTCGCCGGCTTGAGGTCGCGGTGCAGCACGCCCCGCTCGTGCGCGAAGGCGATGGCCTCGCACACGCGCTGCAGCACGCCAACGACGCGCGCCAGGCTCCACTCGCGCTCGCCGCGCCAGCAGCGCCGGTACACCTCGCGCAGATCGACACCGCGCACGCGCAGCATCGCGACGTACACCTCGCCGGCCTCATCGCGCACGACGTCGTACACCGGCACGACGCCCGGGTGGTCGAGCTGGGCCAGCACCTGCGCTTCGTTGCCCAGGCGCGCGCGGCGGCGCTCGAGTTGGGTCGCGCTCGAGCGGCGCACCTGGTCGGGCGCGCGCGCGCACTTGAGCGCCACCTTGCGACGGAGCTTCTGGTCCCAGGCGAGGAACACGATCGACATGCCGCCGCGCCCGAGCTCGGCCAGCGGTTGGAAGCGGCCGGCGATGAGCTGCAGCGGGCTGGGCGAAGCCCCGCCGGCCTGACCGAGCGCGCGCAGCGTTGAACTCAGTGCGCTCAGCTCGGAGAAGCGCGCGCGCAACTGCGTCGCGAGCTGCGGAGCTTGCGCGCAGAGGCGCTCGAGCGCGGCAACCGGCGCCTCGTTTTCGTCCGAGAGCGCGTCGAGCAGCAACTCCTCCGCGGCCTCGAGCGGCTCGTCTGAGGGTTGCGAAGGCGGCTGCATGTGCGGAGCTTCAACCGGCGCGCGTGGCAAGCGGGCGTCGGCGCTGGGGATGCGGCTTCGTAGGATAGCGGTGCGTGAATGACTCGGGCCTGTCCGCTGCCTTCGACGACCTCGAAGACCTCGTACGCCGAGCGCGCGGCGGAGATCCGGCGGCGAGCGGCGCACTGATCGAGCGCGTGCGAACTCCGCTGCTCGCGCGCATCCGCCTGCTGATGGGCGACGAGGCGCGCCGCGTGGCCGAGTCCTCCGACTTCCTGCAGGAGACCTTCGCCGCTGCGTTGCCGGCGCTCGAGCGCGTGGAATTCCGCGGCCCGGCGCAGTTCCTCAACTGGCTCACGACCGTCGCACGCAACCGCATCCGCCAGGACGTGCGCAAGCGGCGCGAGCAAGCGCTGTCGAGCCTCTCGAGCTCGCTCTCCGGGCAGCCGCAGCACGATTCGGACAGCAAAGCGTGGTTCGACGAGCTCTTGCGGCTGGCCCAGGCGCTGGAGGCCCTGCCCGAGGACGAGCGCAAGGCGATCGAGCTCCACGACCTGCAGGGACAGCCGATCGCGACGGTCGCGGAGCTCCTGGGCTGCAGCGAGCGCCACGCGCGGCGCATTCACGCCGGTGCGCTGCTGCACATGGCGCGCGCGATGCGGCGCGACAGTCCCGGGGCCTGATCGACGCGGCGCGAGAGCCGCTTTCGTGGGGCCGATGGCCTGAGCGCGGGGCCTGCGTGCTTCGCGTCCTGCGGCGTGCGAAGTGCGTTGTCGCGCGAGCTGCGGGCCGGCGTGCGCGCTCTCCGCGGACGCGAAGCCACTGGCGCGCGGCGAGGCGCACGTCGCTCGGAGTTCGAACGTCTACGCGAGCGCCGGCGGTGCGCCCACGGCGAAGTCGTGCAGCACCAGCTCGAGGTTGCGCTCGCCGCGGAAGGTGTTCCAGCGCGGCGTGTAGACCAGGTGCAGCGGCGCGCCCATGGCGAGTTCGCCGGCGCGCGCGCCCATGCCGAAGGCCATGGCCTTGAGCACGCGCTCGCCGTGGCGCACGCGCAGCATCAAGTGCGAGCGATCGGCGCCGAGCAGGCGCGCGGGCTCGGCGAGGCGCGCGTCGAGTGAGCACACGACGGGCTTCTCGTTTTGTGCGCCGAAGGGTTCGAGGCGGTCGAGGTAGGCCATCAGCTCGGGCCCCATGTGCGCGAGCGGCATGCGGCCGTCGATCCACAGCGCGCCGCTGGCGGCCGGGCGCTGCGCGAGGAGCTCGTTCGCTCGCGAGCACACGGCCTTGCGCAGCGCGTCGATGCGCGAGGCGTGCACCTCGCAGCCCGCGGCCTGTGCATGTCCGCCGTAGCGTTCGAACAGCGCGCTCGCGCCGTGCAGCGCTTCGAGCACGTCGAAACCCTCGACCGAGCGCGCGCTGCCGCGCCCGCGCTCGCCTTCCAGGCCGATCACCAGCGCCGGACGTCGATAGCGATTGACGACGCGCGAGGCGACGATCCCGACCACGCCCGGGTGCCAGTCGGCGCCGGCCAGCACGAGCACGGGATGCTCGCGCGGATCCTCGAAACGGCGCGCCTGCTCGAGCGCCTGCGCCGTGATCTGCGCTTCGATGCGGCGGCGCTCCTCGTTGAGCGCGTCGAGCTCACCGGCCAGCGCGCGCGCACGCTCGACGTCTTCGCTGAGCAGCATCTCGACCGCGAGCGCGGCGCTCGCCAGGCGTCCCGCTGCGTTGAGCCGCGGTCCGAGCTTGAAGCCCACGTCCTCGGCGTTGAGCGCCTCGCGCCCCAGGCCGCTCGCTTCGAGCAACGCGCGCAGGCCCACGTTGCGCGTCGCCTCGAGCGCCGCGAGTCCGCGCCGCGCGAGCACGCGGTTCTCGCCGACCAGCGGCACCACGTCGCACACCGTGGCGATCGCGACGTAGCTCATGGCGTCGGCCAGGAACGTGCGCAGGTCCTCGCGCACACGCCGCGCGCCGCTGATGCGCTGCGCGATGCCCCAGGCGAGCTTGAACGCGACTCCGGCGCCGCACAGCTCGCGGAACGGATAGTTCGAGTCCTCGAGCTTGGGATTGACGATCGCGACCGCGTCGGGGAGCGCGCCGCGCGGCGGCTCGTGGTGGTCGGTGACGATCGTGTCGACGCCCGCCGCGCGCAGCGCTGCGATCGTGTCGCGCGCGCTGGTGCCGTTGTCGACGCTGATCACGAGCGTCGCGCCGGTCTCCTTCGCGCGGGCGAGCGAGTGCGCGCCGAACGAGTAGCCGTCGGTCAGGCGGTGGGGGATGTGCCACTGCGCGCGCGCGCCGATCAGCGCGAACAGGCGCATCAAGAGCACCGTGCCCGTCACGCCGTCGACGTCGTAGTCGCCGTGCACCAGGATCGTCTCGCCGCGCTCGAGCGCCGTCGCGATGCGCGCCGAAGCGGCCTCGACGCCGGGCAGCGTGGCCGGGTCGTGCAGCGAGTGCAGGCTGGCCTCGAGGTGCCGCGTGGTGGCGTCGCCGGGCGCGTGGCCGCGAGCGGAGAGGAAGCGGGCGACGAGTTCGGGCACGCCGTGGCGGCGCTGGTGCTCGCGCACCAGGGTCTCGTCGAGCTCGCGCACGCGCCATCGCAGGTCCATCGCGGCGGGAGTATACGTGCGCAGGCTGCGTACACTTGGACCCATGCGCTCGAGTGATCCGGCCCAAGCGTTCCGATTGCTGCCCTCGGTGGAAGAAGCGCTGAACGATCCGGCGCTGCGCGTCGATTCGGCCGCCGAGCGCGCGTTGACGCTGGAACTGGTGCGCGAGGTGCTCGAGCTGTGGCGCGCGCAGATCAAGTCGGGCGCGCTCGACGCAGTGCGCCTGGAGGCCGAACTCGCCGCCGGCGGCCTCGCGCGTGCGGTGCGCGAGCGCAGGGAGCGCGAGCAGCGCGCGGGAGTCGTGCGCGCGGTCAACGCCACCGGCGTAGTGATGCACACGGGGCTGGGACGCGCGCCGCTGCACCCCGAGGTCGCGCGTGCGATGGCCGACGCAGCCGGCTACTGCGTGCTCGAAGTCGACCGCGAGAGCGGCGAGCGCAACGAGCGCGACGCGCGGCTGTCGGCGCTGCTGCGGCGGCTGACGGGCGCGGAGGCGGCCATCGCCGTCAACAACAACGCCGCGGCGGTGTACCTGCTGCTCAACGCCTGTCTGCAGCGCGGAGTGCGCGACGAAGTGGTCGTGAGCCGCGGCGAGCTGGTCGAGATCGGCGGCTCGTTCCGCGTGCCGGACGTGATGGAGCGCGCGGGCGTGGTGCTGCGCGAGGTCGGCACGACCAACCGCACGCGCATCGGCGACTACGCGGCCGCGATCGGCGAGCGCACGGCGCTGCTGATGAAGATCCACACCTCGAACTACCGCGTGCAGGGCTTCACCGAAGAGGTCGAGCCGCAGGAGCTGGCCGAGCTGGGCCGCGCGCGCAAGGTCCTGACCGCCTTCGACCTGGGCTCGGGCCTGCTCGACCTCGACGGGCTCGCGCCGCTGCCGACGGCGATGCACGACGAGCCGCGGCTGCGCGCCGCGGTCGCGAGCGGCGTGGACGTCGTGACGTTCTCCGGCGACAAGCTGCTCGGCGCGCCGCAGGCCGGTCTGCTCGTCGGCAAGCGCGCGGCCATCGCAGCGCTGCGCAAGAACCCGGTCTACCGCGCGCTTCGGCTAGACAAGGTGGCGCTGGCCGGGCTCGAAGCGACGCTCGCGCTGTACCTCGCCGGCCGCGGCGACGACGTGCCGGCGCGCGCGCTGCTGCGACTGACGGCCGACGAGCTGCGCCCGCGCGCCGAGGCCCTCGCGCGCGAGCTGTCCGCGCTCGACGGCCTTGCGGTCGAGGTCGTGGCCGGCGAGTCGCAGCCCGGCAGCGGCAGTGCGCCCGGCGTGTTCCTGCCGACCTTCGTGGTGCGCGTGACACACCGGGCCTGGAGCGCGAGCGCGCTGGCGAGTGCGTTGCGCCGTGCGACGCCGCCGGTCTTCACGCGCATCCAGGACCAAGCCGTGCTGCTGGACCCGCGCACGCTGCTCGCCGGCGACGACGTGCGCGTGGTCGCGGCCTTCCGAACGCTCGCCCGCGGGTAGAGCGCGGTTCGCCGCCGGCGCGAATTCTCCGAACTCGCGCGAAGGATCGCGCCCTGTGGCGGCACCCACAGCTCACTCCAGCCGTGATCGAGATCGAGAACCTCACCAAGCGCTACGGCGCCGCACTGGCCGTCGAAGGCCTCGACCTCGTGGCGCGGCCGGGCGAGATCACCGGTCTGCTCGGGCCCAACGGAGCGGGCAAGTCGACCACCATCGGCTGCCTGAGCGGCCTGCGCGAGCCCACCAGCGGACGCGTGCGCGTGCTGGGCCACGACGTGGTGCGCGACAAGCGCGCGGCGCTGGCGCAGCTGGGGCTCGTGCCGCAGGAACTCGCGCTCTACGAAGACCTCAGCGCGCGCGAGAACCTCGAGTACTGGGGCGCGGCCTTCGGGTTGCGCGGCGCCGTGCTGCGCAACCGGGTCGAGGACGTGCTCGAGCAGATCGGACTCGGCGAGCGCGCCGACGAGCGCGTGTCGCGCTTCAGCGGCGGCATGCAGCGCCGGCTCAACTTCGGCTGCGCGCTGGTGCACTCGCCGCGCGTGCTCCTGCTCGACGAGCCGACCGTCGGCGTCGATCCCCAGTCGCGCGTCAAGCTGCTCGAACTCGTGCGCGCCCAGGCGCGCGGGGGTGCGACGGTGCTCTACACCACGCACCACATGCAGGAGGCCGAGGAGCTGTGCGATCGCCTCGCGATCGTCGACCACGGCAAGCTGATCGCGAGCGGTAGCCTGCGCGAGCTCCACGCGCGCCTGGGCGGCCGGGACCTGGTGCAACTGGGCGGCTCGTTCGCGCCCGCGTCGGTGCGAGTCGCGCTCGAGAGCGCGCGCGAGGCGCTGGGCGAGTTCGAACTCGTCTCGCTCGACGAGCGCACCGTGCAGATCTCGCTGCGCGAGGGCTCGCGCCGGCTGGCGCCGCTGCTCGACGCAGTGCGCAGCGCGGGCGGCGAAGTGCGTGAGACGACGCTGCGCCAGCCCAGCTTGGAGAGCTTGTTCATCGCACTGACGGGCAAGGAACTGCGTGAGTAGCGCGCGCGAACTGCTGCAGGCGACGCTGGCTGCGGCGCGCCGCGACTGGCGTCGGCGCTGGCGCGATCCGCTCGCGCTCGCGCTGTGGCTGGGGATCCCGCTCGTCATCGGCGGGCTGATCGTGCTCGCCATGGGCGGCCGCACGGGCTCGCAGCCCAAGGCGCGGGTGCTGGTCGTGCTCCACGACGACGGACTGCTCGGCAAGCTCCTGTTGCAAGCGCTCTCGAGCGAACGAGCTGGCGTGATCGCCGCCGAGCGCGTCGAAGAGGCCGAGGGCCGCGAGCTGCTCGAACGCGGCGAAGCGAGCGCGCTGCTGGTCGTGCCGCAGGGCTTCACCAACGCGGTGTGGAGCGAGTGGCCGATCACGCTCGAGCTCGTCACCAATCCCTCGCAGCGCATCTTGCCCGGCATCGTGTCGGAGAGCCTGGCGCTGCTGAGCGAGACGGTCTTCTACGCGCATCGCGTCCTCGGCGCCGACCTGCGCGCCGTGCTCGACGCCTCGGTCGGGCGCGACGAACTCGAGATCGCGCGCGCGGCGGTGGGCATGAGCCGCGGTCTCGAGCGGGTGGCGGGCTACGCGTTTCCGCCCGCGATCGAAGTGCGCACCCAGGTGCGCGCTGCGGAAGGCGCCGAGCTACCGGCCAAGCGCAGTCCCGCTGCGTACTTCCTGCCGGCGATGTTGATGATGGCGCTCTTGTTCATGGCCGAGGGCCTGGCCGACGACGTGTGGCGCGAGAAGCACAGCGGCGCGCTGCGGCGCATCCTGTCGAGCCCGAGCGGCGCGTGGACCTCGCTGGTGGGCAAGCAGCTGGCGGGCTGGGCGCTCATGGCGGCCGTGGCGCTCGCGGTGTGTTCCATCGGCGCGCTGATGTTCGAACTCGCGCCCTGGCGCGCGCTGCTCGCCGCGCTGTGGAGTTCGCTCGCCGGAGCGGTGTTCCTGGCGCTGCTCACGCTGCTCAAGTTGTTTGCCAGCTCGCAGCGCGCCGCCGGTGTCCTCGGCAACCTGGTGCTGTTCCCGGTCTTGATGCTCGGCGGCAGCTTCGTGCCCTTCGAGATGATGCCGCGCTGGCTGGTGGAAATCGGACGCTTCACTCCCAACGGCGCCGCCGTGGAACTGCTCGACGAGCTGCTGTTCGGAGCGCCGCAGGCCTCGTCGCTGGCGCTGGGCGCGGCCGCCGCGCTCTCGATCGGCGCGCTGCTCGTGGCGCTCGCCGCGCGGCGATTCGCCGGCGCATTCGCACGGAGTGAAGCGTGAGTCTGCGCGCATCGACAGCGATGCTGTTCATCGCCCGCAGCGACCTGCGGCGGGCGTTGCGCCAGCGCGAAACGTGGCTGTGGACGTTCCTCATGCCGCTGGTGTTCTTCTACTTCTTCACGCTGCTGCAGTCGGGCTCGAGCGGCTCTTCGCGTGGCTCGACCGGCGGCAAGCCCGAGCCGCTGACGCTGGTCTCGCCGCACGACGGAGTGCTGGTCGACGAGCTGGAGCGGCGCCTGGGCGAGGTCGGCTTCGAAGTCAAGCGCGTCGCTGTGCTCGATCCGCTCGCGGCCCCGCCGGCGCGGCTGGTCGAGCTGCGGGCGAACTTCTCACGCGACGTGCTCGAGGGCGTGGGCTCGACGGTCGACTTCACGCGCGAGGGCGGCGGCAACGCCTACGAGTTCGAGCGCTTCCGCGTGACGCGCGCGAGCCTGGGCGTGCTGGCCGACACCATCGCCCTGGCCGCCGCGGGAGATGGCTTCGAGCCCGTGAACTTCGCGCAGTTGCGCGCCCAGCCGCGCACGCTCCAGATCGAGTCACGCCCGGCGGGCAAGCGCGGGACGATCCCCTCGGGCAGCGAGCAATCGATCCCGGGCACGATGGTGATGTTCACGATGATCCTGCTGCTCATGTCGAGCGGTATGGCGATCGTCGTCGAGCGACGCCAGGGCCTGCTGCGGAGGCTCGCTGCCACTCCGATCTCGCGCGCGCAGCTGGCGCTCGGCCGCTGGCTGTCGATCTTCGGACTGGGCGCGCTGCAGCTCGGCTACGCGCTCGTCGTCGGCGCGCTGGGCTTCGGAGTGCGCTGGGGCCCCGACCCCGCCGCATTGCTGGCGGTGCTGGCCGTGCTCGGCGCGTGGGCCGCCTTCAACGCCTCGCTCGCACTCGCGCTGGCGAGCGCCGTGCGCACCGAAGGCCAGGTCGTCGGCGTCAGCGTGCTCAGCGCCAACATCCTGGCTGCGCTCGGCGGCTGCTGGTGGCCGATCGAAGTCGCGCCGCGCTGGATGCAGGAGCTCGCGAGCTGGCTGCCCACGGGCTGGGTGATGAACGCCCTGCACCGGCTGATGGTGTTCCACAGCGGGCCGTCAGCGTCGGCGCTGCCGCTGTTGTGGCTCGCCTGCGGCGCGCTCGCTCTGGGCTGGCTCGGCGCGCGGCGCTTTCGCTACGAGTGACGCGCTCGCGCGCGCAGCTCGATCACTGGCCCTTTTCGCTCTTCTCCGCGGGCGCGCTCGGCGCAGCGGGCTCGGCAGCGGGCGCGTCGAAGGCCTTGAGCGCTGCGCGCAGCGCGTCGACGGGAACGCTCGCACCCTCTTCGAGCGCCGGGCAGCGCACGAGCGCGCTCTGGATCCCCAGGCCCTTCACGAAGCGCTCGCAGTTGTTGATCAAGGTCGTGTACGTCGCCGGCGGGAGCTCGGCCATGCCGGCGTGCGGCGCGGGCGGGAAGATCAGCGTTGCCTTGAGCCCGAGCTTGGCCGCGTTGGCGGCCTTCGACCCGGCCAGATTGGGCTCGGGGACGCCGTTGAAGGTCACGACGCCCTTGTAGAGCCCCGGCTGCGACAGCGCGAGGTTGAAGGCCGGCGCCGCGCCCGCGCCCACGCCGACGATGTGCACGCGCGCGGGGTCGAGCTTGCGCTGCTTGCGGAAGGCGCTGACCGCGTCGCTCACGGGCTTCTCGTACCGGTAGGCGTTCTGCGTGTAGTCGCCGTTGTCGCGGTACCAGGTCATGCCCAGCGCCGGATCGAGCTTGGGCGTGTACTGCGTGGGCACGCGGCCCGAGGGGATCACCAGCGCGTAGCCCAACTGATCGGCGAGCGCCTTCCACGGCCCGCTCGCGAGCGCCTTGTCCTTGGAGTCGCCCGCGTCGTGCAGGACCACCAGCAGCGGAACCTGCTCGGCGCTCTCCAGCGCCTTGGGCACGTAGATCGCCGCTTGGGCGATGTACGCATCGACGGCGGCCATCTGGGTCTTGCAGCGCTCGAGCGAAGCGGCGAAGCGCGGATCGGCGCGCAGCGGGGCGAGGTCCTTGTCCTCAGCGCTGATCAGCGAGTACCCGCGCGCGGTCGCGAACACGAACCCCATGTCGATCGCTTTGTCGAGCCACTCGAAGGCCGTGTCGAGCTGCTGTGTGAGCGAGTAGGCGCAGGCGAGGTTGTAGGCCGGCGTCGAGTCGCTCGGCCGCAGCTCGAGGCAGCGCTTCATCGCGGCGATGCCCTCGTCGTACTTGCCCGCCACGAGCGCGTCGTAGCCGCGGCGGAACTCGCGCTGGTAGTCGTCCTGGCCGCTCTGCGCGCGCAGGTCGGCGGCGAACATCAGGGTCAGAGTGAAGGCGAGAGCGCGGAGGAGACTGTTCATGGAGTTCGAGCGCGTAGGGAAAGGGCGGGCGCCGCGCTGCATGGTATCCGGCCTGCGCGAGCCCGCCCGTCGGCATGGTAAAAGGCGCGATTGGCCTGTGGCCGCGCGCGCATGAGTTCCAGTTCGACTTCCGACGCGCGTCCCGCGCTCTCCGCCGAGATTCGCGAGCTGGCTCGCCTTGCAGCGCCGATCGCGTTCACGCAGCTGTCGATGATGGCGCTGGGTTTCGTCGACCTGGTGATGGTCGGCCAGTGCGGCGTCGAGGCCGTCGGCGCCGTGTCGCTGGGCAACCTGTGGAAGGTCGGCACCTCCATGGTGGCCATGGGCGTGGTGCTCGGCATCGATCCGTTCGTGACGCAGGCCCACGGCGCGCGCGATGCCCTCGGGCTGGCGCGCGCGCTCCAGCGCGGCATCGTGCTCGCGCTGCTCGTCAGCGCGCCGGTGGCGCTGTTGTGGCTGTTCACGCGCTCGGCGCTCGTGGCCTTCGGCCAGGATCCGCAGATCAGCTCGGTGGCGCACGACTACGTGCTCGTGCAGTTGCCTTCGCAGCCCCTCTTCCTGGTGTTCTGCGCGCTGCGCAGTTGGCTGCAGGGCCGCGGCATCGTGCGGCCGATGCTGATCGTCGCGCTCGGCGCCAACGCGCTGAACGTGCTGCTCAACTGGATGTTCGTGTTCGGGAACCTGGGCGCGCCCGCGCTGGGCGCCGTGGGCTCGGGCGTCGCGACGAGTCTGGTGCAAGGCTTGATGCCTCTGGCGTTGTTCGCGCTGGTGCGGGCCGGACGGTTGCACGACGGCGCGTGGGCGCCGTGGTCGCGCGAGGCCTTGGACCTGCGCGCACTGGGCGCGATCGTCGCGATCGGCATCCCCATCGGCGTGCACTTCGCGGCCGAAATCTGGGGCTTTCAGATCGCCAGCCTGTGGGCCGGTCAGCTGGGCGTGAACGAGCTCGCGGCCAACGCCGCCGTGCTCAACCTCGCCTCGATCTCGTTCATGTTGCCGCTGGGCGTCGGCATCGCCGCGGTGACGCGCGTCGGCAACTTGATCGGCGCGCGCGAGCCGCAGCGGGCGCAGCGCGCGGCCTGGGCGGCGCTGGCGCTTGGCGTCGGGCTCATGGCGCTGTGCGGAGTCGTGTTCTTCGTGCTGCGCGACGAGATCGGCCGCATCTACACCAGCGAGCTCGCGGTGCTCGCGCTGGTCGCGAGCACCATGCCCGTCGCGGCCGCGTTCCAAGTCTTCGACGGCGCTCAAGTGGTGGCGAGCGGCGTGCTGCGCGGCATGGGGCAGACGCGTCCCACCGCCGTCGCGAACCTCGTGGGCTACTACGTGCTCGGGCTCCCGCTGGGCTGGTGGCTGACCTTCGAGCGCGGGCTGGGGTTGCCCGGGCTGTGGTGGGGCGTGGCCCTCGGTGTCGCGGTGGTCGCGCTGGTGCTCGTCGCCTGGATCGCCGTGCGCGGACCGGCGCACTCGCGCGCGCTCGCCAGCGAGGGCGCGACGGACGCGACGCGCGTGAGCTAGCATCGCCCGTCATGAGCGAACCCCAATCCAAGCGACTGGTCGACTACGCCGATTGCGCGGGTTGAGCAGGCAAGCTGCCGCAAGGGCAGCTCGCGCAGGTTCTGCGCGGCCTCTCTCCCACCAACTCCGAGCGACTGCTCGTCGGACCCCAGACCATGGACGACGCCGGCGTCGTGCTGCTGGGGCGCGCCGAAGGTCTGCCCCCGGGGGTCGAGTTCGCGCTCGTGCTCACCGTCGACTTCTTCCCGCCCGTGGTCGATCACCCGTACTGGTACGGCGCGATTGCGGCGGCGAACTCGCTCTCGGACGTGTACGCGATGGGGGGCCAGCCGATCAGCGCGCTGACCCTCGCTTCGCTGCCGCGCGACTTGCCGCCTGAGTGGGTGAGCGAGATCCACCGCGGCGGCTTCGAGAAGATCGCAGAAGCGGGCGCGAGCGTCGCGGGCGGCCACACGGTGCAAGGCGAGATGCAGTTCGGCTTCTCGGTCACCGGCTGGGTCGATCCCAAGCGCATGACGGCCAACAGCGGCGCGCGCGCGGGCGATGTCGCGTACCTCACCAAGCCCTTGGGCATGGGCACGATGACGACCGCGGCGAAGAAGCGTGTGATCGACTGGGCCGCGCTCGAGCCGGCCGCGCGCCAGATGGCCACGCTCAACCGCGCCGCGGCGCAGGCGATGCTCGCCGCCAACGCGCACGCCTGCACGGACATCACCGGCTTCGGCCTGGTCGGACACGCGCGCAACATCGCCAAGGCGAGCGGACTGACGTTCCGGCTCGAGAGCGCCCGCACGCCGCTGTTCCCGGGCGTGCTCGAACTCTCGCGCCAGGGTCACAACTCCGGCGGCGCCAAGCGCGGCCGCAGCGGACTCAAGGACGAAGTGCGCGTCGCCCAGGGGCTCGACGAAGCGCTAGTGAACCTGATGTTCGACGCCGAGACCTCGGGCGGACTGTTGATCGTCGTGGCGCCTTCCGACGCGCCGACGCTGGAGCGCGAACTCGCCGCGCGTGCACTTCCGATCGCGCGCATCGGCGCGTTCACCGCGGCGAGCGACGTGCACGTCGAGATCGTCTGAGCGCGCGTCACCGCGCGTGGACGCGATCACTGCGAGGCGGGATTGAACAGCGCGAGCAACTGACCGCCGCGGACCAGCGGGCCCGGCAGCGCGAAGCCCGCCTGCACGCCGAGCAGGAACCAGCCCGGGCCGAGAACGTGGCGCGCGTCGACGATGCCTGACGACTCTTCGTCCGTAGTGAGGAACGAGGGACTGCCCGGCGTGAACAGCGCCGGCGCGTGCTCGGCCAGCAGCGTGAGCGTGTCGGTCGCGAGCGTGTACTGCCAGATGCGCGCCAGGTGCACGTTCGAGCCGGGGTCCTCTTGCAACAGCACGTGCCCGCGCCGATCGAGCGTGAGGTTGTCGAGCATCTGCTGGCCCTCGGTTCCGTCTAGCAGCATCTCGATCACGCCGCCCAGCTCAGGTCGCGCCAGCGAGTGGAAGCGCAGACGCCACAGTCGGGGGCGCCCGGCGAGTCCGCCGCCGGCGAAGCGGTCGGGGGTGGGGTAGTAGAACGAGGCGGGATCGTCGAGGTCCCACGCGCCGTCCTCGGGGCGCAGGAACTCCGTGACGCCGGCGTTGGCGCTGCGCGCCTGGAGCTGCGCTCCGCTCGCCTGCGACACATCGCCCAGGCAGAACAGCTCGAATGCGCTCTGGCCGTTGAGCGCGTTGGCGCGGCTCTCGAACGGCGCACCGGGCACGCGCACGCCGTAGAGCAAGCCCCCGACGAGTCCCGCGCGCTGCAGCACGTTGCCCAGGCGCCGCTTGCGGCCGACGTAGACGTAGACCTGCCCGGGAGAGGCGTCGTCGAGGCCGATGACCACGGTGAGCTCCGACTTGAACGGTCGCGCGACGATGTTCTCCCAGCTCGCGTTGCCCATGTGCCGCAGCTCGTAGCTGTGTCCGCGCAGCGGGCCGGTCACGACGTGGGCGAAGGCGCGGCCGTCTTGGAACAACTCTTCGCCGCCCAGGAAGACGTCGGGCGTCTGAGCGCCGTGCGGCTGCAACCACAGTGCAATCGGCGCAGGCAGATCGCCCGAGCACAGGCGCGCCAGGGCGTGCGAGCCGCCTGGCGAGTGCACCTCGCGGATCAGGTCCTCGCCGTGCGCGACCGTCAGCGTGGCCGCGTCGATCTCCCAGCGCGAGACGAACGCGCCGCGTGCGCCGTGGGCATGCGCGACGCCCGCGCCGAATTCGAGTTCGTGGTTCACGAGCAGCTCGAACCGCCCGTTCGGCAATGCGCGCGCGCCCATTCCGTCGGGACTGCCGACCAGCGGGTAGCCGCCGATCGAGTCGCCGACGGTCAGCAGTGCGACCGTCCGCACTCCCGGAGCTATCGGCGCGAGGTAGGGCGGAGACGAACTGCTCGGGGCCGTGAGTTGCGCCGCGGCGGCGACGGATTCGAGGAGCAGCAGGGGCAGCAGTGCGCGCATGGGGAACTCGGCTCGCTGAGCTCGACGGGCGCCGAGCGGAGAGCTGCTCAGCATCGCTTGCGTGGACCCGAATCGATAGGTCGCTCGCCCGTTCGCTGGCGGACGCCCCCCGGGCCGCGCCTTCACGCGCGAGTGAGCTCGCGCCGCACTCGCAGCCAGGCGATCCACAGGAACGCGGCGAGGCCGAGCACGCTGGCGATCACGAGCGTCGGGCTCTGGATCAGCTCGCGCCAGTTCTCGTCGAGGAAGGTCGCCACGCCGGCGTAGACGCTCACCGCGATGCCGGCGCCGCTGCCCACCGCGGCGAGCGTGTGCATGCGCGTGAGCCCGACCAGGCGTCCCACCAGCGTGCCCGTCACCGCGCCGGAGGCGGGGATCGGCAGGAACACGAGCAACGCGATGCCGAACACCGCGAGGCGCCGCAGGCCGGGGAAGTCGATCAAGGTCTGGCTGGCGCGCGCGCGCGCCTCGAGCAGGACGCGGCCGACCAGCGGCAGGCGCTCCACGCCGGCGATGCCGGCCAGGAGTCCGCAGCTCACCCACAGATCGAGGATCCAGGCGGTCAGAGCCAGTTCCCAGGCGTTGAAGTCGAGCGTCGTGGCGTCGAACGGCCACAGCTCGATCGCGCCGCCGAAGATGAACAGCTTGGAGAGGAACACCGCCAGCGCGGCTGCGGCCAGCGAGGCGGGGTGGGTGCCCGTGACGAGCAGGTAGGCGATGGC
Organism: Planctomycetaceae bacterium; assembly: GCA_011525785.1. Taxonomy (GTDB): domain Bacteria; phylum Planctomycetota; class UBA1135; order UBA1135; genus WYBT01. Next base: position 334,002 of record WYBT01000026.1, read on the forward strand.
GCCGGCGGCGCTGGCGAGCGCGATGGCCGCGGCGGTCCAGCGGAAGCGGGCCGCATCGCGCGCGGAGGGATCGTGGTCGAAGTCGGTCATCGCTCGCGCCGCTCGGGCGCCGTCCAGCCCCGCATTGTGGAGAGCGCACAGCGGCGCGTCGATGTTCTCTCGGGGCGCGCCTGCGCGCGACGACGTTCTCCCCGGGCGCGCGGTGCGCTATTCATGGCGCCCGTGAAGCGCTCCAGCGAAGAACCGACCGCGCGCGCGCGGCCTCCGCGCATCCTCGGACTGCGCGGCGCTCCGCAGGAGGCGCCCGAGAACACGCGCGCGAGCCTCGAGGGCGCGCTGGCGCTGGGGCTCGACGGCGTGGCCTACGACGTGCGCGCTTGCGCGGGCGGCGAGCTGGTGCTGATGGCCGATGCCTACGTCGATCGCACCACCGACCTTTGCGGCCTGTTGTCGGAGACTTCACCGCTCGAGCTCGCGCGCGCCGATGCGGGCGCACACTTCGGCGCGCGCTACGCGGGCGAGCGCGTGCCGTACCTGAGCGAGGCGCTCGAGTGCGGCGCCGGGCCGCAGGTCGAGCACCTGATCTTCGCGCCCGAGCCCGGCGCGCTCGGCGAAGTGAAGGCGCAGCTCGACGAGCGCTCCGAACCGCCGCGCGTGCGCATCGCCTCGGACGAGCTCGCCACCTGCCGTGTGGCGCGCGCCCTGGGGCTCGCGACGCTGTGGATCGTCCCTCGGGTCGACGCGCGCGTCGCGGCGCGCTTCGAGGCGGAGCGTTTCGATGCGCTCGGCGCGAGTGCGAACGCGTGGCGCGCGGCCGGCCTCGACCGCTGGCCGGGTGAGCGCGTGTGCGTGCGCTGCGACTCGCCCGCCGACCTGCTGTACGCCACGGCCCAGGGCTTCGATGCGCTCCTGACCAGCGAGCCGCGCCGCGCGCTGGCGGTCCGCGAGCTGGTCGCACGCGCGCCGCTCGTCCCGGCGGGCTATCCGCTGCTGCTCGAAGCGCTCGAGGTCGACGCCAGCACGCGGCTGTCGAGCGAGGGCGAGTGGTGCGGCGCGTGGCGGGTGCGCGCGCGGCTGGAGTCGCCGCTGGACGAGCCCGCGCAGGTCAGCGTGGAGCTCGTGGTTCGGCGCGGCGCCTTTCGAGCGCGCGGCCTGCCCGCCCGCTTCGAACTCGCGCCGCTGGGGCGCCACGAGTTCGAGTTCGAGCTCGCCGGCGGATCCTGGTCACCCGGCGCCGATCCGCTGCTGGTCGCGCGCGTGCAGTCGGAGGCCGGCGAGTTGGTGCTCGACGCGCCGCTCGAGCGCGTGCGCTACGCGGTCCTGCGCGAGCAGAGCCTGCGCCTGGCGCTCCTGCGCGAGAGCCCAGCCGATCCGCCCGCCAGCGTGGTCATCCGCCGGCGGCGGCGCGACCTGTTGGCCGCGATCGAGTCCCCCGGAGATTTGGAGGGCGCGCGCATCGTGGTGCGGCTGGGCGACGACGTCGTCTTCGGCGGCGACGGCGTGCGCGTGCCTCTTCCCGAAGGCTTCGACTTCCAGTCCGGCGGCGCGCCGTTCTCGGTGGGGGTGCTGGGCTCGCGTCGCACGCCGCGCGGTCGGCGGCGCTTCCTGCGCCGCTGGGCCGGCGGCTTGCCCGACGTCGCGCCGAGCGGCGCGCCCGGCCGACTGCTGCGTTCCGCGCGCTGAGCTGCTGCCGCTCGCATCCCGCGCGCAGCGCGAAGGATCCAGGAGTAGCGGTGTGCCAACCAGCACGTCAGCGCGGCCGAACGCCGCGCTGCGCGAACCGCGCGCTCCGAATCCTGCGCCTGGCCGTTGCGCGCGCTTCGCGCGCCTGCTCGACTTGCCGCGCTCGTCCGAAGCCCGCGCCCGCGCGGCCGTTTCGCGGCGAGCGCCTTGCCGGCGACCGGCGTTCACAGCGCCCGAGCACGGCAGGCCCTGTTCCAGTGCGGGAGCGGATCGGTGCTGGTGTGCCGCCCGGTCTTCAAAGCCGGTCGAACCCCGTGAACAGCGGGGTTGGTGGGTTCGATTCCCATGCGCTCCCGCCATCCCGCTTGCGAACCGATGGGCGCCAAGAACTCCAAGCACGAGTCCCAGCACAAGTCCCCGCCGACGTCCCAGCGGAAGTCCGCGCCCAAGACGAGCGCTCCGCGCCCGGCCTCGGGCTCGAAACGTCCGCCGGTGCGCGCGAAGACGAGCGCTGCCCCGCTGGCGCGTCCGAAGCCGACCCGTCAGGCGGCGCCTGCGGCCCGGGCCGCCCGACCCGTGGGCTCGCCGCGCTACTGGCTGGTGAAGTCCGAGCCCGAGGAGTTCTCGTTCGAGGCCCTGCTCGCGGCGCCGGCGCGGACCACCGCCTGGGATGGCGTGCGCAACTACCAGGCGCGCAACACGCTGCGCGACGAGATGGCGGTGGGCGACGAGGTGCTGTACTACCACTCCAACGCCACGCCCAGCGGCGTGGTGGGCATCGCGCGCGTCGCGTCCAAGAGCTACCCCGACGCCACGCAGTTCGAGCGCGGCCACGCGCACGAGGACCCGGGCAGCGATCCCGCGGCGCCGCGCTGGTGGCTGGTCGACGTCCAAGCGGTGCGCGCGCTGCCGCGCATGGTTTCGCTCGAGGAGCTCAAGGCCAATCCGTCCCTGGCGGGCATGGCGCTGCTCCAGCGCGGCAGTCGGCTGAGCGTCCAGCCCGTCAGCGCCGAGCACTTCGCCGAGGTCCTGCGCATGGCGGAGGGCCCCGCGCGGGCCTGAAATCGCACTCCGGGCGGGGCTTTTTGCAGGCTCGGCCGGGCGCCGCGCGGCGCTCGGCGCCCGGATCCGGACTGCGTCTCTAAGTCTGCTTCGGGAAGCGGTTTAGCTCGTGCGCGCCGTCCGCAGGGCGGTGCGGAAAGGGGCCCGCCGAGGCCCCCTCACAGGCGTGCGCGGGCTGGGAAAGGGGTTTGCACTACCCGGGTTGGGCTTGCCTAGACTGTCGAGCCCGCCGCGAACGGCCTGCGGGCGTGCTGCGGCGCGCCGGCTGGGCTGCGGCGGCCCCGAGCAGCCCAACTTTCGAATCGACCCCGCTCCAGCGGCCCCCAAAGGGCCCTTTGGAACCCTCGAAGGAATCGCAATGACCCAGAACTACCAGAAGCTGTGGCAGACGATGGAAGCGGCCCGCGAAGACGTGGAGAAGGCCATGGCCGGCAACAAGGCCGCCTGCGCCCGCGTCCGCAAGGCCATGCAGGACGTCAAGAACATCGCCCAGGACGTCCGCAAGGAGATGCTCGAGCTGCGCGACGCCGGCGGAACGCCGCCGCCCGCGAAGTAGCCCGCCTTTGCGCTCCATCGGCGCGCTCACGACCGCCCGCCCCTCGACTCGAGGGGCGGGCGGTCGTGCGCTTTGGGGCGGCTCGCTGCAGCCGTGCGGCGCGCGCGGTCCTCGACGGGTGGCCCGCCGAGGACCGATCGACCCGCCGGCCCCGCGCTTCCCGCGCCGCGTTCACGGCCGCAGCACTTCGAGCGGCAGCGCGCCCGCAGCGACGCAGCCGGCCTCCAGCGCGCGACTCGACAGCTCGCGCAGCGCCCGCTCGCCGCGCTCGCTCATGCGTGCGGTCTCGGCGGTGACGTAGAGCTCGACGTGTTGGAGCAGCACGGCGTCGGAGTGTTCTTGCGCGTGCGCGCGCATCGTCGCCAGGGCCGCCTCCGGCTGTGCGCGCGCCAGCGCCAGCGAAGCTTCGATCGCGCGGACGAGCTCGAGCGCGCGCTCTCGACCGAGCGATCGGCGCACCGCGATCCCGCCCAGCGGCAGCGGCAACCCTGTGCGCTGCTCCCACAGCGCTCCGAGGTCCTCGTGCAGCTCCAGGCCGTGCTGGCGGTATGTGAAGCGGCCCTCGTGGATGCACACGCCCAGCCGCGCCGCTCCGCGCGAGAGCGCCGGCATGATCTGAGAGAAGACCACCTGCGAGGGCGCGGGCTCGCGCGGGTGGAACATCCGCCACAGCAGATTGGCGGTGGTGAACTCGCCGGGCGCGAGGACGACGTCGGCGGCGTCGGGGCGCGGGCTGGCGAGCACCACCGGACCGACGCCGTGGCCCAGTGCGGCGCCCACCGGCAGCACCCAGACCTCGGCGGCGAGCTCGAGCAGCGCCGCGAAGCTGACCTTGGCGGCGTCGAGGGCGCCGCTGCGGAACAGCTCGTTGAGCGTCTGGACGTCGTGCAGTTCGAGCGCGAGGCCCAGGCCGCGGTCCGAACTCGCCCCGCTGAGCAGCCCGTGGAACGCGAAGGTGTCGTTGGGGCAGGTCGAGATGCCCAGCTTCAGCGCCGCGGAGCGTGCGTCGGGGGCCTTCACGGAGCGGCCGCGTCCAGTTCCCAGGCCCGTGGCTCGCTCAAGATCGAGAGCGCCAGTTCGCGCGCCGCGCCCAGCGCGCCGGGGATGCGCCAGTGCTCCGGCCGGCGGTCGCCGACTTCGTTCGACACGCCGCGCACGATGCGCAGCGGCACTCCGGCGAGCGCGCAGGCCAGCGCGACAGCGAAGCCCTCCATGTCCTCCGCGAGCGCGTCGGGCATGCGCGAACGTCGCAGCTGCGCCTGCTCGCGGTCCGCGGACGCGGCGCAGGTGGTCAGCAACACTCGCGCGGCCGGACTTGCACGCGGCGCTGCGAGCGGCAGGCGGTCGAAGATCGTGCGCTGGCCCGCGGCGCCGGGCCACTGCGGGAAGCCCAGGCGCGGCGGCGGGATCAAGTGCGCGCCTTCGCCGACGCCGATGCCTTCGACGGCGACCTCGTCGAACTCCAGCGCGCTCGCGACCGCGTGCTGCGACGCGTCGTAGGCGCCGCAGATTCCGATCAAGAGCACGCGCGCCGGTCGCTCGCTGGCGAGTACCTGCGCGGTGCGCGCCGCCGCCGCGATCGGTCCGAAGCCGCACAGCTCGACGGGCTCGGGGAAGCCGCCCAGGTCGAGCAAGCGGCGCCGCTCGAGTTCGGTCGGAACGAGGATCAGGGTCGAGGCGCGCGGGTGGCCGGAGCGCTGTCCAGTCGTCTCAGTCGTCATCGCAGGTGTGCAGGCCACTGTAGCGAGCGAGCTCGCGGGTAGGCTCGCGTCCGCGATGGAGCACCAGGTCGAGCGCGCGCGCGAGGGTCGCATCGCCCGACTGGCGACGGCCATCGGGCTCCCGCGTCCCGCCCTGCGCGCCTGGGCGCTGTACGACTGGGCCAACTCGGCCTTCTTCACCACCGTCGTGGCGGCGGTCTTCCCGGTCTTCTATCGCTCGGTCGCGGCCAAGGGCCGCAGCGACGTGATCTCGAGCTACGCGGACGCGACCAGCTACAGCATGCTCGCGGTGGCGCTCGTCGGGCCGTTGCTCGGCGCGCTCGCCGATGTGTCGGGGCGCAAGAAGCAGTTCCTGGCTGCGTTCCTCGCGCTCGGAGTCAGCGCGACCGCGGGCATGTTCTTCCTCGGCGAAGGCGATTGGCTCGCGGCCTGCTGGCTGTTCGCGCTCGGCAACGTGGGCGTGGCGGGCTCGTTCGTGTTCTACGACGCGCTCTTGCCGCACATCGCGCGCGAGGACGAGTTCGACCGCGTCTCCAGCGCCGCGTTCGGGCTGGGCTACGTCGGCGGCGGAGTGCTGCTCGCGCTCAACGTCGCGTGGATCCTCAACCCCGCGCTGTTCGGGCTGCCGCATGGCGAGGGGCTCAGCAGCGCAGAGAGGACGTTGCCTACGCGGCTGGCGTTCCTGTCGGTGGCCGTGTGGTGGCTCGTGTTCTCGATTCCGCTGTTCCGGCGCGTGAAGGAGCCCGAGGTCGCGCGCGACGCGCGAGTGCGTGGCGGCGCGGCCGTGCTCGCGGCGCTGGCGCGTCTCGCTTCGACGCTGCGCGAGCTGCGCCGCTGGCGCCAGGCCTTCCTGTTCCTGGTCGCGATGCTGATCTACGGCGACGGCATCGTGACCATCATCCGCATGGCGGTCGTGTTCGGCGGAGAGCTGAACATCGCCGAGGGCGATCTGATCCTCGCCATCCTGCTGGTGCAGTTCGTCGGCGCGCCGTTCGCGCTGCTGTTCGGGCGGCTCGCGGCTCGCATCGGCGCCAAGCGCGCGATCCTGTGCGGCCTCGCGGGCTACGTGGGCGTGTCGCTGATCGCCTACCGCATGGAGAGCTCGGCCGACTTCTTCGCGCTCGCGCTCGGCGTGGGCGCGGTGCAGGGCGGCTGTCAAGCGCTCTCGCGCTCGCTCTTCACGAGCATGGTCCCCGCGGACAAGGCGGGCGAGTTCTTCGGGCTCTTCGGCGTGCTCGACCGCTTCGCTTCGATCCTCGGGCCGCTGCTGTTCGCTGGTGTGGTCGAGTGGACCGGCCGCACGCGCGACGGCGCGCTGTCGATCGCGGCCTTCTTCATCGTCGGCGCGGCGCTGCTCGCGTGCGTCGACGTCGAAGCCGGCCGCCGCGCGGCTCGCGGCGAGGCTTGAGCGGGGCGTTTGGACCTGCGCGAGATTTCTGCTTTTGCGTCGACCGTCGCGCTCGGCGGCGACGTGCACGACTCGATGCGTTCGGATGCGAGTTCGCATTTCCGTTGCGCATCCAGCCGCGCCGCCGGAGCGCGAAGTAGTCTCGGACTTCGACTCCGTTGGGGCGCGACTGGGCGGATCTTGGGCCCCCCCCCGAGCGCGGCGCTGTCGCTGCGACGTCTACGGCAAGGAAACTCGACACATGAACGTGAAAACCAGGCTCTTCTCGATCGCACTGGGCGCGGCGTCTCTGGCAGGCGCGGCCACGGCGCAGTTGGTCATGCACAACAACTCCGCTGAGGACTACGTGGCGATGCACGAGTCCGAACGCTTGTACTGGCCGGCCGGGCCGACGCCGAACTTCAAGCGCACGGTCGCCGGCGATTTCCGCGCGGAACAGTCGCTCGATGTCGCGGTGCTCGCGGGCGACAGCGTGCACCTGTGGCACGACGCGTCTTACTCGAACCTGAGGGTCGAGCTCGTCGCCTCTGACGTGAACGACATCGACACCGCGCCCCAGGGCGTCGGCTTGGCGGACGGCTTGGCGATCGTGCGGTCGACAGGTTTGTTCCTCGTCACGCTGCCCGTGAATCCGAGCGACCCGCCGGTGATCACCGCGGTCGCCACCAGCAATCCGTCTGTGTGGAACGGGGCCGGGCTGGTCCGCGCGTTGGACTACAACGCCGACGGCGTGACGGACTACGTCGGCCTTGCGTCGGACGGCGTGACCATCCTGCGCCTGCTCGGCGGCTCGGGAGGAGCGACCGAGAGCTTCGTTTCGCCGCACACGGTCCACGATCTGGGCGTGATGCTGTGGGACCTCGACAGCGCGCGCGAACTCGCCGTGGCGACCAGCTCAGGCACGTTCATTCACGAGCTGGTCGGCGCCACTGTCTGGGCGCCAGCGACGACGATGGACAGCGGCAAGAACTGCTTCACGCTCACGGTGTTGCGCGGCGTCGGGCGCGACCGAGTTGCGTGGGCGCTGGACGTCGGATCGGAAGAGGAGATCCACGTCGCGCGCATCGGCTTCGCGGTCGAGGTCGTGACGCTGCAACTCGGCACAGAGGTGGTCGGACTGAGCGCGGCCGACGGTGACGGCGATGGCGACATCGACATCGTGTTCAACACACGGGCGCACCTGGCGCCGGTGTACTTGCGCAACCACAACCCCGCGATTCCGGCCTTCGCGACCTCCATCGCGTGGGGCGCCGCCGTTGTCGACAGCGACGTCGACATCCCGACCTGGCCCGCTTCCAACAACACCTGCGCACCGCTGTTCCGCGACTTCGACTACGACGGCAAGGCGGACCTGTTCCTCGCGCTGCCGCAGACGTCCACGACGCTCAATCAGTCACCCGCGGGTGTGTACATGCCGTGGACCAACTTGCCGGGTATCCCCGTCGAGGTCGATTGGCTGTCCGGCGGGATGCTCAGCCAGCACGCCAACCCTGGAGTGCAGCTTCGCACGCTGCATCTCAAGTTGGCGCCGACGATCCTCCCTGAGGTGAACAACGAGCAGGCCAACGCGCTCGAGGTGCTCGTCTATCGTCAGGAGCAGGCCGGAGGACTGCTCGAGCCCAGCGTGCTGGCGTGGCAGTTGTACCGATGTGATTCCTTCGGCCCGAGCGACTCGCTTCGCGTGTCGGTGTCGTTCCAAGACGACACCTGCTTCACGGGCACGGGAGGATCCGACAGCAAGCTGTACTGGTTCGAGATCTGGCCGCGTCGCGTCGACTGGAGCACCGGACCGAGCGGCAACCCGCCCGTGATCCGCAACTACGCCCGACGGTTCGTCGGTGTCGGCGCCAACGACGAGGACGTCTGCGAGTACCTCATCGGCGGCGGTGGACTCGCTGGCGCCGCGCTCTACGAGGGAACCTCCGCGTCGGAGGAAGCTCCCGCCTCGTGTTCGGGTTCGGAAGCGACTCTCGACTGCGTCGAGGGCCCTGGGAACGGCACGACGCAGGGGCCTGCGGCCGTGATTCGCGTGCGACTGCCCGAACGTCCTGTCGCCACTGAAATGCCGACCAGCCGGACGCTCGTTGAGTGTGGTTCTGCCATGACCTGCGTCTACTGACTCCGGTCCTGGGGCGCGCGGCGTCGGTGCAACCACCACGCCGCCGCCGCGAGCACGGAGAGCGCGAGCGCCGCGATCCTCAGCAGGGTCGCGGCGTTCGCCGCTTTCTGTGGCTCGTGCGGCTCGAAGAGTTCGGCGCCGCCGAAGCCGTGCAGGCCCAGGCCAGCCCAGGCCAACGGATCGCTCTCGCTCGGGGCCGCGGCCAGCGCGCGGCGCGCGGCGAGCAGTGCGTGCGACGGTCGGCCCTGCTCGCGCAAGCTCGTGTGGAACGCTCGAGCGAAGCGCGTGGCGACGTCGCGCTCGACATCGACGCGCGCGGCCAGCACGCAGTCCGCGCCGGCCAGCACGAACGCGCCCACCAGATGGCCCGCGGCATCGTCGCCCAGGCGCAGCGGTCCGCGCGCGGCGCCGCAGGCGAGCAGTTCGACCAGCGGAGGCGCGCGCAGGCGCTCGACATCTGCACACCACACCACGCCGTCTTCGCTCTGCTCGCACGGACTCAGCACGAGCGCGCTGGGCCGCTCGCCGTCGCCGCGGCGCGCGCTGTCGAACACGCCGTGTGCGAGCACCACCAGCGCCCGCGCCGCGTGCGCGTCGGCCAGCGCGGCGAGGCTCGCGTGCTCTCGCTCGAACCAGCGCACGCGCTCGTCGCTGAAGCCCGCCTGCAGGCGCGCGCGTTCGGCGTCGCTCAGCTCGAGTTCGCGCGCCTTGGGGTAGCGCTCGCGAGCGTCCTCGCTCAGCCGCGGATCCGCCACCAGCGCCAGTTCGAGTTCGCCCTCCAGCGTGCGTGTGCGCGAGCGTCGCGCGAGCGCCACGGCGATCGGCAGTGAGGGCGCTTCGACCAGCGGCACACGCAACCCCAGCGGAGCGCCGTCGTCGAGCACCGCCAGCGCCAGCGGCAAGTCGCCCGCGAGGTCTGCGCCGACCGCGAGGCACTCGCTCCAGCCGAGGATCTTCGCGCGCTGCGAGGGCGAGAGCAGCGCGGCGGCGAGTTCGGCGGCCGCGCGCCGCAGCTCGCTGTCCTCTACCTGCGCCAGCGAGTTCGAACGGATGCCCTTCTCGAGCGCCGCGGCGGCGCACTGCGAGATCGCACTCGCAAGCCGCACCAACGCATCGTGCCCCGGGGCCTGGTGGTGCTCGATCCCGGCCGTGTCCAGCGTGAACACGTGGCTGCGGTTGTTGCTCGGCACGATCCACAGCACGCCGCGGCCGTCGCGGCACAGCTCCTCGCGCACCTGCGCGGCGTTGGCCTTCGCCTCGAGCGCGCGAGCCAGCGAGCCGGCGCTCTGCGCTTCGAGCAGCGGCTCGAGCGCACGCTCGAGGCCCGCCTGCGAACCGTCCAAGACCAGGCACACGCGCACCCACTCGGAATAGGGCGCGCGGCGCGAGCCGTAGTGCCACAGCCCCACGCCTCCCGGCCGCCGCTCCATCGAGCGCCACTCCTCGACGTTGGCGTCGAGCGCGCGTCTGAGCTCTTCGCGCAGCGCTTCGAGTTGCTCACGCGGCGCGGCGGTCTCGAGGGCGAGCGCCGTGGCGAGCGCTGTGGTGCGCGCGCGCAGCTCCACGGGCAGCGTGCGACCTTCGAAGTGCGCCAGCTCCTCGGCCGCGAGCTCCCAACGCCGCTCCAAGAGCGCCAGATCCGCGAGCGAGGCGTGCGCGGCGTCGGCGTCCGTCGATGCGATTTCCGCGCTCGCCAGCGCGGCGCGCAGCACCTGTTCCGCGGGTTCGGCGCGCCCGCCTTCGTCGCGGCGCATCTCGGTCAGGGCGATGCCGCGCTGCACGAGCAACTGCGCGCGCACAGTGCTGGTCGCGTCGGCCAGCGCCTCGTCGCTCGTCAACGCCAGCACCCGCGCGTGCTGCGCTGCGGCGAGCGCGGCGTTGGTGATCGTCACCCGGTGCACCGAGCGGGGGTCGGCGTCGAGTGTCGTCAGATCGATCGCCCGCTCCAACGCGTTCAAGCGCTCGAAGGCGAGCTCGATCAGCCCCAACTCCACCTCGAGCTGCGCGCGCTGCGAGGTGCAGTAGGTGAGCAGCGAGTTGCGAAGGCCGCCAGCTTCAAGCGCCTGCGCGATGGAGTGGGCCAGCGCGATGTCGTCGAGAGCCTGCCCCAATGCGCCGCGCGCTTTCGCGCAGTCCGCGGCGATCATCGTCAGCACCGTGCGGGCCGCGCTTCCGGCGCGGCCGGGCGCGAGCGCGCGACGCACGAGTTGCTCGGCCTCAGCGCGGGCTTGCGGAGTGCTCCGATCCGTGAGCGAGTAGGCGAGATCGATGACCAGCCCATCGACCTGTTCATGCTCGCGCTCGTCACGCGCTGCGCTCCGCGCGGTCTCGAGCAGCGTGCGACGCTCCTCGATGCTCGTCTCCGGCGCCAGAAAACGCGCCGTGGCCTCTGCGAGCGCTGGATTGGGATCAGCCTGCGGCTGCGACTCTTGCGCTTGCGCCGCGCTCAGCGCGCCGGGAGCGGCTGGAGCACCCACTTCGAGGCCTCGGGCGTCGAGCGCGCCGGCGAGCAGAGCAGCACTCGCCACTCGAAGCTGCCAGCGGCCTGCGCGACGCGTGAAGCTTCGAACTCCCATCGAGGTTCGAAGAGCATATCGCTGGCGAACTCGTGAGGGCGTCCCTGCGCGTCGCGGTAGCGGACTTCCACCTTGTGCGTTTCGTCGCCCAGTGCGTCGGCTTGCCAGATGCAGACCACGCGTTGCGCGTCCACGACGGCGACCTGCCCGCGGATGCGCGTGCTGCCCAAGTGCTCGTCGCCGCGCGGCGTGGGCGTCGATCGCGAGAGGAAGTAGCCCGCTGCGAACACCGCGAGCAACGCCGCGAGCGCAGCGACCCACGCGAGCGGGCGAGGCCCGGAGCGGGTGCGTCCGGGGCCGGCGCCAGCACTGCCCGGACTGGACACTCCGGCCCAGCGCCGCACGCGTTCGAGCTCGTCGGGATGCGGCGGCAGCGCCTGGGCGGCGCGCAGGTCCTCGCGCATTTCCGCGCCCAGGCTGTCCAGCGCGCGCTGCGCCTGGGCGATCTCGCTGCGGCGCTCCGCACACCTCGGACAGCGTTCGAGCGCGGCCAGCAAGCGCGCGGGAATGCGCTCGCGTTCGTTCAACGCGAAGGCCTCGATCCAGGCCTCGTGTTCAGGGTCGTGGGGATTCATGGCTGGGTTCCGAGCGAGCGGCGGCGGAGCAGCGCGGCAAGGCGCTCCATCCCCCGGTAGTAACGGCTCTTGGCGGTGCTGGTCGGCACGCCGACAGTGCGCGCGGCCTGTTCGAGGCTCTGCGAGTGGTAGTGGTGCAGCACGATGATGCGCGCGTCCTCGGCGGCGACTTGCGCCAGCGCCGCGCGCACGCGTTCGAGTTCGTCCTGGTGCGGCGACTCCTCGCCGCCGTCGGGCTGCTGGTCGTTCAGCTCGACGCCCTGCGCCCGCCGCTGCTTGCGCCGGAGCGCGTTCATGAGTTCGTAGCGCGCGACGCCGTAGAACCAGGTTTCGAGCGTCGACTCGCCGTTGAACGTGTCGAGCTTGCGCCACAGCTTGGAAACCGATTCCTGGCACACGTCTTCGACCTCGTGGTCGTCGAGCGGCCAGCCCAATCGGACGTTGATGGCCATCAGAAGGCGCGGAACGACGCGCATGCGCCCCAGCAGGGCCTCGACGGACTCGGGGCGGCCGCTGAGCGCAGCCTGGACGAGCTCGAGGTCGCTCTCACGCATAGGGGGGGCAGGCGTGCGCCCGGCCGCGGCTGGGACCGATGCGCAACGCCCGCTGCGGAGCATAGCGGCCTGCGGAGCGCGGGCCACGGCTCGCCAGCGCTGCTCGGGGCAGCGGGCGCACAGGCAGTCGGAGTCCGCCGTGCGCAGGCAGGCGCTCGCCAGGCTGCAGAGCGAATGGGGGATCGACACGGAGAGTTCTTGCGGAACACGGCGTACACGTCGCGAGCCCCGCTTCCGGTCGATGCCAAGTTCGTGAGATCCGCGCGCGGCTTCAGTAGCCCGCCAGTTCCACGTACCCGCGCTCGTCGACGCGTCGTCCGCCGACGCTGCCTTGCACGCGCACGGCGCCTTCCCAGTAGCGCACGGACAAGTTGAGCTCCTGGTCGGCGATCAGCGGGGTGACTTCGAGCTCGAGCTCCCGCGCCGGCACGCGCACCCGCCAGCGCGCGGGGTAGCGAACGGCGCTGCGCGGGCTGGTCCAGGTGTCGAGCACTTCGATGCTGAACTCCGAGCGCGCGAGCGGCTGCGCCTGGCCGCGCGCATCGATCCACGTGCCGCTGGAGTGCTCGTCGCTCTGGCCGTCGCGTCGGCGCATCGAGTACAGCATCAGCTCGCCCGCCGCGCCCAGCCGCAGCGCGAACCAGTCCCAGCCGACCTGCTCGGCGTCGAGCGCGCTGGTGGACCATTCGCGGTCGAACCAGGCGCGCCCGCTGACCTCGATGCTGCGGCCGTCGAGCTCGATCGTCCCGCGCGCTTCGAGGCGCGGCAACGAGTAGTAGTACGAAGCCGCGCCGTCGGCCGCGCCCTTGCGCGACAGACCGCGTTCGCCGTTGAGCACCGGAGCGGTGAGGCTCGAGAGCGTCAGCGCGAGCGCGACTTCGCCCTCGCGCGCCTCCAGACGCAGCTCGCCGCCGCGCTCGAGCGATCCGCTGGCGCTCCAGTCGCGGTTCCACACGCGCCACTGCGGTTCGAGCGTCGCGCCGGCCAGCTCCAACGCGCCGCGCTCGAAGCGCTCGAACTCGCGCAACTCGCCGCGCGCCACGTCGCTCACCGCGAAGTGCGCCATGTACACGTCGCGCGCGCTCCACTTCGAAGGCGACGGCGGCGGCTCGAAGCGCGTGGCGCGTCGGAAGAAGGTGAGCTGGCAGCCGAACTCCTCGCCGCTCGCGGCGCGCAGGTTGGCGGTGAAGTACCACCACTCGGTCTGGAACGCGGGCTGCGGACCGTGGTCGCGCGGGAACTCGAACTCGCGCGGCTCGCGGGCGCGCTCGAAGCGCTCGTCGGCGGGCGCGGACATGGCCTCCGAGACGCTGATCGAGGCCGGCGGCAGCGAGTTCTCGCGCTCGCAGCTCCAAAGAATGGCGCACGCGAGCAGCGCGGCCGCGATGGGGGAACGGCGCGTCATCAGTCCGACCTCAGCGCGCGGGCGGGCGGGATCCTGGCCATGCGCAGCGCCGGCGCGATGCCGGCGAGGAGCGCGGCGAGCACTGAGATGGCGAGCGTCTCGGCGAACACGCGCGGCGGGAAGCTCAGCTCGAGCGACCAGCCGAAGGCGCGCTCGTTGATGACGCGCGTGAGCACCAGCGCGACCGCCAGGCCCAGCGGCAGTGCGATCGCGCCGGCGACCAGGCCCAACAGGCCGGTCTGCAGCAGCACGAGCTGCTTCACGCCGCGCGGCGCGAGTCCCAGTGCGCGCAAAACGCCGAACTCGCGCTCGCGCTCGAGCTCTAGCGCCAGCAGCGCACACAAGACGCCCAGGAACGCAACGCCGCCGGCGATCCAGCGCAGCACGTGCGTGACTTCGAAGGTCTGGTCGAAGACCTCGAGGCTGGCTTGCTCGAGCGTCGCGCGCGAGCGCACGAAGGCCTGCTCGCCGGGGGCGAGGCTCGCGCGCAGTTCGGCCGCCAGGCTCTCGCCGTCGACGCCCGGCCGCGCGAACAGGCCCAGGGACGAGATCGAGTCGTCGCCCCAGTGCTCGCGGTACGAGCGGCGCGGCAGGAAGAAGAAGCCCGCGTCGGTGGAGTAGTCGCGGAACACGGCCGCCACTTCGAACGCGCGCGGACCGCTTGGCGAAGCGAGCTCGAGCGAGTCGCCGACTCCCAGCGCGGTGCGCGCCGCCAGCGGCTCGGACACGAACACCACGTCGCGGCGCTCGAACTGCTCCCAGGCGGCCGTGCGCTCGCCGGCGAGGAATTCGAGCGCGTCGTGTGCGCGCTCGTCGAAGTCGATGGCGACCGCGCGCAGCCACTGCTCGCGCGTGTCCTGGAGCTCGAGCGCGCGGTAGAGGTTGGCGCCGACCACGTTCGGAGCGCGCGTCAGGCGCTCGACCAGCGCGGGCGCGAGCTGCGTCTCGACGTTGATCGAACTCAGCGTCGGGGCCGAGACGTAGACGTCGGCGCGCAGCGTCGAGCTCAGCCAGCGCGTGACCGTGGCGCGGAAGCTCGCCACCATCACGCCCATGCCGGCGCTGGCCGAGAGCGCGATGGCGAGCGCCGCGATGGCCACGCCAGTGCGCGACAGACTCGCGGCGATGCCGCGCGCGGCCATGCGGCCGAGGTTGCCGGCGAACAAGCCCACGGGAGCGGCGAGCGCGGCGCTGGCCCACAGCGTGAGCAGCGGGACGAACAGCGCGACACCGACCAGCAGCGTGAACAGCGCGCCCAGGCTCAGCACCAGCGGCGCGCCCTTCCAGGCGAACACGCCGAGCGCCGCGAGCACGAGCAACGCGCCCCAGGCGCACAGGCGCGGCGCGAGTGCGCTCCAACGCTGCTCGAGCGTCGCACGGCTCAGCGCGGCGCGCGGCGCGCTCGACAGGGCGTCGCGGGCAGGTGCCAGCGCCGCCAGCACGGCGCCGCCGACTCCCAGAGCGAAGGCCTGCACCAAGATCGCGGGCTGCACGCTCAGCTCGCGCACCTGCACGGCGAAATAGAGGTCGTTGATCGTGCGCGTGACCAGCTCGACCAGCTCGCGCGCCAGCAGCAGCCCCAGGCCCACGCCCAGGGCCGAGCCGAGCGCGCCGACGGCCAGCGCCTCGACGCACACCAGGCGGAAGATCTCGCCGCGGGTCACGCCCAGCGTGCGCAACGCGCCCCACAGCGCGCGCCGCTGCACCACGGAGAAGGTCATCGTGTTGTAGACGAGGAACACGCCCACGAGCAGCGCGAGCAGGCTCATCGCGCGCAGGTTGATCTCGAAGGCGCGCGTCAGGCTCTTGCGGCTCTGCTCGCGTGACTGCGCGCTCTCCAGGCGCACTTCGGCGGGCAAGAGCGAGCGCACGCGCTCGAGCGAGCGCTCGTCGAGCACCAGGTCGACGCGCGAGAGCCGGCCGAGCTTGCCGGTGAGCTCCTGCGCCAGCGCGATGTCGAGCACGAGCAACTCGCCCAGCGCCGCGGACGACGCAGCATCGTCGCCTTCGAGCACGGCGGCGAGTTCGAGGGTCGAGAGCTGACTGCCGACGACGACTTCGAACCGTTGGCCCAGCTCGAGACCCAGCTCGCGCGCCGTCGAAGCCGCGAGCGCGGCCCCGCGTTCGGCGCTCGCCAGCGTGTTCGCAGCGCGCAGTCCGGACAGTTGCGGCCGCAACCGCGCCTCGGCGAAGCCGTCGACGCCGAGCAGCTCGAGCGGCTTGCGCTGCGAGCCGACCAGCACGCTCGCGCTGACCAGCGGCGCCATCGGCGGGGCGCCTGGCGCGCAGGCGAGCTCGACGTAGAGCCGCTCGTCGACGTCGCGCAGCACGTGCGTCGCGGCGCCGCGCAGCGCCTGGGAGGAGAGCTCGAACGCGCGCCGCGCGCTGATCGAAGCGGTGTCGATGCCGACCAGCACCGCCACGCCCAGCGCCACGCCCAGGATGGCCAGCGCCAGTTGCGCAGGGTGGCGCGCGAGGTAGCGCAGGCTCGCGCGAGAGAGCAGCGACGTCACGGAGCGAGGCTCCGCTGCGTCAGCCGGCCGTCGCGCAGCTCGAGCGTGCGATCGGCGATGCGCGCCGCGGTGGAGCTGTGCGTGACCAGCACCAAGGTCTTGCCGGCCGGCCGCAGCAGGCGCTGGAACAGCTCGAGCACCGCCGCGGCGTTCTCGTCGTCGAGGTTGCCCGTGGGCTCGTCGGCCAGCACGAGTTCGGGATCGTGCGCCAGCGCGCGCGCCACGGCTGCGCGCTGCTGCTCGCCGCCCGAGAGCTGGTCGGGGAAGCTCGCGCGCTGCTGCGAGAGTCCGACCGCGTCGAGCAGCTCGAGCGCGCGTTCGCGCGCGGCCCGGTCGACGCGTCGGGCGAGCTCGAGCGGCAGCAGCAGGTTCTCTTCGACCGTCAGCGTCGGAAGCAGATTGAAGAACTGGAACACGAAGCCCAGCCGCGTGCGCCGCAGTTGCGTGCGCGCGGTCTCGTCGGCGCCTTCGAGCGCGAGTCCGAGCACGCTCAAGCGCCCGCGGTCGGGGTCGTCCATGGCGCCGATCAGGTTGAGCAGCGTCGACTTGCCCGAGCCGCTGCGGCCCACCAGCGCGAGGAACTCGCCGCGCGCGATCTGGAGGTCGACGCCGTGGAGCACTTCGTGGCGGCGCGCGCCGCTCTCATAGCTCTTGTGAACGCCCTCGAGCACCACCACCGGCTCGGACGACTCGCGGGGACCGTTCTGCATCCCGCGATCGTAGGGCTTGGGCGCGCGGTCTCCACGGTTGTACGGCGCCAGAGCGATCTGTCCCACGCCGCGATGCGCATCGGGCGCCCCGGGAGCAACTGCGGCGTGTGGTTTTTAGGCGCCCCAGCAAAAATTACCCCCCCCCGCCCCCCCACCGGCCAAGCGGCACACCCGGGGGGGGTGGTACTGTTTGCGCGGGCGCCGAACAACCAGACGGTCACCTCAGTTCGAAGGGCTCGACCCAGGCGCCGCGCGAGGGGCGCGCCACGAGCACGGGCTCGAACTCCAGCGCGCTCGCTCTCGAGGCGTAGTGGCGCCCCAGTCCCGCCAGCAGGCGCTCGAGCGACGTTTCCCGCGCAAACGCCACGATGCACCCGCCGAAACCAGCGCCCGTCAAGCGCGCGCCCAAGGCCCCGCTCGCGCGCGCGAGCTCGACCAAGGCGTCCAACTCCGGGCAGCTCACGCTGTAGTCGTCGCGCAGGCTGGCGTGCGACTCGTCCAGCGCTTCGCCGAAGCCCTCGGCGTCGGCGCACACCAGGCACTTGCGCGCCTGCTGCACGCGCGCGAACTCCGAGAGCTGGTGGCGCGCACGGGCGAGCAACTCGCCGGCGAGGACGCGCTCGGCGATCCAGGCCAGTTTCTCGGCTCCGTGGACTTCGAGCAGACCGCGGTAGCTGCGCGGCTCGCCCTGCAACTCGCCGCTCGCGAGCAGGAGCTCCAGCGCCGCCGCGCATTCGGCGCGCCGCTGGTTGTAGGCCTCGCGCGCAGCGCCCGATTTGTCGGCTTCGACCAGGCTGTGCGCGACCACGAAGCGCCAATCGCCCGGGCAGGGCAGCGCCTCGGCGCGCAGCGGCGCGAAGTCGAGCTTCAGCGCGTGCCCGTCGCGTCCGAGCAGGCAGATCGCTTGATCCATGCCGCCGCTCTCGACGCCGACGTAGCGCTCGGCGCGGGCCATGCGCTCGGCGAAGTCGAGCGGCTCGAGCGCGACGCCGTTCACGGCGGCCAGCGCCAGTCCCGCGGCCACGACCAGCGCAGAGGACGACGAGAGTCCGGCCGAGCTCGGGAGGTCGCTGCTCACGAACAGATCGGCGCCGCGTTCGAGCCCGAATTCGCGGACCAGCGCCTGCGCCGCGGCCTTGACGTAGTTGCACCAGTCGCCCTGCGGCGAGCGCGCGATCTCGGCCGAGAGCTCGAATTCGCGCGGCCCGAAGCGCGACTTGGCGCTCGCGCAGCGCACGCGGCGGTCGTCCCGCGGCTGCGCGACGATCGACGTGCGCTGTCCCAGCGCCATGGGCAGCACCGGCAGATCGTTGTAGTCGACGTGCTCGCCGATCAGGTTCACCCGCCCCGGGGCGCGGGCGACGACGCCGGCGCGCAGCGCGCCGAAGTGCGCTTGGAAGCCCGCGCCCAGCGCGCTGAGGTCGGCGTCGCTCTCGGCCACGGAGGCTAGAGCTCGAGCCGTCCGGTCGAGTCGCCGAGCTGGCCCGCTTCGACGCCCAGTTCGGCGAGCATCGCCAGCCACAGGTTGGCGCAGGGCGTCGGCTCGCTCAGCCGGACGTGGCGCCCGCCGGGCAGCGCCGGGCCGCCGCCTGCGACGAGGATCGGCAGCTCGTCGTGGTTGTGGCGATCGCCGTCGGAGATCGCCGAGCCGTAAGCGACGCGGCACGAGTCGAGCAGGCTGGCCTCGCCCTCCTGGCGCTCCAGCGCGCCGAGCAGGTGGGCGAGCGCGCCGACGTGCGCGCGGTTGATGGCCGCGATCTTGGCCAGCTTGTCGGGATCGCCGCCGTGGTGCGAGAGCTCGTGGTGCCCCTCCGGCGCGCCGTGCTCGGGGTAGCTGCGGTTGGAGCCCTCGTTGGCCAGCATCCAGGTCGCGATGCGCGTCGTGTCGCTGGCGAGCGCCAGTGCGACGAGGTCGGCCATCAAGCGCGCGTGCTCGTCGAAGGACTCCGGCGCCGCGGCGGGCCGCTCGCAGCCTTCGAGCGCGCCGGAACGCGCGCGTTCGTTGAACTCGATGCGTCGCTCGAGTTCGCGCACGCCGCTCAGGTACTCGTCGAGCTTGCGCGCGTCCTGCGCGCCGACGGACTGCGACAGCGAGCGCGCCTGCTCGCGCACGAAGTCGAGCACGCTGCGCCGGCGCGTGCTGCGCGCCTCGCGCACCGCCGCCGGGAGCTCGGCGTCGCCGTCGCGGAACAGCCGGTCGAACACCTCGCGCGGATCGTTGAGCTTGCCCAGCGGCGTGTGCGGCGTGCTCCAGGCGATCGAGTTGGAATACGCGCACGAATAGCCGTTGTCGCACTGGCCGCCCAGTCGACCGGGCTCGCAGCCCAGCTCGAGCGAGCGCAGCCGTGTGAGCGCGCCGATCTGACGCGCGGCGAGCTGGTCGACGGACACTCCGACTCGGATCGGCCCGTCGGTCTTGAGCGCCTGACAGCCGGTGAGGAAGGTGGCCGCGGCGCGCGCGTGGTCGCCGGGCCCGTCGCCGTTGGGGCGCGCCTTGTCGTGCACGAGCGCGCTGATCACGGTCAGCTTGCTGCGCTGCGGAGCGAGCGCTGCCAGCGTGGGCGGCAGCGTGTCGAGCTCGCCTTCCTGCGCGGGCGTCCAGTCCGGCATGTGCACGCCGTTGGGCGCGTAGATCCACACGGCGCGCCGCGGCGCCTTCCAGCTGCTCGTGCGCGCCGGGAGCATCGCCTCGAGCAGCGGCAGCGACAGAGCCACCCCGGCGCCGCGCAGAAGCGTTCGTCGCGAGAGCGGGTGGGGCATGGCTTGCGGGGCTCCTGGAGCAGTTGGAACGAGCATACGCTCAGCGCGGCCTTCACGCCGTGGCCAATGGGCGCATCGGCCAAGGCGCCGCTGCGCCCCGCGGCATTCGGCCGCGCTGAGACCTTGGTGGGTTCGCTACTGCCGCTTGGAACTTCGCGCGGCGCGAAGATTCCAAGGGGCAGTAGCTCGAGCGCGGCCTTCACGCCGTGGCCAATGGGGGCATCGGCCAAGGCGCCGCTGCGCCCCGCGGCATTCGGCCGCGCTGAGATCTTGGTCGGTTGGCCACTACTTTCCTGATCCTTCGCGCCGCGCGAAGGATCCAGGCGGTAGTAGCTCAGCGCGCCGGAACGGTTCGCATCCGGAAGGCGTCGAGCTCGACCACGGCGTGCAGCACGTCGACCAGCGTCGGGTCCGGGCCCAGGCGCGCTTGCGCCGCATCGAGCGCGGCGCCGTCCGCCGGCGCCAGGCCGCGACCCAGCGCGTAGATCGCGAGTTTCTCGAGCACGCAGCGCACGAAGGCCGGGTCGCGCGCCAGGCGTTGTTCGAGAAGCTCGGCGCCGTCGAAGGGCTGTCCGTCCTCGAACTCGCCCGAGGCGTCGATAGCGAAGCCGTCGGACTGCGTGCGCCAGCGGCCGATGGGGTCGTAGTGCTCGAGCGCGAAGCCCAGGTTGTCCATGCGATCGTGGCACACGGCGCAGGCTGGGTCCGCGCGGTGGCGCGCGAGGCGCTCGCGCAGGCTCGCCGAGCGCGCGGCGGCGCTGGACTCGTCGAGCGAGTCGACACCGGGCTGCGGCGCGAGGGGCGGCGCGCCGAGCAGGGTTTCGAGCACCCACTTGCCGCGCTTGACGGGCGAAGTGCGCGTGGGGTTGCTGGTCACGGTCAGCACGCTGGCCTGCTGCAACAAGCCGCCGCGCACCGCGCGCTGCACCGGATCGAGGCGCACGCGCTCGTGGCGCGGGCCGCTCACGCCCTCCAGTCCGTAGTGCCGCGCCAGGCGCTCGTCGAGGAAGGTGAAGTCCGGATCGATCAGGTCGGAGAGCGGCCGGCGCTCGCGCAGCACGCACTCGAAGAGCAGCTCCGTCTCGGCGCGCATCGAATGGCGCAGCGCGTCGTCGAAACCGGCGAAGCGCTGGGCGTCGGGCGTGACGTGCTCGAGCTGGCGGAGCTGCAGCCACTGCGAGGCGAAGTTGCGCGTGAGTTCACTCGCGCGCGGGTCGCGCAGCAGGCGCTCGAGCTCGCGCGCACGGCCCGAAGGCTCCGCCAGCGCGCCGCTCTCGGCCGCTGCGAGCAGCTCGTCGTCGGGCGCGCTGCTCCACACGAAGTACGAGAGCCGCGTGGCGACCTCGAAGCCGTTCAGTGCGCGCACCGAGCCGGGCGCGGCCTCGGGCGGGTCCTGCTCCACGCGAAACAGGAAGTGCGGCGAGCACAAGAGCGCCTCGAGCGCCGCCCGCACGCGCTCTTCACGGGTCGCGGCCTCGGGCGAGAGCGCCTCCAGCGCGTCCACCTCGGCGCGCGAAACGGGCCTGCGCCACGCGCGGCGCGCCAGCTCGCCGATCACTTCGCGCGCCGTGCGCTCGCCCGCGAGGAGCTTGCGCTGAAAGGCGGTCTCGAGCGGCGCGTCGAGCGGGCCGACCAGCTCGAGCTGCTCGACGTACAGGTTGCGGTCGCGGCGCGCCTTGTCGGGCTCGTCGGGCAGGTAGAAGTCGTTCACGAACCAGGCTTCGAAGCGGCGCAGCCCCGGCTCGAGCGTGACGCGCGTCTCGTACGCCTCCGGCGCGGACTTCTCGGCCAGCACGTCGTGCTCCGCCACCGCGCGCTCGTCCAGCCGGAACTCCAGGCGCGCCGGCTCCGTGCCCGCCTGCTGCGCCCAGGCGCGGACGCGCAGCAGGTAGTCGGCGCGCTGCGGGACCTCGAACTTCGCCCCGACGAAGCCGTTCGAGTACAGCGACCACGAGCCGTTGCGCGGCATGAACTTGTCGGTGTGCAGCAGTTCGGCGTCCGCGAAACGGCGCGTGGGCGGGTTCGCCGGGTCGAACACCAGGATGGCGCGTTCGGCGATCGACTGCGCGGCGTCGACGTAGCGCTCGAACAGGATGTCGGGCATCGACAGCACGTCGGCGATCGAGTCGAAGCCGTAGCCCACTTCGTCGGGCGGCAGGTGCGCGTGCGCCTCGAACTCGACGCCGCACAGATCGCGCACGCTGCAGCGGTATTCGTTGCGGTTCAAACGGCGCAGCGTGACCGTCCCGGGATCGACGGGCGGCGCGTTGCGCGCGAGGAAGCCCTCCAATTCGGTCAGGAACGCAGCGCGTTCCTCCTCCGCCGGCTGCAGCGCCTTGCGCGGCGGCATGCGGCGCGACTGGAGCTCGCGTCGGAGCTCGCGCCAGTCGTCGAGCGCTGCCAGCGGTTGGGCGGCCGCAGCTGCGATCGAGAACTCGCCCTTGGGTTCGTCGCCCGCGTGGCACTCTGCGCAGTAGCGCTCGAGGAAGCGCGCGCCGCGCGCTGCGAACGGGTCGGAGGCCGGCGCGTTCGACTGCGCGAGGAGCAGCGCGCTCGCGCCCAGCCCGGCCAGCGCGCCCAAGGCCAAAACCGCGACGAGGTGCATGCTGTGGAAGAGCGTACTGCTAGCCCTGCGCGCGCGCAGGCGCCGCGCGGCGCGCGAGCCACAGCATGACTAGACCCAGGACGCTCAGCTCGATCCAGGGGTGAACGCTGACGCGCGCGAAGTCGCCGCGCCACACGATCAGGGCCTGATACAGGTAGGGCAGCCAGGCGCCAATGGCGACCGTCAGGCCGTTGCGCGTGCTGACGAGCGGCGTCGGCTCGACCTCGGGCAAGGCCTCGCCTCGGGCCTCGAGTTCGCGGTCGATGGCGTCGAGCTCGCGCGCCGCGCGGTCGACCAAGCGCTGGTTCTCGCGCAGCGCGCGGTACTCCTCGGTGAGCGCCCACAGGTTGAACACCACCGCGGCGAGCCCCATCAGGAAGTGCCACGCAGGCGAGATGCCGAAGCCCTTGGCGCTGTAGCCGAGCACTCCGGTGACCACCAGCGCCGTGGCGCCGATGCCCGCCAGCGGATAAGCGCGCTTGCGGGCGAAGAACTGGTTGAGCTCGACCAGCAGTTGCGGCTCGAGCTGGCGCGAGCGGATCGCTTCGCGCAGCACGCGGCCGGTGACCAGCATGAACAGGATCACCAGCGTGTGGACGCCGACGCCCAGGCAGGCGGTGAACAGGCCGGCCCACAGGTGTTTGCTGCTGCCGTCGAAGAACACGCCCAAGAGCAGCGTCGCGAGGAGCGCCGGCGCCAGCAGCAGCGCGCCGACCAGGAAGTAGTGCCACATCCGCATGGGCCGAGCAGAGTACCCCAGCCCGCGAAGAGACCGACTGCGCGCTAGCGCGTAGTCGCGGGCGACGTCGCGTGTCGAGCGAGCTCGAGGACCGCTCGGGGCTCGATCGAACGCATGCACAGCGGGCCGTCGGGGCGGTGGCAGCGGCGCGAAAAGCACGGGGCGCAGTCGAGTGCGAGCGGGCTGCGCAGCACGCGGTGCGGGCTCGCGCCGCGAGCGCTGGGCTCGGCCACCGGCCACGGACCCGTGCGCAAGTGCGACTGCGGCCCGGCGAGCACCACCACGCGCAATCCGCAGGCGGCCGCGAGGTGCGTGGGGCCGGTGTCCGGACCGACGTAGCAGGCCTCGCGCTCCGCGGCGGCGCTGAACAGCGCTGCAAGCTCGCGCAGGCCGCGCTGCGCGACCCAGTGGGCGATGCGCGGCTGCTCGCGCAACTGCTCGGCGGCCCGCCGGCCCGCGCCCGCTTCGCCCGGTCCGCTGAGCAACAGGACGCTCCAGCCGAGGGCCGCTGCGCCCCGCGCCAACTCCAGCGCGTGTTCGAGCGGCCAGGCGCGCACGTCGCGCTCGTCGGAGAGCTGCACGATCAGCGGCGCGGCGCCCGCTCCGCACAGCTCGTCGAGCTTTCGCCGCCCGCGTTCGAGCTCGTCCGCGCGCAGGGCCGGATCGCGCCGCAGCTCGCTGGCGCCGCACAAGTGCTCGACCAGCGCGCGCGTGCGGTCCATCGCGTGCTCGCGCTCGGGCGGCAGCGGCGCGGCGTACTCGCTCATGGCCAGCCAGGCGCCGCGCTCGCGCCAATCGCGCGGCGCCAGGCCCACGCGCCGCGGCGCGCCGCTGACCAGCGTCACCAGCGCGCTTTTGTAGTTCCCCTGCGCGTCGACTGCGAGCTGCGGCGCGAAGCTCGCCAACTCGCACTTCAGCGCGAGCCAGGCGCGCGCGCCTCCTCGCCGCTCGAAGCGCACGACGCGCTCCAGACCCTCCAGGCCCTCCACGAGTCCGGCGAATTCGCTCTGGACGACCCAGGCCAGCCGCGCGCGTGGAAAGCGCTCGCGCAGCGCGTGGAACAGCGGGAGCGCGAGCACGACGTCGCCCAGGTGCGAGAGGCGGACCAGGGCGATGCTCGAGGGTTCGTCCACGCTTGGGGAGGAAGGCTTGCGGCGCGCCGCGCGGCGCGGTGGGATGCCGCGCGATGCTGCCGCGCCACTCTAGCCCTCCGCGCGCGCGCCGTCGGGCCCCGGAGGCGGCGCTGTGATCCGGCGCATCGCCACCAAGCTGCTGCTGGCCGTGCTCGCGGCCGTGGTGTTGCCGTTCCTCGCCTTCGCGGTGTTCGTCGACCACGAGATGGCCGGACGCCTCTCGAAGGACGTGGTGCTGTACTCGCTCAAGGGCATCGCGGCAGACCTCGCGCTGCGCGTCGACCGCGACGTCGAGGAGTGGAACTCGAGCGTCGCGCTGCTCGCGGCCGACCCGGGCTGCTACCTCGCGATCGACGAGGCCTGGCGCGACGAGGCCGGCGAGCTCGAGGGCGAGAGCCCCGAGGACCGGCGCCTGATGCGCAAGACGCAGATCGATCAGTTCAACCACTGGATCGCGGCCAAGCGCGGCTACGACCTGTTCCTGCTCGTGGACGACGAGGGGCGCTTCGTCGCGGCGAGCACCGTCGGGCGCTCGGGCCTGGGCTTCGCGCCCGAGGTCAACGCGGAGCTGCAGTCGCGCTCGTACGCGCGCGAGGTGTGGTTCGAGGCCGCCAAGGCCGGCCGCGCGCACCGCGTGGACCAGATCTCGAGCGAGCAGTGCGGTCTGTTGCCGCCGCGCCGGCCGCAGACCCCGCTGCACCCCGAGAACTTCCACATCGGCTTCAGCGCGCCGATCGTGTGGCCGCGCGACGAGCTGCGCCCCGAGCTCTCCGAACGCTTCGTCGGCGCGGTGTTCGCGCTGGTGAACTGGAGCCGCGTCCAGGAGGAGCTCGACAACCCCGAGGTGCTGCGCAGCTACTTCCAGGGCCTGGTCGGGCCCGACGAGTTCCCCTCGGCCTACGGTTGGATCTGGAAGAGCGATGCGGACACGATCCTCGCGCACGCGCGGCCCGAGCTGTACGGCCAGCGCGTGTCGCAGCCGCCGATCGCGCTGCCCGAGATGACCGCCGCCGCGCTGGCGTCCAGTTGGGGGCTGTACCCCGAGTACAACTTCGACGGCAAGCGCAAGAACGCCGCGTTTCGCCGCACGCGCGGCTACGACGAGGGCGGCTTCGGCTGGATCGTCGGAGTGGGCATCGACAACGACGACATCTTCCGACCGGTGCGCGAGCTGCGCGCGCTCTTGTTCAAGGCCACGCTCGCGGTGCTGCTCGTGAGCGTGCTGTGGACGATGGTGATCGCGCGCCGCACGACGCAGCCGATCCTCGCACTGCGCGAGCACGTGCAGCGCGTGGCGGACGGCGACCTGGGCGCGCGCGTCGCGACCGCCAGCGGCGATGAACTGGGCGAGCTCGCGGCAGCGCTCAACCGCATGACCGAGCAGCTCGAGCACGGCCGCGCGGAGCTGATCAAGGCGCAGAAGGAGAGCGCCTGGCGCGAGATGGCCCGCCAAGTCGCGCACGACATCAAGAACCCGCTCACGCCCATCCAGCTCTCGATCGACCTGTGCCGCCGCGCGCGCGACGAACGCAGCCCGCAGTTCGAAGCGATCCTCGAGCAGACGCTGCAGATCGTCGGGCGGCAGGTGGCGCACTTGCGCGAGATCAGTTCGGACTTCCACGCGCTCACCGGCGCCCGCCGCGACAACTTCCAGCCGCTCGAACTCGCCGCGCTGGTCGAGGAGGTGCTCGAGCTCGACTCGGCCTGGGCGCAGTCGCTGGGCGTGGTGATCACGCGCGCGGTTCAGCCCGTGCGCGTGCTGGGCGATCGCCTGCTGCTGCGGCGCGTACTCTTGAACCTCGTCTCCAACGCGCTCGAGGCCATGCCGCGCGGCGGTGCGCTCGACGTGCGCCTCGCGCAGCGCGACGGTCGCGTGGTGCTCGAGCTGGCCGACACCGGCGTTGGCGTGCCGCCCGAGGTGCGCGCGCGCCTGTTCGAGCCCTACTTCACCACGCGCTCGACCGGCACCGGGCTGGGCCTGGCGATCGCCAAGCGCGTCGTCGAGGACCACGGCGGCGCGATCGAGCTCCTCCCGCGCGAGGACACGAGCGGCACGCTGGTGCGCGTGAGTCTGCCGACCGCGGAGAGCCCGGCGTGAGCGCGCGTCGCCCGCCCGTGCTGCTCACCGGCGCGACCGGTTTCGTCGGCGTGGGCCTGGCGCGGGCGTTCCTCGCGCGCGGACACGACGTCTACGCGCTGGCGCGCCGCAGCGCGGACCGCAGCGTGCTCGCCGGCAGCGGCGTGCGCTGGCGCGATGGCGACGTGCGTGACGCGCTCGCGATCGAGGCGGCGCTCGGCGACGTGAGCGCGCGCCGCGGGCCCGCGTGGGTGGTGCACAACGCCGCGCTCATCAGCTACCGCACGCGCGATTCGAAGCTGCAGCGCGAGGTGAATGTCGAGGGCACGCGCAACGTGCTCCAGGCCTGTCTGCGCCACGGCGCGGCGCGCCTGCTGCACGTCAGCTCGGTCGTCGCCGTGGGAGCGACGCGGCCGGGTGAAATCCTCGACGAGCGCGCGCCCTACAACCTCGCGCCGCTGCGCTGCGATTACGCCGACACCAAGCGCGCGGCCGAGGAGCTCGCGCTCGGCGCGGCGGACGCGTTGGACGTGCTCGCGGTCAACCCCGGCGCGATCTTCGGCGTCGGCGCGCGCACGCCCAACACGCTGCGCTTCCTCGAGCAGCTCGCGCGCGGTCCGCGGCTGGTCTTCACGCCGCCCGGATCGCTCTCGGTGGTCGGCGTGGAGGACGTCGTGCGCGGCTGCATCGCGGCCCTCGAGCGCGGACGCCGCGGCGAGCGCTACCTCTTGACCGAATCGGTTTGGAGCGCCTTCGACGCGTTCTCGCTGGCCGCGCGCACGCTCGGCGTGCCCGCGCCGCGCTGGCCGGCGCCGCCGCTTGTGTGGAGGGGCGTCGAGGGCGCCGTGCGTGCGCTGGATGCGCTCGCGCCGCAGGATCTGCTCACTCCGCAGTCGGTGCGGATGCTCGGCGCTCACTTCCGCTTCGCGTCGGACAAGGCGCGCTCGGAGCTGGGCTGGTCGCCCGAGCCGTTCGAGCGCGTGCTCTCGGGCGTCGTGGCCGAGTTGCGCGCCCGCGGCAA
Source organism: Planctomycetaceae bacterium (assembly GCA_011525785.1). Taxonomy (GTDB): domain Bacteria; phylum Planctomycetota; class UBA1135; order UBA1135; genus WYBT01. The sequence goes on from WYBT01000026.1 coordinate 361,219, forward strand.
GATCTGACGGAAGCTGCGCGCCTGCGCGACCATGCGTCGCAGCGCGAGGCGCACTCGGTGGGGGAGTCGCGCCTCCGCGCGGTTGAGGACGGCTTGTGCGCGCGGGCTGGCCGCGCCCAGCAGTGCGAATCCGACGATGTAGAACGGGATTCCGGTGACGAGCGGCACGATCCAGAACACCACTCCGAGCACGATGAAGATCAGCGCGCCGACCAGCAGCAGGGCGCGCTTCCACAGCGGCCGCGCCTTGTGGTCGGACCAGAACAGCGGCTCGAGTTCGCCCTCGAGTTCGCCCTTAGGCTCGCCCTGATGTTCGACGCGCGGCGCACTCATGCTGCGCGGAACCTTGGGCTACGTTCACTCGCGGCGCCAGTCCGGGCGCGCGCACCGCCCGCGCAAGGAGCAGCGCCTTGCCCGCGTTCGGCCTGCGGCATGACAATTGACCACGGCGCGCGCGCTCCGCCCTCCCTCGCCCTCCCCCGGCTCTGCTCCATGCAACGTCCCCGTTCGACGCGCTCCGGCGCGACCCGGCCGCTCGTCGTCGTCTCCGCCGCGGCCGCGGCGCTCGTGCTGCTCCTGGTGTGGCTGCTGTTCGCGGGCGACGGGCCGCGGCCCGATGCCGCCGCGCTCGACGGCGTGCGGCCCACGGCGCCGGAGGCCGGCCCCGAGCTCGGCGCGCAGCGCGATGAGGCCGCTGACCAGCGCGTCAGCTCGGAGCGCCCCGAGTTCTCGAACGATGGCTACGTCGTGCGTCCCGGAGTGCGGCTCTCCGGCCCCGGAAGGCTGGTCGGGCGCGTGCTGGAGCGCGCGGGCGGCGCGCCGGTCGCGGGCGCAGGTGTCGAGCTCCTGCCGGTGCCGCCTGTGGCGCGGGAGTTCTTCGCGCGCGTGCTGCGGCTGGCGAACACCAGCGACGGCTACGCGAGCCGCGTCGAGCCGATCGCGGTCGCGCTGAGCGAATCCGACGGCGCATTCGCCTTCGAGGGCGTGTATTCGGGCACGTACTACATCCAGGCGCGCGGCGCGCGGCACGTCCCCGACAGCGTCGCGCGCGCCTGGGTCGCGCCCTCGGGCGACGGCGGGCCGGTCGAGGTCTTCGTGCGGCCCGGCGGACGCGTGCTCGGCGTCGTTCTCGCGCCCAGCGGCGAGCCCGTGGTCGGCGCGCAGGTCGCACTGACGCTCGGGCCGGGCCTGGCGATCGAGAGTGCGCGCAGCGGCGACGCGTGCTACCTCCAGACGCGCAGCGACGAGCAAGGCGCGTTCGTGATCGCCGGTGTTCCGCCGGGCAAGGGCTACGACCTGACGGCGGCGGGCGCGGGGTTCGCGCTCTCGCACCTGTTGGATCTCGACGTCGCGGCGGGGGAGGACACCACGGTCGTGTTGCGCACGCGCACGGGCGGCGCCATCGAGGGTCGCATGGTCGCTCTGCCCGAAGGCGCCGACGCCAACGCGGCGCCGCGGCCGCTCGCGGGCGCGCACGTCGCGCTGGTGCCGCGCGGCTTGCGCAGCTTGCAGTTCGCCGAGGAGATCCTGAAGCAGACGCACGTGGTGAGCGCCGCGGACGGACGCTTCCGCATTCGCAACGCTCCCGCGGGGGAGCACGACCTCGTCGCTGTCGCAGACGGCTGTCTGCCGGCCAAGGGCCCGCGCGTGGTGTGCGTCGACGGCGGACTGGCGAGCGCGAGCGACTTCGAGCTGCCGCGCGGTCCGATGGTGAGCGGACGCGTCGTGGACAGCGCGGGCAAGGCGGTCGAGGGCGCGGTCGTGCGCTGGAACCCGGTCGACCTGCGCAACTTCCAGTTCGACTTCTCCTTCGCGCCACTGCTCGCCGCTTCGGTCGAGGGCTTCGACTACCCGCGCACCGATGCCGAGGGCCGCTTCCGCGCCGGCGCGTTCGCCGATCGCGCGCCGCACCGCATCGACGTGTTCAAGCTCGGCTTCGCCAGCACGCGCTTCGACTGGGATCCGGCCAAGGCGCCGGACGAGATCGAGATCGTGCTGCGCACCGGCGGCGCGATCGAAGGCATCGTGATCGACGTCGAGAAGAAGGCGCCGGTGACGAGCTTCACGCTGGTGTGCAACGAGCGCGTCGAAACGCAGCTCGACGCGCCGGGCGCGAACAATCCCTTCTCCGGCGGACTGCTCGTCGAAGCTCCGGACGGACGCTTCCGACTCGACCCGGTGAAGGGCGGCGCGAAGGTCTCGTTCAGCGTGCGCGCGCGCGGCTTCGTCGAGCGCACGATCGAGGGGCTCAGCGTCGCCGAGGGCGAGACGCTGCGCGGCGTGATCGTCGAGCTGTCGCCCGGCGGCCGCATCCGGGGCGCGGTGGTCGATCGCGAGGGCGAGCCGATCGCCGGGGCGCAGGTGTTCGCGCTGCCCGCCGAGCGCGCGGACAACTTCGAACGGCGCGATCGAAGGCAGTTCCGCGGCCCGCCCGAACTCGAGCAGATCCCGCCGGGCTTTCGCGACTTCGCGGCGCAGCTGGGGCTGCTGGGGGATCGCGCGGTGCTCTCGGGCGCCGACGGGAGCTTCGAGCTCACCGGACTCGAGCCGGGCGCGACGGTCGTGCTGGCCTCGCACCGCGACTACGTGATCGGCCGCTCGGACACGGTGATCGTCGCCAGCGGCGGCGAGCCGTCCGAGGTCGAGGTCGAGCTCTCCACGGGCGGCGGCGTGTTCGGTCGAGCGCTCGATCGCTTCGGGAGGCCGGTTGCGGGCGCGATCGTCATCGCTGCGTCGCCCGCCAACCTCAGCGGCGAGGGGCGCGCCAACGGCGGAGCGCTGTACCAGGGCCGCACGGACGGCGAAGGCCGCTACAGCATCGAGCGCATGGCGCCGGGCGGCTACTTCCTGGTGCTCACGCGCGGCGACGAAGCGCTCAACCCGATCAGCTTCCTCGGCACGCTGAACTTCGACCTCGTCACCGTGCCGCCCGACGAGCGCGTCGAGTACGACATCTTCGACAGATCGAGCGGAGCGACGCGCGTCTTCGGCCGCGTGCTCGACGGCGCCGCACCGGTCAAGCGCGGTGCGATCACGGCGCTCTCGTTCGAGAGCGAAGGCCTGCTCGGGCTGGACCTCAAGATCGCGCCCATCGGCGAGAACGGCGAGTTCGAGTTCCTCGGGCTCGCGCCAGGCGAATACCAGTTCAACATCGACGCCCAAGGTCGCCGCGGCGTGCGCGTGAGCGCTGCGATCCCCGACGCACCCGAGCACCGGCTCGACCTGAAGCTGCCCGAGGGCGGCATCGAAGGCCGGGTCGTGGATGCCGCGGACGGCGCGCCGATCGCCGGTGCGCGCATCACGGCGCGGCGCGTGCAGACGCAGGACTCCGGCGGCTGGCTCGGTCGCCTGGTGGCGCAGGAGTCGGGCCAGTCGCGCGAGACCAGCCGCGAGGACGGCAGCTTCTCCTTCACGCGCCTCGACGCCGGTTCGTTCCAACTCAGCGTGACCCCGCCGCGCGGCGAGCCGGTCGAGGGCGCGCGGCGCTACGGCCCCTCGGCGCCGCTGGTGGTCGAGGTGCGCGCCGACGAAGTCGAGCGCGGGCTGGAGTTGAAGCTGCCTGCGGCGCTGGCGCTGTTCGGCCGCGTGCTCGACGAAGGCGGCGCACCGGTGTCGGGCGCGCAACTGATCGCGACGCGCGCCCAGTCCCAGGGCGTGGCGGGCGAGCGCGCCAGCTCCAACCGCGACGGCGAGTACCGCTTCGAGGCGCTGTCGGAGGGCGAGTACGAGCTGAGCGCGAGCGCGGACGGCTTCGCGGATGCGCTGGCCTCCAAGGTCGTCGTCAGCAGCGTGCAGAGCGCTCCGTTCGACCTGACGCTGGTCAAGGGCGTCGAGGTCGTGGTGCGCGTCACGCGCGCGGGCCGGCCCGTGGCGGGCGCCACCGGAAGGCTGGCGCCGCTCGAGCGCGAGGGCGCGCTGGCCGGCGCCGACGTCGGGCGCGCGATCAGCAACCTATTCGCCGGCAAGGGCGTTTCGGACAGCGCCGGAATGCTCGAGCTGGGCATGCTCGCGCCCGGCGAGTACCGGCTCGAAGTGCAGCGCGGTCTGGAGCGCTACGAAGAGCGCGTGACGCTCGCGCCGGCCGAGCGCGTCGAGCTGCGCGCGCGGCTGGAGTGAGCGCTGCGCACGCTAAAGTGCCTCGCATGCTGAGTCTTTGCTGCGCGCTGGCGGTGTCGTTGGCGCAGGGTGCGCCGCTGGAGCTGGTCGAGTCGGCGCCGCTCGAGACCCAACTCGACAGCCCCGACCTGCGCAACACCGCGGAGGTCTGGCTCGAGATGATCGGCGGGGCGAAGCGCTCGATCGATCTGGCGCACTTCTACGCCAGCGATCAGGCGCCGAGCGCGCTCACGCGCGTGATCGAAGCGCTCGAGGCCGCGGCCGCGCGCGGCGTGCGCGTGCGTTTCCTGGCAGAGGAGAAGTTCTACGCCACGTATCCGCAGACGCTCGAGCGCCTCGCGGCCGGCGCCAACACCAGTGTGCGGCGCTTCGACGTCGCCAAGAGCTACGGCGGCGTGCTGCACGCCAAGTATTTGCTGGTCGACGGCGCGGAGCTGTTCGTGGGCAGCCAGAACTTCGACTGGCGCGCGCTCGAGCACATCGTCGAGCTGGGGCTGCGCGTGCGCGCGCCCGGCGCCGCGGCGAGCTTTGCGGCGATCTTCGAAGCCGATTGGGCCGTCGCCGGCGGCGCCGTTCCGGCCGAGGTTTTCGCGCCGCTCGCCTCGCTGCCGCCGCCTGCCGACAAGCTCGGCGATGCGACGCTGCGCTATCGCTTCAGCCCGCGCTCCGCGCTGCCCAGTGAAGCCTGGTGGGACCTGCCCGAGCTCGTGCAGTGGATCGACGCAGCCGAGCGCAGCGTGGACGTCCAACTGCTCACCTATCGGGCGACGACGCGCGAGCGCGAGTACTGGGACGTGCTCGAGAGCGCGCTGCGGCGCGCGGCTGCGCGCGGTGCGAAGGTGCGACTGCTCGTAGCCGACTGGGGCAAGCGCAAGGGCACGATCGAGGGACTCCAGAGCCTCGAGCCGCTCGCCAACGTCGAGGTGCGCATGGCGAGCGTGCCGCCGCACTCCAGCGGCCACATCCCGTTCGCGCGCGTGATCCACGCCAAGTACATGCTGGTCGACGGACGCCGTCTGTGGCTGGGCACGAGCAACTGGGAGCGCGACTACTTCGAGCACAGCCGCAACGCGAGCGTGTTCGTCGAGGGCGGGGACTGCCCCGCGCGCGCGGCGCAGTTCTTCGGCGCGCTGTGGGGGGCGGCGATGACCGCGCCGGTCGATCCCTCGGCGGTGTACACAGCGCCCCGCGTGGGCGACTGAGCGAGGTTCGCGATGCTGGCCGCTCTGGCGTTGATCGCGCAGTCGTCCGTGCTCGTGGCGCCGCTGCACTACGGTGAGGCGCCGCCCCAGCCGCCCGCGGTCGCCGCGCTGCGTCTGCTCGACGAACCCGGGCGCCCCGGCTCGGCGCAGGTTGCGGCGCGCCAACTGCTCGCGGGGCTGCGCGCGCCGGGGGAGTTCGTCGGCAACGTGCAGGCCGCCGCCAGTCGCCGTCATTTCGCGCGCACCGGTGTGATCGGGATCCACCCGCCGGGACTGCTCGCGCCGCCGATCGAAACCGCGCTCGAGCAGCTCTCCGTCGGCGAACTAGCGCCGCCCTTCGAGTCCGACGGCGGCGCGTGGATCGTGCAGCGCATCGAAGCGGCGGTCGGCTGTCGCCAGATCTTCGTCGCCGGCGTGGACCAGGCCGCTCGCGCTCGGGCCGAACACCTGGCCACGCTGGCCCGCGGCGGGAGCGACTTCGCTGCGCTCGCGCGCGAGCACTCCGCGGACACGGCCAGCGCGCTGCGCGGCGGCGACTTCGCGATCTTCGAGCGCGGCGCCAACGACGCCGGTCTGCGCGCCGCGGCCTTCGCGGCGGGCGTGGGGGAGATCGTCGGTCCGCTCGCCACGCCGCTGGGCTACCACGTGCTCCAGCGCGTCGGCGTCGAGGCCATCGATCCGCGGCTGCGCGACGACACCTGGGCGCGCGTGCGCGCGATCTGGGTCACCTACGACGGCGCCGTCGGCGCGCCGCTCAGCGTCGAGCGGTCCTTTCCCGCGGCGGAGGCCCTGGCGGAGGAGCTGGCGACGAAGCTGCGGCGCGGCGCGGACATGGCCGAGCTGGCGCGCGAGCACAGCGACGATTTCGGCCTGCGCGAACTGGGCGGCGACTGCGGTTGGGTGCGGCGCGGCGTGACGCGCATGCCCGAGCTGTTCGACCGCGTGTTCGTCACTGCGCCGGGCGCGCTGATCGGACCTGTCACGACCAACGCCGGGTTCCTGCTCCTGCGCCGCGAGGACCGCGGGCCGCGCTCGCGCCTCGACCTGCGCGTCGAGCCGCTGTTCGACCAGGCGCAGTGGTTGCGCGCACTGGCGCAGGACACGGGCGCGCAAGTTCCCGAACTCGTCGGCGCGGGCGTGGCCGCGGCGCGCGAGATCGAAGCCGCCCTGGGTTCGCCGCTCGGCTGGTCGTGGATCGAAGGCCGGCTCCACGGCTGCGCGACTGCCGCGGACTTCGCAGCGCGCGTCGAGGAGCTGCCCCAGAGCTTCGAAGCGCCGGGCGGACGCGAGCTGCCGCTGCGCGCGCTCGGGCAGCGTTGGGCCGCGAGCTTGGCGGAGCTCGAGTCGTTCCATTCGAGCGAGGTCTGGCCGCAGCATCAGCGCGCCATCGAAGCGCGCCTCGCGCCGCTGCGCGCTCGCCTGGGTGCGCTGGCCCCGGTCGCGCTCGAACGCTGCGTCGACGCGCTCGGACTCGTCGAGCCGCGCGTCAGTGTTCCCGTCTACCTGGTGGCCCGCGCGCCCTGGCCCGGGGCTGTGACCCACCGCGCGCGCGGAGGCGCAGTTTGTTGCGTCAGCGTCGAGCGGCGCGAAGGAGCGGCGCTGATCGAGGCCGTGGTGCACGAACTCTGCCACGCGCTCGAGGCCGCCGACTCTGCCTCGCGCGGGGCTGGCGCGCGTCTGCGCCTGGCGATCGAGGGCAGCGGCCTGGACTCCGCGCGGGCGCTCGCGAACGACGCGGCGCACGCGCTGGTGTTCGTCACCGGCGCATGGGTCGTGCGGACGGTCTTCGAGCGCGATCACCGCGACCTGGGCGAGTCCGAGGGCGCTTACGAGCGCCTGGGAGCAGCGGCGCGCGTGGTCCGGCCGATCTGGGTCGAACACTTGGCGGGCGCGATCGAACTCGACGCCGCCATCGCACGCGTGGTGGAAGGCTTGCGCGAAGAACAGCGCTGAAAGCCGCCCGCGATCCGCAACCGCGCCCGCTTCAGCGCTTCTGGGCGTTCGGCGCGTCGGAAGCCGGCGCGGCGCCCGCGTCTTCGCCCGAGAGTTCTCCTGCGGGTTCCCCCGAGAACCCCCAGGTGCCTTCGATCTTCGCCCAGCGCACGCCGATGATGTCGAGCAGCCAGTCCCACCAACCCAGGTCGGGCGTCACCGAGCTGTGCGTCACACGCATGTTGGTCAGGCGCGCATCGGCGGCGTTGTCGCGCGCGATGAGCAGCGCCGGACGCGGGATGTCGATCGAGGCGATCGTGAACGCAAAACCCTTCGAGACGAAGCTGCCCGAGGACTGCGTCTCGCGCGTCAGCTCGATGCTCGCGCAGCCGGCGAGGGTGAGCGCCACGGCGCCGGCGAGAAGGCAGCGTGCAGGCTGAAGTCGACCCATTGCCGGAACCATAACGCTCCGCGAGCGCGCGCGCCAAGCGCGTGGGTGCGAGTCGGGCTGCGTCGCTCGTGAGCCGGCGTCAGACGCTATTCTCCCGACGCCAATGCACGCCCACCGACAGTCTGGCTTCGAAGGCGGCGCCGACGCGTCGCGCGAGGCCCGGCTGCGCGCGGCTCTCGAGCGCCATGGGCGCAATTTCGAGGAGCAGTTCGGTCGCCGTCCGACGGCGCTGTACTTCTCGCCTGGACGAGTGAACTTGATGGGGGCGCATCTGGACTACAACGGTGGTCCGGTCGCGCCCATGGCGATCGATCGGGGCACGTTCTTCGCCGTGGCCGAGCGCTCCGACCGGAGGGTGCGCTTCGCGTCGACCTCCGAGTCGGGCTGGCTCGAAACGCGCCTGGAGCGCCTTGCGCCCCAGCGCGCTGGTCGCTGGTTCGACTACCCGCTGGGCGTGCTGCGACAGCTCCACTCGCGCGCTGCGGCGCTCGGCGGAATCGATGTGCTCTTCGGCGGAGACCTGGCCGTCGGCGCCGGGCTGTCGTCGTCGGCCTCGATCTGCGTCGGAACGGCCTTCGTGCTCGACCACATCTGGCGCCTCGGGCTGACGCCGCTGCAGCGCGTGGAACTCGCGCTCAACTCCGAGCGCGAGTTCGTCGGAGTGCGCTGCGGGATCATGGATCCCTTCGCGGTCGGGCTGGCTCAGGCCGGCAGCCTTCTGTGGCTCGACTGCAAGGACGCGAGCTACCAGCACCTGCCCTTCGATCACCAGCGCTTCGCCGTGGCCGTGGCGGACACGCTCGTGCGCCGCGAACTGGCGCAGAGCGCGTTCAACCAGCGCGTGGCCGAGGCTGCCGAGGCCTTCGAGCGGCTGCGCAAGCACTGCCCGCAGGCGCGCGTGCTGCGCGACATCCCGGCCGAAGTGCTCGACACCCACGAGCGCGAGTTGCCGGTCGAGCTCGCGCGGCGCGCGCGGCACGTCGTGAGCGAGGTCGAGCGCACCTTCGCGGCGCGCAGCGCGTTGATGGAAGGCGACGTTCGTGGCTTCGGTGCGCGCATGTTCGCCAGCCATCGCTCGCTGCGCGAACTGTACGAGGTGTCGGCGCCCGAGCTGGACTGCCTCGTCGACGCCGCCGCAGCATCGACGGCGGTGTGCGGTGCGCGACTCACGGGCGCCGGCTTCGGCGGCTGCGTCGTGATGCTGGTTGAGCGCGCGGGCGCGGAACAGGCGCTGGAGGACGTCGCGCGGGCCTTCGACGAGCGCTTCGGCCGCCGTCCGGGCGTCGCGTTGTTCGGGCCCGATCCGGGCCCGCGCGAGGTCGTGCTTGGTTAGCGCCGCGGCCAGGCCTGTTTCGACCTGATCTCGAGCGCATAGACGCTGGACTTCAGCGCGCGCCGCGGGCCTTCTTGGCGGCTGCGAGGATCAACTGTCCTGCCGCTTCGTTGCGGACGGCTGCGCTCGCGCCGGACTCGAGCAGGTCGACGGCGAGCGCCGGCTTGCGGCCGAACAGATAGTTGGCGGCCAGCAAGAGGCGCGCGTCCGCATCGCTGGGATGGTCCGACAGGAAACGCTCGAGCAGTTGCAGTTGCTCGCCGAACTCCGCCGGGTTGGCGTAGAACTCGTGCTTGTCGATGTCGCTCTGAGCGAGCGTCGGATCGAGTTCCAGCGCGCGCCGCAGCGCGAAGGCGCCGTAGTGGTAGTCGCCGGTCGCGAGCAGCGCGTCGGCCAGGACCAGGTACATGACCCCTTCGTTGGGCCTGTACTCGATCGCCTTGGCGTAGAAGTGGACCGCATCGGCGTAGCGCCGCTCGCGGAACGCAGCGTCGCCGAGCGAGAGGTGCTGATTGGCGGCGCGCGAGAGCGAGTCGGGGCCGCGCTCGAGCACGCGCGGCAGCGAGCCCTCGGCCGCGGGGACGCCCGCTGCCTCGACCTGGACGGCCTCACCCGTAGCGCCGGTCTGCACCCGAGTGCTCTCGCCCGAGGAGTCCACGACCTCGACCGCTTGGGCGCCGTCGACGTAGATCACGACCGAGTCCGAGCTGTCGTCGTTCGTGTCGACCAGCATGCTCGAGTAGTACACCGGCGCGGCGCTCCACCAGCTCGTGTAGGCGCCCGGCCACCAGCCGGTGTTCCAGGTCGGCCAGCCGCCCCACCACCAGCGGTAGTTCAGCGAGAGGGGATGGCACCACCACGAGTAGGAGTAGGCCCCCAGGCCCCAACCCCAGCCCCAGTAGGACACGTTGTTCCAGCCGTTCCACCACCAGCCGGCGCCCGGCCAGCAGTTGTTCCAGTACGAGTTCCAGTACCAGCCGTAGGGCGAGCACCACGAGAAGCCCAGGCCCAGCCCCAGGCCGACCCCGTACCCGTGCCAGCGCGCGAACTGGGTTCCGCAGCGCTCCAGTTGCTGTTGCTCCGCACCGGGGATCTGGGTGCGACGGCGGAGTTCGCGCGATGCAGCTTCGGCGTAGGCTTCGCGGCGCTGCTCCAGGCGCGCCTGCTGCTCGGTCCGCCACTCGCCGCGCTTGGCGACAACCTTCTCGGCCTGCGCTGAGCGGTACTCGTCGCGCGCGCGCTGCACCTCACGGACTTCGCGCTCGGTCCGAGCCCGGCGTTGGTTCGCGAGTGACTCTTGCTGGCGATCGCGTTGCGCTTGGCGCGCGCGCGTCACTTCCTCAGCGCTCTTGCGGCCGGAGTTCTGGTCGGGCGTTGCTTCGGGCCGCGAGCTCTCCGTCGACGGCCGGCGGTAGCGCTCCAGGATGCGCGTCCGATCGATGGGCTTGGTGGTGCTCACCGCGGGAGTCTCGGAGGGCGTCGGACGTACGGCCCCGGTCGACGGTCGTTCCGGTCGCGGCGCCGAGTCGCGAGCGGGACGCAGCCGCGAAGAGGGAGCGCGCTGAGGCTCGGTCGCACCGGGCTGGGCTGCGCCGGGACGCGTGGAGTCCGGCTGCACGCGCGGGAACGGCTGACGCTTGGGCCGGGCCTCGAAGATCGGTCCCGTTGCGGCCCCCGAGGACGGAGCGGTGTCGGGTTGGCGCGGGCGGGCGCCGGGGCTCGGTCGGCTCGTGGGGCGGCGCGGCTCGCTGGCGCTGGGAGCGGACGGGCTCGCGCCGGGCTGGCGATCCACGGGCCCGCTCGTGGTGGGGGCGGCTGGACTGGTCCTTCGCGAACCCGGGCGCTGATCCGGAGTCGGGGCAACGCTCGAACCGGGCTGCGGCGCGCTGGGGCGGGTCGTCGGACGCGAGGGGGCCGACGGCGTGCTGCTCGGACGGGTGGGCGCCGGCGCCGACGGTCGGGTGGGCGCGGGTCGTGAAGGCGCGGACGGCGCAGGTCGCGACGGGGCCGAGGGGGCAGGTCGAGACGGCGCAGGTCGCGACGGCGCGGAGGGTGCGGGTCGAGACGGGGCAGGTCGAGAGGGGGCGGACGGCGCAGGCCGGGAAGGCGCTTGCGGCGCGGGCCGCGAGGGCGCCGCGCCGCGGCTGCCGCCGGAGTTGCCGCCGGAATTGCCGGGCCGCTGCTGGCTCCAGGCGGTCTGCGGCGCGAGCGCCAACAGAGCGGCAACCAGAGTGGATACACGGCGCGCGTTTCGAGCTTCCATAGCGTCCTCTGAATAGGTCAGGAACCGGACCGACGGGACTCAAAGCGCAAAAGCGGCGCCAGCGCGCGCCTCACAGGTCAGCGCTCGCGCTCGATGATCAGGGTCACGTCCGCGGCTGAGGCCGAACTCGGATCGCCTCGCACGGTCAGCACCCGCCGCGCAGCGCGCGCGTCCAGCGGCTTCGCCGCATCCAGGCGCTTCAACGCCTCGCCGGCCTGCGAGGGCGGCCAGGGCGTGGACGTCGTGAGCGCCTGGGCTGCGGTCGTCTCCACCGCGAAGGCCGGCGGTGCGCCCCGTCCCCGCAAGCGGACGACGACGGACTCCGGTTCGCCGCTTGCGCTCAGCTCGAAGGCCATCGTGGACAGCCGCTCCCAACCGGGCGGGAGCTGGGTGTCGATGCGCGTCGCGAGCGCACTCCAGCGTTCACGCGCCTTGGTCCAATCCTCGCCCGCCGCGACGGGCTCGCGCACCTCGGTCTGCGCCGGCGCGTCGAAGTGCAGCACGGGCGCAGCTTGGGCGCTCGCCGGCGGACCGCGTCGATCGGGAGGCAGGAAGTACGAGTCGAGCAGCGCGACCTGCGTCACAACGGTCGTCACCTGTTCTTTCCAGATCGGCTGACCCGCGCGCCACAGCTCCAGCTCAGCAGGCCAGCGCCGTCCGTACTGCTCGCGCCAGACGGAGATCCGCAGCTCGTCCTCCGCTTGGCCGGGCTGTGCCGCGAAGCTCACCTGCGTTGGCCGCCCCTGTGCGTCCAACAGCGCCACGAGTTCGCGGCCGCACTCACCCGCCGCGCGGCGGCGGGGGCCGTCCTCGCGCCAAGCGAAGCCGTCGGGCCACAGGAACACGGCCAGTCGCAGCTCCAGCAGCTCGCACTTGCTGGTCCAGTCGCTGCCGTCGGCGCTGCGCGTCGCCGTCTCGCGCGAGCGCTCGGCGGACTGCGGCAATTCGAAAAAGCGCTGCCCGTAGCGGAACTCCACGTGGCGTCCCAGCTGAGGTTGCCCCGGAACTGCGAGTTGCCAGCGCGCGCGCGCCGGGAACACGTAGGTGCAGGTCAACTCGTGCTCGAGTTCGGGCGCCTCGCTGTAGCGCACGGACGAGACGCTCTGGAATCCGCCCAGGCCGGCGATCGGTCGACGCGCGGGGAGTTCGCTGAGTGCGGGCGCAGATTGCTGCGCGCTCGGCGGGAGTACGAGCGCTGCGGCTGCGATCCACGCCGTGGGGATCATGGACGCGTTCCGAGCCGTTGGGACAGCACTTGCGCCGCGCGTTCCAGGGTCGCGGTCTGTTTGGCGAAGCAGAAACGGATCAGGCTGCGCCCGTCGTGCGCGTCGAGGAAGAAGCTCGAGCCGGGCACGGCGGCCACTCCGCCGTCGCGCACCAGCTCGAGCGCGAAGGCGACATCGTCGAGCGCGCTGAGCTGCGAGAAGTCGCACATCGTGTAGTACGCGCCACGCGGCTCGAACGTGCGCAAGCCGACGGCGCGCAGAGTGCTATTCAGCAAGTCGCGGCGCGCGCGGTAGTCCGACGCCAGCCGCTCGAAGTACTCCGGACCGAACTCCAGCGCGCTGGCGGCGGCCCGTTGAAGCGGCGCCGGCGCGCCCACCGTGAGGAAGTCGTGAACTTTGCGGATCGCCGCGGTGATCGGCGCCGGCGCGATGCACCAGCCGATCCGCCAGCCCGTGGCGCTCCAGGTTTTCGACAGGCCGCTGATCGTGATCGTGCGCTCGAGCATCCCCGGCAGTGTCGCGAGCGAGACGTGCTCGCATCCGTCGTACAGGATGTACTCGTAGATCTCGTCGGTGATGGCCAGCACGTCGTGCCGCAGGCACTCCGCTGCGATGCACTCGAGCTCCGCGCGCGTGAACACCTTCCCCGTGGGGTTGTGCGGAGTGTTGACCACGATGGCGCGCGTCCTGGGCCCGAACGCCGCGCGCAACTCGTCGGGGTCGAAGTCCCAGTTCGGCGCACGCAGCTTGACCAGGCGCGGAGTGGCGCCGGCGAGGATGCAGTCGGGGCCGTAGTTCTCGTAGAACGGCTCGAACACGATCACCTCGTCGCCGGGATCGAGCACCGCCAGCATCGCCGCGATCATGGCCTCGGTCGCGCCGCAGCACACGGTGACGTCGCTGTCGGCATCCGTCGGCACGCGGTTGTATGCGCCGGTCCGCGCCGCGATCGCACGGCGCAGCACGGGCGCGCCCCAGGTGACTGCGTACTGGTTTTCGTCGGCGCGGATCGCGTCGCACGCGGCCTGCTTCATGGGCGCGGGCGCGGGGAAGTCCGGAAAGCCCTGGGCGAGGTTCACGCCGCCCTCGCGCGCGCACACGCGCGACATCTCGCGGATCACCGACTCCTTGAAGCGCGCGGCTTTGGCCGACGAATACGAGGCCCTGCTCACAGGCAGAGTGTAGCTCCCTCGCGAGGCCGCCCGGGTTCGGCGTCGCGAGGCAGCTCAGCGGCGTCGGGCGGCCGCTACGGCAAGCGTTGCGCCCACTCGTTCCACAGCTTGAGGTCGTCGCCGTAGTTGACGTCCGACAGGCGCACCAGCGCATTCTGCGCGCGGCGCTTGAGCAGGGCGTCCGAGCGTCCGCTGGCCTCGACCAAGCCGCGTGCGATCACGCCCTTGCGCTCGGGCACGCCCAGGGCGATCGCCACCAAGGCCTCGCTCGCGGCGTCGGCGACCAGCGGCACGGGGTCGTAGAGCCGGTCGAGCAGAACCGGAGCGGAGGCGCCGTCGCGCGCGATGCCCAGGCTCAGCGCGCTCTGCGAGCGTACGAAGGGCTCGGTGTCGTTGAGCCCGCGGCGCGCGACACCCACGGCGAGCTCGCTGCTCGCGCCCGCGGCGAGGATCGAGCGCAGAGCGTACGCGGCCTGTCCGCGGGTCTGCGGGTCGGGGTGGTCGCTCATCAGCGCGCAGATCTCGTCCAAGGGCGTGTCGGCGCGGCCGAGGATCGAAAGCGACATGAGCGCGTTGTGCACCACGTCGGGATGCGGATCGTGCAGCGCCGCGAGCAGCGGGCTCTGCGCTTCGACGGCGCGCGTGAAGCCCAGTGCTCCCGCCGCGCGGATGCGGTTGATGGGCGGGCCGGATTCGAGCGCCGCGATCAACTCGTCGCGCCGCCGGCTGCTCTGCTCGACGATGACCGCTTCGAGCAGGCGAGCCTCACGCTTGTGAGACGCGCTGGTGGCCGTGAGCGTCAAAGCGTTCCAGCGCTGGATCTGCAGGTCGAGATCGGCGAGCAACTTGCCCAGCGGCTCGAGCGGCGGCTCAGCGATCAGAGTGACCTTCTCGGCGGGCGCAGCCTTTTCTGGGCTGGATGCGCACGCGCCGCACAGCGCGGCGGCGGTCAAGAGCACATTCAGGAGCGCGGACTGTCGGCGTTCGGCCATGGGTGCGTGGGGGCGCGGCGGTGATGCGCGGGGAAATCGAGGGGCAGCGCAGGTGCGCGCGGACGAGCCGCGCACAAGGATCTTCCCGCTCGCCCGGCAAGAAGTCACGTCGCGCCCGCGCCACGCGTCGGCGCGGCGCCGGCGCGTACACTTGCGCGGGAGCAGCCCGGCGGCATGACCTTCGAGATCTTCGAGCAACTCGAGCGCGGCGGATTCGAAGAACTCAGCGCGCACTCCGACCGCCGCAGCGGCGCGCGCGCGCTCGTCGCGGTGCACTCGACTGCGCTGGGGCCCGCGTTCGGCGGCATTCGGCGCTGGCGCTATCTGGACGAGGACGGTGCCGTGCGCGACGTGCTGCGCCTGGCGCAGGCCATGACCTACAAGTGCGCGCTCGCAAGCGTCCCAGCCGGCGGCGCCAAGCTCGTCCTGATGGACCACGCCGGCCTGGACCTCGAGCGCGCGTACGAGTTCGTGGGCGAGCTCTTGGAGCAGCGTGCCGGGCGGGTCTTCAGCGGCCCTGACGTTGGTACGGGCGAGCGCGAGCTGGGCCTGGTGCGCGCGCACACCCGCTTCGTGACCGACCCGGGGCCGGCGGGGCCCGGGGAGTTGTCGGCGTGCACGGCCGCGGGCGTCGTGGCGGGCATCGGCGCCGCGCTCGAGCATCTCGACGGACTCGTGCGCTGGCCCGACATCACGGTGCTGGTGCAAGGACTCGGAGAGGTCGGCGCGCGCGTGGCTCGCGAGCTCCAGCGCCTGGGTGCACGGGTGCTCGG
This sequence comes from Planctomycetaceae bacterium, assembly GCA_011525785.1. Taxonomy (GTDB): domain Bacteria; phylum Planctomycetota; class UBA1135; order UBA1135; genus WYBT01. Next base: position 376,679 of record WYBT01000026.1, read on the forward strand.
CGTCGACGTCGACGACCAACGTGCGGCCGGCGTGTCCGGCGCTCTGGGCATCGAACTCGTCTCGCCTTCGGCGCAGTTCGAGACACCCTGCGATGTGTTCGCGCCCTGCGCGCTGGGCGGGGTAGTCCACGACCTCACGCTGCTCCGCGCGCGCTGCCGCGTGATCGCCGGCGCTGCGAACAACATCCTGGTCTCGACCGAGCACGGCGACGGCCTGCACGAGCGCGGCGTGCTGTACGTGCCCGACATCGCCATCTCGGCCGGCGCACTGATCCGCGGCGCCACGTTCGAGCTCACCGGAGAGCGAATGCCGGTCGCGGCTGTGGCCGCGCGCGTCGGCGCCGTGGTGTCGGAAATCCTGCGCCGCGCGCGCGCGGAGCGAGCTCCCCCGGTGCGAGTCGCCGAGCGCGAAGCCCGGCGGCGAGTCGAACTGCAGGGTCGAACGGGTTAGAACTGCGCCTGTGGCGATCCGAGCGCCAAGAGCACGGCGCGCACCCTTCCTTCGTGATTCGCCTGTCGACGATTTCCGAACTGCGCTCGCGCGTCCTTTCCCGCGCGTCTGGACGCTTCATCGGCGCGCTGCTGCTCGCCGCGTCGACTGGGCTGGGCCAGCGTGCGCGCTCCGCCGAAGGCCAGGCGCCCGCTGCGCGCTCGACGCGCGGCCCATTCGTCATGGAGCGCGGCGAGGGTCGTCAACCGATTCGCTTTCCGCGCGACGAGCAACTCGAGTACAGCGTGCAGTTGAACCTGGGCGTGCTCGGCAGCCCGTCGGTCGGCAAGGTCACGATGACGTCGCGGGTCGAGCCGTACTTCCCCGACGCTGCGGTGCACGTCGACGGCGCCGACGGCGCGCTCGAACAGGCGATCGTGAGCGCCAAGGCGGAAGGCAGCTATGCGGTCTACACGGTCGAAGAGATCATCTCGACGCGCGTGTTGCCGCAGCTCGATCCGCGCCTGGTGCACACCACCGTCCAGACCGGAACCGAGAACCGCCGTCGCGAACTCCTCATCGGGCGCTCCGCCGAGGGGCCCAGCGCCAGCTATCGCTCCGACGGTCACTGCAAGGGCTGCGACGACCGGGCGCACTTCGTCAAGTCGACCTGGCCTTGGAAGGACGCGGCGCACTGCAGCGGCTGCAAGCGCGGGGAGCACCGGCAGTGGCGCGCAGCGCGCGTTCGCAGCACGCCCGACGGCGTGCTCGACATGGTCAGCGCCGTCATGCTCGCGCGCACCATGGTCGAGCAAGGTCGCGCCGATGCGCAGTTCACGCTGCTCGACCGCGAGAAGCTGTGGGACGTGGAACTCGAGCGCGGCCGGCGCGGCCGGCGCAAGACTCCCGCGGGCGAGTTCGACGTGGTCGAGGTCCTGCTGCGGACGCGCGCCGCCGGCGACGCCGAGGACTCGGAGGAGTTCGTGGGTCTGTTCGGGATGAGCGGCTCGATCTCGATCTGGATGCACCCCGAGTCGGGAGTGCCGGTGGCCATCAGTGGAACGGTTCCAGCCGGGCCCGTGACGCTCGATGTGAGCGTGGAGCTCGAGCGCTACCGCGGCAC